>CAVVLT010000041.1:0-72653 GCA_963749105.1 Bryobacterales bacterium | reverse complement strand
GCTGAACTTGTTGCCCGGCCAGCCGAAGACAATTTGACGCATTAACTAAAAGAGACACGAAAGAGAAGTGAGGGCCAACGCCGTGGCAACGCAAGTAGCAGAAGCCAGCCTGATCATTAGTGCGGCGAGCCCTCAGCAGTTTCCTTCTGAGCCCTCGTTGGAACAGTGTGAGAAAGCAGGCCCTTGGGAATTCGCCTTCCTGGGGCGCAGTAATGTTGGCAAATCAAGTCTGCTGAATGCTATCGTGCGTCAGCCTGGACTCGCGTTTACGAGTTCCAAGCCCGGTTGCACGCAATTGATTAACTTTTACCGCATCGACGAAGACGTTCGGTTCGTCGATCTACCAGGCTACGGATACGCGCAAGTTTCGCTGGAAGAACGTGCGCAGTGGAAGGACCTGATTGAAAGCTACCTGCTGTCACGCGACAGCCTTGCGCTTTCTTTCCTGCTCCTCGACGCCAGGCGTGGCTGGTTAGATAAAGACCTCGAACTCCGATCCTGGCTGGAGTTCCATAACCGTCGCTACCAGGTGATTGTCACCAAGGTCGACAAACTCAAAAGTAATAACCAACTAAAAACCGGAATGGACGCAATCCAAATGCAGCTTGTTGGACAGCAGGCTATTCCGTTCTCGGCCATCGATGGCCGTGGAGTGAGGGAAATTTGGCAAATCATCTCGAAGATCAAGAGCAAGCAGTAGCCCCCGCGGCCGTCACCGAAGACGCGCCCAACGAGAAGCCATTAGAAGTTAACGGCGAAGGCAAACCTGCTGAAGATGCTAGCCCAGCTAGCGATGAGAAGAACGGCGTGTCTGAAGCCAAGGAGCCGAAAACGGAAAAACCTGCTTCCCGCCCAAAGAGTGCCGAAGCTAAAGGCAACGGCAAAGCCGCCGCGGACGGAAAGCCCCCGGCGAAACATATGACGGAAGCGAAAGCGCCTGTGGCTGAACAGCAGCAACCGGTAGCCGTCGCACCACCGGCGGCCGCAGCCGTACCACCGACCTCTACTGCGGTTGCTGTTATTCCGCCCGCGCAAATCGCCGCCGGTCCAGCGCAGACACAGTTAGGGCCTGGCGCGCAACCGCGCCGCGGACGCCACTCGATCGGCAATACCGGCCAGCAGGGACAAAAGAACGGCGCTGTCACGCTCGACCTTGTCGAACTGAAAGACATGAGTATTCAAGCGTTGAACCAGATTGCCAAGGACCTAAACGTTGCTGGCGCGGCCGGTCTCCGCAAACAAGAGCTCATCTTTAAAATCCTTCAAACGCAAGCGGAGAAGAGCGGACTGATCTTTTCGGAAGGCGTTTTGGAATGCCTGCCTGACGGCTTTGGCTTCCTGCGCGCGCCTGAGTATAATTATTTGCCGGGGCCTGACGACGTGTACGTCTCGCCTTCGCAGATCCGCCGCTTCGATTTGCGCACCGGCGATACCGTTTCCGGCCAGATTCGCCCGCCCAAGGAAGGCGAGCGTTATTTCGCGCTGATCAAAGTTGACGCGATCAACTTCGAGCCACCAGAGGAAGCGCGTAACAAGATCTTCTTCGATAACCTCACGCCGCTTTACCCCGATAAGCGCCTGAAACTCGAAACGGCAAAGGACAACTACTCGGGTCGCGTGATGGATCTTCTCACACCGGTTGGCAAAGGCCAGCGCGGCTTAATCGTTGCGCCACCGCGCACTGGTAAGACCATGCTCTTGCAGAGCCTGGCGAATTCAATTACCACCAATCATCCGGAAATTAACCTGATCGTTTTGCTGATCGACGAACGGCCGGAAGAAGTCACGGACATGCAGCGTTCGGTGCGCGGCGAAGTGATCAGTTCGACCTTCGATGAACCCGCTTCCCGCCACGTGCAAGTGGCCGAGATGGTGATCGAGAAGGCAAAGCGCCTGGTAGAGCACAAACGCGACGTCGTGATCCTGCTCGACTCCATTACGCGTCTGGCGCGCGCTTACAACACTGTCGTTCCGCCCTCCGGCAAAGTGCTCTCCGGCGGTGTCGATTCCAACGCCTTGCAACGCCCCAAGCGCTTCTTTGGCGCGGCCCGCAATATTGAGGAAGGCGGTTCGCTCACCATCGTTGCTACCGCTTTAGTCGACACCGGGAGCCGCATGGATGATGTGATCTTCGAAGAGTTCAAAGGCACCGGCAATATGGAAATCCACCTGGACCGCAAGCTGGTGGACAAGCGCGTGTTCCCGGCCATCGATATCAACAAGAGCGGAACCCGTAAAGAAGAACTGCTTATGCCGCGTGAAGAACTCAATCGCGTTTGGGTGCTGCGTAAAGTGCTCAATCCGCTCTCGCCGGTGGAATCGATGGAACTGCTGCTCGACAAGTTGGGCCGCACTCGTTCCAATGCCGAGTTCCTCGCCGCTATGAGTGGCTAATCTGGCTGATTTGGCTGATCTGCTAAATGGGCCGCATCCGCATCCTTTCCGATAACGTTGCGAATAAAATCGCGGCGGGCGAGGTGGTCGAGCGGCCCGCGTCTGTTGTAAAAGAACTGCTGGAAAATTCGCTCGATGCCGGTGCGACGGAAGTTCGCGTCGACACCGAAAATGCCGGCCGCCGTCTGATTCGGATTCAAGATGACGGCAGCGGCATGCTGCGCGACGATGCGATGCTGGCGTTCGAACGGCATGCGACCAGCAAATTAAGCGATGTCAAAGATCTGCTGGCGATTGCGACGTTGGGCTTTCGAGGCGAGGCTTTGCCGTCGATTGCGTCGGTTAGCCGGCTCGTCTTGGAGACTCGTTCGGACGACGAACAGACCGGCGCGAGGGTTGAAATCGCCGGCGGAAAGCTTTTGAAGTGCGACGAAATCGCGCGGCCGCGCGGCACGACGATCAGCGTGCGGGATCTGTTTTTCAATGTGCCCGCACGAAAGAAATTCTTGCGGTCGGATCAGACCGAACTGGCGCATATCGGGTCGCTCATGACCCATTACAGTTTGGGGCATGCCAATAAGCGCTTTGAGCTGTATCACGAAGGCCGTGAAATGCTCAATGTGAGTCCCGTGCCAAGCATCCGTGACCGTGCCTTTCAAGTTTTTGGTCGGGAATTGATGGAGGATCTGATTGAATTTCCCGTGCGGACCATGGGGGAATTTACCGTGGAAGGACTAATTTCCGGTCCGCATGTTCAGAAGCTCAACCGCAATTCGATTTTCCTTTTCGTCAACGGGCGTTTGATTCGCGACAAAGTTCTTTTGCATGCTTTGTCGGCGGCTTATTACAACTTAATGCCCACGGGTTGTTATCCGTTTGCGCTCCTCTTTATAAATTGCGATCCGGCCGAGGTGGACGTAAATGTTCATCCATCTAAGACCGAAGTCCGTTTCACACACGGTTCTGTCGTCCATGATTCCGTGCGCGATGCGGTCCGCGAAATTCTCATGGAAAGCCGGCCGGTTTCGAGCATTCCCCTGCGGGCGTCACCGGTGGCTCAACTGCCCGTTCAAAGAGCGGCGGCACTGCCATTTTCGGAGTATTCTGCCATCTCTGAATTAGAAGAGCCGCCTCCCTCTGAGGCTCCGGAAACGGAAGAGCTGCCAACCTTGGATATTGCGCCGCCGGCAACTCCGGCTCAATCGTGGCCTGCGCCACCGCCGCCCGTTCCTTCATCAACTGCGACGATTCGCCGCATTCCGGATACGCATGGTGCACTCGACGGATTGTCCCCCGATTGGGAACGCGTCGATTCACTGAGTGCGCTCGCCGACCTTCGTCCGTTAGGTCAATTGCATGACAGTTTTATCGTGGCCGCCGGACGCGACGGGCTTTGGATTATCGACCAGCACGTGGCCCACGAAAGAATCTTGTTCGAACAAGTGCTGCGCCAGCGCGCAGCCGGCAGCGTCGAGATACAGCAATTGCTGATGCCGATCGTACTGCAGCTGACTCCCGGGCAGGAGTTCGAATATGCACGCATCGCCGACGAACTGAACGCCTACGGGTTTGAAACGGAACCTTTCGGACAACGGACGATTGCTATCAAGTCGTCACCGGCCGGCGTTGGCGCTGGCGACATCGAGAAGATTGTTTTCGAGATTCTCGAAATTGCGGAAAGCGAATTTCGCTCCGCTTCACTCGACGAAATCCGCCGCAGCGTTTGCGCGACCATCGCTTGCCGCGCCGCGATCAAGATTAATATGCGTCTCGAACCGACGAAAATTAATTGGCTCTTACGCGCGTTGGCAGCGTGTGAATATCCGATGACGTGCCCGCACGGAAGGCCGATTGCTTTACGCTACAGCACGAAAGATATTCTGAAAAGCTTTCACCGGATCTGAGCAACTCGCCCGTGGATATACGGAGTGCGGACGCTTGTTCCCGAAACTGATGTCGTAAATCGGCTAGGTGATCGCGAGATCACGACCCCGTCCTTTTGCCAGTCAAAATGAAGGGAGCCATCCAGCAGCAAATACTTCAAGATTGCTGAACAATCGGAACAAATGTTCTCGAACCGCGACGATAACCTGTGTAGCATTGCGCCCTAATCCTCGCAACCGTGTTAGCACGCAGAGGACCAAACGTGGTTTGCCCGAAAAACAACCGATTTTAAAACTGCACTGGATACTGAAACGTTACTTTTTCTCCTTAGTTGTAACGTTTCGGTGAATACTATTCCCACTCGATGGTGCCCGGGGGTTTGTGTGTTAGATCGTAGAATACGGCGGCGACTTCGGGGATTTGCAACAGCTGCTCAGTCAACGCAGCCAGCTTTACTTGTTCCATGAGTACCACGTCAGCGGTCATGCCGTCTACCGAATTAATGGGACGGAGAATGACGGATTCGCGCGCGCTATTTGTTCCGACCGGGATCAGGACGACGGGGAATTGCCAGACTTGATCTTCGAAGCCGGTAGACAGGCAGTTGCTGCGGACGATGGCGTCGGCGGTCCGGAGGATGTCGAGGCGGTGCTTGGTGATCGTCGCGGGGAAAACTTGGAGGGAATCGAGGGGGGCTTTGGCGCCGCAAGGGGCGATGATGCGGTTGACGTCGGAGCGGCGATTGGTGAGAGCGGGGGCGGTGATTTCGATGGCCTCGGCGGAGGGCGGGGCATTGATGGCGAGGACTTTGCGGTAGCTGCGCGCGTCGCCTTGGACACCCACGGAACGAATGGGAAGAATCACTCCGTCGCTGGTGGGTTCGGCGGGGGCGGGGAATTCGGCGCAGAGGCAGCGAATGGCTAAACCGGGACCGGGGAAGGGATGGCGCGCAAGGAATTTGGCGGGGACGTTGAGTTCGCGGCCGATTTCGCGGACCTCATCTTTATAGAACGATGTGAGGGGTTCGACGATGCGGCCGGAGTCGATCAGGGATTGAATGCCGGCGACGCGGTTGTGGTGGGTCTTGATGAGATCGGCTTTGGCGGTGCCGCCGGATTCAATGGTGTCGGGATAGATAGTGCCTTGGCCGAGAATCCAGTGGCCGTCGAGAAAGTGTTCGGTGGAGAGGATGCGTTCTTGCACTCTGACGAATTGCTCACCGATGGCGCGGCGTTTAGCTTCGGGTTCGTGCAGGCCGTTAAGGGCGGCGAGGAATTCGGCTTCGGCGGAATCGACAATGAAGTGTTTGGCACCGAGTTCTTCAAAGATGGACCGGACCAGTTCGGTTTCGCCTTGCCGCATGAGGCCGGTGTCGACGTAAATGCCGAAGACGCGTTCGCGGCCAAGAGCGCGGAGGCAGAGGGTGTAAGCGACGGTGGAATCGACGCCCCCGCTGACGAAGAAGAAGACGTTACGATCGCGAACGGTGGCGCGGATTTGATCTTCGACAAGGGGCACGCGTTGGGAAACATTCCAATCATTACGTGCGCCGCAGATGCCGAAGACGAAGTTCTGCAGGATCTGCTTGCCGACTTGCGTGTGAACGACTTCGGGATGGAATTGAATGCCGAATAAGCGGCGCTTCGGATCGGACATGGCGGCGACGCCAGAGACTTCGCTCGAGCCGATGATGGAGAAGCCGGCGGGGACTTGCGAGACAGTATCGAAGTGGCTCATCCAGATGCGTGATCGTTCGATGCCGTTCCACAGAGGGTCGGGTGATGTGACGGTGAGCTGAGCTAGACCGTATTCGCCGTGTTCGCCTTTTTCAACTTTGCCGCCGAGGTGGTGGGCGAGCAGTTGATGTCCGTAACAGATGCCGAGAACGGGAACGCCGAGAGCGAGTATAGCGGGATCGATGTCAGGGCAGCCTGCTTCGAGAACGCTGGAGGGGCCACCGGAGATGATAATGCCACAACGCTTCTGTAATTCGGCTGCGGGCGTGTCGCTGGGTTGAACATCGGCATAAACACCAAGTTCGCGGACACGCCGAGCAATTAGATGCGTATACTGTCCGCCGGTATCAAGAACCGTGATTTGGGTCAAATACTATCGTAAGCTCGCGCGCTGTTTTTCGAAGCGAGCGCGGGATTGTGCAAGCAAGCTGGCGGCTTTCGGCATAGCGTCGATTGCCTTGCCGACTTCGGGATCTTGCTCAACTTTGGCGCGTTCGGAATCTTCATAGCTGAACGCGGTGATATACATTTCAGCGCGCAGTTGATCGCGAACCCACGAGCGGTCGGTGGCCCAATCTTTCTCAGTGAACTCCACGCCCTGCTTCATCAGGTAATCGTGAAAGTTTTCGAGGACGGATTCGTCAGGCGTCCAACCTTTCTTCAGCTTCGTATCGTGATCGGCGAAATACTGCGCCGAGAAATTGAAGAAAGCATTCTTGCGGTAGGTCGCGATTTCGAAAGCGTCGAGTTTGGGGGCTTCGTATTTTTCGTCGGGCGTGATGCCGCCGCCGCCATACACGGTCCGACCGAGGTCGGTCTGTTTGATGTCAGTGGGATCTTTGGTCTCGCCGCGTTTGCCGTAGTAATAATCGAGGAACGAAATGTTCGAATAGTTGCGTTGGATGAGGCGGCCGCTCGGCGTGTAATAGTGTTGCGTAGTGAGAGCCAAGCCAGTGTTGTCGGCTAATGGATAAACGGTTTGGACGAGGCCTTTGCCGAAGGTGGTGTCGCCGAGAATCCAGGCGCGGTCATGATCTTGTAAAGCGCCAGCGACGATCTCAGCAGCCGAGGCGGAGTAGCGATTGACAATCACCACGATGGGATAATTCTCGCCGAACTGGCTGCCCTTTGCTAAGTAAGGCTTTTCAGAAAAGGCGCGCCCGCGATGCGAGACAACCGTTTGGCCTTTGTCAAGCCAATGGCCCGCAGTGGCGACACCTTCTTGCAAAAGTCCGCCGGGGTTTTCGCGTAGATCGAGAATGAGTCCTTTAATGTTCTGCTCGCCGAGGGCTTTCAAGTTATCTTCCACTTCATGGCTGGTGGTTTCCGTGAAGGACTGAATGCGCATGTAGGCGATGCCAGGCCTGACCCAGAAGGCGGTGTCGACGCTGTTGCGTGGAATTTCGTCGCGGACCAAATTAAACGTGATGGGCTTGGCGGCACCGGCGCGGTTGACGATGACCTGGACCTTGGTGCCTTTGGGTCCTTTCAACATTTCGGCCACTTCGGTGGTGGTGAGGGAATCAACGCGCTTGTCGTTCACTTCGAGGAGCATGTCACCTGGGCGGATGCCGGCTTTATAGGCGGGCGTGCCACCAAAGGGGTGGATGACCATGGGCTTGCCAGTGCGCGGCTGAGCGCCGATGAGCATGCCGATGCCGTAGTACATACCGTGCTGCTCTTCGCGCAGGGACGAGAACTCTTTAGGATCGAAGAAGTTCGAGTGCGGATCGAGCGTCCGCAGCATGCCGGGGATGGCGCCCTTATAAATGGCCTTGTCGGAGGACAGCTTGTCGGCGTAGTTCTGGTCGACGATGTCGTAAACCTTCGTGAACGACTCAATGCTGGATTTCAGATCGGCGTCTGAAGTGGGGCTGACGTTGTGTTCAGCCTGAGAAGCCGCCGCCACGGTTCGGAAACCGGAACCGAACAGTCCGCCCGCCAAAGCGCAGGCCCCTATAAATAAGGGGATGTAGAAGAAATACCGCCGCTGCGACGCCAAATTGGGACCTCCTGGGTCTAAGCTCCAGTATAGACCGGAATTGAGGAGAAGGGAGGGAATCGGGCGAGTAGAGTGTGCCTATGTGGTTTTTCCGGGAAAATGTTGATGGGATGGGAGGTAACTAAGTGGCGATTTTGCAAGCTGTTGAAAAAAATGGTGTTGAGTAAGTCTTGTTACTTTTTCCCGGCTATAGAAACGACCTATTCGAAAGGAGAGTGTGGAGGGGGAAGGTGCTTCGTTTGTTGGGTTTGGGGATTATTTTCGATAGTTAGGAAAAGAAGTAAGATGGGACGCTAATGAGCCGAACAGATGGCTAAGTGATTGAGAAAATTGAGTTTTGAGGGGCGGGCGGAACTGATTTGGCGTGGGCTTCCGAGGGGGGATATGGCGCTGGCTTGCATGGCATGCAATTTGAAGAAGGAACGAACCTGACTGATTGAGTCGGTAGAGTATTGCGGTCGGCGAGCAACGAAGGCTCATGGGCAAACGGACGGCGGCAGCACTGAATTGGTCCGGCTTCCGAGAGCGAATTTGCAGGTAGGGGCAAAAGCTCAGGGCGCGGGGGACCGGAATCAGTGCTGCAGCCGCCCGAAAGGTGTTGCGGTGGGAACAGCGGCCATTAGAAATCTACGAGCTTTTGGCCCTGTTGGAACACGTTCATTAGATAGACAGCGAGGAGGACTACGCCGTAGACGACGGTGACGATGGTGAGGACGATGCCCCAGCGGTCGATTTGCTCAATGGAGTGGGCCAGAGATTTTTGCTTGTCGGCCGCAGCCCAGTTTGAGCCGCTGACATGGAGAACGTCGTCTTCGTTGCGGGCTTTCATTTTCCGGTAAAACGCGAAAGTGATGAGCATGAGTGCCAGGGCACCCCAAACGCCAGTGTAGATGAGCATTGTGATCTTGATCTCCGGTGAGGAATAAGGCAATTGGGGGGCCGATGGGAGGGTAGGGGGGATTTGTTGAGGATGGAAGGGGTTACGAGGGCGGGGATGCGGGGAGGACTGGGTGGGTGCGGGTTTTGGCGCAAAAATTGTGTTAAGAAGCACGCACGTCGGCGAATGGTCAGTGGGCGGGCATTTCGCTCACAAGAAAGAGATGACGGTGATGATGTGTTGAACCACTTGTTCGCTACCTTGTTCTGAGTGGGCGACGGAGGCTACTCGGCGCCAGCGGTTCTGGCGCGGGTTTGGGCTTTTTTTCGGCTCTTTCGGCGCGGAGTTTGGCGATGGCGGCGTGGACGGCGGGTTCCCAAGGGAAGGGTTGGCGGGTGGAGGGGTCGTAGGGCGGGAGGTCGGGGATGGGGACGTTGAGTTTTTCGAGGAGGGCGCGGGATTTATTGAGGTAGTAGCGGTGGACGTAGGGTTCGCCGTCGGCCCAATCCCCCTTGTATGCGGCGAGGGCATGGTGCTTAGCGCGGTCCGCATCGCCGATGACAAGGAAGAGTTCAGCGAGGTCAGAGTGATCCGGTTCCGCTAGATTTGCGAGGTGGTCGGCTTCTTCCTTGGCGTCGGGCAGTTGATTGAGGTGGAAGCGGGCGAGGGCGAGTTTAATTTCGGACTCAGTGTCGGTTTGACCGACAGCGCGAGCCATGGTGACGGCTTCTTGAAGGCTGGCAGCGGCGAGGGACCATTCGTGGCGTTCAAGATGCCATGCTCCCCTGAGCAAATGACCTTCTCGTGCAAGTGTTCGATGTTTGCCGAGTCTCAGCAGTCTCTCGGCTTCGGCAAGTTGCTCTTCCTGGAGTTTGCTTCGCCAGAATTGGAAGCGCGCGTGCCAGTATTCCGCATTGCCTGGACGATAGACGGCTCGGGACCAATTGCGGCCCAGAGGATCGAGTTCATTCCAAGCAGCTTCCGCCAAGCTCCAAGCGCCAATTCTTCCGAGCTGGGCGAATTGCTGGAGGAGGGAAAAGAATAGTGACTCATGGTCGGATGCCGCGCGCGCAAGTTGGGTCGCCAATTGCAGAAGAGAGATTTCCTGTGCCAGCGAAGCATCCACTGCTATATTCGCGATGCAGAGCACGACTTGCGTCCAGTGCCCAGCTATTAAGTCTCTCTCGATAAGGGCGCCGAATATCTGGTTATGCGATTCGCCGTCAATCGTTCGCAGTGAGTTAGCGGCGTAGTGAGCGAGATAGCATGCGTCCTCCTCGTCAAGGAAAGTTGGGAGCACAGACCAGCCGGAGGGGAAGAAGGGTTTTAACAGGCTCAGCACTTCTGAGTGCGCTTCTAGGTTGAAGTACAAGGCTTCCGAAAGCCCTTCTTCGTAAAAACTAAAGGCCTCGTCGAACCTGCCCATTCCTAGTAGGGTCCGGAAGATGTGCAGGGCGTTGCTGAGATCATCGAGCGATTCCACTTGTTCGTATGTGTTCTCGGGCTTGGCAAGGAAATGGTCTACCACTTGCTTGCCCAATCGGTTGCGATCCTTTGACTGGAGGCTCTCGGCCACAACGCCGCGGACGACGGGATGCAGATCATAACGTTTGGCTTCGTACAGAAGAAGACCCCGGGACTCCAGATCAGTGATGGCCTTCGTTAGCTTTTTAGAAGCGGTCAGTGCCTGGAGCGTTTCGTAGTCGACGCTTTCCGAAAGGAACGACAAGATGGCGAGGATCTTGCGGCCTTGTGAAGAGACGGCGTCGATAGCGACTTTGAGAATGTGATTTCGTTTTTGAACGAGGTCGAGGTGTGTGAAGTTCAGTTGGCCGCTATGGGTGTGCCAAGTATCGAAGTTGCTGCGGTCAGGGAGGTAGTCGTTGATGAGGCCGGCGAGGGCGCTGATGACGAGGGGGTGGCAATCGCAGTTCGTTCTTAAGTAATCCTGGATGGCTTTTGAATCTCCGGTGATGCCGCAGGAGCGGAAGAGTGCTTCGGCGTCGGCTGCGAGGAGGCCGGGGAGTTGGTGGCGGCGGACGCCAGGCAGGGGTTGGCCGGATCGATTGAAGAAGGCTTGCGGGACGAGGCGGCTGGTAATAACGATTTTGGAAGGGGCGGCGGTGGCAAGGGCGCGAAGGAGGTCGTCATCTTCGGGGCGGATGGCGGAGGTGGGGTTGCGGTTGGAGATTTGGTCGGTGGGGTGGCTGGCTTGGTCGTCGGTGAGTTCGGCGGCGTCGATGCGGTGGTAGGCGACGAGGATGCGCTCGATGCCGTCGAGAATGAGGAGCCAGGGTTGGGCTTGGAGGTGGTGGAGGAGTTGGTCGGCGAGTTCGGGCGTTTTGAGTTTGTTGAGGGATTTGGGTTCGACGCCGGTAATGTAGGCCACGGCGTGGCGGCAGAAATCGGACATTTGCGCGCCGCGTTCGTAGAAGGAATACCAGAGGCGGCCGGCGAGGTCGGGGCGGAGGTTGGGGGCTTGGTGATTGAGCCAGTGCCAGGTGAGCATGCTTTTACCGGTGCCGCCGATGGCGTCGAAGAAGATGATGGGTGGGGGTCGGAGGGGATGGCCCAGTCGTTGAGGGCGTCGAGTTGGGCTTGGCGGCCGATGAATTGGTGGGAGACGAGGTAGCGGGGTTCGGCGTAGAGGGCGGGAGGTGTGGGGATGGGGTCTTTGGATTGATGGGTGGAGGCGGCGAGTGACGTTTCGGGGGCGAGATGGCGGCGAAGTGCGGCAACGGACTGGGTGACTTTGCGGGTGAAGTCTTCGAGTGAATCGAAGGTCGCGTAGACGCGGTGGACTTTGGAATCGGCTGAGATGTTTTTGGCGCGATCTTTGAAGGCGGTTAGTTTGTCGCGCTTGGCGGGGTCGGTTTCGACGTCTTTAATGGTGACCGGGTGATCGTCGGACATGAGGAAGAGCAGGATGGGGCGATTGAGGCGCTGGGCTTCGTGGAATTCGAGTTCGGTGATGGAGAGGTGGTTGGGGTTGCGGATGGGATCGTCGGGGACTTGGCCGTATTTGTGGGTGAGGATGCCGATATAGGCTGCGCCTTTGCGGACCATTTGGAGGGAGGATTCGATGACGTCGACCACGGGTTTCGCGGAGTCGTTTTCCATGGCGAAGGGAAAGAAGTCTTCGCCTTGGAGGGCTTTGATGACGGCGGCGCGGTGGGCTTTGAGGTCGGTGAAGGTGCTGGAGACTGTAACTCCGAGTATGGCCGATGGTGCTTCCATTTGGGATTTAGAGTAACAGAAGTTAGATACTTCGGCGGAAGGCGTTCTCGTTTGTCGTCAATGGCGGTGAGACGCATGTTCACGCCGGCAATGTCGGTTGAAATGGGGAAGTTCTCCACCGTTACGTAACGCGACCAGCCGCCTTCCTGAATGCGGCGGTGGGCGGTAGAGAAGGAACTCCAGAAGGTCCGCACTTCGCCATGGTCAGTAGAGGGCGGGAGGAACGCATTTGGACTTGCTTGTTTGAGTTGGAGATTTTCAGGACCGATATCGTTTGCGCTTTGGCTACGTTCGGCTTTCTGAACCTTTGATATGTCTTGTGCCGGCGCGGAATTTGCTAACCATGCCGCGGAAATGAGGGTGCAAGAGGTGAGCTTGAGAAATTTGCGGCGGTCAGAATTGATGGCTTGATCGTGGTCTTCCGGGCTATTCATGGCTGCTGATGATAAGACTGATTGGTAATAGCAAAAACACATGAGTCGTTTTCGGGACATGGCATCTTGCGTCCCGAGTAACGAGGCAAACATCGTCTCTGATGAAAATTGTAGTTAACCACCTAACCAGGATGGACAAAAACTATGTCTGCGTTGGCGGCATTGAGCAAATCGGAGGACGCCACATCCGTCCGGTTACGGCGGGCATGCGCCTTGTCCGCAAACTGATTGAATCGGAAGGCGGTCCGTTCGGAATCGGCTTTGTCGTCGACATCGGCGACACGCGCCCGTGTGGCATCGCCCCGCTGGTAGAAGATGTTGAGTTTCGACCGGCGAACGCTCGCATTGTCGGGCGACTCGACAAAGGCGCCTTTTTTCGCCTGCTTCACGCTGCTTCGAAAGACCGACTTAGGAGTATCTTTGGGGATGATCTGGAAAGCTCTGCCAGCAGTTTAACCCTTCTGCCTGGAAAAGGGACGGCGTCTTTGGGTTGTCTATCGCCTCTTAACGCGCCCGAGTTGTATGTGAATCAGTGGAACAAAATCCGCCTTGTCGTCAGCGATAAGGAAGGGAAGTACGATCTTTCGGTCACGGATCTGCGCCTTTATCACTTAGAAGACTACAGCCCGCATCTGCAGCGAGTCGAAGAGATGCAAAAGAGGCTGCGCGGGTCCACACCAGTGATTCTCAGTGTCGGACTGACGAAGCTGTGGACGAAACCAGGCGATAGCCATGCGCGCCACTGGCTTCAGGTCAATAACATTCACTTTCTGTGAGTGACCTCAGGCTATATGGTGAATTTCCACGTCGCGCCATTTTTCTTTGAGGTATTCAGCGACGAGCCGGCGGTGACAGTGCTCTGGCTGCTCTTCGCTACAGAGCAGGCAGCCGCCATCGAGAACTTCGCGCGGCACTGTTTCCTCTATACGGCGTTGGCGCATTAGTTCGAGGAAATGCTGTTCATAGATGTGCCAATTGATGGTCTTTTGTTTCTTGAAGGAATCGAGAATCTCTGCGGTCGGCGCGAGTTCGGGTAAGTGGACGTACTCGATATGACATATCTCTTTTGTGAAATAGCGGAGATCGTCTTTCTTGGCAAAGCCCGCTAGCTGTGAAATATTGTTTAATCGGACGTCAACTAACCGACTTACTCCAGCCGTCTTGAGGCGGGTGAAAAATGCCTCGGCGGATTTCTTGGTGAATCCGATGGTGAACAATTTCAATCAGCGGCGCCTCGTGCCACACTGCGCATCGCGCTGTAAGCGATCCGCTCGCCCTGCTGCCGATAAGCCTCGTCGAAGATGTTTTCGGTTTGCCGGAATAGATTGATTTGCGGAAGGTTCAGCATATCGGCCAAGCGCTTCATGGCTGCGGTGTGGCTCTCAAGCTTGCCGTCGGCGTGAATGTGTTGCACATCCAAACCCAACGCCGATAGCTCTCTTGCTACTAAAATTGTCCGATGACATTCAAGCGGCTCGCGCTCGGCGCATACCAACGCAATCTTGAAGGCTTTCATCCCCTCGATCACGCGCTTGATCCCCTCCTGAAAAAGGGTAGTTTGTGCAAGCCGATCATATTGCACCTTACCCTTTTCGTAACAGGAGAGATCTTCGCTGCGGGCGCCTAGTTGTTTACCTAAGAAGATGTAAGCAATGCCGTTGGCGCTCGCACTGCGTTTCAGTTGCTGGCGATTGAACTGTGGGTTCATGCGGCTGTAAGGATTGGATCGCACGTCGCACAGCGCCGTAATTCCGTGCTGCCCGAGGAGTTCCATAAAGCGCTCAGGTGGATGCGTGGAATGACCGATGGTGTAGACGGACGGCGACATGACTGTTTGTTCTATGATCTCGCAGTGGGGGTGAGCTGACAACTTTTCGGTCAGCTTTTTAAAAAATTCGCGTAGAATGAAAACTCTAATGAAACGACGCACCTTTCTGCAGACTAGCGGAGTTTTTCTGGGAGCGATTTCGCGAGCTGTCACAAACGAGTGGCGGACGTTTGAGGTGACGACGCGGGTGGAAGTGCTGAAGCCGTCGGGTGTGACACGGATTTGGGTGCCAATGGCGCTCAACGGCGCAACGCCCTTTCAGAAGACTCTCGCAAACACTTTTTCCTGCGATGGCGGGAGGGCGAGGACATTCCACAGCGGCATCATTGCGGCGGAGTTTCCGGAAGGAGTGAAACCGGTTCTCACAGTCACGAGCCGGGTGGCGACGCGGGACTGGGCGGTCGATTTTGCGGGGGAACGCAGAATGCCAAAGATGAGTGCGTTCCTGCAGCCAACGAAAATGATTCCTACCGACGGCATTGTGAAGGAGAAGGCGACAAAGATCGTCAAAGGCGCGACCACCGACGTAGACAAGGCGCGAGCGATCTATGAGTGGATTGTCGAGAATACTTACCGCAATCCGAAAACGCGCGGGTGTGGCACAGGCAACATTCGGTTCATGCTGGAGTCGGGGGATTTGGGAGGGAAGTGTGCCGATCTTAACGCGCTCTATGTGGGGTTGGCGCGAGCGCTAGGAATGCCGGCGCGGGATGTTTATGGACTGCGGGTGGCGAAGTCAAAGCTGGGCTACAAGAGTCTGGGACCCTCGACTGAGACTGTGACGAAAGCGCAGCACTGTCGGGCGGAGGTTTATCTCACTGAGTATGGCTGGGTGCCAGTTGATCCGGCGGATGTGCGGAAGGTGATGTTAGAGGAAGCGCCGGGGAATCTCGCACTTAGTGATGACAAGGTTAAGGCAGCGCGGGCGCGGCTGTTCGGTTCATGGGAGATGAACTGGATGGCTTACAACTATGCGCAGGATGTGGAGTTGCCGGGGTCGAATGGCGCGCCCGTTCATTTCTTGATGTATCCGCAAGCGGAGACGGCGGAGGGCCGAGTGGATAGTCTGGATCCAGAAGGATTCCAGTACGAAATCACGGCGCGAGAAATGACTCACTTGTGATAGTTGGGATAAGCAGGCCGCTGGGGCTCAGGCACAGGATGTGCAGTTAGCTCGCGCAGAGCAATTTTGACGGCCGTTTCCAGTTGTGGGTCGTGACCTTCGCTGACTGCCTTGGGGTCTTGCTCGACTTCGATATCGGGATCGACGCCGTGGTTTTCGACATCCCACTCGCCGTTCGGAGAGAAGAAAGCGACACTGGGAGATGTGACGCGGCCGCCGTCCATCAACACAGGAATTTGACTGATGCCGACCAAGCCGCCCCACGTGCGCTTGCCGACGAGAGTGCCAAGTTTGGCGCGTTTGAAGAGCCATGGGAGAGCGTCGCCGCCGGAACCGGAGACTTCGTTGGCGATCATGACTTTCGGTCCATAGATAGCGGCGTTGGGCGTGTGTTCGATAGCGCCGTAACGTGGGGCCCAATAGGATTCGAGTTTGCGGCCGAGAGCTTCGACGATGTAGTCGGCCACTTGACCGCCGGCGTTGAAACGCTCATCGATGACAGCCCCTTGTTTCTGGGTTTGCGCGAAGTAATAACGGTTGAAGTTTGTGAAACCGCCCTGACCGGTGTTGGGCAAATACACATAAGCCAGTTTGCCGCCGGATAGCTCGTCGACTTTGCGCTGATTGAATTCAATCCAGTCTGTGTTGCGCAGTTCGGCTTCGCTGGCGATGGGCACGACGGTGAGATCGCGCGGATTTGTGCCATCAGCAGAGGCGACGCGGATACTGATGGCGCGGTTGGCGGTGCCCTCCAGAGGCTGCTGAATGTCGCTGGCGGCAGTGATGTCTTGGCCGTTGATGGAAAGAATGCAATCGCCCTGTTTGAGATTTAAGCCAGGTTGTGCGAGAGGCGCTTTGCTCTCCGGATTAAAATGACCGCCAGTGTAGATTTTTTCGAGACAGTAGCGGTTATTGCGGATCGCATAATCGACGCCGAGCAGGCCTCCCGGTATATGTTTCGGTTGGGGAATGGCGCCGCCCGTTCCGCGAAGATGGCCAACGGAGAAGGCACTGAGCATCTCCTGAAAGATGTAGTTGAGGTCAGTGCGGGAGGCGATAGACGAGACATACGGCGCAAATCGTTTTTCGTCAGCGACCGTGTCGGCGCCGTGGAAATGAGGATCGTAGAAGTAAGCTCGTTCGATGCGCCAGACTTCGTGATACATCTGCGCCCATTCAGCGGGAGGGTTGACGCGCACCTGCAGATCGGCCATCGAAAGAGTGCCTTCGCCTGGTTTGACGGGCGTATTGGCGGGTACGATAACCCAACTCGGACGGCCACCACCACCGCCGGACTCACCTGATTCTGGGCGAGGAGGAAGAGTGCCCAGCAACATTTTTTCGCCATCGGCCGAGAGTTGATATTCAAGGATGCGTTCGGCGAGCTTCTCCGTTTTGCGATCTTCCAGATTCCAGCGGCTGAGTATGGAGCCGTGAAATTCAATGGGCGATGGTTCTGGGAGGTTGAGGAAATATAGATTCCCCTTGGTGCCGGCGGCGAGGCCGGTGTAAGCGGCGGGAGGTAATGGGAGGGCCACAATGCGATTCTCGATTCCGGCTAACTCGACCTTAACCGGCTTGGGAGGTGCGGCGGGTTTCTCTTCGGGTTTCTTGGGTTCGGTGGGAGTGGGCGTTTTTTCGTCTTCGAGTTCGGGAGCGACGGGAGATGGTTGGTCGGCGGCGAGAACGACCGCGTACACGCTTGAAGTGACCCGGTAGAGGTCGCTGGTCATGTCCAGATCGTCGGAGGTGGCGCCGGAGTTGGTGCTGGCGGTAAAGAAGAGATACTTGCCACCGCGGTCGAAGGCGGGGTTGCGAGAGTCGGCCATCTCGGAGGTGAGTTGAGTAGATTTGCCGGTATCGACTGAGTAGAGATAGAGGGCATGTAAATGGTTTGGCAGGGACCGCGGATAGGCAATCCACTTGGAGTCGGAAGAGAAGGCGATGTCGTAAGTGGTGTCGGAGAAACCGCCGAATATGTTTTTGTCACCGAGAGTGGTGAGTTTGCCGGAAACCGTGTCGAGGAGGTACATGTTGGTGCGGTTGTCGTGGAAGACGATGAGTTTGGAATCGGGCGACCACTGGGGATCGAAGTAATAAGCCGGATCGGCGGCTAGAGGAAATTTCTTGACGGGCAGGCCGCCGGTTTGTGGAGCGATGTGGAGTTGGTAGAGGCCCGATTCGTCGGAAAAGAAGGCGATGGCTTGGCCGTCGGGTGACCATGCGGGCGAGCGTTCAGCAACGCCGGGAGTGTTAGTCAAATTGCGTGTGGGGCCATGTTTCACGGGGACTGTGAGGATCTCGCCGTGTGCTTCGATGGCCGCGCGCAGACCGGTGGGAGAGATGGCGACGTGGTCGATTTCTTCGGCGACATTTTTGATGGTGGGGCGAACTTCTGGGAGGTCGGCGTCGATTTCGATCGGGACGAGGTGAGATTTGCCGGTGGCGATATCGAAGAGGTAGAGTTCGCCGAGTTGATCATAGGCGAGAGTCCTTCCATCGGAGGAGAGGCTGCGAATATCGGGTCCTGTATTGTGCAGTGCCTCGATTACTTCTTTGGAAGCCGGATCGTAGCGGAAGATGCCGGTATGGCCGTTGCGGGCAGAGAGGAAGAAGATGTGTTTGCCAGCATAGACGGGAGAAAAGTCGGAGGCTTTTTCATGAGGGATTTCGACTGAGTCGAGACCTGGGAGGGAGGTGACCCAGATGGTACTCGCGCGACCTCCCTGATAGTGGCCCCAGGAGACATAAGAGGCGTAATCGAAGCCAAAGGCGGGCGCCAGCGGAGAGTAGGCGATGTGCGATGCGTCGGGAGATAATTGGCCTTGGTATGCCATCGGGAGTGGAAGCGCGTCGGGCACGCCTCCTTCAGCGAGAACGGAAAATATTTTGGTGTAGCGGCTGGTGGCATTGCGATTGGAGCGGAAGAGAATGCGTTTGCTGTCGGGAGACCAGCCCACGGCAATGTCGACGGCTGGATGATATGTGACGCGGTGCGGAACGCCACCGATGGCGGGGATGGTGAAGACGTCGGTGTTGCCGTCGTATTCGCCGGTGAAGGCGATAGTCTTGCCATCGGGCGAGAAGATCGGGGCGCTTTCGATGCCGACTCCAGTGGTGAGACGGGTGGCGCGGCCGCCCTCGCGGGGAACAGTCCAGAGGTCGCCTGCGTAGCCGAAGGCGATGGAGTCGTGGCTCAGCGCGGGAGTTTGGAAGATGTGGAACTTTGTTGGCTGGGTCTGAGCGAAGGCTGGGACTGTGCAGACGAAGAGGGCGGCGGCAAGCGGGAGTTGTGTGGAACGCATGCTAGTGCTCCTTTTAGGAGATTTCACTATCGTATGCTAAGCGCAATCGCGTTCAAAGTGATAACCGCAATAGCAGGATTGCTGTTCAGGATGAGCGCGATGTGCGCGGTTGCGACCGTCCATGCCGTCTATGAATCACCGTCAGCGTATGACCGGTCAATAGCCTGAGAGCGCCACGATGTCACGGCTGCCATGTACCACATGCAGAATCAGGACCATTTCATCGCTTTCGATGCGATGAATGATGACATAATCATCGGCGGGGAAGCTTCGCAAGCCCCGAGCTAAATCGTCATCGCGCCGCCGTTCCGATATAGGGATACTGCGCGAGCAGCCAGAAACGATCAGCAATGTCGTCCACTATGCGGGTGGCAATTTCGATGCTGCCGCTTTCGCGGGCCATGCGAAGCCAGATACCGTCTAGTTCCGCTTCCGCTTTGATCAAAAGGCGGAATTCCGGCATTACTGCCCGGCTTTATCGGTGGCAAGCGTGGCCAGACCCCGCCGCTTCACGTCCTCGGCAAGCTGCGTTACCTGCTCGCGGCTGGTAACCGTGCGGCCTTCGCCGCGCGCCAGGGAAGCTTCGGCATTATTGACTGAAGCCAAGATTTCAAGCCGTCGCCGTTCACGCTCTTCCCAAAGTGATAAGGCTTCCTGCACCGCCTCTTCTTCCCGGTGCAGCCTTCCCGCCTCAATGGCTTGGCGGACAAACGCTTTTTGGTCGGATGTGAACTCTACTTCCATGCCTCAAGGCTAAATGGGCCAGTGACAGGTGTCAAGGTCAACAGCGTTGCGCGACATGAAGTTTGAAGTTAAGGTTAGCTCGCGGCGCGGGTGCGGCGGCCGACGATGCTGGTTTCGCTACGCATCCCTTTTTTCGGAGGCGCCTCGTCGAGACGCTTGGCCTGGTCGCTCACGCAAACGAGGAACATGGGTTGGCGTGCGTTCTTCAAAAGATCGATAATGCGATCCTGCTGATCTTCGAGGTAGATCGATTTGCCGTCCGTGATGAGGTGGAGATGCGAGTCGGTGGACATCACGTCGGCCAGGCGGCGGCCCATTTCGCGTTGCAGGAAACGCAGCACGCGGCGGATTTTCTGCAGCGAAAATCCTTTGCGGCGCAGTTCCGCAATAACCGTGATCTCAATGACCTCTTCGGCGAGGTAGATGCGTTTGTGCCCTTCGTGGCGGGGGGAAACGACTTTGCGCTCGTCCCACCACTGCAGTTGGCGGAGGCTCACTTGTGCGACCTTCGCGACATCCGTGCTGGTAAACGTCCGCTGGTCGCGGGGCAAATCAATACGGACTTTCCTTGTTTTGAACATAACGCCCAGTTTGTGTCGTGAATTGTACAGCTTCAAAGATTGTACTAGACCTGCGGCGAGAGTCAATAACAATTATCCGCCGCTAGCCGCCGCCGACGAACTCCACAATCTCGATCTGTGCGTCCGCGCCGATCAGTGTCGTCTCCCAGTCGCGTTTGCGAACGATGGTTTTGTTCAGTTCGATGGCAACACGTTCGGCGGGAACCTTGAACGCGGCCAGCAGAGCGGCGACCGTTTGTTGCGGCGCGACGTGATGCAACTCACCGTTAATATAGACGCGAACGGATTCCATGGTTCCTTTGCTCTAGATTCATTGCTACTCTAATAATTACACTTTGTGGCCTATGCCACCTGAGAACAATGCCTAGCTATCCTGAAACCTGGTTTCCTGTATTAGTTCAGATTGTGATTGCAGTGGGAGTGGCCGGAGCCATGATTGGTTTTTCGGCGATCCTGGGCCAGCGTGTGCGCGACTCGGTAAAGTCGAGCCCGTATGAATCCGGCATGAAGCCGGTTGGCAATGCGCGCGAGCGATTCTCCGTAAAGTTCTATCTCGTAGGCATGGTTTTCATCCTATTCGACATAGAGGCGATTTTCCTTTATCCATGGGCTGTGGTTTACCGCAAGCTGGGCTTGTTCGGCTTCTTTGAGATGTTGCTGTTTATTGTTTTAGTGCTGTGCGGCTACTTTTACATATGGAAGAAGGGCGTATTGAATTGGGCTAGCGACGAAGCGAGCCGTCCAGTCCGAAAGGAGACAAAGCGTGCTGCCTGAGGTTGCGGCGCAAAATCCAATCGCCGTTGAATTGGAAAAAGTGGTTGCGGGTGCGGTGGTGGATTTGAAGATGGACCAGGATGGCCCCACCTTGTATGTTTCGGCGCAAGCGATCATCGATGTGGCGCGGCATTTGCGGGACGTTGCTGGATTTGCCCGTCTGTCTGCCGTTACAGCCGTGGACTGGTGGCCGCGCGAACCGCGTTTTGAGATCCTCTATTTTCTGCATTCGATCAAGGACAATACGCGGCTGCGTTTGGCCGTGCGGGCCAAAGAATCTGACCCCGTTGAATCGGTAGCGCGCATTTGGCGCAGTGCCAACTGGTACGAGCGCGAAGTGTTCGATTTGTTTGGCGTGCAATTTTTCAACCATCCGAATCTTGAACGCATTATGATGCCGGCGGATTGGGAAGGCTTTCCACTGCGCAAAGATTATCCGATTCATGGACACAAGTATTCGTATCAGGATGAATAACCACTTATGAAAGAAGGTACGACACACGTCGAATCGCTAGATCCGCAGCATGAGCTGCAAGTAGCGGATCCCTCTGGGTTGGAAGTCCCGTACGAACCCACCAGCACAGCGCGCCGCATGACGCTGAACATGGGCCCTCAGCACCCGTCGACGCACGGCGTTCTGCGCGTGGTGCTGGAACTGGATGGAGAAACCATTCTAAATGCGCGGCCCGAGATCGGCTACCTGCATACGGGCATTGAAAAGCAATTCGAAGTTAAGAAATACCAGCAGGGCATTCCGCTGACCGACCGGGTTGATTACCTTTCGAACTTAGGGAATAATCTCGGTTACTCGCTGGCGGTCGAACGATTGCTACAACTGGAAATTCCGCCGATGGCGCAATGGATGCGTGTCATGCTGTGCGAGCTGTCGCGGGTCAGCAGCCATTTGACTTGGTTGGGAACGCATGCCCTGGATTTGGGTGCGATGTCGGTTTATTTCTATTGCTTCCGGGAACGCGAAGAGATCCTGAAAATTTTCGAGATGTTTTCGGGTCAGCGGATGATGACGAGTTATATCCGCATAGGCGGGTTGGCGCTGGAGCCTCCGCGCGGCTGGCACAAGGTTGTTGGCAATGTGATTGGACCTTTGTCGAAGGGCATCGAGGAATACCACAACCTGCTTTCGTCAAATCCGATTTTCGTGAATCGCACGAAGGGTGTTGGTGGGCTGCCGGTCGAACTGATGTTGGATTTGGGGGTGACCGGGCCGATGATTCGTGCGGCAGGGGTGAAAATCGACGCTCGCAAAGACTGCCCATACAGCAGTTATGAGAAGTTCGATTTCGACGTTCCAACCCGAACCGCGAACGATGTGTACGCGCGGTATGAAGTGCGCATGGAAGAGATGCGCCAGAGCCTGCGGATTGTAAAGCAGGCATTGGAGGGCATGCCGGAGGGAGCGTGGCATGCGGATGCGCCGCATGTGTTGCTGCCCGACCGCGAGAAGATGAAGACTCAGATGGAGTCGCTCATCTATCACTTTAAGATTGTGACTGAAGGGTTTCGCGTGCCCGAAGGGTCGGTTTATCAGATCACTGAATCGCCGCGCGGCGAACTCGGCTACTACGTGGTGAGCGATGGCACCGCGAAACCGCATCGGGTGTTCATGCGAACTCCCAGTTTTGGAAACCTGCAGGCGTTGGGTGTGCTGTTAGAAGGTGTGCCGATCGCCGATTCCATCGCCATTATGGGCAGCATGGATTTCGTATTGGGAGACGTTGACCGCTAAAACGTATGACTTTTTCACCGGCGCTGGAAGCGCGTTTCGCAAAGCTACTGACGATTTATCCGACGGGGCGGCAACGCTCGGCGGTGGTTCCGATGCTGCTATACGCACAAGATGAAGTGGGCTGCGTGAATCAGGAAGTCGTGGAGGAAGTGGCGCGGCGTTGTGGCGTGACGCCTTTACAGGTGGATGAAGTGATCGGATATTACTCGATGCTTCATCGCAAGCCGCTCGGTAAATTTCATGTGCAGGTTTGCACTAACATTGCTTGTCAGGCGGTGGGCGCTGAAGATTTATGGGAGCATGCCTGCGAATCGCTGAAGTTGAAAAATAAGCAGGTATCGGCGGACGGGCTGATTTCGCTGGAAGAAGTGGAGTGTATGGGCGCCTGTTCGTGGGCGCCGGCCATCCAAATTAACTACGATTTCCATCACTTTGTCACGAACGGCGAATTTGACAGACTGATCGGGTCGTTGCGCGACGGCAGTTACAGTATGAAGGCGTCCTAACTAACCATGGCTATTAAGTACAACGAACCGAGTCCGCTGGAAGTGAGAGTGATTTCACAGCGTTTCCAAATGGCGAATTCTGCCTCGATCGATACCTATCTGGCGACGGAAGGATACGAAGGGCTGAAGAAGGCGATTGCGATGACGCCGGAAGCGATCATCGACACGCTGAAGGCTTCGAACCTGCGCGGACGAGGGGGGGCGGGTTTTCCGACCGGCTTGAAGTGGAGCTTTGTGCCGCGTACGACCGGTAAGCCGACTTACATGATTTGTAACTCGGACGAGAGTGAGCCGGGTACCTGTAAAGACCGGCTGTTGATGGAGAAGGATCCGCACCAAATGATTGAAGGGATGATCATTGGCGGATTTACGATTAAGTCGAACAAAGGCTACATCTTTATTCGCGGTGAATATCGGTATTTGATCGATATCGTGGATAAGGCGCTAGCGGAGGCTTACAGTAAAGGTTTTCTCGGTAAGAACATTTTGGGTACCGGTTGGGATTTCGATCTTTATACGCACACTGGTGCTGGCGCTTATGAGTGTGGTGAGGAATCGGCACTGTTGGAATCTTTGGAAGGCAAGCGCGGCATTCCGCGCCTCAAGCCACCATTCCCGGCGGTAGTGGGCGCGTTTCAGTCGCCGACTATTTTGAATAACTGCGAAACGTTTGCATCGATACCGGTGATTTTTCGCAAGGGCGCGGAATGGTATGCCAATCTCGGCATTCCAAAGAGTGGTGGCACACGGCTGACTTGTGTTTCAGGGCATGTGAACAAGCCAGGGGTGTATGAGATACCGCTGGGCTTCCCCTTGATGAAGCTGATCAACGAAGTTTGTGGCGGCATGCGAGGCGGGAAAAAGTTGAAGGCGGTAATTCCGGGCGGTTCGTCGTCACCTGTGCTGAAAGCAGAAGAGTGCGTGGATCTAACGCTGGACTTCGACGCGCTCGCCAAAGCTAAGACGATGGCCGGCTCGGGTGGGTTGGTCATTCTCGATGAAGACACCGATATTGTCGCTGTGGCCTTGCGGACAATTAAGTTTTACGCCCACGAAAGTTGTGGCTGGTGCATTCCTTGCCGTGAAGGCACAACTTGGTTGAAGAAAATCATTGGCCGCTTTCACGAAGGCGGAGGAGTGGCGAGCGATATCGATTTGATTGGCGAACTGGCTGCGAATATGTTGGGGCGAACGTTTTGCCCGTTAGGCGATGCGGCGGCGATGCCGATCGGTGCGTTTGTGGCTAAGTTCCGCAACGAATTCGAAGCCAAACTCAATCAGACGCGCGCGACGAAAAAGACACCTGACCTGGTGGTGGTGTAAGAACAATGGCTGACCCAATCAAATTTACGATCGATGGCCGTGAGGTGCAGTCTCAGCCCGGCACGTTGCTCATTAACGCGGCTAAGCAAGTGGGGATTGCGATTCCGGCATTCTGCTATTACGACGGCCTTTCGTTGCAGGCAGCTTGCCGCATGTGTTTAGTGGAAGTGGAGAAGACGCCGAAGCTACAGGTGGCTTGCACGCTGCCGGTGGCTGAGGGCATGGTGGTGCATACCGATTCTCCGACGGTGCGCCAAGCGCGCAAAGGCACGCTCGAATTTCTGTTGACGAACCATCCGCTGGATTGCCCGGTTTGTGACAAGGGCGGTGAATGCGAATTACAGGACATGGTATTTCGCTATGGGGCGGGCGAGAGCCGCTTTCGCGAAACGAAGCAGCATGTGGAAGAAAAGCAGTGGTCGCCGGTGGTTTTCTACGATGCGCCACGCTGTATTCTGTGTTACCGTTGCGTGCGTATTTGTGGCGAAGGTTTGGGCGTGAACGCCCTCGGTATTGGCAACCGCGGCTCGGCGGCTGAGATTGTACCTAACAAGGGCGACCATTTGGAATGCGATGAGTGTGGCGCTTGTATCGATATATGTCCGGTGGGTGCACTTACTTCGGGTACTTACCGTTACAAAACACGTCCCTGGGAGATGGAGCATATTGGCACCATCTGTGCGCATTGTTCGAACGGTTGTAAGACAACGCTAGGCGTGCGCAACGGTGAAATTATCCGCGCGAATAATCGTGACCGGTCGGGCGTGAATGGTGAGTTCTTGTGCGTGAAGGGCCGCTATGGATTCGATTTTAACCAGAGTCCCAGCCGCTTAACGTCGCCGCTGTTGAAGACGGCGAATGGCGAGTTGCGGCCAGTCTCGTGGGCGGTTGCGCTGGCGACCGTGGCGAAGCGTTTTTCGGAATTTGTTGCCAAGGGTGCGCGATTCGGAGTGATTGGTTCCAACCACACGACGAACGAAGAGAATTATTTGCTGCAGAAATTTACCCGGCAGATTTTGAAGACCTCAAACATCGATCATCATCGTACCGGCGATTTGCTGGGACTCTTAGCAGCTCTGCGTGGCCGCAAGAACACGCTGGCGGCGACTGCCGATCTTTCTACGACTAAGGCTGCGTTGATCGTAGACGCTGACCTTTCGCAAGAACACCCATTGTTGGCGTATTTACTGCGCACTAACTGGCGCTTGAATAAAGCTAAGGTTTGGGCCGTGACGCCGGGGCCTGTTCGTGAGGATAGTTACGCTACGACCAAGCGCGCGGCGCTCGGTGAAGAGTTCAAAGCGCTCGATCAACTGAAGGATGCGCTGGCGGCGGAAGCTGAGCTCGTGATTCTGTTTGGACCGGCGATTAAGGGATTGTCGCTGGCGAAATTGGTAGCTTTCGGCGACTCGCTGGGGATTCCGGTGAAATATGTATGCCTGTTGGATTACGCCAATTCGCGGGGTGCTTCGGATATGGGTTTGTTGCCCGATCTGCTGCCTGGCTATCACAACATTGCGGACGGCGGATTGTCGCCGGGTTTGAATTACGACGAAATGGTCTCGCTCCCCAACTTGGATGCCCTGTGGGTAGTGGGTTCGAATCCACTGGCGCGCCGGCCGTTAGCTTCGGCGAACGCATTCCTGGTTGTGCAAGATTTATTTTTGACGGAAACAGCCAAACGGGCGAACGTGGTGCTGCCTGCTGCTTCGGCTTATGAAAAGAACGGCACCTTCACCAATGTTTGTGGCGGTCTGCAGAAGCTGACACGCGCGGCGAAAACAATGGGGGCGAAATCCGATTTGGAAATCATCTCCCTGCTGGCGAAAGAAATGCGCAGCGATTGGGTTACGCCTACAACCGAAACTGTGTTTCAGGAAATTCGCCGCTTGGTCTTGGGATATGATTTGCCCTTAGCGGTAGTGGAAACCGGCGGGGTGGCGACGACTACGCCTGCCACTGGGGAATTAAGTTTCCGGGCGCAGCCTGAATTGGTGCGCTCGTCGGAAAATACCCTTTTTACTTCAGGGACGATGGGCAGATATTCCAACATGCTGAGCGCGGTTATGGAATCGCCGGGCACTTTGTACGGCGATACGAAGAAAGCTCCGAAGAGTGCTCCGCTGGAACCGGCGGGTAAGAAAAGATGAGTTTCTTTCTCATAGTTACCCTCATTAAGATCGCGCTGGTGTTTGCGGTCTTTATGACGACGCTGGCCTACCTGCAGTGGGTGGAGCGCAAAGTGCTTGCGCATATTCAATCGCGCACGGGTCCTTTGCGCGTCGGCCCGCACGGCTTACTGCAGCCGCTGGCGGATGTTTTTAAACTTCTAACTAAAGAAGACTTGATGCCGCCGCATGCCAGTAAGTTCTTTTATTTACTGGCGCCCTTTATTGCAGTAGCGTTGGCGCTGGTGTCCATTTCGGTGATTCCTTTCGGGCCGGAGGTGCCTGTTTACGGCGGCAAGACGTTCATGGAAGTCGGCAATTTGAACGTCGGCATTTTATTTGTTTTAGCGGTCGGCGCGGTTAGCGTTTACGGCATTGCATTGGCAGGCTGGTCGTCGAACAACAAATATTCTTTGATGGGCGGTTTGCGCAGCAGCGCGCAGATGATTAGTTATGAACTGCCGTTTACGTTGGCGATCGTTTCGCCGCTGCTGCTGGCGAATGTGCTGAGTTTTCGCGGGATCGCGGATTCACAAGCTGGTTATTACCTAAACTTTATTCCGCGCTGGAGCATTTTTCAGCTGCCGTTCCCGCAAATCTTCGGCTTCATCATCTTTATGGTCGCCGGTTTTGCGGAGACAAACCGGATTCCTTTCGATTTGCCCGAAGCGGAGAATGAACTCGTGGCCGGTTTCCACACGGAGTACAGCAGCATGAAGTTTGCCTGCTTCTTCATGGCGGAATACGCGAACATGGTGACGATTGCTTGTGTTGCGACCACTCTCTTCCTGGGCAGCTGGCATCCACTTTTTCCAGCGCCGTATTCCGACTGGGTACCGACACTCGTGTTCCTAGGCGCGGCGGTTCTACTGTTTTTGCAGGGTGGAAAAATTGGCCGTAAAGGCGATCATATTACTTTTCCGCTGTTTGGTTTTGCTGCAGTCGGCGTTGCGTTGTTATTCGCCATTCCGTTTCTGCAAACCTACCTGGTGCCGATTTTCTGGTTTGCCGCTAAAGCTGGTTTTATTTTGTTTACGTACATTTGGATTCGCGGTACATTGCCGCGCTTCCGTTACGATCAGTTGATGCACTTCGCGTGGACGTTTCTGTTCCCGTGTGCACTCATTAACCTGTTACTCACCGCCCTGATGGTGGGTGTGTTTCCGGATCAAAGGTAATGGACTCGATTCTTTTCATCATCGCGGCGGTGGCCGCAGTCGGCTGCGGTTTGAATCTGGTGCTGCAAAAACACCCAATCTCGAGCGCTCTTTCGCTCATTGGTGTGATGTCTTCTTTGGCGTTGTTGTACTTATTGCTAGGCGCGGAGTTTATCGCCATGGCCCAGATGATCGTCTATGGCGGCGCGGTGATGGTGCTGTTTATCTTCGTCATTATGCTGCTGAACGCAGGTGCTGAAAAGCGCAGCGAAAAGTCTTTATTTGCGCAAATAGCCGGCTTCCCGCTATTGGCTGTGCTTGTGGTATTGCTTTCGTTTCTGATCAGAGAAACGTTCCCCGCCAGAGTTTCGGAAGTGGAATTCGGTTCCTGGGTGGGCGGCACGGCTGAGAAGATCGGCATGCAGATCTTCACAAAATTTCTTTACCCATTTGAAGTTGTCTCGGTTTTGATTCTGATTGCAATTCTGGGCGCCGTGGTGCTGGCTCAAAAGGAGATCGATTGATAGATCATATTCCGCTTTGGTGGTATTTGACCCTCAGCGCCGTTTTGTTTGGGCTGGGTGTGGCCGGCTTCATTTACCGCAAGAGCATCATCACGGTATTTATGTCGATTGAACTGATGCTGAATGCGGTCAACCTCAGTTTCGTGACGTTCTCCTATCAGAATAAAAACATCGACGGACATATCTATTCGTTCTTTGTGATGGTGGTTGCGGCGGCGGAGGCTGCTGTCGGGCTGGCGATCATTTTGACTATTTTCAAGAACCGAGGCACGCTGCAAATCGACGAAATCGATTCGATGAAGCTATAAAGACCTAATCCATCATGAACCTTTGGCTCATACCTCTTTGTCCGCTAATTGGTTTTCTGTTAAGCGGCTTGCTGGGCAAGCGATTGCCCAAGCAGTTAGTGAACATTATTTGCGTCGGCTCGGTAGCCGCTTCTTTCGGCTTAGTGTTATTCCTGCTTGCTAAAATCTACCCGGTGAATTCGCCGCTTACTGAGCACGATTTCACCTGGATTCAGAGTGGTGTGCTGAAGATCGGCTTCGATTTGACGGTGGATCGGCTTACCGCGGTGATGTTACTCGTGGTTACCGGTGTTGGCCTGCTGATTCACACCTACTCAATCGGTTACATGGACCATGAAGATGGGTATGGCAGATTTTTTGCTTACTTGAACCTTTTCATGTTTTTCATGTTGTTGCTGGTGCTGGCGTCTAACCTGCTGCTGATGTTTGTGGGTTGGGAAGGCGTTGGTCTATGCAGTTATCTGTTGATCGGCTTCTATTTCAAAGAGAAGTTTGCCGGCGATGCGGCCAACAAGGCGTTCATTGTAAACCGAATTGGCGACTTTGGTTTCTCGCTGGGTTTGTTTCTGCTGGTTATTCATTTCCATACTTTGGATTTCGGGACCATCGCGGGCGCCGTAAAGTCGATGCCGGTCGAGACGTCCCTTGGCACCTTAAGCGTCATTACCTTGCTGTTGTTTGTGGGCGCCTGCGGAAAATCGGCACAGCTTCCCCTTTATGTTTGGCTGCCGGATGCGATGGCTGGCCCCACGCCTGTATCTGCTCTCATCCACGCGGCAACGATGGTTACGGCCGGCGTATATATGGTTGCGCGTGTCTCGTTCCTTTACGATCATGCGCCTAGTGCGATGCACGTTGTGGCGATTGTGGGCTTGGCCACAGCGGTCTTTGCCGCCACCATCGGCCTGGCGCAAAACGACATTAAGAAGGTTTTTGCGTATTCGACTGTTTCGCAGCTCGGCTACATGTTCCTGGGCTTGGGTTTAGGCGCCTATTCAGCCGGTATCTTTCACCTGATGACGCATGCGTTCTTCAAAGCGCTTTTGTTCTTAGGTGCGGGTTCGGTGATTCACGGGCTGAGCGGGGAACAGGATTTGCGGCATATGGGCGGTCTTCGCAAAGCTATGCCCATTACGTTTGTCACTCTGGGAATTGCCAGCCTTTCCATCTCCGGTGTTCCAGGCTTTGCCGGGTTTTTCAGTAAAGATGCGATCCTTGCAGCAGCTTACTCAAGCGCATCGCCCTGGATGTTCTGGGTGGGGGCGGCTACCGCTGGTGTTACGGCGTTCTATGTTTTTCGCGCTTACTTTCTAGCGTTTTTCGGTAAGTACCGAGGTCATCATCATCCGCATGAATCGCCTTTTGTTATGACATTTCCACTTATGGTGCTGGCGCTGTTCTCTATTGGCGGTGGATTCCTGAGTGTGCCGAATTGGTTGTCTCCGATGTTCCCTGCGGTCGAACATGGCGGCAGCCTTTTGCCGATGACTATTTCGGCGAGTTTCGGGATCGCAGGCATTCTGCTGGCAGCCTTGATATACGTAATTACGCCATCGCTGAGCGATTCGATCAAAGCGGCGGCAGGTCCGGTCTATACGCTATTGGTAAACAAATATTACGTGGACGAATTGTACTCCGCTACGGTTGTGAAGCCGTTAACGCTATTGTCCAGAACCGTGCTTTGGCGTGGTATCGACGAAGGTTTGATTGATACGGGACTCGTCAATGGTTTGGGCAAGGTAATGGAAGCGCTCGGTCAGGTTGCGCGGCGCTGGCAATCGGGCAGCATACGAAATTCCGCAACGTGGATTTTGGCGGGCTCGCTTTTATTAATCTTCATCTTAGGATTGGGGGCGCGTTAGATGGATAACTTCCTCAATGCAGTCCTCTCGTTTAACTATCTGGCGTTTACCTTATTTATCCCACTAATAGGGTTCTTTGTTGTTACAGCGTGTCCAAGACGTTCGCGCTTACCTTTCTTCTACGCGATGGTATCGTCGCTCGGTACCTTTATCGTGGCGTTGCGCCTGATCCGGCCCGCACTGGCCCACCCTGAGAGTTTCACTTCGCAGATCGACGAATCGTGGGTGCCTGGCTTGAAAATCAGGCTGCACATGGGGGTGGACGGCATCAGCCTCTGGCTGATTCTGCTTACGACTTTGCTGGTCCCGATGGCCGTTTGGGCCACGGAAAAAATGGTGAAAGAGCGGCGCAAAAGCTTTTTCGCGATGCTGATGCTTTTCGAATTCGGTCTGATCGGGGTGTTCTCAGCCCTTGATCTGATTGCATTCTACGTTTTCTGGGAAGTTGCTCTTGTACCCATGTATTTAATGGTGGGCGGATGGGGCGGCGCTAACGCTTTCAAGGTCTCGGTCAAGTTCTTTGTATATACGATGTCTGGATCGGTCTTAATGCTGGGTTCAATCATGTACCTGCACTCTTTGACCGGATCGTTCGATTATGTGGACATTATGCATGCGATGTTGGCTGGCCAACTGTCGTTTTCAGGGCGCAACCAACTGTTCATCTTCTTTGGATTGCTAGCGGCCTTCGCGGTGAAGGCGCCGATTTTTCCGCTGCACACATGGCTGCCCAATACTTATGCAGAGGCGCCGATGCCTGCAACCTTCCTATTGGCAGCAATTATGTCGAAGATGGGGACCTATGGTCTGTTGCGATTCGGCATCACTCTCGCTCCGGCGGCCGCGCATCGTTTTGCGCCGTGGATTGCCATTTGCGCGATCATCGGAATCGTTTACGGAGCCTTGTTAGCGCTCGTTCAACCGAATATTAAACGTCTGATTGCGTATTCCTCTTTGAGCCACATCGGGTTCATCGTGCTGGGGATTTTCGCTTTCAATCAACAAGGCGCCGATGGCGCTGTGTACCAAATGTTGGCGCATGGTTTATCGACCGGAGCATTGTTCCTTTTGGCTGGTTATCTGCAGATCCGGCGGCATTCGCTTGAGATCGCCGACTTTGGCGGAGTGGCCGTGTTAGCGCCTCGGCTGGCGGCGGCGTTTTGCATTGCGCTGTTTGCGAGCATAGGGCTTCCCGCTCTGTGTAACTTCGTCGGTGAATTCCTGTTGCTCCAGGGCGCGGCTATTGCCGATTTCCGTTGGGTGATTTGGGCGGCGCTCGGTGTAATTCTCTCGGCCGCGTACATGCTTTGGATGTATCAACGCACATTTCTTGGGAAACTCAATCCGGAGATCCAACATTTTCACGATATGCAGTGGCGAGACTGGATGCCGACCGTGCCGCTAATCGTTCTGATGGTCTGGCTCGGTTGCTATACGCAAACATTCATGCCTAGCATTTCCGCGGCGACTTCTCAACTACTCGAAAACACAAACATGAATAATCAATATCGGGTCAAGTTGGACGCTTCCGGTGCGGGTGCGAAGGCAATAAATGCAATAGCCGAGGTTGCCCGTGCCCACTAACCCGATGCCGCCCATGGCGGATTACTTGCGCATTGCCCCCGAAATCCTGCTGACCTTTTTCGGCATTGTGGTGATGTTGTTGGAAGCAGTAAGTAAGGGTAGGCGTACTTACCTTGGAATTATTTCTTTATTTGGCATCGGGGCAGCCTTTGCCGCAAATGTCCCCGGCTTGATTTCCGAACCTGGCGCCGCGTTCCACGACATGGTAGTGATCGACGGTTACGGTATTTTCTTTCGTGGCATCGTCATGGGTGTGGGCTTTCTTTCGATCCTAGCTTCGCTAAGCTACTTGGACAGGGAAGAATCGCAGGGCGGGGAATTTTATTCGCTGATTCTGTTCTCGGTCGTTGGACAGTGCATTATGGTCACCGCGGCCGATCTGATCATGGTCTTCATTGGCTTGGAGATCTCTTCGATTGCGACTTACATTCTGGCTGGTTATCTTCGCGATGACCGGCGCAACAATGAAGCCGCTTTGAAGTACTTCTTACTTGGATCGTTTGCCACCGCGTTTCTGTTGTACGGAACCGCTTGGATCTTTGGGTCTGTCGGTTCAACCAATTTAGAAGCGATCCGCAAATGGATGCCGGAGAATCAGACTTCGTCCATTTCTGCGATTATTGCCGTCGCGGTGGCGCTCATCTTTGTTGGACTGGGCTTCAAGGTTTCCGCTGCGCCCTTTCAGATGTGGGCGCCAGACGTATATCAAGGCGCATCGGCTCCGGCGAGTGGCTTCATGTCTGCCGGCCCCAAGGCTGCAGCCTTTGCGGTTTTCTTCCGCATTTTCATGACATCGTTCCTGCCGATTCACGAACGGTGGGCTTGGTTGATGTGGGGATGCGCATTGGGAACCATGCTTATTGGTAATCTAGGTGCGCTGTTACAAACAAATGTCAAACGCATGTTGGGTTACAGTTCCATTGCACACGCGGGCTATGTGTTGGTGGCACTAACGGCGGCTTCGAGTATCGGTATCTCCGCGGCCATGTTCTATCTGACGTCTTATGCAGTGATGAATATCGGCGCTTTCGCTGTTATTGGCTATGTGGCGTCGCGCAATGAACGCTTTGTGAAGATCGAAGACCTGGCGGGCCTTGGACGGAAACAACCCGCCGTGGCCGCGCTCCTTTCGATTTTCGTTTTCTCGCTGATAGGTGTTCCACTTACCGGGGGGTTTGTTGGTAAATTCTACGTGTTTCAGGCAGCCTTGAACTCGCACTTAGTTTGGCTCACGATCCTTGGCTTGGTCAACAGCGCCATTGCCGCTTACTATTATCTGAAGATCATCGTGGCAATCTACATGCGCGAACCGGATGTGGCCACTAAGCAGTTAGAAGCTCCTCCCGTGAGCTTACGGCTGGCGATGTGGGTGAGCGCGATTGGCGTGTTAGCGCTCGGGATATTTCCATCGCAGCTCATGCAATTTGCCGCAAATTCAGCAGCCGCTCTCAGCAAATAAAAAGACCAACGAACGATTAAGTCCGTTGGTCTCGTTCCGGCAGCGTTGCCGTTTTCGTTTAGTCTAGTATGCGGCGATACCGTTGAAGCCTGCGGCAGCATCGACTGCGGGTAGAGCGAAAGGTGTTTGCGCGGTCAGTGTTCCATCGGCATTGATGCCCCAGATCGCGATTGAGCCGTTGCCGGCATTGTCGGAGTAGAGGAATTTTCCATCAAAACTTATGGCAAGATCCAAAGGCTTAGCATTCGAACTAGTTACGCCAACATTGCCGCTTCCGACGGGTGTCAAGATACCAGAACTCAGCACGGAATAGCCATCAATCAGGCTGCCTCCTGGGTTCGAGGCATAGGCGAATGCCCCGTTTGGCGTCACGACGACCCAGCAGGCACCGCCACCGGCAAGCGTGGGAGCACTCGTTAAAGTGAGACTACCATCCGAATTGACGATGCTGTTCGTGATGGTGGGACTTCCCACCGCCACCACCGTTCCGCCGGCTGAAACTGCAAGATCGAAGATACCCGGGTATTTTGTTACAACAGCGGTGCCGAGCGTTCCATCGGTGTTCACCGGGTACGCGTCAATCTGGCCGGTCACACGCTCAGTAGCCAATAGAAATTTGCCGTCCAATGTGAAGTTAATAGAACTCCCGCCGGAAAGAGCCGTGCTCAGGTAGCGAGTTGAACTGGCAATGCGCTTGAGATGCCCATCTTCCAAATGGAACCCTACGATACTGCTGTTGCCGGCCACATTGAGCACATAGACAAGATTGTTCCATTGCGCTATGGCGTTGGGAGCGCTTCCGCCCGTTGATTGAACGTCGACGAGCTCGATATTTGCACCTTCCACTGCAAAGGACGATAAGCTCCCGCTTGCCGAATTGACCGCTAAAAGGAAGCCGCTGTCCGGTGTCAGCAAAAGAGAATTCTGTGAGCCCAGCGGATCGATGGCTCCGCCGCTACCGCGACCTCCAGTGAAAGTGCTTCCCAGAGACACCAAGGTTCCATCCGCTTTGCGGCCAAAGCGCAGAATCTGATTACTGTCGACGTTATTCGTCATCACGAAGACAGCGCCGGGATAGGCAGAGTGGCTGCCATGGGATGAAGTGGACTGGGCCAACATCGAGGAAACTGAGACGGCGATCATGAATAGTGCCGACTTGCCAACGGGTTTGCTAATCATCTTGTTATCCTTTTGAAACTCTTCTTGGAAAGAACCAGGTTCTCTCACTAGCACGATTCGGATAACATTGCCGATAAGTTACGCTGGCTGCAAATCTACTTTCTTCCCCGCTAACGCCAGATTCTCCCTTACAAAAGTCTCGTCCCACAAGTTAGAATTCACGGCGGAGATATGTGGATTTTGCAGCACCCACAGATAAGCTTTAAGGGGCGCTTTCATGTCGCCGGGGATCACGCGATTTACTTTGTCGATACGCCATTGCGGCACAGGCTGTAGAGCTTTGTGATGAGTAGCGACGGCGTGCGCGGTCTTCATCGCGATCATGCCAATGCCTTTGGCTGACGCTTCAAGAATGGCTTGATCCACATAACCACCGTTGATTACGTTGTACGCCATCTGCACGAGGTCATAGCGGCCCGTTTCGACCGCTTTGCGCAGCGTAGCGGCGGAATCGTTATGCGATGTCACGCCCAGGAATCGCACTTTCCCCTGTTTCTTTAACTCTATGAACGTGTCATAAATAATGGGGCTGTCCATTTCGTCCGCCGTGTTTGCGCCATGCGGACACATCAGTGAATCAAAATGATCGGTGCCTACGCGTTTCAGGCTACCTTCGAGCGAGTCAATAATGGTTTGGCGCAATTGCGGATGGGTTTCCACTTGAGCGCCGTAAGTGGGTAGCATGGCGCTGCTTAAGTAACTTCCTGCGAACTGGTTGTGTTGTCCGGGAAAGTAAGTAAGGTAGTATCCTGGCTTTTCAGCAAGGTTGGTGTTTTTTAGTTCCTCCACCCGCGCCATAATGGAGGTTTTTTTCTCGCTTGGCAAGTTGTCAAAAATGTCCTTATAGAGTTTGTTGCGGACGCCGCTGTACGAGCTTACTTTCGTTTGTAGGAAAACTTTGCCGCGCTTTGCTGGGCCGCCCAGAAATTTACCGTAAGCAATTTCACAATCGCCATTACCATAGGCGGGCGCCATGTCGAGGTAGTTGAGTCCCATCTCCAAGGCGAGATCCAGGTGCTGAAAATTATTGCTGTTGATAGGATCGCCGCCGGAGACGACTTCTGAAATCATCAGGCCGGTTCGGCCCAGCCGGCGGTAGTGCATGCCGGACTGTTTGTTGCGCCATTCCAATTCACCAGTGAATGGCTCGAAGGCAGATGCCGGTGCGGCCAAGGTTGCTGTCAGGCCCGCTGCCGTTTGCACGACGGTGTTCTGGAGAAATCCGCGTCTCGATTGCTGATCGGTCATCCCTCTAGGCTAGCGAATTACGGTTTGCTTTGGTGAGTGAAGTCGTTCTTTCCGAACTCAATGTGCAAGCGGATAGAGGAAATCCAAAGCGGCCCCCGGTCCTGGTTGTACGCCGGATTGGCCACATGTTGAAGATCGAAATTAGCAAAGATTCCCCGGTACACACGTGCACTGTAATATGTTTCCCAAATGTACTCTGGGCCATATTGGAGGTGTCCATCCCCCAGCAGAAAATCATGACCTCCGCGAGCCAGATAGAGGGCATGAACACCCGAAATTCCGCCGGCCGTGAGTTCCGTGGCAGCGATGTCATTCGGCCTGTGCCAGCGCGAACCGCCCAGGGAAACACCTCCGGTAGCCAAACGATCCATCGCTGTGAAGGCAAAGCTCTCGGTTTTGCCGTCATTCCAGCCAAGGCGCGCGAACACCCCGAAATCCTTGCGAATTTCTTGATCCATGTTCAGGCCGAAGCCATATTTCAGAGTTCCATTGCGGCGCGTCAGTGTTACATCGGGCGTAGCGCCTGTCTGTGCGGCTAGCCGAATTGCCTGTGCATAGTTCCCAGCGTCCGCGTGGTTTTCATAGTTCAAAAAACGCGCCGTTCCTGCGTGATTCTTGCAATTATAGCGGCGCTCCACTTCGAACACATCACCACGATTTATAAACAACCTCCGATCAAACCGCAGACCGTTCGCCACTCTGGGCATTGCCGCACTGGCATAACGGAAAGACCAGTTGCGCGTGTGGAACTCGTGCATCCAACCCCAGGTGTAACCGCGCACATCGGCCGGATAATCCCACGCCCCGTTATACATGGCGGCCCAGCCCATGAACTGGGTGCGCGGATCGTGCGAATAACGATTGTTATCGAAGAAATCCGTCAAGGTGAATCGTCCGATGACAATGGTGTACCGGGTCATTGGCCTTTCACCGGAAAGTTGATTCTCATCACTTTCAACAGATTCCTTTTCATCGCCGAATCCGAAGTCGTGAGTTATGTACAAGCGTGCGAGATAAGGCTTCGGTTCAGCTGTGGCCACGCGCGGGAGTTCGCCATTGGAAGAGTTGGCCAGGCCATTGACACCGCTGAAGCCGCGGCCTCCCGCAATTTCTGGATCGAAGTAGAGTTCGGTGTTCTTCTCAATGCGAATGCCTAAGAACAGCGTAGTTGTCAATGATACGTCGCGTTCCGGGTAGTCTTGCAGGCTGAACGGCCCTGCGTAGGGTGAATGAAATGTGCCATGGTACTGCCCAATGGAAGTTGCCTGATAGAACAGGTTCCACCACTCAGTCGCGACCGGAGCGCCGGGTGCAGGTTTGGTGTCAGTGGGAATTGTGGAGGTCTGCGTCGCTGACTCGTCTTGCGCCAAGACGGGGATGGCGGTCAACAACAGAATCATTCCAAATTCGAGGTTCAGTATTCGTCTCCACGGATGTTTGCGAGTTCGTTAACACTAGGATAACTTGCTTGTTCGCCACCAGGAAGAACGAACCTCCTTGCCTGCAATCACTTCGGTGGGCGCGCCGGGTTCGGGACTCCACAGCTTAAAGCCGAGTTGGTCGGCCAGTTCTGTGATCTTTTCGATGGGCTCTCGCCAGCCCTGAGGCGCGAGTTCAAACAGTCCCCAATGGATGGGCATGAGTAATCCGCTTGCACCCATCGAAGCGAAAGCTTGCGCCGCCCCATCCGGGCCCAGGTGGATCGCTTTCCACAATTCGTTGTAAGCTCCCACCTCCAGCATGGTGACATCGAATGGGCCATACTCGCTGCCTATTTCTGAAAAACCGTCCCAGAGCCCGGAATCGGCGCCAAAATAGATTTTGTGTTGCGCGCCTCGTATTACAAAAGACGACCAGAGAGTCTCGAACCGATTCAACAAACTGCGTCCAGAAAAGTGGCGCGCCGGCAGAGCGGTGATGGTCAGCTCCGCCGCGGTGTTGGCGCTTTCGACGGTAGCTGAGTGAGTCCAGTCCAACTCCGTTATCGAGTCTTCCCGAACACCGAAGCGCCGCAGTTCTTCTCCTACTCCCAGCGATGTTACCCAGCGCGTCTCGCGGAGCGCCTCCAATCTGGCTAAGCCCGTAATGGTGTCCTTTCCAAGGTGATCGAAGTGATCATGGGAGATCAACACGATGTCGATAGGGGGCAAGTCGGCAAACTTTATAGGAGGAGGAAAGAAGCGTTTGGGCCCGGACCATCGCAGAGGAGAGGCGCGCTTGTCCCACATAGGATCAACGAGGATACGGACTGAATCGATTTCAATCAGCATCGAGGAGTGTCCCAGCCACGTCACTCGCAGTCCACTGGCAGGGGGTCGTTCGTAAAGGGTCGCGTCTGTACGAAATGGACCCAGCGCAATCTTTGGAAAACGTTCGTCTCTATTTTTCAAATAGAGCCAGAGGATCTTTGGGAGCATGCTGAAAGTAGCCATCCGCGTTTCGACCGGATTCTGGAACTTCCGCCCTTTTTTCTTCGCGGGCGCAAATGTGTTCACTCTCTTTTGATGCATTCTCGGACACGCCTGGCGCGTTAGACTTGCTGTAGATCATGTCTTCGTCCAGCGCGGTACCAAATAAACGAGCAATACCGCTGGTTCCCGTTCTGCTAGCCGTGGTAGTGGTATTGGCGCTGGCCGCCGGGGTTATTTATTTGAGCCGGCCCGTGCCAAAGGCTGCTGAAACCGCGGCATCTCAGGAAGCAAAAGCATATCTCGCGAATCTTGCACTGAGCGACGTCAGTATGCAGGCATCGGAAAACCTAGTGAACCAAAAGGTGGTGGAAGTTCTGGGGGCCATATCGAATAATGGCCCGCGCGAAGTAAAATCGATAGACGTCTACTGCCTGTTTTACGGCGTAGATGGGGGTGAACTGCATCGTGAACGCTTGCGCATTGTCGGTGGGGCCGGCACTCCCGGGCCATTAAAGCCGGGCGCTACGAAATCGTTCCGCATGCCTTTTGACAGCCTGCCCGACGGTTGGAATCAGGCGCTGCCCAAGATGGTGATTGCGCAGATCACGTTTGTAAATTAGCAATGAAAATTCTGTTGGCGGACGACGACAAGGACCAGCTCGATTTGCGGAGTCTGCTGCTAACCCAAGGCGGCCACCAAACGATTGCGGTTACCACAGCCGATGCAGCCTTGCAAGAGGCGAAAGCACAGCGCCCACACTGTGCAGTGATTGATTTGCGGATACCCACGGAAGCGATTGGCTTAGCGCTGATTCGTGCGTTGAAAGCCTTCGATGCCGCCATTCGTGTCTTTGTCCTGACGGGCAGCGATCCAAAACGTATCAACGGTTTGCCGGAGAGGAACCTGGTAGAAGAAGTCATTCTGAAGGGATCGTCAATCGCCTACCTGATGAAGAAGCTTGGTGAACTGGCCGGCGACGCGGAGCCGAAACTCGCCCGCTGGCGTAACACGCTCGAACGGGACCGCGTTGTGACGTTGAACGTAAAAGCTGTGCCGCGGGCCGCGCGCAGCGAGGTGGTTGGCGTTACTACCGATGGCGCAATGAAGGTGCGCGTGGCCGCCGTGCCCGATAAAGGCAAGGCCAACGAAGAATTGCGCGATATCTTAGCGGAATGGTTTCACGTGCCGAAGAGCAACGTGGAATTATTGCAGGGCGAAACGTCGCAACGTAAGGTCTTGCGCATTCGCAAATAGCTATGGCTTTGGCGGAGCGACAGGCGTAGTGTCAGGGTCGTCAATCCGGCGCGCGTGCGCATAATCGACCGCGATCTGGTGAGCGATCTTGGCGGCAACATCGGCACTAGCGCCACGAAATTTTGCCCCGAGGCTTTCTTGCGTGGTCGACCACAACACGTCGCCCTCTTTATTACAGAGGCGCACGGTGGCAAATGCTTCGTGCTTTCGCTCTCTGTTATGGTGCGATTCGGTGTCGCCCATGGCACTGCCGTCGGTGATACTACCGATTTTTGCGCTGACCGAACTGCCGGTCTTGCCAAGACTGTCGTGGCCGGTTGTGCCTTCGTACGTATCGAATGTGTCGGTAAATGTGTTGTCATCGGCGGCGCCCTTGAGGACCGCATCGGCGCGCGCTTCGTTGTCGGTTAGGATGAAGAGCTTCGTGGAGTTGAGACTGGCGATAATGAGTTCGCGCAGCGCGGTCGCCTGCGTTCCGCCGGTAAGTTCGCTCACGTAGACTCGCCGCACATCAAGCAGACTTTCTACGTTTGTATTTGCCCCTGTTTTTGACTCGGAGGTTTGGGCGAAAGCCGCTGCAGCGATCAGCAAGGCGAAGATTAGAAGTTTCAACCTTTGCCCGCAATTCTCGCCTGTTCATCCTGGTAGCGAATTTGTTGTCCTGTGCGCGCTTCTAAAGCCACCAGCGCAACGCGAATATCCTTCTTATCCACGCGAAAAACTAAAGCTTGTTGCACCCCATTTTCATCCTGAAAGCCAAGCGTCAGGAAGTGCTGCCGTGTCTTCGCGAACATGAACATCGGCGAGATGATCGCCGCTAAGTAGCGGCGGTCGACCTTCTGACCATATTCGAGGAGGTTGATCTGGTCGTAGGGAATTTTGATTTGCGTCTTCTTCGATGCGAAAACGAAATATGTGTTATCCATGACTTTGATGTCGCCAATGTTATTGGTTGGGATGTCGGCGCGTGTGCCGCCAACATATTCAGCATGGGCACCCACATGACCGCCGCAGAGTGGCAGCGATGCAAGAAGTAAAGCAATAGAAAGAGCGAATGTGCGCATAGGAGTTTGAAGGAAAGCTCTCAGCAAGTGGGTGCCTTCCTGAGTTGTGAATTCTAGGTAGGAAAGCACTGAGTAATTTAGGCAAAGGACCACTAAGATGACAGTTCCCAACGCCGCGCCGCCGAGCGCGCAGCTTCACGATTTCCCGAACATCCCGTTGCGGACAACCAAAAACCAGATGTCTCGGAAGCACCAGCAACGGCCAACCGCACTCTTCGCGCACTAACTCGCCGCAACGGCATCTTCGTACTCCTAACTTCAGAAGACCCCGCTGGCTTCGAAGCGTTAAAAGCCGGACTCATCTCCGACTACCAACCCGCCACCGAAGCCGAAAGTATCTTAACTCAGCAACATGGCCGAATGCCACTGGCTCGCCGAGCGCGCACAAAACCTCCAGAACTCCTGCATCGACTTCAACACCTATCGCAAATCCCTCAATGACCTCCTAAGGTTAACAGCGCAAAGGCGCAAGTCAACGAATGGGTTCGAAGGGCAAAATCATAAAAACGAGAAAGAAGGAGCCACCGCCTTGAAGGAAAAGAAGGCCCTCGTTGCCGGTATCGAACGTTTTTGCGAGACCACTATGGTCGGTGGATCTCAATACTCTGTCATCAAAACGGAATTTGAAGCCAAATGGGGCTGTCAAAGCTCTACGGGATACCAGAGGCGGCCTAAATAGAAGGCGGTGAAACCGCGACCGCGAGGGAGTGAATTGTGGCGATATACTTGAGCGTATTTATAAAACGGTTTAATTAGCTTCGCTCAAAGGCTGAAAATCTCGCGCACGGCAAGCGATCCGGTAAGCAAGTTCGATTTAATAATGCTCGCCGCGTCGTAAACGCTCAAGTGCCCGCTGGCGTGAATCACCTTTACGCTTTCCCGCTGCGGGTTCCGTGTTAGACGGTGAAAGTACCTCAATAACCAGGGCTGGTGCGGCCGTGAAATAATCGTCATCCGCCGTCTGATTCCAGAGCCCCAGGCTGAAGACGGCAACATCTGCAACCCAGACCTCGTAGTCCGCAGCCGGCCGAAATGGAAACTCCTTGTCCACTCCATATTCAGCAGTGTTTAGAAGCGCCTCTAACAGGCTGACCAGTTGCTTCTGGATCTGTGTGTGAAGCTCTTAACCGGCGGCAACTCAACCAACTTCCGTGGTGCAGTTCTTGGCGAACACCTCCAGCAGGCCGAGGAAGGCGAGAGAATTCGGCAACGCTAAGAGGGGCAGTTGTTACCACCATGCTGTAATGTTAACGCGCGACGCTCCCTTCATAGCGCTTACGTCCAGACCTTCTCCACCGGCACACCCTTCCGGCACAATTCGCAAGACGCCGAATCCTTGTAATACACCGCATCCATCTTGGCCAAATAGAACAATGGCAGATTGCCGAAATCGGCAATCGTCGGATTCGGTTGATACACCGCCACCGCCAAGCCCACGACTTGCGCGCCCTTCGATTCCAGCAACGCCCGCAATTCTGTGAAGCGCTTGCCGGAACGTAGGACATCGTCCACCAGCAAAACCTTGTCACCATTGTGCGGCTCCAAAAACTGCCGAAACCGCATCGGCCCGCTATCCGAATCGCGCTCTGCCCAATAAGTCTGATGAACGCGCAACGCTTCGGCAACACCGTAGCCAATCGGCAAACCCGCCGTATTGTCCGGGCACACAATCGATAGCTCTTTGATCATCGCCCGGATCTCGGAATCGGCGCGCAATCGGCGGCTCAGGCCCACGCTCAAAACTTTGGCGTGCTGATAATAGCGAAACGCCAGCGCTACCTGTAAATACTCATTGGCGTGCGTGCCATTCTGATATTCGAAATGGCCATCGCGCAAGGCGCCTGTTTCGCGCAGCAGTGCGATCACTTCTTCATTGGTGGGGACAAGTTGCATGAGATTGTTCTTTCTAATGTGCGCCGCGGCCAGCCAGCACCTGCGGAATCGTCTTCAGAATGATCGACCAGTCGAGATGCAACGACCAATTCTCAATATAAGAAATGTCCATCCGCATCCAGGCGTTGAAATCGATTTTGTCCCGTCCGGCAATGGCCCAGAGACAAGTCAGCCCCGGGCGCATGCGCAGACGGCGGCGTTGCCAGCGCGCATATTGATCCACTTCTTCCGGCAGCGGGGGACGCGGACCGACAATGGACATGTCGCCGCGCAATACGTTCAAAAACTGCGGGAACTCGTCAAGGGAAAACTTACGCAGCCAGCGCCCAACGGGCGTGATCCGCGGATCGCCGGCGATTTTGAAAGCCACTTCGCGTTCGTTCAAATGTTCGAGTTGCGACCGTAGTTCTTGAGCGTTTTCGATCATAGACCGGAACTTGTAAAGAGTAAAGCGGCGTCCATTCAAACCACAGCGCGCCTGCCGAAAGATGACAGGTCCGGGTGAGGTCAGCTTTATCAGCGCCGCCACAAAGAGCAGAAACGGCGAAAGAACGGTTAGCACAACGACCGAGAACACTATGTCAAAGATGCGTTTCAACACCAGGCGCAGATCGTCGAGCGGCGCGGCTGAGAATGTGAGCAGCGGCGCTCCTCCCACCCGGTCAAGTGTGATGTCGCTGTTCACATGCGGGAAGAAATCGATGGCCACCCGCATCCGTACACCCTCTTCATCGCAGGCCAAAAAGACATCTTCCAGCGCTGTCAGATGTCCACTGTCCACATCGAAGATGACTTCGTCCACAACCTTCCCCGCGATGAGCTTCGGCAACTCCGTGACGCACTCCGCCTCCGTGAGCCGTTCCACAATCTCTAGCGGAAATGGCGAACCTTCACGCAAACGTTCCGCTAGCAACTTGGTCTTCACGTCACTGCCAACCAGAACCAGATGATAAGGCTTGCCGAATCCCTGCTGAAACGCGCCAATCACCCTGGGAAGCAGCAGCCGAGTGATAACCAACAGCAGCAGGTTGTAGAAAAAGAACAAGCAGACAAAACTGCGGCTCACATCAAGGCGGAGCAGGTACTCGACAAGGATCAACACCGCGGCGGCGGTCAACGCTCGCCGCAAACTGCGAGATGTTGCCGAATCCAAATAAGAGGCAATCGCGCAAACTGCAATCAGCAGAATGTGGGTTTCTGGTACAAAGAAAAATATGTGCTCAAACGTTAAGTGAAGGCGGGTAGCGTAAGCCGCTTCGAACGCAATGACCGTAAGGAACGCGTCGGCCAATGCGAAGAGCAACTGAATCTTCTTACGCTGATGAGCAAACACTACACTTCCTTGTTAGCATGGCAGGCGAGCGGCGCTCGGTCAGCACTGGCAAGAAATCGCCGGGCCGACGCGAAGTGCATTGCCATGCGACTAACTAAGAGATCGAGCGCAGCGCCGAATCCAGATCGGCGTAGATATCTTCCACCGCTTCAATACCAGCCGCCACCCGTACAAGATTCTCGCGAATGCCCATGCGCTCACGCATTTTAGGGGCGACATCGCGGTGCGACGACATGACAGGATAGAGCAACAGAGTATGTACGTCGCCGAGAGAAGTGCCGGGCACTATCATTTTGAGGTGCGTCATGAATTTCAGCACAGCCGCTTTATCCGCATTCTTAATTTCGAAGGCCAAGATGGCGCCATAAAGGTCTGGAGCAAACAGCTGCTTGATTGTGGCCGCGTCGGGGTGCCGTGGATCGGCACAATAGTAAACGCGCTCCACCGCTGCGTGCGTTGCCAGGCAGTCGGCGAGTTTGCGGGCGTTCTGGCACTGACGTTCGTAACGCAACGCAAGCGTCTTAATGCCGCGCATCGTGAGATAGCTTTCAAAAGGTCCCAGTGTGCCACCGGCGATACGGGACAGCATACGGACGTTTTCGTGGTTCTCGGCGTCACTCACAATAATGCCGCCCAGTACGTCACCATGCCCTGACAAGTACTTCGTTGCGCTATGAACCACCATGTTCGCTCCCAGGTCCAGGGGTCGCATCAACATCGGGCAGGCGAACGTGCTGTCGACAACAACCGCGGCTCCAACGGCGTGCGCCATCTCCGCGATTTTGGGAATATCGGCCACACGTAACACCGGATTAGAGATGCTTTCTAGAAACACACAACCTGGCTTCTCCGCAGCAATCGCCTTTTCCACCGCCGCCAGGTCGCAAATGTCCACATACTTCACATTCACATCGAACGGACCAATCACCTGGTCCAGCAGCTTAAGCGTCGCACCATAGATGGATGACGAACTCACGATCGAATGCGGCCTATCGAGCAACGCCGCCTGAAATGCCAGGTGCAGCGCCGTCATACCTGAGCAGGTAGCTAGTGAGCCGTGGCCATTTTCGAGGGTTGTCGTCAACTCTTCCAACGCGCTATTCGTCGGGTTTTCATAACGCGAATAGCTGGGACCGTCTTCTTCATGCCCGAAGATGCGGTCTAACTGTTCGGCGGTGTCGTAAAAGTATGTCGTCGCCAAATGGATCGGCGTGGTCGATGGGATCGCAATAGGCCGTTCGCGCTTACGATCCCCGGCATGCACGACTTGAGATTCAAACTTCATTTTCGTTTCCAGCGGACACCGTCCTTGGTGTCTTCGAGGAGAATGCCTTTCTGTAATAAGAGGTCGCGAATCTCATCGGAGCGTTTGAAGTTCCGCGCCTTCTTGGCTTGATTGCGCTCTTCGATCAGCGCTTCAATTTCACTATCGCTCACAGAGTTTTCTTTGGCAGCAAGGGCTGCCGAGGGTTTGAGTACGTCAAAGATAGTGTCGAACACTTCTAAAACCCGCGCCGCGTCCCACCTGTTGTCTTCCTCAAAATGGTTCTCATCCAGTGCGGTGTTCATGGCACGCACATATTCGAAAATCGCGGCCAGCGCCTCCGCAGTATTAAGATCTTCGTCCAAGGCATCTTCGAACTGTCGAATCGCGGCCGCCGATCGATCCGAAATGGTCTGATTCTTCCCGGCCGGCAACTTGGCGGACGTGACGCGCGCCTCAAAATCGCGCAGTCTTTCGATGCTCTTTGCCGCGGCCTTCAATCCGTCGAAAGTAAAATTGAGCTTCTTCCGATAAGGCACCGAGGCGAGCACATAACGAATCACTTCTGGCTGATTCCCCATGTCCAGCAAATCGCGCAGCGTATAAAAATTACCAAGCGATTTCGACATCTTCTGCCCCTCAATGTGCAGGTGCTCAGAGTGGAGCCAAAAGCGCGCAAACGGTTTGCCCGTGATGGCTTCCGATTGGGCGATCTCATTTTCATGATGCGGAAAAATCAGATCCACGCCGCCCGCATGAATGTCGAGCGTCTCCCCAAGCAGGCCCATCGCCATCGCAGAACATTCTATATGCCAACCCGGGCGACCGTCCCCGAAAGGCGTAGGCCAAAAAGGTTCGTCACCTTTGCGGCCTTTCCAAAGCACAAAGTCGCGTGCATCCGCCTTGTCGTATTCGTCCTGATCGACGCGCGCACCCGCGCGAATCCCACTGAAATCAATATGCGACAGCTTACCGTAATTTGGAAAGTTTGCAATGCGGAAATAGGTCGAACCGTCATTTGTGTACGTATAGCCTTTGGCGGTCAGCTTTTCAATGGCTTCCACCATCTCCGGAATGTGCTTGGTCGCGGGCGTCACGCGCTCCGGCTGCTCTAAACGTAAGGCGGCTGCGTCTTCAAAAAAGGCTTTCGTATAGACGTGCGTATAATCCTCGATAGATTTGTTTTCCTTCGCGGCGTTGAGGATGATCTTGTCCTCCACGTCTGTTACGTTCATCACGTGATCCAGCGCATATCCTCGGTAACGCAGCCATCTTCGTAAAATATCCTGGAAGGTAAATGTGCGAAAGTTACCAATGTGGACGAAGTTGTATACTGTCGGACCACACGTATACATCCGCACGGTATTGTCTTTTAGCGGCTGAAACGGTTCCAGCTCTTGCGTCAAAGTGTTGAAAAGGCGAAGGGGCATTCAAAAAGAAGTCAGACTCAATCGTAACAAGCGATAAGCTCAAGTTATGGTTGTCAGCGGACGCCAGAAATCGATCGCCTTCTTCATCGCCTTGGGCGCTGGGTTGATCACCGTCATCCTGCTCCTCTATATTGGTTGGGTTTTGCTCAATTGGCGTACCGGGATTTTGCTGTTCCTGGGAATTCTCCTGCTCGCCATTATCATTGCGGGGGTGGTGCTTAATACAATTTTCCTGGTCCGGGAAATCAGGCGCAACGAACAGCACGATGCGTTTATCAACGCGGTTACACACGAACTAAAAACACCTGTCGCTTCCATAAGGCTTTATCTGGAAACACTGTTAACGCGTTCAGTCGACGACAAAAAGCGCGACGAATTCTACCGCATCATGCTGGAAGATAGCGACCGGCTCCTGCACACGATTGAGCAAGTGTTGCGCACTGGAAGGCTGGGGGCAGCGCATCCGATCTTAAGTTCCGCACCCATTGATTTGAATACGCTCCTGCAGCAATGCGTGGAGCGCGCCAGAACTCTGCACAGCCTCTTGCCGAACGCGCTTTTGTTCGAGCCTTGTGGTAATTTTACAATTCAAGGCGACGCCGATGAAGTGCAATCGGCGGTTGCGAACTTGGTTGACAATGCGGTGAAATATTCTGGTTCTAGCGTTAACGTCGTTGTGCAGACGGCCAATGTGGATGGCAAGTTTGTGGCGATCCGTGTGAAGGACCAAGGCACCGGCATCGCCAAAAACGAATTAAAAAGAATTTTTCGGCGTTTTTACCGTGTGCCGGGTCCACTGGCGAGCCGGCTTAAAGGTACAGGACTCGGGCTCTTCATTGTCCGCTCCGTGGCAAAGCGCCATGGCGGACAAGTGTGGGCGGAAAGTGCGGGACCGGGACAGGGCAGCACGTTTGTCATTCAGTTGCCGGTGTCGAATCAAACATGAGTCGCGTTTTGGTGGTGGAAGATGAACTGCATCTGGCCGAGGGGTTGCGGTTTAATCTGGAGGCCGAAGGCTATCAAGTCGAAACAGTCGAAACAGGCGAAGCGGCGCTGGAAAAACTGAATGAAGGCGCGGCTTTCGACGTCATGATCTTGGACGTGATGCTGCCCGGCAAAGATGGTTTCGGCGTGATGACCGAAATGCGCCAAGCCGGTTTGCTGGTGCCTACCCTGATGCTCACCGCGCGCGGACATTCCGACGACGTACTGCGCGGCTTTGAAGCGGGCGCCGACGACTATCTGACCAAGCCTTTTGATCTGGCGATATTAATTGCACGCATTCGCGGATTATTGCGCCGCCGCCACTGGCTACAACCGCCAATTCCACGCAAGGCCGACGATGTTTTCAAGTTTGGCGCTGAAGGCGATAAATGGGTGAACTTCGATTCGCTTGAACTTTGGGTACGCAACCAGGTATTTCGTCTAACGCTCATGGAAGCGAATCTGCTGCGCTTCATGATCGAGTTCGAAGGCAAGCCGGTTTCGCGCAAGAGCATGCTGCAGAAGGTTTGGAGTCTGCAGGAAGATACCGACACGCGGCCCATTGATAATTTCATCGTTCGTTTGCGGCGTTATTTAGAAGACGATCCAAAGAGTCCAAAGCATCTGATCACGGTTCGCGGCGTCGGTTATCAGTTTGTCGCCGTGCCTGCCTGACGTATAGCGAATTCTTCTTCGGGCGATAAGATCAGCCTTTTTCGCGAGTACAGCGCGAAATAAAGCAAACCCAAAATAAACCAAACGAGCGCGCCCCAAGCGCCTGGCCGGTCGTCGCGATTTACGAACAGCGCGCCCAGGGTAACGACCGAAATAAGAGCCGCAACGCTAGCGCCCAGTGCACCCAATGGGCTGCGAAACGGACGCTCAATCTGCGGGTAGCGCATTCGCAATGCAATAAACGAAACCATTTGGAAGACGTAAGCGATTACTGCACCGAAAACCGCCATGTTGAGCAGAACGCCTGCCACCGGGCTCTGTTGCGGGAGCAAATAAACCCCGAGCGCTGTCGCATATCCGATGATCGAACCCACAATGAGTGCACGGTAAGGTGTCTTGCGAGAGTGGTGTGTCACGGAAAGCCAGGGTGGAAAATAGCCAGCGCGCGCCAGCGAATAAATTTGCCGGCCATAGGCATAAATAATCGCGTGGAAACTCGCAATCAATCCCGTACAAGCGAAGAGCGCGAGCGCCGTGCTACGGAAGCCTTCACCGAAGATTGTCCGAAAGCCCAGGAACAACGGTTCCGTGGACATGCCTACGGCGGTCGCGCCCGGCGAAATGCCGGCGTTCAAAATTAATACGACAAAAGCGAACACGACCAGAGTGGCGAGGGCCCAATAAATCCCGCGCGGCATTGTTTCAGCAGGCTCATGCGCTTCTTCGGCGGCCAAGGGCATCTGTTCAATCCCTAAATAAACCCAGAGCGCGAAGGGCAGGGCAGCGAAAATACCTGACGGACCCTTGGGCAGCCAAGCACCGCCTTCCAATGCCCAGCGATGCAAGTTGAAGTGCGGTGTCGCGCCAATAGCGAAGATAGAGAGAATAGCCAGGGCGCAGACGCAAACCGTCGCTGATACCCGAAGAGAAGTTTCGACGCCTGCAATATTTAGTCCGGCAAAAACTATGTAACAGGCAAGCCACCAGAGCGGTGCCCAACTTGGGGGCGTTTGAAATACCGCGCCCAGATAGCCGCCGATGCCCACAACAATCACGGCCGGTGTGAAGATATACTCCATGTTTTCGGCGAGGCCCGTTAGGTAGCCGCACCAGGGACCGAGCGCAGTACGGGCAAACGAATAAGCGCCACCCGCGTGAGGCAGTGCTGGCGACATTTCAGCAATACTGCTGCACAAGCAAAGATAGAGGAGTGTCATGACGCTAAGCGCTGCCATCAAACCGCCAAAGCCGCCCGCGCTGAGCCCCAGGTTCCAGCCGAAAAAATCACCCGAGATGACAGCCCCCACGCCCAAGGCCCAAAGGTGAAAAATTCCGGCGTGCCTCCGTAGGCTGCTCCGTCCCACTAAATGTCCGGGCAATTGCCGATAATGGTGTGATGTAAGGCCCACGAATCCTTATAGACTCGCATACGAGGGTCTAGCCAGCAGATGCGCTGGAAAAAACCCCGAATATTTAGCGCCCCCGTGAAACGAAATGCCGTTTTGTAACACTATGCGGCCAGAGGGACTTCGATCGGGGCCCACGACAATGACCAACGATTGGCACAATCCGGAAATCGGAAGCACGACTGACGGCGTGGCGGTGCTTGACTTGATCGACCAATTCTATGAGCAACCATACAATTCCAATGGCCCACGAAGAGGCCGAACAAACGAACGCCGTTGAGAGCTATCTGCTAAATGAACTCACGGAAGAGCAACGTTCGCGTTTTGAAGAACACTATTTCGAATGCAGCATTTGCGCCGACGCACTCATAGCCGGCCAGGCCTTTCTTGAAGGCGTCCGTTCGCTCGATCCCTGGTGGAAGCGTTGGGTCGCCCTGCTGCAAAATCCGGTAACGGTTCCTTCCTGGGGAATCTGGCTGTTGGGCGGGGCGGCTGCGGCTTCGCTCGCCTTGATAACCAGCGGAAATTTCAGCGCTGTTCCCGCAGCGATGGCCAATACCACAATTCTTGCCAAGCAACTGGAAAAGGGCCCTACCGACGACAATGCCTATAAGCTTTCCACTCCCTCCGCAACTGTTGAGGTGATGCCCCCCGATGATGCCCCGGTCTTCCCCTTCTATCGCATGACCATCGCGCGCGACAACCGTGAACTGGCTTCGCGAGTGCTGCCTGTGGAAAGTAGGCAATCCGGTCGAAGACTTTCGATGCAAGTTTCGACAAAGGCGTTGGGTGTAGGAAAGTTCACAGTTTTTTTGAAAGGTCTTGCGACGCCCAAGGCCAAGAATAGTCTAGACCTGCAATCCTATTTTTTCGAAGTCAGCGACTCCAATTAAAAATTTCTAGTGCGAAGCGGGGATCTCGAAACGCTTTGGCCTAGAAACGCACTAAGAGGGCGTTGGAGGTTGATGAGGCGGAAAAATAAACCTGAGATTTTTCGGGCCAAGGTGAAACGGGATTGAACCATTCGGCACTTAACGTGCTAGAGAATCGAGTTAGTTTTGGACTGTTCGAAAGGTTCGCCCAAAGTATGGCTGCAAACATCATCAAATTTCCGCCGGATGGCCCGTTCGACGACGATTATCTGGCGCGGTTGCGTAGTGGAGACTACCAAACTGCCAAACATTTCAACGCTTATTTTCGGAAATTGCTGCGCATCAAGCTTTGCGGAGCGTTCCGTGCCGAACAGATAGATGACCTGATCGACGAGGTGATGTTTGTTGCCATTACTAACATCTTGCGCGGACAGTTGCGCGACCCGGCATGTTTGCCGTCGTACGTCCGCGGAGTTTGCGCCAATCTTAGAAACAAAACGATAAAGGCGAAGTTAAAAAGTGGCCAGGAGGATATCAATCTCGATCATATTTCGGCACGCGAGGAAACGACCGAAGCAAGGCTGCTCAGAAAAGAAAACGAGAAAGATGTACAGGCGGTGCTTCGCGAGCTGAGCGATCGCGATCGCAACGTGTTGACAGACTTATTCTATAAAGAACTGACACGCGACGAAGTGTGTGCGAAGTATGCGCCGTTGAATCGCATCCAGCTACGTATGATTTTGTTCCACGCTCGGCAAAGATTTCAGAGAAGGTGGAAAGAAAGAAATGAAAATCAGGAAGGCCACGAGGTTTGAAAAAAATGAAGTTAGTAAAAGAAAGTACAATTTTGCCGAAGGTTCTATGAGTGGGTCCGTTGTCTCTATAGTTGGTGAACCAGTGTCTTCTGCCACACGGATTTTGGAGATTCGTAAAGACCACGAAGAGGCGTTGAAGACTTTTGCCGTTGAATCATATCTCTTAGAAGAAATGTCGGAGGAAGAGGAGACGCGTTTTGAGCAACACTGTTTTGAATGCGCGAGTTGCACGGAAGCTGTGGAAGCAGTGCGAATCTTTGTTTCGAACATTGTCCCGCCTGAGCAAACGGTAACGGCTGCGCCTTGGTATGCGCGATTTTTTCAATTCTCAAATGAGCTGTGGCTTAAGTCCGCAGCAGTAATGGCCGCCGTATTATTGCCGATTACCGGCTGGCAACAGTTCGTCATTGCCGACTTGACGGGTTTGCATGCGAATACGGTCATCCTGGCAAGAGGTTTGGAAAAAGGCGCGGCGGAAAGGGCAGCCCCGCTCAGAACCCCATCGGCGACTGTAGAAGTGACTTTGCCATCCGATGCGGAGTTCGCATTCTATAGAGTCAGTATTCTCGGCGGGCAAAATAGAAGTTTTTCGCAAATTGTGCCGGCTCCAGCCAAAGATTCTACCCGGCGGCTTTCGGTGCAGGTGCTGCGAAAAACTTTGGGCAGCGGGCGTTTCACTGTTCTGGTCGAAGGCCTTGACGCCGAAGACTCGCGGAATGGCCACAAGTTGGATGAGAGCTACGAATTTGATTTGAAATGAGGAATGAGATGGCAGCAGCTAAGAGAGCAAAAATGGCAGAGGAAGATAAAGCTCAAATGGATTCGTTGAGGAAGGAGGCTTGTCAGCCCATTCTTACCGAGCAAGACAAGAAGCGCCGCAAACATTGGTTTTCTCCAATTGACGCATTCATTGGTTGGTGGAAAGAATGGAAGAAGCGTAAGAAAATCAACCGTACTTTTGATGCACATACTCCACCGCCTAACGGCACTCCGTAAAGACCAAAATAAAGGCCGATACAATAACCTGTATTCGTGCCTACTTCCGACTCTAGTCGATTGGAGCAGCCCTGCCCCGGTTTGTTATTTGCTCTTGTTGGCTTATTAATTCTTCAATGGGGATGCGAGACCAAGAGAGCAGCCGAAGAGCCTCTTGCTGTTGCAAGAGAGATTTCAGAAGAGCGTCACGTTCTTCCCAGGGAGGCTCTTGCGAAAGCGAAAAAACTTTGGATCAGTTCCAAAGAAAATCCTCACACTAGTTCATGGCAGAGCCGGTTGCGCCTGTTGTACGCGGATATCTTAATTGAGCAGAATAGCCCGCTGCGCGGCAAGCCGCTCACAGAAGTTCTGGAACTTTTGGCCTTCCAACCGAATGATCCCGAGATTTCAGTTCGATTGTTGGCCGCCGCGGGTTATGTTGAGCTGAAGCGGTCTGGCGGAAATTACACGCTCAGTAGAGAGCTTACTAAACAGGCCTTGACGAGGGAAAGAGCGAAATCCTTCAACGATTCTTGTTGGAGAGCTGAGGTTTTGCTTCACTACGCGCAAGTCCTCATCTACTTGAACGATCGCAACGCTCGAGTTTCCCTGGCAGAAGCCGGGCAAGAGGCGCTGAACTGTCCCGATAAATATTGGGCGGCCGTTGTTCCGTTTACCAGCGGCAATTACTACCTCAGCTCTTCGCGTTACCGGCAAGCGCAGCTTTCGTTCGAAAATGCGCTGGCATTGGCACAATCACATCACTTCACCGGCCTCATCTCGATGACCAGGACCAATTTGGCATTAGCCTACGTTGACATGGGTGACTTTCAGAAGGCGTTGGACCTTTTAGGGCGAAGCAAAGGTTCTAACGAAATCGATGCGGCGCTTATTCTTTCGATTAGTGCTTTTGTTCATAACATTCGCGGCGAAAATCTTTCTGCAAAGAGCGACTACCTGGAGGCGATCGCAATCCTGAAGCCATCGAAGCCCGAAGTTTACTACGCTTACTTAGAAGACCTAGCGGCAGTATTGATTGAGATGAACCAACTTGACGATGCAGATCGTTACAACAGAGAAGTAATCCAGGATGCCAATCCAAACGGGCCCATTTCCTGGATAGTGAGCGAAGCAAAGCTTAACGCGGCGAGCATCGCTCGTTTGAAAGGCAATCTGGAAGCGGCACATAGGCAACTGATTAGCCTGCAAAAAACGCTCAATCAGGAAAACGACGCGCAAGTTCTTTGGCGCCTACATGCGGAGATGGCTCAAACGCTTGCCGATATGAAGCGTTACAAAGAGGCGGATCGCGAATTTAGGAATTCCGTGGAAACTGCCTCGAATGCTCGCGAACAAATGGATTCCGATCAAGATCGAATGACTTTTTCGATTTATGTGGAAAGGCTGGTCTCTCGTTATATCGATTTCTTAGTCGACCAGAAGGCCTCTGCGGAAACGTCGCTGAAAGTAGCCGAGACCTTTCGAGCCCAGCGTCTCGCCGAACGCCTGCACTACGAGAAGACTCCACCCCAAGAGAAGCTTAAAGCGATTGCCAGTGCTCGCGACGCCATCATCCTCTCTTACTGGATTACAAAACACAATGCCTATCTTTGGGCAACAAACGCCCGGCAAACGAAGATCTTCGTCCTAAGAGACCTGCAAAATCTGGATCGCGACATTCAAAATCACAATCTCGACATTGCCGACCAGCGAGACTTGCTACAAACCCCGAACTCCTCTACCGACTTATATCGCAAACTCATCGCACCCGCAGAGTCGCTCATCCCTGCTGGATCAAAGGTCATTATCGTGCCCAGCGGTCCCTTGACAACCCTCGATCTCGAAACGCTCGTGCCGCCGGCAAGACCGCCACAATATTGGCTCAAGACGGTGACCATGACGGTGGCTCCTTCGCTCTCTCTCGCCAGCGACAGAACAATTCCCCCAAGCCGGTTTCTGCTTGTCGGTGACACAATTCCCAAAGGACAAGCGGTTCTCCCCGGGTCTGTCAGCGAGATCAATGATATTCAGCAACTCTTTCCAAATACCAACAAACTTCAACTAACAGGAACAAACGCAACGCCGCAGCATTTCTTAGATAGTCGACCAGGCGAGTTTTCACTTCTCCACATTTCGTCGCATGCTTTTGCCAACAAAGTAAGCCCCCTCGATTCCTACATCATGTTGACTCCCGATGCGACTCACCCGGACGGTTACCTTTACGCTCACGACCTCATGAATTTGACCATGAACGAAGATTTGGTCACTCTCTCGGCATGCGAAGGCGCCGGTGGCAAGAGCTTACCGGGCGAAGGGCAAGTAGGGCTAACATGGGCCATTTTAAGTGCGGGAGCTAAGAATGTCCTCGCGAGCTCATTCCGCGTGTCGGACCATGCCACTGCCAGTTTCATGAGAGACTTCTATGTGAAGCTCAGTGCTGGCGAAAAGCCTACCCAGGCTTTGCATGACACTAAACTGGCATTGGTTAGCAAGTCGACCGTCCCTTATTTTTGGGCAGCATTCCAGCTGTATACTCGCTAACTGGATCAGGGAGTTTGTCTAAGTCGTAGCCGAAGATATATGTCAACTCCGAAAGGCCGGTTGCCATAGTACGGTTTGATCGCTCCCGGAAATGAATAGAGAGTGCAGTTTGCCCCCAGTGCTGTCTGCAAGGTCTTAAGGGCCATGCCGATCTCGCGTGAGTAGCCGACCGTATAAGCACCAATTCGGAAGGTTCGGCCATCTAAGGCCGATACTGTCGGGAATAACTCGTCCTTATCCACTAATTCCGCACGCCCAGTCAAAATGTTCTTACGCGTTAGTGGTAGGACCGATTCTACTGTGTAAGCATTCCCGTTGCGCTTCGTCGCCGTATCGTGATTGCGTCCCCAGATCACACTTGACGACCAGTCGCCGCCCCGCCGAGCTTTCGTATGGGAAAGTGAAGCAGTTGTACGTACGACATCACCGGGCTGGAGCGCTTCCGGGCGGGTGATGCGGCCAGCGGAAACTTGCGCCACCCAGTGTTGATTTGGGAATACCGAAACCCGCGAGGCCCATGAATCCATTGCACCCGAAGTAACAATCCAGCGGTTCTCGCCCGGTTCCGCGCCGTGAAAACCGCTGGTTTCCCAACGAAACTTCTTGAAGGACAACACGGAGGTGGCCACATTATAGGAGATGTGCGTTGAATCCTCCCAATGGTGAGATAGAGGGGCTTGCGGAAGTTCAGCAGCTGATGCGCGATGCGGGTATGCGACTGGGCCGAGCGCAGGATCACCGACCGGAGCGTAGTATGCCTCCCAGAGCCCGTTCTGCCCGAGAGGAAGCGCATAAGTGAAGCTAAGACCCATGATTAAGTTATGTGGGTGTTGCCCGTCCACTATAGGTAGGCCATATGCTGTCTCGCCGGTTTGAAACAGTTCCGGATAGCGTCGCGAAGTAACCGTCGCCGGTTCAAGACTCAACATAAGGCGGGTCATAAAACTTCCCTTTCCAACACGATGCTCTGCACTAATCATCAGCCAGTTAGTCGAGAAGAACTTATCATGGCCGCGCGGACCCGATTGCTGCGTGTCGACGACAAACGCTTGACCCATAAACATCCAGTTCCAACCGCCGCCCTCGATCGCGATCATCGGCATCGAGGCCCCAAGCGGATCCATGCTGGTGCCAGAAGACTCTTCCATGAGAGACATTCCGGCCGCGTTCATGCTCCCCATTGGGCCCGATTGTGCAAACGAAAAGGAAGCGAAAAATAGAAACACGACCAATAATCTTTTGCTTATGTGCATAGCTCGCCCAAATTTAACTGCACTGACCAAGACGGCACCGCTGCTTTACGTGGGTCAAATTCTGCGAATTGTAATGGAACGAGGTGGATTGGGAAGATCTTCGCCGAAATGCCAGGAAGTTGGTTTTAGGCGGAGGATCATTAGCGTCAATATCGACGGAGCCCACAAGCTGGCCGAGAGTTGTGGAGCCGCCGGATGAATGGCTTTCTGCAAAACCAAATAGTCCGTGCATGGAACTGCGTTGGCACATTGCGCTTCGCCTGAAGTTTTTGTTGGTTTACAGCACGGATGTGCCGCTTGATGCGTTGGCAATACGGAAAAGCAGAATGCCGCGCACTGGGCATTGGCCAGGAAAGCGAACGTTACAAGAACGGCCGCGAATCTGCAGAAAAACCGCATGACTCTCTTCAATACAAGCAAATGGACTATGGTGGCCAGGGACGGAATCGAACCGCCGACGCCAGCCTTTTCAGGGCTGCGCTCTACCGACTGAGCTACCTGGCCATAGGGCTTCGAAAACTAGAGTTTAGCAAACCGGAGATTGGAAACCGAAAGCCTGAAATTGTCGTCCCAATGCTGTTATACTCCCCTAGTCGGGACTAAATATGTTCGGAGAAAAACGATTAGGTGATATCATCGACGACTTTTGCATCAAATGTCGCCGACTCACCAATCATGCCATCGTATCTCTGGTAGGAAACGAAGCCGCTAAAGTGCGCTGCCGCACGTGTTACCACGATCATGACTACCGGCATGAGCAGGCACCCCCTTCGAAAAAAGAGCTGAAGAAGATGGAAGAAGAGGCGAAGGCGGCTGCAGCGCTAGCTGAACAAAACGGCAGCAGTTCGAGAGAGTCGGAGGAGCCCGCTAATGACAGCGAGGCTGCTCCTGAAATTGGAATTTCCGCGAAAAAGAAGTAGTGCCCGAGCACGTTGAGAGTCTGAAGCTCGCTCTTCTCCTATTCGCACAGTTGCGGAGTCATGGACACAAGGCTTATCTAGTTGGCGGCTGCGTGCGTGATCGTCTGTTAGGAATTGAACCCAAAGACTACGACATAGCTACTGACGCCAATCCCAACGAAGTGGCTACTTACTTCCCGGGTGCCACGCTGGTGGGCGCACACTTCGGAGTTGTGCTGGTCAAAGAAGGGGCGACACAGGTGGAAGTGGCCACCTTCCGTAGCGAGGGCGGCTACAGCGACGGTCGTAGACCAGACGAGGTACGCTTTCAGATCGAGCCGGCCTTGGATGCGCAGCGCCGCGATTTCACGATCAACGGATTGATGCAAGATCCCGTCTCGGGCGAGATTCTTGATTTCGTCGGCGGGCGCGCGGATTTGGCGAGTCACACAATCCGCGCGATCGGGGATGCCGAGCGCCGCTTTAAAGAAGACCACCTGCGAATGTTGCGAGCAGTGCGATTCGCGGCTCGGCTCAATTTCGAAATCGAAGAGAATACGCGAGCAGCCCTTGCGCAGCAATCCGAATTTGTGGCAACTGTTTCCGCTGAGCGTGTGCGCGATGAACTGGTGCGCATTTTCTGCGAAGGTGGCGCCCGGCGTGGCCTGGAGTTGTTGGATGAGTTGCAACTGCTAGCTCGGCTGATGCCTGAAGTGAAGGCATTTCAAGGTGTCGAGCAGCCCCCGGAGTATCACCCGGAAGGCGACGTTTGGAAGCACGTGTTGCTAATGCTGGAAAACATGGGACGGGCGACGCCGTCGCTGGCGTTCGGTGTGTTGCTGCACGATGTAGGAAAGCCGCCGACGTTCCGGAGAGCGGACCGAATCCGTTTTGACGGTCATGCGGAGATTGGTGCATCCATGGCGCGACTGCTGCTCGAACGGCTGCGTTTCTCAAACGACGAGGTGGATCGGATAACCTCCTTGGTGGCCCATCACATGACGTTTAAGGACGTACCGAAGATGCGCGCCAGCACGTTGAAGCGTTTTTTACGAATGGAACATTTCGACGAACATCTGGCGCTTCACCGTTTGGATTGCCTGGCGAGCCATGGCCACACGGAGACGTATGAATTCTTGCGCCAGCAATTGGCGGAGGTGAGCGTTGAATCATTGCATCCGCCGCGGTTGATTTCCGGACGTGACCTGATCGCGGCAGGCTACTTGCCCGGGCCGAGTTTTAGTCAAGCTTTGGAAGCGGTGGAATCGGCGCAACTCGAAGGCGAGATTAACACTCGGGAAGAGGCGATGGCGATTGCTGAACACGCGCTGGCACAGGATGGTAATCTGAGACGAGTTGTCTGATTGAAGGGCCGGTAGCTCAGTTGGTAGAGCATCGCACTTTTAATGCGGTGGTCGCGGGTTCGAGTCCCGCCCGGCTCACCATTCCTTTCAATGGTTTAGTGAACATTGGTTTTTCCATTGGCACCGCTCACTGGCACCATTAGGTCTGCTTCCTTGGTTCGAATGTGAGCTTCCATGCGTTCGCCGAGCTGTTTCAGCCGGCGTTGGGAAACGATGTGATAGCGGTCAAACACCGCCCTGGTCTTGTGGCCGCTGATTTCCATGGCTTCTTTTTCAGAGAAGCCCGCCTCGATCATGTTGGTCACAGCCGTGCGCCGCAGATCATGAAAGAGCGCGTCATCAACTTTTGCGAGGATGCATGCGGATCTCCAACTCTTCTTCCAATCATTCACTCGTTTGCCTTCGTTCTGGATCAGGAACGGGCATTTCGGGTCAGCAAGCGAAATGGCCATGGAGAGTTCGGCGCCCATGTCGCCGTAGATGAGAAGGTACCGTGCGTTCTTGTTCTTGGTCGTCCTAGTTGCCAGTTCGATGCGGCTCGCTTTCATGTCGATTTTGTCCAGCCGGATCTGCCGAATCTCGCCCCTTCTAGCACCCGTGTGATAGCCGATCACGAGCGCGATTCGAGCGTACGAGGGAAGAGAATCACGGATAGCGCGATAATCTTCATGTGCTACGATTCCCGTTCGCGCATTATCCAACGGCAGCATCCGTAAATGCGGAATTCTCTCAACCAATGCCGGTTCATGTTGTAGTCCCAGTTCAAATGCGCGCCGCAAGAAGGCAAGCTCTTTATTCACCGTAGCCGCAGCCGCCACTTGTATTCTCTGTACGGTGTACTTCTTGATCACGGTGGTGGTCACATCGGCTGCACGCTTCTTCCCGAAGTACGGTCTGAGATTCTTATTGATCCGAAGCTCGGTGTCGTAGGTGCTGCCGCGCTTGTTGAACTGATAGTCCTCGATAACCAAGTCGAGGAGTTGATCGACCAATACACGCTCGATCTGCTCAGAATGTTCGCTATAGCGTGTTGCTTTCGCCATCCGCTCCCTTAGTACTCGAAGTGCCTCTTCGCGGTCGGTCGTTCCGGTGGCAATGCGAACAGGCTTGCCTTTGACGTAATGCTTGACGTACCACGTCGCAGATTTGCGGAGCTTTCCTTCCGAATCGCGGTAAGTTCGCTGGAAGACGCTGCCTGTGGGGATTTTCTTCTTCATTTTATGCCGCCTTGTGCTCCGCGACCCACTTCTCCAGATCGCGGATATCGACCATCAGGCGTTTGCCGTGCCTCACGCCCGTAAGTTCTCTCGTGCTCAGCATATTGTAGATTTCGCGCACGGACAGACAAAGGTATGTTGCCGTTTCTTCGACGCTGAGCAGGCGCCTCGGCGACACGTCGCTGATGTTGAGCACCGCCTTGACGGCGTCTTCGCACGCGGCTCGTATCATTTCCGATAGTGGATCAAATTGCGTTGTCAGTCGCCCGGGCATCGTCAGATCTCCTTTGTTTTGGCCACTTTGCTAACCCCTTAACACAGGCTCTAAAATCATGGCGAAGTCAATCAGCATGCCACAGTATACGGTGGCTTCTTCCAAGGTGAAGACGCGTTTCATCGTCGCGTTCGGATCGAAACTAGATTTCAACTGTTCGGCTACGGCTCCCGCAAGAACCGTTACGTTCATGAATTCATGCGCCATTCCCCCACGTTTTTCATCGTTCTCTTTTCCAGCGGCGCAGCTTTGTACGCCGAACGCCTGAACCCTCGGGACACGTAGAACGAGAACGGCTGGTCTGTTTTGACTTGCTGGCATGGAATACCTCGTTATGAGTGGATGCTACGTTCCTGGGTCGGCTATGGTGCGATCACCGTCGTTTTCGGCGGTCGCAACAACTCGACGCTGATGCTCGCGCTCCGCGACGGAGGCTGGAATCCTTAAGGTAAAATAAACACGTTTGCCGTTGCGCCGCGTTTCATTGCCAAGACGTAACACACCGGGCGCGGCTTCAAAGATACGACGGACGGTAGATTCGTCTAACCTCCAAAGTTCGGCTAACACCTGCACCGAATAGTGCGGTTCCAACGAGGAAAGTGCCAGAGTTACTGGTGGCGCCGATTGCACCGAATTGGCAGATCCGGGCCACGTTTCGAGACTTGAGCTGTTCAATGTTCCTCCTCAGAACTCAAGGTGATTTTCGCTCTCACTAGTAAGCGGGGTAAATTTCGCCAAAACGTTTAACCAGTAAGAATGTTTTTTCAATTTTTTTTATAATTGATGTATTATGAAACATTGATTTCTTAGGCTCCGAGAAATTTTAGTGTCATTTGAACCGCTCAAGTTAAAGCTGATTGATGGCATGGGCCGCCAAGTTCCAGAGCCAGTCGAAGCGACTGTAGTTCGGGCGTTCGAACGAGCAATCCGGATTCCAGACGCAAATATAGATGAGCTTGTTCAGGGAGCGGCTCGTGTCGCTAGAATCATCGCGGATGGTGGCGCCGCTAAACCAGACGAGTACGCCTCGACGGTCCTTCGCAGAATCGCTCGGCGGAGTCAGCGGGACTTTGTGGAGGAATCTCACGTGGTTCCTCTATCGGAATGCGAAACAAGTTCTCTTCCGGGGGAATACGCCAGTTCCTCCGCGATCCTGGCGGGAATCGAGATCGAACGGCTCTTGGACAATTTGGATGCTCGTGACCTGAAAATAGTTCTCATGCGCGGTCGCGGATTTCTTTACGCAGAAATTGCGGTTGAGATGGGAATGCTGGAGGCCTCAGTGCGAGTCCGATACCATTTGGCCCAAAAACGACTGGGGAAGCTTGCAGACAGCAAGCGATAAAATTTCGACGGTGGCTAATGACCCGATTGACAAGCTGAGGCGCACTGCCTACCCGAACCCCGAACGGAAGGGCTGCCCGGATGCAGCGACCTTTGAGGCGCTCAGAAGCCGCAAGATTGCCTTCGACGATCCCGTTTGGAACCACATCGAACACTGTTCGCCCTGTTATTGCGAATTTGCAGAAATCAGGGAAGTGGCCTTTGCGGACGAGAAGAAGGGGGATTCCCGACGGCTGAGGCAAGTCGGCGCTATCGTGGCCATCCTGGTGTTTGTCGGGGCAAGTTTGTACGCTTGGCGGCAGAGCCGGACAAACGAGCATCCAGTGATCATCGCTTCGAATCACCGCGAGGCGGCGGTCCTAAATTTTGAGGATGGATCCGAACTTCGGGGTGCGCGCGGCGATGCTCCCAAACCTGCGAATTCCGGGGTGCAGCATTTACCGCGGAACGACTTGAATCTGACGGTATATTTGCCACTCGGCAGCCAGGCTGGAACTTACGAACTCGAAATTCTTAGTTTGGACGGAAATAGAGTTTGGCAGGCGGAAGGGCAAGCGTCGATCAAGGATGGGCTAACGTCCGTCCCAGTTAGCGGCGATCTGCGTATTGTCCCGGCTGGCGAATACAAATTCCGGTTTCGGCGGCCTGATGAAAGCTGGCATGAAAAAAGAGTGATAGTGAGTTAGATGAATTTGAAGAAGGGCGATCACTGCGCTCTTATCGATTTGCATGCAACACGCCCTTCATCGAGTCATCTGGTCAGGGGAGTTCCCTCACTGTCTTAAGGGCAACTTGAAATTGTGAGTCTCCGCTGCTGCCAACCTCTTCCGCGCGAAACTCCAGGAAGATATCGGGCGTCACACCCTTCTTCTCAATCTGCATCCCTCCCCAAGTCTGCCAGGTTGTCACAGGAATGCGCAGCCGATAGCCTTCGCCCGTAGTGAAAGTGGCACCTCCCATCACTTCGCCGGCGGTGGTCGTCCCAACCAGAGTCGCAAGACGGTTCTCTTTTGCAAAGGCTGCGACCATCTCAGCGGCGGAATGCGTATGCTCGTTAATTAGCATTACGATGTGGCCGTGGAAGGGTCGGGGACCTAAACCTTCGGTTTCCAAAACGAGCGACCGGTCTTTGTGAATGAATCGGAACCGCACAAACATGCCGAGTTGACGAAGCTTCGATTCGGGCAGACGATTGATTCTTGGCAAATCCGCGGGCTTCGTGCCCTTTTGGATGTGGCGTTTGGTGAGGCTGTAACCTATAGGACGGCGATCTGGGCATAGATAACTCATCAGACGTAACGATGCCAGGCCGCCGCCGATATTGCCGCGAAGGTCGACGATGAGCCGGTCAGAGTTCTCGGCGGTCAGTTTGCCTACAATGCTGTCCAGATCCTTGGCGAAGCGCAATCCGACCGCGCCGGGAAATGTGGTGACCTTAAGGATTGGGATGCCTTCGTCGTATCGGAAAGACAGCGCTTTAGGTTCGACCATTGGGGGTCGATCCTTGGCGGGCTTATTAGGTACATTCACTAAAACGGTTCGCGGCTCAGTACCGTTCAGATTTCCAAGAACAAAAGAGTAGGTTCCGCCGAAACCGAATCGAGGGTTGTCGGCGGCAAAAATGGGAGCGCCGTCTTTGGCAAGCAATAAGTCCCCAGGCCTAATGCCTGCCAGATCGGCCGGGCCATCTTCAATGACATCCTGAAACACCCACCGCTCGCCGTCCGCGGTCGGATACTTCCGCGCCGTCGCGCAGAGCGCATGGCGCAAAGGAATCATCTCGGCATCGGGCTTCAGGAAGCCGGTATGGCTCGTCTGAAAGGTGGCCAGCGATGAATGGATTGTTTGTTGAAAGTCGGCCGGCGATGCCGTAAGCAGGTCTGGCGTCACGCGATCAAGCGTGGATGCCCATTCGGCGTACACTTCCGGGTCAACGGTCACGTGTTTCTTTGCAACAAGGGTCTTGATGGTATTGAGGGTTTTTTGTCGGTCGGTAGTCATAGCTTGTTAATTTGGAAGAGGAACTACGTAATTGTCTGCGCCTTCGAGTATGTAAGCCGCCCAGCGATACGGCACGGCTTGCGGCCCAAAAGTCTTCAAAAGATCGAGTTTGGCATTCCGGAGAGCCGCGCTCGTAGTCTGGCCGTTGGCAATTCCCGCGTAAAACTGGGACATCAAGTAGCGGGAAAAGGTATCATCGATCGTCCACAATGTGCTCACGACGGTTCGGGCGCCAGCCAGCATAAAGGCACGGGAGAGAGTTGCGATTCCTTCCTGCCCTTCAAGTCTTCCGACGGCGGTTTCGCAAGCCGACAGCACGACAACGTTGGCGCGCACTGGGAGAGTCAGCACTTCAGTCGAATCGAGCATTCCGTCTGTGCCGCTGTTTTTGTCGTCAAGCAGAAACAAGGCCGCGTGACTTGGATTCTTCGCATCGGCGAGCGCATGTACGGCGAGATGCACGATGCTGTGTCTTTCCTGAATGGCCTTCTTGAAAGCATCCTTGGTACCCTCAGCGCCGAGTTGGAGGTCGACCTCAGCGTGATGAGCTTGCAAGAGTTTCGCTGCGTCGCGGACTTCATCGCGTGAACCGGGAAGGTTGCCGAGTTTCTCAGACGGATAAGAGCCGCGCGTGGAAGCCAGCAAAAAACCGGATTGATCGTATGGAATGCCGCCCACCGCGAGGAGTGCCTTTGCCGCCTTTATTGGGGGCCTGTCACGCAGCAGGATGGCCGAACTGATGGAAGGAGCATAGGAAATAGTCTTCGTTTCCACCAAATAGCAGTTCGAGTTATCAACCAGCGCATCCCACGGCAGAAGGTTCAATTTTCCATCACGAACCAAAATTAGATGCGACTTATTGCTTAAACGATGAATAGGCTCGATGAGCACTCCGTACAACTCATGGGCGGTCGATCCCTTCCCTACTTTCTGAATTTCCGAAAGAAATGCGTCTATTTTTTCTTCAGTGGCGACCCGTTGGCCGAGAGCAACAATTTCCGCCGATTTATTCGTCAGGACCAAGCAGTAAATGCGATTTTCACCGACCACATATTCAAGAATGGCGTCGTCTGGGCCAAGCCGGGCCTGCACATGGCGCAGAGGAACAAATGACGAGGAGCAAGGACCTACACGCTCCGGGACTGCCACTTTATGCTTCCCGGCGCTGCCAGCTTATCCTTCAAGGCACAGTCAGTCAGACCTGGCGGCGCAGCAAATGGCTGCGGGCGATGCGTATCAAGCGCAGAGCGATGAGCGGGTGGAGCGCGCTGTCAAGCGCCAGAAAGAGGGAAAGCGGGCGGTCCGCCTGGCTTGCTTCGTTGTGGTCGGGATTATGGCGCTGGTGGCATGGTTTTATTCGCAGCGGTAACGCTCCTCTGTGCGGTGGTCGCTTGGGAGTTCTGGACGCAACGGCAAGCGCGGCAAGCTTTGCGAGACGCGCAGCTGCCGGCCGGCGAGCTTGTGTCGATCGACACGCAACGGGTGAACCTGGAAACGCTCAAACAGCAGAAGTTGTTTTCGGCGCGGTATGGGCTGTCGGGGCGGCTGGATCGGATTATGCGGACGCCGCGGGGCATCGTGCCGGTGGAATTAAAGAGTAGCCGCGCGCTGCGGACGGGTCCGCATGAGGCGCAATTGGCCAGTTGTTTGCATACTGCTTACTGCTCGAAGAGCATTATCAAAGCACGGTGCGAGAGGGCATCATTGAATATTCGGATCGAGCGTTTACGATCCCGTTTGACGATCAGCGGCGCAAGTGGATTGTGGATCTGATCGCGGAAGTACAACAAGCGAAACGATTGCAAGCGGAGCCAGGGCGCAGTCATAATTATGTGGGGCGGTGCCGGGGGTGCGGCTTCCGCGATGGTTGTTCGGAGGCGCTGTAAGGCGGGGGTTAGCGGCGATCTTTAGTCAACGGCTTCGCAGGAACCGGGTGGTCGGTACCGTTGGAATGGGCGTCGGCGCCGTTGCGAAACAAATCGCGAAACGCGCCACTTGACTTGGCTACGGGTTCAGTGTCGGAGTGGCGCAAGAGAATGGAGCCGTCGGTGAGACCGGCTATGAGAGTGGCGGTGACATCACGCGCTGTGTTTTTTGGTCCGAACATCAGTAGTCCCTTCCTTAGTATCGCTAAATTCTTCGAGGAAAACTTTCTGGAGGGCGGCGGCAGCTTCGGCGGCGGTGTTGGCGTTGGTGAGGGCCAACTCGAGAAGCCGGATTTTTTGGTTCTCACGGCGGATCTTCTGAATGGCGCGCATGGCGGGATAGAAGAGGCCTGTTTCGATAGCTGAGCCGATGCTGAGCGCCCAATGGCCTGTGACGAGGGAATAAATAAAAGAGCCGGTTCCGAGGCCTACGAACAAGATGGCGAAGGCGTAGAGGATGTACTCATTGGGCCGGTTCTCGCGGATGGCATCATCGATGACCTCTTGGGCGGAACGTTTGGGCATGGGTAAAACGCTAGAGTAGCAACCGTTGGGTGGCCTCGCTCTTTTCCCTTTGTTAACGAGTTCATTCCGGTGAGAGTGAGCTCGCCCACTCCCACGGAACGGGGATTCCAATCCAAGAAACTACTCGTCTGTGTGGTTCACCTCCTCTTCTTCGCTGGCGAAGGTGGTGTCTTCGGGGCGCTCGGGCGCGATGCGGATCGGCACGGGCAACCATCCGGTGCCGGCGAGAGTGGTTTCGGCGAATTCGGCTAACGGGCCTTTTTTGAAGCTGGCGGCGCTTCGCGCGTCATCGGCTTTGCCAGCTTCGCTCATGGCGTCGAAGATGCGGGTTTTGGATACTTTGGAAAAGAAGTTGGCGGCGGTGGGCGTAAACCATTTCCGCATGTCGATCTGAAGGGCGGTGGCGAGTGCATCGGCGTGGTGGATCCGCTCGGCGTCGGTGTCGTTTTTGTGTTGGACGGCATTGAGGCTGAGGGCAGAGCAAAACGCCAACAGAGAGAGAAGAGTGTCTGTGGGAGCGGACAGGCACCACTGCCACAGGGCCTTGGGGGTCTTAGGCAAGCGCTTGAGCCAAGCGGTTTGCTGCTGGCTGAGGGATTGCAAGGCTTTGGAGTCGGCGGCTTCGGCCAAGTGCGCTCGGGTGGTTTGGATTTGGAGACAACCGCGCGAACGGTAGAGGCGGAGGTCGAGGGCGAATTGGCTGAGAACGAGGGCATGGACAACCGCAGCCAGGGCGATGTTCGGTTGCTGGCTGAGTTCGGCGGCGATGGAAGCGGTTTTGACGGCGGTCAACGACTCGACTAAGACGGCGGAATAAGCGGCCTGCGGTTGGCCGGTGGTGGATTCGTCCCGAAAAGCTTCTTCCTCTGCAGGCGTTTCGGTCTTGGCGAGTTGGGCGGCGTCTTCTTTGCTCATCAAGCCACAGACGATTGTCGGTTCCCCGTTATCGCCGATGGTGACGATGGCGCCGCAATGGGCTTTGGTGTCCGGGTGAAAGGTTCCAGTTTGCTTGCTTTCGATGGTTTCGATTTGTTCCTGGACGGCTTCGATTTGGTCATAGAGGGCGTCCTGGTCGGCGCTCTCGTCGGCTTCGGCTTGCTCCTGGAGCTTGGCCATTTTCTGTTGCAGCTTGTCGAGTTGGGCGGCATCCTTTTTGGGCAAAGGTTCCGGTGTGGGTTGAATGCGTCGGAACTTGCCGAGGGCTTGATGATCGACTTGGGGCTGAACGTCGATCCACTTCCAACCATCGGCTTTGGCATCGGTGGCCAGGGCTTGGAGCTTCTCGTTCACGAGGCGGTTGAGTAATTCGGGATCGGCGATGGAAACGCCGTCTTCGCCTTCGGAAAACAGATCGCGGGTGACGACGCCTCCGGCTGCCTCGTAGGTGTCGAGGCCGACGAAGCGGACGCGTTTATCGGTGGCGGGAATTTCTTCTTTGCGGAGGATGCGGCGGACGACGCCTGGGTTATCGCGATCCCACTCGCGCAACTCGTTCCAAACCCGTTCTTGCGTGACATGATCGGCGGTGAGGGTGAAGGCCTGCAGGACTTCAAGGGTCATCAGGTCGGCTTCGTAGGCGGTCCAGAGGGCGGGACTGAGACGAGCGAGAGCCAGGCGGCGATGGACGATGGTTTCGCTGACACCGAAACGGACGGCTTATGTTGTCTGATTGCTTATGTGCAGGTTGAGGCCGACGGGGTGGTGAAAAATTGGAATGGATTGTAAGCGCCCGGCCAATCGTAATCTCAGTTTCCGGTATCCACGTTTTGCAGGTATCGAAATGCCGCGAGCGTTTAAAATGATCGTCGGATCAATCGGTGCTACCAGCGGGGTGGTCGGACATAATGCTTTTAGATCCTAAACCTGCGACGCTGATTTTCAGCTAAGAGTCGGAAGTAACGAGTTTTGCTGACAGAATAGAAACAGAAATTGATTGGCGGGGCGCTGTGAGCAGCGCAGACCGAACGAGGTAGATGCATGGGTACGCTGTTAATTCGCCCCGGACGATTGATCAATGTGAACTTTTTGCTGTTGTTGGCCTTGCCCTGCGCTTGGTGTTTTCAAGGCGTTGACGCGGGACCATCAGCTACGCTTTACGCTCTAAGCTCTCCCGAAGTATTAAGGTCGCCAAATATTCTTCCGAATTCCGAGCTTCTGTTTATTGATCCGGTAACGGGTACGACTCGCCGGACCGTACGTATCGGGTTCTCGGCGGATGCGCAACTTTCGCCAGATGGGAAAAGGATCTACGTGTCCTCATCGTACGTTTCCGCTCCAAACGTGCCGGATCGGAAATGCTTCATAGAAACCTTTGACACTGCGACCGGAGCGCTGGTCGCCAAGGTGCTAAATCCTGACGGTCAACAGTACACCTCCGATATTCATGATGTGACGGCCATGGCGATCTCGCCCACCGGAAACTGGCTGTACATCACAAAGCTTCAATTTAAGGAGAAGAGTAAGTCTTACAGCTTTTACATTGCTGCGTTCAATACGTCAAGTCGGAGATTTCTTCCAGCACGCTTCTTTTTGTCCGGGTGCCAAGCTCCGACTTTGCTTCCCTCTAAGAAGGATCTTGAGCTTAGTGCGGTTTGCGCTGATGGCACCTATATCCGCAAAATTACGTTTCACCAATCAGATGTTCTGGACATTCCGATTTCATTACCTAATGCGTTCGTGAAGTCAGGATTGGCAGTAGTAGTGGACCAGTCTCAAATCGGCACGTTGACATTTATCTCTGGAACCGGTGGCGTGATTTCGGTCGACAAGTCCTCCGGCCAGATCACTGAACGGAACGCAAACTTACACTTCCAAAGAGATCTTGGCTTGGTACGCGGTTTAGTTTCGGGTACTCGGCATGAGGCGTATTTCGGTTCGGCAGTTGAAGACCATGAGGGGCCTGAACGATTCGATGAGATTGTCGGAATCGATGTGAATAGTGGGTCCGTAATCCATGCCGTTCGCGTTCAGCCCTTCTTCAACCTGACCCTCAGTCAAGATGAGAAAACGGTCTATCTGACGCATCCTTCGAAATCTACAATAACTGTCTTGGACGCGGCGACCATGAAGGAAATCAACTCGATCCCATTGATTGCAAAGACGCCCTACTTTGCGGCTGCACGATAGATTTGGCAATGATGGCACAGAGCTTCGGGCCGCTTTTGTCTTGCAGGCGGCTGATCGAAACGGTGTCGCCAACATGGGCGTTACCTTCTACTGAGAGAGATGTCCTCACTTTTCCTGTGATTGCGTCCTGTAACGGCGTCTACTGACCAAAACCGATTCGTCCCAATTTTTCAACTTAAGAGTTTGTCCAATTTTCGTTCGATGTCTTCCCGGTTCAGAATCTTTCAAGATTGTGGCTGTGTAGTGGCGTTATCGGAAACTAGCGTTTTCAGATCTATCGTTTGCGGGGCCTCTCTAATCGCGCCTGAACGGGCCGTTGATTAGACCTTGATCGCGTAGAGCGAACCGAAGGCTCAGATGATCAGACGGATGATTGCGCTTCTGGCGCAGATGCTGCTGCCGGCCCGCCTAAAGTGCAGATTTATACGTTTTCAAATGATCGCTAACACTGCGAAGCCTATATCGAGAGCATTTCTTCAAGAACAAACACAACATAAATGACGGATACATCTGGACAGGTGATGCTCTCATTAGGAGAACTCACATGTTCAAAACCCTATATCGTTGCGCTCGCACCGCTGCTCGGCACGAAAGCGGTCCTGCGGCGCAATCTCGATTGGCCTTTTTACAGCATCTGGCTGCAGGTGGTGCGGCGCTGCGCACCCTGCGGAGAAATTCAGTCGTAATTTATCGTTCGGCTGTGTACCTGAATCTGGACGATAGCAGTCCAGTAGCGCGTGCGGCAGTTGAAGAAGCATCAAGGGCGTGGGCCCATCGTCGCTATCTGAACATGATGGCGAAAGGTCCGGAGCAAACCGAGAAGGAGTTCCGGCTCGTCACTTGTTACTGGCTACGTTTTGCCGGACGGTTGCAAGAGCCAAGCCGTCCTCCAACTCCGCATCAAGACAAACTTGATGCGTATTACCGGTACATGACAGAAGAACGAGGACTGGCGGAAACGACCGTCACTACTGCGGCGTCTGAGATCCCCAAGTTCATGAAATACGCGGCGGCAAAACCCTCAAACAGATACGTTTGGCAGATGTGGAACGCTTCCTTGCACATCTTGGAGAGCAGGGACGGACGCGGCATGGTATTAATGCCATGGCGTACATTCTCCGCGGTTTCTTTAAATACTCCGAGACGCAAAGGTGGACAAAGCCGGGAATCGGCGCTGAAATCCATGGCCCGCGCTTGTATAGCAATGAGTTCCTTCCTCTGGGGCCGACCTGGCCGGATGTGCAACGCCTGTTGGCTAGCACAGAAACCGATCATCCTTACGATATACGGGACCGCCCGATTCTGTTGCTGCTTGCCGTTTATGGAATGCGCATCGGCGAGGTAAGGCGCATCCGGTTGTGCGATGTGGACTGGGATAACCGAACTCTGACCATCCCACTCACCAAGCAGCGTAGAGCGCGGATCTGTCCTGTGATCCCGATGTTGGCTGAGGCCCTAGAGCGATACGTGCGAGAGGTACGACCAAAGTGTCAGTCTGAAGCACTTTTCCTAAGACTCCGCGCTCCGCATCAGCAGTTCGATCCTGGCGGCATGTATGCCATCGTCGGGGATCGAATGAAGCGGCTAAAGATCGAGTCCGCGCGCACCGGCCCTCACAGCCTCAGGCACGCGTGTGCAACTCACTTGCTTGCTCAAGGTCTGACGTTAACGGAAGTGGGAGGACATCTTGGGCACAGTTCAGCTGACTCCACGCGTATATACGCGAAGGTGGACATGCCACGGCTACGGGAAGTGGCGGAGCTTGATCTGGGAGGTCTACTATGAACCTCAAACAAGCCAGTCTGGAGTATGTCGCTTCAAAGCAGTCTATGGGCATGCGCTTCAAGGCGGAAGCAACAATACTTAGTGCGTTTGTGAAACAAATGAGCGATACGGTTGCGGTGGCGGCGGTGACATCCGCGAATGTTACTCACTATCTGACCGGCGGCAAAGCGGAACCATTGACCCTATTCTGGCACCGGAAACACGAGGCGCTCAAAGGCTTCTGGGAGTTCGCCATCCGTCGAGGCTATACGGATCGCTCTCCTGTTCCAGTTCGTCGCGCCCAAGAACCGGTTCGCTTCGCACCATATATATATTCACGGGAAGAACTGAAGAGGCTGCTGGACGGAGTCACCAGCTATCAGAAGAAGTTGGTGAAGCTGGAGCCGATCACGTTGCGGTCCATGCTGTTACTGATCTACGGCGCAGGTCTGCGTGCGAGCGAAGCCCTGCATCTGACTTGCGGGGACGTTGATCTATCCGCTTTGACGTTGACAATCCGCGTGAGCAAGTTCTACAAAACGCGGCGCATCGCTCTAAATACCCAACTATGCAGCGTGCTCGCAGAGTACGGCCACAATCGCCGGCAGGGGGAGCATGATCGCAGCGATGCCGCACCGTTCTTTACATATAAGGATGGGGGCGCCGTAGTGAACTGGGCTCTGGATGATGCGTTCCAGCGGCTCCGCAATCATGTGGGTGTGAAGCGCCAGAATGCTCGCTATCAACCGCGAATACACGATCTCCGCCACACCTTCGCAGTACACCGGCTCACGGAATGGTATCGGACAGGCGCGGATGTGCAGAGTTTGCTTCCAGGTCTCTCTACCCATCTCGGCCATGTGTGTCTGAAAGGCACGCAACGCTATCTGACGATGACGCCTGAGCTGCTGGCAGAAGCGTCGCTCCGTTTCGAGGGCTACGCGAAGGAGGTGCTTCATGGATAAGCGCGAGTTGCTCGGCCCATGGCTCCGCCGGTTCCTTCTGGAGCACATGGTTCATGAGCGCAACCTGTCGTATAACACCCAGCAAAGCTATCGGGACACGCTCACTATGCTGCTTCCCTTTGTGGCGGGACAAGCAAAAACGCCACTGGAGCGTCTCCAGGTGGTCGATGTCTCTGCGAACCGAGTCCGCGCCTTTCTTACTCATCTTGAGCAGTCCCGTAAGGTGAGCATCTCGACGCGCAATCAAAGGCTGGCGGCTATCCACGCGCTGGGACGTTTCATCGCCGAGCATAGCCCTCAGCATGTTGCATGGGCAGGAGAAGTTCGGACGGTGCCGTTCAAAAAGACGGTGCGGGAGCTGATGTCTCACCTTGACAAACACGAGGTCGAAGTGCTGCTGGCCGTACCGGATCGTACAAACGCGCATGGACAGCGCAACTATGCGCTATTGCTGTTCCTTTACAACTCGGGTGCACGGGCCAGTGAAGCTGCAAATCTCTGTATCGCAGATCTGGAACTGAACGTTCGGCAGCCACTGTCTGCCAGTGTGCGCATCCTGGGCAAGGGTGGGAAGCTGCGACGATGCCCGCTGTGGCAAAAGACGGCACTGGAGCTGGAGCAACTCGTGAAAGACCGTCCACCAGAACAACGCGTCTTCCTGAATCGCCGTCGCGAACCGCTTACTCGCTTCGGCATCCATACGCTGGTCAAAACGTGCGTCGCTCAGGCAGCAAAGGGTACCCCTTCACTGCTCACCAAGCGCATCAGCCCACACACGCTACGCCACTCTACGGCAACGCACCTCCTGCGAGCTGGCGTCGATCTGAATACAATCCGCGCCTGGCTCGGTCATGTATCTATCGACACAACGCAAATCTATGCAGAGATCGATCTCGAAACTAAGGCGCGTGCCCTTGATCGCTGCCAGACTCCAGACATCAAAAGAACAACCCTGAAGTCATCGGAAGGGCTGATGGAGTTCTTGCGGACGATCTAACAAGGTTCTACTTATGTGGTCTTTGGAGGTACGGCGTCTCGTTTTCACTAGGGCGTCGGCGCTGAAGACCACATATACAAGTACGCCACATAAGCCG
>CAVVLT010000040.1:0-49478 GCA_963749105.1 Bryobacterales bacterium | reverse complement strand
GGGTAATTATATACTTGGCGTACCACCGAATTTTTGATAATCTGGGAATGCAAAAGGGGCGATTGCTCGCCCCTGGATTGTTTCGGTTAACTGTCTCGTGTTTGAAGCCACGAGGCGAATTGCTTCGCACCTGAAGTTTAGCAACGGGAGAGCGAAGTTGTCCACAACAATTTGTGAGGTTAGCCGGAACGCGCCACCAGCTTGCCTTCTGCCTTGGCGGGAGAATCCAAACAGGCTCGTGAGCCTGTGGGATCTTGTGAAGGTCTTCGAGCCGCGCGACATCTTAACCAGAATTCGGGAATTGAGTAATGCCGCATCCCTTTTGACGGAAACAGCCTTACCATCTAACTCACGCCTCATACTTTTAGACAAGCTACGGACGGAGATTGAGCTTTGTCAGTCAACATGCGCTGGTCTGGAGTTGCGCGTATCCTCGTTAAGGCTAGCGCAAGTGAGAAAGGCCATTGAATCACTGCACCTTGGGTCTGGTGAGTTGGTGGCAGATGCCGCAGATACAATTCAGCGAGAGATCCCTGTACTCATAGAGAATGAGTTGGCGACTCACAGTTTTCTGGCTATCAATCCGTCCCGCAAAGAGTATTTTGACGAACCCCGCAAAGGATGGGAGGAAGTCATAGACCGCTTCAGTGACTCGGTTATGGACGTGGAGGAAATGCGAAAGTGTTTCGCGCTCTCCCGATATGCCGGATGCGTGTTCCACAGCGTTCATATAATTGAGTTCGGCCTGATTGACATAGGGAAATGGCTTCCAAATGTCAACGATCCTAAAGCGGGTTGGCCATCAGTCACGCACGAATTGGAGCGGATTGTAAATCTCGGCTACACGAAATTGACAGCATTCGAGCAAACGCACTTCATATTCATTGAGCAAACCAACGCACTCATGAAGGCGTTAAAGTTTGCATGGCGAAACAAGATCAGTCACGCTGGCGGAAAGCTTCATGTGTTGTCGCCCGATTTCGCGCCGGAGATCGCCGAAGAGATCATGATGGCATCACGCGGATTTATGCGGCGCTTGGCGGTTGATCTGCCGTAAAAACTGGTATATCACCTTGACTGTGGCTTTAGGTTCTTCCGCGAGCCTTCAATTCTCTTTGGTACGCCTCGCGGATTGCTTCTGCAAGGCGGTTTGAAGGCGCTTCAAAGGGGTCAAAGTCTTTAATGTTGTCTTGTCGGACGTGTAATTGGCCTTCACCGCTATTCCCGCGATGCTGTCCAACCGAATAGTCAGGATGCGTTTCAAGGTCATGAGAAGAAAGAATCCAGTACCGGATTTTGTCTCGCCAGACTGCAATCCACACAAACACGTCACAGCAAGCACACTTCACTTGCTGAAAATTCATCCAAAAGTTTTTATCAGAGTCAGAGGCAAGAGCCTTCACATACAAAGGCTCATCGCTGTCAGCGTCCACTGCCCGTGACGCCTTGACTTCAATTTTTATTTTTCCGTCAAGGTAAAAGTCATACTCACCTGAATAGCTCGGATCAAGTTTTTTAGATGGTTTGTGCAGTTCTGGGACAAGTTCCTTTAGGTGTGATTGTGCCCATGCTTCGCCAAAAGTCCGGGGCGCACCAATTTCAAAAATGTACAGAAATGAGTTGCGCTCCATGTAGCTGTCACGCATTTCCAGGTATTCATCAAGCGACAGAATATCCTTGGCAAGCAAGGTTGAAATCATATATTCAAACTCGTTGAACGGATAGACGGAGAAGAGGTTATCGAGCTTACTTCTGAACGCTTTTTCATTTGGCAACGCTGCAACGAGCCGGTCCAAATCTTCCTTAAGTTTTTCCATGCTCTCAAAAGAGGGAACTTTGACCCACAGAATGTGTTTCCGGGGATGTAACACTCTTGCGGTCTAGTGGACCTCCGTTTACCGCTTCGTCTGAACTCACTTCAAAGCGCATATCGAGATTGTTCTCGAACGCGTGGGTATTCTGCCATCCCAACCGCCCCGTCTGTCGGTAGTGTTCCAACCGACGAATGGCCACCTCACAGAAGATTGGGTCAGTGTCTATAGTGAAGCAACGCCGCTTTGAGATCTCGCACGCTAGAAGCGTTGTGCCGGAATGGGCAAAGAAATCCACAACAAGGTCAGTTGGTTTTGATGATGCTCTTACAATTCGGTCGATACATTTTAACGGCTTTTGTGCATAGCAACCAGTGACGTTTTCTTCCATGCGGTAGAACACTTGTTGAATGTCTACCCACACATTGCCCGCCCGAATGTTCTCCGATTTACTACGCTCCATGTTTTCAGTAACCTTGCCATCGACTTTTTTGTAGTAGCCCCGAAGAATTTTCGGAATATCGGTGTACTCTGCCTCAATATTGAAAGAGGGATTTCCTTTGGTGTAGTAAAGCAGTTCCTGCCGGACCGCCATCCAATTTTTTTGTGTTCCGTACCCGCGTTGATTTCGCATGGTAATAAGACTACGGCTCTTCACAGGAAGCGACCGCATCATGACCATAAAATCGGGAAGAGGTTGAAAGCCGTTTTTTTGGTCGGCTCCAAGCCAGACGTATAGTGAAGCGTCCGATTTCATGTGAGCCAGCGTGCATTGCATCCACTCTTTGCACCAACGAATAAATTCTTCGTTTGCCCGTTCTTCGAAGGCGACAAGATTATAAGGCGGATCATGTATAGCGAGTGTGGCTCTGCTATCGCCCATCACCTTGGCTATATGTTTTTGGTCCGATGCGTCGAGGCATCCCACCTTATGGCCAGAATGTGGGTCAGTCCAGATGTCTCCGTAGCCGATTCGACAGAAGGGCAACAGTTTCTCTCTAATATCGGGTCTTTCATCAAGCCGAGGCAGCGGGTTATTTGTCATGCTCGTGTATTCTAAATGTTCAATATTCCCATGTTCTCAGACTGGAATGCAAAAGCGTTTTAAGGTTTGTCCTTAAAAGTATAAGGTAGCCCTAACTAATTCATGGCATGATGTCAACATGAGACCACACCCGAAAATGATCGAAGGGCCGGAAGCCGAGACTCGGTTTCTCAAAGCTCTGAATACCGTTCTCTCCGTGCCGAAAACCGCCGTCCCAAATCCCTTCACCAAACCGCTACCCAAAAAGAAAAAGCCGCCCGTCCCGAAGAACTAGACGGCTTTGCGCTTGCCGCGCTTCTGGCGCTTTAGGTTAGGCTCATTGGCTCTGGCTCCATATCTTTGCCAGTGAGGTGCTTGTAGGTCAGCCGCTTATCAGCGATTTGTGATAGCACCGTCTTGAAGCGATTTTCGTCATCATCATGCCGATTGTTGAAGCGGTAGGCTTGCTCATCCAAATAGCGGAACAAATGGAACGGTTCGACCGAAACGTAGGTTCCACCCAACGTGCGCTTGAGTAAACTCCAGAAGTTTTCAAGGCTGTTGGTGTGGACTTCACCTTCAACATAGGCTAGCGCGTGGTCGATCACCTCATGCTGAAACTCGTTCAAGCCTTCGTAAGATTTCAAAGAATCGGTGAACAGCGCCGAGCCGACCAAAACGTGTTCGCGCACTTCTTTCTGTAGAACTTTTTTCTTGGTGCTCCCAACTACCTTGGTAACCACTTTGCCGCCACGTTCCATGATGCCGAGAACGGCGGTTTTGTCTTTGCCGCCGGTACCAGTGATCTTTTTGGCGCGTTCGTGCTTGTGCATGTTCCGGGCTTTACCGCCGATAAAAGTTTCGTCAACCTCAACTTGACCCCACAATTTGTTATTGAGAGAACCTGGGTGCATGGCATGGCGGATACGATGTTCCATGAACCAAGCCGTCTTCTGTGTCACTCCGAGGTCTCGCGCCAATTCACAAGAGGAAATGCCGTTCTTGCAATTCGCTACGAGCCACAACGCAGGAAGCCACTTGTCCAGACCTAACGGAGAGTCTTCGAAAATGGTGCCAGTCTTCAGCGAGAACTTAGGGCGGGGATGACCGCTATAGCATTTCCAGACCTTGTTCTTGGCAAGCCATGTTAACCTTGTGGCTCCGCATACCGGACACTTCACAACACCGTCCGGCCAGCGCATCTGCATCATGACCGCCTTGCAGTTTTCGAATTCGGCGAAGTGGATTATTGCGTCTCTGAGTGTTTTGAAGCCTTCCATACTTCGATTATGCGGCAAAAAAGCCGGGTATGTCAAGTATATAATTACCCTAATAAGCCGTCAAGTTGCCCAGCCTCCTGCTTTTGCGCTCGCGTGAGAAAGTGTTTTAAAGTGGCGAACATGACAAGCGTATCGGGTGCAGTTGTACTCCATCTACGTATCGGCAAACATGGAGTCGATCATTAGAGGCGGAGACCCCCACCCTTGGAGGTTGGTAATGGGCTTTCGCCCACCGAAATCCGGCCCGTCTACCAAAGCTATTGGCCGCTGCTTGCGGTTTCGCTCCAGACTCAGTTTGAGCGATAACTTTGTGGGTCGAATATCTCTTGAGCGGCGCGAGCGCAGCCAACGACTATCAGGCCCGAGCGCCGACATAACTATGGATTCCTTGTAACCAACTGCGGAAACTTCATTCTGTGAATGGAAGGGTATGGCGACTCTTTGGATCGTGCGCGTCGGTCGGTCTTTGCCGCTTCGGCGGCCCAGCATTCATGATGAAGTTCTGATGGAGAAATCCTAATGGAAGCGCCACGCCGATGGCTGCATCCCACCGCTCTGGTGGTTTCAGTCCTAATTTGCGCGAAGCCAGTTGATTCATTTCAGCAACTTGAAAATGGCCACAGGCATGCCTTACTACCAGTAGGGATCAGGAGCAATTATGAAAAACGAATTCATGAAATTGACTAAGAAGTTGGTCGCACCGGTAGCGCTGCTCATGGCTATGGCAGTGTTCAGCCCTACAGGCGCTTTTGCCGCAGAGCATAACGGTGGACGCGGTTATGGCGGCGCACACGGCGGTGGTTTCAGCGGCCACTCCTCTGCGCGGATCTTACCCGGCCATTCCTTTAGCGGTGGTGGTTCCTATGGGGGACGCGGGTATTACGGTGAACATGGTTACGGCAGCTCCTACTATGGCGGCGGAAGATATTATGGCGGGCGCAACTACTACGCGCCGCGCTACTACAGCGGAGGCTTCGGTCTCGGCTTCTATGCTGCGCCGGGCTATGGATACGCCGCGCCGGTCTGCAATCCTCCAGGCTTCTACGATCAAGGCGGCTATTGGCATTACTACCCCGGTTGCGCCGCACCGCCGCCGTATGGCTACTAACAGCGATCACCGATGGAAGGGGTTCTAGGTGACTAGACGGGAAAAAGCTGGTCATCCACTGCCATGCTGGTCTTGGGAGATCCCTCAGGATCGCTGCCGCGATTCTCACACTCGAAGGCGCAACTCCGACCAGAGCGTGAGAAATGATGGCCAGCACTGGTGGCTGCGCAGTACCGGACACAATGGAGCAGATTGCCTGGGTAGAGCATCCATTCGCCGCCGACTCCCCTTAGTCTGAAGCTTTTTCTCTCTCCTCTTGGATCATTTCTAGCCAAAGCTTCAAGGTCAGATCTTCTCTCTGCGGCACACCCTACTGCCACCGGAACTCCCTCTGGTATCGCTGTTTAAGAATTTTAAGATCCAGCGGCACGCTCCGGGCCAGAAATCGAACATCATCGCGATCTTTTTGGCTGTTTCTCTCCAGTTTGCTCAGAGCCAAATCGTACGGATCAACGGCCATGAGCCGGAGATGCTGATAGGCGTTCGGAAACATCTCGACCAGCCTTTTTTCATAGTCTTCTGGAATGGCAGCGATACCAACTCGATCAAGATAGATTCCGTGCTTCTTCGAGAGTGGACTGCCGAGAAGGCCGACAGCCATGATTGCGTCCGCAGCTTTGCGAGGAGCAATCTCAATCACATCCACATCTGCTGTCGGGCGGCCCAAGCCGTAAAACTGAGCGACCACGAATCCGCCAATACAATCCATGCGCGTGGTTTCGTCAACCGTCGCGTCAAGCTCCTTCAAAAAGGAATCCCACGGCTCGGGCGGTCGTTCATTCGTGAGCATGAGCCAGCCGTTCGACGGAGAGATCTGTCAGCAGATTCCAGTGCTTCGCGGCTCGGGAACGCTCGGTCTTTAGCCATTTGCGTTCGGCCTCAGTTAATGCCTCATTGCACAGCGTGTCTTCAGAGGCTAGACGGGATCTCTCCAGAGCCTGGACCACTCCCAAAAGGATCTTCTCGGTGGCGGCATCATCCCTCGCCCCGGCAACTTGAGCGGCGAGCGCCGTGACGAACGCAAGCCTGTTCTGCCGGTCCCGCGTTTTGGCGTTGGAGATGAGCCAAGTCCAGTCCATATTTGGATAGGCAAAAGGAAGCCACGGCAGCGCTTCCACAGCACGCGGGTCTAAGTAATCAGAATCGATTGCTTCCAGCAACAGCGCCGCTGGATTCAGCTTTGCAGTTCTGCGTAGATACACAAAGCCAGGGTAGCCGAGGGCACCTAAAGCCTTCTGGAAATAGAACTCATCGGAGCCGCGATGGTGACGTTGTCCCATCGGAATTGCCGTCGCTGGTACTTTGAGAACGCTTATCACCTTTGCGGCAAGATCGTCCGACACAGCGCGGGCACCACTTTCAACCATGGACAGGTAGGCTTGCGTTATTCCAAGCCTCTCCGCTGTGTCCCGCTGAGTCCACGCCGAGGCCAGCCTGGCGGCTTTTAGTTCTTGAGCGGTCATTACCTTCAATATAACAGCGACTGTTATATTCCGGCATTCCGCTTGGAGGAAGAGTCCAATGGGCGATCCGCCGCTCATGGCGATTCCAGTTCACGGGAAATAGCATCCGGCAGACCTAGAATAGGCCGCCAATTCCGCGTCGTTCCGTCGATCATCATTTCTCGAAGTCCTTCACGTTCAACGTATACATCTCTGCCAACTTCGCGCTTCAAAACTTGAGTGAGTCGCTCCTCCTCAGCATTGAACGTCGGCCAGTTCTTCTATGGCTTCATCGAGATTTAGATCGGCGAACGGCGGATGCATTTGAACGAAGTACTGACGGCGAAGGTCGGGCGTTGGATCACTAAAAAGCACAACGCGGTCGAACCTACCCGGTCTCTTGAGGATGGCCGGATCTAAGGAGCTGGGATCATTGGCCGTCGCGATTGTGATGATACCTTCGCCACTGGCCACTCCATCGAGTGAGTTTAAGAGCTGTTGGAGACTAACTTTAGTGGCGCTGCCGCCGCCACTGCGTGGCGAACCCGGCGCTGAAGTTGCCAGCACCAACGGCAATCCAAAGATCGCTATAAAGATGAAGGACCGGCTCTTCGAGTATGCGCGTGCTCATGGGGGCAAGCTTAATACGAGAGAGTTCCAGAGAGCCTACCCCGACGCAAACCCCAAGACGGTGTTCAGCGGTTTATAATCTCTGCAAACCAGCAAGCAACTGCGGAAGACGGGGGCCGGCAATTACGCCATTGTTAAATCGCTGGCAAAGGGAGCGTCGGCTTGAGAACGATGACGTTCGACGAGGTCAAACTACTGGACCGCGACGAAGCACGCTTCTTTCGGTTGATCGAAGAACGCGAAGTGAAACCTGACGGCTCCATGACAGTGACACTGCCTTGTGGTCACCAGATGCACTACGCAACGGCGCTCTCTCCGACCATTGAATACGTGGAGTGTACTCCGTGTATCGCGGCGGTGTTGAAGAGTATGCAGTGGTGAAAAACGGTGCTACTATTCAAAAAGATGCAAACACTAGCTACATTTTTAGATACAGCTCACAAAGCTATAGAGTGTCAATACTTGTAGACCCTGTGTTTATTGTGCGCCCGTAGCTCAGTTGGATAGAGTGAATGACTTCGAATCATTAGGTCGCAGGTTCGATTCCTGCCGGGCGCACCAGATCAAAAACTCCCAGATCGTCTAGGTAGAACTACTTGGGCCGAACCTGCAGGCGTCCAGTGCGGGTGCGAGTCGGGCCCTCAAATATGATCCGAGGTTGTCCTTTCGGTAATAACCGCCCGAAAGACCTTGTCGAAAGAGCCGACTTTCAGCCATACTTCTAAGGCACCCGGTTTAAGATAGCGGGCGCATTTTTGCTGTAGCTCAATCAGGGGTTGGACGGCGATTTCATTTCGATAGCAGAATCTGGACAGAAGGGAGCAAACTTGTCCCGATCGCCTTTAGGCATCTGTGCAATCCGCTCGTTGCTGACCCAAGCGGCGTCGGGTGAGCGATTCTCCCGGCTACCAATATAAAATCACAACTGGAATCAAAAGCTTTCCCGGTTTTGTTCTGTTTCGCCCAATTCCGTGGCTGGCCAAACGCGTGCCGTCGTCAGGAGTGAGCCATGGAAGACTGCTGGTGTTTACAGTCGGGCTTGATCGATTCGACAACCAGGTAAATAGTGGCAGCGCTGTTGCCGGCTACGCTGTAGACTTTGCCTCAGTATCTTGACTGTCTCCGACTCAGACTAGACAAGCTGGCTCAGACATCCCGGGAAGCACTTCAATCAGAGTCGCCCAGTGGCGCGATAGAAATTCTCAATATACCGGCCGTCGATGTCGGTAAATCCGTACTCCTTTGCAGCATCTCCAACGAAGATTAGTTGACCAGACTTTGCGATCACATTCGGATCGGAGGCCATTGAGACGACGGCGCGACCCGTGTATTCCGGCGACTCAGCAAGATCGTAGCGGTAGAGTTGCTGAAGGGCTTCGTCTTGCATGTGAACCTGTACGCGTTCGGTTTTCATGAATCCCGGCAGCAGACCCAGCAGCGTGACGCCGGCTTTGCGCGCTTCAGGCGCTAGACTCACCACCAAACGGTTCAGAGCGTAGTGCGGGAGGTGCTCGAAAAGATCCCACTGCACGTTCCCACTTAGCTTGTCCGCTTCCATGATCGGTTCACTTATAGCCACGATTAGTCCGGAACCTTGCTGGAGCATCAGTCTCACGGCCTCCCGGGCAGCCAGCCAGAACGCCTGCGGACCTGCGCCCATGAAGTCCTCCCAGAATTCGGCTGGTAAATTCCAAAACGGCTGCTTCCATATCGTATCTACGAAGCGCTCGTTGCCACCCCACACTGCACAAGCGAGAATGTCGAGGCGGCCCTGTTCAGAATGAACGCGGTCGAAAAGGATCTTGTTCTGTGTGGCGTCGGCGTGATCGATCTGCACGGGTATCCCTACGCCGCCCCGTCGCGTCACCTCCTCTGCGGTGTCTTCGATGGTGCCGGAAATTCTATCGATCGGCGGCGGACCGCCACGGATGGTGCGTCCCGTAACATAAACAGTGGCCGCGTGTTCACCAAGCGCCACAGCGATGCCGCGGCCGCAACCACGGCTGGCTCCAGCGACCACCGCGATTTTACCTTTCAGCCTGTCAGACATAAAAGCACAATATACTCCCGGAGTTCCGTAAACAAACGAGGGGCGGGCAGGTCGCGTTCGTTTCTTCACCCGATTTGAATCTCCTCGAAAGACGTGGCTCGAAGCTGAACGGATAAAAGCCGACTTGAACGAAGACTAACCGCCTGCCTCTTCTATCGCCCAAAAGGTTTCGGATTGTCGACGGTCGGGAGATAATCAATTGTCAGGTTTTGGAGGGAACTTCAACGTGCAAGACACCATCGATCGCGATCAAGCTTGTGTAAGGGCTGTCGGTCTGAAATTGCACAAAGGACCTCTTCTGCTTTCTGCGGTGTTTTGTCTTTCATTTATAGTTGTCGCTCAAAATCTACCGAAGGGAGCCGCGATCGACGCCGAGGTAAGCAAGATCATGATCCAGACCCAGGCTAAGGGCATCGCCGTTGCGGTCATCGATCACGGCAAAGTCGGTTATGTGCAGTCGTACGGGATCCGTAATGCCAAGGGGGATCCGCTGGACGCGCAGACTGTCATGTACGGCGCGTCGCTCACCAAGACTGTATTCGCATACACGGTGATGCAACTGGTCGATCAGGGCAAGCTCAAGCTCGATACTCCGATCAAGGCCGATCTTGACAAGCCGTTGCCGAGCTACGGTCCTGATCCAGTTTTTCCAGACAAATATGGACCATACAAGGACCTCGCCGACGATCCCCGCTGGGAAAAGATCACGCCTCGTATGTGCTTGACCCACTCAACGGGCTTCAGTAACTTCTGGTTCATCGAACCGGACCAGAAGTTACACATACACTTCGAACCTGGCACGCACTTCAGCTATTCCGGTGAAGGCTTCATCTTGCTGCAATTCGCCGTCGAACACGGGCGGAAGACTCAAGGCTTGGGTTTGGATGTCGGCGATTTAACCAAGGCCATCTTTAACGGTTTGGGGATGACCCGTACCAGCCTGGTATGGCGGAACCCAATGGATCCGAACGTCGCCGATGGATGGAATGACCAAGGTCAGCCGCAGCCGCATGAGAAGCGCAGCAAAGTACGGGCCGCCGGATCAATGAATACGACTATATCTGACCTGGCGAAGTTTACCGCTGCCCTGGTGAGCGGCGATGGACTGAGTCCTCGATCGCGCGCCGAAATCACCAGGCCCGTTTTGCACATCACCACGGCCAGTTTGTTTCCTCTTTTCCTGCCTGATCTACCAGCCGCTCAGCAGCGGAAAGACCTATACTCCGGGCTCGGCGTTACTCTTTTCGACGGGCCGCAGGGTCACGGTTTCTACAAAGGGGGTCACGACGGCCAGACCGCTAATACTATGGTCTGCATCGAAGCCAGCCAGAATTGTGTTTTGATTCTTTCGAACGATGTCCGCTCCGAAGCTGGTTTCGGCGAACTGGTCAGGTTTATCCTCGGCGATACCGGCGTACCCTACCAATGGGAGTACGGGGAGCACGCAGGAAAGTCGTGAAAATTGCTTAAGTTCAATCTCCGAATCCAGGTTCTCGCTCCGCTGGTGTGCATCCTGTCGGGACTGTCGACTGTGTCGGCTGCATCAGTTCCCAGCACGCCCACGTTCACGCGGGATATTGCCCCGATCCTTTATGAGCGTTGCGTTTCCTGCCACAGGCTGGGCAGTATCGCGCCCATGTCGCTGCTGGACTATAAGTCCGCACGCCCGTGGGCAAGGTCGATTCGCGAGGCAGTGTTGACCCACAAAATGCCGCCCTGGTTCGCTGATCCGCGCTACGGCCATTTTGCGAACGACACTAGGCTGAACGCGCGGCAGCTGGAAACTATCAAGGCTTGGGTGGATGGGGGCGCGGTGGAAGGGGATCCAAAGGAATTGCCGAAACCGCCCGAGTTCGCCGACGGGTGGGGCCTCGGCAAGCCGGATCTGATCGTGGACATCGGGGAAGATTTCGCTGTTAAGCCGGGAGCAGATGACTACGAACACTTCATCGTCCCCATGAACCTGCAACAGGGAATCTGGATCCGCGCGGCCGAGCTTCGCCCGGGTAACCGGCGCGTCGTACATCACGCCCACGTCAATCCCGTCCTGCGCGAGAATCAAACGGGACCCGCCACCATCGAGGCAATGAATTCCATCGAACCCTATCTGCAGCATGACGGGAAACTCACGCGAATCCGGATGGACGCGCCTGTGCTGGACGACGCCTGCGCACCGGATGCGCCGAACCTGCCTTATATTCACGGATTTCAGGAAGGAGCTCTGGCATCCTATCTGCCTGGCCGCCAACCGGACGTGTTCGCTGACGGCTCGGCGAAGTGGATCCCCGCCGGAACGAAGCTCGAATTCTCGATCCACTATGCCAGAGTTCGCGAATTGCAAACCGATCGCACCAGCGTAGGCCTCTACCTGGCGTCGGGACCGCCCGAGCGCATATTGCACCGCATGGATTTGCGCAACTTCTTTTTCCTGATACCTCCTGGCGCGGAAAACCATGAGGTGAAACGCTGTTACACCTTCGAGCAGGATAAGTTGCTGCTGTCGATCACTCCGCATATGCATTTTCGCGGCAAAGACGTGCGGTACGAAGTGACGCATCCGGACGGGAAACGGGACGTCCTGCTCTCCGTGCCGCACTACAACTTCGCCTGGCAAATGGTTTACCGTTTTGCGGATCCGATTCTTATCGAGAAAGGCAGCATCCTGATGCTGACAGCGCATTTTGATAATAGCCCCAATAATCCAGCCAATCCTGATCCGGCCAGGGCGATCCGATGGGGAGATAGAAGTGAGGAAGAGATGTTTTCGAACTATCTCGAGTATCTGGACCTCGTAAAGACGCAGCCCTCCGCGGTTCGCAGATAGCGCGTGATTCGATGAGACGGCGACCAACGAAGCAGCGTGGGACGGGCCGGTGCGCTGGTGCGAACACGCCCGTGCGCTGGCCGGCACACCCAGCCCGTGGAACGTGCCGGCTTTCGAGTGGCTCACTCTACAAAACAAGAAAGTCGTTTACGGCTTGCTGTTTCGCATGAGTGCCGAAACACTGCTGGAGATTGCGCGCGACCCGCAGCATCTGGGCGCCGAGACGGTTTCTTTAGCGTGCTGCACAGCTGAAATCAAGAACTGGAATTTCACCCGCATATCCACTGCGTCGTCCTTGCCGGCGAACGGTCCGCCGATCACAGCCGCTGGGGTCTTGGCCGTGGCCGGACCGAACGGTCGATGGAAAGTATTCGATATTCAAGAGTTCAAGCCGCCGCCAATCCCGAAGATTGGCGATATGCGGAGACAAGCGCCCTCGCGGTCGTACCGACCCCCTTCATTCCTCTAGTTTCATCTTAGTGGTAAGGGTTAAGTTTATCCCTCAATATCACCACTTGGTTAATACGGGTACCTACATTACCTCTTTTCGGTGCAACGAAAAAGCGGATCCTTTCACTAAAGTGACTGAAGAGTAATACTCCGTACTCCGATTAGTACTTTAGGCGGATGCATACTGGTCACTCGGTCCCAAACTTGCTGGTCTCTTTCATGCATTTAGAACTATAATCCGATTAGGCGTATTTTGCCGCCAAAGTATCGAGGTTTTAAACCTTACAGGACTAAAGTACCAGAGCAAGACGAGCCGAGGAAAGAAGAGATGTCATCAGCCCAACCAATTCGCTTATTAATCGCCGATGGACACCCCATCGTGCTCGAAGGTCTCCGCAGTGTTCTTGGCCATCTGCCAAGTCTCCAGGTTGTGGGAGAAGCGTCGGACGGCATGGAGGCGATCGAGAAAACAGTGAGCTTGGATCCCGACATTGTTTTGATGGAACTCAAGCTGCCCAGAGTGGACGGACTCACGGTGCTCCGCAGTATTCAAGCGCGTGCGGCGCGTTCCAAGGTTATTTTGTTTTCGTCGTCTGAAAACAAAGAAGAGTTTGTGGAAGCCATGAAGCTCGGCTGCTCTGGAATCTTGTCGAAAGATTCCTCAATCACTTTGATCGAAAAGAGCATTCAGAAAGTCTACGCTGGCGAGATTTGGCTCGATTCGAACACCACCGCCGCGGTCATACGCCAGTTTGCCTCGCCTACGGATTTTCCGCCCGCGCACGGCACTGGGAATGGAAAAGCTACGCGCGAACGGGCGCAATTGAGCCAGCGTGAGCGGGAAATCATCATTCTGATCGCGCAAGGCTACAAGAACAAGGAAATCGCCGAAAAAATGTTCATCACGGAACAGACTGTAAAAAACCATTTGCACAACGTATTCGACAAGCTTGGAGTGTCAGATCGCCTCGAATTGGCCCTGTACGCTATTCACAACAGCTTGCATCTGCGTTCTTAACCTTTCATCTTCTAACAATCGAAAGATGACAGGTCCAACTTTCTCCTAGGCATGTCAAGTCTGCGTGAAGACTCACGACGACTACCCCGCGGTTTGGTCGACGGGATCATACAGTACTCGCATCGCAGTTGACAGAGATAAACGGGCGGAGACACGCAGCACTACCATTCGGCGTCGAGGCGATGAAACACATTGCTGACGCGTTGGAGACTCAGCGAATCAATCCGTCTCATCCAGGAGGAGATCCCGTATGTCAAAACCGTCCTCCGGATTTCGGACATCTCCTTCGGTCTCGCCGATGCCGCTCGCGAGGTCGTCGATTTCATCTTCCTCTATTACCGCGCCAAAGCCGGACTCGATTGGGCGAGTGTGAGCGTGGAAAAATGGGGGCGACTCGGCAGCAGCATTCCCGAAGCGGAACGCGGCTTGGCCGAGGCTTTGCCGTTCACTAATCCCTGCGTCCATGTGCCTATCGATCATCCGCATGCTGCCTTATTGGGAGTGCACGGAATTCATCATTCGTTGCAAAAAGTTTTGAGAAAAGTGCCGGAAGACTGGCGCGAAGGGCTGCCAAAATAAATCTGCGAGAATAAAGGCATTTCCGATCTGCCAACGATGACGATCGAGCCCTATGAACGAGCGCATAAAAACGCTGTTGTATGTGCCTTTGTCTCACGCTTCAGTCAGGCGCTCACTCGAATCAATCCCGTACCTTAGCGACAAGTTGCCGTTGGGGCAGCGTACACATCCCATCGACAGACAATACGGAATAGACACTAGCGGATTCGTTCCGGCGCGTCTGATTATCACCGACAAGGCGCAGCAATCGCAAATCAGTCCATACACCGGCTCGCAGCCAGATGTAATCCGTGCTGCAATTTCTGCGTTGGGGGAGGTCGATGAATACAGCTTTATCGATATTGGTTGCGGCAAAGGGCGAGCGATGGTGGTAGCCAGTGAATTTCCGTTTCGCCACGTTATGGGTGTCGAACTCTCTCCAAGACTGGCCAAGATCGCAGCGCGGAATATGGCGATTATCAAGCAGCGCTTTTCTGCGCGTCCAACCTTTACCGTAATTGGAGGTAACGCTTTGACGGTGCCGCTGCCCGAAGGGAAATTGGTTATCTTCTTGTACCATCCATTCGGCGCAGATTTAGTATCGGAACTTGTCAAGAAGCTGGAAATCGGCCTGACACCTCGGAGTGAACCGTTGTTTTTTGTGTATTACAATCCCGTGCACGGCGAGATCGTGGACGCTTCGTCCAAATTCACGCGCTGGTACGCGAAAACTTTTTCATGCGCCACATCAGACTTGGGGGAGAACAGCAAGGAAACGGTCGTAATCTGGCAGAGCGTTCATGCGGAATCAAACAAGACGCCGCACGCGGATGCTGATCGCCCTATTCTCATCGTCGATCCATTATGGAAAGCGGACTTGGCGTGAACGGCCGTGTCTTTTCATGCGTAGTTGGCGTGAGCATGAGTGTATGAGGCTCTGGGATCGCGCTGACAAAAATCACCGACAACCGGTCGCACAAGATCCCAAAAATCGGCGACACGCATGTGAATTACGTCGCGGTGGGTACCGGCATTAAAAGCGATAAACTCCCGGTTCGACACTTTCCTATCTAGGTAGACGCGCAAACTAAACAGCGTTCCCAACGGCGGCATGGCACCCAGTTCGGCATGCGGAAAAAGCAAAGCGAGGTCGCGTTCTTCTGCCACGTAAAGATCGGGAACTCCGATCGCCTCTCGGAGCTGTTCCAAATCAACGTAGGAATCCGCGGGAACTACCACCATTGCGTAGCCGTCATTGTCGCGAACGACCACGGTCTTTGCCATGCGACCCGGCGGCATGTACTCAGCCAGCGCCACTTCCTCCGCTGTGAAAGCAGGCGAGTGAGTGGTATGAGCAAAGCGAACCTCATTGGCTCTGAGGTAATTCAAACAGTTTTGCAAGGTAGTCATTGATTTCTCCCTTCGGGTACTAATTCTTCTGTGGACGCGAGCGATTTCTCCGCGAGTGTAACTGTTGGGACGCCAAAAGGTCCTGTCTAAAAATCACGAAGAAAGAGGTGTTAAAGCGAACAAGCAACGTTCGTGCGTCAAAACCCTCGCCGAAATCGTCGAGATGTGCTCCTCTCGGCAACCGGACGAGCGGCCCCCAACGTGCGTGGCCGTTTTCGGTCGCCACAAGTTGTAGCGCCGGTATTTCATCGCGCAACACATAGGTTTGCGCGGCATTCAGCTCTTTAGGTAGAAGCAGCGTGTCAGGTCCCATGTGTCACCGCCAAGATCGCCCCAGCGTTTGATTGCGAATCTGGAACCGCAGCGTGGGGCGCCACCGCGGAAGCATGGGGCCTGTTTCCGTATGGCGCTCCGCGACGGCGGTCTCCTCCGAGATCCTTCCCCTGCGCTGTCCAGTTACTCGTAGGTTAGGTCTTGGGAATTTCCAGTTTTCCGACCAAGTGTTCTACCCGGTTTTTCGAATTCCCGTAGTTCACAAAGTCGGAGATCAACTGGGCTAGATGGGCCGCCTCGTCCGAATTGGCTTCGATGTATTCCTTGTATTCCGCGACATTCAATCGTTTCGGATCATTGTTGACTGCACGAATCAGAGTATCGGTATTCGCCGCAATCTCCATGAGAAGCGGTTTAATTCGATCGATGGCAGTCACCTGCCAGGGTGAGGCAGTAGCACGAGCGCGGTCCAATTTTCCGAGAGTTCGTCCGGTCGCGTTGATGTCGTCTCGCATCGCACTGATTTCTTCTTTGCGGAGTGCCCAGTCCGAGTTCTCGCGCGAATAGACTTCCATCGTCGCGGCATCTTCTCTAAGCTGGTTGGCTTGTTTCTTCGCTTCCGATAACAACTTCGTCACTTGCTCCGAATCACGGTTGTCGGCCGCTATTGCGATTGGGCACAGTGCGACAGCTCCGACCGTCAGCATTGCCAGCGGCATAAATAGCTGAGTCAGGTGTTGCTTTGTCATATCATTGTCTCTTTCCACAGCTGCCGGTAAGCAACTGTCTTAGCAAAGGGTTTACCCCTTTATGCAAGTCAAAAGTAGCAAGATTTACGATGAATTAGAGCTAGACAAACGACTAGGCATAGCGGTCACATGGCTGTGTGTTCTAAGCCACCGGCTCTCAAATCAACCCTTGGTCGATGGCATGTTTGGTGAGTTCAGCGGTGGTGCGCAGACCGAGTTTTCGCTTGATGTTTTCGCGGTGAAAAGCAACCGTCTTGGCGGAAATGGAAAGGACAAAAGCAATCTCCTTTGTCGCCTTCCCTTCGGCAATGAGCTGCAAGATCTCGCGCTCACGAGGGCTCAGCCGCAATGTGGCAGCAGCGCGGACGGGATCTTGAAAACGTTCCAAGTGCTCGGCGGAAAGGCTCGGCGTAACGTAGATGTGACCGTTCATCACGCTCTTGATGGCATCCAAAAGTTCCTCGCGCGCGGCGGATTTGAGCACGTAACCGGTGCCGCCAGCAGTGAGCGCGGCCTCTAAATAGGCCGGGTTCGCGTGCATGGTGACGAACACTAACTTCACTTGCGGCAGACTCTTCTTGATTTGAACTGCCGCGTCGATGCCGTTCAACAAAGGCATCGTGATGTCGAGGATAATCAATTCCGGTTTTAAGCGAAGCGCCTCTTCGACCAGCGCCCTGCCGTCCATGACGGTACCAATGCTTTCCATATGCGGTGCCAGAAAGGCGCGCAGTCCCTCAAGTGTCAGTGGGTGATCATCTGCCAGCAGGACTCGAACGGGTTTCATTTGATGGGACACGGAATTTCGAGAGCAATCCGAGTACCGCAGCCGGGTTGTGTCTCGATAGACAATTTTCCTTTGACGAGGCGCACGCGTTCCTCCATGCCAATCAAGCCGAGACCGCCGCGCCCTTTTACCGCTTGCAGGCTGAAGCCGACACCATCGTCTTCAATGACGAGGACGATTGTCGCTTTGCGGACGGTGAGAGAAAGTGCAACGTGTTTGGCCGCGGCATGTTTAGCAATATTTTGCAGACTCTCTTTGGCCACGCGATAGAGGCAGGACGCTACTTCCCGAGGCACGGCAGGCGGGAGCGGACTGTGGGTGAATTTGACAGCAAGTTTGGTTTGATTGCAAAATTCCTTTCTCAGGTCTTGCAGCGAAGCAACTAATCCTAAATCATCGAGCACCGAAGAATGCAATTCGTAGGCGATATGCCGAGTCTCGTCGGAGGCCTTGACGATGCGCGCCTGCAACGCTCGCAGCTGATTTGTCGTGTCTTCGGGAGACGTCGCACCAACGGCTAAACCGCCAATGTCGATGGCTAAAGAAGCAAGCTGCTGACAGATCTGATCGTGCAGTTCGCGTGATACTCTGCGCCGTTCCTCCTCTTGCGCCGTGAGTAAATTTGCCGCCAGAGAGCGAATCTCCATGGCGTGAGCTTGCGCCGCTTGTTCCATACGCTTGCGCTCCGTTATGTCGCTCACAAAGGCGACCGCGATTTTTCCAGCAGCAGTGGATACCGCGCCTAGGCCGATTTCCACCGGAAACAGAGTGCCATCTTTGCGGCGAGCTTCGAGAGACAGATCAACGCCCATGGGCCTGCTTTGCATGTTGGCGAAATAGGATTTGTGATGATCGGCATGCCGCTCGCGCGCCGCTTCGGGAATTAGAAGCCGAACAGACTGGCCGAGCAATTCGTCGTGCTTGTAGCCAAAGAACTTATCGACATTGCCATTCAAGAAAACAATTTTTTCGTTTGCGTCAACTGCGATCACCGCTTGAGGAGAAGAGGCCAAAAGAGAACGGATGGTGGATTCACTGGTTTGCAGAGAGATCTCTGCCAGTTTGCGATCGGTGATGTTGGTATGGGTGATGACGGCACCGGCGCCCATACCCTTAAGCGGCGTCACGTTCATCAGAAACCAGCGGAGCTCGTTTTGATAGTGACAGGGATACTCGAACTGAAAAAAGGGACGAAAGCCATCGAGCACATCTTGAATGCCGCTCAAGGCAACGTCGGCATCTTTGTCTCCGGCCGCAGCGGCTCGCTTACAGACATCTATGTAGTTAGCATTGGGCCCCACCGATGCGATGGGCGGCTTACCGTTCTCCCTCGCAAAACGATTCCATGCTTCGTTGGTGGCGACAATGGTTCCTCCGGCGTTTAGTACGGCCACGTTGGCCACCAGTGAATTGAGAATCGAGTCATTGAGATGGCGCGCCTCCAGCGCCTGCTTGCTAGATTCCTGCGCTTGTTCCAGGGCGCGCTTATTGGCATCGATGTCTAATAGGACGACTGAAATCCCATCGATATCATTACCGCTGCTCTTGTTAGGTCGCAAGCGCAGTGAATACCGGTGGCCGCCCTGGTCTGTTACTTCGCGCTCGATGAGCCGTCCACTACGCTTGAGCTCGGAGAACAAGACCTGCCAATCAAGGACGCTGAAGGATGAAGCGATATCGCTAAACTGACGGCCGACATTTGCCGGCGTTAAATTCAGCAAGGCACCGGCGGCGGCGGTAAAGCGCCGGATACGAAGTTCCGAGTCAAGGACGAGTACCGGAATATCGAGGCCCAACAGCAGATTGCTCAGATCAGCCGTCAGAACATTCACTTCCTGATTGCGTCGCTGGAGCTCATCATTCAGCAAAGTGAGTTCTTGGTTGGACGACTGCCAATGGTGCTCCAACAACACGCGTTCGGCCTCGCCGCGAAAATCAAGGGAGGCGCTGTCGGCCAAAGTTGTTGGCGGCACGACCGCAGGTCTGCGGGTGACACTGACGGACGATTGGCGGACATAAATGCCATGCTTGCGGTCTTCGCAGGTAAACACATCGGTGTGTTCGCCAACTGATTCCGAACTTCCCAGGAACAGCGCGCCGCCGGGTATGACCGCATATTGAAAAGCTGTCAAAAGACGCGTTTGAAACGCTGGCTCCATATCGCTCAGCACATTCCGGCAACTGATGAGATCTAGCCTGGAAAACGGTGGGTCTTTCGTTAAATCGTGGCGCGCAAAAACACAAAGATCGCGCACGAACTTCTGGATTTGATAGCCACCGCCGGCTTTGACGAAGAATCGTTTAAGGCGAGTCGGCGAAACGCCAGCTGCTGCGGCGGCCGAGTAGACGCCCGCACGCGCTTGCTCAACGGAACGTTCCTGAATGTCGGTTCCAAAGATCTGGATCTTCCTGTGAGCGGCTGATGCGCCAAGTTCTTCCAGAAGCAATATGGCGATTGAGTAGACCTCCTCACCGGTGGAGCATCCGGCTATCCAAATACGCAGCGGGTCAGCGTCGCAGTGTTTGCTGCGGAAGCTTGCAAGAACGCGTTTCCGCAGCGCCTGGAAGCATTCCGGATCACGAAAAAAGCTGGTCACATGGGTGAAAATGTCAGCCGCGAGCTCCGGCGCCTCATGCGGAGCCTGTTTAAGGATGGGCAGGTACTTGCCCAGCGAAGCGATCCTTCGCAGCGCCATTCTCCGGGCAACGCGGCGGCGAAAGATCGCTTGTTTGCAAAAACGAAAATCGATGCCGGTCGAGGATCGCAACAAAAGACAGACTTTATCTAAATCGCTACCTTCCGGCAGTTCGCGGCCCTCGGTGAGATAAGGGCTGCGGGCGATGCGCGCCAATTCGGCAGCGATCTTTTTCAGCGACAAAACGAAATCGACGGAGCCAGCGGCGATCGCGCTGGTGGGCATGGCTGGGAATGGCGCACTTATGGGCTCTTGAGCAAAAGTCATACCGCCGGCAGCTTTAATGGCTTTCAGACCGTAGGTACCATCGGAACCATTGCCGGAAAGGACGACTCCAATCGCCGCAGAACCCCGCTCTTCAGCCAGTGCGACTGAAAATGCGTCGATGCGCCCTAGAGAACCGCGAACTTTTAATTGAGGACTTAAGCGAAGCTTACCCCGGAGAATGATCATGTCGCTGTTAGGCGGACTGACGTAGACATGGTTAGGTTCGACGATCATACCGTGGGACACATCGACTACTGGCAGGCGAGTTGATTTAGCTAGTAATGCGGTCGATGCGCTTGCATGATTTCGCTCAAAGTGCTGGATCAGGACGAAGGCCATGCCGGATTCTATAGGCAAAGCAGTGAGCAATTCACTGAAGGCTGCCAAGCCACCTTCCGACGCAGCGATCATGACCACTGGAAAGGAAACTGGTTGAGCGATCTGTCGGGGTTTGGGCAAAACTCTCTTCCTGACCATACACAAGTTCTTCCAAAACTAGCCTGAAAGATATCATGTGTGCCCGAACGAACAGAGCAGGATGCCCCAAGACCTAAAAAGCTGGCTGCCAATAGGTTCCTCCGATACCTACCAACAACCAGCCAAAGCTCTACTACTATGTAATCCTTACTTGGTCTTTTTTACAAGCAGCATTAGTACTAGGCCAAAACCTCTATTGATTTGAGGCTGCGGGGGGCTGACTGCCGAAGGTATTGCCGAACGTATTACTTTGGTTATTCTGGTTGTTGTTTTGGTTATTTTGGGTGTTGTTCTGATTGAAGGTGACGGGCGAAGGCGAACTTCCCGGGCTGGAAGACTGAGACTGATTCATTCCCACGCCAGCGCCTTGGGCATTCGCTTGGGCTTCCTTCTGCATGTCATAGACGAATTCCCAAAGGGTACGTTCGGTCTGGTCGTTAAGCACTTTGATGGTTTTGCCGGGCGCTTTGCTCGCAACGCCGGCAATTCCGCCGCCCATATTGGAACTCATGGTACCCATTCCCGTAGCGTTTGTTCCATTGGCAGTCGGAGTGGAACCGAAGGCGCTGCCACCGTTGGCCGAACTGCTGTTACTGCTATTCTGCCCGTTACCCGCTTGGCCTGACTGCGGATTCGGCTGAGGATTTTGATTGTTCAAAAGAGCCTGCATAACGCTTTGCGGATCTTGCGGATTGTTGACGCCAGAGGGCATGTTACTTCCGAACTGGCCAGGCTGGTACGAATCGCCCATAGGGTTCTGGTTGCCGCGAAAACGACCCGGCATCCCCGCAGAAGGGCCGCTGCTATAGGCCATCGGATTGGTTGCCGGACCCGGAATTCCGCTATTTCCAGTTGGGCCGTACATGCTGCCGGTGGGCGGACCCGGATATCCGGGATAGGGGACGGCGGGGTTCTGCGCGGCTGGATTTTGGGCAGCTTGATTTTGCAGGGCCGCGGCGAGAGCCTGGGGATCCGCTGCTTGCTGCGGGACATCTTGCGGCAAACCGGGGATCATGTCGCTGTTTCCGCCGCTGCCCCCGCCACTATTTGTGGCAATCGCCGGTGGGCGCTGCGGAAAGTTGTTGCCGGGCGCTCCTAAACCGTCAGCTGCGTTATTCGCGCCGCTGAAAGAGTTTGCGAATGGATTGGTAACAGCGGCTGGTGCGCCAAGAGTGTTGCCATTGGCACCCTGAGCGCCATTAGATCCCGCAGCTTTGAGCTTGATTTTCGAATCGATGATGACACCACCCTGACCGGCATGGAGCAGTCGCCAATCATCTTTTCCGGTGTAAGGATCGACGTAGCGGAAGCGCAGAAAGCGCATACGGTTGGTACTTTCCAAAGCGTCGAGGGAGGGTGGAAAGGTTTGAAACTTGCGGACGTAGAGTTTGATGGCGCGCTTGTATTCGTTGCCGCGATCCATCAGCAGTTGTTCTTTTTGGCGTTGCGCTTCGAAGGCGACCACCGGCACTTCCCGGTAAAGCATGATGGCGATAATAGCCGCGAAGACAAGCACGACGAGTAGTGCCGAGCCGCGTTGATTTGCGCGCCGAGGATTGATGGTCATTGAGCGGTCACCGCTTCTGGTATGAGTTGCAGATCTTGTCCTTGCTTGAGCTGAATGTCTTCGACGCGCGCGGTATTGGGCGAAAGCGCGACGACGAGGAAACGCGATTCGAGAACGTCACCTTCGGTGGCCATAAGAATATTTTCACCGTCCATGAAATAGCCGCGGTTGCCATCGCCACGAAGGCTGGGCCGGACGAAGCCGTAATAGCGAAGCGGAATATTGACTGGCGGAGGGGGTGGTGGAGCAGCGGGCGGCATGGGACCGACGGGTGGGGTCTTGGGCATCATGGGTGGCATTTTTGGCACGACCGGCATGTTGACCTGGGAAATATCGGGACCACTTTCAAAAAGGTTGCGGCCGCCTTCGAGCGGTTTGACGGCACGCACACGATCAAGCAAGATTAGTTTCAGGGTAGGATCAACTACGCTGCTTGGGTCAACCGGCTTGAGCCTTAAGGTGCCTTGTTTCGCTTTGTTGGCCAAGTCCAAACGGCGCGCGACCGCGGCGCTTGGGGCTGTTGAGGGAATGGATGATGTTGCTCGGACGACACTGGCTCGCGAGGGACTCGCGGCAGAGTCATCGCCGCTGCCAAAGAAGTTGTACAGGCCTAGACCAACGACAACCGCAACAAGACCGCCAACCAGAATCTTGGGTTGGACGGGAATCTGAAAACCGAAGAGTTTGGTTCCTTGGCTCATGGCTGCTGGCCTTCCACCACGGGCGTTTGGGGCGACTCACGAACGATGGCCTGAAAGCGAATCGTGGTATTGATTTGATTATTGCGCTGTTGCGGTGCGGCAGTCAGAGCATCCAGAATCAACAGCATGGGCGAGCGATCGGCCTCATAAAGAAATTTCATTAAATTGGCGTTAGTGCCTTCGTAATTGGCTGTGATGTTGAGCAGGGTAAGATCAGCGGTGCCCTCTATCGGTTCTTCAGACCAGCCGGCATCGCGCTCCTGAATACCGGATTCCTTCGCCATGCGCTGAATCTCTTCAAAGACGGCGACGTACGCAGTACGCTTGGGAAGAAAATATTTGTCGGAGAACGCGGCCGCTTGTTCACTGGCAGTTTGGACATGCGAAGCAAGACCGTGCGACTTGGCGGCCATGGTTTGAGCGGCGCGAATTTGAGCACGCACGCGCACGCTTTCAATTTCCAGATCCTGACGAGTGCCACCGGGAGGGGACAGATAAAAGTAAAGCGCCCCGGCATTGAGCAGCGCCAGACACGCCGCCACCACGCGCAAACGCAATTGAGAAGTGGAAAACTTGCGATGAGCGGAGCCAACCGCCATGATTCCGACGAGGTCGGCGGATTCAGAGTTTCTGGTCATAGGGCACCGTCACGCGATATTTGTACAAAGGATCGTTGTTAGTGGGTGGAGTTTGGCTTACCAGCGAGGCGGCGCCAAAAAGGGCGGACTTCTGCAGATTTTTGAAGAGGCCAATCACGGCCTCAGGTTTCGTGGTACCCACGATCATCTCGAGTTCGATTCGGCTGGCGCTGTTTTCATCTTCAGAATTGACCTGCGGCAGGCGAATTCCGAGCAAGCGAATGTCGGCAGGCATCACAGTTCCGAGATCTTGAAAGACGCGAGTCCAACTAACAGCGCGCCTGACGATAATTTGATTCATGAAAACGCTATAGGCGAACGTGCCGGCGTTTTCGGGTTTGGTGAGCACCGCTGAGTACTGGTTCTGTTGACGCCGCAAATCGGCCAATCGGGTTTCTTCACGGTCGATCTGGCGGCGAAGATCGGAGGCCTGCGAACGGGCGTGAAAAATCAAACCCAAAAGGACGCCGAGAGAGCAGAGCAGAATGCCACAAATCGCCATGAAGGCGAGATTGTCCGCGCGCTCGCGGCGGAACGGATCGGAAGCTAAATTAATGGAAATCGGGACGGCAGTTTTCATGCAGTAAACTGCTCCAAAAGGCCAAGTAGTCCAGCGTTTTCGGCCAAGGCCGGCCCAAAACGCGAGTTTGCCAAAGTGTAAGGAATGCCGAACTCCTGTTCCATCTGGTCGCCCAATAGGGCGGTTTCCGTGCCGAAGCCACAGAGCATTGCCCGATCGACCCTTTGCTCTAATTGATCTTCGGCAAAAGCCAGGGTTTGCTGTAGTACGGGGAAAGCGGCTCGGCTGATATCGTATTCACCCGCACGATCTTCGGAACTGAGATCGATACAACGAACCAAGCGGAGATTGCCTTGTTCGATGAGTCCAATGGAGAGAGTGGAACCGGCGCACTTGGCGAGCAGGGTAATACCGTCAACCGTCGTCTCGCAGAACGGCAAAGCGGCGATCAGCGAGGGCACAACTAAACCGACGCGATGGCCGGCTTCGACAAAGATCGATTCGTACTCATGCAAAATCGGGTCGGCGATGGCTACGGCAAGAATCTCAAAGTGACCTGGACGAGAATCCTGAATGGAATAGGCGAGGCGAGCTTCCTCGATATGGAACGGGACAGTTTTGCGCAAGCGGAAGCGCAGCAGCGCAATGCGATCTTCTTCTTTGGCGGGAAATTCCTCAAAATCGAGAATGGCCATGCGGACCGCATAATCCGGGATGACAAGCGCGGTGGTGAGGCGGCGCGAACCATAAGGAGGGGTTACGTTGGGCAGCGCGTCACGGTAAAGCTGGGGGCGAATGAAGTTTGGCAGGCTGGGAGAGGGGGTCAGTCCACGATCCTTAAAGCGCTCGCGATTCTGCATCGCGGGCTCGCGTGGTGAGACACCGGCCAAGCCGAATTCCGATATTTCGAAGACGTGATCCGGAGGCGGATCGGATAACCAGTTGGCCATATTATTCGATGAATGTCACTTTGTTTGCTTCGCGCAAAGTGGTGATGCCTTGCTTGACCCGGTCGAGCGCGGACTGTCGCAGGAAAGTCATGCCGTCGGCGCGCGCGGTGCGTCTAATTTCGGAGACAGGACGGCGTTCGAGAATCTGTTCGCGGATTTTTTCGGTCAAATCCAGCAGTTCGTGGATGGCGGTACGGCCGCGAAATCCGGTACCGGAACATTCCATACAGCCAGTGCCCTCCCAAAAAGGAAAGGTGCGCCACTCATTCGGATCAAGTCCACTTTCGACTAGATACTCGTCTTCATAGGTCACCTGTTTCCGGCAATGGGCACAGATGATTCGCACGAGGCGCTGGGCGAGGATGCAGTTGAGAGAAGATACAAAATTATAGGGTTCTACGCCCATGTTGAGAAAGCGCCCGAGTACGTCGAGCACGTTATTGGCGTGAACGGTGGTGAAAACCAAGTGTCCGGTCAGAGCGGCGTTAATAGCGATCTGGGCGGTTTCCTGGTCGCGGATTTCGCCGACGAGGATTTTATCCGGATCGTGACGCAGGATGGAACGCAGACCGCGGGCGAAAGTTAGACCTTTCTTCTCGTTGACGGGAATCTGCGTGATGCCTTTAATTTGATATTCGACAGGGTCTTCGATCGTGATGATCTTGTCTTCGTCGTTCTTGATTTCACTGAGGGCGGCGTAGAGAGTTGTCGTTTTGCCCGATCCGGTAGGGCCGGTAACCAGCACCATGCCATACGGTTCCTTGATGTAGCGGCGGAATTTGTAGAGATCGTGCTCGCCAAAGCCGACAACATCAAGAGAAAGTTTGGAAAACTTTTCGCTCATCGACTCTTTGTCAAGAACGCGGAGAACAGCATCTTCGCCGTGGATGGTTGGCATGATGGAGACGCGGAAATCGATAAGGCGTCCTTTGTAGCGGACACGGAAACGACCGTCTTGCGGCACGCGACGTTCTGCGATATCGAGTTCGCTCATGACCTTGATGCGCGAAATGACGGCTGAATACCATTCCTTCGCAATGGGCGTCATGGCATATTGCAGAACGCCGTCAATACGGTATTTGATGGCTAGCTGCTGGTCGCGCGTTTCGATGTGGATATCACTGGCACGGCGTTCGAGAGCGTTGAAGATGGTAGTGTCGACCAGTTTGATAACGGGCGCGATATCGGCTTCGTCGGAGGTGAGACGATCGATGGAAAGGTTTTCGTCGGAGTTTTCGTCGTCGCCGACGACATCTAAAGTAAAGCCCTCGGTGACTTCTTCGAGCACGCGCTGCGATTGTTCGGTCTTCTTAAGAAGGTCGGAGATTTGCGAATGGGTGGCGACCCTAACCTTGAGTTTCTTGCCGAGCAAAACCGACAACTCGTCGATCAAGACGATTTGCTTGGGATCGGCAAGGGCGATCTCTAATATTCCGCCGGCGGCCTGAATGGGCACGAAATGATAGCGGAACATCAGATCGACTGGAATCGTACGAAAAAGTTCGTGGTCGATTTTGGTGGTTTTCAGATCGACAAATTCGCAGCAATAGCGCTGAGCAATAGACTTGGCCTGCTCGGTTTCGCCAGCCGGAGTTTTGAGACGGTTGATAGTATCGGTAGCCATTTATCGAATTGTGTCCGCAAGAGAAAAAATAGGCAGATAGAGTGCGACGAGAACAAAAGCAACGAAAATACCCATGAAAATCATGATGGCGGGCTCTATCAATGAAAGCAGCGTGGTCATGCGGTTAGCCACATCCTCCTCATAAAACTCGGCAACGCTCGCAAGCATTTGAGGGAGCGCGCCGGTGGATTCGCCCACCTCCATCATGTCAATTGCCAGGACCGGCATAATACCCATGCTTGACATTGAAGACGAGAGCGTTTTCCCCTCGCGCACCAGGACAGAAGTCTTATCGAGCACCTTTTTCAGTAACTTAGTGCCAAGAGACCGGCCAGTCGTTTCAAGAGCCTGTACTAATGGAATGCCACCAACCAGCAGGGTGCCGAGTACGCGCGCCAATTGGGCAACCTGGTATTTGGTCCAAATATCGCCTAAAACGGGGATGCGCATGATGAAACGGTCGATGGTTTCTTGCGATTCGTCGCGGCGCGCCCAGAAATAAAGGGAGGTACCGGCGCCAACCAGGGCCAGGAAACCCAGCAGAACATAAGCGCGCGCGGTAGTACCGATAGCGATAAGAATAGTGGTAGCCAACGGAAGTTTCGCACCCATGCTGTTATAGAGCGCGGCGAAATTCGGCACAACGTAAGTCACCAGAAAGACCATCAAGACAATCACGAGAACGATTAGTACGGCCGGGTAAGCCAGCGATGACATCAACTTCTTTTTGACACCGAGGGTTAGGCGTTGATAGGTGATGTAGCGGTCCAGAACTTCCACCAGCGAACCGCTCTTTTCGCCGGCTAACACCGATGTGACGTAGATGGCCGGAAAGACGTTTTGACGACTGAAGGCGTCGGACAAAATGGTACCGGTTTTGACTTCGTCGCGAACGGCTTTGATGTGGCGACCGAGCTTTTCGTCGGTGAGGCGATCAGCCAGCAGGTCTAAGCACTTTAGGATAGGGAGGCCGGCGCGCACCAGGGTGACGAACTGCTGGTTGAAGATCAGGAATTTTTCGAGATTAACGGTAGTCTTGCGACCGGCATCGGCACCCAGGCGGGTACCAAGGTCTTTAGCTCGGACGGAATAGACCAGAAAGCCCTGCTGGGCCATCCGCTCGCGGGCATCACGTTCGCTGGCGGCTTCGGTGACCGATTCGTGCATTTGGCCGCGCGGGTCGGCATAACGGAGGAGGAATTCGGCCACGATGCTATTTTCCTTGCCCGTCCCAAGAGACGGAATCCACGACTTCGGCACCGGCTGGGATGTTGAAATGAAACAGGTTATCGCTCACTGGAGGGTTCACCTGCTCATCTTGGAAGGAGAAATCAAGGAGGGATTGATCGCGGCCGGTGACCTTAAGTTCTCGGACTGATCCCGTGGCAGTAATGAGCATCTCTACGCTATCGTACGGTGCGCGGTCATTCTTGGATCGGCCAAAAAGCCAAGCATCGCCGCCTTCGGCCGAATGAGTGGTGAAATCACGAAATTCCTTTTTCAAGTCGAGGCGGCCAAGTAGAAAAGCCAACGGAGCACGCATGTCCTCTGTATTCTTAAGTGGCATCTTTTCAACACGGTTCTCACTCGCAGAATACAGATAAACCGTCTTGCCATCTGAAATGAATAACTTACCAGCGGGACGGAGATAATCCCAGCGCATTTTGCGTTCCTTGCGGAGCGTCAGCTTGCCCTGTTCAGGCGGCCGGGGATGTCCTTGCATGCTGTAGTTTTCCACGAAATTGACGGACAGGGTCTGGGCGGCGTTGTAGCGTGTTTCGACACGTCTAATTAGCTCATCGGCCGTGGTAGCGGCTTGGAGAAGAGCAGAAGACAGCAAAAAGAGACAGCACGACCGCAGCATACCTTAAGTGTAGGACGGGCGGCATAGGTGAAACGTTGAGGCGACGAGTGTGCGACGAGAGGCGAAGAAACGGCGCAATTTTGCCGAGCCAGAACGGAAGAAATCCATCAGTGGGGGATGAATGCTTCGAGGAATTGTCGGCGTGGTCGCAAGGTGTCGGCGAGTCACAGGTTTAAAAATACTATTTGGAGGCTCGAATTGCTGATTAAACCTATATTTCTGAGCACTTTGGTAATCTTCCGGAGGCGGTAGCGAGTTTCAAGCGTGAGGGGGACTAAGAGTATTTTCGAGGTAGCTCGAATGAGAGTTTGTGGCGAACCTGATAACGTATCTGTTTCAAGGCTATTCTTGTCTATACAACAGAGACTGCCTCGCGATACGTCCAGGGACATGTCTGCTGGCTCGAAATGAATTGTGGCGTTTAGCCACACGAGGCTGGTTTGCCGGGTGTGGCGAACGTAGCCAAGGAAAAAGTGCCGCAATTAAATGAACCGATGGCTACGACCCAACCCTCGACGACTATTTATGCGCAGTTGATGACAGTCGGTCAACAGTGCGGACTGAGGGCGAACGAATTTGCGGTGGTCGAGGAGTCAGTGCTATTGGACGGGGCGGAATTGCTCGATCGGGAAGCAAACATCTGTCAAGTGCTGGATCCTTTCACAAAGCTATACGTTGGCGTGACGGTTGTTTTGCCGCGCGACCTGCCGTTTCAGCAGGAAAGCAAGCCTGAGGAAACCGATCATAGCTGCAGGTGGCTCTTGTTACGTTCGAAGCGCGTCTGAGAGCTTCGATCAAGTTGTCGAACTAGCCCGGGATCGCATGCGTCGACTTCATTTGGCTGGTGGAGACAAGGTAGACGCTGGAGTTGCTGCTGTGGATAAAACACGGCACAGCGCCGATGATTTAAAAAGCTTCACATACACCACTGAAGAGCAGGCGGCTTTGCGCAAAGCTTATGAAAGCGACGAGCAGGACGGTTCGATTATAAGTTAGGTTAGCGCGCGGTCATCTGCAAATGGGTTAGGCTATTGGAGATGTCCGACCCGCATCGCGACGCGTTTACCCCAGCGGCCTTTCTCGGTTCCTTTCGCGTAGACAATGGTGATACAGTAACATCGGTCGAATGTATATGCGTGGGTGACGACCATTTCGATAAGACTCATACTGTGTCGTTCTTGCGGAAGACCGGCGGAATAAAGGAAGTAACTTGCCAAGTTGTTGTTCCGAGACTTGGTGTTGATGAGGATACTCTCCCTATTAAGAGGAAGCTGGCGCATGACTTGCCGTATTGGGTGAGCGATTGGAAACCGGTGGTTTGACAAACTATTCGTTCGAGGCGTAGGCCACGGTGGGCGATCATAGTTGAGGAGAGAGTGGCAATGACGAAACAGATGGATCTTGGCGGCGCTTTCACGCTACCTGGCACGTCGATGACAGTCAACCGCATGGGTTATGGCGCGATGCAACTTGCCGGGCCGCAGGTGTTTGGGCCGCCGCGTGACATTGACGGTGCGGTCGCCGTTCTGCGAGACGCGGTGGCGGCGGGTGTAAATCATATCGACACGAGCGACTTTTACGGTCCGCATGTAACAAACCAGATCATCAAGCAGGCGCTTCATCCCTATCCGGCCGACTTGGTGATCGTCACCAAAGTTGGCGCTCGGAGGGGCGAGGACAAGTCTTGGATTCATGCTCTTTCCGGGCAAGAAATAACCGATGCGGTCCACGATAATCTTCGGAACCTGGGACTAGACGCGCTGGCTGTGGTGAACCTTCGGGTGGGCGGAGTGATGGGGCCGGCGGAAGGATCCATCGAAGGGCCTCTGACGGTGCTGGCCGAACTCAAACGGCAAGGGCTGATTCGTCACCTTGGTCTGAGTAACGTCAGTCCCGCGCAGTTGCAAGAGGCGCAGTCCATCAGCGAGATAGTCTGCGTCCAAAACTTATATAACCTGGCTCAAAGGAATGATGATCGGTTCATCGATGATCTCGCAAGCAAAGGCATAGCCTATGTGCCATTCTTCCCGTTGGGAGGATTCAGCCCGTTGCAGTCGTCGGTACTCGACACGGTGGCCGCGTCGCTGCACGCCAAGCCGATGCAGGTGGCGCTTGCTTGGCTGCTGCTGCGTGCGCCTAATATCCTGCTGATCCCGGGCACCTCTTCGATCGAGCATCTTCGCGAAAATCTGGCGGCCGCGACGCTGAAAATTCCTAGCGATTTGATGGCTGAACTTGAGGCAATCGGGGAAACGGTTCAATCTTGATAGGTGCTACGAGACTCAAGGAATTACCTCTGCGGTCTTCAACGTGTCAAGTTCAGGCACTGCGGGCGCTTGACGCAGAAGAACCACAAAGCGCGTCCCCGCCTCGCTCGTAACAAAGGTCGCGGTTCCACCATGAGCTTCGGCGGCCTGACGGACGATGGCGAGGCCAAGACCGGTACCGTTCGACTTGCCCTGCGTGACAAAGGGCTCAAACAACTTAGAACGGATGGCAACGGGGATGCCCGGCCCATTGTCGGTAACTTCAAAGCGCATCAACTCACCTTCCTGAGTGACCCTGACACGAATGGCTGGCCGCGGCGTTGAAGCATCTTCCAATGCTTCGGCGGCATTTTGGACCAAGTTGAGCAGCGCGCGCTGCAATTTCTTTCCATCGGCATGCAGCGTTTCCACTCCCGCAGCTTCAAAATTTAGCGAAATTCCACTCACCGCAAGTTTGTCTTCCATTCTCTGGCTGATGGCGCGGAACAGATCCGCCGTTCTCAAAAGAGTCGGGCAGGCCTCCGAGTTCCGAGTGAACGAAAGGAGATCGGCAGCCAGCGAAAGGGCTTCTTCGGAGGAATGGTACATGACCTCCAGCATTTCTTCCAACAGATTCCGGTCGTCGGGCCATTCGCGAATTAAGGTGATGGCACTCTGAATGGCGCCAACAGGTGAGCGAAGATCGTGAGCAACTTTGCCGATGGCGAGCCCGACGGCCGCGAGTTTCTCGGCACGGGTGACCTGCTCATGCAAGCGAAGATTTTCAATGGCTTGGCCCGCATGCCTAATGAAGAGATCAAGCAGGTAGAGTTTCTCGCTGTTCAAGCGTTCGGAACGCTCAAGAAGCGCAACGAGGTCATAACGATCCAGACGGAAACAGACGAAATCGCGCGCTAAACCTGTGTCGAGTTGTTCGGTTTTCTGTGAAAGGCGATCCAGGTAGCCGGCGGCCAGGGATTCTTGTTGCAGAGAACCGGTGGCGAAGAGTTGCTCGAAGCGGCCATTGTTTTGCCGTTGCGCAAGCATGGCCGAGTCTGTTCCAACCCAACCGATAACTTGATGGAAAACGTGATCCAGCAGTGCATCCAGTTCGGTCGCGTTGACTTTGAGAGTGCCAATCAAGTCGATGAGTTTCTCCAACCGCCGCAGCTTGTTCCAGTCATACACGGCTTTGGTAGCGATCTGTTTGATTTCCTCAGGGGCGAATGGCTTTAAATGATAGCCGACGTTTGGGCCGGCGCGTTCCACAATCTCTTCTATGCTGCTGTCACTATAAGCGGTGATAAATACAACCTCCGCTTGGCGGTCGATTTCCCGAATGTGCTGGACCGTTTCGATGCCATCCCAGCCCGGCATCCGCATATCGACGAAGATCGCCGCATAGGGTCGTCCGGCGGCCAGGGCGATCCGAACCAATTCCATGCCCGCTTTTCCCGTGGCTGCCTCATCTACGGTAAACGTCAACAGTCCCGACGCGGGTTTCGGCTTCGGGGGAAGTTCCTCAAACAGGTCGGCTTCAAAAGACTCTAGCTCCCGATTGTCCGGGCGTCTCGACGCAAGGATAAGGCGGATACTATCGCGCACGACCTCCTCGTCATCGATCACCAGGATTCGACTGTTAGTTGTATCAAGCATTGTGGTTTTCACTTTTAAAGGCAGGTAAGTCGATGGTCACGGTAGCGCCTTTGCCAATGCCGGCGCTTTCCATCCAGATGCGGCCACCATGCGACTCCAGCGCACTGCGACAACTTGCCAAGCCGAGACCCGTGCCGTGCGCTTTCGTTGTAGCGCCGCGCTCGAAGAAGGCCTCCGCTCGTTCCGATGGAAAGCCACTGCCATTGTCTATGAGGGTCACGCGAACCCAGCCGGGCTTCTGGTTTTTGGCCACGATTTCAAGACGGCGATTTTCCGTGCCTCCTTCCAATTGGTCAAAAGATTCACAAGCATTGCGAATCAGGTTGCCGAGGACTTGGACCATGCGCGTGCGATCGAGCGTCAGTGTGGGAAGATCGGGGTCCAAGCGACGAGCCACTCGGATGCCGCGTTTCTCAAGCCCAGCCGACTGGATGGCCACAGCATCGTGAAGCAATTCGGCGAATACGACACGGCTGCGAGGTCCGGCACCGCGCTGGTGCACATACTGCCTTTGCACGGACAGAATTTCCTGAACGTGTGAAACAGAACTGGCGAGCGAACGAACGTGCTCGCGCAGGGTGATTTCACGTTGCCGAAGGCTGCGCTCCAGCGCGGCAGCAAGTCCGCCGAGTGCGGCCGCCTTTTTCTCGCCTAAAACAGACGCTAGTAGTGCGGTTTGCGATTGCAACAGCGAACTCATACGCGAAAGGCTGTCAATTTCCGGCCAGGCAGGCTCGGCCAAAAGCTGAGCGGAGCGCGTTCCAATACCTGTGATGGCATTGCCAATGTCGTGCAATACGGTAGCAGCCATTTCTACGCGACCGGATTGGACAGCTTGGACTTCAAGGGCCTCGCCCGTGCGGCGTTCCGCTTCGACGATGGAGGTGACATCATCGAAAGCGATCATCAGCGTATTGGTGTCGAGCCGAATGGCGGTGAACGACAGATGGGTAATAGGTTTCTGCTGCCCTAGCAAGACTCTGCGGTTCTGGAAGATTTCGCCTGTTGCCGACGCAGTTTCGATCAGTTCTACCAGGTCGGATGCAAGAGGGCGAAGGACTTCAAAGAAATTGCCGAGTCCTGAAACCGCGGCGATGGGCATAAGAAGCGCCACTCCGCGCGCATTGAGCAGGCGAACGACGCCACTGTTATCGATTTCCGCCAAACCTACCGGACACTGGTAGATGAACTGCAAAAGCAGGCTTTCATCCTGCCTGATTTCGGTTTCAGTTGAGAGTAAGGCCATCGGAAAACTAAGGCTTGTCGGCTCGTTCGACTACCAGAAACTGCCGCTCTTGTGCCGCCGATTTGAGAAGGCGAAGGCGCACTTTGATCGGCCGCAACCGATAACTAAATACGTAATCTACTATTTCGTCCAAATCCGATGATTCGTAGCGTAACGCGACCATAAAATTGTTGGTGCATGGTGCGACCTCGGTAAAGAAGTGCCGTCCGATTACATCGGCAGGAGACAGGCCGGATAACTTCGATTCCCAAAGGTTGTAAGAGGTGACGACGCTATCCAATCCCATGGCGACAATTCCAAAGTCGGCTAGATCGTATGCTTCGGTGCTTGCGGAGCACAGCGTGGAAAGCAAGTTGGGTTGATTGAAAAGCAGGTTCGAACGTTCGTTGGTGGCTGAGCTTGGAGATAGCTCGACGGTTGACGTCATGTTGAGGGAGTGACGGGCGGCGCTGATAATTCTCTGGGTAGAGGGAGATATTCGTCCCGTTGCGAATTGTATTAACCCTCTGCGGCCCGCAAACCGGTAATATCGTTGTAAACCTCAATCACCGATTCCGGCCGCCCACTGCCGTCCCGATAAAGCACCATATGAGCCGCCAGCCAAACGACACTGCCGTCGTTCTTATGTGCCTTTAGTTCTCCCGTCCAATCGCCGCTTCGCAGCAGCGCGGCGGCAACCGCCGGATGAGGTATGGGAAACTCGGTCGCGAGCAGTTCATGAAGGGGCTTGCCAAGAACCTCGGACTCGGTCCAGCCGAACAATCGCCCGGCGCCTTTTGTCCAAATCAAAACTTTGCCGTCGAGACGGCGCACTATCGCTTGGGCTAGATCGAACGCTTTGAAAAGTTCGTCGAAGTGGCCAGTCATTAAGGGCGATTCCTCGACCAGCGGACCATCTTCCAGAGCACCGTGGACGCGCGCCCAATCAAGCGGCGGCGCTGCTTGGATGACAGCGGTCGAGTCAGGAATCGTGAAGCTGAACGTTGCTCCCGCGCCGGGCGCGCCATCCGCCCAGATCCGGCCACCCCGGCGTTCGACAATGCGCTTGCAGATGGTAAGCCCGATGCCGGTACCGGCAAATTCTTTGCCATGCAGGCGCTGGAAGACGCCAAAAATACGCGTGGCATCCTTCGCCTCGAATCCGATGCCGTTGTCGCGCACAGCAATCACCCACTCGGCTTCGGTTTTAACGGCTGAAACATGGATCCTGGGCGGCACGTTGGATTGACGGTATTTCAATGCGTTGCCTAGCAGGTTTTGGAAGAGCTGCACGAGTTGACCGTGGTCGCCCGCCACCGTCGGGAGCGGATCGTTGGTGATCAGCGCCTGCGTTTCTTCTACCCCACTCCGCACACTCTCGACGGCGGTCGAAAACGCCTGCTGCAGATCGACCTGCTCTAGTAGGGCTTCGGCGCCCGCAGCTTTGGCGAATTGCAGCAGATCGCGCAGCATGGCATCCATGCGCGTGCTCGCATCCACGATCCAGCGGAGGAATTCGTTTCCGCGTTCATCCAGGTTCTGGCGGCACTTAAGCGCCAGCAGTTGGGAAAAACTCGTGATGGTTCTAAGGGGTGCCTGCAGATCGTGACTGGCGGCGTACGCAAAATGAAGAAGATCTTCGTTGGCGCGCGCTAGTTGCGAAGCTTGGTTTTGCGTTCGTATCTCAGCTTGCTTGTGCGCGGTGATATCGCGGATCACTGCCACCATGCCTCCGCCCGCTTCCGGAGTAAGTTTGTTCACGGTGGATTGGACGACGATCTGTGCGCCATTTTTCAGAATGTGAATATACTCGCCCTTCCAACTGCCGCTTTCGGCCCAATCGGCAAAAAAGCGGCGCTCATCTTCGGGAGCGAGCCACGCGTAACCATGCATCGCGGGTAGGGGCTGACCCAAAACATCGGCTAACTTGACGCCATACATCTGTTCGGCGGCGGCATTGCAATAGCGGATGCAAAGGTTGGGATCGAGGGCGATGACGGCATCATGGGTCGACTCCAGCAGGTCGGCCTGAAATTTGAGTTGACAATTGCTTTCTTTGAGTGCGTCTTCGAGGCGCTTCTGTGCGGTGATTTCACGCCAGTAGATGGCCACGCCGCCGTTTTCCATGGGATAGACCTTGTCGAAAAACCAGCGGTCCCAGACGGAAAGAAAATGTTCGAACTCGGTTGGCTTGCCGGTCGCCATCGCCTCGCGGCACTTGTCTTCAAAAATCGTTCCGGCCACGGTTGGAAAAACTTCCCAGATGCAGCGGCCGAGCAGCTCGTCCCTGGTCATCTGCAGCAAGCGAAGGGCTTCCGCGTTTACCCAGACGTAATGAAAATCACTGTCTAACGCGGTGAACGCGTCGGTGATGCTTTCCAGGATAGAGCCGGGCAAGTGCAGAATGGGGGCGTTCGCTGCCGGTGCCAAATTCCGCATCCTTTCTAAATACCGGGTTTAATCTTCCAGAAGTAGCAGACTGCTGAAGGCTTTTCAAGGGACCAGCGGTAAGGAAATCTACCGATGGGCCTGGAAGAACGACTGTACCAGGACTTCTTCTTAGCAGATGCCTATTTAAGTGATGACACGGGAGAGCGCACTGTGAAACCATTACGTTATGTCTATTTCTCGGAGGGGTATCAGACACGGTCTTTTTCTGCTCTTTTTGGCGTTTAGCGTATCCCAATCTTGGGCTCAGCAAACGATCGCCAACGGTCAAGTCGTCTCCATACCTGTGTCGCAGACGAGGGTTAACGTCGCCGTCGACATATCCGGCAACCCTATTTTCCTAAACGGGTCGCCGACCGCAACGGAATTGTTCGGCAACTTCTCACAGCTGCCGCAGACGATCTATGATCCTGTGACGGGCTTCAGCCCTGGTACATATGCCCCGTTTCCCGGCAACACGATCCCGATTTCCCGACTCGTTCCCGGCGGAACGTTTACGTCGATTGGCGGCGCGTACTACTTAGGCTACATCGGTACAAACCAGACGGTCACGGTTGACGGTGCTGGCTCGGCGTTGAACATTGGCAGTGCGCTGAGCGTCGGCTCTGCCGGAACTCTGACCCTGACAAACGGCGGCGCTGTCAATGTTGGAACCCTTTCGGGAAACGTGATCAACGCCGGCGCTGTATCTATCGGCAATGGCAGTTCGCTCAGCATTTCCCAAAATTTCCTTTTCACCGGCGGCAGTGGCAGCTACGTCCAGACGGCTGGCTCTACAAAGGTTAACGGCGCCTTAAACGCGTCGTCAGTCAGCATTGAGGGCGGGCAGTTCGGAGGCAGCGGAATGGTGAACGGGAGCGTCATCAATAGCGCCACAGTGGCTCCGGGCGATCCCCAAACGCTGACCATCAATGGTGACTATACCCAAAATGCGACTGGCCAACTGGTCATCGATATCGCCGGCGCGAACGACTTCGACAAATTGGATGTAAACGGCAAAGTCGCACTCAGCGGCGATGTGGACTTTGACTTTATCAATGGCTACGTTCCTATGGCGAATACTCAATTCTCATTCCTGCAAACCAATGGCGCCGTGAGCGGTAACTTCGCAGCGATCGACGTCAACGGCTTAAATTGTCCGACCTGCAGCTTCAACTTATCTACCCTCAGCTTCGACACCGGCAGCACGGCTCCCACGAATGCAGTGCCAGAACCTTGTGCAATGGCGCTGCTAGCCGTCGGCTCAATCGCTATCGCGGTTGTACGCAAGCGCCCTAAGGCTCTCTAGAAAAAGCTCTCGCGGCTTCGAGCGCCTCATCACTTTCTTTCCTGCTAGGCTGAAAAACGGTGTGCAAATTTCCGGGGACTGTTCGCAGGCGCAGAGGTCTCGTAGCGACCGGCTAAGCGCGCGATTGTGAGCGGGTTCTACGCAGGAAGGCCAGCAAGCCGATGGCAAGCAAACCAAGCGATGCAGGTTCCGGAGTGGAGGCTGGGCTCAAAGCGCTTGTGCCTTTGACGAGATAGTCCGGATAACAAAAGCCCGTCCCATACGGAACGCAGGCCAGTGAGAGGCCGGTGGTAGACACTGCGCCCAATTGTTGTGGATCGGTAGTCGGAAAGGAAAGACCAACCCAGTCGAAGACTGTGCCGGCGTTCAAGTCGAAGAAAGAGCCGTCGACCGGAACTCCACCACCAGCGGGCGATGAGGAAATAGTGTTGGCCGAAGCGCCGGCGGCGGTGGAAGAAAGCACTCCGAAGGGTGTCGAGAAAGACCACGGTCCAACGATCGTATTTGTCGTAAGATCGAGGCTCCAGCTACCGGTAAGTGAACCGCTGCCATAAGAGGTGCAAAAACTGTCGGTACAAGTAGCCGTGCCTGTGAAGGACAAATTTTCAATGATATCCGCCGTGGCATGCGCCGGCAAGCACAAAAGAAGCGGCAGATTGAGCAAGAAAAGAGTAAAACAGTTTAAATTACGCATGTATCTCCTTCATCCTAGTTAGTTAGGTAGGAGTGAGCATATCACAACAGTCAAGCTTTGATTCTTTATGCAAGTCTGAGGCTGGTCAGACAACGTTAAAGCGTCTCCTAACTTGTATATGCGCTCCCTGTCTTCGGCGGCGGGTACAGACCACCTGATTTCCGCCAGGGTTTGAGAAAGCGCCGCAAGCGGTCGCCTACCTGGATCATTAGAGGTGTACTGACGAGTTGCCGCTATTCAAGATGGACTTTCTTAGATGCGTCGGCAGGCAGGTGTGAATTCCGACTTCGTGGCCAGAGGCGAGTCAGCACTATCAACAACAAGGCGAAGTCTATCCCAAGGGCCGAATTCCCGAGGCGGGCGGTGGAGAATCCACCGGCCGTGGCACCGATTAGAAAACAGAGACAGATGACTCCGAAGTCGCCTGCCTGGTGACGAGCGCTATCGACATTGTCCCTAAAGACCCAGTCGAACAAGCCTTCGCTGAAGGACCGCAGGTTTCCGGTAGTGAAGGTGGAGTTGTAATTCCGGCCGTTGACGACGCGAAATGTTTCCACCTGCATGGAGGCGGCGAACGCAATGACGGTGGTGATCCAAAAATCGCGAGTGGTATTGGGCAGCAGACTGACGATACCAAAGATGACAAGTTCCACTGTCACGACGGACATGTATGGATAGTGAAAGAGAGAACGAAGGCGCGGCAGTGAGATGGCGCGCGCAACACAAATGCCGAACAGGAAAGAAACGATAGGAGGCAGGTGACGGAACGATTGCTGCCATGAGTGCGCGATTCCGTAAACCCCCAGAAGAACGACATTGCCGGTCATCGCGTTTGCGAAAACATGCCCGTGACCAACATACGTGAATCCATCCAGAAAGCCTCCCACGACGGCCAGCAAAGCGCTATTCGATAAGGACTGCACATTCGACTCGTCCCAAGCCTGGGACCCTTTCACTTCGGCCACTGTCATCTATATTCGCAGTTTGCACTTGTACGATGCCCTTTTGTGAAACGCCGTACCGGGTCTCGGAATGCGCACGACACCTCGACGAGATTACAAGACAGATAATAATCTAGATGTCCTGGAGGAATAAATGAATCGTCGTGGCTTTCTCGTCCAATCGGCCAGTTGTGCCGTGTCTCCTCGTCTGGTCCTTTCCACTCAGAACGCGTCCTCATTGCCCCTGGAAGAATCGTTCCGGCAAAAGCTCAGTCACGATGCTTTACGGCCGCAGTATCACCTGCTACCGCAATCGGGTCGCGTGGGCGATCCTTGCGCCCCGCGCTTTTTCAACGACAAATATCACCTTTTTTACCACAATAACTTCGGGGGCCATGGTTGGGCGCACGCTGTCAGCGCGGACCTGCTGCATTGGGAGCACATGCCGATTGCGCTCTCGCCCACACCCGGCTTTTACGATGCCTACGGCTGCTTTACCGGAAGCGTTCTTCCAGGCACCGATGTGCCCAGCGTGATCTATGCCGCCGTCACAAAAGTTCCACGCGTGCAGGAGACGATCCGCGCCGAAGGACTGCGCGAAGTGCAGTGCATCGCCACTTCCACTGACCCCGATCTGCGCACCTGGCAAAAGGTCGACCACCCCGTCATCAACCCACCCTCGCCGGCCTTAAAAATCGTAGGCTTCCGCGATCCGTTCGCATGGAAGGATGGCGACGTTTGGTACGCGGGCGTGGGCTCCGGTTTTCCCCAACTAGGAGGTAACGTCCTACTCTATCGCTCCAGCGACGCTCGACACTTCGAATATCTGCATCCCCTCGCGCAGGGCGCTTGGAACGGTAAATCCTTTACTAACCCCGTCGGCAGCGGCGAAATGTGGGAGTGTCCCGACTTCTTTCCCCTCGGAAACAAGCACGCGCTCATCTATTCAACGGAATACATCACCTACTGGGAGGTGGGCACTTTTGATGCCAAAGAAGTAAGGTTCCACTCCGAACGCAAAGGGTTTCTCGATCATGGGGCATACTATGCTCCCAAGACTATGATCGACGGAAAGGGACGCCGTCTCCTTTGGGGTTGGATTCAGGAAAGACGGTCCGCCGAAGCGATTCAGGCTGCCGGATGGTCTGGAGCAATATCGCTTCCTCGTGTGTTGAGCGTCGACGCAGACAATCGATTGTGTATGGAGGTCCCGGCGGAGTTTTCCTCATTGCGAACCAATACATCAGTGTTTAAGGGGCCACTCCACACCGAGGAACTTGAGAACAAGTTGCCTCGAACGGCTATTCACAACCGCAGCGGAGAAATCATCTGCACTTTTAAGGCAGGCGCCCTTGATGGCGGACTGCAACTGCGTTTCGGTATGTCGCAAGAATGTCGCGCCCTTCTTCAAGATTGAAAACGGCGTTCCCATAGATTCCACACCAACCGTAATCGTGGCCGATCGTACGCTAGCGCTCAGCCCCGACGATCATGGCTATTCAACGCTCCATCTCTGGATTGATGCGTCAATCCTGGAATTGTTTGTTGACGCTCGGCAGGTCATCACCGTTCGGTGGTATTTAGAAACGAAAGAAAGCCAGGACATCTTTGTGAAATGGACGGGCGGTTCCGAGTCGCTGATTTCTCTCACGATTTCTGACATTACTCCGATATCGCCAGACCGTATGACCACTTGACGTTTTCCGCCGTGACGGTTTTCGTCGCAGAGTTTGCGGCGACCAAGGTTTCTACCATCCACCGATTGGAACTTGCTCAAGGTAGCGCACCGGCGAGTTCGATCGCTGCGACTCGCAGGCCGGACGAGTTTTAATTGGTCGCGCAGCGCCTGCGCGACAATCGTGATACCGCTCTCATCAAAACTAACCCGGTGCCTAACAGCCAAAAAGCGCTAGGCTCGGGGCTCGTTGTGATGGTCGAAACGTTTGCCGAGAAGATCAGCCCACCCTCCGCACCCAGATTGACCCCGTCGATGTAGAGCCAATTGGTTCCCTGCACGAGATCGGCGCCGACGCTCACGTCGGTGTAGGTGTGCAAGGCGTTAAAACTGTTTGTGGAAAAGCCGGGAATGCCGGTAGAACTCGGTAAAGCGATTCCGTTGAGGTAAAGACCGGATTGGTGCCGCCCAACTGATTGTCCACTTCGTAGTTCAGTGTTAGTGAGGCCGACGTAAACGCAGCCGGGATGGTGAAAGATATTGCGTAGAGTGCCGTGTAGTCGGGGCTTGAGCCGTTACCTCCGCCCGCGCTTGTTCCAATCCACTGCGCACCAGCCGCCGTCAACACAGCCGAAGTGGTGTAGAAAGGTGTGGTCGATAAAACTGCGGCATTCGATCCCGTTTGTGCCGCGCTGAAGTTTGCCGCTGTGAAAGCGGACGGGAAGTCGGTGCCGGTGGACGTGCCGTTGGCCAGGAACGTAACGGCAGCCGAACTGTTGACCGTGACATTGCCTGCGCAGACCGGAATTGCGGCTGTGACCATAAAAACGATCATCAAGCTTGCTTTCATTCATTGCCTCACTTCGACTGAATAGTTCATTGAGTTTCCACGAATCTCATATAATAACGCGATGGCCTGAAGGCAGGAAAGGGCCGCACACCATGGATTTGACGCCGTTAGGACACAATGCCAACGGCCCGACCGACTTCCGCATTCACGGCGACAACAGTACGCACACTGCGTCCACCGGCTGCATCATTTTGCCGCCGCACGTTCGGCAGCAGATTCAGCGAGCGGAGATAATGTGATCGATGTCGTGCGCTAGACTGTTGCGCGCCATGATCGCTTGTTTTTGGTTGCAGGCAGGAACAGCTAGCCCCACCGCAAGCGAGTTAGACAAACGCATTGAGCATGATGGCGCCAAAGCGGTTATTCAGCAACTGACAACCGGGAAACAAACGGCATGGAACAGTGTTGGCAAGAAGATCGACATAGGCACGCCGGAATGGCTGCAGGTGGCTGGCAAACTGTTGAAGGGGAGTGATGCGGGAACTACGGAGGACTTGCGGATCTCGCTCGCTGTGCGCTGACACACAATCCGCAAGGCGTGCTGCGCATGACGGGACCGGATCTGCCGTTGGAACAGGTTTGCACAGTGCCGTTTATTGAGCCTTCAGAGAAAGTGATTGCAATTCGTAAAGCGAAAGTCCACGCGGCGCTTAGAAGAGTGATTGCCCAAGAATTGCAAGAAAAGAAGGCTGCATGTCTCAAATCGATTGAGGCGCACTGATTCAGTTCACTGAAACAATGCCTTTTCCTTCGACAATGTGAATATAACGATTCACCTCAAGGTTGGTGAATTTTTCGACAGCTTACTCGGGCCGGCCCAGTGGATTTCTAATTCGTCCAGTTTGGCAGCGTCGCGGCAGCCGAGAATCTCGCGTGGATCGTGCGAGGAAAGATAACTGCCGCCGTTATCCTTGAGACGGCGGAACGTTTTGCCGCAGCCTTCCAAATGATGCGCGTGCCGATGGCGTCGCGGTCGCAGGTCACGCCTTCCAGTTTCAGGCCGAGCCAACTGCGTCCCTTCCCTGCGTTGTTTCGCAAGAGGACGGGAGCGCCGCCGTTGTTGGCGACAATGACGTCGATGGCTTCATCGTTGTTGTAGTCGCCGACGGCAAGACCGCGCGCTGCGAAGACCTTCTGAAAGCTGTCCTGCTTGCGCGCTTACGTTGATCAGCTTGCCGTCGGGGCCCTGATGGAACAGCAGCAGCGGCTTTATAGCGTACCTGTTGGGAATAGCTGTCGATCATGTCATCGGGTGGCCGTCGCCAGGATCAGATCGATGAGACCGTCGTTGTCATAGTCGACATCTGAGACCCCAGCCGCTGAACAAACGGATTCGCTGCGCGACGCTGTTGGTATTGGCAACGTCGCGAAAATCCTCATGTTGCAGGTTCTGGTACGCCGAGAACATTTCCTGATCGACGTTGGCTACAAACAAATCCTGCCAGCCATCATTATTCAAATCCGCCGCATCTACGCCCATGCCGGAACGCGGCTGGCCGTTGTCGCTAAATCCTACTTCCGCTTGCAGAGCGATTTCCTCAAATTGCCAGCGGCCCTGCTTATCGGGACCGCGGTTAACAAACAAAAAGTTTTGCACCGTGTCGTTGGCGACGAACAGGTCCATCAAGCCATCGTTATTGATGTCCGTTGCGACCACGCCCAAACTCTTGCCTAACGATTTGGCAATGTCGGTTCCTTTGCTGACCTCGGTGAAAGTGCCATCGCCGTTATTGTGATAGAGAAAGCTGGCGGTGCCTTTAAATATGCGCGGAATGCAATAGTAATGCCGGCCAAGTTTGTTGTCGCCGCATTCGAATTTATGCGTGGAGCTGTAGTCGACAAAGCTGCACACGAAGAGATCCAGCCGCCCTCATTGTCGTAATCGAACCAGACCGCGCTGGTGGTAAACCAGGCGTGCTAGACCGGCTTTGTTGGTTACGTCCCTGAAAGTGCCGTCGTGATTGTTCCTGTAGAGGATGCACCGCCCGTAGGACGTGACGAACATGTCGGGCCAGCCGTCGTTATCGTAATCGCCCATGGCTACGCCGATGCGAACGTTCCGCCCGCTACGCCTGCCTTTAGTAACGTCGGTAAAAGTGCCGTCTCGATTGTTTTTGTAAAGGGCGTTCCGTAGGGGTTTTTTGGGAAGAAATCGCAAGGTCCGCTGTTGACCAGGTAGATGTCCATCCAACCGTCATTGTCGTAATCGAGAAACGCACATCCCGGACCGAGGGTTTCCGGGAGGTAGCGGTTGTCGGACATGGCATTATCGTAAACCCAGGAGATGCCGCTAGCCGTGGCGGGAATCTCTTCAAATAAGGTAGTTTGCGGGTCGTCCGCTCGAGACCGGCCGGCGAGAAGCCGTGCTCAAAGCCGCGGCGTGGAGGAGGAGTTGTCTTCTGGTCAGAGGGATGGGCATTGGTGTGGCAGAAATGCGTTGCGAATTACCATTATTATTGCGAAGCGAAAAAAGGGAAGGGCTCCTCCGTTGATTGAGGAGCCCTTGGTGGCTTGAAATAGTGGAGCTTTAGAACGTGAACCGCGCCACTAGCTGAACGTTGCGCGGCTGGGTAACGGTGCCGTTCCAGCTGCCGAACTTCGCACCCGCGGACGGGTCGTTGTTGAACGGAATGCAGTCGCCGAAAGCTTCGCCATCGCAGGTGGAGTAGTCGTTGTTGAAGACGTTAAAAGTTTGCCGCACTGATTTCGAACTTGGCGAATTCTTTGACTGCAAAGATGCGCTTGATCGAAATATTGGTATCGCGATATGGGCTCCCGCGCACGCTGCTGACGCGCGGGCCAGTGCCAAGATAATTACCATTCGCAAAAAGCGAACTGGACTCAAAGGCGGAGGTGTTGAACGCCGGTTGGTTCACGTTGAAGCTGCCCCAAGATTGGGCCAGGACGTTTTGGCCAGGGACAATTCCTGGAATGCACTGCGCGTCCAACTGGCTGGGCACGCCGCAAACCGTGGAGTCTCGGAAGTAAAGGGGCAGGCCGGAGGTGAGTTTGATGCTTGAAGACAACGTCCACCCCCCCACAATGGCCGAAGCGAAACCTGAGTTGGCCATGAAGCGCTTCCCTTTGCCGAAGGGAAGATCGTAGACGGCGATCATGGAAAAAACGTTTGGTTGGTCGTCAGGGGAAATAGAGTGATTTCGGCTTCCTTGGAAAGGATTGATGACGTTACCAATTCCACCGTAACCGGCGGTTGCCTGCGTAGTGGACGAGGCATCGGTTGTGAGGTGAGAGTACGTATAGTTAACTCCCAAATAAATTCCGGCCGAAAACTTCTTTTCAAAGCTAGCCTGGAAAGAGTTGTACATGGAGGTGCCTTCGTTTTCGTTGACACCGGTGAGCGAACCGCAATATTGTGGAAACCTCACCAAAGCCTGAGCCACAGTGGGTTTGCAGGTTCCTGCTGAGTCGAGCGTTTGCACCCAGTTTGAATACGGAACATTCACCCCGTCGAGAGTGGTTTGTCCAGGGGCAAACACCGAGTTCAAAACCGTGCTTCCCAGAGATGTCAAGAGCGTCGGATTCAACACGTTTAGCGGTTGCAATTGAGACGGCAAATGGGTGCCTTTGTTGGCGACATAAGCAATCTTGGCAACCGAACTATTGCCAATCTTGCGTTCGACCGTGAGATTCCATTGCTGGGTATAGGACAGATGGTTGGCGTAGGTTGGACGATATTGTGGGCCGCCCGTACCGTTGTCAGCGGTTGAACTGATATTCGGGGCGGTGCTGTAAGCCGGGAACCCGTTGTCCATATAGAACGACGGCTCGTAGCCGCTATGAGAATCGCCGAAATTCAACTGCGGGTTAAAGCCATCGAGCGACATGCCGCCGCCCCAACCTGGGTAGAACGCCTGCGTATAGAACATGCCGTAACCAGCACGCACTACCGTCTTATCGCCGACTTTGTAAGCGGCACCAACGCGCGGAGCGATCGCGCCGTTGAACGGTGTTTCAGGATAGGGAGCACCAAAACTTGCCGTGCCCCACTGATTGCCGGCATAAGCCAAACTGCCCGGCAAATTGCCAGCCCCGGCATTCGGAGCGAAACTTAGGAATGCCAACCGGTTACTCGTTTCAAAGGAGGGTGAAAATCTGTCCCAGCGTAGACCGTAGTTGAGTGTCAGACTGGACGAAACTTTCCAGGTATCTCCGACGTGCAGAGAATAGGCGCGTTGTTCCGCTCCATATTTCGATACGTTGTGCACACTGACGTTGCCATTGTCCACTGCGCCAATGATAAAACTCGCGAAGGGATCGCCACTCGCGATGCCGGACAAACCGGTGGAAGCAGACGTAAAGTTCAGCGAGCCCGACTCATTGTTGGCGCTGCGGAAGACCTGTTGTAAATGGCGGAATTCGCCGCCAAATTTGATGGTGTGCGCCCCGTGAACCCAAGTCACTAATTCATTGGCGATATGCGAAGGGCGGGTTGTTTTGTTCAGGTAGCCAGGACCTTCTGTGTTGCCCCAAGAGGTAAAAGTATTGATTCCGCTCCCGCTGAAGCCTGCAGCCGGCGAAGCGTTATTAGCTACGGCATTCGGAATTTTCGGGAGATCGTTTGGGTTCTGGCCCGTTACCGAACCATACCCTTCGTTGCGATTCAAGTAGCCATAGGCGAAGTGACTCAGCAAAGTGGGTGAAAAGATATGATCCCAATTGAAGCGGCTGACCCAAGCATCTTCCGGATTGGCTGGGCTGGAAGTACAGAGCTGAACCGGTAAAGCGCATTGCTGATTGGGTTGTGTAGTCTGGCGCAACACTGTGGCAAAGAAATGGTCTTTCTCGCCCCAGTAGTGATCAATCTTGTAAAGGAATTCATCCGTGTTCGACAAAATGCCATCCGATACAGGCTGCGCTAAGTAATTGTTGTACGCTCCTGCGGACGTGGGAGTCGGAAGATACTTCATCCATAGAATCGCTAACGGACTCTGCTCTGAAGCGGGAATCATGTTTTGCGCGTAGGGAGTGCGATTGAGTGTGCCGCCGGTGATCGTCTCGGTTTTCGGGTCGTAAATCGGAACGCTGAGATCGGAGAAATTGCCGGTGCGTTCTTGCGTCGAAGGAATCGAATAGGTTGGACGGACAGTGCCGCCAAGACTGCGCAAATACTCTTCATCGTGGAAGAAATATGTCTTATGCTTTGATCCCCAGATAAAAGGGAGGAACTTGAGCTTCACGGGGCCGCCGATAGCGCCGCCATATTCGTTTTCGTTGTCTTTGGGGCGTTGGTCGCCGGGGCCGCGCTGATTGGTAAACTGCAACGCGTTGAGGTCTTTGTTGCGGAAATACTCAAAGAGAGATCCGTGGAACTGATCGGTGCCGCTGCGCGTCGTGACAATAATTTCACCGCCGGTGGTGGTGCCATACTGCGGCTCGTAGCTCGACGTCAACACTTGGACTTCGTTGACCATGTCGGGCGTGGAGGGAAGGTCGAGATACGAAACCATTCCGCTTTGCGACATGGTGCCTTCCTGCATGCTGACACCATCCATGACCGCCTCATCGCCCATTCGGAGACCGCCATTAATGCGCGCGTTAAAGGCCTGCACGCTGGTGCCGGTGTTGACGCCCGGCAGGAAGGTGACGAACTGAACGGCGTTGCGCAGCGTCCCGGAAGATACCAGTAACGGGAGTTGATTGACGATTTGTGGCGCCACACCCTCTTGTTGCGCGCCATTGTCGTAGTTCAACTGGCGCGGCATCGGCCACAACTTCCACCTTCGTAGACGCATCGCCAACATCGAGGGTCACTGGAATTTGCGCTGATTGGTTCGCCAACAACTGAATTCCATGGGAAACATAGGTGCGAAACCCCTTTGCGTTGACTGTTAAATCGTAGGCCCCGGGAAGCAGGTTGGGAAATGAGAAGCGACCGTCGCTATTGGTTTGCAGAGACGAACTGAGCGAACGCTCCGCCGCGGTGACAGTAACCGTTGCTTGGGGCACGGAGGCTCCCGATTTGTCGAGCACTTGGCCTTCGAGGCTAGCGTTTTGGCTTTGCCCTAATGCGGACGCTGCGCATAACAGCAAGGTTAAAGAAGATTGGAGGAAAAGTTGACCGAGGCGTCGGAAACGATTTGTTCCGGCCGCTTGATGAGGTCGTGAGGTACTGCAACGAGGCATTCTGACTCTCCTTGAAAGACGTGAGCGTTTAACGTGGGAGTCGCCACCTGACCCGACCCCTTTGCTTCGTAACATTTATACATTACGTCATTTGCGGAGTCAAGTTTAGTACCAGTATTTTGACTGGCTACCGGACAGGGGTAGGGCGGAATCAGCTTCAAACCACCGTCTGGAGGACTTCGCGCCTGCTGAATGATTATCCCGAAAACTGTTGGGCGGGTTTCGCTATATTGCTATTGACCGACGATGTGGGACAGCCTGTTCACAGTTCTCGCGTTCTGTGCGCTTTGGGTGCAAGCACAGGATTCGACCGTCGCAATGCTGGCAATCCAGGACGCGATCCAGGCCGATGACTTGATCGCCGCCTCTGAGTTAATTGACAAATCGCTGGCAAGCCATCCGCATGATGGTGGCGTGTTGAACCTGCGAGGGGTGGTGCATGCGCGGCGAAAAGAACTGACGCAAGCGCGCGCGGATTTCGACGAGGCGGTGCGTTTGAGTCCGCAATTGACACCCGCTTGGCAGAACTTGGCGCGCGCGTGTCAACAGTTGGAGCAGGCGCCCTGCGCAGTGAACGCCTGGCAAAGGGTTTTGCGGAGTCAGCCAGGAAATGCGGAAGCGCACGCCGCTTTAGCGCGCCTTTACGTAGACCAACAAAAGTTCGCCGAAGCTTGGCGGCAGTTGCTTGGGATGAAGGGCGACGAGTTGGAAGTGAGATGTCTCGCGCTAAGTGGATTAGGACGTACCACGGAAGCCAAGGAAGTGGCGGCGCGGCTGGCAAAACAGCGCGAATTTTCCGAAGAAAATCTGCAACGCATGTATGGCCCGCTCGAAAAGGCAAAAGCGGCGGGAGTGATCGCGGTGTTGCTGGAAGGACTGGACACGCGCGGTGCGGCCAGCTTACTTAGTCTGCAAAAGCTCGCCGTGGCGTATGAGCAGTTACAACGTAATGCCGATGCGCGCAAGATCCTGGAACGAGCGGCGCAGTTGGATCCGAACAACACAGCGCACTTATTGGAGTTGGCGCGTTTGGCAGAAGCCGGCAACGATCATGAAGGTGCGTTGGGTTACCTGGCGCATGCACGGGACTTGGCGCCGAACATGGCGCGTATCCATTTTCTCTTTGGTGTGATCGCGGGTGAGTTGAATCTGCCGATTGAGGCCAAGCAGTCACTGGACAAGGCGTTGGCGCTCGAGCCGGACAATCCTGACTATAACTACGCTATGGGATCGGTCATTCTGACAACGCGTGATGCGGCCACGGCGGGAACTTATTTTGCTAAGTTCGTCAAAGCGCGGCCGCAAGACAGCAGAGGACACTTCGCCTTGGGTCTGGCGCAATTCGCTGCTGGGGATTATGACGCCGCCCAAAAGCAGATGTTGATTGCCCAAAGCAGCCGGGTTACTGCGCCGGGGGCCGAATATTATCTGGGCAGAATCGCGCGACTGAATGGTGATTTAGAGGAAGCTACTCGAAGACTACGTGGTGCTCTGGCGATGCAGCCGAAGTTTGCAGAACCACATACGGAACTGGCGCGGATCGCGCTGTTGAAGGGGGACACAGAAGCGGCGCATCGCGAATTGCAGCAGGCG
>CAVVLT010000039.1:0-455660 GCA_963749105.1 Bryobacterales bacterium | reverse complement strand
AATAGGAGCGCGACCTTATTCTCGAGCACGACTAGCATAACCATGATAATCAATACCCTAAAGCGCGTCGGACCACGTGACCAACATGTTAGAAAAGAGTGCGCTTCCTCCTAAACGGATGCACGTGTGAGTAATACGCCGATGCGCTAAAGCAGATGCGCCTGTATCCTCAGAATCCACCTAACCGAAGAACCTCTCAACCATTACCTAAAAAAATCTACTTTCAAAGTGAAGAAAAGCAAACTTGTGATCGGCTTTTTTTGATTCACTTAAATCGGCGATGGGTCGCACGATGTCAAAAAGAGTCCTTTGTGGGACGGGCTTTCATCGTCTAAGAGGTGTCACGCCCGCACTGAACTGGTATCTAATATTGATATGGTCCGCAACAAACTATCCGTTTACTACTCGCGGGCTGGCTAGGAGTCGCGTGCATGGCACAACCACCCAAGACACCGAACATCGAGGCTCAACGAGCAGCGATGAAAAAGCTCGAGTTTCTGGTTGGGGATTGGTCGGGTGAGGCGTCCGTACTTCGCGGACCGGGCCAATTCGTAGACTTAGCTCAAACTGAGTCTGCGCAGTTCAAACTGGATGGGCTGTTGCTGGTGATTGAAGGCGTTGGCCGCGGCCAGACTGACCATCGTCCTGCACTTCAATCGCTCGGACTGATTTCCTTCGACGATGATGCAGGAACATACCAGATGCGGGCCTTCAACGACGGGCGATGGGTCGAAACCGAGGTGAAGCTGGCCGACGACGGAAAGTCGATCTCTTGGGGATTCGCTCTCGGCGAATTCAAGACCTCCACAGTTCTGCGCATCAATGACAACGGTGAGTGGACTCAGCTTGGGCAACTAACAATCGGCGATCGGCCTCCGCAAAAAATGATGGATCTGAAGGTTCGCCGGACTTCCCGTTGAGCGCCCCTGCTCTGTCAACAGCGTTCTTATAAAGGGTAGCTTTTGCGATATGCTTTTCGCCACCGCCAATTGGCAACGTGTACAACGTTGTGTCCAAATCGATTGGGGTGATACAACACTCCCTGCGTCATACTGGAAAGCCTCGGAGGAGTGGGATGGTCCGCCAGTTGTTCAGTTTGACATTGTTATTTGTAGGCGTGTCCGTCTTGGCACAAGGGCCTTTGCAGGTGTTACACAATCATGTACGGCCCGCGGTTGTGGACAGACGAGCCGCTCGAGTTTGGGACCCTTCCGACCGATCAACAACTGCGGCTCGGATTACATCTTCCGGTCAGAAATCACGCGGAGCTTCTTACTTTGCTCAAGCAACTATCCGATCCCGGGAGCGCGAACTACCGGCATTGGCTCAGCGTGAGTGAGTTCACGGAACGATTCGGCCCGACTGCGGAGGATTACCAAAAGGTGGTGGCCTACGCGCAAGCAAACGGCTTTACGGTAGTGGAGAGGTCGCCGAATAGGCTGTTGTTGCACGTCACGGCCTCGACAGCGCAAATCGAGAGAGCGTTTAGCGTGCACATGAATGTATATCAGCACCCCACAGAAAACCGGACGTTTTATTCGCCCGACGCCGAGCCGCAATTGAACATAACGGTGCCTATTTCGCACATCTCCGGTTTGAACACCTACGCCATGCCGAGGCCAGCGGCGGGACCAGGACAGGCAAGACTGGTAGCTCATTTGACAGGCACAGGGCCTTCGGGCACGTTCCTCGGGAGCGATATGCGCACGGCCTACAACATGGGCTCGAATACTGGGGCCGGCCAAGTGTTGGCGCTCATTGAGTTCTCCGGCTACAATCCGAACGACATCAGCACATATTTCCGAAATATCGGGCAAATTAACAATGTGCCGATTGCCAATATTTCGGTGGACGGAGCGAACGTAACAAGTTACACGAATGTTAATAACGAAGGCGAAGTTTGTCTAGATATTGAGCAGGCGGTAGGTGTGGCGCCGGGATTGAGTTCGCTGCAAGTCTACATCAGCAGCGGTTTCGGAACGGATGGCGACATCTTAAATAAGATCGTGACCGATAACACGGCCAAGCAAATCAGCAATTCCTGATACGGTATCCAGATGACCCGAGCGTGGACGAGCCCTATTTCGAAGAGGCAGCCGCGCAGGGCCAGAGCATTTTTTCGGTTTCAGGCGATAAGGGCGCGTATGCCGGCAGCGATTCGAGCGATGAGAGCTACCCTGCTGAAGATTCACATGTGACCACCGTTGGAGGGACCGATCTGCAAGTATCTTCGGACGGTACTTGGGCCTCAGAAACCACGTGGATCAATAGCGGCGGTGGGCCGGCAAACGATGGGACGACATACTTCGCAATACCCTCGTGGCAGGCGAGTGTCATTAATGCTTCAAATCAGGGCTCAACCACGCTGCGCAACGCACCGGATGTGGCGTTGCAATCGGATTACGTGAACTATATTTGCTACAACGGCAGTTGCAGCACGAATTGGGGAGGCACCAGTTTCGCCACGCCACGCTGGGCCGCTTTTTTGGCATTGGTGAATCAGCAGCTTGTCTTTAACGGTAAGGCGGCAGGCCTGGGATTCTTAAACCCAACGCTGTATCAGATTGGGCAAGGTGCGCGCTACAACGTGGACTTCCACGACATCGTCATCGGCAACAATCGGTCGAGCGGCCAGAGCGTTTATTGGAATGCCGTCACTGGTTATGATCTGGTGACTGGTTGGGGAAGCATGAACGGCGCGAATCTAATGACGGATCTGCTTGCCACATCGACGATTAGGCAGACGATTACATTCAACCCGATTAGCAGCCAAACGGTGGGGGGAGCACTCACGTTGAACGCGACGGCCAGCTCGGGACTGTCGGTGAGTTTCAGTTCCTCGACGACAAATACTTGCTCCGTATCCGGCAGTACCGCTTCGCTGATTGCAGCCGGCGTTTGTACCATCACGGCTTCACAAAGCGGAGACACCATCTATGCGGCGGCGACGTCTGTTTCACAAAGCTTTTCAGTTTTCAATACACAAACTATTTCGTTCGGCCCGGTTGCACCGCAAACCGTGGGAGGAACGTTGACACTCACGGCGACGGCGAGTTCGGGATTGGCCGTGAGCTACAGTTTTTCGCCGAGCAGCGTTTGCGTAGTAAACGGCAACAGCGCAACGTTCGTAAGCAGCGGCACGTGTGTCATTACCGCCTCGCAGGCGGGAAATGGAAGCTATGGAGCTGCGAATTCGGTCTCGCAAACGATTACGGTGATAGACGTAGGCGCGACCGCGGGGCTGCAGTTTGTGCCGCTGACACCATGCCGGGTGGCCATACGCGGCTGGCTAATAGCCCATTTGGTGGTCCGATTGTGAGCGCGGGGAGCGAGCGAGACTTTACGATTCCGAACAGCAATTGCGGCATTCCAGGGAACGCGGCTGCCTACGCCTTGAACGTAACGGTGGTGCCAGCAGGAGGTCTGAGCTTTTTGACGATTTGGCCGGCGGGCTTGGCGCGACCGCTGGTATCAACGTTGAATTCAGATTCGCGAGTTAAAGCGAACGCGGCGATTGTGCCGGCTGGCACGTATGGCGCAGTGGCGGTTTACGTAACGGACGCAAGCCACGTAATCTTAGACATCAGTGGATACTTTGTGAGTGGAAACAGCACCGCATCGGAATTTTACCCAGTGATGCCGTGCCGGATCGCGGATACCCGGGGAGGGAATGGAACATTCGGCGGTCCCTATCTTAGCGCGGGGGCGAGCCGCTCGTTTCCCATCACCACCAGCAGTTGCGGAATACCAAATAGCGCACAGGCCTTTTCGCTGAACTTCACTGCGATTCCGCACTCGTTGCTGGGTTATCTGACTGTCTGGCCCACAGGGCGGGCGCAACCTGGCGTTTCCACACTAAATTCGAATGGAACGATTGTGGCAAACGGAGCCATTGTGGCGGCGGGCACAGCCGGCAGCATCGATACGTACGCCACCAACGATACTGATTTGGTAATTGACGTGAACGGATATTTTGCGGCGGCTGCGAGCGGAGGATTGTCCCTCTATAACTTGACGCCGTGCCGAGGTTTGGATACGCGGCTGGCGGTGGGCGCTTTTCAAGGGATTGGGGCGTACACCATCAATCCGGGCAGCTGCATGCCCTCGGGGGCAAATGCAAAGGCTTTTGTCCTGAACGCCACGGTTGTGCCGTCTGGCGGACTTTCCTATCTGACGCTGTGGCCGGCCGGGCAAGCACAGCCAACGGTATCAACCTTGAATGCGCTTGACGGGGCGATTACATCGAACACGGCGATCGTGCCAACGTCAAATGGTGCTGTTAATTTCTACGCGACAGACAGGACGAACTTGATTCTGGATCTGGCGGCTTATTTTGCGCCTTGAGATAACTGTAGCGTTTTGGCGCGAGTCATGGGCGGCTGCGAGTTCTTAATGGCGGATAACCGAGCGAAGCTACCTCCAACGTCCACAAAATGCCAATCGCTACGCTGAACTGCCACTACAAGCGGGTTTTTGCGTTGCGACATAAGCCAGGTTTTAGTAGACTTGCATTGCTTTGCTGGACTCTCCAGCATCCGTTCGCTGACGACACAGAAAGTGAAGAAGGCGCGCAGATGACCTAGCTCTTTGACTTGTCCCTCCGCCATGCTGACTCGTTCCTTCAGCAAGTACGCTGGGCGTTTAGCGTTCCGCTGTGCATGATAATTCTCCAAAAACTGAAACACGGATTGGCTTCGCATTTAGCGTGCTCGCCGGAACGCCATAAGCCCAAAGTGGGCAGTTGCACTTGGTGAGGATATTCGGGTCAGTGATCCCGCAACGTGTTGGGGCGGCTGGTGGGGCTTGAACCCACGACATCCAGAACCACAATCTGGCGCTACTACCAGCTGAGCTACAGCCGCCGCAATGTTTTTAGTCTAACACTGAACGGTCACATAAGGCTGATAGGATCAACATCAATCACCAGCGCAGTAGCCTTCCATTTTTCTCTTTCGGCAAAGACGCGCAGCTTGTTTAGAATCTCTCGCAACACCGGTCTCCGGGCCGCCTTCAACAGAATTTGATAGCGAAATTCGCTCTTCACCTTGAGAACAGGCGCTTCGGCGGGCCCCATCACCCGTACACCTTCCGGTTGCGGGTCGAGCAAATAGCCGAGCTCCGTCGACATGCGCAAAGCTTCCTCTTGCTTTGTCGCACGCACGATGATGTTGGCGAAAGCGGCAAAGGGCGGGTAGCGCAACCATTTGCGAAACTCGATTTCCTTTTGATAGAAACCTTCGTAATCCTGATCAGCCGCAAACTTCACGGCGTAATGATCAGGGTTCAAGGTCTGGATCACTACGCGGCCTGGAGTGTCGCCGCGGCCGGCCCGTCCAGCAGCTTGCGTAAGTAATTGAAACGTACGTTCGGCAGCGCGGAAATCGGGGATACTGAGACCTATGTCGGCGAGCACGATGCCCACCAGCGTGACATTTGGGATATCGTGACCTTTGGCAATCATTTGCGTGCCGACAAGAATGTCCACATTGCCGCCGCGGAATTCGCCGATGATGCTTTCGAAGGCCCCTTTGGCTCCCGCGCTGTCTCGGTCCAGTCGCGCGATGCGGGCGGTGGGCAAGTATTCGTGCAGCTCCGTCTCCACACGTTCGGAGCCCGTTCCGAGAAACTGAATCTGATCGCTCGAACACTTTGGACAAACCGTCGGCACTTTGGCGGCAAAGCCACACATGTGACAAAGCATGCGGCGTTCGCTGCGGTGATAGGTGAGCACGATCGAGCAGTTTTCGCACATCATGCGATCGCCACACTTGCGGCAAACCATGAAACTGGAAAAGCCGCGCCGATTGAGGAGCAGCATGGTCTGTTCGCCTGCCCCGAGTCTTTGGGCGATTTCGTTCATCAGGCTGCGGGAGAACGTGGCTTGCCGTTTGGTTTCAAGAAACTCAGTGCGCATGTCCACAATTTCGACTTGCGGCATGGGGCGCCGGGCGATGCGCTCCGGCAGGCGCAACATTTCATACTTGCCTTGCTCGGCGTTGTAACGCGTTTCGACAGCGGGCGTGGCCGAACCTAGAATAGCTACCGCATTGGCATTGCGCGCTCGGACGAGAGCGACATCGCGGCCATGATAGCGCGGGGTTTCCTGTTGCTTGTAGCTGCCGTCGTGTTCCTCGTCGATGATGACGAGCCCGAGATTTTGTACCGGCGCGAAAACGCCGGAACGTGTGCCCACAACCACGCGTGCTTGGCCGCGCTGAATACGACGCCACTGCCCGGCGCGTTCAGCATCGCCGAAAGCCGAATGCAGAATAGCGACTTGCTTGCCGAAGCGGTGGAAGAATTGACCGGCCACTGCCGGCGTTAGGGCGATTTCGGGAACCAGGAGCAAAGCGTTTTTGCCTAAAGCGAGAACGGCTTCAATACTGCGCAAATAGACCTCGGTTTTGCCAGAGCCCGTAACGCCTTGTAAAAGAAACGCTTTGAATTCGGCTTCTTGCAGAGCCTTATCGATGTGTTGGTAAGCGGACTCTTGAAAGACATTCAACTTCGGACGAGGGCGTTCGTACCCCGGAGGAGGGCGCACGCCGGCGACTTCCAGTTTGATGAGTTCGCGTTTCGCCAGAGCACGCGCTGATTCGCTGGCTTTTTTTACCTTGCTGGCGAGTTCGCCGAGATTGTGAACGCCCGGATGAAGTTCGAGGAACGCAATAAGTTCACGCTCGGCTTTCTTGAGTTTGATCGAATCGTCAGGGCGGCGAAGGAATTCGGCTTCGAGGCGCTCGGCGGAGGCGCGCATCGGATCGCGGTCTTCCTCTTTGTCTTCGCTGACGACCCAAGCACGTTGAACTAAGCCGCGCAGCAGAGTCCGCGCCGTTGGAATTTTCGCGGTGAGTTGGTTGATAGTGCGCGGGCGTTCCTCCAGTAAGGCCAGGAGTTTGAGACTGGCGTCGCTTTCAGGACGGATAACGAGTTGGCGTGCAACCTGGCGGCCCGCCTCGCTTAGTGAGTATTGTGTGGAACGGCGCTTTTCGCCACCAAGGGGCAGCATGCCTTTGAGCACTTCGCCCAGCGGAGCGCAGTAATATTCGGCGATCCATTGTGCGAGTTGGATGAGTTCGGGTTCGAGGACGGGCTCTTCGTCGGTGAGCGCTAAAACTTCGCGGAAGTCCGCAGATGAGGCCTCGTCGTGAACACGGAGTACGATTCCGGTAAGCTTGCGTGAACCGAGCGGAGCGACAACACGGCAGCCGGGTTGTACTCGATGTCGCAGAGTCAGCGGAAGTTCGTAGGTGAAGTGGCGGTCGAGCGGAACGGGCAGCGATACGTCACAGAAGCGATAAGATCCCTCAGGCATCCAAATCGCCGATGTTTTCAAAAGCCTGCTTCAAGGCCGGATAAAGCGAGCAGTAGATCTGGTAGCGCTTGGCGTAGAAGTCAGCACGATTGGGATCGGGCTGCTTGACTTCAACTTCCTTAACGGCCACGCGGCAAGCTTCCGCAGCCGTTGCAAATTCCCCAGTGCCTACCAGCGCAAGGAGAGCAGCACCGTACGCGGAACCCTCTTGTGTTGCCAGAGTGGCGACGTCCTGATTGAAGATGTCCGCGAAGAGCTGATGCCAGAACGGGCTCTTAGCACCGCCACCGGAGAGGCGCACTTGTTTGGGCTTTGCGCCGAGGGCATTAATGATTTCGAGACCGTCCTTCTGGCTGTAGCAGACGCCTTCGAGAAGGGCGCGGATGAGATCGGAGCGTTGATGGCGCGCCGTGAGACCGACCCATGCTGCCCGCGCATTGGCATCGAGATGAGGCGTGCGCTCACCCATCAAATAAGGAAGCCAGTACAGACCGTGCGCGCCGGCAGTTGACAAGGTGGCGTCAGCGGTGAGATCGTCGTAAGCCGTGTCGGGCGCAAAACGATTGCGGAACCACTGCAGACTTAGACCTGCACCTTGCGTAACTCCCATAACATGCCAGGCGTTCGGAACGGCATGGCAGAAAGTGTGAACGCGGCCGGCGGTGTCGTAAGTGGGTTTGGCGAGATAAGCAAAGACAACGCCGGATGTACCGATCGTGCATGAGACCTTCCCGAGTTCGACTATGCCGTTGCCAATAGCGCTGGCAGCCTGATCGCCGGCTCCTGCGACCACGGGCGTGTTCGTGGCGAGACCGGTGGCGGCGGCTGCGGCGGGCGTGATTTTACCCGTAACTTCGTGACACTCGTAGGCTTTGGGGAGATCGCGCTGATCCAGGCTCAGGCCGGTCATCATTTCGGCCGACCAGCGGCGATTGACGACGTCGAACATAGCAGTGCCCGATGCGTCGGAAACGTCGGTAGCGAATTCGCCGGTGAGTTTGAAGCGGAGGTAGTCTTTCGGCAGAAGAATCTTACGGACGAGTTCGAACTTTTGCGGTTCGTGGTCGCGGACCCAAAGAAGTTTGGGCAGCGTGAAGCCGGTAAGGACAGGGTTGGCGATATGTTGGAAGATGGCAGCGCGTCCGAGTTTGGCTTCGATGAAATCGACTTGCGGCTGGCTGCGCTGGTCGCACCAGATCAGAGCGGGACGGATAACTTTGTCATCCTCGTCGATGAGGACCAGCCCATGCATTTGGCCGCTGAGACCTATGCCTTTGATGGCCTCACCGTCGATGGCAGCTTCGCGAATGACGCCTTGAATGGCGAGTTGACTGGCATGCCACCAATCGTCGGGCGATTGCTCAGCCCACAGGGGTTTGAGCATGCGCATCTCTTGATGTGGCGCGGTGAAAGAGTAACGGACAACACCACTTGCGTCTACCAGAAGGGCGCGCGAACCGCCGGTGCCAACGTCTAGGCCAAGCCAATACATTTCGTCTCCAAAATGATTATGGTAGCGAGTTCGAAATTTCCCTTATCAGAGTGGAGACAAATAAATCCCGCAGATGCGACCACCTTCCTGGATACGGTAAGTTCAAAGTCCGCCCATGCCAATTTGCTTGGCTTAGTGCCCGTTGAACATTTTGCTCGATCGACCGAACAACTGTGGCAATGGCGCTGGGCTGAAATTTCGCGATGGAACGGGCCAGCTTGCTCTCATTGGCTTGGCAGATTTTAACCCGCAGCATAGGGGGCAACTTGTCGACGGGATCGCCGCATAAGTCAATTAAGTAACAGCCGCGGGCTTGGAAAACATGTAAGAAATTTTCATCCGTGACCTTAGAATCGACAAGTTTGAACGCGTCACGCATTGCACGATAAAGACCTGAATCGCCCTGGTAGAAGAATCGACCGGATGCGGGCGGGGACTCGCCGACGAACAGCAGTTTGATGAATGGTGGTCGAAAGCGGCGGCGCAAACGCTCCTGACGCCTTCTAATCTTGAGTGCATCAGCCGGCATGCACGGTTGACTTAGCGAGTTTCACCTCTACCTCTTGATCCACTTTGATCCTACCGCCTTTCACCACCGAGCAATTAAGGGCGAGTTTTCCGCCAAATCGCTTGACGATGTCGCGCAAGACGTTTGGATCATGGTGTAAGTTATCGGGATCGAAAGTTGTCATAATGCAGCGTCCGCGTAGATCTTGAACAGAGATAATCACATCGCCGATTCTGAGTTGGCTGCCGGGCCAGGTGCGCTCCTCGAGCCCGTCAACTCCGCCAATGACAAGATTCGGTCGCAGCCGGCGCCGATCTCGGCCGAAGGCGGCGATCGAACCATCTGTGGCGACAAGAAGCGGCAGCACATCGAAGCGCTCTAAACTCTCATCATGCACAAGCTTCGCGCCTAGACCGACGATCTTGCGAACATCTTCCAGAACCGATGGAGCGTGCCACGGGCGGTTGTCTACTAAGGCTGTGCCCTGAGCGCTCAAGCTCCCGTGATGGCCGAGCAGCGCAGGATGCGTGCGCGATGTAACGATGCGTCCCCGAGCGTTCACAACCTGAATAACGCGATCTCCCGCGATCCCGAAAGTGTTTATATCGGCGCTAAGAATTTGTTCGCCACCCATCGATTTGACGGGATATCTCCAAATTTCCGCGACGTGCATAGAGTCTCTTCTTTCAGAGGATGCGCCGTTCATTGAACGAGATCGGCGCGTCGTTAATACTGGCAATCCGCCTGCGCATAAGACCGTCGTCGTCGAACTCCCAAAGTTCGTTGCCGTAAGAACGGAACCACTGGCCTGATTGATCGTGCCATTCGTATTCGAAGGTGACGGCAATACGGTTTTCGCGGAAGGCCCAGAGCGTTTTCTTCAAACGGTACTCCAACTCTTTAGCCCACTTGCGATGGAGAAACGCCTTAATTTCCTCGCGGCCGCGGAGGAACTCCGCACGGTTGCGCCATTCGGAGTCCATCGAATAGGCCAGACAAACACGTTCCGGGTCCCGGGAGTTCCAGGCGTCCTCGGCCATTTGCACCTTCTTGAGGGCGCTCGCCTCGTCAAAGTGAAGCATCGGCAGCCTCCACGATCATCTCAACGACCGCATTCGGGGCAGAGGACAGGGGAGTGTGGTCCGTGTCGACTTCGCGAGTGCGTGCCTTCGCACGTTCAGCCATGAACCGCTGGGTGTGCGGCGCAATGATACGATCCTTGGCGGCAAGTAAATACCAGCTTGGGGTGTCCCGCCATGCAGGAGTTTCCAATACTTCGCCGAGGCAAGCGATGTGGATCGGTCGCTGGGTTGCAAACATCAGGGCGATTTCGTCTTGCGAAGAATCCGGCGACACCGCATTGGCAAAGCCCTGCGGCGACATCCAAATCAAACCGTTTTCATCCGGTGCGAGAGACGGCGCTGCGGGATGTGGGTCGGCGCGGTGCAGCAGCCCGCCTACAGTCTCACCCGTATCGGGGGCCATGGCAGCGATGTAGACAAGTGCCTTAACGCTGCTTTCGCCGGAGGTCGCGGTCATGACCGCGCCCCCGTACGAGTGTGCCGCCAAAATCACGGGTCCTTGAACCCGGTGGAGCATTCTCTTTACAGCCATTACGTCGTCGCTGAGCGACGTGAGCGGAATCGGCGCCGCTATCACCTCGAAGCCGAGCTTTTTCAGTGGCAGAATGACCTTGTTCCAACTCGACCCATCCGCAAACGCCGCGTGAATGAGAACGATTGTTGCGTTCTTCATTCCGCAGTTCTCCGTGCAGCTAAAGCAATCGGCACCCCCACAAACAGAGCGTGTCCAATCAAACCTTCCACGAACATCCAAAGTACAAACGGACCGGCGGCTACTGCCGAGTTCGGCAGCACCACAAAGTTCATAAAGAAGAAGACCGCGACTCCGTATAGCGCACCGAACAGGATCGATTGGCTCTTTAGAAGAGAAATCTTGCGGGCGGCCAGAACGTAGAGCGCGGCCGCAACAAACGCGATCAAGAAGTGAAGCCCTGCTCCCACCGCCGCTGCGGTAAGCCCAAGTTTGAAAGCCGACGCGCCCAACAAGCCGCTTGCAATGTATTGAAGTACCTGGATCGGATTGAGGCCGGTGATCCCGTAGGCCACCACCCCGTTCGTCGCATCCAGAATGCCAGCAATGAGTCCGCCCCACAAGATTGCTTTGGGAATGGAAAGACTGCTGGCTGGAACGGAAACGGTCATGGCGCTCATCTTGCTACCTCCTTTGCTTTCTCACTGCCAAAAACTGCACGGATGCGCTCTGCGATGAACTGACTCTCTTCTTCCAGCGCAAAATGTCCCGTTTCTAATAGATGAAGCTCAGCCTTCGGCAGATCGTTCAAGAACGCCTTGGCACCGGGAACAGTAAAGAACGGATCGTTTTGTCCCCAAACAATGAGCGTCTTCGGCTGATGGCTGCGGAAGTATTGATGCCACTCTTCATACAAAGCCACGTTCGATGGATAGTTGTGGAACAGATCCAACTGAACCGCATCGTTGCCTGGGCGGTCTAGAAAGTGTTGATCGAACGTATAAGAATCCGGACTGATGGCTTCCGGGTTTTTCGCACCGTGAGTGTACTGAAACTTTGTCGTCTCCGCGGTCAGCAGCGCGCGCGCCGGCTTCTCGGTCTCAGAGTTGCGATTCGCCCAAAAAGCCTGCAAGGGTTCGAATGCCGGGCTGATCCCTTCCATATACGCGTTACCGTTCTGAACGATCATGCCTTCGATTGCTTCCGGATGCCGCGAGGCGATACGGAACCCAACCGGAGCACCGTAATCTTGCACGTAGATACTGAACTTCTTGAGTTTGAGCACATCGAACAGCAGCTTGGTAACGAAAGCAGTTAGATTCTCGAAGTTGTATTCGAACTCGTTTGCCGCCGGTCGTGCGCTGTAGCCGAAGCCAATCAGATCTGGAGCGATCACGTGGAACTTGTCAGCGAGTTTCGGAATTAGATCGCGGAACATGTGCGACGAAGACGGAAAGCCGTGCAACAGCACAATCACGGGCGCGTCGCTTGCGCCTGACTCGCGATAGAAAACATTCAGGCCGTCGATGATCGCGTTTTTATAATGAATCATGGAATTCTCCTTAAGGTTTAGGCGTGCTGGTTGGACTGCAGTTCGACAGGCACGCGAGGAAAGTCCACGTCGGTGCGAGCGATTTGATTGAAGTAGTTCGTGAAGATGTTAACCGCGACGTTGGCGACAATTTCTGCGATCTCTCCATCGGTGTAGCCCGCTTGACGAACTCGCGCGATGGCATCGTCAGATACTTCGCCGCGCTGCACAACCACACTTTGCGCGAAGCGCAGACCGGCATCCCGCTTGGCATCGGCGGAGTGCGCTTGGCGGCTCGACGCGATTTCGTCGTCGGGTAATCCAACTGATTTGCCTATTGCCGAGTGGGCCGACAAGCAATATTCACAAGAGTTTGCCTGCGCGACGGCGATGGCGACCTCTTCCCGAAATTTCCGATCAAGCGCGCCGGTGCTTAAAGCCGAGTCGAACTTCAGATACGCTTCAAGCGCCGCCGGCGAAGTCGCCAAGGCTTTCATCAGATTTGGCGTCATGCCTAATGCGGATTGAACGCCGTCAAGAAGCTTCTTGGCTTTGCCGGTGGCTTCTGCCGGGTTGATTGAACTAAGTCTTTGCATCTGTCTTTTAAACCGTCCTTCGCTGCTAAGGGATGCAGGCGGGAAGCCAACCTTAAGTTATTGAATTAAAGGGTGAAACTCGTGCAACATAACTCTTGAATTCTCACGAATTGTGATTTTTCAAGACGGCAATCGTGAAAATTCGCAATAATAAAGGACCAATGAATCTCGCCGCGCTGCCGCCCATCATCCTCGCCATTGCCGAGCAGCATTCGCTGAGTTTGGTGCTGAAGACGATCATCGATGCGGTCGCGGCTCAGCCCGATGTTGCACTCGCTCGTCTTTGGTTGCGGCAAGAAGATCAGGATTGCCCGCTGTGTTCAACAGGTAGTCACACTGCTGGAGAAGCGCTTCACCTGCGAGCCAGCGCGGGTGCGCCGAGCGTGGTCGGCGAAGATTGGTCGCGCGTCAATGGTAGCTTTCATCGCGTTCCATTGGGACGCAGCGATCTGAAGCTATCTCACATCGCAACGTCTGGTCAAGCCGTGCGCATCCCGCGCCTTTCCAACGACCAGGAGTGGGTGCGTCATCCCGAGTGGGTGAAACGCGAGAACCTGTTTGCTTTCGCTGGGCATCCGATTCTGTTTCACGGCGAGATTCTCGGCGTGCTGGCTGTGTTCCGGCGAGCCGAAATCGCTGCTGACTGTTGGAACTGGCTACGTGCGTTGGCCGACACCGCAGCCGTCGCTATCGCAAACGCAAGGGCGTTCGAACAGGTTGAAGTGTTACGACGAGAACTTGAAATGGAACGTGATTACCTGCGCCAGGAAGTGCAGGAGACGGGAGCGTTCGGCGAGATTTTGGGGAGTAGCGCGGCGCTGCATCGTCTGCTGCGCCAGGTGGAGATGGTTTCCCCCACCGACGCCAATGTCTTGATTTTGGGTGAAAGTGGCACAGGCAAAGAATTGGTCGCGCGCGCGATTCACCAGCGCAGCACGCGTGCCCACAAGTCGCTGGTGAAGGTGAATTGCGGGTCAATTCCCAAAGAACTGTTTGAGAGTGAGTTCTTCGGGCATGCCCGAGGTTCGTTTACCGGAGCGATTCGCGATCGCATCGGTCGCTTTCAATTGGCCGACGGCGGAACGCTTTTTCTCGATGAAGTGGGCGAGATCCCAATCGAATTGCAGTCGAAGTTATTGCGAGTCTTACAGGAAGGCGAGTTTGAACGGGTCGGGGATGAAACAACCCGGCGGGTGAACGTGCGCGTGGTGGCGGCAACCAATCGCGATCTAAGGCGCGAAGTGGCGGAAGGTAGGTTCAGACTCGACCTGTTCTATCGTCTTGGCGTTTTTCCAGTCGAGGTGCCTCCCTTGCGCGATCGGCTCGCCGACATCCCCGAATTGGCAGCCTACTTTATTCGCCAGTCTTGCACGCGCTTTCACCTGGTTGAACCGCGCTTGCCGCAACGCGAGTTAGAGCGCGCCCGGCAATATAGCTGGCCAGGAAATGTGCGTGAATTGCAGAATGTGGTTGAGCGCGCCGTCATCCTCGCACAGGGCGGGTCGATCGCCTTGGAACTTCCGCACGTGCCGGCTTCCGCGACTCCTGCCCCACAAATGCAAACGGAAGTGATTCCCGAGGCAGAATGGCGACGAAGGGAAAAGGAAAACATCGTGGCAGCGTTGGAAAAGTGTGATTACCGCATTTCAGGCAAGAACGGCGCCGCTGAACTACTAGGCGTCAATGCAGCTACTTTGACATCTCGCTTGAAATCGCTTGGAATCCCTAGAAATAAAGCTCGTGCTGCCAGCTTTAGCCGGTAACAGCTTCGCGCGCCAACGTCTCTTGAAAAGGTAAATAGGCGGCACCGAGCAATCCGGCGTCACCGCCCAGCATCGCCTTCTCAATGCGAGTGCCTGTTCGTGCATACGTGAACGAACGCTTGCGCACTTCAGCGAACATCGCCGCAGAAAAGAACTCCCAAGCAGGCAGTGGTCCGCCACTCAAGAGATAAAGCGGAAAGTTAAAAGCGTTGATGAGGCTAGCGAGTGCGATGCCCAGCGCGCGGCCAACGGCGTCAAACACTTGGTGAGCCCGTACGTTGCCGGCTTGCGCTAAGCGGAAGACATCTTCCGCAGTATTAATTTCCTGGCCGAAGTGCATCATACGGCCCATGGCGGCGATAGCGGTAGCGGACGCATGTTTTTCCAGGCATCCATTATTGCCGCACCCACACGGGTTCCCGTCCGGGAACACGGTCATGTGTCCGAATTCGCCAGCCATCCCGTGCGACCCGTGCAGAATTTTTCCATTAATAATGACCCCGCCACCTATACCAGTACCGAGGGTCAGCAGGATCAGATCTTTGACATTCTGTCCGGCCCCAAGCCATTTTTCACCCAGTGCGGCAGCGTTGGCGTCGTTCTCGAGAACAATCGGCGTTCCGAGGCGCTTTTGAATTTCGTCGCGAACCGGAAAATCGTTGAACCCAGGAAGATTCGAGGAGCCGATAACCACGCCTGCCTCAATATCAATAAAGCCGGGGACGCCGATGCCCACACCGCGCAAAACTCCTTGGGGCACATGGTCGCGAATTTGCGCAATAGCTGTCACGATCTCGTCGACCACTTGCAAAGGACCCGCACCGAAGTTTGCCGGAAGCGAAACCCGCTCCAGCACGATGCCTTTTTCACTAACTGCCGCAGCACGCAAATTTGTGCCGCCAAGATCCACACCGATTGAGTAAGGCCCCATGCCGCCTGAATGATAACAAATGAAATATTCAGCGGTTTGCCGAAGATTATACGTTTTGAGTAACGCTCGGAGAAGGGCGGGGAACTCCTTACTTCCATGGCGCAGGCTCCAACTAGCTTGTGATTACTTTTTATCCGTTAAAGCGGTGACGCCTGGCAAATCCAAACCCGACAGAAACTCCAAAGACGCTCCGCCGCCGGTGGACACATGCGTAATCTTGTCCGAGACGCCTGCCGTCTTGATCGCTTTTTCAGAATCGCCACCACCGACCACCGACACCGCGCCCGAATTTGCAACGGCCTTCGCGAGCGCAACCGTTCCTTTATCAAAGGGCGGCATCTCGAAAATACCCATAGGACCATTCCAGATAATCGTCTTGGCCCCACTGATCACTTTCGAATATTCCTCAATCGTTCTTGGGCCAATATCAACGCCAATCTGGTCTGCGGCAATTTCCGTTCCTACTTCGTTCGCTGCGCCCGGCTTAATCTCACGCACCAAAACATGGTCTACTGGCAACTGCAATTTGTCGCCGGCGGAACTCAAGAGCTCTTTGGCCAGATTGATCTTGTCTTCTTCAACCAGCGACTTGCCGGTCGTCTTGTTCTGAGCCCGCATAAATGTATAGGCCATTGCACCGCCGATCAGCAGCTTGTCGACAACCTTGATCAGGTTCGAAATGACCTCAATCTTGTCGGAAACTTTAGCTCCGCCGAGAAGTGCGACGCAAGGACGTTCAGGTGTCTTCGTGGCTCGCGTGAGCCATTCAATTTCCTTGTCCATCAAAAGTCCCGCGGCGGCGACCGGTAAATAGGAAACAATGCCAACCGTCGATGCATGCGCTCGGTGAGCTGATCCGAAGGCGTCATTGACATACACGTCTGCCAGACTTGCCAGTTGCTTAGAAAAGCCAGGATCGTTGGCCTCTTCCTCTGGATGGAATCGAAGGTTTTCGAGGAGCAGAACCTCTCCCGACTTCGGTTTGAGCTTGAGAGTCGCTTCTCCTACGCAATCAGGCGCCATCACCACTGGCTTTCCCAGTAGCTCCTGCAATCGCGCAGCGATTGGCTTCAAACTCATCTCAGCCCGGGGTTTACCCTTAGGTCGACCTAGGTGGCTCGCCAGAACAACCCCGGCGTTTCTTTCTAAAGCGTATTGAATGGTTGGCAGTGAGGCACGAATGCGTTTGTCGCTAGTGATCTCTTTGCCGTCGGCGGATAAGGGAACGTTGAAATCGACTCGGATGAATACAGTCTTCCCGTTGAGATCAAGGTCCTTAATAGACATTTTGCTCATTGGTAGATGTTAGCGCGTTTATAGCCCGTCCCCGACATCTGGTCCGGGCAGGCAGGTCGGTCTTTCGAACAAAGGACGTCTTATTCCGGCCTGCCCTTCTTCCGGTGAGAACATACTTACTAATCGATGAAAATACCGCTCACCACAGCGCTCGGGCCTGCGGTGGGTGTCACCGTAATCAGCAGATTTCCCTTGATTTGCCAAGTCGCGTACTCGCCATTGTGAAAGCTGGAGAACGTTTCTTGGTCGTATACTTTGCCAGTATCTGCATCGGTAATGACAATGGTCTCCGATCGAGAAGTGGTATCCCAATCCAGTAAGTAGAGCGCCAACCTGTGGGGCTTCACGTCATATTCGTTGAGATGAATTAAGAAGCTCTTGCCGTAGTAATTAGTAACGGCCGAAGCGATGCCTATGACTGCACTCGGCGAAGTCCGCAGGGCGCGCGGGTCTGCCGTGGCGCCTGCCCAAGTGTAATCGAAATATTGGCTGAAACTAAGGGTGGCGTCAACGAGTGTGGTCGTGACAAGGTTTGGAATGGAGTAACCGCCAGCGCCATATTGGCCGGGCCAGTGACCCTGGGTAGTTGTGTCAATACCTTGGAATATCGCTCCCGACGCCGCCACTAAAGTCCCGCAGATGTCGATCGTGTCTTGGCTTGGGCAGGTGGCCCCGCCGGTGTATGGAGCAGCCGAAGATCCTGTGCCCGGCTTCCCAGCGTCTGGGGCTATGTCGGCGGTGAACGTCGAAGCGAAGGAGGACGCGTTCGCACCGGTATAAATAAAGAGCGCACCGCCTTTGCCTTGACCGTTTTGCTTTTCGCCGCTTCCGCCAATCGCAGAATTGCCGCTGAAGGTGTCGTTAATGAGACTTAGGCTGCCGGCGTATTCGAAAATCGCCCCGCCGAAACCTGCTCCGCCGCCACCGTCGCTGCCGCACGAGCTATGGTAACCGAACGAGTAACATAGGTCGCCGCCGCCGCCGCCATATCCAGCATTGGGGATCAGTAAGTCGGGCGGAAGGGGGTTGCCCGGAAAGCCGGACGTAATTTCCATAAGCGCTCCAGCGCCACCGCCACCGAATCCCGCGCTACCTCCGGGGTAGCCACCACCACCGCCGAATCCGCCGTTGCCCCCTTCGCTACAACATACGCCAGCGCCAGCGCCTGCGCCGAAGCCGCTACTTCCGCCGGCACCCGGACCGCCATTAATGGTGTAAATGCCGTGTATTCCTGACCCGCCAACACCAAAAAGATCGCCTCCATTCCCGCCAGCGTAAACAATGCCGAAGGTGGGAACAAGGCTTGGATCCCCACCGAAGCCAGCGCCGCCAAAACCGTTCACAGTCCTCGCGCTGCCTCCTTGAGCTTTATTGTTGATGAGCTTTACATTCGCAACGCTCAGGATGCCACCGTTTTGGAAGATTGCTCCGCCCATGCCGGCTGCGCCACCGCCGGTGCCACTGTCGCCTCCTTTTCCCAGTCCGTTCTGCAGTGTCAGCCCGCTAAGGGAAACGCTGCCGGCGCCAATGAAAAACAGGCGCGTCGTTCCTTGTCCATCTATGCTCAAGCTGTTCGACCCAGGGCCTTGAATGGAGAGGTTATCGTCGATGCGCAACCGGCTCCCCAACTTAATGCTGCCTAAGCCGCTCGCAAAAGTGATGGTCGAGCCCGCGCAGGCATTCGTCACCGCATACCGCAAAGTGGTTGTGTCGGTTACGCTATCGCCCGTACCGGAAACTGCCGCTGGCGATACGCAAGGCGTTGTCATTACATGGAAAGTCACCGGCGCATCTGCCGCATCGGTGGCGACCACCGTAAACGATCCCGCGACATGGTTTGCGGTCAGCTGTGGGGAAGCCGCAAAACCGCCGGTTCCGGCGTAGACAACCGCAGAAGTTGCTCCACCCGGAAACGTGCCGGCGGCGCCGGCATTCGGCATTACGGTGAAGGTGACGTTACCTCCGTTGGGAGGCAATCCAGTGAGCACGATAAATGGCTGCGGCAGCGTCCGTGTCGTGACACTAACTTGATTGTCGCCTGAATATGCTTGTGCCCAAGCGCACGCTGGCGCTAGCGCAGTGAATAAACAAAGTACTGCCTTGAGAGAATATTGCATCCTAGACCTCCGAAAGTCTGAAAAGATTATAATCCCTGTTTCACAAAAAGCTGTCTATCTTTAGTAATGAAGGTACCGGGACTGTTCAGCGCAGAGATGTCTGCCCGCACTCAACAAAAACTTGGCGTAAATGCAAGTGATTGGTTGCCCGGTTGAAGCGCAACCAGGCGGAAGAACGTCCGTCATCCGTCACGGATTTGGAATCGAAGCGTTCAAAATCCGGCTACTCACGACTTGAGAGCCGCTGGCTGCACCAGCGACCGCACGAGTGCGTAGCAGTAACTCAAAGTAGCGAAGCTGTGAACGGCCGGCGATCTTTGGAAGCACGACCGTTAAGGCTTTTTGAAACTCGGGTCGAGCCACGAATTCGCCGGCGGCTTCAGCCGCTTCCATATCGATTCCAGAGAGGATCAGGACGTATCCGTTATTGCCGAGATTGGGCGTAAAGGCCACGTCGGCATATGTTTCAACTGTCTCGGCGTTGCTTTCGCGATACCAGCCGTCGGGCTCACCGAGTCGTGGAAACTTGTTGCGGTAGTAATAACTCCGCGTGCGGTGGTCTTCTTCCATTTGAAAATTCAATTGCGGTTCGAAAAGGCGCACCCAGGGGATGCCGCGACGGCTTCCGGCCAGAATGAAATTTCCCGCTTTGAAGTCGCGGACATTCATGTGGCGGGCATAACGAATCGTCGGCGAATTCGGCGAGTAACGGTGGCTTAGTTCCGACAGCTGCTGGGCGGAATTGAGGTCGGCAAGACTGGTGTACTGCCTTGTTGAAATCAGCCGCAGCGCCGCCTGGAGACTTCTATCCGGCACCTTGTCCAAGAGGTTTCTCGGAAAACGGCCATTGAGATATTCCGAGAGCGATAGGTCGGTTCGGAGAATATCCTGTAACATCACGAGACAGGTATCTGCCACCACAATGCTCGTGTTCTGAGCCGTGAACATTCGCGGCCAAAGGGGATCGCCATCGCCCATAGAAACGGTTGCCGTCTTTGGAGCCAGGTTATGAGCAGGCCAATAAAACCGCGCATAAAAAGCAAGGGCAGCGATGACCATGGAAGCGCCCAGCAAGAAGCCGCCCGAAATATACAAAAGCCTTCGAGTGCCAATCGCGCGCCGCGTTTCCGGCAACGCTTCAGGCCTGACTTGGATAGGGATAGTTGACACTGGCGCGGGCCGTGCTGCGAACCGCAAAGTGTACCCGCCCTTCGGTATGGAGATCCGAACGCTTTCCGTTGCTCCCTCGGAGGCAAAATAATCGTCGAGTCGCTTCCTCATATGGCTGACTTGAACACGCACGATATTGTCCTCGTGAGGGTTGAAGTTGGCTTTTCGGCCCAGGACAACGCAAGCGATTTCGTATTCATGAACGGCAGCCGTTGAGTCGGCTAGTGCGCGCTCCGCCAGATACAGCAGAATATCCCGAAGCTGGTGGGCTTTGGAAAAGTGTTGGCTCAAGGCAATTCGTTGGACGAGTGCGCGGCGCTGATCCTCATCTGGCGTGACTGTCGCGATCGGGGCGGCATCTGGCTTGTTTCCAAAAGAGTCCATGCTGACTCAAACCTCAAAACTTTGGTTAGTCTATCACCATGAGAATGGCAACCGTAAGCCACTGATTTTATGAACATATTAACGTAAAGATGACGCTAATCGACGTTAATTCGCTATTCGCCGCCAGGCAACTTCACTAGGCTGAAGATATTGTGTAGACGTTTCGTTACGTGGGAGGAAATGCATGATGCTCTCTAGAATCGCTTTCTCGTTTCTACTAGTCAGTTGGGCCGTTACAGCTCAGGAAACTCGCGGCACCTTTTCAGGCACTGTAACCGACGGCACCGGTGCCTCGGTCCAAGGCGTGGCGATTACAGTCACAAACGTGAACACTAACACGGTCTTTCAAGTTACTACGAATTCCACTGGCTATTATGAAGTTCCGCTGCTGCCGGCAGGCAGCTATCAAATGACGGCGGTGCAGGGCGGATTCAAGAAACTGGTTCGTCCAGGTTTGGAGCTTGGATTAGGCGAGCAGCAGAAGATCGACCTTGTGCTCGAGGTGGGTAACGTGAGCGAGTCGGTTACAGTTACAGCGGAGCCGCCCGTGATAGACACCAGCACCACTTCCAGCGGCAAGACCTTGACAACCAGAGAATTGCAGGATCTGCCGGTGTTGGCCAACAACATTATCATTCAATCGCGCATGGTGCCAGGCGTGCAGACCTCCGGGACTACCCAATATCTAACGGAGGGCCAAATTGGTGGCAGTTCGACCAGTTACTTCGCAGCCGGGAATATTGGTGGGAATGAATGGACGCTCGACGGAGCGCCGCAGGATGGTGTAAGCCGCGATACATCGTTTACTCCGCATACCGACATGCTGGAAGAATTCAAAGTGGAGTCGAACAGTTTCGACGCTTCCTTCGGACATTCGACAGGACTGAACATTAATATGTCGAGCAAATCGGGAACAAACCAACTGCATGGCACGAGCACCTGGGAATACTGGAGCGAACAATGGGCCGCCGCGCCATACTTCATTCGTGAGAGGTACCTGGCGAATCTGGCGAGTGCCGAGGCGGCCGGGAACACCGCGCTGGTCAATCAGATCAAGAGTACGCCGGAATATCCCAAGGGCCACTCGAACAACTTTTCGGGCACAGTGGGCGGACCGCTGGTGATTCCGAAAGTGTTCAACGGGAAGAATAAACTCTTTTGGTTTTTCGCTTACGACGGCGCGCGCGACGACATTCCCGCCCGCCCCAGCGACATCAACGACACAGTCCCCACCGCTTTAGAACGGTCTGGCAACTATTCCGACCTGCTGCCGCTGGGTGCGCAATACATTATCTATGATCCGTTGACGGTAACGTCAAATGCAGCGAGCCCGGGCCACTATATTCGAACCCCGTTCGCCGGCAACATCGTGCCGGCCAGTCGCTTTGACAATCCGATGTACCAGTTTTACAACAACGCTATTCCGCTGCCAAACAACAATCCAACGAGCGCTACCCAAGCGCCGCTGACGAATTACCTGCCGAACTGCCAGCCTGATAGCAATATTTATAATGCTTACAATCAGAAGACCGATTACAACAAGTCGGACAAAATGCGGTTCTTCTTCCGCTGGAACTGGAGCCACTACCGGGAGTACTACGGCGACTTGACGTGCCAAGGTCTGTTGACGACCGACGACACGCGCCGTAATGTCAGCGGAGTTTTCGATTGGACGTATACTCCAACGCCCTCGACCATCGTCGATGTGGCCGTGGCCGCGAATCAATGGTTCCAAAGGAACTACAACCTCGGACTGGTGCAGTACAAACCGAGCAGTGTCGGATTGCCATCCTATATGGATCAATTCTGCGCTGCCAACAATGATTGCGCGTTGCCAGCCGTAAACCTTTCCGGGTCTTACTATTTTTATAACGGCAGCACGTTCGGGCGGGCGCTTTCTTCCTATCCCAAAGAGCGGTCGCAAGGGATCAAAGTAAATGCCACGCATGTCATGGGTGAGCATAGTGTGCGCGCGGGCATCGATTTCCGGGAGCAAGTGCGGCACGACGTGGGCGAGAACGGCAATTCGATGGGTAGCTTCACGTTCAGTAATACCTACACGCAGGCCACCGACAATGGACTGCTAGCCGCGGGCAATATTGGCTTGAGCTATGCGGCCTTCCAACTTGGAATTCCAACGAGCATGTCGGTGGACAACAACACAAGCGTTACGGAGGGGAATCCATACTATGCCTGGTATGGAATGGATACCTGGCGAGTGACGCGCCGGCTGACGCTAACTCTGGGCCTGCGCATGGAATATGAGTTAGGGCCTACCGAAGAGCATAATCGCGCCATCGGCGGATTCGATCCTAATGCACAGTTGCCGATCGCCGCGGCCGCGCAAGCTGCTTACGCCGCGAACCCGATTCCGCAGCTTGCGAGCAACGCTTTCACCGTTCAGGGCGGCGATTACTACCTGGGCGTTGGCAGCTATACAAACAAGTTGTGGCAAAACCAGATGATGTACTTGCCCCGCTTGGCCGCCGCATGGCAGGCTACGCCCAAGACAGTGATCCGCGCCGGCTATGGCATTTACTACGACACGCTGAACGTCATGAACGAAGCGGCCACGCAGTCGGGTTTCTCTTGCACGCAGACCAATGTGAGCAGCAACAATTCGGGTGTGAGCTGGCTTTATGGCAATCCCTACAATGGCATTTCTCCGCTCACGAATCCGTTTCCCAGTATGATCGGCGGCAATCCGCCCTGCCAGCCTTATGGCAGTTCACTGGGCTCGATGTATCAGGTTGGACGCGGTTTCACTTTCATACCGTACAACCGTGAACACCCCGAAGTGCAGAGATGGCGGGGATCGATCCAGCGGCAGATCGGCGATAACATGCTGATCGAAGCCACTTACTGGGGTCAATGGGCCAGCGATTTGGGAGTTACCCGCAGGCTTGACGCACTGCCCGCTCAATACTGGTCCACCGGACTCGTTCGCAATAACACGGTGAATAACGCACTTACCGCGAACGTCGCGAATCCCTTTTACATTGGTAACTTCGCTGCTCTTCAAAACTCAAATCCAACGCTTTATGCCTATATGAACACGCAGTCGTTCTATACCAGCAAAATTATTCAAACGAATCAGCTGCTGCGGCCTTATCCACAGATGAACGGCCTCTACGAAGCCGACGACCCACTGGGGAAAGACCGGATCAAAGCGCTGGAAGTGGATTTTTCACGCCGTCTGTCGCGTGGCATCAACCTGAACGCTTCATGGACGTGGATGGGTGCTTACGACAAAATGATATTCAACAATGAATTCGATCCGGTACCCAGTTGGTATCCAAGTAACAGCGCACGGCCGCAGCGGTTAACGATCAACGGATTGTTTGAATTGCCATTTGGGAAGGGCAAACGATTCCTGCAGTCGGGTGTAGGCGGCGCAATTCTGGGCGGTTGGGAGTTTGCCGCCACCTGGGAGTATCAGTCGGGCGATGAACTCAGCTTTCCCAACATCTACTATTACGGCAACTCTGCGACACTTTCTTCAGACTTGAACAATGTGTCGCGCAATCTAAACGCGTGGTTCAACACCGCGAACTTCGAGCGCAATGCGTCCAGCCAGCCGGCTTCTTACTCAGTGCGCGTATTCCCGCAGTACATCAACGGCGTGCGTGGCGATAAACTGCTGCAGACAAACGCGAACCTCCATCGCAATATCCGGCTGTTCGAAAAGGCGACCTTCCAAGTTCGCATGGATCTTTTCAACGTTTTCAACCGGTCACAGTTCGCCGACCCGGATACCAACCCGAACGATACAACCTTCGGCAAAGTTACAGCGCAAACGGGTTCGCAAAATCGTTTCTTGCAGATTCAAGGACGGATTCAGTTCTGACGAACCGCGTCAATCACCAACTGTATGTGTAGCCAATGCTCGAGGTCGTGTACCACGGCACGGTTAGCACTTTGTTATAGCTCTCTTGAATCCATATCGAATTGCTGCGACTAAGATGAACAATCGTTCCTAGAGATACGCCTCCGCAAAACCTGTTTTCTAGACGCACGTTACCCGTATAGCTAGTGATCCCCCCTTGGAGCCAAGTGTATCCGCTGACCAGCTTCGTCCTGGGAATTGAAAAGTTTTTCATTAACCCGGCACTTTCAGTGTGCTCTCCGAAATCGGTGTGAAAGAATCCGTGACTTCCGCTGTTTTCATACGTATAGCCAAAAGTCAACTCGTCTCCGATCGGATCTTTTTTCAGAAATCCGAACGTGTGGCCTATGCCGATATTGTAATTACTGCGAGGCACCAGTCCCGGTCGATCAAAATCAGATCCGAACATCACAAAAAGATCGGTACTGGTGTCGGCCATCTCCGGAGCGGAAGCACTCGCGTTTGAAGATTTGGGCTCTGCGGATTGAGCCTTACTCAATTGATTGGCTGACAATATAACCACAACAAATGAACACACTGCGCCCAACCGACGAAATCGTTGATGTTGAGGAGTAGTGTTCGCAATCTCTGGCATGAATTATTCCCCTGTTTTTTAAGTGTGAAAATCTATTCCAAAGCTAACCTGCTTGAAGCATGCCGCTGGCAATTTTCGGACTTCATGGAGCGAGCCCTAAACAGGCAGAAACTTTTGGAAATCTTTATGCGTTCTTTGTGCGCGCCGCTGTACACTTAACCTAATTTGCTCGATCCAGCCATCTGTTGGCAGGCAATTCATAGCCGAGACTCGCGTTTCGATGGGCGTTTTTTCGCCGGCGCGACGACCACAGGTTTGTATTGTCGAAATATCTGCCCGGTGCCTTTCGCCCGTGCTGAAAATGTTGTTCTCTTTGCGCGTGCGAGGGACGCCGAGTCCGCTGGTTTTCAGCCCTGCAAACGCTGTAAGCCGCAAGTTGCTCAAGGTTCGCCGGCGTGGCTGGGTACATCGGCGGTCGTTTCTCGCGCCTTGCGTTTGATCGTGCAGGGAGCTCTGAATGAGGGGAATATAGAACAACTCGGCGAGAGAGTTGGTTTGGGTTCACGGCAATTGCGACGTTTGTTTGTCCAACATCTTGGTATCCCACCTCTTAAAATTGCCACTGCTCAACGCGTTCGCCTTGCGCTGAAGCTGATCAAGAATTCTCGATTATGTATGACTGAAATCGCATACCGTTCAGGTTTTAAGAGCATTCGAGAGTTCAACCATGCGATTCGTTCGATGACGCGGCAGTCGCCAACCGGGCTTCGCAAGTCTCCCGGCAACTTACAACCATCAACCCAACGCGGTGGTTTGGAACTAAAGCTCCCTTACCAAGCTCCTTTCGATTGGCACCACTTGCTTGCATTTTTGGGACGCAATGCTATGGCGGGCGTTGAGGTTGTTAGCGATGCCTCGTATAAGCGAACCATTTGCATTGGCGGTGCATTTGGATTCTTTACAGTTCGAGACGATCCGGCTGGCCGACGCCTAATCGTGAATCTGGAGATGAGTGGTTACGAGGGTTTGGCGGACGCAGTAAAACGCATTCGGGATATCTTCGATTTAAGCGCAGATCCACTTCAAATAGCTCGTCATTTGGCGAAAGATCCTAGACTACGGCCGAGCGTACAACTCCACCCCGGGCTTCGAGTTCCGGGAGTTTGGGATAGTTTTGAGGGGAAAGTCCTTGCCGTGCTCGGTCGAACCCTGACCGCTTCGGGACCCAGAAATGTCATTGCGAGGCTGGTGAAGATGTTTGGAACGCCCGTTGATACAGGAATTCGAGGCCTCGACTATTTGTTCCCAAGACCGGACGTACTGGCGGTCGCTCAACTCTCAAAGACAGGCATGCGGAATGCCACGGCGGAGATTCTTCGCAAGTTAAGCCTCTCAACTGTGTACGAAAAGCAAAAGTTTACAAAATCAAAGACGTCGCACGAGAGCACTTGTAAAGTCCGGGCGGACTTCGAGATGATCGAGTTTACCGAGCCGGATGCCTTTCCGGCAGACGAAAGAGCGATACGACACTGGTTGTCGCGTACGCCAGCGCCGTTGTCTGTCGCCCAGACATTAGCGACTGCGGAGCAATGGAGGCCTTGGCGGGCATATGCGGCAATGCACATCGCCATAACTTGTCTTGAAACCGGTTCCAGATAATCCAAGTCCTAGCGAGCTTCTCCAACGTTCAACGACATACTCTCTTCGAGCAACACGCGCGCCTCGCGAACCGCTTCCCGCAGTCGCTTGGCTCGAACGGTGAACACTCGAAAATCTCCAATCGCCATAGATTCAAAGTCTGCGATCTCGCCGCCGACGCCGATCGCACAGGCCCCCGCACGAATGTATTCAGCGCAATTATCCAGACCCACGCCGCCTGAAGCGATGAAGTCCGTGTCGGGATACTGGCCGCGCAGAGCTCGTAAATACCGGGTGCCTGCCGCAGCGAAGCAGGGAAATAGTTTTACGGCGTCCGCACCGCTAGCAGAGGCGATCTGCACTTCTGTGGGGGTCAGAGCTCCTGCAAAAATCGCAAGTCCGAATTCCTGTGCTTTAGCGGTAGCTTCCGCGCTGAAGCCCGGCGTGACAATAAATTGCGCACCAGCCAGCGCGGCTTGCCGGACCCCTTCGGCATCCACCACCGTTCCAGCGCCAATCAACATTGCTTTGCTATGTTCAGTCGCAATTGCATCCAAAATATCTAAAGCACCCTTGGGAGCGAGTGAAACTTCAATAATCGGAATGCCTCCCAACCGAATGGCCTCGGCCGCCCGAACCGCTGCATGGGCGTTCGACGTGCGAATTGCAGGAATGACACCAATATCCTTGACCCGTTTGAACGCGTCTATTTTTCCCATAAACTCATGATGTTACTATTCCTCGTAAAATTCCGCTTCCGCCTTCGGCAACTTGTCCGATTCTTTGGCAAACCAAACGTAGAGCGTCGGCAATAAGAAGATGCTGAGCATCAATTCGCCCAACAATCCGCCCACGATCACAAGCGCGAAAGGCCGCTGCGAGTCTGATCCGATGCCGTGCGAAGTGGCGGCGGGCAGAAGGCCTAGTGTGGCCACCAGCATCGTCATCATGATGGGCCGCAATCGAAGGACGGCGCCTTCTACTGCGGCATCCTCGGTGCTGTGTCCTCGAGCGCGAAGCTGATTGATGTATTCCACCATGATCACGCCGGTCTGTACCGACACACCAAAGAGAGCCAGAAATCCAACTCCCGAAGAAACACTGAAGTTCGTGCCGGAAATCAACAATGCGAGGATGCCACCGATCGGCGCCACCATTACGTTGGTCAAGATCAAGGACGCCCACTTCAATGAAGTGAACATGGTGTATAGAATGATGAAGATCAGCAAGATGGTTAACGGAACGATAATCGTCAGCCGGGCTTGTGCGCGTTTCTGGCTTTCATACTCGCCCTCCCAATCCAGATGGTAGCCGCGTGGCAGCTTCACCTTCGCGTTCACGTTCTTGATCGCCTCTTCCACTGCGCCGCCAAGATCGCGGCCGCGCACGCTGTACTTGATCGCGATATAGCGGGAATTACCTTCGCGATAAATTTCGGAAGCGCCATCGGCCACAGTGATAGTGCAAAGCTGCGCTAACGATACTCGCTCTCCTGAAGCAGAAAGTAAGCGAATGTCCTCAATCGCTTCCTTCGTGCTTCGGTACCGTGGCAAATAGCGCAAAACTAAGTCATAGCGCGCTTCATCTTTTAGAACTTGTGTCAGCGCGTTCCCACCCACTGCGGTCTGAATGGCATCCTGCACGTCCGCAACATTCACCTGGTAGCGCGCCGCTGCCTTCCGGTCGACAACTACGTTAAGGTTCGGTTGGCCAAGCACGCGGAATACTCCGAGATCTGTAATTCCTGGAACCTTACGCAGGACCCCGACGATCTCATCGCTTTTTTGTTCCAGGACTTTCAGGTCATTGCCGTAGATCTTAGTAGCCAGTTCTCCTTTGACACCGCTCACCGCTTCTTCCATGTTGTCGGAAATCGGTTGCGAAAAGTTCCACAGGACGCCCGGAATCTTTTCTACTTCCTTATCCATGGCCGCGATCAAGGCGTCTTTGTCTTCATGGAAAGCCGGCCGCCATTGTTCTTTCTGCTTCAAGTCGACAAAATATTCGGTATTAAAGAAACCGGTTGTGTCTGTGCCATCGTCCGGTCGTCCCACTTGGCTCGTAGTCTGGATCACTTCCGGAAAGCGCGCCAACAGAATTCGCACCTGATCTGCCACGCGAATTCCTTCCGTTGGCCCAGTGCTTGGCGCCAGCGTACCGCGCACCCACAGTGCACCTTCATCCAGGTGCGGTAGGAACTCAGATCCTATAGATCCGGCGAGCCAAAACGCTCCAATCATGCAGCTGACGCAAAAGCCAACAGTAATATAGCGCGCCTCAATCGCCCAGCGAACCGCTTTGCGATAGCGGTTGGTCAGAAAGTTCATCACCGGATTCCGCCACTCCCGCGTGCCCTTTGGGAAGAAGAGACTCGCTAGTACCGGTGCAATGATCATCGAAAAGAGCAGAGCGCCTAATAACGCAAACGCCACGGTCCAGGCCATTGGTTTAAACAACCGGCCCTCCACGCGCTGCAGCGTAAAGATCGGAATGTACGCTGTGATGATAATGCCAATGGCGTAAAACACCGGCCGCTGAACTTCGTGGGCGGCATCGGCTATTTTTTGTTTCGGTGTCCTGTTATGGGGATCGGGATGACTAAGATGCCGGATAATGTTCTCCACCATGACCACCGCTCCATCGACAACCATGCCGAAATCCAGCGCGCCCAACGATAAGAGGTTGGCGGGAATGCCCTTCAACTGCAAACAGGTTGAGGCAAACAACAAAGCGAAAGGAATAGTCAGAGCAACAATGAAAGCACCGCGCACGTTCCCTAGAAAAAGGAACAAAATTACAACCACCAACAAGATTCCTTTTGTCAGGTTGTCTAGAACGGTGTGTGTTGTGAAGTGAACTAGATCGCTGCGGTCGATGAAGGGCACGATTCTTACGCCAGCAGGCAAAATCAGATTGTTTAGCTCGTCGACTTTTTCGTGAATGCCTTTAAGAGCGCTGTCCGCGTCAGCCCCTTTTCGCAACAGAACAATTCCCGAAATCGCATCGTCGTTATCGATAATCTTGCCATCTTCTTTGTGGATAGCGCGTGCAAATTGGCCAAGGCGAATTTTCGGGCCTTGCAACACCACCGCGATATCTTTCACTCGTAACGGCGTACCGTTCTTGGTCATGATCACGGTCTGCTCGATATCGTGTACGCGCTTCACCAATCCCACTTCGCTTACGTTGATCTGCTGCAATCCAGCCTCAATGAAGCTGCCGCCGGCATTGGTGTTGTTATTAGTAAGTTGTTGTTCCACCTGCGCAATATTCAAGCCATACGCGACCAACTTGTTTGGGTCGAGGCGAACCTGGTATTCGCGCGTAGGTCCGCCAAAACTGGCCACGTCAACGACGTTGGGGACCGCCTTAAAATTCTTCTCCACCACCCAGTCTTCGAGGGATTTTAGTTCCATCGGGTCAAACTGAGGATTTGTGCTGTGCAACGTGAAGAAGTAAATCTGGCCAACCGGGCTCCAGTCGGTGCCCATCTGTGGCTGCACTCCGGTCGGCAAAGTCACTTGCGAAAGTCGCTCCAGCGCGCGCTCGCGGTTCCAATCGTTGTCGGATTCGTCGTCGAAAACCAGCTTGATATCGGAAAGTCCGAAAAGCGAAAATGAACGCAGGTGCACCAGGTGCGGAATCCCATTCATCGCATTTTCCAGCGGTACCGTTACCTGCTGCTCGATTTGTTCGGCGGAAATTCCGGGCCACTGTGTGATCACTTCTACATAGTTGTCAGCAACATCAGGGTAAGCTTCCACGGGAAGTTGGTGAAACGAAATGGCTCCCCAGATAAAAAGCAATAAAGCAATAGCGACAATGAGCAGCCGGTTGTTGAGAGCAAAATCAACAGCGCGACGCAGCATCTACTGTTCCACCGTATTCTGCAGAACAAGCGCGTTCGTCACAACCTTAGTGCCTGGATCAATGCCGGAAAGAAGCTCTTGCTGGTCGCCGGGCAGCATACTACCGCCCGCCACTTCAACTCGTTTGAAGACTCCCGATTGAGACGAGGGCGTATAAACCCAGTCGCGGTCGTGTAAATGCAACACAGCGGTGGCTGGTACGGCGGCGTGAGCGATTTTCTGTTTGCCGTGGAAGGTAGCCGTTACAAACATTCCCAGGCGCATGATGCCCGGGTTTTCTACCTCGAGTCGCACCTTAGCTGTATGAATGTTCGGATCCATAATTTGACCAATGTTGCCGATGCGCGCCTTCATTAGCCGATCCGGATAAGCGTTCAAATGGATGTCTGCAAACTCCCCGAGATGTACCTCTGACAGATCGTTTTCATATACATCGCAAATGATCCAGACGTGAGACATATCCGAGATCGTGAAGGGGTTCGGCGCCGTCAAGGCCTGCACACCCGCCGCGGCGGTAATCTCCTGATCGGTAATCGTTCCCGAAACCGGCGCGTGTACTTCTACGATGCCCGACGGGTGCGCCGGATCGGAACCAAGAATATGCAGATGTTCCGTAGTGGTTTCAAGATCGACAATCGCGTTGTCCTCCGCGTTTTGCGCAGTCTCCAGGCCACTTTTGGGAATCGCTCCATCGTCGTATAGCAGCTTCGCGCGATTCAGCTGAATCTTGGTGAGCTCTTCGTTCTTCACCGCTTTGCGGTAGTCGGAGTAAGCGCTAGCAATGTCAGTGCTACTAACCTTAAACAGCAACTGGCCTTTCTTCACTTGGTCGCCAAGGCGAGCATTAATTTCAACCACCCGACCGGTCGCCACAGACGGCACAGGTATTTGCCGCGACACATCCGGACTCACTACTCCGGTAGCATTTAATTCGGAGGCAGCCAAATAAGAACCTGCCTCGGTTACCGGAAATTGATCGGGATGGTCCACCTTGAAATTGTTGGCGTCCATGGCCGGTTCCACCACCGCCGCATGGGGGCCCGTGTCGTCGGCAGCATGGACGTCCGCCTGCTTGCCACAACCAGTCATTGTCAGGCTGACTATCGCCAACCCAGCCACGAACAACGCAGCGCTTCCCTTTGCCGCGCGCGAACTCGAGACGAATGTAACGTTCACTGGATAACCTCCCTGCCGGCAGCCATGTTCATCTGGGCCGCCGCCGTCAAATAAGAACCAATCAAATTCAAATACGCCAGCCTGGTGTCGCGAAACGCCTTCTCCGAATCGAGCAAATCAAGCAACGATGCGCCGCCATTTTCATACGCAACCCGGATACGATTTCGATTGTCTTCGGCCAGCGGCAGGTACTTTGCTTTGTATGGTTTCAACAGATTCAAGTTTTGAACGATGGTCCAGTATGCCGAGTCGACGTCGCTAAACACCTGCGCCTGATTGGCGTCCTTAAGGCGCTCGTTGCGTCCCACGTCCAGCTGCGTTCTTTGCTTCTCTCCCTGATTGCGATCAAAAATACGCAGCGGAATGCTGACGCTTCCACCAATGGTCTGGTTGGCATATGGATTGCTGAATGAAGGATTATGCGAGTACCAAATAGTGAATGTTGGGTCCGCCGAGCCATTGGCCACCGCCAGATTGTAAGTTATCTTTGCTAGATCTACGTTCTGAATGGCCGCTTTCAGATCCGGCCGCGCTTCCAGAGCCAGCGTCCGAAATTCCTCCAGCGGCTTCAAAACTTCGTCAAAGTCGAACGCTCCCACCACGTCGAATTGCTCAATTGGCGTCCGCTCATTCAGCAGCATCAAAAGCTGAATCTTGGACGTTCGCAGATTCACGATGGCATTTTCGTAGTCCGATTCAAACTGCACGCGCTGCAGTATGAGACGATTCATGTCTACCTGCGCCATATCTCCCGCATTCAAGCGCTTGCGATTAATGTCGAGTTCGTGATCCCAGTACTCCAAATTCCCAATCGCGTTCTGCAGTACCGCCTTTGCCTGGAGGGTTTGCACGAACGCGTTGCGTAAATTGAAAAGCAACGAGCGCTCCTGATCTTGATAGGTTGATTCAGCGATCGCGGTATTTTCTTTCGCTTGATCGCGCCGTAGTTCACGCTTATGTCTGCGTTCATGTAAATAATCGATGCCAGGTGTCTCCACCACACCGCTAAACGGCGTCCATACTCCCTGGTTCCGGGTGATTTGCACTCCATCCACCGAGAGTGAGAAATCAGGATTCGGGCGCAGGTAGGCGGTGACTTCCGCCGCCCGAGACTCATCTATACTAAGCTGATCCGCCTTAAGCGTTGGATTCGCCGCTCTGAACCGATCCCGAATCTCCTCCCAGCTATAAGCTTTTTGGGCGTATAAAGAATTCGCCGAAGCAAAGACCAAGGCAAACAAACCACCCACGAACTGAAATTGCAAACGTCGTTGACTCTGAAAAAGCCTAGTTTTGTTATTCATTCTGAGATTTCGCCGGCAGCCGCTGCGTTTCGTATCCAGCACGAACGCAAACAGCGCAAACGGATGCAGCCCGCCACTTGAACTAACCAGTTGGTCCATCGTGATTGCGATTCCCTAGGACCTTCACAAGGAACCCGCCTCCACAGATTTAGACAAGAAAGGCAAATGCAGCGCGAAACGGGGGGCAGCACCTCGTCCTTTAAGTGTAAGGAGCTTGCCGCGATAATTCAATCAATACCCCTTGGTTTGCGAAAATCTTTTGGCTATATCTTTCGGGTAGGTGCGGTATGTGCGAGCGCTTAGTAGCTCAACCATAAGATCATCTTTAGAATGTCGCATTCCCGCACTCAAAGGGTAATGGATCCTTCGCTAAAAAGACGTATTAAATTCATCAAGATTTCATAAGGAAGGGATCGCGTCACAATTCGAGCTTCCCGTGAATTGTCATCTCGGAAGGAAAGAAGTATTGCGCCAAATAGAGTCTGCCGACGAGCGCAACAAATTCCAGTCGCTTGTCCGCTAGTGAAATGTGCGCTGAGCGAGGAAAGAAGAAAATAAGTGTAGCGATAGAACTGCCGTTTTGGCGGACCGACACGCGCGTAGGCTTCAGATCCTTTTTCCCGTCTTCCTTAATCTCAGCATTGCGTTTTAGCATGCCCGCCAAAGCTTTGAGGTCCACGTTATACATCGCTCCCTTGAGTGGCACATCATAGACGGCGATCGCGTAGTCTTCTCCGTCGAGGTCCGGGGCGTCTTCATTCTTCGCCTTCATTTGCGCGGTGCGAACCGGCAGCGCGCTTTCCCAGCGGACAATTATTTTGCGCGGTATACCGTTAGCGTCCAGATCTATCTTGCCGGGCTCACGGTCCTTAGCGTGAATACCTGTGAGGTCGTTTAACTCCAGGCCGGCATTCTTACCGCCACCTTCAGCTGTCATGTTGCCCCCGTCCCGGCGCTGCCATTCACTCAGGCCAGGCAGCAAAGCCGGCTTTACCGTTTTCACCCACGGAGACACAGCCAGAAACTCTTTGGCGTCTGCTTCTGTCCACGCGGGGAGGTCTTTGGAAAGCCAGGCCGGATCGGCCGCCTGCAACAGCCTGGCGAAAAGAAAAACTATAACCGTCTTCTTCGTCGCCACATGAAAGCTCATATTGTTTTCCATTCACTAAACAGCGCGGCGAGTTTCAATAGACCCGCCGCGCGAGTCAAAATGAGTTACAACCGGACCAGCAAAGCGAAGATCCAGCGGCGTTCTTGTTTGCGCAGATCGGGCGTCCATCCTGGCGTGATAGAACCAGGATTGCCATTATTTCCACCCGGAGGCGTTATTCCGCCGGGCCCCGTAAAGTAAGGAACGTCAGCGCCGCGCTGTGTGAACTCAACGCGCCACGTCACAAACTGCGTTGGCATCCAATCGAAGGTTGTCTGAAAATCGTATGCCTTAAATTGTTGCCCTGGATTTTCCGTGAAATACGGGGTGCCCGTGATGGCTGTGGCGCCATCAATTGGCGGCAGTAGGACGAGATAACGTCCCGGATTATTCATCCACCCGCCACCCACCGTCGCTCCGAACTTGTCGCGATCAAACCACCAACGGTGATACAACATGCCCCCCACGAAATTCTGCGCCGGAGTATTCGCGTTGCCGTGTGTACATACAACTTTCTGTCCGGGCGTTGTGCCGGCCACTACGACTTGGCCGCCGCCCGTCTCGCAACCGATATCGAACGTGAACGAGAAGGCCATCCGGTGCATAAAATTCTTCGGATTGTCATAGTATTTGAATTCCATACTGTCGTCTTCGTGGGAACGGGTTCGATGCGTGTAAAGCGTGTCTTCGCCCGCCGTATAGGTGTTAAATACGAAATCCCACTTCTCTGAAGGACGCCAAAGAACTTGGCCGCCCACGCCCATCCTGCCGTTGTATTTTCCGTACGATTGCCAGCCGTTGATCAGCCAAGGCTCAAATTTCAACTTATTCGTTGGGAAATATTGCACGCGCATGCCGTTGAAAAACCAAGGCGTGTTCGACGATACATACGATGGTTGGTACGACCAATTGTCGAAACTGTAGTAGCTAAACAAACCGATGTATGACATGAAAATGCCGGCCTGAATGTTCAACCCGTGTTTGTAATTGATATGGTATCCGCCGTAGCCTTCCGTCAAATAACGGTAAGCGTCTGCGATGTCCCACTGGCCAATGTTTGGACTCGCATCGTTGCGCGGGGTAGCCGTTGACACGGCGCCAAGCTGCGACAGGAACCGCGCTTGAACGCCTTCCCAGTGGAAATCGCCTCCTAGGTTTAACTGCTGAAGAACGAACTCTCCCGTTCGCGTTCCTTCTGTTGTGCCTCCCAAACTGTGATCAATCGGATGGTTGTAATCGTAAATGTAATTGCTGTCCCAGCGAAACTCACCGGTAAAATATTTTCCGTCGAACACGGAATCGTGATTGCGCGGTACCGCATTCATCCAGGTGAAATCGCCAAACGCAAACGGCGTTTCAAGATCGACCGGCGGTGTGGCCGGCGCAGTCGCTGCTCCGGGTTGCGGTGCACCGGGAGCCGCGGGTGCGGCAGGGTTGCCCGCTGCTTGTGCCGCTGGCTCTGGGGGTTTCGGTTGGTTTAGCTGTTGCTGCAGTTTGTCAAGACGCTGTCTCAATTCCTCGATTTGTTTTTGTACATCCTGCTGCGAATCGGTAGTTTGGGCGAACGAGCTTTGCGTTGTCCCGACCAGCCCAAGCAGCGCTACAATCACGGTGCCCAGGCTGTTCCTTCGGAAAGTCTTTCTCATGATTTGATTTGTTCTCTCCCTATGCAAGATTTGCTGTGAAGACTTTTAGTGCTGCGCGAGGAGCACTATCTACCGGGGTCTCCGGTGCCTCAACCGAACGAGGGGCGAGGAATGGCGTTCCCAGGGAAATTGGCCTCACGATCATATGCCCCTGGACTCCTAGTACTTGAACCTCAGTACGAAATACTTGTTGCTCAGTATGTAGTAGCCATCACGGGAAAGCAATACAGCGCGTCAAGAAAGACTAATAATGTTTTGAATCGACAGCCGTGCTAAAAATTGATAACTCCTCACGCCTCAAGAAAGTAAGTTATAACTTTATATTTACAAAATCTTTATTCTTCTACCGATTCACTTACTCAAAGTGCTGGTTTTCTGAGGATACGCGCTTCTCGCAGATTTCGACTTACCTAATAATCACGTAAAGATCTATGCGATCAGCGCACTTCTCACGACGGTCCGCATAGCTCTTCTTTGCTTCTTCCTTATGCCTTCTTTACGTGCACCGTTTTATTCTCTAGTTGCCTTGACTGATTCTGCCGGACACATCTTGGTTGTGGATGACGAAGCCTCCATCAGACAGGTCTTGAAAACGACGCTCACGGCCTTCGGATTCAGCACGGATGAAGTGGGAGATGGCGAAGAAGCGCTACGGCTGCTCCGGCGCAAGAGATTCGAAGTGGTACTGCTCGACCTGAATATGCTGGGAATGGGAGGCTTTGAGACATGCACGGAGATGCGCCGCATTGCCCCAGGCCTTTCGATACTCGTGTTGAGCGTTCGCGACTCCCAAGATGACAAGGTTCGGGCGTTAGACGCGGGCGCCGACGACTACATCACAAAGCCTTTCCATATCAGTGAACTGATAGCGCGGCTTCGCTCGGCCGTTCGGCGCACACGGCTTTTTGGCAACAATACTCCGGGCGGCATAGCCATTGGCGAGATAGAACTTGACTCAGCGCGTCGTATCGTGCGAAAAGCCGGCCAAGTTGTTCATCTTACGCCAAAAGAGTTCGACCTTTTGCATTATTTAATGGCCCACGCCGGTTTGCCCGTCACGCATCAACGGCTCTTGCAAGGGGTATGGGGCGCCGAACATGGAAACGAATTGGAGTACCTCCGTACTTTCATTCGTCAACTTCGCTTGAAACTAGAAGACGATCCAGCGAAACCAACGTACCTGATCACCGAAGCCTATATCGGGTATCGGTTCCGCGGCCCTCAAGTCGACTCGCCCAATAGCGTCGTTCATTCCGAGTCATAAAGAGTTTTAGGACAAAGAATCGACATTCTTACTTAAAATTCCGAAGCTGGACATGTGCGTCCATAAGGACAGCGTAAGCGGATCTATCTCAGTACTTCTAACAAAAAAAAGAGGAACCGCCCAGTTGTTGTAAGAGTGATCACGCAATCCTTATATTGGTTTCTTTAATCGAGCTATCGCTTGATTTAATCGCTAGCAACAGCTTTGCCTCCACAAGCCGTTTGAAACTCCTCGATTTGTTGACTTTTTCGTCGTCCTCGTCGGCAGGTTCTCACGCGGCCAAGAACCCTTGCTTCTATAAATTATTTTTAACCTGTTGCTTATGCGTCCCTTATCGATCCATCATTAAACTCTCCTGTAAGACATTCTTGGGCCCTCGTGCCGAGACACCCACGCCGAGTCTCGCCAATCTGTCCCAAGCGACGCAGCAACGTTTTGAGCTCAGCGCTCGCACTCTTGAGACGAAACAAACTATGACTTTTCGGCGTTACCCTTTTTTTCTATGTCTCTTGCCACTGTGGCTGGGAGGTTTGACCCTTCACGGTGAAACGGCGTTGTCCAGTATTCACGGAATCACTAAAGGATCGGACGGGACTGTCGTGTCCGGCGTACACGTGGTTGTGCGAAGCTCCGAAGACACCATCAATTCTGCGGCTATCAGTCAGTCCGATGGCTCATTCAGAGTCGAGGGACTCAAGGCCGGACGCTATCTGTTGGCAGCCAGAAAAGACGGATTCGAAGGCGTCTCAGAGTTCAGCATCGACTTGGCGGAAGGCCAGAATATCGCCATCGATATGCCGCTGATGAAGAGCATCGCTCCGGCAGCAACGGAAGTCAATCAGGTCCCCAAGACTGGGTTCGTGCATCGGTTTGCACAGGCTTACATTGACGACTGGCACCCGCCGGCCGCCGTGCAAAACGCGCCACCTGCCGCATACCGTGGCTATCCTCCGGTTACTGACAATCCCCCATATCCGTTCACCGTTTGGCCCATGGGCGGAACGGTAAACATCGGGCAACCGAACGCTAGTCCCTATCCCTTGACAACGGCGTTGCTGGGAGGGTCACACGGAGACTTTTGGAAGAACAGCGGAATTCAGTTATATGGCTGGATCAACGTTGGCATGAACATTAGCAGCTCGAAAAACGGCCCATATGCCAATGCGCCCGCCTCGTACAATCAAATTTCCAATTCCATCCAGCTCGATCAAGCCACGTTTTATATTGAACGCGACCCTGACACCGTGCAGCACGATCATTTCGATTGGGGATTCCGCTTCACTAGCCTTTATGGAATGGACTACCGGTTTACCACATCGAACGGGATCTTTAGTCAGCAATTGCTTCACAACAATGCAAACGGAACCATTGGCAATAGATATGGCTACGATCCGGTTATGGCATATGTCGATTTGTACTTCCCTCACGTAGCCGAGGGGCTGGATTTACGCGTTGGGAGATATGTGTCTCTTCCTGATATTGAGGCGCAGCTTGCGCCAAATAACTACACTTATACTCACTCGCTTACTTATACATACGATTGCTACACCCAAGACGGCATCAACGGGACGTTCAAGCTCAGCGACCACTGGACCATTCAAGCGGGCTTGTCGGCATCGTGCGATACCGCGCCTTGGACAAAGGAAGCCAAGGCGACCATTAATCTCTGCGCTGCTTATAACTGGCAGCAGGGCGGCGACAATATCTACGTCTGCGCAAATTCCATCAACGATTCCGAATATTCCTACAACAATCTGGCGGCGTACTACTTCACCTATTATCACAAGTTCAACAGCCACTGGCACACCGCGACAGAAAGCTGGTACCAGTACGAAAAAAATACACCAAACATATTTAATTCCGCCGCACAGTCTCTTCTTATCATCAATGCAAATGGAGCATATTGTGACAGGCCGGAGGAGTTGACCTGTTTCGCGCCAGAGTGGGCGGTTCTCAACTACACGAATCGTCAGCTGGGTAAGAAAGATTTCATCAGTTTCCGCAACGAATATTTCGACGACATCAAAGGACAACGGACCGGCTTTAAGAGCCGTTACGTGGAAGATGGCATTTCCTGGAATCACTGGTTTGGCAGTACCCTAGTTTTCCGCCCGGAGATCAGGTACGAGCATTCGTTCGACATGGCCGCCTACAGTACGGGTACTAAGAAAACGCAGGTGATGTTTGCCGGCGATTTCATTTATTTCTTCTGAGGTTTTAAGCGACTGACTATGACGCTAACTGAACTGGAACAGCAATACCCAGGATTATTCCAGCCATCTGGATGTACGAGTTCGTCAGACGCCGAACACTACGCCGACGAGGCCGCCGCCAAGGCAGGCCTGAGATTTCGTTCAGCGTCTTGGACGGGCCCAGATGGAGATCGTCATCTTGAATACCAGAACCGCTTGGGCACTCTCAAATTGCAAGTGGCCATCTTCGCGGATCAAACAACCCGCATTAGTAGGCCCTCGTGGCTATTCAGTTTTTCTGTGGAGCGGGTGGATGCGCGTCTAACTGCAGATAGTCCACATGCCGTGCGCTCGAAACCAACATCGTTTCAGCGCGAAGCGGTGGATCTGGTGACCCGGTTGCGGTCCCTGCAGGTCAAGAAAGGACGGCTCACGGGACGTTTGACGAAGTGGAATCCCGAGCGCGGGATTGGCCTCATAGAATGCGCTCCCGGAGTTTCGGTCAGCGTACAAGCGAGCGATTTACCAAGCAGCTCAAAAATAGGCAATAACGATTTGCTCTCTTTTCTCGTGGAAGGGTCGTCTTTATGCCAGAAAGCGGTCAAGGTCAGGAGATGCTTCGGCCGCTGACAAGCTCCGGCCCAAAATCTATCATCCCAACTGCGATTGGCCTATTGGCAGTGGGGATGGCCACGTTCTTTGCGTACTGGCTCCGCTTGAACTTGGCATCCACAGTCCTCGTCCAACTCCTGGTCGTGGTTGTGGCCGCGCTCCGCATCGGCTTCTGGCAAGCCACTCTTGTCTCTGTTTTCGCAAACGTTTGTCTTGTTTATTTCATCGTTCCTCCGTTATTCTCATTCGTGATCTCCGACCCTCAGAATTGGGTCGCTCTGATCGTATTCGAATTCACAGCGTTGGTTGTCAGCCGCTTATCGACTAAGGCTCAATTGGAAGCTGCCAACGCCGCTAGCCGGCAGCGCGAGATCGAACGGCTTTACGAGTTTTCTCGTCAGTTGCTTTTGTTTGACAGACAGCAAGCGCCGGGTCCGCAAATCGTACAGGTGATTGGAAAGCTGTTTGAAGCCAGCGCGGTGGCACTCTATGACTGCTCGTCACAACATCTGGAAGTTGTTGGCAGTTGCGCTCACGAACTTCAAGAACTCACTCGCGTAGCACACAAAGCTCTTACAGAATCGCACTTGTCTTGGCAAGGCACGTTTATACAAACGCTCTACACTGGTGGGCAGCCGCTGGCCACCCTGGCTCTCTGCGGTACCGTTGTCACCGATCTCACTTTTAGCGCTATCTCATCTCTGACGCTAGCCACGCTGGAACGCTGGCGCTCCTTTGAGAATGAAAGCCGCGCTGAAGGTGAAAGGCAAACGGAACGCCTTCGCACCGCCGTCTTGGATGCATTGGCCCACGAATTTAAGACGCCGCTTACCACCATCAGAACCGCCAGCACAGCAATACTCGCCATGCGGCAGATCGGCGTCACCGAGGAAAAACTCGTATCGCTGATTGATTCCGAAACTGGAAAGCTGAACCGTTTGGCGTCGCGACTGCTTCAGACCTCTCGACTGGACAGCTCCGAGGTTCGCTTGCACTTGGAGCCCACCGAGGTGGGAGACATCGTGCGCGATACACTGTCGAGCCTGGCGGATCAGCTCCGCGGGCATCCCGTCCGTACCTGCGGCATCGATAATAGTGTCGAGGTGTGGCTTGATCGTGATCTTATGGTCACCGCTTTATCGCAGATTGTCGATAACGCCGCAAAGTACTCATATCCAGAATCAACCATCACTATTTTTCTTGAGCCGTTTCCTGCCGAAGTACGCATTTCTGTCCATAACATAGGTCCCGCCATTCCGAGCCATCAATTGCATCGGCTTTTCGAAAGGTTTTATCGAAGTCCTTGTTTTGAAAATCTCTCGGTGGGTACCGGCCTGGGTCTTTCCGTAACAAAGAAGATTGTCGAAGCACATGGCGGAACGGTGGGAGTTCAAAGTGGCATGGGCGGCACGACTTTTTACGTTTCGTTGCGGCCAGAGGTGCACATTGCGCCAGTCACATCTGAACCCGCACAAGCGAGCTGTGCCTGATCAGTCACAAGACTGAGGGGCCGGCGGGTTCGCAGAACCTATAACCTATGTAGGGTTCCGTCAGCAGATAAGCCGGGCGCGCTGGGTCGGTTTCCAGTTTCAAACGAAGTTGCCGGATGAAGACGCGCAGGTATTCGAGTTCGTCGCCATACTCAGGTCCCCAAATGGCACGCAGCAGCTTGGCGTGAGTAACGGGCATACCCGCGTTCTCCATGAGGTAGTGCAGCAGATCGAATTCTTTCGGCGTTAAATGAATAGTCTCGCCCTTCTTTTTCACGCTGCGTCGGGCAGGGTCAAGTTCAATTTCTCCCATAGCAAACACTTTGCCAATCGGTTCTGCCGAGCGATTTCTAGACACTGCGCGCCGCAATCTGGCACTTAGTTCTCGGATATCAAACGGCTTGGTGACGTAATCGTCCGCCCCTGCTTCAAACGCTAATACGATATCGTCCTGACTGTCGAGCACGGTCAACATCAAGATCGGAAGACTTGGGGTAAGCCGCCGGAGCTGCCGGCACGCTTCTACACCACCTATGCCGGGCATCGAGACATCCAGCAGGACGGCTTCGAATTGACGCTTTTGCGCAAGGGTTACTGCTTCTTCTCCGCAACAGACCTGCTCGACAGCAAATCCCATGGCGGTAAGAGTGATGACCAACGCGTGACGAATCGCAGAATCGTCATCTACCAGAAGCAAGGAGCCCGCAGATTCACTCATGGGCGTTCCTCTCCGTGTCTTGGTAACGCGAGCGAGAAAGTGTTGCCACAGTCTCTTCCGCTGATCACCCAAACTCTTCCGTGGTGAGCATCGGCGACCTTCCGGCTAATAGAGAGTCCGATCCCGCTTCCGGTCGGCTTGTTGCTTGCAAACGATCCCCGATAGAACCGTTGAAAAATTCGTCCTCGTTCTTCTGGCGGTATCAAGGGTCCGTAATTGTTTACGCTTAAGCGGACTTCTGTCGGCACTGCCGAAATCGAAACGGTAATAGGACTCGCAGGATCGGAATATTTCAACGCGTTGTCGATAAACTGCGTCAGAGCCATACCCACCAATTCCTGGTCTACTTTGATAAAGGCATCGAAATCCAGGTTTTCGACCCGGATTTCATGGCCGATCAACGAATCTCGCATGTTTGTCAGAACCGAACGAACAAGCTCGTTCGGATCGACCAGTTCGGGGCGCAGTTTGATCTCAGCGTTATCGAGCCTCGACATCCGCAAGAGTCGGGTCGTGAGCGAACTCAATCGGCCGATTTCAGAGTCGATCAGTGAGACTAGTTCAAACTGCAGCGAGCTTAGCTTTCCAATCTCCATTAGTCCGCTTGCCGCCGCCCGCAGCGCCGTCAGAGGTGTTTTATATTCATGTGCCAGCGCGTCCAAGACTGTCGTTCGCAATTGCTCGGTCTTCCGCTCCGCGTCTGCTTGTGCCTTCTTTTCCAAGGAGCGTGCGCGTTCCATGGCGATGGCAACCAGCGAGGCCAGCGCATCCATCGTAAGAGGTGTGAGTGTGCTGCCGCGTAGCCCAAGAGCTCCCAGGCACTGGCTATCTCCGCTAAGAACGCGTATCCAGTTGGCGCTCTCCGTCAAGCCGCCTAAATAGGCCGCGCGTGTCTCCGATTCGAGATCTGCGACATTATCATCTCGTGTTTTGTAAATCTGGCCATCGAGACCGTCCAAAAGAACAACCGTTTCGATGCCGAAGACCCGCTCGATCAGGAGTACAATGCGAAGTCCAAACGCCTCCTCTTTGTTCGGCAAAAGCAGTCCAAGCGACAACTCATAGAGGCGCTCAGCTTCTCTTTCGCGACTGATGGCGCGTGCCGCTTGATCTTGCGCTTGCGTTGAAAGGCGACTGACAAGTAATGCCGAAAGTTCAAAAACGCCGACGGCAATCCAGTTCTGGGGATCGGCGATATAAAGCGAAAAGATCGGCGGCACGAAGTAATAGTTCAATAACAGATTCGCAAACAACGAGGCGATTGCAGCCGGCCAGAAGCCAACACGAAGAGCGATCGCCAGAACAGCTAAGAGCTGTAGCAGAGTCGTGGCCGTCAAGTTAAGGTGCGATTCAAACGCCAGCCAAGTCACTGCTGGTATCACGGCAAATGCCACGATCGATCGCATGACCAAGCTGCGGCGACCGAGCCAATTCAATGGCTCGCTACCAAGCGCTCGAAAAACGGAATTGACGGCTGAAGCCATGGCGGAAAAAATAAGACTGATCTTTACGATCTCTTACGACTATATTCCATTTCTCATAAAAACCTCATAAAGATCGCCCTGCTCAAAACGAGATTCTTATACTGTTCTTATTTTTGGCGGCTTTCAGCAGAATAGTTGAGGTGGATAGCCTTTATGTTGAACGAGCTATAAACGTCTCCGCGCTTGAGGAAACGCTAACAGTTTCTTTATGCTTTCTTTGGGAAAGTCCACCTAGAGTTGGAATACCGCCCCGCTTTGGGCTCTCCAATTTTATGAAATCCCAAAAACATCCCCTCACCGTACTTGCCTCTTTGCTTTTGGCCACGTGCTCCGCATTCGCGGAAACGCCATCGTCTAATGATCCAGTGTCCGCTCCCGCTTCGACCCGGTTGGCCACGACGGATGCGAATTCACTTCCTCCCTCCGATATCGCAGACGATGCGAACTTTGACGTCGCCCTGGATACCCCACAAGGCCCTATGCCAGTGAAGTCGGGAATTGCGCCGGATGCTATCGCTCAACCCAAACCTGCCGCTAAGGGGTTCTTGAACAGATTCATCCAAGCTTATGTCGACGACTGGCACCCAACCCCCGGCCCCGATGCTCCTTCGCCTCATCGCGGCTATCCGGCGCCCGTCTCCAATCCTCCGTATCCTTTCATCTCATGGCCTATTGGAGGCACTCCTTTGATCGGCTATCCGAATGCAACTGCGTATCCCCTCACCACTGCCCTACAAAACGGCCCGCATGGTGATTGGTGGAAAAAGGCAAACATCCAAATCTACGGTTGGCTCGACGTCGGGATGAACGTCAGCACCTCTAGCGCTCGTCCTTACGGCAATCTCCCCGCAGCGTATGCCGAAGTTCCCAACACATTTCAAGTCGACCAAGCAACCCTCTATTTCGAACGAACCCCAGACACCATTCAGACCGACCACTTCGATTGGGGTTTCCGCCTTACCAATCTCTATGGTCTCGATTATCGATTCACAACTGCCGAAGGCTATTTCAGTCAACAGTTGTTGAACAATCCGAAAGCCAATGGTTCGATCGGCAATAAATATGGCTACGACCCAGTGATGGCCTACGTCGATTTGTATTATCCTCACATAGGCAAAGGAACGGATATTCGAGTTGGAAGATATATTTCCCTTCCTGATATTGAGGCCCAACTTGCACCCAATAACTACACGTACACTCACTCGCTCACTTATACCTACGACTGTTACACACAAACTGGTGTAAATATGACCACCAAGTGGAGCAATCACTGGACAACGCAGGTTGGTCTGTCAGGTGGATGCGAAGCGGCTCCTTGGGCCAAGGATGCTACCGCTACCGGTAATGCCTGTGTAGGTTACACCTGGTCGGAGGGTGGAGACAACGTCTACGTTTGTATCAATTCGATCAACAATGGCAAGTATAACTACAATAACTTATCGGCGTATTACACAACTTGGTATCATAAATTCGGCGATTCCAATTGGCATATGGATTGGGAGACTTGGTACCAGTATATGAAAGACACTCCCAATGTAAATAATCCAGCGGCCGCTTCTCTTCTTATCACTAATTCAAACGGTGCGGTATGTAAGACGGCAACGGAGCTGACTTGTTTTGCGCCTGAGTGGGCAACGGTCCACTACATTACCAGGCAATTTGGAAAACACAATGCCATCATTGTGAGAAATGAATATTTCGACGACATCAAGGGCCAACGAACTGGCTTCGCAACCAAATATACGGAGCACGACGTGTCCTGGAACCACTGGATAGGAAGCACGGTGGTTTTCCGCCCAGAGCTCCGCTATGAGCACGCCTACGACGCACCCGCTTATGACAACGGCACAAAGAAGAGCCAATTGATGTTCGCCGCCGATGTGATCTGGTTCTTTTAGGCTGACGGCCTGCTAAATAATTTTCGAGCGGAATGAACCTGGCCTCACAACGGGCGCCAGGTTCATTCCAATATCTGAGCGCTTAGCGCCCAGCTAACTGCCGTAACTCCCGCTTCCAGCGACAAGCGGGCGATGAGTTGTTCGAGCGGCTGATCCTGACGCCCGAAGCCGCGAATTTGTGCGGCAACCTTCAGCTTCGCAGTCCCTTCGATATCTTCACTCTTGAGTGCGCTCAACGCCAGCGTGGTGCGCGCGATCTCTTGTGTCAGCAGAGCCCTTATACGAACTTCGTCTTCCGAGCGGCAAACCAACTCGAAATTGTAAATGCTTTCCTGTTCAGGACTGGTTTGCTGGATCGGGTACAGCCGGTAAGCCAGGGGACGAAGTACCACGTTAGTAAGTAACACCACGCCTGCGACTGTTGCCCCGTACGCGAGATAGCTCAATCCGCAGATCGCTCCAATAGCCGCCGAGCACCAAAGGGTTGCTGCTGTATTTAGCCCGCGAACGCTTCCAGCGTCTTTGAAAATGACACCGGCTCCCAAAAAGCCAACGCCAGAGACAACATACGAAACGATCTGGGCTTCGCTGTGTGAAGTATCCCGGACGAGGAAAGCGCACATAACAAACGCCGAAGCGCCTGCCGAAACGAGAGCATTCGTGCGGGTTCCTGCAATACGCTGGCGCCATTGCCGCTCAAGACCAACCAAAGCGCCCAGCAATAAGGCGGACCCTAGCCGAGCGAGAAAATCCAAGTATGGGAGTGGCATTGATCGCTATTCTCCGGCGAATGGCTCAGCCTCAAACGTGGCTATTTTGGGAGCACCTGAAAACGAAAAGAATAGCCTATTCCTATCAAATGATCAACCGCCGCTGACGATAACCCGACACCCGCATGAAAGTCGATTTGTTGGTCTGACGTGATCTTGTAAGCTGTGCCGGCGTGTAACAGGTGCTGCGGCCCATTCCCACTTGCAAAAGTTCCTGCATACTCCAGAAAGGCATCGCAGCGCTTAGTAAGTTGGCGGTCGAAAAGGAAAGTTGCTTGACCGGTGGGCACCCGTTTCGGACCCTGGGTGGGCCAGAAGAAGGAAAACATTCCCGCAGCGGTCCAGTTTGTCGACAAACTCCGAGACCATGGTACTTGTATTTGGGGATCATATCCGTGGCTCGATAGGATTCTGGCTCCTGTTGCAAGACTTACTGAACCGACTAAGGACAAATCAAAGCCATGAACCGGTCCTAGTTGCTGTTTTATACCAATCAGCGTGTCTCCCCAGCCTGAGCCGTAACCCATTCCCGAGTTGAAATTTTGGAAATAGTCCGGTATCGTAAAACGAAATTCGGTTTTGGCAAGTACTCCAAACCGCACTAGCGTTTCCGGGAAATCGAAGCTACGATGCGCAGGAGTACCTGTCTCCAGAAAACCATCTTCGAACAATAAATTGCCCGCCGGAACAACGGTGCTCGCATCGGTAAAGGCCGGGCGGTCTGCGGTAATCGGGCTTGGTGCCGCAGCCGTCGAATTCTGCGAATATATGCAAACGGCACTCGACAGCAGCAAAAGGATTACCTCTATTTGAGGACCGTTCCCAATCGCCTGCACGCCTATCTCGAACGACCTCGCACCACCACTCGTGAATGCGTCAACTCGTTCACATCCAACTGCCCGTCTTTGTTGACATCCAGCCGCTCGAACTCTTCTTCCATGAAAGTCATGAATTCCTGTTTTGACACTTTGCCGCTCTTGTCTTTATCCATCAATAACAGCATCTGTTTGGCATCGCGTTCGCCGGCGGCCAGCCTCTTTTCTCTTTGCGCTGCCGGGTGGTCAGTTTCTTGGCCATTGCCCGCGCCGAAAAGTGCTCCGGCAATCAGCAGAATCGTTCCTATCTTTCTCATTGAATACCCTCCTCCTTTCGAAAACGATTATTAAAGAGTTTCGGGTCAGTTTCCGGCCGGTCGATTTTTCTCCACTAATGACGTTCCCTGTGTCTTACCTTGGGTTGTCTCCAAACTCCGAGCTGATACCCTGGTGGCAGATACCCTCGCCGGTGTTACACCAAGTCCGATCAAGAGTTCGTCGTACTTTGCTGCCAGCGTGGCATTTTCATTTGCCCTGGCTGAATACTGCTCATACAGCCTTGACTCAATCTCCACTCTCGAAACATTTTTCGTTGCCATCGGGTACTTCATGCCGTAACTGGCATACTCATCCCGCATCTTCTGTGCTTTCGTGCGAAATACCAATTCCTGGTAGTGAAAATACGATGCCAGTTTCTGGAACTCGTCGGCATGAGATGCGGTTGCCATCAAGAATCGCAATTGTTTGTTGCTATAGTGCGGCACGGCTTGCGGAGAGTCTTCTGCAGCCCCCAGTAATGTAGCGCCAGCAAGAATGGCGGCGAAGCTAAAGGTTCGTATAGACTCTAGAATCACTCCAATACACCTCTATAGCTGAAGTATTGATCTGGAATCGTCAGGGAGGCATAAGGGTTTTGTCGCGATTATTGGGAAAAATCGCTATAGATCATAAGGAAAAGATCAGGATTAGAGTGCGGCCGAAGTCTGACACCTTTTCTTCAATAAGATACAAATCAACGATTTCCTCATCTCTTTTTATGTTGCAAAGAGCCACGCGCTCAGTTCGAGGGCAGCGAGACAGTAAACGTTGATCCCTTTCCTAAAATGCTTTCGGCCTTAATGATGCCGGCGTGCATCTCCACAATCGATCTGGCTATCGACAAACCTAATCCCGCTCCGCCATTCATGCGCGATCGGTCTTTAGAGACTCGGTAAAACCTCTCAAAAATACATTCCAATTCCGCTGCCGGAATGCCCGGTCCTTCGTCCGAGACGCTTAGCAGAGTGCGAGTACCGCTCGCCAGCGTAACTCGTATCGCGGTGGACTTCGTTGAAAATTTAATAGCATTGTCGAGCAGAATACAAACCAGCCGGTGGAGGGACCTGCCATCGCCGCGAATAGAGCATGGGTTTGCAATGTCAAGTATCAACCTTAGTTCCTTAGCTTCTGCCATGACACGCATTTCCTCGACCGCTGCTTGCACGATCTCTGAGAAGTTGACGCCGCGCAGCTCCAACTCGAGCTTGCCGGAATCGGAGCGGGCCAGCGTGAGAAGATCGCCGATCAAGAGAGATGTTCTTTCCGTCTCCTTACTAACGCTCGCCCAAGCTCTTAGATGTTCTTCCTCCGTTCTAGGCCGCGTCTGCATAAGTTCGGCTGTTGTTTGAATCACTGCCACCGGTGTCCGCAATTCGTGAGAGGCATCCGCCGTAAATTCGCCGATACGGTTGAACGCCGATTCCAGGCGCGACAGCATTTGATTCAACACGCTGGATAACCTGTCCAGCTCGTCGCCAACACCGCTGGCGGGCAGCCGGGCGGATAAATCGCGCACGCCGATGCGCGAAGCGGCCCGTGAGATTTCATCTACCGGCTTCAAAGCTCGCCCACTCAGCCAATACCCTCCAAGCGCAGCCAGTGCCAAGAGTGGCGGGCTCCCCAACAAAAGCAACCACAAGAAGCCTCTCTTGACCTCTTCAAACTCATCAATCGAGAGGCCAATCTGTACAATGCCAACCTTTATCGGCGCGGTCAGAACTCGAATCAGATCGTGCTTTATCCGCATGGTTGAGATGCGACCGCTCATGCTCAAATTTGCAGTTTCCAACGATTGGGCTGGCCAATGATCCGTGCTGTTCGTACGGTAAAGCCATTTGCCGTGGAAATCGCAGATCCGGACGTTGGCGACAGACTGGCTCAACAATGACTCTTCCCTGAACTCCTCTTCCAAGTGCAATAGATCGTCAGGCGAAAAGCTGTCGACGTAACGTCTCACATCGGTCAAACGCGAGCGAAGTTCACGATCTGCAGTTTCTTCGATACTCCGTTCAAGGGCTATCCACACTGCCCCGCCAATCAACGCAAAAGTTAACGCCAGCACGGCTGTATAAGAAGCAGTAAGCTGAACCCGTATCGATTTGGTGCGCGGATTAGTCACGCAAAATGTATCCAAAACCTCGCACGGTGTGAATCAACTGACCTTTGCCGTCTACTTTCTCACGAAGCAGCTTGATATAAACGTCAACCGTATTCGGTTCAACCCCTTCGTTAAATCCCCACACCGCTTCGATGATGGCAGTGCGCGAAAGGGCCCGGTTCGCACGCCTCATTAGAACTTCGAGCAATCTAAATTCCGTCGGCGTGAGTGGAACTTTGTTGCCGTTTTTCCATACTTCCCGTGCCGCCGGATCCAAAGATAGGTCGCCGGCTTGCAATTCTTTTACTGGCGCTTGCACTGAGCGCCTCGAAATCGCTCGCAGTCGCGCCAAAAGCACACTCAGCGAGAAGGGCTTCACCAAATAATCGTCCGCTCCTGCATCGAGGCCCTTAATGATGTCGGCGTCGGCATCTCTTGCGGTCAGAATCAGGATCGGCGTGTGGTTTTTTTGTAAGCGCACCTTCCGCGCAACTTCAAAACCATTAACGCGCGGCATCATCACGTCTAGCACTATGGCGTCAAACGCAGCGCTAGCCAATGCTGCCAGTGCTTCTTCGCCATCACGCGCCAGCGTTACGGTATGGTTCTGCTCTTCTAAACCTTGCACCAACAGTGCGCCCATCGAGGCTTCATCTTCGGCTACCAGAATCCACATGGCTTCGAAGCAACTGTACTACGTCTCCGGTCGAAGTAGCGCTTATTGTGAAAGAGTTCGTGCCGAGCAGCGCCTAGCGTGACTTCCCATCATCCTTGAAGTTAATCGCAAAGTAAGGAATATTGTAGTTCGGACCCTTCGTCAACTTCTGCAGAAACTGTCCACCCTGCAAATGTCCCACGCCGACGCCCACGTTGACATGCCGGTTTAATTCATACCACGTGTAAGCGTCGTATTCCTTGCCAACATGCGTTCCGGAGTTCCCCGAAGTGTCTCTCACAATCAAGCCGCCCGACGTATTGTAGATTCCATCTCGTGCTTGCGCCAGCCAGAAATCCAAATACTGCCCAGTTACCGTCCAACGATGCCTGGGTTCAATCGTTATCCCAATTCTCTCGGCAATTATATTTTGCCAGCCGAACTGGTCTGTGATCCCGAAGCGATCATGCGCCGTGGGATACATTGTGTCGAAGGTATTGTGCTCACCGTCGGTTGGATTTTTATCGCCCGATGCAAAGTCATATTGCCAGAAAACGCGCGGCTTCCACCACGCTGAATCGATTCTGTATCCAAGCCCGCCGTTTGCTGCCCACGCACTGATACTGTTTGGACCGTCGCTGCCACGCTCGATAATCGCTTCTGCGGAATAATCAAGACTCTTCACCGCCAGGCCTTTAAAGCGCAATCCATATGCCTTCTCATCCTGTTTTCCCGTCTTGATTTTCGCCGTCGTTTCAATCGCTACACTCGGCTGAACGCGCCAAAGCACAAACGGCTCCAGCACCGAGTTAGGTACGATACGGTCAATTCCACCATACGCACCGTAAATGTTGTTTCCTTCCTGATGATGGCTGATGCCTTCCGCTAATGGCACGACCACCGATGCCGCAAAAAGACCCAAGCGGTAGCGGTCATGATGCAGGTTGGCTACCGCACCGTCGTAGGAACGCGCTTGATTACGCCATTCCGAGTTCGCCATGATCGTATTGTTGTAGTTGATCAGTTGCCGTCCTACGCGCACGCTGATCCACTTCTCATTCGGGTCGCCCAATTCCGCATAGGCCAGTTTCAAATCCCACGCATTCAAATTCGGTGGTCCCCACGGTGGCTTCTGCATGAACGGTCGTGCGTCCTGCACCTGCGAGATCACCTTGAACCACCAAGCGGGCTTGAGCGTCATTTGCAAACGCGAACGTAGCAGCAAATAAGAATCGTTGTTGTTCAACTTGAATCCGCTGTTGTGGTATCCCTCATAGCGCAGCCGTTCTTCCCAGCCAAACCAAATCCAATTTGGCAGCTTCTCATCGAAAAGACTCGCTGGTCGGAAGTCAGGCAAATCGTAGGGCGTCGCCTGGCCAAAGGTCCGGTATGCGGCGCCGTTCAAAAAACTCAGTGGATTTGAAGCCGGCCCCGTAATGAATGCGCCATCATACGCGCTGGAGCCATTGCGAGTGGTTAGATCGTCCTGCGCCTTTAGCGGCGTGGCCACTGCCGCGAGCACGGCCAAGTAAACCGTAATTACAGCCCAGTTGGAGGAGTGTCCAAGCATATATCCTAAAGTCTATAGGATTTGCAATAATTAGGTCAACACAAAAATCGCTAGATCGAATAATCCTCACCCGGCCCGTCCGCCACGAACACGCGAGCATCGCGCACCTTGACAAACACGTTGTCGCCTGTCTGAATGCCTAGGTCGCGATAGCGGTCATGTGTGAGTTCCACGGTAATTGCTTCGTTCTGCTCGCTCGTCAACTCGACCCGCACAACAGAACCAGCCGACTGAATACGGGCCACCCGCGACGGCACTGCAGCGCCGTTCAATTGCTGACGTTCAATCTCCAATTCATGTGGACGCACGAACACGCGAGCATATTTGCCATCTGCAATCGACGAGTTTTGTCTCCCGACACTTACTTTCCCAATCACGGCTTGGCCAGACTCCACTCGACCGTGAAACAAGTTCACGTTTCCTAGAAACTTAACGACAAACTCAGACGCGGGATTGTGGAAAACTTCATTGGGCGTGCCAATCTGCTCAATGTGCCCCTGATTCATGATCACTACACGATCCGCCACCTCAAGCGCCTCTTCCTGATCGTGCGTCACTAAGACACTCGTAATGTGGATTCGAGAATGCAAATTTCTGAGCCAGCGCCGCAGTTCCTGGCGCACCCGTGCATCCAGCGCCCCGAAGGGTTCGTCCAGCAAGAGGATACTCGGCTCGATTGCCAACGCCCGAGCAAGCGCCACCCGCTGACGCTGTCCTCCCGAAAGCTGCGAAGGGTAATGGGAGGCCCATCGGGCCAGTTGTATCAGTTCCAACAACTCGTTTACTTTGCTGATAATTGACGAGTTGGACGGACGTAACTTGCGCGGACGGACGCGCATACCGAAGGCGATGTTCTCAAAAACAGTCATGTGCCGGAACAAAGCATAGTGTTGAAACACGAACCCAACGCGGCGCTCACTTACTGGTTTGCGGGAAATCTCCTCATCGTTCACAAATACCTGCGTCTCCGGATTAGGGTCAGGCGCGTCCAAACCCGCAATGATGCGCAGCAATGTGGTTTTGCCCGAGCCGGAGGGTCCGAGCAACGCCACCAATTCGCCCTGTTCCACTCGCAAACTCACATTTTTGAGAGCACTGTAGTGGGTGAATGTCTTACTAACTCGCCGCGCATCAATCGCCATATCTATGCCTCGATTGCTGCGATGGCAGACCTTTGTTCAGCGCGGATTCTCCACTCCAACGCCGCTTTGGCAACCAACGTTACCACTGCCAGTAAAGCCAGCAGACTCGCCACGGCAAAAGCAGCCGAGAAATTGTATTCGTTATAAAGAATTTCGACATGCAGAGGCAAAGTATTCGTGCGGCCTCTGATATGCCCTGAAACAACGGAGACCGCTCCAAATTCACCCATGGCTCGCGCGTTTGCCAGCACGACGCCGTACACCAACGCCCAGCGGATATTAGGCAAAGTCACTCGAGCAAACGTTTGCCACACCCCCGCGCCTAACAGAATGGCGGCTTCCTCCTCCTCCGTGCCCTGCTCCTGCATCAAAGGAATCAATTCGCGCGCAATAAAAGGAAATGTGACGAAGATTGTCGCAAGCACAATGCCGGGCGTCGCGAAAACGATTTGAATTCCCTCTCTCGACAATGACGGTCCGAGCCAACCGCGTGCTCCGAATACCAGAATAAAGATCAATCCCGAGATCACCGGCGACACAGCAAACGGCAGGTCAATCAAGGTGAGCAGTAAGTTTTTGCCCGGAAAACTGAACTTCGCAATACACCAGGAAGCGGCGATTGCAAAGGCTAGATTGGCCACCAGTGTTATGGCGGCAGTCAGCAGGGTGAGTCGCAAGGCCGAAAGCGCGAGCGGTTCGCTGATGCTCTTGAGATAAAAAGAGAATCCCTTGCGCAGCGCTTCCGTGAACACCGCAATCACTGGCAACAAAATCAGCACTCCCACAAAAATCACCGTGATCGCAATTAGCGTGTTGCGCAGCCAATTCGGTTCAGTGTGCGTCCGGCTGTTGTCGATTCTCATCTCTATAGCCTCGCCCGCTGCTTCCGGGTCGACCACCACTGTCCAAAGTTCACCAAAAACAACAGCAAAAACGAACTCACCAGCATTAACAGTGCGATGGCCGAAGCTCCCGCGTAATCATATTGCTCCAGCTTCGTCACAATCAGCAGCGAAGCAATCTCCGTTTTCATCGGCATATTGCCCGAAATGAAAATCACCGAACCGTATTCGCCCAGGCACCGTGCGAACGCTGTGACAAAGCCCGCCACCAGCGCCGGTTGCAACGCCGGCAGAATCACTCGGCGCAGCTTAGTAAACCACGACGCTCCCAACAGCACTGCCGCCTCCTCAGTCGCGGGATCAAGGTCTTCCATACTGGGCTGCAACGACCGCACAATGAAAGGCAAGCCTATGAACATGAGCGCAATTACGATACCCAACGGCGAGAACACTGCCTGAATTCCAAGCGGTTGCAGCCAGCGCCCAATCCAGCCGTTTTGCGCGTAGATCGTCGTTAAGGCGATGCCCGAAACAGCCGTGGGCAGCGCGAATGGAACATCAATGAGGGCGTCCACGATGCGTCGTCCCGGAAACTGGTAGCGGACCAGAGTCCAAGCAATCACCAATCCGAAAACAGCGTCAGTCAAAGCCGCCAGAAATGCCGTACCGAAAGTCAATCGCCAAGCCGCCAGCGTGCGTGGATCGAATACCGCCGCGCTGAAGGCGACCCACGGTTGATCTGTTCCCTTGGCCACAAGAGCAGCGAGTGGGATCAGCACGATCAAACTCAGATACGAAACCGTGTACCCAAGAGTCAACCCAAACCCCGGAATAACGCTGTGCTGGCGAAATCTGTGCATTGTCTAGCTCTCAGTTTAAGGCTTGTAGAGTTGGTCGAAAACGCCATGATCTGCAAAGTGTTTTGCCTGCGCTTCTTTCCACGTGCCCACCACCTCCGTGATGGTGAACAGTTGGATCTTTGGAAACTGGTCTTTGTATTTCACAAAGGCCGCCTCCGACTGTGGCCGATAGAAATTCTTGGCGCCAATCTCTTGTGCGGGCTCGGTGTACAAATATTTCAAATAGGCTTCCGCCACTGCGCGCGTGCCGTGCTGGTCCACTATTTTGTCCACCACGGCCACGGGCGGCTGAGCAAGAATGCTGCTGGACGGATTTACAATCTCAAATTTATCAGCGCCGAACTCCCGCAGCGACAGATAGGCCTCGTTCTCCCAGGCCAGCAAAACGTCCCCTAAGCCTCTCTGCACGAAAGTGGTTGTCGCGCCCCGCGCGCCTGAATCCAACACCGGCACATTGCGGTACAGCGCAGCGATAAACTCCCGCGTCTTCTTCTCGTCGTGGTTGGAGTGATTCCACGCGTAGCCCCATGCCGCTAGATAGTTCCAGCGCGCCCCTCCTGAAGTCTTTGGATTGGGCGTAATCACACTGACACCTTTGCGGATCACATCCGGCCAATCGTGGATGCCTTTCGGATTGCCCTTTCGCACCAGGAATACAATCGTCGATGTAAAAGGCGTGCTGTTGTCTGGGAATTTCTTTTCCCACCCAGGGTCAATCAAGTGCGCCTGATCGACAATCGCGTCGATGTCATAAGCGAGCCCCAATGTGACCACATCCGCCTGCAAGCCATCAATCACCGCGCGCGCCTGCTTGCCCGACCCTCCATGCGACTGCTCGATCTCAACGGTCTGTCCCGTTTTCTCCTTCCAGCCGCTCGCAAAATTCTGGTTGATCTCTTGATAAAGTTCGCGCGTCGGATCGTAAGAAACATTTAACAGATGCACCGTGGCCGGCGGTTGGGAACCGCTAGGCGCTTTCGAGCAACTTTGCAAACCGAATAAAGAGGCTACTGCTAACACCCCCAAACTGACTCGTTCTATTAGCAACTTCAACTTGGCGTTCTCCCCGAGACTATATCCTAACAAACTCGATAGAATCGATAGGGTATAACTCGTACACCGTGCAACTCGCCTTGCAAGGGGGGCGCTATCGATTTCAACCATCCCGCACCCAAGCCTCTCGTTCGGCAAAAACCGCCTTCTCTTCGCCTTTTGACCGCAAACATTCCGCTGTTCACCCTAAACGAAGGGGAGCCGCTCTCTCTTTTGAGACACGATTCACGTTTTATTTTCCAACTAAAATCAACAACATCCGACCCCGAGAATCCGATTTCGCTTGACGCTATATAGCAATCTGCAATATATTAATCGCAGATTGCTATATGACCGCTGGTGAAAAAATCCGCCACCTCAGGGTGATCGAAGGCCGCCTCCGCGGGCTCGACCGTGAACTCACCCAAAGCGAACTCGTCGCCGCCATAAAAAAGGAGATGAAAAAAACTATCAGCCAACCGTATCTTTCCCAACTCGAAAGCGGCCGCCGCAGGCACCTCACCAACACCACGCGCTTGCTCCTCGCGAAATTTTTCAAAGTCCATCCCGGACATCTCGTCGATGACCCGGAAGGCTTTCAAACCGAACTCATTACCGATTTTTCCGAACGCGAGGACAAACTCGATTTATGGCTCATCCAAGGCGCCGAGCGCTTTCGCCGCGACCCACAACTTGCCGCGGCGATGTTAAAACTCGCGCGCCACAAAGATACGCGCAGTTGTTTTCTGCTGCTCGCCCGTGTTCTCGAAATGCCGGAATTACTCGAACGTTTATCGGACGCTTTGCCGCCCATCGGGGGAAAACAAGCATATGAACTGGTCTGAAATTTATCTGGTCTGTTTCGGCGTTGGCTCGCTCTGGAGCGTCGTGTCTGTCTTGCTCGGCGGCATGCACTCCGGCCACGGTGCGCACGGGCACATCGGCCATGGCCATGCGCACATCGGCCACGGCCACAGCCACGTCGGTCACTCCTCTTCGGAATTTTCTAACTGGCTCGGCGCATTGCTCACGCCCGGCGCCATCGCCGTCTTTCTCGCTTGGTTCGGCGGCATCGGCTACATCCTCACGCGCCACTCTTCGCTCACCCGCTGGCTCGATCTGTCCATCGCCATCTTGCTCGGTCTCGTCGGCGCGTTCATCTTAGGTTCATTCCTACGCTGGCTGCAATCGCACGAAAAGCCGCTCGATCCCGCCGACACCGAAATTCTCGGCATGCTCGGCCGCGTGTCCAGCACCATCCGTGCCGCGGGCTGCGGCGAAATGATCTTCGTGCGCGATGGCTCGCGCCGCGCCGTTCCCGCCCGCAGCGAAGACGGCCAAGAAATTAGCCGCGACGAGGAAGTGGTTGTAACCCGTTACGAAAAAGGTATTGCATTTGTACGCACCTGGGCGGCATTGACCCAGCCGGACGCCGATTCTGCGCAGTCCGGAAGCCCTGCCAAAGGAGAATGATTATGCTTTTCAATGAAGTGACGTATATTGTCGTCGCCATCGTCGTGGTCTTGCTGCTAATGATCACCACGGTGGCTAAGCTGTTCCGCAAAGCGGGCCCTCATGAGGCCATCATCGTGTATGGTTTTCGCGAACCCCGCATCATCATTGGCCGTGGCACCGTGATCGTTCCAATGATTGAAACTTATAAACAACTTTCGCTGCAACTCATGTCGTTCGACGTTGCGCCACAGCAGGATCTCTACACCAAACAAGGTGTCGCCGTGACGGTGGAAGCTGTGGCGCAGATCAAAGTCCGCAGCGATAACGAATCCATCCGCACCGCCGCCGAGCAATTCTTAACTAAGTCCGACGACGAACGCGAAGGACTCATCCGCCTCGTCATGGAAGGCCATTTGCGCGGCATCATCGGCCAATTGTCCGTCGAGCAAATCGTCAAAGAGCCAGAAATGGTTGGCGATCGTATGCGCGCCACCTGCGCCGAGGACCTCAGCAAAATGGGCCTCGAAGTGATCTCGTTCACGATTAGAGAAGTCCGCGACAAGAACGAGTACATCCTTAACATGGGCCGTCCCGATGTTGCTCGAGTCAAACGCGATGCCGATGTAGCGACTGCCGAAGCTGAGCGCGATACTGCCATCCGCCGCGCCGAAGCCACTCGTGCCGCCGCCGTCGCCAAAGCCCAGGCCGATCAGGAACGCGTCCTTGCTGAAGCTCTTTCGCTGGCCGCGCAAGCCGAAGCCCAGCGCGATCTGGAAATTCGCCGCGCCCAGTACGTCGAAACCGTCAAACGCCAACAGGCGCAGGCCGACAAGGCTTATGACATTCAGACCAACATCATGCAGCAGCAGGTCGCGGCCGAGGCCGTCAAAGTCCGCCAGGTAGAAAAAGAAGGCGAAGTGAAAGTGCAGGAATTTGAAATCCTCCGTCACGAGAAAGAATTAATCGCCACTGTCTTGAAAGCCGCCGAAATCGAGAAGCAGCGCATCGAAATGCTTGCCGAAGCCTCTCGCCGCAAAATGTCCATCGAAGCCGAGGGTTCCGCCGCCGCCACGCGCGCCCAAGGTGAGGCCGACGCCGACATCATCCTGCGTAAAGGTGAAGCTGAAGCCAAAGCTATGAACGTGAAAGCCGAAGCCTATCAGGAATGGAACCAAGCCGCCGTTGTCGATAAGCTCATCACCGGCTTGCCCGAAATCATGCGCGCCCTCACCGCCCCGCTCGCCAATATCGACAAGATCACCATTGTGTCCACCGGCGATGGCCCAACCTCGGGTATGCACAAACTGACCGGCGACGTTACCACCATCGCCGCCCAAATCCCGGCCCTCTTTGAATCCTTGTCCGGCATGCAGATGTCCGATCTGCTCGGCAAAGTCAAATCCATCACCGACCACAGCAATGGTAAAGCATCTGAACCGCGCGCATAAGGAGTAATCATGCCCCTGTTAGAACGAGTCACGACCCTCATCAGAGCTAATCTCAACGATCTGATCGAGAAAGCCGAAAATCCGGAGAAGCTGCTCAAGCAGCTTCTCCTCGACATGCAAAACCAATTTATGCAGGTCAAAACGCAAGTGGCCATGGCCATTGCCGACCAGCACCTTCTTGAAAAGAAGCAAAAGGAGAGTCTCGCTTCCCAACGCGAATGGCTGCGCAAAGCCGAACTCGCCTTGACCAAGCACGAGGAATCATTAACTCGCGCCGCCCTGGAACGTTCCCTCGCCTTTGAGAACGCCGCCCACAACTTCGCCCAGCAAGTGGAAGAGCAGGCGCATCACGTCCAGTTACTGCGCGACGCCATGCAGCGCCTCGAACAGAAGATGACGGAGACCAAAATCAAAGCCGATCTCCTTCTCGCCCAACACCGCCGTTCCAAACTCGCCCAACGCGCCGGCGTAGCGCCCTCAGGCGAATTTCAAAATGATGTTCTCTTCGAGCGTGCCAAATCCAAAGTCGACCACGCCGAGGCCATGGCGGTCGGCCAAATCCAAGCCGCTGCGCTCGACCCCGCGCGTCAACTTGAAGCCATCGACCGCTCCGACGAAGTCGACCGCCTCCTCGCCGAACTCAAGCAACGCGTACCCCGTGCTCTCGGTCCGGCCAGTTAAGAAATCCATGAATGAACTTGCCCAGGCGCTAACCGCCGAGAGCGCTCACGCCGCTCCTGCTCACATACTCGAAGGTCTGCCGGACGAGTTGGCTCACCGCGCCGTTGCGGGAGCGCCTCACACCATCTATCAAGAACTCTGGCATCTGGCGTTCTGGCAACAAATGACTCTTGACTGGATCTCTGGCATCGAGACGCCCTATCCAGCTAAACCGACCGATCCTTTCCCTTCTTCTGCGCAGACCGCCCTCGAATCCTGGCCCGAACTCTGTCGACGTTTTCTGAACGGTGCCGAGCAAGCTGCCTCCGCGGCCTCAGACAATGCGCGCCTCCAGATCACCGTCCGATGTCCTTCTCGCCCGGGAAATCCAGTCAGGCTTATGACCGTTGAGTACCAGCTCATAAGCTTGGCCGCCCACAACGCCTACCACTTTGGTCGCATCGTCCTGCTTCGGCAGTTGCTGGGTTCATGGCCGCCGCCGTCTGGCGGCTTCACTTGGTGATCTCAGAAATATTTGGCCAGCCTCTTGTTGAGCCCGCTTCCGCCGCGTTTTCCATGCCACCATATTCAGCGATTCGATACCATCTCAAATGATGAAAGCTCTGTTGCTCACCGAATACAGCAAGCTGGAAATGGCCGACCTCCCCATTCCTCAACCAGCCCCAGACGAAGTCCTTATCCGCGTCGAAGCCTGCGGCATCTGCGGCAGCGACGTCCATGGTTACGACGGCAGTTCCGGCCGCCGCATTCCGCCGCTTGTCATGGGCCACGAAGCCGCCGGCAGCATCGAATCCGTCGGCTCCGCCGTGAGCAACTTCAAGAAAGGCGACCGCGTCACTTTCGACTCCACCATCTACTGCGGCCAATGCGAATACTGCCGAAAAGGACTTATGAATCTCTGCGGTCATCGCGAAATTCTCGGCGTGTCCACTCCCGAGTTCCGCCGCGCCGGAGCCTTCGCCGATTTCGTAGTTGTGCCTGCCCGCGTACTCTACGCCCTTCCCTCAACAGTCTCGTTCGAAGAAGCCGCCATGGTCGAGCCTCTCTCCGTCGCCGTCCACGCAGTCGCCGTTAGCGACATCGCCAAAGGCAGCACCGCCATGGTTGTCGGCGCCGGCATGATCGGCCTCCTTGTTCTCCAATCCCTCAAAGAAGCCGGCTGCTCTCAAATTATCGTTTCCGATATAGACGACACCCGCCTCAAACTCGCCCGCGACCTCGGTGCCACTGCCACCATCAACGCCAAGACCGCCGATACCGTCGCCGAAATAAAAAGGCTCACCAACGGTGCAGGCGTGGACTGCGCACTGGAAGCCGTCGGCAGCACACCCACCATCAAAGCCGCCATCGAAAGTGTCAAGCGCGGCGGCACCGTGACCCTGATCGGCAACATCGCGCCAACTGTCGAAATTCCTTTGCAGGTTGTCGTGAGCCGCCAAATCCGCCTGCAAGGCTCCGCTGCTTCGGCCGGCGAATATCCGCAAGCCATCGATCTCATCGCCCGCGGTGCTGTTACAGTAAAACCGCTCATCACCGCCGTCGCCTCGCTCGAAGAAGGCGCGCAATGGTTCTCCCGCCTCCACAGCCGCGAAGCCAATCTGATGAAAGTCGTCCTCACGCCGAGACTGTAATGTCGAACCCGTTGTTTGATCTCACCGGCCAAGTTGCCATTGTCACCGGCACTTCTCGCGGCCTCGGACAATACTTCGCGCGCGCCCTCGCCCGCTCCGGGGCCGATCTCATCATCACCAGCCGCGACCCCGAAACCCTCAAACCTTTCGTAGACGAAATCGCTGCCATTGGTCGTCGCGCCGTGCCTCTTGCTCTCGATGTCTGCGATCTCAAAAGCATTCAGGCCATGGCCGACGCCGCCGAGAAGGCCTATGGAAAAATCGACATCCTCGTCAACAACGCCGGCATGAATATCCGCAAGCCTGCGCTGGAGGTGCAATGGGACGATTGGAACAAGATCCTCGACACGAACCTGCGCGGTACCTTCTTCGTTGCGCAAGCCATCGCCAAACGCATGGTGCCCCGCCATTATGGCCGCATCGTCAACATCGGCTCAGTCACCAGCGTCGCCGGTTACGCCGGACTCGGTCCCTATGGCGCCAGTCGCGGCGGTGTCCGTCAACTCACCATGAGCCTCGCCGACGATTGGGGTCCGCACGGCATCACCGTCAATTGCCTCGCTCCCGGCTGGTTTAAAACCACTCAGAACAAAGTAATGTACGAAGACAAGGAATGGGTCGCCTATCTGAGCGACCGCATCCCCCTCAAACGCCCCGGCGCGCCCGACGATCTCGATTCGGCCATCGTCTTTCTCGCCGCCGAATCCAGCCGCTACATCACTGGCCAAACTCTCCTGGTCGACGGCGGCATCTCTACCGGCGCAGTCCGAGCACTGCCCAAGAAGCCCTAAGTCTTGATGCCGACATACAGATCAAACCCAGCCCCTCCATACAACTCGAAATCCGTCTTGTACGCGCGTCTGATCTTCCCCTCCTGCTCCATCGCCCAAACCTCCCGCCATAACCCGACCACCGCTTCTGGCGAAACAGACCCGGCGAATGGCAGATGCAGATATGAGCCCGCTTCCACGGTGCGAAACATTCCCTCACGAGGCTCCGTCTCGTCTTCGCCTATTTTTCTGCCAAGTAAGTAGGTGTACTCGCCATCCTTGTCAGACTCGTACTCGCTGTACACGGCCACCAAAGGTGAAGCCGTTGGCGCACCGCTGCTCCACAACTGGCCGATCACGCCCTCGCCCTTCATCTCTCTCTCGTTGCTTGTACGCGCCCGCCGCCCGGTCACGATAAACTCTTCCACTCTCACTATGTTCATGGTTGTGGCCTCTGCTCCACCCTATCGCTGCCCCGCGCTAGTTCAACCTTAAGCCTTAACCAAGCGGGCAGCTTTGTAATCACCGCTGTCAGCAATTGATATCGCCAGCCCGGAATCACATATAATTGGCCACGCCGCAGACCCGCCAGTGATGCCTCCACCACTTGTTCCGCAGTGAGCCACATCGCTTTGGCCGCCAGACGATCCCGCTCGATTGCCATAGTGTCATGAAATTCGGAGTAAGTGAATCCCGGACAAAGTGTTTGTACTGATACCTGCGAACCTAAGCTGCGCAATTCCAGATACAGCCCTTCGCTAAAGATATTCATCCAGCTCTTGGTAGCGCAATAGCTCACACTCCCTTGGCTGCGTGCAAAGCCGGCCACCGATGCCACGTTGATCACCGCGCCGCGGTCTCGGGGCACCATATTCCCCAATGCCGCATGCGTCAGCCGCACCGTAGCCATCACGTGTAACTGGTGCATCTGTTCCTGGCTCGCTAGCGTCGCTTCCCAAAACCTTCCAAGCGTACCGAAGCCCGCATTATTCACCAGCAAACCAAGCTTCGGATCACTGGCAATCCTTCCCGCCAGCGATGCCGCATCCGTAGCACTGGCGAGGTCGGCCGCCATGATTTCAACGCTGCTCTTGTGCGCGGCTCGCAGTTCGTCAGCCAGTTCCTCTAACTTCTCTTTGCGCCGAGCCACCAGCAGCAAATCATAGCTGGGCGCCAGTTTGCGCGCGAACGTTGCCCCAATACCGCTTGATGCTCCGGTAACCACCGCTAAGGTTTGCGCCACCTTAGCAGTTTACGCGAGTACGGTTGGTATGGAATTCGAAAAAATCCTGCCTTACCTGTAACGCTTTGGTTCGAACATGCACAATACAACTTGCAAGCCAAAATGGCGAATGTAACACAAATAATTAAATCGACTAGCACTACGGCGGTGTACCATCGAGTCTACCGGGTCGGAGGGGGCCCGGAACGTAAGGTGTTTGACAAGGACTACGTCGATCGGCTTACTCAGGGTGAACCTGAAACCGAAACCCATTTCACCCAATACTTTGGCACTCTGTTACTCATCAAACTCCGCAGCCGCCTTCGTTCCGCGCAGTTGGTGGAAGACGCGCGCCAGGAAACATTTCTGCGCGTTTTAAATGCCCTCCGCAACAAGGGCGGCATTCAACATCCCGAGCGTTTGGGAGCTTTCGTCAACGCCGTTTGCGAAAACGTTCTCTCGGAAACTTTCCGCGCAGGTTCGCGTTATCAGCAAGTGCCCGAGAACGCCGTAGAACCCGCCGACGAAACAGCCAGCGCCGAATCGCAAGTTCTCAGCGAAGAACGCAAGAGCATCATTCGCCGCGTCATGGTCAGCCTGGCCCACCCCGATCAACAAATTTTGCGGAAGTATTTCTTGGAAGAACGCGACAAAGATGAGATTTGCCGGGAAATGGGTATCGATCGCGATTACCTGCGAGTGCGGCTCCACCGTGCTCTCGCGCGCTTTCGCAACGCCCTCCAAAAACAAACTAACTCATTTTCAAAAGGAAACGCGGCTGCCGGGTGAAACGTTTTGCATGCCGACTTTCACTAATTAAAAGACGCTATGAAACATACATTGGCACATCAGACCAATACCATCGATAAATACCTCCTCAATGAATTTACGCTAGAGGAACGGCTCGCTTTCGAAGAACATATGTTCGATTGCCCGGAGTGCGCGGCCAAGGTGCAAGAAGAATTCGCCATGCTCGCCGACCTCAAGTCTGTATTGCAAGAACCAATTCCACAACCGATAGCCAATTCCGCAAAGGCTTGGGTCAATTGGCGCGCTTGGTTCACGCCTATGTCTGTGGTGCCTGCCTGCGCGGCGTTGGCACTCGCCTGCATCGTCGGTTACCAGAACACAGTTTCGATTCCCAATATGCTCGAGCCGCAGGTTCTTGACACGACTCCCATCATGGCTGCCACCCGCGGCGCCACTACTCAATACGCCATTGTCAAGCCTGGGGCAGCGCTTTTTGCCGCGAGCTTCGAGGTCGTCTCTCCCAGTGTCTATCCGTCTTATGTTTGCGAATTTCAAGCTGATGGCGGAGGCCGCACCGCGACCATTGACTGCGGCAAACATCCGACAGCCGAATTTACCCTCAACCTCCTCTTGCCCTCCGCCAAGTTCCCTGCGGGCGGATATACTATGATCCTGCGGCCTTCCTCCGATCCACACGCGGAACTCAGCCGCTACTCATTCAACATTAAGAGACAGGGTCAGTAGAAAATGGATACACCTCAGCCAATCGAAAAGCGTTTCATCTTTCACGCCAATGCCGTCGCCTTCGCAGCCCATATCCGGCGGCCCACCGATTTTCAATTTAAGGCCGTGGCCAGCAGTTGCCTTCCCGTGACCGGCGGTTTGGCGGAAGCTTCCTCCGGCGCGCAAAATTTGGACGAAAAAATCCGCTTTACTTCTGCCTCTACCAGCGCCAGAGGCGATTTCGCCGATACTCGCCGCGCCGTTGATTTTACTCATGGTAACTTTGGCGAAAATGAGTTGTCCACGCAGACTTTCGTAGATGCCCGACTCAACGGATTGACCATTGCCATTGAACAAGATCATCCACCGACGAGCGCCGGTAAGACTGTCACTTTTATCGCAGAACAACTCCACGCGCGTCTCGAAAGTTCTTCCGACCGACGCACCCCCGTCGCCTTCCGGGGACTTGAGGCCACCATCAAGGGCGTCAGTGTGGACGGGCATGAGTTGATTGTCACCACCGCACCCGAAGTTTGCACCCAGCATGAAACGTACGACAAGCTTGTAAAGGCTTATCAGGACGACGGAAATTTTCGCAAGCAATTCGGCGGACTGTTCTATCCCACGGGCCATGAAAAGACCGGAGTGGGTGCGATTCTCACCAAGGCGTCGATCCCAAACGCGGGCGGAATCATTTTGGGAACTGTCGTAACCAGTTTAAAATGGGCGAACCAGCCTGCCCCCGGCACGGAAATCCGTGGCAACCGCCTTATCATCGAAGGTATCGGCTCGATCTTCTTCGGCGAGATCTTGTACGAACACAATGCCCGCCGCCTTACCTTGCTACGCTTTCAGATTGGAACACCCTTGGGCGGAGACGGTTCGGCGTGCGACGTGCAATCGAACGGTACACCTTGGCCGCCGCAAGCATCGCAGGCGTAAGAACTGCTTTCTCCCGCTCGCCCTCGCCCTTTTCTCTGCTGCTTGCTCACAGGACGCTAACAAACTGTACCAATCGGCCAAAGACCTGTATAGGGTAGGCCGCTACACCGATGCCAACAGACAAGCGCAAAAAGGCTATGCGCTGTTTAAGAATGAACCGCGCTCTGTTTGGCGCTGGAAATTCGCTCTTTTAGCCGCCGAAATCGAACTCCTGAATGGCGCCACCGAGCGCGCTGATGCGCTACTCTCCGACGCGCCCCCTGAGCAGTTTAGCGCGCTTACTCCGCGTTACGAAATGCTCCGCGGTTATGCTCTGTACCGCCATCATTCAACCGAGAGTGAAAAATTTCTACAGCGTGCCATCGCCGACTCGGCAGCATTGCAAGACCGCGAAACCGAAACCGATGCCTGGCTCAACCTCGGGACTGTTCGTGCTGGCGATCTATCGGTCGCCGATTCCGCCTTCCAGCATGCTGAAGAACTCGCGCAAACCAATGGCCTTAAATACCAGCAAGCTGCCGCCCTCGTGAGCCGCGGATTCATACAAATTAAACGCGAACACTTTGCCGACGCCATTCCCCTGCTCGAGGCCGCGCTCCAACGAGCCACAGAAGTGGGTGCCGCCGGTCTTAGTACGTCGGCGTCTTATAACCTCGCCAATTGTTACGAGAGCCTCGGTAACCTCGACCAAGCCTTGGCGGTCTTAGAGACAACTGTTGCACAACAGAAGCAATTCGGGCTCGCGACTCTCTTAAGCGTCGGATATTCCGAATTGGGGGTCATCCACTTTCGTAAAGGGGAGACATCCGAGGCAATCCGCTACTTTCAACTAGCATTTGATTCGGTCGGCAAGGATGCATCTTTCCAGCGCTCTAACGCTGCCGGAAATCTCGCCTACGCTCTCCTCCAGATAGGCTCGCCTGAAAAGGCCCAACACTTCAACCAACTCGCCTTCGATTACGCCAGCAGAAATGACAAGCTCAAAATCGCGTTTCTCACATCAAACGAAGCTGCTATCGCCGAACGTCTCGGCCAGCACGATCGAGCGATCGTTAGTTTTGAAAAAGCGTTGAGCATCGGTCGGGAATTCCCATCCGTTGTTTGGCAGGCGCACGCAGGCCTTGGCGCCGTATATGCAGCTCGTGGGGATTTTGCCAACGCCAATGCCAACTACACCCAAGCACTGGCGGTGATCGCCTCCAGCCGCGCCGATCAGTTGAAAGCCGATTATAAAATCACTTTCCTGGCCAGCGATCTCATCCGTTTCTATCAGGAATATGTCGACCTCCTGCTGCAGCAAGGCGAGACCAACCATGCCCTGGAAATCGCCGACTCAAGTCGAGCAAGTGTGCTGGCGGAAGATCTGCTCGGCCAAGCTAGCGTGAACCGCACCGGTCTTCTAACCCAGATACAGCACGCGGCGAAATCGAGCCACAGTATATTTCTGTTTTATTGGCTTGCCCCAAAAACCTCTTATGTCTGGGCTATCAACGGTACTCAGAGCGAGGCTGTACCGCTGGTGAGCGAGCGGCAAATTGCCCAGGATGTCGCCTCCTATCGATCATTGATCGAGGAAGCAAAAAGGGATCCTCTCGCCCCCACACCCAGTCACGCCGGCACTCAGTTATTTAACGAACTCCTTAGTCCAGTCGCTGCTTTCCTGCCGGCGGACGCTCGTGTCGTTATCGTGCCCGATGGCGTCCTGCACAATTTAAATTTCGAAACGCTGATTGTCTCTACGCCTCAGCCCCACTACTGGATCGAAGACGCGACAATCTCGGTCGCACCATCACTCAGTATCGTGCAAGCAGGCAAGTCCGCTCCCCAAAGTCACCGCTCTCTCCTGCTCATGGGAGATCCAGTCGCACAGGGTACAGGCTATCCACCTCTCCCGGAAGCAGCGCTTGAAACTGCCAACATCCAACGTCAATTTCGCGCCGCAGATTCCACTGTTCTCACCGGTCCCAAGGCCTTCGTGGATGCCTACGCCGCTGCCCAGCCGGAAAAATTTTCCACCATTCACTTCGCCACTCACGTCGACGCCAACGCGCAAAGCCCTCTCGATTCCGCCATTATTCTTTCTCCAGTGGAAAACCGTTTCAGTCTTTATGCCCGCGATGTGGCGCGCATTCCGCTCAATGCCGATCTCGTGACGATTTCCGCTTGTCGCGGCGCGGGCGCGCGCACTCTCTCGGGTGAAGGGCTGGTCGGTTTCGCGTGGGCCTTCTTCCAAGCCCGCGCCAAGAATGTTGTCACCAGTCTTTGGGATGTGTACGATAACTCTACCGCCCAACTTATGAACGATTTTTACGCCAGCGTTCTTTCTGGCGACTCCTATGCGCGCGCCCTCCGCATTGCCAAACTCAAGATGCTCCACTCCAACTACAAGCGCCCCTACTACTGGGCGCCATTCCAACTTTACAGCCGTACTCTATGACGCGAGAAAATCCAGCATCGCCGCATGCGCCTTCTGTGGCTGATCGGTTGTGAATATGTGGCTCGCCTGCGGCAACATGACTACTTTCGCCCCCGCAATTCGCGTCGCCAGCATGGCCGCATTCTCTGGCGGTATGAGTTGGTCCGTTTCGCCCTGAATCACCAGGGTGGGGACGTGAAGTTGGCCCAATCGGTCGGCGGAACTCCAGGCATTAATTGCTTGTACCTGCGCTAAGTAGCCTTCGGCGCTCGGATACACTCTCCGTCGCACCGCCAGATCTTCGTCAATCCGGGCGCGCGGCGTCCCAGCATCGTAGATAAAAGGAACCATCGCCTCCGCTCCTTCTTCCGGAGTCATGGTGGCGCGTGCTTGCAAGATCTGCAAAACGTGTTTGGCCGCAATTTTCGCAGTCTTGCCGCCGAAGGAGGTACAACCCAAAACCAGTTTCTGTACTCGCGCAGGGTGACGCAGCGCCAACTCCTGGGCAATCATCCCGCCCATGGAAATGCCGAAAACGCGCGCTCGTTGAATCTCCGCCGCGTCCAGGACCCTCGCAGCATCGTCCGCCATCTGCGCAATCGTGTATGGGCCCACGGGCACATCGCTGCGTCCCACGCCGCGATTGTCAAACACCACCGTGCGGTAATGCGCTTCCATCGCCGGACGAGTACGAAACCACATCTCATGCGCGTAGCCAAGCCCCATGATGAGCAAGAGGGGCTCACCACTTCCCGCTTCTGACCAGTAAATCTGCGCACCGCCGCTTTCTGTGAAAGGCATCGGTTCCAGTCTATTGGATTCTAGCGATGGCGTCTTTCTCTCTGTCGATGACGTTCTTCGGCAGCGCCAAATATCCCAACGCGGCAGCCTGCGCTTGGCCCTGACCCAGTATCCACCGCAAAAGGCTTGTCACGGCATTGCGCTTTCCTTCGTCCGCAATGCGCTTGGGAATAATCAACCAGGTGAACGAAGCAATTGGATATGCGCCCGCTCCCGGTGCATTCACAATTGATATCTTAAAATCATCGTGGCCTTGAACAGACTGGCTGGCGGCGATCGCCATACTCTCCAGGCTTGCCGCTACAAACTCGCCGTGCTGATTTCTCACGCTCGCAAAGCTGAGATGACGCTGTAGCGCGTAAATGAATTCGACATAGCCGATCGACCCGCCCATCTCTTTCACCAAAGCAGCTACACCGTCGTTCCCGCTCGCTGCACGGCCAGTAGGCCACTTAGGAGTTAAGCTTGCGCCTATCTGCGCACGCCACTCTGGACTCGTTTGGGAAAGGTAATCTGTCAGTGCATAACTCGTGCCGCTTCCATCTGCGCGATGAATCACCACAATATCTAGCGCAGGAAGATGCAGTCCGCGATTCGCACGCTGCAAAAGTGGATCGTTCCATTTCTTGATCTTTCCCAAATAAATTCCCGCCAGCGCTTGCGGCGTGAGTAAGATGTTGCTAGGGAGCCCGGGGAGGTTGACGATAGGCACCACCGCTCCCACAACTGAAGGAAACAATAAATAATTCGCTTCTTCATTTGGTGCAAGATCGCGAATGACTTCTGGACTGTCGGAGGCTGCGAAATCCGTGCTTCCAGCCAGCAGGCGGCGAACACCCGCCTCCGATCCAACCGAATCATAATTGATCTCTGTGTTTGGATTCTGCTGCCGGTAATTCATGAACCATTTCATATATACCGGCTGCGGAAAGGTAGCTCCTGCGCCTTCTAGGACAACACTCGGTTGCGGCAGGTTTGCCGCTGCGGGGGAAGCCTCAACTTGGTCCAATGCTTCCGCCAAATGTTTGGCTATCTTCCTCGCCAGATCCTTTGCTACGTCCTCCGTATTCGCCCCGGGTGTCAGAAGATAAGACCACAAGGTCTCGCCTCGCTTGTCTCGCAATTCTACCGACAAAAAACCGTCGTAGACAGGCGTGCCATTCGCCGGTGAAGTCCCCGACCTCGGGTTTAAGCTTCGATAGCCTTTCACCCAAATCTCCCCGCCTCCTCCCAAGATCAAATCCGCACTCGCCTCGTTCGCGACCAAAACCAAACCTAGCTTTCTTAATTCTGCGGCCACATCCGTCCGAAGTTTCTCCGACCCACTCCCCGTCGTGAACGGCTCCAAATAAAGTCTGCGCTCCGCTGCGTATGCATTCAGCGCACAACTCAAAACAAGGAGTGCGCAAATGCGCTTGGGGCTAAGAGGCGTCATGATTTCGCAATCTCCCATATTTGCACTCAACAATCTCCGCACATAGATATTTAATGTGACAATTCCGTGAATAACACCCCGGCTGAGGGCCTTAGGGTTGACATGAAGTCAGCGCGTGTCGAACCATAGTAGGGCGTTGCGCTTTCTTTTCCTATTGCTCCTGCTTTCTTGGACTGTGTCTGCTCAAACCGCTGATGCGTCCATCTCTTCGGCAGAGGAGCCAGAATCATTCCTCAATCGATTTTGGATTTCCGCGCAGGCCAACTTCATCCGTCAGCAGCAGCCGTCGTTCAATGCGAAGTATTCTGGACCGAACAGCTTTCTGCCCGATAAAGCGCACGCCACATCTCGTGTAGAAACCCTCTATACCGGTTTCCAAATCACTAAGCAACTTGAAATTCTGACTGACATTGAGAGCGCCGGTGGCGCAGGTCTGAGTAATGCTTTGGGGATTGCCGGTTTCACTAACGTGGACGTGGTCCGCAATCCAACTCTGGGCGAAACGCCCTACGTCGCGCGCGTGATGTTGCATTACACCATTCCTCTGAGTAAAGAGACTACGGAGGCTACCCGCAATCCTTTATCGCTTTCCTCCACTGTTCCCGTGAAGCGCTTGGAACTGCGTCTGGGAAAAATGAGCACAGTGGATTTTTTCGATCTGAATTCCGTGGGCAGCGACAGTCACCTGCAGTTCATGAACTGGGCGGTGGTAAACAACGGAGCTTTTGACTATGCTGCCGACACGCGCGGTTACACCTATGGCTTCGTTGCGGAATACTACGCTGGCGCTTGGGCAGCGCGTTTTGCTGAGATGCTGATGCCCACGATTGCCAACGGCATTACTCTCGATTGGGACATAGCCCGTGCCCGCGGCGAGAATCTTGAAGTGGAATATCACACCGCATTGCTGCCCAAACGTGCCAGCGTAATCCGTGGGCTGGCTTTCATTAACCACGCCAACATGGGAAGCTACCGGCAAGCGATAGATGGTTATCTCTCCGGCAAGGATGTTACTCCCGATGTGACCGAATACCGCAGGCAGGGAAGAGTGAAGTACGGTTTCGGGCTCAACATCGAGCAAGAACTGACTTCTCTTTGGCGTGCCTTCGGTCGCCTTGGCTGGAACGACGGGACCAACGAGTCGTTCGCCTATACCGAGATTGATCGCACCGCCCTCATAGGCACGGATCTGCGGGGTAAACTGTGGCGCCGGCCGCAGGACAAACTGGGTGCGGCGTTTGTCGCCAACGCCCTCTCCGAGGATCACGAGCGCTACCTGGCCTTGGGAGGATTGGGCTTCATTCTCGGAGATGGATCGCTGAACTACGGGTTCGAAAAGATTTTTGAGACCTACTACACTGCGCACGTCTGGCGTGGCATTTCGTTCGCCGTCGACTACCAGCACGTCACCAATCCCGGTTACAATCGAGACCGCGGTCCTGTCGATGTGATCAGTTTTCGGATTCATGTAGAGGACGCCGTTCCGTTCGACAAATTTCGCAGCAGCCGCTAAACCCGGCCGGGCGATATCATCGAACTGGCTATGAGTTCCCGCGACATTCCGCTTGATGACCGGCAGTTCACTTTGATTAGCAAGGCATTGGCAGATCCAAAACGCTATGAAATGTTGCAACGCATCGCCGGCTCGAAGGAAGCTCCTACGTGTTCGTTTATTTGTGAATCCGTAGGTCTTGCTCCTGCAACCGTTTCCCATCACCTTAAAGAACTGGAAAACGCCGCTTTAGTAAACGTGAAGCGCGACAAGAAATTCGCCTATCTGACACTGCGCCGCGATATCTGGCGCGCCTATCTCAAGCGACTTTCCACTCTATAAGGCTGAATCCTTCCCGAACCGTTCCTCATCAGTTCGATAGACATAGAAATGACGAGGCAACGAGCTTCGTCGGAAAGATCGAATAAAAATGAGTAAGTTAACAGGTAAAGTGGCGGTGGTGACGGGCGCTTCCAAAGGGATTGGCGCAGCCATTGCTAAACAACTCGCGGCCGATGGCGCCAGCGTTGTGGTGAATTACTCCACCGGCCGCGAGGGTGCGGACAAAGTGGTGGAAGAAATTACAAAAGCGGGCGGCAAGGCGATTGCTGTGGGTGCAAGCGTGGCGAAGGAAAATGATATTGCATCCCTTTTTGCCGAAACGAAGAATGCCTATGGCAAAGTTGACATTCTCGTGAATAATGCGGGTGTCTATGGGTTTGCTCCTTTAGATCAGGTCAGCGCTACAGAATACGCTCGCCAGTACGACACCAATGTGCTTGGGCTCTTGCTGACAACCAAAGCCGCCCTCCCTCTCTTTCCTGCTGAAGGTGGAAGCGTGGTCAACATCAGTTCCGTCGTGAGCACCCTTGCACCTGCCGCGTCGTCTGTCTACTCATCCACCAAGGGTGCGGTCGACACGATTACGAAATCGCTCGCCAAGGAACTCGGCCCCCGGAAAATTCGCGTGAATGCCGTCAATCCTGGTCTAGTGATTACCGAAGGTACGCACACGGCCGGACTCGTCGGTAGCGACTTCGAAAAGCAATCCGTTTCTCAAACGCCTCTAGGCCGCGCGGGACGCCCGGAAGATATAGCGCCCCCGGTATCGTTCCTCGCCTCCGACGACGCTCGCTGGATTACCGGCGAAACGATTTTCGTTTCGGGCGGCGCGGGCATCTGATCAAAGCATTTCTGCTTCAACAATAAAACGCTGAGGCGCCTTTCCAATGAAGTGAAAAGGATAACAAGTGATCAGCGTCAACCTTGGTCGTTCGTCGCCGCGCAGCACGGAGACATCGTTCGCGGCGACGATGCGGGTGCGGGTAACTCGATAAGTCAGCTGAAAAGCTGATTGGATAATAATTTTGTCTCCCACTGAAACCGCGCCCAATCCGCGGAACGCCGAATCCCGATGTCCTGCGATGGCCGCGTTCCCGCGTGCGCCAACTGGTGCGGTTCCGTTTACGTGAGCCGCTCCAAGCGCGAGATGATCTTCTGTATCGCCTTCCAGAATCGCAACCGAGAGTCCAAGCCGTGGGATCAGAAGACGCTCCAGGATGGGTTGCTTCCCAACGGGACTTTGGAGAATTTGCGGCTCGTGTTCAAAGACCTCGTAACGAGCAATGTGCGCCGCGCCGGTCGCAAAGCAACTCAGCCCAGCAATAACAAAAGTCAACTCAATCCAACCTCGTCGATCCAAAATGATTGCGGAGTTCAACGAGTCACCTTCCGGGTGTTTTCCAAACCCCGTTCGCGCAAAATTTTGTTCAATGCTTCCAAGCGACGGTTTCGCGTTTTCAGTCGGACAACTTCCAGTGCGAGCTCCCGTTGTGTCGAAGAAGCAACCGGGATGCGGACAATGGCAACGGTAGAGTTTTTAGGGGAAGATATGATTCTCGTCCCAACCGAAGCCGCATAAACTCTGGAATTTCGGTTCGCGGCCGCCTCCCAACCCAGGTAAGCACCTGACAGGATCACCAAACTCACTATCGTCCAAGCAAACCGCGGCATCGCATCTGCCCCCTTCTTTGAATGCGCAAAGCCAGGTAGGCTGTGAAGAACAGCAATCCCAGTGTCTCTAGAGAATAATTGTTGGATGCCGTTTGTGGGAGTTGCCGGCGGGTGGGTGCAGCCATCGTATTCGTTAACGGTGCAGAATATTTTACGGCTTTCAACCCTTCGCCACGATGATTCGATATTCGCTCGGGTGCGAGAAGCCACAGCGTGACAACTTTCATGTCATCTTGCGAAAGGTTGGAGGGAAGCCGATCAAAACTTGGGTCTGCCGCCATAACGGATTGACCCGTTTCCGCTGTCATTTGCACAGCCTCCGCTTTTGGATAAACCATCTCCAAGGGACTATTGCAGTCCGGGCATGACCAGGCACGGAGAATCAATTTATTTCCGTTCGCCGAATCAAAAAAGACGATAGAGTTGCCGGCTGTCGGCTTCATCTCCGAGTTGGGAACCGCCAGCAACAGTTGATGTTCGCGGGTTTGGGTGTTTTGAATTCGGACGATCGCGCGGCCGCGCAGCCGATCTTCCACACTCAGCGTGTAATGGCCTGGCGGGAGACTTCCACCCGGAATTTGCAGACTTCGTTCGAGGCCAATGGCCTGAGAGTCACTACCCGCTTTGAAAGCTTCGACGGGCAAAACGAAAACGAGGATTACGAACACGTAAAACGAGGCTCGGTTCATCATCTAGCCTTTCTTGCTAAGTGATACGCGACTGAACCCCGGACGGATTTTAGTGTACGCAAAGACTAGTACTTCGACCTAGGAAGAGGTCGCCGACGGTCAGCGCATCTGAATCAACTTCCGCCTCAGAGGTATCAAACCAACATGTCTGGAGTGTGCACTTGCCAAAGCCAGTAATTCTTACAGTCGATGACGATCCTGAGGTTTTGCGTGCCATCGAACGAGACCTCCGCACCAAGTACGCCGCCAAATATCGCGTGTTGCGCGCCGATTCCGGTGCTACCGCACTTGATCTGCTGAAGCGTCTCGAAAAGCAAAACGATGCAGTCGCGCTCCTCTTAGTCGATCATCGAATGCCGCAAATGAACGGCATAGAAACCTTGGCGGAAGCGATGAAGCTTTTCCCTGACGCCAAGCGCGTCCTTCTCACTGCCTACGCCGACACGGAAGCGGCCATAAAAGCAATCAATGAAGTTCAACTCAACCACTATCTCCTGAAGCCTTGGGATCCGCCCGAGGAGCACCTTTACCCTGTTCTCGACGATCTGCTGGAAGACTGGTCGGCGAATTATAAGCCGCCCTTCGAAGGCATCCGCCTGTTCGGTACTCGCTGGTCGCAAAAGTCTTACGAAGTGCGCGATTTTTTGGCTCGCAATCAAATTCCTTATCAATGGATGGACATCGAAGCCGCCGACCGCACGCCAGCTATTCGCAAGGCCTTAGAGCCATATCCTCCAGCCGACCGCAAGATTCCCATGCTGTTCCTCGCCGATGGCGAGTGTCTGTTGCAACCCGACCTTAACCAAATTGCGGAGAGACTTGGTTTACAAACGCGCGCCGTTGCCGATTTTTATGATTTAGCCATCGTTGGAGGTGGGCCCGCTGGTCTCGCAGCGGCTGTTTACGGAGCCTCCGAAGGACTGAAAACCGTGATGATCGAAGGCGAGGCCCCAGGCGGTCAAGCCGGCCTCAGTTCGCGTATCGAAAACTATCTGGGCTTTCCATCAGGTCTCTCGGGAGCAGATCTGGCTCGTCGCGCCGTCACGCAAGCCCGCCGTTTCGGTGTCGAGATTCTCTCTCCTGTTAGAGCAACCGCGCTTAAGTCGGAAGGCACTTATCGCTTCCTTGAATTGGAAAACGGCAGCAAAATTTCGTGTCATGCCGTGGTTCTCTCCACGGGCGTTCAGTGGCGCAAACTCGATGTACCAGGGATGGACCGTTTGCAAGACGCCGGCGTTTACTATGGCGCAGCTTCAACGGAAGCGCTTTCGTGCCGTGACGAAGAGGTCTACATTGTAGGAGGAGCCAATTCCGCCGGGCAGGCCGCCATGTTCTTTTCCAAATACGCTAAACGCGTTGTTATGCTGGTGCGCGGACCTTCTCTTTCTGCCACCATGTCGCAATATTTAATCGACCAGATCGCACAAACTCCCAGCATCCAGGTGGAAGTCAACACGCATATAGTCGAGGTTCACGGCGCCGACCACTTAGAGGAGATCTCTTTGAAGTGTGAGAAAACGGGCGAAACGAGCCGCATTCCTGCGACCGCGCTCTTCATTTTTATAGGAGCTCAGCCCAAGACGGAGTGGCTCGACGGCGCCATAGAACGAGACGCGAAAGGCTTCATCTTGACGGGCACCGATTTGATGAAAGACGGAAAACCTCCAAAAGGCTGGACTCCTGACCGCGATCCTTATCTTTTGGAAACCAGCATTCCTGGCGTCTTTGCTGCCGGTGACGTTCGCTGCGGATCAGCGAAGCGAGTCGCATCGGGCGTTGGTGAGGGGTCGGTTGCAGTGCAATTTGTTCATCAATATCTGAGCAAGGCGGGCGTATGAACGCACAAATGGCGCACCCCGTTTTGAGCGATCTTCGTTCGATAGAAGTGTTTCACGATCTGCCGGACGAAGAGCTGGCATGGCTCGCCGAGCGCATGGAACTCCAAGAGGCCAAAGCTGGCGATATTGTGATCAAGGCAGGACAGCCAGCGGAATATATGTACGCCATTTTTTCGGGCGAAGTCCGCGGCGAACGCCTAAACACCGGCCAAGTCTTTACGAGCGCTGCAGGTTCAATCACCGGGCTGCTGCCTTTTTCGCGACTCACAACTTTCCCGTCCAACGCTCACGCAACCAAAGATCTTCGTGCCGGGCTCCTATACAAAGATCACTTCCCAGCGATGCTACAGGAAATCCCGGTCCTCCAAGAGCGCCTCGTCAACTTGATGGCCGATCGTATTCGCGAAGCGACGCGTGCCGACCAGCAACGTGAGAAGCTCATGGCTTTGGGGCAATTGTCGGCTGGGCTGGCCCACGAACTCAATAATCCAACGGCCGCCGGACGGAGGGCCACCGACTACTTACGTAAGGCTGTCAAAGACTTTCGCGTAGCCAACATCCAGTTATCTAAGTTGAAGATCGATGAGGAAGCCCGTAGCTTTCTCATTCAGTTGGAAAACGATTTTGCGACTCAAGCCGCTCCGGCAGGAGCTCTCGACTCCTTGGAACGAAGCGATCGGGAGGAGCGCCTCGCTGCCTGGTTGGAATCCCAAGGAGTCGAAAATGCTTGGAAGCTCGCGCCTGACTTAGTGGACGCCGGTGCCACTCAGCAGATTCTCGAAAAAGTGGCCGCGCATGTGCCGAAGCATTCTCTCGCCATGGGATTTCAGCGGCTTACTGCCTCGGTCACGATTACGAGGCTTGTCGACGAAATCGAGACGAGCATGAAGCGTATCTCGGAACTCGTGCGTGCCGTCAAGGATTATTCGTATATGGATCAGATGCCCGAACAAGAGGTCGATATCCACGACGGCATCGATACTACCCTCATTATGCTCAAGCATCGTCTAAAAGGTGGAGTGGACGTAGTGCGCGAGTACGATCGCAGCATTCCGCGTATGACGGTCCGCGGCAGCGAATTGAATCAGGTGTGGACAAATTTGATTACCAACGCCATCGACGCGATGAACGGTAAAGGCAAGCTGCGGATCGTAACCAAGTGTCTGGAAGGTAAAGCTCTGGTACAAATCGTTGATAATGGCAGCGGTATCCCGCCTGAAATCAAGGATCGGATTTTCGAACCGTTCTTCACTACAAAAGGCGTGAACGAAGGCACCGGGCTTGGCTTGGATATTGCCGCGCGTGTTGTTAAGAACCACGGTGGCAATATCCACGTAGAATCAAAGCCGGGCCACACTGTTTTCAGCGTCAAACTGCCATTACACTGCGTGGCTCATGAAGACCAAGCGGTGCGGAACTCCGGGTAGAGTGTCAACCCGCCGCACGCATACAACGTCTGTCCCGTGATGTAAGAAGCATCATCAGAGGCCATGAAGGCGAAGACCCCGGCGATCTCTTCCGACGTGCCGGCGCGGCCCATAGGAATGTGGCTCTCCACTTCGGCCTTTGCTTTCGGATCGTTGATCCACGCCAGATTGATGGGTGTAACGATCGCGCCCGGTCCAATGGCGTTCACGCGAATGCCGCGATCCGCGTATTCAAGCGCCAGCGTGCGGGTCATGTTTTCCATGCCGCCCTTGCTGATTGAGTAGGGAACATAAAGCGGTTTCGGAATGATCTCATGCACGCTGGAATTAAACACAATCGAGCCCCTGGCTTTGCGCGACAGGAAATGACGAATCGCCTCCCGAGCACATAGAAACGCGCCGCGCAAATTCACGCCAATCACCTTGTCCCAATCGGTCATTTCTACCTTGTCGCTCTCCGCCTGCTTTTGAATCCCGGAATTGTTAATCAAAACATCAAGCGAGCCGAACTGCTGCACCGCCGCCGCGAACATGGTTTTCACCTGTTGCTCATCGGCGACGTCCGCTTGCACGGTAAAACAATTCACCGTTGCACCGGCCCGTTTAGCTGCATCCAGCGCCTGCGCTTTGACGGCCTCTGCGCGCTCCTGCCCGCTGTTGTAATTCAGCGCCACATTCGCGCCTTCTTGCGCAAAACGGATCGCAATCGCTTCGCCGATGCCGGAGGATGCCCCGGTCACCAATACGTTTTTTCCTGTAAGTCTAGACATGTGCCCCTTTAGAATACTGAAATTGTTTTACCAATCTAAGACCGCTCCATCGTGCGCCCTGACGCTCAATGGATGGATTACTTCCTGTTGAAATGGATGCCGTGCGGCCGCCTCTTCGTTCACTTCAATGCCAAGGCCGGGCGCATCATTCGGCAGCCAATAGCCATCTTTACTCAGCAACGAATGCTGCACCACTTCCCAGCGCCACGGCACGTCCGTGAGCATATCTTCCTGAATCAAAAAATTCGGCGTGCTTAGGTCGAAGTGCAGCGCGACCGCATTAGCAATGGGTCCCAAAGGATTATGCGGTGCAACACCCATGGTGTAAGTCTCCGCCATAGCCGCAATCTTCTTTGCTTCCCACAAGCCGCCGCAGTGACACAGATCCGGCTGAATGACATGGCAGGCCTGCTTCTCAATCACCTCGCGGAATTGAGAGCGCGTCACCAGCCGCTCGCCGGTGGCGATCGGAACAGTCGTCGCTCTCCGTACTTCCACCATGACGTCCACGTTTTCCGGCGGCACTGGTTCTTCTACGAAGTAAGGCCGGTAAGGAGCCAGCACCCTACAAAACTCGATGGCGTTGGCCAGCGAATGCCTCCCGTGGCAATCCACCATGATGTCGACCGAATCGCCCACCGCCGTTCGCAATGCGTCCATCATGCGTTCGGTGTATTTATACGCCGCAATCGAATTGAGTGATTCCGTTGGCGGGGTAATCAATACTTTTACCGCGTTGTATCCGCGCGCAATGACTTCCTGCGCCCGATCGACAAACACTTTCGGATCGGCACTGTATTGCGATTCGTAAACGGCTCGCATATCGCCGCCGCCCAGGTGCGTGTACATGCGCACTTTGTCGCGCACCGCTCCGCCTAACAATTTGTATACCGGCTGGCCCAAACTCTTGCCGAGAATGTCCCAACATGCCTGCTCAATGCCCGAGATGGCCGAGAGGCCAATCACCCCAGTCCGCCAGAACGACTGCCGGTACATCTTCTGGTACAGATGTTCAATTCGGGTCGGATCTTCATCGACGATCATTGACGCAAAATCTTCTAAGGCCCCTGCTACTGCGCGCGTCTTCCACTCCAATGAGCATTCACCCCACCCATAGAGACCAGCCACATCTGTCTCCAATTTGACGAAGACCCAGTTGCGCATTTCCGCGTTGCAAATGACAGACTTAACTTTTGCGATTTTCACGTTAGATGAGTTTGGCCAACACGCCAGCCATGTCAATTGGGCCTGTCTCTTCCGTGCCCGCCTTCAGGCCGGGAGCGATCGCCAGCGCTTCACTGTGCCCCTCAAACCAGGCGAGAAAACGCGCTGCTTCGGCACCCTGCAGCCGCTGCATGTTGATCCACGTGTAGTACGCGCCCATGTCCCCGTCAATCAACGAGCCTTCCGGATCGGTTGCCGCCTTCTTCTGACCCCCGCCCAGCAGTTCCTCCATTGTGCGCTCTTTCTGCCTGGGCGCGTAGCGGGTATACACCGTCAGAGGCTGCGCGCGCCGCAAAGCTTCCCTGGCAGCCCATTGCACGAAGGTGGTGCTATAAATTTGTGTGCCCGAACCCTCAGTAAGCAAGCTGAGTTGAAAACGATCCAGCGGGCCATCGCCCGAATCTGCCATGCCCACTGAAGCCGGCGTAACTGCCGCTAAAGTACTGCGCAATTGTTCCGGATCGAACTTCGCAGATTCGTAACCCTTTAGCATCATGGCCGCCAGCTTGCTGCGAACCGGCGTTAGGTTGTTGTAGGCAACACAAGTGAAGCCGGGCAGGGAAGCGGTCATATCCGCCCCATCCACGCACCAGTGCGCATAAGGAATTTGCTGTGCTGCCGCGCGCGTCTTCAAAGTTTCAGCAATGAGCTCGCGGCCTTTTTCCGGATTGACCTTGCTGAAATACACGCCACTCCGCCGCAGTTTGCGAAACAACATGTAACTCGTAGCGTTCACGCCCTCGCCGAATACTGTAATGCCTAAGCGCGGTGCGGGCAGCGGCTCTTGTTTTCGCTGAGCGTTGAAGCGCCGCACGTATGATTCGGACGCCTCTCGAAAACCGTCCATCTGTTGCGTTGCCCACAAATGCGCGGAAAGCTGTTCTAGAAAGGGTGCGGGCTGATTCACCCAATCAAAATTCTCAAGCTTCTCACTCAGCTTAAGCGCGGCGAACGGCTGCATTTCGTGTTTGCGCTGTTCCTCCCAGAGCTTGCTCAGATAGGTAAGCTGATCGGTCATTTCCGCTTGCTCGAAAGGAAACTTCCAATCGAAAATGAAAATGTCTTTCAGCAGGAAAGGCACAAAGCCCAAAGGCAACTGCTGGAGCAATGCCAGGTTCGCCGTCGCCAACGCTTTGCCCTGCGGCGGGTAACTGTTGAAACTCTCGGCTGTCAACTGGGAAGGCTGCATATCAGAGCACCTCCAACAAGGGCTGCCCTTTACACAAGCTTGGAGTAAAGCCCAAAAGCGAACCGAGTGTAGGTACTAAGTCGGTGGAATCCACCGGACGTTCCACAACATGGTTTTCCCGAACGCCTGCGCCTAAAACCATCATCCATGTCGTCCGCGAAGTGGGATCGCCTGTTCGATGATGTTGGAAACCATTGCCTCCGGCGCTAATATCCGAGTCGCGCCCAAAATCCGGCAAGATGAACAATGTTGTCTTGCCGGCGTACTCCGGCTCGCTCTGGATAGCTTTCCAAAGATCCGCGCACAGCCGGTCTGATCGGCGAATGCCTTCTATGTAAAGCGAAAACGCACCGGAATGCGCGACATCGATGTCATGCAAGGTAATCCAAAGCAAGCTGGGCGCTAAACGCTTCATCAACTGACGCGCGATATAAACCGATAGCTCGTCGGGACTGGCCAAGCTTTTTGCGTGCGTAATGAAGTCGCCGACCGACACTTTGAAAATATCCGCCAACTGCTGTAATTCGACATCGTTGCCGCCGATGACGGGGCTGAACGCCTGCGATTCGTAGTTGTCCTGCAACAGATGATTGAAATCCGCACCCGCGCCATTCGCCAGCGCCGCTGCCAGCAAACGCTTCGGCAGAATTACGCCGGCGCCAAACCCTTTGCCATAGCCCTTATAATCGCTTTCTCCAATTCGATTGAAGCCATTGCTTGGCGCAATCACCCAGGCGTCAGTAGCGGGTCGCTTTAAGTCTTTGCGGAAATACTCGAACACGGTCGGATTACCTGGCGACACAGCCGCGAAGTTGTTGAACGTCTCGTAAACGCCGGTCGCCAGGCTGGCTGTTGCGACGTAATGCCCCAAGATGCCGCGGTTGATCACCTGCGTAAAGAACGTGGACCGGGGCGCGAGCTCCGCCAGCATATGCGGAATGTTGTCCTGGCCATCGGGATTGAACGTTTCGTCATCCCGCGCTCCGCCACCAAACGTTACCACCACAGCCTTTTTTGCGCTTGACGATGTTATTGCTCGCAATGCGGAAGGTCCCAGCAGCATCGCGCCCGTGGCCTCGCGCAGGAAATCCCGGCGGCTTCGGGAGATCGCGTGCGCGATCTCGCGCGGAGTGGCTTGGGAAAGATTCACGCTACGTGGCATTGCAAGACTAGCTGTTATTATCTCCAACTCATATCTCTAATAAATAGCCGCGTTTCCCGACATTCCAGCCTGGCGTTTTTCCCAGCATCGCATGTACGCCTGCCGCCTCGTGGATGTGCCCGCAGAAAAAGTAAGCGGGTTGGCATTTGTCGATGAACTCTTTCACCGCAGTGCTGCCGTAGTGCTTTCCTTTGCCTGCCTCATCAAGCGGCGTGTCTTTGGGCGGACAGTGGCAGATCAGGATCAGGGGTTTGAGCTCGCGAAAAGGCGCCAGGCGCTCAGTCAGCTGGCTCTCGCTGTATTCGCCGGGCGTGTCAAAAGGTGTGTGGTTCGAGTAGCCCAGTCCCGCCACCTGATATCCGGCCAACTCGACAATGGCACCGTGCAAGTCGCGAAAACCGAAGCTCTTGCAAAACTCTCGGATATCGGATTCGGTCTCGTGATTGCCCGGCAGTACCCACACTTTGTCTTGTCTGCGTCGCAGAATCGGACCAGCCTTATCTAATCCCCGGCCCCAGTTGGCCAAGTCTCCGACAGCTATGTAGGCGTCGGCCTCCTGATCCATTAGTTTTTCCAGAGCTCGCCAGTCTTCGTGAATGTCGGAAAAAATGAGCAGTTTCACTAAATCTGATCTTATTCCAGTAACGGAAGGGCAATGAACCGCGTATCAATCTTAGGGTAAATTAACGGGTGACTCGACATATCCTTTCCATCGGTGTGCTGGCAGCGGCGAGCGGCTTTTTACTGGCAGACGACCCGGTTTATAAAAGCGACGTGGCGCTGTCACGAGTGGACGCGCAAGTGGTTGACCGCGATGGCCGGGCGATTACCGGCTTGCAAGCCCGCGATTTTGTGCTGCGGGTGGATGGCAAGCTTCAGCCCGTGAAGAACTTCGATAGCGAGAGCATGCCGATTGATATTCTCTTGCTCTTGGATGTGAGCGGCAGCATGGGTCCCCATGTCCAGCGTATGGCGGATGCCGCGCAACAAGCGCTTAATGTTTTGGCTGAACATGACCGCATCGCGATTATGGTGTTCGATACTCGAACCCGTGAACGGCTTCCCTTCACCGATAGCCGTAGCGAAGTGACTGGCGAGTTGCGTCACTTGGTTCGTTCGGAAAGTTTCAACGGTGGCACGCGAATTACTAGCGCCATGATCGAAGCCGCTCAATATGTGCAGCGTCATGCGCGAGCCGATGCGCGCCGCGCGGTGGTGATTCTGACGGATGACGAAACGCAAGATTCCGAGGATGAACCGCGCGTGGAAGCCGCTTTGTCGCGCGCAAATGCGGTTTTGAGTTTTCTGCAGGCGCCTTATGAACCTCCGACGATGAGCCGGGGACCGGGCGGTGGTGGACGTCGCGGTGGTGGTGGAATGGGTTGGCCCGGCGGTGGTGGTATTGGTTTTCCGGGTGGCGGCGGTGGTTGGCCGGGTAGTGGCGGCGGTATTCCTGGCGGCGGTGGCGTAGGCCGTGGAACTCAGGACCCTTCGCATACTGCTGGTACCGATAATATTGCTCGCGACTCAGGCGGTGACACTATGTCGATTAACGACGCCTCCGCTTTAGAAGATACCCTTGCGCGCTTGCGCCAACGCTATGCGCTGCACTTTTATATGCCCGAAGAAGCGCAGGCGAGAGAGCAGCATTCTATCCGCGTCGATTTATCGACTGAGGCGCGAATTCGCTACCCCGAAGCAGAAGTCCGCTCCAGGCGCGTGTTCATGTCGGGAGGTTCCAACGAAAGCAGCGGGCCTACCGTCGTCACTCACCAGACCGCGCCTAGCGACCCGATACCCGGCGAAGGCGACAGCAACAGCTCACAACCTTCAGCCAAGCGTCGGCGCGTAGCCGTGAACGAAGACTCTTCTGGACCGGTTGTAAACACATCGGACCCGCAGAGCAGCAGCGACACTCCTGCACCCGCTCAAACGACTCCTGCTCAGACGGCCCCGGCACAAACGACAACGCCAAAAGGTGGTTGGCCGCGCACTGACCAGAGTGCCGGCAAGCCCCAAAGTTTTTAGAACAGTCTTTTTAAAACACGTCCTTGCTCTCGATATTCGCCTCCACGTCTTTACGCGTCAGCAACACTGTACGCATTTCTTTCTTGGCGACCAGTGGCAGTTGATCCGTAGCGTGCACCGAACCTTCCTGTGAGGAGTTACCATAACTGGTGATTGCGCGCGCTCGCGTGGGAGTGCCAAATTCTACTAAGCATACGAACGTATCACCCATTACGGCGTTGCGTTTAGCGGCGTTCGCAGGAGCGTAGTTGAAGACCCGAAATGCCCCCAATGCGCCGGGACCTCCGTTGGCTGGCAGGTCGACCGCACCCCTCTTCAAACGCCGCCAATCGCCCCAGGCTGCATCAATCGCCCCATACTTCTTCTCTGTCTCATCCGCCGCTGCTTCCAACATTGCCGCGAGTTGAGCCGGCGTCTGCTTCAATCCTTTCGGCGTATCGAACGGTTTGAGCAAGTCGAGCGGCGTCTCAAATTTCAGCCTAGGAGCAATCACTTCAAACAGCAATGCGCCCCGGCTATCTGCCTCCGTTTGCCGGTCCCATGCCTGCAGGACCTCACCGGCGCGCTTCGCTTTTGCATTGTCCGACTCCTCCGCGGCGCGCACCAGTTCGTCCACCGTGCGGTCTGCCATTTCGAGCCGCGTGGAATGCTTTAAATTTTTCAGATCGTCGAAGCTGATCTGCGCGTTTTCGGTGAGCATGCGGAGCGAACGCGTGGTCCGCCACAATTCGTCTCGCCCAGGTGTAGTGTAAGGCGGAAAGTCCGCAGGCTTTAAGACCGTTGGATAGGTCGATGTCCAGGGCGGATCATTAGTGTTCTGCACGAAGCCAGTGGAGGGATCGATGACCTTCGGTAAATCATCGTAGCTGTGGATCTTCGTCCAAAGCGTTTTCGACGTTGTGCCATCCACCACCCCATGCCAGAACTGCGCGTCACCTTGGCTGCGCTCCGGCAGCGCTCCATTGAAGAGATACATGATGTGTCCGGCGCGGTCGGCATAGGTGATGTTGAATGTCGGTACTTGCAAGCGCCGAACCTGCGCCTGATATTCGGCAAAGGTGTGTGCCAGCGCCATCTTCCAATACTGTTCGATGCCGAAGGGCCGATCAAGACCAGCTGTTCGCTGCGCCACCACCACGCCGTCTTTATCCCAAACCACCGGCCCATGCACACTGCTCTTGATCTGCAGCGTCTCGTCGTCGCGGCCGCGAATCTTCATTGTTTCCGTGCGCGTTTCAAATGGCCTGCAGACGCCATCAAACACGTAGCAGTTGTCACGCACGTCGAGTTTGTAAAGATCGTTCGCATCAATCGAATTCACGGTTTGCGTAAAGGCCACATAATCGCTAAAGACAAACCGCAGCATGGGAAAGCCAACCTGGCTTGCACCATAGAGATGAATGCCCGGCGCGTTGAGATCGATCTCGTAGTAGGTGTACCAATCGCGCCAGGGCAGATGGGGATTCATCAGGATCATGGTGTGCCCGCTTGTCGATTTCTTAGGCGCGATGGCCCAAGCATTCGAGCCAAGCCCTCCCAGCACTGGCGTGTGGCCTGTGACCGCCGCTTCCACCGCACCCGCACTGGTTAAATAACTGAACTGCATAATTCTGTGAGTGTGCATCACCGCATCCGCGCCGGTCACGGGCAGCACCCGTTTGCGCTCCTCGCTGAGTGCCTCGGGATGCCGCTTCGCAAACTCATTCATGCCCGCCGCCCAAGCGTCCAAATACTTCTTATATTCGGGCGTTTGCTGCCGGTACCACTGTTCACCGCGCTCCGGCACGCCGTTTATGCGCACCCAGCGATCCTGCTTTACATTCTCATCGTTTGCACCGGGTCCCCAGTATTCAGCCGCCCGACCGCGCGCTTCGCCGTACAGCTTCAAAACCAAATCGCCATGGCTTTGCATCGAGGCATAACCGTAACCGAAAAACAGGCCTTCTAAATTTTTCGCGTACACGTGGGCCACGCCATAGTGGTCCCACAAGATCTCAACCTTCGGTTGTGCCAGCAGGGGTAACGAGCACAAAAGCAGTGTAAAGAAGCGCATGTCGGGCAGTATGCCACAGCCGTCTAGCGAGATACTGCAACTTGGGCTATTCATTTGTTCTCTCGTTGCCGGAGCGGCTCGTGCGCTCTGTCAGCGCAGTCACGGGAGGTTTGCTCCGCGAGGCCGGCGTCATCCTTTTGCCTGTGCGCTTGCGCCGCAGCGCGCTTTATCGCGTCATGGTCGAGGTCACGCTGCGCTTCCTTATCGAGGAATTGGGCCGTGTCAAAGGTGTCTATCCGAAGAACGCCGATATCGAGGGTTTCCTCGTCAAACGCACCGCCAGCCACGGTATCGAGCTGCTCGGATTGCTGACCCTGCACGTCTCGCCGATCTGGGTGCTCGCGGCACTTGCCGACGCCACCGGTGCAGGCCATGCTCTCATTGAACAAATCGCCGAGTCGCTCAAGCAAGAAGGACTGCTCGATCGCGACTCGCACTTTGAAAACCTAGATCAGGTGCTCAACGGCTTGGAGAAGACCAGTGCGCATCTGGCCGACACGCTCAACATGCCGCCCGTGACGCTAAGCGGTTTGCGCCGCGAATGGGACAAACTGCGCGAAGTCTTGCCAAGCGTTCCGGTCGCAAACCTGCCGAGTTTGGTAACGCTGGAGACGCTGTGGACGAAGCTGGTGACCGCCTCCGCCGCCGAGCATCAGTCGGTTTTCGCTCTGTGTTCCACCCTGGCTGTGGGAGCGCTGGCCGAACTCCCCGCTAGTGTGTCCTGGCTATCGCGCGCCTCTCAAACGGCGGCCAAACGAACCGGGCAGCTGCTGGGCGAAACTTTGCTGGACCATTATGTGATAGCGCTCAACGAAATATCTGAAGCGGGCTTTTTAGCCTACTGGAGCAAACAGTTCCGCCCATACTTAAGCGCCGCCGCACTACAATTCGCGCCCGCCAACGAATCGACCACCGAACGCCTGCTGCGCGCCAAAAAGCGACCGTAACTCCGGGCTGCCTGCGAGCGAATTACAATGCAGATATGCGACGCCGAACGTTTCTCAGCCTTAGTTTTTCATTAGCCGCGGGTAGCCAGTTGGCAAAGGCATTCGCCAAAGGCCCCCGAATGGTCAAGATTGTGGAGTTTTCCAACTCCGGTCAGCGCGAAGGAATCATTGAAGTGGAGAAGGTGCAAAAGTCCGATGCCGAATGGAAGAAGCAACTCACGCCTGAGCAGTTTGACGTGACGCGCCGCGAAGGCACTGAACGTCCTTTTACAGGTAAGTATTGGAACAATCACGAGCACGGTTTATACAAGTGCATCTGCTGCGGCACTGCGCTTTTCTCCTCTGAGACCAAATTTGAATCAGGTACCGGCTGGCCGAGCTTTTGGGCGCCTCTCGCCAAGGAGAATGTGCAGGAGCATAGCGATATGAGCTTAGGCATGGTTCGAACGGAGGTGAAATGCGCCAAGTGCGAGGGGCATTTAGGTCACGTTTTCGATGACGGCCCGCGGGAGCACACCGGTCTGCGCTATTGCATGAACTCCGCCTCGCTAGACTTTGTAAAAGGCTAGCCGCTTCGTTTGCATCACACCTTAACCGGGCACTTTGAACATCTCAAATCTTTTCAATCGCGCTTCCTGAAAAGCGCGCGCGACATCATTGTCTATTTGCCGCCGAGTTATGACGCGTCGGACAGCATTCGCTATCCCGTGCTTTATATGAACGATGGCCAAAACCTGTTCGACGCCGCTACTGCCTTTGGCGGCAATGAATGGGGTTTAGATGAGGCAGCCGAGCGGCTGATTCGGGCGCACGAAGTTCAGCCGCTCATCATCGTCGGCATCTACAACACCGGGATGGAGCGCCTGGCCGAGTATACGCACGTGAAAGACAGGCGTGGCCGCGGCGGGCGTGCGCGGGCTTACGGCAAGCTTCTGGTCAACGAACTTAAGCCGCTGATTGACCGTGAGTTTCGCACCATGGCCGACTGCGCAAATACCGGCATCGGCGGCTCGTCGCTGGGAGGTCTCGTGAGTCTCTATCTTGGGTTGCAGCATCCTGAGATCTTCGGCAAGTTGCTGGTGATGTCGCCTTCTGTCTGGTGGGCGAATCGAGCGATTCTCAAGGAAGTTGCTAAAATCCGCCACGCCACGAGGCAGAGAATTTGGCTTGATATCGGGACGAAGGAAGATTCCAGTCCTGAGATTGTGTTGGCTCAGGTTCGCGAGTTGCGCGAGACGCTGTTGGATAAAGGTTGGACCTTGGGTGAGGATTTATTATTTACCGAAGACGAGGGTGGCGGACACAATGAGTGGGCTTGGGGCCAGCGCGCGCCGAGCGCATTGAAGTTTCTCTTTCCCCCAACTCTGTAAGCCGTGCTCTGTTCATGTGTTACGTTCGGAGCATGGTGAGAGCGTTTTAACCCGCGAACTGCGCCGGCACGTTCCTGCCCCTTCGTTTCAGCAATGGATCCCTGGGTGAAACAAAACGGTCGAAGCGAAGAACTGAATGGCTTGCGAGGATTGGCTGCGCTGATCGTGGTGTTCTGCCACTACTTCAGTCTCTTTCCTGACTCTCGTTGGACTTTCTTGTGGAAGGTTTCGCCACTTTCGCTTCTTACCTCTGGGCGCGGATCGGTTGTGATCTTCTTCGTCTTAAGCGGTTTCGCCCTGCATCGCATGGTACTGAAAGTGGTTCCCTTCCGTTACCCGGCGTTCGCCTTGCGCCGAATCACACGCATCTATGGTCCATATTTGGCTGCTTTGCTGCTCGCAGTGGCTGGCAACGTTTGGCTTTCGCACGGTGTCCGGGAAGGTTTTAGCGACTGGTTTAACCAGACATGGGTGGTTCCCATCAATCAAGCTAACCTCTGGCAACACATTGCGTTCCTGGGCGAGTACAACACAAAGCCTCTCAATTGCGCGATCTGGTCGTTAGTTCACGAGACGCGGATTTCGCTCCTCTTTCCCTTGTTGCTTCTGGTAGTGAAGAAAAGAAGCGCTGTCTGGTCTGCTTGCGCGGCGCTCGTTTGCTTTACTACAGGTTCGCTGCTCATGGCGAACAGTTCGTCGCCCAACAGCCTGGGAGAGAGTCTGCATTATGCAGGATTATTTGTGGTTGGCATCTATATCTCCGAGCACCAACAAACTCTGAGGATTTGGTTTCGCTCGCAAAGTGAAATTTTCCAGAACCTCTTTACGACAGGCGCGGCAGCGTTGTTTTGCTACGGACGATTTGCTTCGCGCCTGTTTCCGCATGGCTATGGAGAAATGCAAGATATTCCGGTTGGACTTGCCGCGGCGGCACTTGTCGTTGCAGCATTCAGTTCGAAGAGCTTTTCAACCCTTCTGCTTTCTAAGCCAGTGGATTGGCTGGGAAACGTGTCTTACAGCCTATATTTAGTGCACGGTACGGTGCTCTTCTCGTTAGTGAATATACTGAACCTGGCGCAGCCGACCTTTCTTCTTCTGCCAGTTTATCTGCTGGTCGCCTTGTTGGCCGCTCATTTGTTCTACCTCGCCATTGAGCGTCCCATGGTCTTGCTCAGCCGGAAGTTTACCGGGAAGAACTCGCCGCATAAAACAGCGAATGGAATTGCGCATGCAGAAGGGAAAAGTTTGCATTACCAGTGAACTGCGAACATTCCGTTTTCGTAGCATAGTGAGAGTGGAGTAGCTAACTAACCTTATGGCCTTCTGTACCAATTGCGGCGCGCAAGTCGCCGATACATCGAAGTTTTGCGTGAACTGTGGCACACCCATGACTCCCGGCGCAGCCCCCGTAGGCGCGCGTTATGCGGCTCCTCCGCCGGCCACGGTCGCTCCGCTGAAGTATGACGTGGAAGGCCACAACTTGCAGATTGCGCGCGTGCACTTACAGCCCGGTCAAGAGATTTACGCCGAAGCCGGCAAGATGATCTATAAATCGTCCAATGTCGATTGGACCACGCGCATGACCGGGCAATCCATCGGCGATAAGATCCTCGGCGCGCTCAAACGCAAAATGATGGGCGCTTCCTTGTACTTCACATATTTTCAGTGCGCGGCAGTGCCAGGTGAGATCGGTTTCGCGGGCCACTATCCTGGCAAAATCCAGGTATTCGATCTGGCTCCGGGTCAAGTCATCATGGTGCAACGCGACGGCTTTCTATTTGCGCAAAGCACAGTGACGATCGATATTGCCATGGTGCGCCGTCTTGGAGCTGGGCTCTTGGGCGGCGAAGGATTCATTCTGCAAAAACTGGTTGGTCCTGGTTTAGTATTCATTCATGCCGGCGGCGACCATGTAGATTACAGCCTCGCACCCGGTGAAACGCTACAGGTGCAGACCGGTCATCTGGTGGCGTTCGAGCCCACCGTGAATTACGACATTCAAATGGTGGGCAACATTCGCACCGCTATTTTTGGCGGCGAAGGATTGTTTCTCACCACGCTGACTGGCCCCGGGCGGGTTATTTTACAGAGCATGACGCTAGAACGTTTGCGTCACGAACTGGCTCCTTCCGAGCATCGCGGCGCAAGCCAGGAGATGAGCAACCCGTTGGGTGCGCTCGCCAGCGGCAACCTGGGCGCATTTTTCGGTAGCGACGAATAAACTAAGCTTCCTCAGACCAGAGGCGTTCTAACAAGGTTCGCCAGCGCGCGCAGAAAGCTGCGTCCCCATAATCCTCCGCGCGTTCGCGTGCGGCGCGGCCCATTTCGACCACTTGTGTACGGTCGTGAATAGCTTGAGCAATCGCAAAGGCGATCGCTTTAGCACTGCGCTCAACGATCCAGCCGGTCCGACCGTCGATCATGAACTCGTCCACGCCGTAAACGCGCGAGGCAATGAGCGGTAAGCCGGCGGCTGCCGCTTGCAAACAGACTAGCGGGAAGGCTTCGTAGCTCGACGGGAATAAGAAGGCATCCGAGCACCAAAGATAGGGGCGGATGTCCCGTTGCAGACCCACAAACCGTACGCGCGTGCCTACTTGGGCGTCACTGCACATCTTTTCGAAATCGCGAATCTCGCCTTGCTTGCCGCCCACCACGACCAAGCGCGCTTTTGAGGCGCCCAACTCTGCCAAAGCCTCAATTGCGTAACGCAAACCCTTGCGCTCAAAATTGCCCAAAGCGCAAAAGCACAGTAATAATTCTCTTGAGGTGCAGCCTAAATCGAGCCGCAACGAATCGGCTGAGAACTTTTCCGGCTTGCGAAAGCGCGCGGTATCGACAGGATTCGGAATGATTGTGATTTTGCCTGCGACCCTTTCCGGATACGCCGTTTGCAATTCGTACGCCAAGCCTTCGGACGGAACGACGATTGATTTGGCGCTCCCGAATGCCTTCTTTTCCGTGAACGCGCCCCAGATATGAATCATGTAACGTGCCACCCGCCGCAAGGGACCGCCCCCGATGTCGGCGCGATGGTCGCGCAAGAACATGCGATGGCAAAAATGCGCATACGAGATTTGGCAAAACGGAAAAACGCCTTGCGCCGCGATGCGAAACGCCCGCCTTCGACCCAAGGTGTACCAATTGGCCGTGCCCGCGAACAGCGTAAAGAGTATGGAACGAAGAACCACCGGTCCGCGCGGTAAGGGGATGTGCGTTTTTTCGGGGATATCTAAACCAGTTAAATCCAGCCTGTTGTAAAACACGTGAAGCGGGTAGCGCTCGGCGTTGTCCTGGATGATTCTTAGAACGCAGCCTCCAGCAGGGCTTGTGGTAACTAGATTCTCGTCGAACACCACCAGCACACGCTCCTGGGTGGCCCAATCGACTTGGTGTTTTCGCAGCATCGAAATATAGGCGATGAAAACCACGAGTGCGCTGGCCCCGTTCGCCAACACTAAGCTGAAGAACGCACCGCGCAGCCCAAAGCGAGGGAGTAAGATGAACGAACTGCCGATCCCCGCGACGGTAGCCGCTATTCCGGCGAACAGGACGTGCTGAGAATTTTGTGCGGCCCGCAGTGGAGTTGTAAAAGCTATTGCGATGCCTGAGAGCAAAGCTACCAACGCCAGCCAGGGCAGCTCATCGAGAAAGGCTGCCATCCGGCCGTTATACAGCACGTGTTCCAACTGTGCGCCGAACAATATCAGCGCACCACCGTAAGCCATGGCGATGGCAATTACGCAGCATGTGTATAAAGCCGATCTGCGCAGGCCGAGAGCCACACCCCTATCTTTCATAGAGCGCACTAACTTAGGCAGCGCGAATGCACTTAGAACCGTGAACAACTGCCCGATCGGAAGGATGAAGTTCATCAAAGCACGGAGAGCGCCCGCCGATTCGATATCCACCATCTTCGATAGCAGTAAGACTTGCAAATCAGAAATGCCGATACCTAATAACGCCGAAGCAAAGAGCCATTTACCATAGCCCCAATGTGCGGCTGCGATCTCTCGGAGCGTGTCGGCTGAAGGCTGATAATCAAGCGGCAAGTCCCGGCGGGCCATCGCCCAGAGCGCTACTAGAAAGCTTGCGCCCCAGACGAGTACCGCGTTCCACGGCAGCAACCTGCCGGAGCTGTGCAGAGCGACTAAGCCGCACACGAGCAGTACGGAGTAGCCAAGGCTGAAATAGAACGCACGGATGGGCCGGTCGGCTATGTATTGCTCGCGGCGGAACGTTAAGATGAGAAGGTATCCGGGTAGTGCAAACCCCATTGCGGACAAGGCATCCCGCACATCCAAGTCCCGGTAGAAAACGGACGCGGTTGCCGCCAGCAATCCCATGATGAAAACGCTGGCGAAATTGAGGCGCGTGACACGCCGTAAGTAGCTGCCCAAGCGCGTGCTGAATTCCGCTGGACCCACCACCATCATCGGTTCCACAATGACGGCGTTGTGAACGGCCGCTAAGATTAAGCACAGCGACCACGCCACCGAAAAGGCCCCATAGCCATCTGCGGTTAGCCAGCGCGCGAGCAGCACGTTCAGGGCGAAGTTCGTTCCGGAAAAAGTGGCTTGATCTGCGATGCTGGCGAAAACACCGCCCAGCAGCGGTTTCAGCCGCCGCACTCAATATGCGCCTTTAGCACTGAGAACGGCCTGAACGGTGCGCAGAAGAATGTAGATATCGAGCCAGGGAGACCAGTTGCGGATGTAGTAAGTGTCCTCCACTTCCTGCACTTTCAGATCGCCATCGGCGCGCGCTGTGACTTGCCACAAGCCGGTTACGCCCGGCATCACGCTCGATCGTAAGTTGCGAAAACTGGCCGGGAATTGTTCCAGATGATAGTACGGGAACGGGCGCGGTCCCACTAAACTCATTTCACCGCGCAACACGTTCCAGAGTTGTGGCAGTTCGTCCAAGCTGTACCTGCGCAAAAACGCACCAATCCAAGGTAGGATGCGGGGGTCATTCTTTAACTTGAAAAAGCGTAGCCAGTTGAGTTTCTCTTTCGGGTTACTATCCAGATAGTCCGTTAATAAGCGCTCGGCATCCCGATGCATGGTGCGCAGTTTCAACATGACGATACGCTTGCCATTGGTCCCCTCGCGCTCCTGCCGAAACAGAACGGGGCCGGGGCTCACAATTTTGATCCAGAGGGCGGCTAGCAAAAGCACGGGCAGGGAAGCTACGAATGCGGGCGCGGCGATTGAGTAGTCTAGCAGGCGCTTCAACAAACGATTGCCGGGCACCAGCAGATTCTTTTTGACTTCTAAGCCCAGCACGCCGCCTAAGTCGCGCGAGGTAATCCAGAGGCTCTGAATGCCGAATAGATCCGGCACGATGATGATGTTTGCGAACGAAAGCCGCTGTACCAATTCAGACAAGTGCTCGCGCCCGATACCTGGCAGCGCCACCAAGGCTACTTTGGCGCGTCCGGTGAAGGCTTCGGCAGCAGCGAGCGGACCAACCACGGGCACCCCGTGAATCTCGGTGCCCCATTTGGCTGGATTATCGTCCAGCATGGCGATCGGCACAAAGCCCAAGTCCCTTTCTTTCTGGAGGGTCTTTACGACCATCGCACCGGTGTTGCCCGCTCCTAACACCACCATCGGTAGGCCGCAAATGCCGCGCGCTATTAGTATCTTCCGCAGCGGAGATTCCAGCGCAGGCGCCAAAATCAGCGCAAAAAACATCGTCAACAACAGCACGCCGCGCGACCATTGGTGGTCTTGGAACGCGTAATTCCATGTCAGCAGCACCACGAAAACGCCAAATGTTGAGTAAACCCGGCCGCGAATCCGTTGCACTGCACCCATACCATAACCTGGATACAAACCCATCCAGTAATAAGCCAGCGGCAGCGTAAGTACGCCAATGGCCAAGCCTTGATATTGAGCGCGGGCTAAGGCAATGGGGAAAATCGAATGCAGGTAGTAGCGTGCCATGCAGCCCATAAACAGGGCGAGTTCCAGCGCCACTACATCAATCAAAACGATTGCGGCAGTTGCCCACGAACGCTGCTTTACCTCGGGTAGGACGAGGATCTGTTCAGCCGCCGCAGCACTCATTAGTCGCGCCTAAACATTCCATTTTCTTCAATTAGCTTAGCGAATGCGGCTGACTTAGCGCCCGGTTATAGATATCGAGCAGCAGTCCGTAATTCCTTTGGGCCGTGAAGTGCTCCTCGAAATGCTTGCGTGCACCGCTGCGTAGCGAGTCCATCCTGTTTACTAATTCTCCGCCGTGGTTCAAGAAATGCGGCAAAGCGCTGGCGTCGGGGAACGCGAGTTTGATGCCGTTCACGTTGTCGATAATCAGATGATTGAGCGAGCCCAAGCCGAACGCGACAACAGGTGTTCCGCAAGCCATGGATTCCAGCACGATGATCGGCATTCCTTCATACCAGCGCGACGGGAACACTAGAAATGCGGCGTCTTGCAACAATCGAATGACCTCGGCATGGTCGCAGTAGCCGAGATATTCTACGTTCGGTAACGCGGCAGCACGTTCGCTGACGAAGCCTCTCAGTGGCCCGTCACCTGCGATTTTCAACGGAATCGCTTGGGGCGCGGTACTCCAGGCAGCGAGCAAGGTTGCCAGTCCCTTCTCCTCGTCAAGCCGTCCCGCATACAGCGCATAACCACCTTGTCCGGTTCCCGTGCCTGGATCGTCGGCCAGAAAATTCGGTTTCACCGTGAGGCGTTCCGCGGGCAGACCGCCGGCGCAGAATTTGGCGCGTGCGAATTCGGTTAGCACGATGTAGGTATGAATTTTTTTCTGATAAGTCCCGGACAGATGGTGAGCCGCCAACATCGCGCTTAATGCGCCACTGGCCGGCAAGCTGTGGCGGTAACAACGATGTTGGATGGCCGGATATTTTATGGTTTTCCCCAGACACGTTTCGCAAACCTCCCCTTGTCGATAAAACGTCGCCGCTGGACACAGCAGACGATAGTTGTGCAATGTCTGCACGATGGGTGTGCGCTTTGCCGCTGCAGCATAATAAACCGCCGGCGAAATGAGCGGCATGGTGTTATGCACGTGTACCAGTTCCACGCGCTCATCGGCAATGAGGCTGCGCACGTTTCGGTAGGTCTGCTGATTCCAAACGGTCTTCAGCCCGAGGGGAAAGGCGGCCATATCGTTCACGGCTTTGTTGTGTACGGTGTATTGCAGAACTTCATGACCGTTGCTTGCAAGCAGAGCGTGCTCCGCGGCGACCACGCGATCTTCTCCGCCCGCGCGCTGGTAAAAATTATGGACCTGAAGAATTCGCATACCGCCTAACGCCGCACCGAACCTGGCGTGTAATAGGGCCGGATGTTGGCGGCGCGGGGTGGCAGATCCGATGGTACGTAAGGAACCTTCATAGGCGCCGGCAAATACATGATCCGTTTGCGGTGTGAAACTGCTGCTAGAGCGGCTAACAACACAAACCCGATATTCTCCGCGTGCCCGGCGCCGGCCAGAACGTTTTCCGTGGAGAAGCCACTTAAGAACGCTGGAATAAAAATGAGCAGCGGCCGCGCGTGGCCGAAGCGATCTCTACGCACGCCCGTTAAGGCGTAAAAGATGATTGAGAAAATAAAAACAAACCATAATCCCAGACCCACGCCGCCCCACTCGTAGAGAATGCGCAGCCATTCGTTGTGGACTGCACGATTTGCGTCGCCGGAACGAACCGATGGTCCGAGCAACATTCGGCCATTGGAGGTCCCGTGTCCGAAGGTGAGTTGGAGTAGAGAGGATTCCCGCAATTCTAAAAAGGCGCGCCGGTATAGATTTCTTCTGAAGATCATGGTGCCTACGCCGGTTGAACGCATGTTGCCTTCATATAAGGCATTGATTGTATCGGCTACCCGGTTCATCCGCGCTCCTTCAGAGATGACTTTCAAAAGGACGTCTTTTTCAGCGACCAACCCAACTAGCAACAAGAGGATAGAGGCAACGCCGATCATTTTTATCCAGGGCCTTGAATAAGAGACAAGCAGCGCCATGATGGTGGAAAGAATCAGGCCGATTACATAGATACGGCTGCCATCAAGCACCACCGCAGTGAAAAGCGCTACACACAGCAGCCAGCGCACGGCGGAATGCAAAGTCTTGGCGCCCAGTCCCATGGCGAACAAAGCAGCGAGCAGTGAGGCGTATGCCTGAGCTGTGGTGAAGCCGGTAAACCGGTCGGCTGAATCTCCCCAGGTCGGAAGAAAAATCGATCGCAGGATGCCTAGCCCCAACACGCCTACTGCGGCCGGCACCAGTACAGAGGAAGGCGTGAGATAGCCGCCCTTGGTCGCGCGCATGAAAGCCATACATATTAGAAACGAACCCAACATTTCCACTGTGAGCTTCGCGGCCGAAAGCGGAAATAAAGACCAAAAGGATCCTAGACCGGCGTCGATAATCAAGAGCAACCACGCTACTGGTGCAAGCACTACCTTGCCGTGTCCTGAATACTGTTTCAGACGCCACAAAAGTACCAGCGGGTAGCCAATCCCTTTCATCGCATTCATAATGCCGATACCCGTATTACCCGAAAAAAAATCCACCGCCGACAGCATGATGTAAGCGACGATGCTCCAGCGAATGGGCGCAAACAGAGCGATGCTGAACAGAATCGCGAACAGAACGACGGGAAGAATTTCCATCTATTGGCCCACGCACGAGTCGACAGCTTGCGCAATCAAATTGGCCACGCATTCAGGTGAAAGGTGCGACGCGGCCATGCGACCCCGCACTCGCATAGCGTTCAGCTCAGTTGCGCCGGTATTCATCACGCGATCAATGGCCCGGTAGGTTTCGTCAGCGCTATCAGGCCGGAAGATCCAACCGTTCTGGCCGTCTTGAATCAATTCTTCAACCGCCTGCGCGTAAGCGCTGCCGAGCACTGGCAAGCCGGCAACCAATGCCTCATTAACCACGACGGCCCAAGTATCCGCCAAGGTCGGCAACACGAACACCCCGGCGGAAGCGTAAATCTCCGGCAGATCCGCATACTGAAAAACGCCCAGATACTCTAGCTTAACGTTCGGAGCTAACGGGACTTGCGAGAGCTGTTCTCGCAGCGGCCCATCGCCTGCTAAAGCAACCTCTACGGTCTGCTTGGGATGATCGGACGCCCAACGCGAAAGAACGTTCAAGAAAGGGACCAACCCCTTACGTTCGATCATCTGTCCGCAGAACAAAAAGCGGTGCGCTCGTTCTGGCGTCCGCGTGATAGGAGTCTTGGCAAACCGTTCAATATCAGTTGTATAAGCTATTTTGAAAATCTTCGCCGGCGGCGCGCCAATGCCCTCCAGATATTTCACGGCGCTCGCACCCACAGCGAGGAAGGCGTCAGCATTCCGCACAAAGATTTTGCGAGCGATAAGGCGGGCAAAGCCACGCCCGCGTTCGGTCGATTCGGCGGCTTCGGCCCAGATGATCAGCCTGCTCTGCGGATTCAGTTTACGAAATACCATCGCCAAAAGCGTGCGCGCGCCCATCTCGGCGGAAATAATTATATCTGGCGAAAAGTGCCGCAGTTGCCCAAGCGTGTCGAGCGGAACGTGAATCTCCAGCGGCTCACTGAAGCCGCGCGGATGACGCCACACACCCCGCGTCGTGTAAGTTTTCTGGACAACTACATCTAAGTCGCCCCAGTCCACTTTCCATTGTCGATTGGCCTCCATTTCTGCCGATAGCAAAATGCGTAGCGCCTGGTAACGCGACGCCAGCACGTGCAGCACGGGTTTGTGGTAGGGCGGCAGCACGTTGGTGAGAAAGGCAACGCGCAGTCGGCGATTCTGAGCGAGCTTCGCGTAGGGATCTAATTCGGCAGAGCGCATGGGCCACATCAACATTCGTCCCCGCCAACGGCGCAGCCCGGCAAGAATCGATTTGCGCGCTGCCATGAGAGGATGCATAACGCTGCGCCTCTTGAAATCGCAGCCGATGTTGAGCTGCCGGTAGTGCCGTGCCGCTCCCCAGAACCACTGCCCCTTTTCCACCACGTGCCGATAAGGAAACTCGCGCTGAAATGTGCAGTAGAATCCGCGCGGCTGCGTCTGCGAGCGAATGGTGCCGTTACGTTCAAACTCCCAAGGTGTCTCGCCCTCTTTAAGCAATGCCAGCAGCGCTTTCCTGTCCCAAATCGAGGCCTGCAACGAAACGCGAAATGGCGCCAGACGATGTTGTTCGCCAACGCCGGGCCACTCAGGTACCTTGATAGTCGGCGCGGGATTAGGATGAAGACGCAATACCGTGCCCCCGGCCTTGCGAAGCGTCGCCAAACGAGTCAAGACTTTACGGGTGGCAACGGTTTCGCAAAGGAAGAAATCTTCCAGCAGCAACATCACGTTCTGACAGTCGATTTGCGCTAGAAAATACCGCAAACTTTCGCTCCAGTTTGTATCATGGCCAGCCAGCAGCGGTTCCACTCCCGGAAACTCACCGCAAGCCATTTGCGCGCCCAGATAAACCGGGAATGGACAATCGGGCCAATACTGCCGGAACAGCTGAAAAAACGGCGGCCACAAGTCCTGATATCCATCTGACGAGACCACTAACACCGCGCACGAATGCACAGCGCTCGCTTAAGAAGGCTTCTCAGGATTGGAATAGTACTTGCGGTAGTCGCTGTAATAGTAGTAATCGTTGGTGCTGCCCTTGTCGACTTCGTTCAATACTAAGCCGATTACGTTCGCACGCAGACGCTTCAACGTAGCGAGCACCGTGGCCACTGCCCGGCGGCTGGTTTGTCCGGCTCGCGCCATCACCACCACACCGTCTACCGATTTAGCAACTTGCATCGCTTCGGCGAAACCCAGTAACGGCGGTGCATCCACCAGAATCAGATCGTATTCTTTAGACGCTTCGTCCAAAATGTCCATCATCATCGAGCCCACCAGATCGGAAGCTCTTCGCGAAGCGGTACCCGATGGCACGACATCCAAATCAGGCCATTGCTCATTCTTGACAATGGTCTCCTTCCAACGAAATTCACCCAGCAGCACGTTCGAAAGACCGAGCGAGCCATTCAGGTTTAATTTCTTGTGAATACTCGGCCGCCGCAAATCCGCATCGATAATCAACGTCTTCTTGCCTTGTTCGGCGTGCGCGATCGCCAGATGAATGATGGCGGTAGACTTCCCTTCACCTGGTGTGGCGCTGGTAATGAGCAGCGACTTCACCGACCGGTCCAAATCCGGCAGCAGTATGGAATGACGCAACGTGCGGATGGCTTCTTCATAGGAAGAAATTCCTTCGTAGCCCGCATTTGGACTCGCGCCGCGCATTTTCTTCTTCTTGCTTTCCGCTTCTTCCTTCTTGTAGCGGATAATGCCTTGGCCCAAAAGTGAATCTTCGTCGATCAGCTCAGGCGGCGCCTCAAGCGAATTCCCCGCGCCCGGATGGATCAGCCGGCGCATTTCCTTCACCGTCGGCAGCGTGCCCAACACGCTCGTATCCAAAGCGCGCGCCACTTGTTCCGGATCGCGAATCGTGTTGTCCATGACATCGGTAAGAATGGCCGTGCAAATTGCCATTACCAGCGAGGCGATGAATGCCAGCAGCAAATTCAGTTTGGTACGCGGGAATACCGGCGAATCCGGCGGCCGCGCGAAGTCCGCAATGCGAATCGAATTGTTTTGAAACCCGGCATTGATACCCGATTCCTGAATGCGTTTTTCCAAATCGTTGTACAGCGCCTTGTCGTTTTCCGCGCTGCTCTTCAACTGCTGATACTGAAACGAGTGCGAATTCAGCTTGTCGTATTCCGCCTTCTCATCGGCCACCTGTTTGGCCAGCATTTGTTCTTTGTTAACGGCTTCTTTGTATTCCGAATCGACGCGCGCGTTCACGTTTTTGCGAGCTTCCTCAAACTGCCGTTCGAGTTCGGCCACATCGTTTTCGGCTTTCTTGTATTCTTTATTGGCCGTGCCGTAAATGCTTGCTTTATCCGCCATGTTGCTCTTAGCCAGGTTAAGCCGGTCTTCCAGGCGGTTGAGTTCCGCGGCCTGCGGCGAATTCAATTCGGCGGCGACGCTGCCATTCTGCACGGCGTTCAGGGCCGCCTCTTTTTTGAAGCGCTCGGCCTGCGCAGTTGTGTAATCCTGATTTAACTGCTTGATTCGCTCGGTAATCAACGTCGTCTTCTCTTCCGGATTGATGACGTTCATTTCCCTCTCGAAGGCAGCCAAAGCCTCGTTGGACTTCTCCATCTTGGCCTTCAAATCTTCCAACTGCTTCTCGACGAAATCCGAGAGATAACCCGAATTCTTCATCTTGATATCGAAAGTGTGCTGCACAAACGAATTAGCGATAGCGTTGGCGACATCGGCCGCCAGTTTCGGATCAGGCGAGCGGTAGGAGATATCGAGCAGGTAAGTATTGATCGGACGATTGACGTCCAACTGCTTGAGCGTTATCGGCGCGCCTAGCTTCCGCCGGATATTCTCGCCGCCCAAGCGGTCGAGCTGACTCTCTAACTGCAGTAAATTGTAGCGCTCGGCCACCGGACGCAGCACAGCATCCGATTCGATGATCTCTTTCTGTGTGGCCAGGAAGGAATCGGCATCTTCGCCCGCTGAAACCTGACTGGTTTCGGGCCCCACCACGTTAGTGTTGATATGCCGGTCTACATCGATTTTCGCGGTCGCTTCATAGATCGGCGTCATACGCGCCGAAACCAAGTACGTAACGAGCAAACAAGTGGCAACAAACGCCAGAATCTTCCAGCGTTGCCGCCAAATGACTAGCAGATAATGCGTCGGGGAGACCGCCGGCTGGGCAGGCTCCATCTCCGGATACTGCCCGGGGACGACATACGGCTGCAGGCGTCCGTATTCGGCCAAGTCGGATGGCGGCCTATCAAGTTCTCTCATCGGATGCTCGTTTTACTTCTTTCTGACTGACTACTTGTCTAATGCCAAATCAACATGCCCGTCCCGGTGGCCGTGCCAAAGCCCACGATGCGTTCGATAATCGTGTTGGTCAGCCTTCTTCCTTTGTTGTCGGGTATGTACAAAATGTCGTTGGCTTGCAAGACAACATCGGGACTCTTGCGATCCATAATCTTTGAGATCTCCACTGGAATTTCGTTTCGACCCTCCTTGCCGCCCTCCCGCCGGTAGATGAAAGCCTGCTTGTTCGTGAATTGAAGCAGTCCTTCACTCATAGCTACGACGGTGAAAATGGTCGTGTCGTTGCCTTCCTGGATCGTATACACGCCTGGCTTTCGCACATTACCCGCAACATAAACTTTGCCCGCTGGAGGAACGCGAATCTCCTCACCGCCTACCAGCCGAAGATTTAACGCCGGATCAGCGTCGATCATCAGGCCATTTACCGGTATGCGCTGGACCAAGGCTGGCCCAGTATCGCCACCTGTCCGCTTTCGCGTCACCAGCACTTCCGCTCCGGCATCCTGCGTCAATCCTTCCGCTTTGGCCAAGGCGTCCAGCAAAGTCACCGAACCAACCGCTTGAAACGTGATCGGTCTGTGCACTGCGCCCAAAACGCTAACCGGCACGCTGCGGTACTCCACCACGCCAATCGATACAACAGGCTGCACCAGAATATCTTCCTTGATCAGAGCCTGCGTCACTTCATCTTCAATGTCGGCCGGTTCCTTGCCAACCGCCACAATCGGCTCTTTCAAAAGCGGCAGCTTCAACAGCCCCGTTGAGGTAATTCGAAAGTTTCTGGTCAAATCGGGGCAATCGGAAACGGACATCGAAATGTAGTCTCCCGGCCCCAACTTCTGCGAAGGCAGCGTGTCCATCGTGGGCGTTGTGGGCGCTTCCTTGCGAGTGACATTTACTAACGGCGAAAGCGCCGCCGGGTCAGAATTCGGAAATTGGTCGAGCGTGAGCGGCCGTTCTGTTTGCGCCGTTATCGGTAAGGCGAAGAAAAAGAGCAAGCTTACGAAGGTTTTCATGGAAAAGCTCACCTGTTCAGGATCTCACTTTCAAATCTAGATCCATTAGTTTCACATTAGTTAGCGGCAATTAGGCGAAATCGTGCCGATTCCAGCCAAATTGGCCTTTTGATAGTAAAAGATACAGCTGACGATGACTCTACCAATCAAAGAATACCTCTGTCAACACCGCTAAATGGCGATCTACCTTATAGAAAGGTAAGTACTTATCAGCGGCTCATACTCTCATGCACAATCTGGCATAAGGATTTTCATCCCCCGCGATGCAACAATAGGCGTGTGGCCGCCGAATCTTTAGTCCAAATCGATTCTCCGGAACCGGGGCGCGCGCAACCTGCGCTTCCGGCGTGGCTTCGCAAAGGCCGTACGCATTTCGAATCGGTCGACTCGCTGAAGCGGCAACTGCGCCAACGCCATCTGCATACAGTTTGCGAATCGGCCCGTTGCCCGAATATTCACGAGTGCTTTAATCGCGGCGCGGCTACTTTCATGATATTGGGCAATCTGTGCACTCGCGGCTGTGGATTTTGTTCTGTACCCAAAGGCTCGCCCGCTAAGAGAGAATTTTCACTCGATCCGCTGGAGCCGCAGCATGTGGCCGAGATGGCGTCTGAGATGAAACTCAAGTATGTAGTTATCACCTCGGTCAACCGCGACGATCTCGCCGATGGTGGCTCCGTTCACTTCGCCGAAACCGTGCGCGCAGTGCGAAAGGCTTTACCAAACGCGCAGGTGGAAGTGCTGACGCCCGATTTCCAAGGCGACATGGATGCCGTCGCTCGCGTGCTCGATGCCGGGCCGCAGGTCTTCAATCACAATATGGAAACCGTGGGACGCTTGTACCGGCGCGTGCGTCCACAAGCCAATTACCAGCAGTCGCTCGCCGTCCTCCGCTTCGCCAAACAATACCGTCCGGAAGCGCTTACGAAATCGGGTTTGATGGTTGGTCTCGGTGAAACGGAAGAGGAGACCCAGCAGCTTCTGCGGGACGTGCAACAGGCCAGCGTGGATGTGGCCACTATCGGTCAGTATCTGCAACCAACACGCCGCAACTTGCCGGTAGCCGAGTACGTAACGCCACGAAAAGTTTGAACGTTATCGCGCCTTTGGCATGAGCATCGGTTTCAAGATGGTTTTCAGCGGGCCTTTCGTACGCAGTTCTTACATGGCGGATCGTGTCAGCGAAGAGGCCGAACAGGCGCATGGCTAACGTCAGCCGGCCGCTGCTTCTGCACATTGGTTTAGCTTTTTTCAGCGCCCTTCTTCTGCTGCTGATTTTTCCAAAATTTGAAGTCTACTGGCTCTCGCCCATTGCGCTTACTCCGCTGCTGGTCGCCTTGGCGCGCACACCGCTTGCCTGGCAGCGCTTCGCCATCGGTTGGGCGGTGGGGATCGTTTATTGGTTTTTCCTTTGCAACTGGATCGCGTTCGTTTTAGAAGTCGACGGCGGTATGGGCCGTTGGGGCGGATGGGGCTCGTTTGTTCTGTTCTCGGTGCTCAAAGGATTGCACATGGCCGTCTTTAGTTGGCTGGCAGGAATGCTCCTCAATCGTGCTTACGCCATACCGGCCGTAGCCGCGCTATGGACAGGCTTGGAGCGCACTCACGCGACATTCGGATTCACCTGGCTCGATCTAGGCAACGCTGGCATCAACATGTCTTTGCCCTTGCGCTTAGCTCCCATCGTCGGCGTTTATGGCGTGTCTTTTGTATTCGCAATGTTGAGTGTTGGCTTGGCTTGCGTAGTGCTCCGTCGTCCGCGCAGCTACCTGGCGCCTTTGTTCGTTTTGCCCCTCCTGTGGCTTTTGCCAGCCATCCCTGAAGGCGTGACACCTACGAAAAAAGCTTTGATGGTGCAGCCTAACGTCAATCCCGAAACCACCTGGACGCCGCTGTTGCAGGATCAGACCGAACACAACCTCGTAGCGTTGTCCGATTTTGCGCCTGCGCCCTTGGTTATCTGGCCCGAGTTGCCTGCTCCGCTCTACTATTACAGCGACCCTGACGTTCACCGCGACGCCATCCAAATCGCCCGCACCCACGGCTACTTCCTCTTCGAAACCGTCGCCTATACATCCGACCACCGCCCGCTGAATTCCGCTGTCCTTCTTGGGCCCGACGGTGGCGAAATCGGTCGCTACGACAAAATCGATCTCGTACCCTTTGGCGAATACGTGCCGCCCTTGTTTTCCTTTGTCAATCGCGTCACCCAGGAGGCGGGCGATTTCGTTCCGGGCGACACCATCAAAGTTCTTCCAGCGGGTCCGCAGAAGCTCGGCGTATTCATTTGTTACGAAGCGGCGTTCCCGGATCTGGTCCGCCAGTTCGCTGCGGCCGGCGCGGACGTTCTCGTCAATTTGTCCAATGACGGCTACTTCGGCCATACCCAAGCCCGCGCCCAACACTTGCTTATCGCCCGCATGCGCGCGGTGGAAAACCGGCGCTTCTTGATTCGCTCCACCAATGATGGCTTGAGCGTCATCGTCGATCCGGCGGGAAAAATGATTCAGCGTCTTCCGGCGTTTCGCGAACTGGCGGCAATTGTACGCTACGGATCCATCCAAGAGACAACGTTTTACACGCGCCACGGCGATTGGTTCGCTTGGAGTTGCCTGAGCATCGGAGTAGCTTTGAGTTTCGTCAATCTGCTAGCGAAAGGATCGTCGCTGATCGTTTCGTTATCGAAAAGCTAACAGAAGGATTGTCTCTCCATGTCCGAAAAAGTAACCGTCTCCGTCGTTCAAGCCGGTACCCCACTGTTCGACACGCCTCGCACCCTCGACAAAGTTGAACACTTTTGCCGCGAAGCGCACAGCGCAGGTGCTCAACTCGCCGTCTTCCCCGAAGCGTTCATTGGCGGCTATCCCAAAGGCCTCTCATTCGGCGCGCACATCGGTTCCCGTTCCGATGCCGGTCGCGATCAATTTCGCCGCTACTTCGCATCTGCCATCGAAGCTTCAGGTCCCGCAGCCATTCGTCTTGGTCAAATCGCCGCCGCCAATCACCTTTATCTCGTTGTGGGCGTTGTCGAACGCTCCGGCGGCACACTCTATTGCTCCGCCTTCTTCTACAGCCCACAAGGCACGCTCATCGCCAAGCACCGAAAGCTCATGCCGACTGGCTCTGAACGCCTCATTTGGGGCCAAGGCGATGGCTCTACCATGCCAGCTATCTCCAGCGAATTCGGAACTCTCGGCGCCGCCATCTGCTGGGAAAATTACATGCCTCTATTTCGCGCTGCTATGTATGCCAAAGGCGTGAACCTTTGGTGCGCACCCACAGTAGACGAACGTCCCACTTGGCCTTGCACCATGCAACACATTGCCATCGAGGGCCGCTGCTTCGTCTTAAGCGCCTGCCAGTATCTATTGCGCTCCGACTGCCCGGCCGATTACCAGCCCATCCAAGGCGACGCCCCTGAAACCCAACTCATCAAAGGAGGAAGTCTTATTGTTAACCCGCTCGGTCAAATACTTGCTGGACCCATGCACGGTACCGAAGGTCTTATCACCGCCGAACTCAACCTGAATGACATCGTACGCGGCAAGTTCGATCTCGATACTGTCGGTCACTATGCCCGCCCCGATTTGTTCTCCCTCTCCGTCAATGAACGGCCAGCGGAAGCCGTAACATTCACATCATGAAACGTTCGATGGTTTATGGCACCATGGCTTTACATGCGAAATTCCCGCGAGTTTCTGTTCGCTCCTCTTTGTCTTTTTCTTTTGTGCGCCCTTTCCTACGCGCAGAATAAACCTGAACTCAGGCTGCCCGATTCCGTCTCCCCCACAAGCTACCGCGTAGATCTTACACTTGATCCACTCAAGGAAACATTCGCCGGCGAAATCGTCATCAATATCGATGTCAAACAGGAGCTCAAGACCATTTGGCTCAATGCCACCGATATCTCCGTTTCCAACGCTTCTTTGAACAGCAGTGGGCGCATAATGTCCGCAAAAGCCGAGCCGAGCGGCGACGATTTTCTAGCGCTGCATTTCGCTTCCGAGATTCCCAAAGGCCCCGGCGAACTCGTTATTCGCTACACCGGCACCGTTCGCCAGAAGACTGGCTCGGGCGTTTTCCTCGGCGAAGACAGCGGCAATAAGTACATCTATACCCAGTTCGAGCCGACCGACGCCCGCGGCGCTTTTCCCTGCTTCGACGAACCTTCCTACAAGGTGCCGTGGCAGCTGACCTTGCACGTACCCACCTCCGACACCGCTATCAGCAACACTCCCATTGAACGCGACACCTCCGACGGCTCGCTCAAAACCTACCTCTTCAAACAAACCAAGCCGCTGCCGAGTTATCTCGTTGCCTTTGCCGTGGGACCTTTTGAATACGTGGCCGCCGGCAAGGCTGGGAAAAATCAGTTTCCGGTCCGCATCGTCGTTCCCAAAGGTCGCATGGAAGAGGCGAGATACGCTGCCGAAGTCACCGCCACCATCCTCACACGTCTCGAAGACTATTTCGGCATTCCCTTTCCCTATGACAAGTCCGATCAAGTCGCCGTCTGTGCGGGCTTCGGCGGCGCGATGGAGAATCCAGGCATGGTGACGTACGCGCAAACTTTGATTTTGGCCAATCCCACCCGCGACACCATCGGCCGCCAGCGCTCTTATGCCTCGGTAGCGGCACATGAACTCGCGCATCAATGGTTTGGCGATTTGGTGACCACTGCCTGGTGGAACGACATCTGGTTGAACGAGGCCTTTGCCACCTGGATGGAACAAAAGCTCATCGCCGAATGGAAGCCGGAATGGAAAACGCGCGTCGAAGATGTCGATTCAAAGCTCTATGCGGAAAATCAAGACAGTCTCGTCTCCGCGCGCATGATCCGTCAGGAGATCAAGAAGAAGGACGACATCAACAATGCCTTTGACGCCATTACCTATCAGAAGGGCGCCGCCGTCATCGGCATGTTCGAAAACTTTATCGGACCCGCCGAATTCCGTAAAGGCGTACAGAGCTACCTTACCCAGTATGCGTTTCGCAACGCCACTGCGCCCGAATTCCTCGACGCCATTAGTAGCTCAAGCAAGCGAGATGTTAGCAAACCGTTCTCTACGTTTCTCAATCAAGCGGGTGCCCCTATGGTTTCCGCGGCGCTTGATTGCCGGCCCGATTCTGCTTTCCTCCATCTCCAACAACATCGTTCGCTTTCCCTCGGCACCAACAGCGATCAACCACAAACTTGGTCGATTCCCATTTGCATGCGTTACCCAACAGCCAGTGGCGCTGCTGAAAGATCTTGCATGCTTATGGAACAGTCCAAGCAAGATATCGAACTCAGCGTGAAGAGTTGTCCCGCTTGGGTGCAGATGAATGACAAGGCCGACGGCTACTACCAGGTGGCTTACCAAGGCGACCTGTCTCAGAAATTATCGAGCGATGGCGGTGTGGCAAGTCTAAGCGCGCCCGAACGTGTCGACCTGCTAGGCAACACGCATTCTGGCGTTGCTGCCGGCCGCCTGCCCTTCGCCGATGAATTGAAACTGGTTGAGGTCTTCCATGCCGATCCCGATCGTCACGTCGTCGATTCTGCGCTCAACACTGCGATCATTCGCTGGGTGCCGGCCAATCTGCAAAAAAACTATCAGACCTTCTTTCAGCGTAATTTTGGTCAGCGTGCGCATCAGGTCGGTTGGATTCCGGCAGCTGACGAACCGGATGATATCAGCTTATTGCGGCCCAATCTTGTCTCGGCAGTAGCAACCTATGGGGGCGACCCGGAGTTGGCAAAACAAGGTCAATCCCTGGCGCAAAAATGGCTGCAGGATCATTTATCTATCGACGCCAACATGGTGGAAGCCGTGCTGCGTACCGCCGCTTACTACGGCGACCGAAGTCTGATGGACCGTTACTTGGCGGCAGTGAAACAAACCAAAGATCGTCAAATCCGCCGCGATCTGGAACTTGCCATGATGTCGTTCCGCGACCCCGTGGCAATTAGCGTGGGCATGCAGGCCGTGCTCGCCGGCGAGATTCCGTTATCGGATGGGGGCTTTTATCCGCTGGTGTTTAGCGGCCAAAATTCCGCAGTTACCAGGAAAATGCCCTTTGAATTCATTAAGGCTCACTACGACGAGCTGCTCAGTAAGAATTCATCCAGCGGCATTTTCGATTACGACTCGCTGTTCCCGCGGGCGGGCTCTTCGTTCTGCGACGCGCAATCCAAAGCCGAACTCAAGAGCTTTTTCGAACCGAGAGTCGACAGGTTGGTCGGAGCGCGCCACAACCTCGACGAAACCCTGGAAGGCATCGACATCTGCATCGCCACGCACGCCGCCGAATTGCCAAGCCTCGAAACTTTCTTGCGGAAATATTGAACGGCACGAAAGCTTCGCCTCAGCGTTTAATCAGACCGTTTGAACCCGCTTGTTCGCGTCCTCCGCCGTCTTAATCCGCCCCGCTTTAATCGCCTTCTTAAACTCGGCGAAATCGTCGTTCGTTACTTCCGCATACCGCAATGCAAACTTCACGATCGCCTTCGAAATCCGTTCCGTACCCCCGATATAACCTTTAATAGCCAGTGCATCGCCCGATCGCACATGCCCGCGCGCCAGCAGTTCCCCAGCCACACCCGCCAAACTCGTCAAGCCATCGCCACGCAGCGTGCTCAAGTCCACGCTCCCTTTGTGATCGTTCAACTGCCTTACCAGGTAATCGTTGTCCGCCACCCGCGTCCATCCCAACAGTAAATCCGAAATAGCCTGAATCCGCCGTTGCCCTTCCACCACGCGCTGTCCCTGATGGTCATAATGCGCATGTTTTAAATAAGGCGCATACGCCGAATGCACTTCCTGTTTAAGCTGCACGAACAACGGATCATCCTTGCCGTTTTCCATTAGCACCACATAGTCGCGCAGCGCCACACTCCCGGTTCCCACAATCTTAAATGCCACATCGCATTCGGTGAAAAACTTAAATAAGTGCAGCCGTTCAGGCGCAAGGGTTCCTTCATAAGCCGGCAACGAATCAAGCACGTCCTTTTTCTCAGCGCCATCCACCGGCCAGAGCACGTGCTCAACTGCCTTGAAGCGCACCTTGCCGTGGCCATCTTTCTCTGTGTACTTCTTCAAAAGATCTATGGGCGTCGCCCGTTCTGCCTGCTTGAACGCCGCGTTCACCGCAGGTGCTTTGGCCAGTCGCCGGATCAAATAGCGGGCTGCCATCAGGATCGGTTGTTCGGCCAGCATTTCCAGCGTGGAGCAATAACATTCGGCAAAAGCTTTAACAGCATCCGCGCAGCCGGCCGATTTGTGGTCTGCTTCCGAACCAGCCAACACGAGACTCGCCGCCATGCGCTTCACATCCCATTCCCATGGGCCGGCGATCGTCTCGTCAAAATCATTGATATCAAAAACGAGATGACCGTCCGGCGATGCGAAACATCCCATGTTTTGGACATGCGCATCGCCACAGAGCTGCACAGTCAACTCGGTCGAAGCATGGTTTCCCAAATCAGCTGCCATGATCGAAATCCCGCCACGAAAAAAGGCGAACGGCGAAAGCGACATGCGCCGGTATTTCTCCGGCAGCAGGTTGACGACTCTTCCTCCCGTGGCACTCAACAACGTGTCGATGGCCGATTGCTTGCGTTTGCTGGGTTCAAATTCACCCAGTTGGTTGCGGCCCAATTTCTTGCGCTGCTGCTGTCCTTGTTTCAGTCGAGCGTTCCGTCCCAACAACTTCAGGGTCACGGTGTCGTTCCTCCTAAAGCGGATCGCGCGTCAAACGTCCGTCGATGTTCCGCATGATCGCCAGCGGATTCGCGCTTTGCAGTTCCGCCGGCAGCAGCGAATCGGGAAAGTTTTGATAACACACCGGTCTCGCGAACCGCAAAATCGCAGCCGATCCAACCGAGGTAAATTTTTCGTCCGTCGTCGCAGGAAACGGTCCGCCGTGATGCATCGCATAGCCAACCTCCACGCCCGTCGGGAAAGCGTTGAAAATCAGGCGCCCTGCTTTCCGCGTCAACACATCAATTAAGGCTGCATTCGCCGTCAACTCCTCGGCGCTACCATGGACCGTTGCGGTCAAGGTGCCAGCGAGATCCTTTGTGCACTGCAGCATTTCATCTGCCGTGGCGCAACGTACGACCACCGTTGCTGGGCCAAAAATTTCCTCACGCAGCGTTTCGCTGCCACGCCACGTCCCGGCATCCGTAATAATCACCCCTGGCTGGCCTTCAGTCCGCTGCGTCGCAGCGCCATTGGTCGATTTGTAAACCGCCACATTTGTCAATTCGGCCGCACTGCTAAAGCGCTGCTCAAACCCCTGCATCACTCTTTGATTCAGCATCGTGCCGGGCGTACCTTGCTCGAAGCATTTCACTAGCTCTTGTTCAAAAGTCCGGAAGTCCTCGCTCTCCACGCCAAACACTAACCCCGGACATGTGCAAAATTGACCAACGCCCAACGTGACTGATTTGAAAAGCGCCTCTGCCAGTGCTGGAGCCTTTCCTTGCAGCGCACTTGGCAACACGAACAGCGGATTGGTACTGCCCATTTCGGCGTAAACCGATATCGGCTCCGGGCGCTGTGCCGCGGCATCGAACAAAGCGCGGCCAGCTTTCTCAGATCCTGTGAATGCGACCGCGCGCGTTTCGGGATGCTTCACCACTGCCAGGCTCACCTCCGCTGTTATGCCATTGACTAGCGAAAACGTGCCTTCTGGCAGCCCTTGCGCCTTCACTGCTTTCACAATAGCCCCTGCCACTAATTCCGAAGTGCCCGGGTGCGCCGGATGTCCCTTCACCACCACCGGGTTTCCGGCAGCGAACGCCGCAGCGGTATCGCCGCCTGCCACCGAAAACGCCAGCGGAAAGTTGCTCGCTCCAAACACCGCCACCGGCCCTATCGGTCGCAGCATGCGCCGTATGGCGGGGCGGGGCAGTGGCTTCCGTTCCGGCAGCGCCGTATCTATGCGCGCATCCACCCACGAACCCTCTCTAACGATATCGGCGAATAACTTAAGCTGATTCGTCGTGCGGTCGCGTTCGCCTTGCAGCCGGCCCGTATCCAATCCCGATTCCTGCACTGCGCGTTCCACCAGCACATCGCCCAAAGCCAAAATCTCTTCGCGGATCGCCATCAGAAACTGGCCCTTCTTTTCACCGCTCAATGCGCGGAGAACCACCGCCGCGGCCGCCGCCAGTTCCAGCGCCTGGTCCACTTCACTCGCCGACGCTTCATGAAAGGCCGGCTCCAGCGGAGTCGACGTGCGCGGATTATATCCGCAGAAGGTCTTCTGGTTCTGCGCCGATTGCGCGAACCCAATCAAGTTCTTGCCTTGGATCAACATGTCTTGCATCAATATAGACTTTACTTCCCTAGCAGTTCGCGTTTGGCGCTTTGTATGTCTCTTGCCGGCGGCAGCAACTCTTCCAAACGCGTCATGTCCAGCATTTTCAGCATTGACTGCGTGCTCCCTACCAGCCGGATGCCCAACCGCTGCCGGTTCGCAAAGTTGTAGACAATCGTCAATTCGCCCAAACCCGCGCTATCGATGCTCGTGACCTCGCTCACCTGCAAAATCAGGCCGTTCAGCTTGTTCGCCAAGACCTGGCGCGCCGCTTCGCGCAAATTATTCAGCGAAGGACCCAGCGTTAGCGGTCCCACGACATTTAAGATGCCAAACCCTTCCTCCACCCGATGCGTAACCGTCAGCGCCATTTTCTTTTAAGACTTGAGAGCCATTATCTATCTGGATATCGCAGAATTATCTTTTTTGTTCTATCGAAGCTTCGATTTGGCCCTCAAATCCCCTATTTCAGGCCCTTTTGGGATGGGTATTCGAATTGCAATAGAAAGGTCACCCTTCAGATTTGATGGAACTGCTCGGAGGTAAGCCATCGAATCTTGGGTTGTACCGCTCATAGCGTCGATTAACAGCGCGCCTCCACCCGATGGCGCGCTGTCTTTTTTCTATCTTGATGATGGTACCACCGAGACTAATATCTTTCTATCGTTCTCTGGTGGTACTGCACTGTCTGAGGCCCTCACTAAACTATAGTTTGCATCTTCCGGCATGCAGTTTGTGACGTTGCCAGCAACTACCGCCTATTTCCGGTAAAAACAACAGCTCATGTTCCGTCCTACATCTGTGTGGGCGTTACTATAGCAACCAGCCTTTGTTTATTGGCATCTATTTATCAGAGAACAGATTTTACAGAAAATGATCGCGCTGCATTCAGTTGCTTCGTGATCATCTCCCGGCGAGGAGTAACCTCCGGCTCCTCGCCGGTGTTTTCTATACTGCATAAAGCCTAGCCGGCCGGCGGCTCACCCAGGGCAATTTCTATCGCTTACCGTCAGTTCCCATCAGACGCGCTTTCCAGGCAGCAACGTGTTCAAGACTAGCGCCGTGATTCCGCCCGTCGCAATGCCAGAAGAAAACGTATCTTTGACGATGGCGGGCATGCGATTCATAATCTCAGGCACGAAAGTTACGCCCAGCCCTAACCCAAGCGAAACCGCAATGATCGTTGAAGCCCGCCGGTCTAATTCGATCGCCGCCAAAATTCGGATTCCCGCCGTTGCCACCGTTCCGAACATGATGATCGTAGCGCCTCCCAAAATTGACTGTGGCATCGCTTGCACCAATCCACCTACCGCTGGAAAGAGACCCAGAATCACCAGCATTGCTCCCACAAAGATCCCTACGTACGAACTGCCGACCCCAGTCAGTTGAATCACTCCATTGTTCTGCGCGAACGTTGTGCTCGGAAAAGAGTTAAACAGTGCAGCCAGTGCCGAACTAATGCCATCCGCCAGCACTCCGCCCCTTAACCGCTCAAAATAAATCGGGCCCGAGAGTGGTTGATCCGTGAGGCTGCTCGTTGCTGTCAAATCGCCAATCGATTCGATTGCGGTGATGACATACAGAAAACTAAACGGAATCAAGGCGGTTGCGCGAAATCCAAGTCCAAAGCGAAACGGCGTCGGCACAGTAATCCACTGCGTGCCACGCAGCGCACCAAAATCAGTTCGTCCCAACGCCGCCGCAACAGCGTACCCAATCGCCAATCCCACCACCACCGAGATCATGCGAAGCCCGGGTTTGCCGCTGCCATTTAGCGCCAGAATCACGCCAACCACTACCGCAGCCAGACACAGATTCTCAATCGAGCCGAAACTGCCCGCCGCCTTTGCTTCAAACCCACCACCGACACTCGTAATCCCAACTTCAATCAGTGTGAGGCCAATCAACGTGACGACTGTGCCAGTCACAAGAGGCGTAATAATCCGGCCAGAGACTTTCAGAAACGGACTGATGAGGATCGGCGCTAGCGAAGTCGTCAGGCATAGTCCAAATACCACGCCTAATGCTTGTTTTTGCGATGCTCCTTCTTTGATCGCGCTAGAGGCCAGCGCAATAATCGGTCCCAAGAAAACAAAACTTGTTCCTTGAATGCTCAACAACCCGGAACCTATCGGCCCAATGCGTCGCGTCTGAATGAGCGTGCCCACGCCAGAAATAAACAGCGCCATGCTGATGAGAAAAGCCGAGTCTCCAGCCTCCAATTTCAGCGCGCGCGAAATAATCAGTGGTGGCGTAATAATACCTACAAACACCGCCAGCACGTGTTGCACAGCCACAAAAAGTGTTTGTGCAAGAGGAGGTCGATCCGTCAGGCCGTAAATTAAGTCGGCTTGACGTGATGGCGCTACTGCTGTTTCCTCAATGGACATTCATGCCCGAATGGCTTCACAAAAGTATCCCAAAAAGATACTGAAACGTAAAGAAGCTTGAGACTGTGATGCTCTAACCGGCGGTCGTTGCCAAAGCTTCCTCTTCGCTCGGAGCCTCGGGATTTTTGACTTCCGCTTTCTTTGGAGCCGGCCCGTGGGACGCCGTCTTGAACTTCACAGAAACCAGCTTCGAAACACCCGGCTCCTGCATCGTGACGCCATAAAGCGACTGTGCCGCTTCCATTGTTCTCTTCGCGTGTGTAATCACGATGAACTGCGTCTGATCCGACATTTCCTTCAACAGCCGAGTCAGCCGCTCAATATTCGGTTCATCGAGCGGCGCATCCACTTCGTCAAGAATGCAGAAAGGACTTGGCGTGTACTGGAAAATCGACATCAGCAGCGCCATCGCTGTCAGTGACTTCTCGCCGCCCGAAAGCAGCAAGACACTCTGTAGTTTCTTGCCGGGAGGCGAAGCCACAATATCGATACCCGATTCCGCCAGATTCTCTTCGTCGGTCAAGCGCATCTCGCCAACGCCGCCGCCAAAGAGTACTTGGAACATAACTTTGAAATTCGCGTTGATCGCATGGAACGCTTCGCCGAACCGCTTGCGCGACTCTCCATCGATCTCTTGAATGGCCTTCTCGGTATCGCGAATCGAATCGAGCAAATCCTGGCGCTGGGTGTTTAAGAAGTCCTGCCTTTGCGAAGCTTCTTCGAACTCTTCGAGCGCCGTTGGATTCACTGGCCCGAGGTTGTCGATCTTGCGCCGCACCTCGGCATACTTCGCTTCGATTTCCGCCAGCTGCACTTCATCGGCGATTGTTTCCGCGCCCTCGACCAACTGCGCCAGCGTCGTTTCCAATTCCTTCTGGCAAGTCTCTTCCAAGTGCTTCAGGTCCGACTCGCCACGCGCTAGCGCCACTTGCAACTCGCCGCGTTTCTCTTGCACCTCTTGCGCCGACGCTCGCAGCCGCTTCAGCTCTTCTTCCGACGCCGCCAGACGCGCTCGCAATTCCGCCTCGCGCTCAGCCAGCCGCAACACATTGGCTTCCGTAGCAACCAACACGCCCTTCAGCTCGACCAGCTTGATATCGAGCTCTTCATTGCTGCGAATGAATTGCGCCTTTTCCGCCGTCAACCGTTCCGCTTCATGCAAAATGTTTTCGCGGCGATTAGCAAAATCGCGCATCTGCGTTTCGAGTCTCGCCCGGCTTGCCCCCAACGAACGCCGCCGCTCTTCCAAGCTCGCCAAATGCGCCCGCACTGCCGAATGTTCTTCTGCCGTGCGCGCTACTTCTGCCTGCAAAATGCTCAGCGATTCGCGAGCCGCTTCCAACGCGCTTTCTTCCGCCGCCCGCGACTGTTCCGCCTGTTCAAGACTGGTCCGGTCGCGCGCCCCACTTTCTTCCAACTTCAAGCGATCGCGCGCAATCCTTTCCAACTCGTGCCGGGCATGTGCCAGACGCGCACCCACCCGTTGCGACTCCTCACTCAGCTTGCGCGTCTCATGATCGAAAGCCAGCACGCTCTTTTCCTGCGCCTGTTGATCGGATCGCAACGCTTCTAAGTGTTCAATCAGTTGCGCGATTAGTTGTTCGAGATCGGCCACAGCTGCTTGCGCCGCTGCCATTTCTTCCTGTTTTGCCTGTTCAAGCGCCGTAATTTCTCGCAGTTCGCGCTTCAATGCCAAAGGCCCTGCGCCCGATTCCTTCCCACCTGTAACCGCGCGCCCGTGATAACTGCTGCCTTCCGGCGTTAGAAACCAGCAATGCGGAAACTGTGTCGCCAACCTCCGCGCCAGCGAACGATCCACCGCCACGTAACAATTCGCAATCCGCGGCAGCAAATGCTTCGGTAGTTCCGTCAGCCCGTTCGTAAATCGCAATACCGAAGTCAGTTTCGTCAGCGACTCATCCCAACCCGTCGGTTGCGGCGTCTCAGTGGTTCCGTCGAAAATATCTTCTGTATGCTCAGCCAGGAAAGTCGCCCGCCCATTCAATTCACCACGAACTAAATCGATACCCTGCTCCGCGTCCTGCCAGTTACGCACCACCACGAATTCCAGCTCATCGTGCAGAAACTCTTCAGTCGCCTTTTCAAACTGCGGATCAACTTCCAAAAAGTCCGCCAACACACCCACCGGTTTGAATTCACCAGTCGCGCCCTTTTCCGAAGCCGCGAAAACTTCCTTCACCGTTTCCGTCGTATACCCGCGGTGTTGAATAATTTCGCCCAGCGAATCCTTGCGCGCTTTTACCCGCGAGTATTCGCTGCGCAGCCGGTCAAACGCATGACGGCTTTCATTCAATTGCGCGCGTTTCCCCTGCAGTTCCAACTCAACTTCCCGCCGTTGCGTGCTCACTGTCTGCAATTCGTCTTGTGCGAGTTTCAAACGCTCTGCCAATTCGGCGCGAATCTCCAACAGCCGTTCCTGCTCACCGCTCGAGTGCCGCTCTTCTTCTTGTGCCCGTTCACTATCGCGTACCGCCGCCGCCAACTGCGCTTCAATCTGTGTAATACGGTTCTTCAGCGTTGACGATTCGCCCAACATTCGCAGCACGCGCTGCCGAGCCGCTTCCAAACCGCGTTCCTGCTCAACATGGCGGTTCTGCGCTGTCTGGCGCTCATTTGCCTTTGCGTCCAACTCTTCCCGCTTCGCTGTATGTTCTTCTTCCAGCGTCTCCCACTCAGCCGCATGCTGCTCCAGTTCCAGCGCACGTTCTTGCTGCTGCTGTTCAATGGTGTGGCGCTCGCGATCAAACGCCGTCAACCGCTGATCGATCTGCTCAATCTGTTTGGCCTGATATTCCAGCTTGGCGCGCGCCCGCTCCGCTTCCACATTCAGATCCGCCAGCGTCTGCCGTGCCGCCGTCAACTCCTGCTCATTCGCGTACGTCGATTCCAGAACGCCCGTCTGTTCCGATTCGCGCTCTTGAATCGTCGTCTGGGCATTCTGCAATTCGGCGTTCGCGAAATTCAGCTCAATCGCGATCTTCGCCGTCTCGCGCTCCAATTGCCGGAACTTCGCAGCCAGTAACTGCCGCAGATGCCCCACGGATTCCGCGCGCAATTCTCCATAACGCTTCGTCTTCGCCGCTTGCCGCTTCAACGAATTCACCTGCCGCGTGACCTCTTCCAAAATGTCGAACACGCGCGACAAATTCTGTTTCGCGCTCTCGAGCTTGGCTTCCGCCAGCCGCTTGCGCGTTTTGAACTTCGTGACGCCGGCCGCTTCTTCAATGACCGCGCGCCGATCTTGCGGCTTATTGCTTAAGATCTGCCCAATGCGCCCCTGCTCGATAATCGCGTAGCTTTCCGGCCCAAGCCCGGTACCCAAAAACAAATCTTGAATGTCGCGCAGCCGCGACGTCTTGCCATTAATGAGGTACTCGCTTTCGCCTGAGCGGTAGAGCCGCCGCGTGATTGTGATCTCGCCCGTGCGCTCTGTCGTCCGCAGAATCTCAGCTTTACTATCGCCGTGCCCACCGTTGGGCGAGTAATTGCCATTCAGCGTCGCTGCCAGCGGTTGGGCTTCCCCCCTGCGCCGGGTTCAACCACAATCACCTCCGCTGGCGCTTCGGCCACCGGTTCCGCCGCCGCCTCGTGCTTCGCCCGATCTAACAGGTTGAGCTTCGACTCATCCGGCACCAGCGTCATCGTGACTGCCGCCATGCCCAGCGCCTTCTTATCGCGCGTTCCGGCGAAAATGACATCTTCCATCCGCGCCCCGCGCAAGCTCTTGGCCGACTGCTCGCCCAGTACCCAGCTAATGGCGTCGCTCAGATTCGACTTGCCGCAGCCATTCGGTCCCACCACGGCAGCAATGCCGCTGCCGTTGAATCGCATCTCGGTTCTATCGTAAAAAGATTTGAACCCGTGAATCTCGACACGCTTAAGTTTCAGCAAACGGAGATACCATTCCTTCGTGAAATTCTCGGGGGTGCTTCCATACTACCCTGTCCGCGTTGCAGTGTAAAGGAGGAACTACACTTGATTTGGTAGATAAGCTCCAGCCAGACCATATATATTGGGGTCCGCTTCCACGAAAGCAGTGAAAATTCAACCGGAAGGGACAGCCTGATGTGTCCCCAGCCTGCCACGTTGCTACTTTGGTTACAGTGCCGTACGTGACCAGCCAGGGGGCCAAGATTTATTGGAACGAGCAGGGTAGCGGAACGCCGGTGCTCCTCATAATGGGTTTGAGTTTCACCCATGAAATGTGGTTCCGAATACTTCCCGTTCTGAGTAGTCGCTATCGGGCTATCTATTTTGATAACCGCGGCATGGGCCGGAGCGACGTCACGCGCGGTCCGTACCGTATGAAACTGATGGCACAAGACACGGCTGCCGTGCTCGATGCTGCCGGAGTGTCGGCGGCTCATGTGATTGGCGCCTCCATGGGTGGAATGATCGCACAGGAATTAGCGCTGCGCTATCCCCACCGCGTCCTAAGCCTCTTACTCGGGTGTACCAGCTACGGCGGATTGCTGGCCCGTTGGCCCAGTCTGTCCCACGCTCCACGCGAACTGCCACTCGGTGCCGACGCCCGCATGTCCCGCGAAGCGGCTCTCATCCCCTTGCTGTATTCTCCCTCAACGCCACTTGAAACAATCCAGGAAGACTTGCATATAAGAGCAACATGCAATTGGACTTATCGCGGCTTCTGGGCTCAATTTGGTGGCATCTTACTATGGAATGCCTACCTCCGGCTACCCCGCATCAAAGTTCCTACCTTGGTCGTCCACGGTGAAGAAGACCGCCTCGTCCCACCCGCCAACGGCCGCGTCGTCGCCCAACGCATTCCGCGCGCCCGCTTCGAACTGATTCCCAAAGCCGGACATATGCTGCTGACCGATCAACCAGAGACTTGCGTAGCGCTCATGCTTGAGTTCCTGGCGAATCAGCTATAGTCTCGAGCCTCCTGTGGCAACTCTCACCTACTCATCCCTTAGCGCAATCGCCGAATCCACCTTCGCCGCTCTCCTGGCTGGCAGCCAGCAAGCAACCAGTGCCACAACTCCCAATAAAATCGTCACGCTGGCCATCGTCAAAGGATCAAAAGCTTCAACGCCAAAAAGCATCCCTTGCAGAAAACGCGTCAACCCACTCGCCGCTATCAACCCAATGGTCAAGCCAATCACCACCATCCACATTCCCTGTCCGATCACCAGCTTCAACAGATCAACTTGCCCTGCGCCTAGAGCCGCCCGAATCCCCAACTCGCGCGTCCGCTGTGTCGCCGAGTAAGACACCACTCCGTACAAACCAATTGCACAAAGCAAAACCGCTAGCCCGGCGAAAATTGCCAGTAGAGTCATACTAAACCGCTGGCGCGCTATTGAACTACCCACCACCTGGTCCAGCAAACGCGGCTCGGCCATCGGCACCGTTCCCGACGCAGCCAGCGCTTCTCGCCGGATCGCCGGTGCCATTGCCAGCGGGTCGCCCGCCGTCCGTATCACCCAATTCATGGGCACCAATTGATTGCCCAGTGCAGTCAAAGCATCCGGCAACTGCGTGAGCGGTTCAAAGTAAGTCGGGTCCGGCGGTGCCGCCAAACCGGCGTCATGAGTGTCGCCTACCACTCCCACAATTTCACGCGGCACATCGGCGAAAGCCGGACCCATCACACGGCCAATCAACAACTGCTGTCCCACCGCCGTCTGATGCGGAAAGTACTTTTCGGCAAAAGCCTCGTTGACAATAATCACTCGGCGCGCCTGCTGCGTATCCTGCTCAGTAAATGGCCGCCCCGCCACCACCGGAATCTGCAGCGCCGAAAAATAGTGTGCCGAGACCGCTCTGAGCGAGGCATCCTGTATCTCTTTCGATGGCCGACCAATGATCTCAAATGGATCATCGAATCCTGGTTCCGTCGGTAAGGTGGTGATCGTTCCCGCGGCCAACACTCCGGGCGTGGCCTCAAGCCGTGTCTCCACGCGTCTTTCCAAAAGCGCATTCGCCGCAGTCGTTCGAAACTGCTCTGCACTGACCGACATCTTCGCGGTTAACACATTCTTCGTCGAAAATCCCGGATTCACGGCGCTCAACTTCCAAAACGTCTGCAGCAATAGCCCCGCCCCGATCAGCAACACCAAGGAAATGGCTACCTCCCCGGCAATCAGGATCTTTCTCGCTCTGTTCCCTGAACCATGTGTCGCGGTGCGCGTGCTCGCCGTCCGCAAACGATTGCTGATATCGAGTTTCATATTTTGCAAGGCTGGCAAAAATCCGAACAGGATGCCTGTGAGCATCGAAACTACCGCCGCAAACATCAGCACACTCCAATCCATGCTGATGCGTTGTGCTTGTGGCAAATTGCCCGGCGCCAGTCCAATCAGCAGCGGCACACAGAATTGCGCCCACATAACCCCCAAAGTTCCACCCGTGGCTGATAACAACAAACTCTCGGTAAACAGCAAGCTCATCAACTGCCGCCCACTCGCGCCCAGCGCGGTACGCACTGCCATTTCTTGCCGCCGCACCGCCGACCTCGTCAGCAAAAGGTTGGCAACGTTCGCGCAAACGATCAAAAGAACGAAGCCAACCGCACCCATCAACACCAGCAACAAGGGCCGAATATTCCCCACGATCCACGAATGTAAGTCATGCACTGCGATGTCTTCGTTGTCGCTCATCATGATGCCGGTGCCGAACTGCTGGCGGAAATGCAACGCCACTAAATGCATATCCTGTGCCGCCTGCGCCAGAGTCACTCCCGCCTTGAGCCGGGCAATCACACTGTAGTTGTTGGCGTGATCCGCTGGATCATTCTTGAGTTGCAATGGTGTCCACAATTCGGCACTCTGCGGAAAATCGAAATCGGCCGGCATCACGCCTACCACGGTGTAGTTGGCGGTATCGAGTGGAATTGATTTCCCAACCACATCACGGTCGCCGTGAAAAAGCCGCTGCCAGATCGCCTGACTAATCACTGCGAAGCGACCCGCACCCGGTTTATCTTCCGCCGCAGTAAACGCGCGGCCCAGCATGGGTTGCACTCCCAACACGCTAAAGAAATCGGCTGTGACCGGCAAGCTGACGAGTCTCTCCGGATCGCCTTGCCCCGTATAATTCAGTCCAACCGGACTGAAGTTGTAGGCGGCGACTGATTCAAAAGAACGATTTTCTCTGCGCCAAAAATCGAACTTCGTAGGAGTAACCGGCATTACATTGAATGCCCCACCTTGGAAACTCCGCGTTAGTTGTACCAGTCGACTCGCTTGCGGGTAGTTCAGCGGACGCAACAGAACAGCATTCACAACTGTGAAAAGCGCCGTGTTCGCGCCGATCCCCAGCGCCAAAGCCACGATGGCGGTGGCCGTCAAAATGGTACTCTTGCGAAGACTGCGCAGCGCGTATTTAACGTTATTTAATAGCACCAATCACCTCCGTGAGTAACTGGCGAGTGTTCACTTTCGCAACTGACGTTTCCCGCGATCGCACAAGACACGGGGAACTTCCCGCAGATTCTTTCGAATTTCTTCATCTGCACTGACAAAGTGCAATTCCGTGCCCAAAGAGAACCTCTTGAAAGCGGTTTGCCCGAGTCGTCTCAACTACGACATCGGCGGCTGAACAGCCTTCACATGCGGACTGGCTGTCCCCAACCACTCCGGGTTCTTTGCCGTGCTATCGAACAGCGCACTGGTCTTGAAGAGCTCCCACTTGCCTTCCGTCGCCTGCGTCTTCGTTCGGCGAAGAATGGCTTCCATCTGCTCCTTTAGAGACTTTGTCGTAAGTCTGTGCGGCGTGGATCGCCTGATCCAGAATTTCAGGTTTGTCGATGCCGGTAATTTGCACCGAAACCGGTTGGCTCAACGAGAACTGCAGACACTCTAAAGCAGTAACCGCGCCGCTCTTGAGGATCACCGTATCACCCATGCTCTTCATTCCCAGTGCACCGATATTCCGCTTCGTGAGTTCGGGCAGCACCTCATTGGTGAAGCTTCGAAAGTGATAGTCCATCACGTTCACCGGCATCTGCACAGTGTCGAATACAAACTTGTGCTGGTCGGCCACCTTCAACATGTAAAGATGAATGCTCGGATCTTTGTGGCCGGTGAATCCGATGTATCTCACTTTCCCAGCCGCTTTCGCGGCCAGCGCAGCTTCAGCAGCGCCACCGGCGGCGAAAATTCGGTCCGGATCTTCGAAGCGAATGATCTCGTGAAATTGAATCAGGTCAAGATGATCCGTCTGCAGACGTTTTAGCGATTCATCCAACTGCTTGTTAAATTCTTCTTTCGTGCGGCCGTCATTCTTTGTCATCATGAAGACGCGACCGCGAAGGTTGCCGTCTTTGACTGCTTTGCCAACTCGTTTTTCACTTTCGCCCTTGTTGTAATCCCAGGAGTTGTCGAGAAAGTTGATGCCTCGGTCAACACCGGTTCGCACGAGCCTGATGGCGTCCGCTTCACTTACCTCCGACTTGCCGAGGTGATAACCGCCCATGCCGATGCACGAAACCTTTTCACCGGTGTGACCGAGCGTACGATATGGAATCTCACTGTGCGAAGGCGCACCACCAGCACTGGAAGCGGCAACTCCCGCACCGAGGGCTAGCAATACTTCGCGTCGGTTCGCCTTAAAGTCATTCGACATACATGCGGTTAGACTCAACGCGATCGGCAACGGCGTTGAAAATGTGCTTCAGTAGAGATCGCAGCCTGCCGATGAAAGGCGCATTGCGCGTGCAGATCCTTCACGAATGTCACGCGACGCTACGAACCTGAGAAATACTCAGGTCCCTGAAAGCCAACGTCATCTGTTCAAATTGTATGCCGCTTCTATTGCCGTAAACAAGAACTCACCAGCCATTGTCAGGAGGATACAAAAGGGACGACTAAGTCTCAATGTCCAGCTTGGATGTCGGTTGCGCCATCAGTTTGCACCAAGATGTGCACGGCTTATCATGACTGCCGCTCCGGTCGTTCCCGCAATCCCACTTCTAGCCGATCACCTGACCGAGTCGTCCCTCTTCGTTGTCGGGTTCTATTTGTTCACCTCCTAAATGAGGATGATTCTGGCAACGCCCGGGACATCCGGGTATCTCTGTTCATTCATTTCGTGCAATTTGATTTTCGCGCTAATGTGAATCCTCGTCAAGGAATTTCGTCTTCTTTGCCGCTATCCCAGTGATTGTGCGATAAGAAAAATCTTGGAATACACGCTGGCCTTTTTGTGTTACCCTCTAGCTGACTCGAGTTGAAAATAGTAAGTTTTCCGAATCACATCCAGTCGTGAGTTAACTCCGAGGAGACACTTTAGGGAAGCCTCGGTTTCAAACTATTCAAATTCATGCTAGAGGGCGCGAGGTTACGTTCGCTCCTCAGTTGGTTTGAACGGCTCACGATCAAATAAGGGACGACTCCCCCATCCCTTGCCGGATCTCGGTGCCCACGCCCTTAAAGCGGGCAGAGGTCCGGCTTTCACTTTCGTGACACCACAGTTAGTTGTCCACGCGCCCGGCACAAAGTAGTCAAGATAAACTGGCGGCATCGGTTGCCACCATGAAAACTGCCGCGTGTTTATTTCCATTCCTACTCTTGCCCCTGCTGGCCTCGTCCGTTCGCATTTACCAAACCAATAGTGCCGGCGACGATCTGGATGTGATCGATCCGACCACCAACAAGGTAGTGATGAAGATCAAAGAGATTGAGGCCGCGCACGGCGTCGCGTTCTCGCCCAATGGCGCGCTCGCCTACATCTCCTGCGAAGCCGATAACTCCCTTTGGGTTGTCGAGACCAAATACGGGCGCTTGCTCACTAAAATCCCGCTGAGTGGTCGCCCCAATAACGTTGCTGTTTCCCGCGATGGCCACCGGCTGTTTGTCGCGATTGTTACTGCCCCAGGCGCGGTGGACGTTGTCGATACTCAGACTCGCAAGAATGTGAAAACCATTCCGGTCAAAGGCAACGCCCACAACGTTTACGTTACGCCAGACGGCAGATCGGTAGTGGTCGGCTCCGTCGTGGGCAAGCGCATTACCGTGATCGATGAAAGCACGCTGACGCCGCTCTGGGATCTGGAGTTCGATAAAGGCGTGCGGCCGATTGCCATGGAACCCGCGGCAGATGGATCAACCGCTCGAATCTTCGTGCAGCTATCGAACGTCCACGGCTTCGCCATAGTGGATTTCAAAACACACAAAGAAACGCAACGCATCATGCTGCCCGACGAGCCTCGCCGGGGAAATGCCCACAGTGACGCGCCATCGCATGGCATCGGCATCTCACCCGACGGCAAAATGCTGTGGGTCAATAGCTCTTTAGCCAGCGGTGTCTTTGCCTACTCGCTGCCCGACCTGAAATTATTAGGCAATGTGGCGACTGGCTCAACACCCGATTGGCTGACGTTCACGCCCGACAGCAAATTTGTGTACGTGGCGAATGCTGGTGAAAACTACGTTTCCGCCGTCGACACCCAGTCGTTGAAGGAAGTCGCGCGCATTGCGGTGGGTGAAGTGCCCAAACGAAATGGCACCGTCACATTGCCTTAATGTGCGGCCTTCACCCACGCCGCGATCACCTGCCACTCGGGATCGTCTTGGGACGCAAATTGCCGTCCTCCTGAATGAAACTCCGCGCCGCCCGCAGAATGGGCCAGCGGTTGAATCAGTAACAAACTCGAGAGCGGCTCACCCGCCCTCACCAAATGCGAGACGGTTTCGAAATTCTTGCGCGATTGTGCCTCCGTCCAGCCAGCAGAGCCTTGCTCTAGCGGCTCCAAATGGAACGCGTGATTGGCCCCGGCATGACACACAACACAACGTGCATGCGTCGGACGCTTCTTGAGAAAAACCGGTTCTACGCGCGCTTTGTAGGTTTGATAATCGAGCGACTGCGATGCTACCGGTTGCTTTATGCCGCCGAGCAGCGACTTTGGCACCTTGGCCACCACGTGGACCTGCGGATCTACCACCTCCGCGACTTCATACACCATCGCCGTCCCCAGCACAGACGATACCTCCGCCGCATTCAGCTGGTAGTCTTTTTCGAGCCAGCGAACCAGGTTCGTCGTCGCTTGTCGAAACGCCTCATCAAGGCTGCCGGCGATACCGCTCGCCATTAGAAAATCTCGGTTCTCCATGCGTGGATTCCGTGGCGCGCCGCCGGCCATTAAATCCACCGTGAATTCAATATCCATCGAGGTTTCAAGCGCATTGCCCGTCAATTCGCCCGCCCCCTGCAAAGCGTGTCCATCGCCCAGAAAAAGCAACGCTCCTGGTGCACTTACCGGCAAGTAGATCGTGACGCCCTCGCGCACCTGGTTGTAATCCATGTTGCCGCCAAAGCTGCCCAAATAACCCGAACGATAACGATTTCCCCCACCCGGCGCCACTCCCACACAACCAAGCATCGGTGCGAGCGGCGCCTGGTAATTCTTCATCGCCTGCGTCGGCTTCTGCAGCGACGCAAACCCGCCTTCACGGTCCAGCTTCCAATCCGCGTTATATCCCTCCACTTTCTTTCGAGCCTCAACGTACCCCGCGTTCAAAGCGCTATTCACAATCAGTGGACTGCTGATCGCCGAGTCGCGGTTCAGCCGCAGCCGGTTCAGATGCACAACCAGTGTGTCCCCGGGAATTGCGCCTTCAATATAAAAAGGGCCCGTTAGCGGATTACCGCCGGACGTCCGATGCACACCTTTGGAGTCCGTACCTCCCGCATCCACCGACCACGTCTTGACAGTGTCACCAGGATATAAACGCAGCACGGGCGCAATGTTGTCCGAAAAAAAGTGTTCGAAGTGCGTTGGTTCAAAGTTATACGTCTTCGCAGAGCCGGCCTTGCGCGCCACTTCCCGATGCGCGTCCCACTTGAAGTCAAGCTTCTCGTCAACGTACCTAACGGTCCCCTCGATGCGGTCGCCTTTCAGTTCGCCCGTCAGCCTAATCGTTTCATCTCCGCCTAACTTCACCAGCCCTTCAATCCGGCCATTCTCGAAGGTGCCCTCGAACGGATCGTCGCCCAGCTTTCCAGTCAGCTTCGATCCGTTTAGCTCCAGGTGTAAGCGGTCGTAGTCATCGTTCTCAAAATATTTGAGATGTGATACCCACGTGCCCACAACCGGCGGCTCACTTTGCGAAAAGGCAAAACAGCAGACAACGAGCAAAATACTCAACCGCAACCTGGTTCTCATGTAATTACGCTTCCCACTAACTGGCATCTACCGTTGGAGAAGATACATCGTCGCCATTGGAAACTGCGTCATGAAGCTTTGATAATTGACTGTATAGACGCGCCCTTGGTTCGGAGGCCAAGGGTCGTAGATTGTCAACTCCGCGCTGCCCGATGTGCTATCTCCTCGGATGCCGCCGATCACAACCGCGTGCAGGCTGGGAATCGCTCCCATTAACACAACGGGCCCTCGCTGCAAGAGGTGGGTCAGTCCTTCAACGGTCCAACTCTGCGGATAGTTCAAGCGTAAATTGTAGCTGCGCGCAAAGCTTTGTATGTTGTTAGTGTCGGGTTTTAAGCCGCCGGTCGCACCCAGCGCTGCCGATCCTGGTCCAGCGGAAAACTGGCTGCCGAACAGCATGGTCGTTGCCGCCGACCAACATGTCATGCCCGTCGGTTGCCCAAATAGCTTGACGGGATATTGAATGTTAAAACTTTGCTTAGACGCCAACCGTCCCTCCTTTGTCGAGATAGTTCTCATTCTCGACTCTCGCAATAATGTGCTTAAGTAGTGTATCGCGAAAATCCCATTCAGAAAGTGTACTGTGCGAGTGAATGAATTACCAGCCCAATGAAAAACGTTACGACCAGGCCACTTTTCGGCGCTGTGGTCAATCCGGCATCGTACTGCCGCCCGTTTCACTCGGCCTGTGGCAGAATTTCGGCGGTGAAGATGTCTTCGAGACCGGGCGCGCTGTCATCCGCCGCGCCTTCGACCGCGGAGTAACTCACTTCGATCTCGCCAATAACTACGGCCCTCCCTATGGCTCTGCTGAAGAGAATTTCGGCGACATTCTCCACAAGGATTTCCGCGATCATCGCGACGAAATGCTTATCTCTTCGAAAGCCGGTTGGGACATGTGGCCTGGTCCCTATGGCGTCGGTGGTTCACGTAAATATCTGATCGCGTCTCTCGATCAAAGCCTCAAGCGCATGCGCCTGGAATACGTCGACATTTTCTACTCCCACCGTCCCAGTGACGACGTTCCTCTGGAAGAAACTATGGGCGCCCTCGCTCAACTTGTCCGCCAAGGCAAGGCGCTCTACGTCGGTATCTCTTCCTACGGCCCGGAACGCACCCGCAAAGCGGAAAAAATTCTACGCGCTCTTGGTGTCCCGCTGCTCATTCATCAGCCGTCTTATTCACTGCTGAATCGCTGGGTCGAAGAAGGTCTTCTCGAGACGCTGGATTCTCTCGGCGTCGGCTGCATCGCGTTTTCGCCTCTCGCTCAAGGACTCCTCACCGACAAATACTTAAACGGTATCCCGGAAAACTCGCGTGCCAAACTCGACGCCAGCTTCAGCCAGAAATTCTTGACGCAAGAAACTATCGGTCGCGTTCAGGCCCTTAACAAAATTGCCAACTCTCGCGGCCAAAGCCTCGCCCAGATGGCCATCGCTTGGGTCCTGCGCGATAAGCGCATCACCTCCGCTCTCATCGGCGCCCGCAACGTTGCGCAACTCGACAATTCTCTTGACGCACTCAAGAATACTTCCTTCTCGGTGGACGAACTCAAACAGATCGATCAATACGCTGCCGACGCTGGCCTTGACCTATGGCGCTCCGTCTCTTCGGAATAGGGGAGCGGCGCCTCACGCGGCCATATTTCGATTAGCATGGAAACATGATCTTCCGTCAACTCGGCGCAAACGGCCCACAAGTTTCCGCCCTATCGCTCGGCTGCATGGGCATGTCCGGAATGTACGGTCATACCGATGAAGCCGAAAGCATCGCGACCATTCACGCTGCCCTCGATGCCGGCATTACCTTGCTCGATACCGGCGACTTCTACGGCCAGGGCGACAACGAGATGCTCATCGGCCGCGCCCTCAAAAACCGCCGCGACAAAGTACTGCTCTCTGTCAAGTTCGGCGCTATGCGCGGCCCCGATGCCAGTTGGATCGGCTACGACGCCCGACCCGCCGCCATGAAGAATTTCCTCGCCTATAGCCTGAAGCGCCTCGGCGTTGATCACATCGATATCTACCGACCCGCCCGTCTCGATCCCCGCGTTCCGATCGAGGACACCGTCGGCGCTATGGCCGACATGGTGAAGGCCGGTTACATTCGGTACATAAGTCTCTCCGAAGTCGGTCCACACACAATTCGCCAGGCCCACAAGGTCCATCCTATTTGCGATTTGCAAATCGAATACGCCATCGTCAGCCGTGGACCCGAGGCCGAAATCTTCCCAGTCTTGCGCGAACTAGGGATCGGCGTCACCGCTTATGGCGTCCTATCGCGCGGTCTGCTCAGCGGATCCAAGCCGACGGGTCCGCGCGATGGGCGTTCCCACTTCCCGCGCTTCTCCGCCGATAACCTGGCCCAAAACGAAAGGCTTGTCAAGTCGCTGAACGATCTGGCAAAGGAGAAGGGCATCACTGCCTCCCAACTCGCCATCGCCTGGGTACTCGCCAAAGGCGACACGATCGTCCCGGTCATCGGCGCCCGTAAGCGCCATCAATTGATAGAAGCCCTCAGCGCTTTAACCGCTCAACTCACGCCTGCCGACCTGGCGCAAATCGAGCAAGCGATCCCTCCCGCTGCCGTTGCCGGTACCCGGTACGCCCCGGAACAAATGAAAACCCTCGATAGCGAACTCCACCAATAGCCCGCTTCCGGTTGGCGCCGTACTCACCGCCTCATCCTATAAACGAGGCGCTTTCCGCAAACTCTTTACGTTTACCAGCACCGCCGACTCCCTGATCGGCTTCACTCCCAGATTCGCTAGCATTTCGTCATACCGCCCTGCAATCTTCGCATTCTCCTCCGCTTTACACGCGTACTTGTTCGAGAGTCTCGCATTTACGTCCGCCCGGCTCCAGAACTTGGCAGCCATAGTGAACTTTCCAGTGTGATTTGCATAATAATCGAAGACCGTCTGCCGCTTAGCGCGGAACAGCAGTTCCTGATAGTGAAAATAGCTTGAGAGCTTCTGGTAATCAGCCGCACTCTCCGCGTGAGCAAGTAGTAGCCGCACCTGCTTCGGGCTGAATCTATACGGTTGTTGCGCGCTCACTGACAAAGGTTTAAGCAGCAGGAAAAAGGCGAACAAGGTCGGGTAAAGGAGGAATTTAAGAGTCCGTCGTTGCATCGCTACTTCAGTAGTCATCGTCAGTATGAGCTCTCTCTCACACGTAAGATAAAACCTACTTAGTAATTGGTACTCTCATCTACCCACAGGATCTTTGTCCAGATGGCAACCAAATCCTCGCTTACCTTATAGTTGACGAGGGCGATTCTGCCTCAAACCTCGAGCGTTGTGGCCAGCGTTCTGCCCGCCACTTGATTGAGTCCTTCGGCATATCTCTCATACAACTGTTCAAATACCGCATCCCAGCCATGCCTACCGGCGAGTTCAGCAGCCGCATACCCCATGGTTGTTTGCATTTGCGGGTTATGCATCAGGCATCGGAGACTCGCTGCAAAGTCTTCCGATAGAAAGCCTGACACCCCGTCTTGAATACCGACCCGCGCCCCTGTTTCAGGCGCAAGAATCACCGGCACTCCCGACGCCATTGCTTCCAGAATTACCAGTCCAAACGTGTCCGTCAAAGAGGGAAACACGAAAGCATCCATACGCGTGTAAGCATGTGCGAGCTCCGCGCCGCGCAGGACACCCGGCATTTCGGCGTTTTTTAAACGCGCTTGCAGCCACTTCTGCTGGCCGCCATCGCCCACAATCAGGAACTTGAAATTCCTTTCGCCAGCCGCTAACAGTTTGCGCTCTAGCTCTACGAACAGCCGCACATTCTTTTCCGTCGTTAACCGGCCAACGTAGCCAATGCAATATGGCTTGCCCGAATGATCGCATTCCGCGGCCGGAGCATAGCGCGTCAAATCCACACCATGCGGCATAATGTACGACGGCCTGCCCGTTCTTGCCCGCAGCAGGTTTACCAATGTCTGGTTCGGCGCCAGCGTGAACCGAGCAGTCTTATAGAAACGCACCAGCCCGCGTAGCGTCTGCTTTTCCACCGTTTGCGCCAGCCGATCGCGCAGCTTTTTGGGCGCAAAATTCAGCGCTCGATCCAAGCGGCGCGATAAATATTCATGCAGGTTCGTGTGCCACGACGCAACCGAAGGCAGCCCCATCAGATGCGCCACCCAAACTCCCAAAATTCCCACATCGCCCGGTGCAGTGATATGCAGCAAATCCGGTTTAAAGGCATGCAATTCATCTATCACCGTTTGCTTATGGCGCGCAAATAGAGGATCGTAATAAAGGCTCTTATCGACTGGAAACGAGGCCACTCCCCGCTGCAATTCAAGTGTTGCCAGTGAACCGTCCTGCGTCAGCCTGGTTTTCGCACCTCCTCGAATCATCAGGAAGGGTAGGCCGCGTTTCTTCGCGAAAAGTGCTAACTGCTGGCTCAATGTGGCCACGCCGTTGGCTTCGTCGAACGTGTCGGTAAAAAATGCGATCCGCGGCGAGGCGTCTAGTAAAGGGCTGTTCAAAAAGAAGGCTTTCGTCTATGACGAGTTTATTACTTTGAGGTTTCAGAATCGCCCTCTCTACCAACCCTCAATAGGGTAAAGTGAGTTCAGGGTTTGGAAACGAACGCGCCGCAACGCCGAGGAGCAATGCAATAATTTGGCCGCATTGGGTCTAAAAGTAGTGCAACTGGGTGTCTACCCTCCTCCACATGGCGGTGTCCAAACGAATGTCGTGGCAATTCATCAGCGTCTCCAGGAACAGGGTCATCCGAGCTTCGTCATCAGCCTGTCGCGTCACAAGCAGACCGGCATTCCCAACGTCTACTTTCCTAATGGTGCGCTGCCAGTCGCTAAATTGTTGCTGACCCTGCCAACCAACATCGCCCACTTTCACGTCGGCGGTGACATCACCAATCGCCTCATAGCACTCGGCGCGTTATTAACTGCCTTGCCGGGACGTCGCTCGGTTCTGACGCTGCACTCAGGCGGCTATCCTACTTCCGATCAGGCCAAGCAATCCAACCGCTTGAAGATCATTTACTCCGTCTTCCGCCGCTTCGACGCACTCGTCGGCGTTAATCCCGAAATCAAAGCATTCTTGGCAAACTGCGGCATAGCGCCCGAAAAAGTCCATCAGTTGGAACCCTTTCCGCACTTAACTCGCCTCAACGCGACGAGCGCTTTTGATCCGCAATTGGAAGCATTCTGCAGCCGCCAAAAACCTTTGCTGGTCACAGTCGGCCTGCTAGAACCCGAGTACGATTTGCCGCTCCAACTGAAAGTCTTGCGCCAGATCCGCCAGTCCTATCCTGAGGCCGGTTTGGTGATTGTCGGTAGCGGCAGCTTGCGCAGTGAACTGCTAGAAAGAATCGCCTCTGAGCCGAACAACGATCGCATTTTACTCGCCGGCGATGTGCCTCATCCCAGCACCATCGAACTCATCCGCCGTGCCGACGTGCTCCTCAGAACCACTCTTTACGACGGCGATTCTATTTCCGTCCGCGAGTCTTTGCAGCTAGGCACTCCAGTGGTTGCCACCGACAACGGCATGCGCCCTCCCAATGTTTTCGTTGCCCCCATTGGCGATGCCGGTGCCGTGGCCAGGCAAGTCTTGCAGGTTTTGAAAAATCCACCGCGTAACGGTGCGGCGCCGTCGGTAGCGCGCGATGGTATTGACGACACCCTAAGGCTCTATAAATCCCTGCTGACGTAGGTTGAGTCGAACTCCGCCGCAGGCCAGGTCAGCGCACGCGACATTCGCGGCAAGAATGGCCAACCTGTGAATGTGCTCCAATGATGTTTTTCCGAGCCGTGACTGTGAAGGAGCGGACAGACTACCTAGCTAGCCGCCCACCGTCAAATCTAAATCCATCCGCCGCGTCCTGCTCAGTCGTTTAATCGCCGCTCCAATCGCATCTTGTTCCGCCACCGCGCGCGCTTCGTGAGTCGCGCGCGCGATAGTGACTCCGGAAGAAATGGCTTCTACCTCCGCTAAATAGCGGCCGTTAATTCGGTAGGAGGTCAGGTTCACCATCCATCCTTCCAGCTCCATGAGTTGTTTGTGAAAGTCCTCAGCCTGCATGTGCCGCAAGTCCAGCTACCGGTGCCGCCACACCCCGTTCAATCGGCGCGCCTACCAAATTCCCCCATTCCGTCCAAGAGCCGTCATAATTGACAATGTTCTTGTAGCCCAAAAGATATTTCAAAACAAACCACGAGTAACTCGATCGCTCCCCAATCCGGCAATACGCGATCACTGGCTTGCTGCCGTCGATTCCTTCCTCATCGTAGATAGCCCGCAACTCCTCCAACGACTTAAATGTGCCGTCTTCATTTGCCGCTTTCCCCCACGGAATACTGCGCGCGCCCGGAATGTGTCCGCCGCGCTGCGCAGTTTCCGGAAGTCCGGGCGGCGCAAGAATTTCCCCCGTGTACTCTTGCGGACTCCGGACATCTACCAAATCAACATTGCCGCCGTTCACCGCGCGTTGCACATCGGCCAGAAATGCGCGTATCGAATAATCCGGTTTCTTCGCCAGATAGCTGGTAGGCTCATAAACCGGAACGTCAGTGCTGATTTCTCTTCCTTCATAAAGCCATTTCTTGCGCCCACCGTTCAACAGACGAACATCTTTGTGGCCGTAGATTTTGAGCTGCCAAAAAGCCCAGGCAGCAAACCAGTTGTTATTGTCGCCATAAAGCACTACCGTGGTTTCGGGCGAGATCCCCGAATGCCCGAGCAGCCGTTCGAACTCATCGCGCGGAATCACATCGCGGCGAACTTGATCCGACAGTTGTCGTTGCCATGACCAGGCGATCGCGCCCGGAATGTGACCTTGCTCATAAGCATTATTTTCCACGTCGACTTCGACGAGTCTCACGTGCGGATCTTTCAGATGGTCGACCACCCACTCACTGGAAACCAGGACTTCAGGATTTGCATAATTAGACATTGTTCTACCTCTTTTTATTAACGGCTGGCGCGGACGTTTTCAGATAAAAGTTTTTCTAAGCGTTCAGTTGTTTCCTGCCGCAACGCAGTGTTAAATTCGCCACTGGCGGGAGCAGCAAAGCCGGCGTGAATGGCGCGCACTTTACCGTCGCGGCCCAGGAAGAATGTAGTCGGCCACGAATTCAAGTTCACGGCCTGCGGAATTTTTGCCTGCAGTTCGGCAGGCTCACCCGCGAGAAGATATGTATATGCAATCCCGTACTTCTTAATGAATGCTTGTAAACGAGTGGGATCTTTGCGTTGCTCCGGCTCTTCGAAATCGAGCGCCACTATCTCCAAACCTTGCGCATGATATTTGCGATACAGTTCCACCAGAAACGGCGCTTCGTCATGGCAATTCGGACACCAGCTGCCAGTGACGTTTACGATCACCACTTTGCCTTTAAACTGTGCATCCGTGTTCGAAACTAATTTCCCATTTAGATCCGGAAAGCTGAACTGCAAAGGCTCGTTCGTATCGCGCACCCGCGTGTGCTCGTCAGGATCGGTCGGTTCGGGAACGCCCTTGGCTTTGGCTTGGCCGGCGCGAACCGCAGTGTAGTGTTTTGCGGGCGTCTTAAATCCCCGCAGTTCCACCTCAAGCGTGCCATCATTTTGCGGAGTAATTTCCGCTACCGATGCCCGCGCTCCGTCGAAGTGGTTAAGAACGAATTTGCCGTCACTGAAGTTGCCAACCAAAGCGCCCGTGTCGCCATCCACCCGTAAAATCGTCGCGCTTGCATGCGCACCTTGTTGTTGAATGATCAGCCGCCAGGCATGTTCGCCTTTCGGACTTTCGTTCGGAATCGTCCAGACCCCGGCGATGTTGGGCGCGTTCACATCGGGCGTCGCAACCTTCACATGCGGCCGCGCTTCAAAATCATGGAAGCCATATTTTGCGTTGCCATATGTTCCTTTGATGACACCGTCTGCATAAGTCGCTGTCAGACGTGTGGCATAGTGATCGAAATTCACATTCAGCGTCCCTCTGCTCAGCCGGCCGCCCGTCGACGTGACTTGTTCATCGCCATTGAAAAATGCCGCTGAAACGTTATCGCCTTTTTGTGAGAACTGAATGAGAAACGGAATCTTATAGTCGTTGTAATTGACGGTGCCGTCCCACAAACCTTTCAGAGAGTGGGCTTGCGCGGCTCCGGCGAGCGCCAGAACAGCGGCGAATAATTGAGGGGATCGCATCATGTTTAAACTCCTTTGCTAAAAAATCGTTCGCAAGCGGCGCACGGCTGCGCGCTGCTGTCGTCGGGTACCGAGATGGAATTCGATCGTGGCTTTACGAAAACTTCGGGCGCCAAAATCAGTTCACGTTTGCCAAGTGTCACTTTAAGTCCTACTCCCTAAGTGTTGATATTATTAAGTAATAGCGCCGCCATGCCTGCGCCTACAACCACGCGCCAAGTACCAGCTAAACAATACTACACTTCATAGATAGAGAATAGGGTGATTTGCCCCGCGTGTCAATAAGGAAAATAAAAGCCAAAACTTTATTTCGTCGTGTCGATTAATAAGACGCGTGTGATTTCCAGATCGAGCTTCGCGCCACGCAAAGCTGGCGAACCGGGCGAGACGGTGACAACCAGATCGCTGGTCGGTGTCAGATTGACCGCTCCGGCGATGGCGACATTCGCTTCCTTGCCGTAGAGGTTCGCCTTCAAGACAGTGCCGCCGACCGCCACATCGACGACTCGCGAATAGGGACCCGGTTTGTATTCGATTGCCACTTTGTAGTGGCCCGCACGCCTGATCGCGACATGCCACTTCACCGCGCGCAACGTTGGCGGATCATAGTACCCTTCGCCATTCGCGTTGAATAGTTTGTCTGAATTGTCAGGCAGCAGCGTGAGGTTGTCACTGACCTCCGGCTGCACTCGCAGCTCACCTTGCAATTGCACATCAATCACCGGCAGGAACTCGTCAGCCGGCAGCTTCGCTACCACAACACTGTTGGCCTCCACCGCCAGTTTGTCCGACCCAAGCCACTGCGCCTGCGTGATCGAATTCTCCAAACCTGGTAGCCGCAATCTGCCATCTGCCGGCAGATGCTCGACAAACAGAAACAAGCGATTGCCCTTCACCGTCGCATAACCAAAATCCAATTTCCGAAACGGCTGCGGCGACGTGCCGTAAATCGCCTCACCATTCTTCTTGAGCCAACGACCCGTCCCGCGCAATACATCCGCCTCATAGTCGACCACCGACCCGTCCCCCTTAGGCCCAATATTCAGCAGATAATTTCCGCCACGGCTGACCACCTTCACCAGTCGCAGAATGTGTTCTTGAACCTTGCCTTCCAACGGCGTGCGCTTCTGCCACGAACGATAACCCCACGTCTCACTGAAGATCGACGCCGGAGATTCCCACGGCTCATCGGTTATGTAATCGGGAATATCGTCATCCCCCGTCTCACTGAAATCTCCTTCGCTATTCCAAATGCGCCCCGAGATCATGCACTCGGGCTGCAGCTTGTGAACGGTGTCCGCAAAATGCTTACTTTGCAGCGGCATTGAATGCCCCATGTCAAACCAAATTTCCGCAAGCGGCCCGTAGCCGCTCAATAGCTCTTGCAGCTGCGCCGCATTAAACTGTTCATGCGCCAGTGAGATCGGATTGTCATTCTTCGGGTCGGGTATATCGCCAAAGTGCCAGTCAATCGTCGAGTAGTAAACGCCGAACGGCATGTTCCGCCGCCGGCATGCTTCCGCCAGGCTCCTCACAATGTCGCGTTTATAAGGCGTGCCATCGACCACGTTATAGTTCGATTGCTTGGTCGCGAACATATTAAAGCCATCGTGATGCTTCGCGGTTAGCACAATGAACTTCATCCCTGCATCTTCAGCAAGCCGCACAATCGCATCGGCATCCCACTGCGTCGGATTGAACTGCCCCGCGAGCGCCGCATACTCCGCTTCACGAATATGCGCATCGGATTGAATCTGCTCGCTATAGTTCCCCGAATATTGCTTGCCGTTCCAAACCCCACCAAGTGTCGAGAACAATCCGAAGTGAATGAACATGCCGTATTTGCGGCTTTGCCATTGGCTGATGGTTGTGGCGCTCGGTCGTTGCGCGCTCGCACTGACCAACGAGAAAACGAGACAAACAACAAAAGTCTTGAACATTGGCGATATTATGTCGCAAGTGTCGAAACGAAGTGCCGGGTTGTTGATGTACCGCCGTTGCAACGCCGAACTCGAAGTGTTCCTCGTCCATCCAGGCGGGCCATTTGGAGCGAAGAAAGACTTGGGCGCATGGTCCATTCCAAAAGGAGAATACAAGGAGGAAGAGAAGGCCATTGACGCTGCCAAACGAGAGTTTCAAGAAGAAACCGGCTTTCCAGTAACTGGGGAGCTTATCAAACTGGGAGAAATCAAACAGCTGGGCGGAAAGAAAGTGAAGGCTTGGGCGTTTGAGGGCGATTGCGATCCGACCCACCTTCGCAGCAATACTTTCTCAATGGAGTGGCCGCCTCGCTCCGGCCGGCAAAGGGAGTTTCCAGAAGTGGATTATGGAGCCTGGTTCACCATCGTAGAAGCACGGAAACGCTTGAAGCCGGCACAGTGCCCTTTTCTCGACCGGCTCATCGCTGAGACACTTGAAAAATGAATCGACGCGCGTTCCTTGGTTCAGCTGCAGCATTCTTTTCAAAGCCTGTCTACTCCATCCGTCTCACCCCCAACCACGCCCAGCCCATCGGAGCCATTCCCAACAACTTCATGGGCCTCGGTTACGAGATTTCGTCTGTTGCGAAAACCGGTTTGCTCAGTGGCGCCAATCGCAAATACGTGGATCTCGTGCGCGGCCTCGGTGCGCACGGCGTCATTCGCATCGGTGGCAACACCTCCGACTACGCTAAGTTCGTGCCCGCCGCTGCGGCAGTGTCAACTTCTAAAGCCACCATCATTAACTCGACCAATTTGCGCGACCTTGGTACTTTTCTTGATGCCACGGGTTGGGATCTCATCTGGGGCTTAAACCTCGGCCGCGGCAGCGAGCAGGAAGCCGTCGAAGAAGCTCGGGCCGTCGCGAGCGCTGTCAAAGGCCGCCTCTTTGCGCTCGAGATCGGCAATGAGCCGGATCTGTTCGGCAATCACGCCACCCATCGGCCCGAAGGCTATGGATATAGCCAATTCTTAGCCGAGTACCGCCGCTACAAATCCGCTATCCGCCGCGTTCTGCCAAACGTCTCGTTCGCCGGACCCGACGTTGCGAGCGCTACGAATTGGATTCAGAAGTTCGTCGCCGACGAAGGGAGTGACCTGAAACTTCTGACTCATCATTACTATCGCGAGTGTGCCAACCCAACGAGCACGCTCGATAAACTGCTCCACACCGACCCCAAACTCGCTCCCATTCTGGCGCAACTCAAATATCCCGTTCCCTACCGCATCTGCGAAACGAATTCTTTCTGCGGGGGTGGCAAAGCTGGTGTGAGCGATACCTTTGGTTCAGCCCTCTGGGTTCTCGATTTTATGTTTAAACTCGCCATGGGCGGCGCCGCCGGCGTCAACATCGAAACTGGTGTGAATCAAAAGGATTTCATCAGCTACTATTCGCCCATCCCCGAAGACAGCGCCGCCCCCGAATATTTCGGCATGCTCGCCTTCGCACGCGCCAGCAGGGGAACAATTATTCCAGTCGATTACGACCCCGGCCTGCTAAACATAGCTGCCTATGCCGTCCAAACCAGCTCGCGCCAACTCACCATAACGATTGTCAATAAAGAATCATCTCTCGCCGCCGAGATCGTCATTCGCGAGGTCCGCAAAGCGCAAGCCTCCCTACTAACCGCCCCTTCTCTCGAATCAAAGGGAAACGTCACGATCTCACCGCACCAATCTGTAAAAGTTCAGCGCGGAGAATGCCTCGTGCACGTACCCGCTGCTAGTGCCGCCATCATCACGCTAGAAAGTTAAACGCTAAGATACGTGTTGTACTTCTCACCCTCAATCGCCACGAACGGTTTGAAACGCACATCACCCGCCGCCCACGTGCTCTCTTCCGCAATCCTTTTGGCGCCCAGCAACTGTTCGCGCGTCACCTTCGCTTGGTTCTCTCCCATGGCAAATAAAACCAGCGGCCCTCGAACCAACGCCACCGTATCCGGATGTTTGGAATTGATTGCCTCCAACCGCAGCGGCAGCGCAAGCTCCAGCTCTACCGTGTCGCCGTCTTGCCACTTCCGCTCCAAAGCAGCGAATCCAGCTTTGTTGCTCGCTGGCGAAGGCTTGCCATTCACCGTAATCCGCGCCGTTGACCAAGCCGGAATCCGCAGCCGCAGCGCAAATGTCGACGGGCGCGAAACACTCAACCGCATGTTGACGCGAGTGTCAAACGGATAGTCTCCCGATTGCGTTAACTTCACTTGCGCCCCCTCCCCACTCGTCCAACGTAACTCCGATGGCAAATACATATTCACAAAAAGCCCGCGAACATCTTTAAAATAAGCGAGCAGCCGGTAATCCGCCGCCACCTGCGGCAGCGTTCCCGAACAGCAAGGCCAGGCATCCGGAAAATAAGTCTTTCCACCACCGAAATGGTAATCGGAATAATAGAAAGCGTGCCCGTCTGGCTCCAACCTCTTTGCGCCCAGCACAGTGTTGTAAAAAACGCGCTCCATGCTGTCGCCATAGCGCCCGTCCGCCGTCACGCGCAGCAAATAACGCGTCAGTTTGAAATGCGCATAACTCCCACAAGGCGTTTCAAAACCGCGATGCGTTTCGCTCAAGCTTTTGTATAGGTCGTCACTGTCAGTAGCAATGAAGCTCTCATTTGGACCCCATCCGCCTGTTGCAAAGCTCTGCACGTTCGTAATGATGTCGAACGCATTGCTGGCGGCCCGCAAATGCTTCTGGCTTCCGTCCGTCAAATAAGCCTGCATTGCCGAACTCAGCGCATTGCAAAAGCTATAGGCATGATGATTCGCCATCGCATTCTTGCCTTCCGCCAGCGGATCGAAGTAAGTCTTATCCAACAAAAAACGCCGCGCCATCTTCAGATAGCGATCGCCATAACCGCGGTCATAAGCAAGATAAAGATTCTCGGCAATCGTGTAAGATTCATCCCACGTGTAATCGTTCGCAGTGTTCTCGCCTAACGAAGCGCGCCACTTTCGCTGCGGCTCATCCCGATCCAGCGCCGTCGGCGGCAAATGTGGATCGGCCGCATTGGTTGTCAATTCAAGAAGCCTTCGCGCCTGCGGCAGATCGGCAAACTTTCCTGAATCGATCAGCCCGATGACCAGCTTGTCGTAGTTGTATGCCGGAAACCGAAAGTTCGTGTAGAACTTTCCCGAGATTGTCGGCTCATACAACGCTAGAATCTGTTCCAGCTTGGCCTTCGTGCGCGGATCGTGATTCACCGCATACCCTCGAGCCAGCGCCGAAATCCACTGCCCAAACGAATGCGCCGGAGCAAACCCATGCCCTCCGCTTTCCGTCTTATCCAGCGGCAACTCGTCATACCAGCCGCCCATCTCAGGACCCGGCGCCGGCAAACCTGCCCGCAAACGCCACGGCTTCAGCAACGCGTCTTCATTCATTCCGAGCAGCACCGCTTGCGTGTTCTCAAACTGCGACTGCGCCTGACCCGGGGCAATCGTCACATCCGTGTAATTAAACTCATCCAGCGGCTTCCGCTGTTCTCCTGCTGCCAGCGCCAACCCAGCTACCGATTGCAAAAACGTTCGGCGAGTCGTCATCATCCCATTGACGACGGATTATGCGTCGTTCCGTCGAAATCCTCCGATGTCTTAAACCGTTCAATGCGTCCGCTCAACGCGGCCTCGCGCGTCTTCGCCGTTAACGCTTCCACTTCTGCGGCCGTCATCGGCTTATAAGTCTGCATCGCGCGAAACGCTTGCTCGAGCCGCTCCAACGAATCGCAACCATTCATAACCACCGAGGTCGGCAAATTGAGTGCGTAATGCAGGCACGCCACCGCATCAATATCTTTCAATTGAAAAATCAAGCCATTCGCCAGCGGCTTCATGCCCAGCACGGCCGTCTTCTCCGCTACCAGCCTCGGCACCACCTGTTTTGCAAAACTGCGGAAGTTATAGTCGAGCACATTGAGCGGCATCTGGCAGCTATCGAAATGGAAATTGTTCTTCTTCGCCAGCTCCAACATGTGTAAGTGAATGCTCGGATCTTTGTGCCCGGTGAATCCTACATAACGAACCTTGCCCGCTTTTTTCGCCGCCATTACTGCTTCATGCGCACCGCCCGGCCCAAAATATTTGTCCGGGTCTGTCATGCGAATATTTTCATGAAACTGGATCAGGTCAATGTGGTCCGTTTGCAGCCGCTTCAGCGAGTCGTCAATTTGTTGGGCAGCCGAAGCCCGCGTGCGCCCGTTGTACTTGGTCATGAGAAACGCTCGCTGCCGGTAGCCGTCGCGCAGAGCTTTCCCCATACGGATCTCGCTGCCCCCATCGTGGTAATCCCAGGAATTGTCGAGAAACGTGATCCCACGATCCAGCGCGGTTCGTATGATCCGAACGCCTTCTTCTTCGCTCGGCACACCAATGTGATAACCGCCCAGCCTAATGGCCGAAACGCGTTCGCCCGTCGAACCGAGATTCCGATAAATCACGCCGTCTTTTGTTTCGCCGTGCAAAGCGGCGGCCGCTGAAAGAGTTGCCAAGCTGCCGATAAATTCTCGTCGTTGCAAGTCTGAAGTCTTCATGAACCTTTGTCCAGCAACTAGTTTATGCATTTTTTGCGGGAGTGTTAAACTTTCGCCCATGAGACGAATGTGCGTTCTGCTCTACGCGGCTGCGCTGCTGCCTGGGCAGATGCCTGTCAGCGAAAAACCGCATCTGTTCATCCATGTAGCGCTTGGCCCAGAGGTGCATACTCCGGTCTCAGGCCGCTTGCTTGTTTTCGTGGCCCCGGGAACCGGTGCCACGGAGGTCGAGACCAATCTGTTCCAATCCAATGGCGCGTACGCCGCAGCGAGAGAAGTCGACAATTGGACGCCCGGAACCATCGTCGATATCGACGCGGATGATCTGGTGTATCCGGCCCCTCTCTCTTCAGCGAAGCCTGGGGATTATCAATTACAAGCCGTGCTCGATGTTGGCCACACCTACAACTATTCCGGTCGCGGTCCCGGCGATCTGCTGAGTGACGTAGTAGAGCTCAAAGGTTTCGATCCCGCGCAAGGTGTTCGGCAAAACGTGATCCTGTCTCATATCATCGAGGAAAAACCAGAACCCAAAGTGAGCGAAAAGAATGTCCATCCTTTTTCGTTCACGAGCACTGCGCTCACGAAGTTCTGGGGCCGCGAAACGGCCATTCGCGGCTACGTTGTGACTCCGCCCTCTTACGAAACGAAGCCAAAAGAAAAATACCCTACCGTCTACTGGACCCACGGTTTTGGTGGCACCTACGCCACGAACGAATCCACAGCGGAGCGTTTCTTTAAGGGCATGACGGAAAAGCAGAGACCCGAAATGATTTGGGTGGTACTAGACGAGAGCTGCCCAACCGGCACGCACGAGTTCGCCGATTCCGTCAACAACGGCCCATGGGGTGAAGCGCTGACGAGCGAATTAATTCCCTATTTGGAGTTACATTACCGCATGGACGCCAAGCCGAACGGACGATTTTTGCAAGGCCATTCTTCGGGCGGCTGGGCGGCTCTCTGGCTGCAAATCCGCTATCCCAAGATCTTCGGCGGCACTTGGTCTACGTCTCCCGATCCGAGCGATTTCCACGATTTCACTGGACCCGATCTTTACGCGCCGCATGCCAACATGTACCACCGGCCCGACGGTTCAGCGATTCCGCTCGTGCGCGACAAAGGAAAGGTCCTTGCGACAATGGAGCAATTCGCCAAGCTCGAACAAGTCATTGGCCCATATGGCGGACAAATTGCTTCGTTCGAGTGGGTCTTTTCTCCGCGTGATAAAGACGGCAGACCTTTGCAGATGTTCGACCGCGAAACGGGCGAAGTTGATCCGAAGGTTGTCGCTTATTGGCGCGATCACTACGATATCGCCCATCTTGTCGCCGCAAACTGGAAAGAAATCGGCCCAGACTTAAAGGGCAAAATCCATTTGCTAGTCGGAACAGCCGACACGTTTTACCTGGACGGTCCCGCGCATAAGCTGCAAGCCGTCCTGGACTCCTTGCATGCCGATGCGCATTTCACTTTCCTTCCTGGCAGAACCCACATGGACATGTATGTCATCGGTCAAGACCACGGGGGACTTTTTAATCAGATCGCCAAGGAAATGTACGCAGTAGCTCGGCCCAGTCTGAAATAATTAAGTCATTCATGAAGCAATTCGCGTTGTTTGGCGCTCTTTGGCTCGCCAGTTCTGTGTCTGTCGCAGCTAGCACGCCGTCAGTGATTTTGATCTCCATCGACACTTTGCGCGCCGACCACGTCGGAGTGTATGGCTACAAAAAGATCTCCACACCGAATATCAATGCCTTCGCCGCCGCCGGCACGGTCTTTGAGAACATCGATTGTCAAACGCCGCTTACGCTGCCTTCACACACCTCGCTGCTGACTTCGACTTACCCTTTTGAAAACGGAATTCAAGAGAACGCCGAGCAAATTCCTCCCGGCGCGGTCACGCTAGCGAGTGTTTTGAAAGCGCATGGTTACAAGACCTCGGCCTTTGTAAGCAGCGTTTTTCTTGAGCGGGAGATGGGACTCGATCAAGGTTTCGACACCTACGACAGCCCGTTTAATTTCGCGGCTTTCTCTCCCGTTTCAGGAGAAATGTTCTTAGGAGGCGCGCCCAGTTCGGCTTACGCGGTTCGCGAAAAGCGCGAGGGTGCATTAACCGTGCATGCCGCTTTGCGCTGGCTGGCTGCAAATCGCGATCAACCAGCGTTTGTCTTTATTCACTTATTCGATTTGCACACTCCGTACAGTGTTCCTGAACGTGCGGGGATTTCCCGCTATGACGGGCAGCTTCAGTTGGAAGACGAAATCATTGGCAGGCTGAAAACAGGCTTAGCAAAAGAAGACTTGTGGGACAAGTCGCTTACCGTGTTGTTTTCCGATCACGGCGAAGGACTGGGCGATCACGGTGAACAAAGCCACGGCTATTTTATTTACGAGAGTACGCTGCACGTCCCGCTCATTTTTCACTGGCCCCCAGGAACCGGTCAGCCAGCGCGCGTTGTGCAGGTCGCAGCCTTGATCGATGTCGCGCCCACCATACTAGACTTTCTAAATATTGCCAGGCCGGCTTCGTTCAAAGGCCAGAGCTTACTTACGCCGCATACGGTCTACAGCGAGACCATGCATACCCACGATTCTTTTGGTTGGTCGCCTTTGCGCAGTGTGCGAGTTGGCCCATATAAATATATTGAAGCGCCGAAAGCCGAACTCTACGATCTAGAAACAGACCCGGATGAGAAAAATAATCTGCTTCATACCGACCTAAACCGCGCCCGCGAGATGCGCGCTGAATTGGGTAAAATCTTGTCCAAGCGTGCGACCGCTCCCGTTGGCGCAGCAACTCCTGAAACAGAGAAGCTTCTAACTTCACTCGGGTATTTATCGCGAGGCCCGCACTTAAATGCTTCGAAGATCGATCCGAAAGATCGCTTGGCCGAATTTCATCTCTATGAAAAAGCAATCGAAAATGTAGGCGACCGCCATCTGGCCCAGGGTGTCGTGCTGTTGAAGGAAGTCTTGGCGCAAGACGAAAACAACACGCTAGCGCGCCGCGATTTAGCCTCCTGTTATCTCGACATGCACGAATATGCAAAAGCCCGAACAGGTTTTCAGCAAGTGGTAAAGGTTGCCCCCAACGATTATCCTTCCCAACTCGGACTCGGCCTCGCAGCAAAACATCTGGGCCTAGTCGATGAAGCCCGCACCCACCTGGAAGCCGCTTGCCGGCTTGCTCCTAAGGCTACCCAGTGTAAGCACGAGCTGGCAACTCTATGACACTAATTGCCTACATAGGTCCTGGTGCCGGATTCGCCTTCTTCGGCTCGTTCCTCGGTTTAGTCGCTTCGTTGTTTCTAACGGCGGTATCGTTCGTCATTTGGCCGTTCCGCGCGCTTTTGCGGCAACTGAAACGCAAACAAGGATTTCGCAAAGCACGCATTCAACGGCTCATATTTTTAGGTCTGGACGGTTTGGACCCACGACTGACAGAGCGCTATATGGCTGCTGGAAAGCTGCCGAATCTTTCGCGATTGAAAACGCAAGGGTCGTTTCACAAGCTGCGCACAACGTTTCCTTCTTTGTCGCCGGTTGCTTGGTCCACATTTGCGACGGGAGTTAATCCAGCCCGCCACAATATTTTCGATTTCCTGAATCGCAGTTTAAAGTCGTATGTGCCGGAGTTATCTTCTTCCAGAGTTCGTCCGCCGCGACGTGTACTAAGGATCGGTAAATGGCGGATTCCGCTTTCGCCTCCCATTGTTGAAATGCGCCGCAAAAGTCAGACCTTTTGGAAAATCTTAGGCGATCATTCGATCGGCAGTACCGTCATTCGAGTGCCGATTACTTTTCCTCCGGAGAAGTTCGAAGGTCGCCTCTTGTCGGCCATGTGCACACCCGATTTGCGAGGAACGCAAGGAAGTTTCTCCCAATTCACCACTCGGCCCGAAACGCTCAAAGCCGAGAGCGGAGACCGTTTTCCCTTGTTACGGTTCGGAGACTTTCTGCATGGTTCGTTGTTGGGTCCCGACAATGAAGGCGCGATCGCCATTCCCTTTCGCATCCAATCCACCACTCTGGCATTAGAGATCGCCGGTGCAACCCACAATTTGAAAGTGGGAGAATATTCGCCCTGGATCAAGCTGTCATTTCGTGCCGCCCCTGGAATCAGCGTGCCAGGTATAGCTCGATTCATGGTTACGGAAATGACGCCGGAATTCTCACTCTACGTAACACCCGTGCAAATCGACCCCGAAGCGCCCGCCCTTCCGATCAGTCACCCTAGCTACTATGCCGCTTATTTGGCAAAGATGCTCGGTTCGTATGCAACCGTCGGAATGGCCGAAGATACCTGGGCGCTGAACGAAGGCGTGATCGATGAGCAAGCTTTTCTAGACCAAGCCTACTCAATTCTCGCCGAACGCGAAGCCATGTTCGACAACGCGTTGGCGCACACCAAGCGCGGCGTTGTTGCGTGCGTATTCGATACCAGCGATCGCGTGCAGCACATGTTCTATCGCCATCTGAACACCAACAGCGATGCAATCGAAGACTTGTACCAGCGCATGGATCGCATCGTCGGTAAGGCCATGGCGCAGGCCGGTCCAGATAGCATGCTCTTTGTCCTCTCCGATCATGGCTTCTGCAGCTTTCGCCGTGCGGTGAATCTGAATTCGTGGCTGGAGCAGAATGGGTACTTGAAACTAAGCAGCGAGAGCGGCCGTTATTTCCAGGGCGTTGACTGGCAACAAACTCGCGCTTATACCCTCGGTCTCAGCGGCCTCTACATAAATATGAAGGGGCGGGAGGCGAGCGGCATCGTCAAACCCGGCGCCGAAGCAGAGGCGCTCAAGAACGAACTGATCGGGAAGCTCGCCGGTTTGCGTGACGAAGAGCAAAACGATGTGGCGATCCGCCAGGTGTATGCGACCAACAAGCTTTATCGCGGACCCTATCTCGACGCTGCGCCCGACTTGATCGTCGGCTACAACGATGGCTACCGCACGTCCTGGGATGCTGCTGTCGGCAGAGTAACCACAAGCGTAATTGAAGATAATCCGAAAGCGTGGAGCGGCGACCATTGCGTCGATCCGCTGTTGGTTCCGGGCGTGCTCTTTTGCAACCGGCCAATTGACGCAGTCGATCCTGGGATTGAAGACATGGCTCCGACGGCGTTGTGGCTGTTCGGGGTGACTCCGCCGGCATGGATGGAAGGGACGCCGGTGTTTCGGACAGCATGAAATCGGTCAAAATAGATTCCGATCTCTTTCAGCGAGTCAGCGAGCACGCGCAGAAAGAAGGCTACAGTTCCACCGAGGAATTTGTGGTTCACGTGCTCGAAAAAGCGTTAGCCCAGCCCCTGGCCGTTGAAGAAGATGAGCGGGAAGTCGAGCGCAGACTGCAGGGGCTCGGTTATCTCGAATGATTCTCCTGGCTGCGGCGGCCCTGTTAAGCGGCGCAGTATCCGCATGGGTATTTATTCGCGTCGGGAACATGGCGGCCATGCGTAAAACACTCCGCAAGATCCACGGCCACTTCCTTGAATTCCGTTTGTTTTTCGATGAGCCAGCACTAATCTGGCGTGCGCAAAAAGAGTTGTTCCAAGAGAATATTACGCTCTGCTGGATGTTGTTGCGGCCCACCGCAATTCTTATTCTGCCATTTACCTGGTTGATGCTGCAATACGGTTGGTCGCCGTTAAGAGTGGGAGAACCTGCGCTGGTGACCGCACAGTTCAACACAGACCTGAACGATAACGACTCGAGCAGTGAACTCAAAGCACCGCCGGGGGTCGAGGTTGAAACCGAACCTGTGCGAGTCCTAACCGACCGCCAGATGGTCTGGCGCATACGGCCGACGCGTGACGTGACGGGAGATTTACATTTCTTGCTGCGCGGTGTCACGATGAGTAAGGCCGTGACGACGAACGGATTTGCCATGCCGCGCAAAGGCTCTGGCTGGCTCGACTTTCTCATTCATCCGGAAGAAGGTCGTTTGCCGGCTGGACCGGTCGCATGGCTGCAAGTGGATTATCCCAAACAATCGCCTCTGTGGATCGCCTGGTTCTTTGTTATATCGAGCGTGAGTGCATTGCTTTTTGCGAGATGGTTCTGAGTCGCTCTTACATAACGGTTGTGAGCGGCTTACCGCGGTCCGGTACATCACTCATGATGAGCATGCTGGCCGCCGGAGGTTTGCCCGTTCTTACCGATGGCGTTCGCAAACCCGATGCACAAAACCCGCACGGCTACTTCGAATATGAACCAGTGAAGAAACTGGCGACCAATTCTGCGTGGCTCGTTGAAGCTCAGGGGAAAGCCGTCAAGATCATTCACCGGCTGCTGCTTCATCTTCCCAACGAATTCGCCTATCGCGTCGTCTTTATGGAGCGAGCGCTCACCGAGGTCTTCGATTCGCAACGCGAGATGCTCAAAGCGCGCGGCGATGCGGCGGCGGACCAGGATGAACAAAGGATCGTGCGGGCTCTCGCTGCGGACGTGTGTCGCGTGAAAGACTGGCTCGCGGTCCAATCCAATGTGCGCACGCTGAATGTTTCTTACGCCGAAGTCGTCATTGATCCGGTCAAGTGGTCCTACGAAATTGCACACTTTCTGGACGGCAACCTCGACGTTTCGGCGATGTCGCAGATGGTGGATGTCGCCCTATACCGGCGGCGACGCCTTCCTTGACAGACTAGGAGAACAGATGTAGCATTGTCCTAGATCGGCTAGGAGAGAGATGTTTACGAAATGGCTGAAATCCCTTTGGAACCGGCAAAGCCTGGAAGGCGACATGGACGAAGAACTTCGCTTTCACATGCAAAGCTATGCCGACGATCTGTGCAAACAGGGCATCGGGAAGCAAGAAGCGTGGCGGCGGGCGCGTTTGGAGTTCGGCCCGGTAGAAGCACTTAAAGAAGAATGCCGCGACTCACTCGGATTGCGGCTTTGGGACGAGTTACGCAGCGACGTACGTAGCGGCTTCCGCGTGTTGCGTCAAAGTCCCGTGTTTACGGCGGTGGCGATTGCGTCACTCGCCTTGGGTATTGGCGCGAACACCGCCATTTTTGCGCTTGCCAATCAAGTCCTGCTCAAAAATATGGCCGTTCCCCGCGCGGAACGGCTCCGCTTGTTCACTTGGGAAGAAGGTTTGAAAGGCCATGTTGGGCATGCTTGGGGAACCTTCGTTCAGAATGACCGCGGCGAGATGGTAGGCAGCCCGTTTCCTTATCCCCTGTATCAGGAAATGCGGCGGCATAATACCTTGATGACTGATCTGGCTGCGTTCAAAGATGTATACCGACTTACAGCCACGGTGGGAAGTGACGCAGAAGCGCTAGACGGGATGCTGGTTTCGGGCAATTTTTATGCGACTCTGGGAGTGCCTGTAGAAGCGGGCCGCGCGATCACGCCCGCAGATGATTCCCCGAATGCGAACGGGGTCGCAGTGATCAGCGATGCCTATTGGTTGCGACGTTTTGCGAGATCGGCAGATGCTCTCGGCAGTACGATTCGTCTGAACCGTGTACCGCTCACGATTGTCGGTGTGAACGCGGCTGAGTTCAAAGGACCCAAAGCGGGGGGTAATCCCGAAGTGTTCGCACCCATCAGTTTGCAGCCTGCAGTCATTCCGAATTTAGCTGGTTCGCTGTTACAGCAGCGTGCCTTTTGGTGGGTGATGATCCTGGGTCCTCTGAAACCAGGTGTGACTGAGCAAGAGGCGAGTACCGCTTTATCGGCAACTTTCCGCGAAGCTTTTCGTACGACTTTGCCGGAAAAAAAGGATGTCGATCGCCCTCGCTTGGTGCTAGCAGCCGGCAGCCGCGGGATTGATATGCAAATGCGCGACTTCAAAAAGTCCCTTTACTTGCTTACTTCTTTGGCTGGGCTAGTCTTGCTGATTGCCTGCGCAAACCTCGCCAATCTACTACTGGCACGAGCGGCAACACGACAACGCGAGATTAGTTTGCGATTGGCCATGGGAGCAGGAAGATGGCGTATCATGCGGCAGATTCTGACCGAGTCGTTACTACTCGCTTTCTTTGGCGGCGCCGCCGGACTTGCCTTAGGATCTCTAGGGCGCAATTTGATTCCCGATCTTTTAGATAATGCCTGGCGCGCGCCGTCGATGAACGTACAAGTGGATTGGCGAGTCTTTCTTTTCGCGTTTTCGATTACCCTTGTTACCGGCTTGCTTTTTGGTCTTGGGCCGGCATGGCGCGCGACGCAAACGGAGGCGCATGGCGCGCTAAAAGAAACGAACCGTATGAGTGTCGGCCATTCCAAAGCATTGCTCGGCAAGGCACTGGTTGTCTTTCAGGTCGCGCTCTCGCTGGTGCTGGTGGTCGGTGCTGGCCTCTTTGTGCGAACGCTGTTGAATTTGCGAACGGCCCCGACCGGCATCAATCCCGAACATATTGTTTTGTTCGAGCTAAATCCGCCGCAATCGCATTATACGAATGTGGAACGCGTACGTTTGTTCCAACGAATCGCGGAAGGTTTAGCGGCAGTGCCGGGAGTGCAGCGAACGACTCTATCAAGTTCGCCATTGTTGGCGCAATCCATGGACGACGATTGCTTCCGAACTTTGCGCACACACAACGATTCGCAAAAGCACATATTAATGAATGACGTGGGCCCAGAGTTCTTCAATACATATGGAATTCGAATGATCGCAGGTCGCAGCATCGACCTGCGCGATACTCCGCAGTCGGCTAAAGTGGCGGTGATCAATAGAAGCTTGGCAAGGGCATTCTTTCCGAACTTGAATGCGATTGGGCAGACCATTGGCGCCTGCGGTGAAAATACAAAACCAATCGAGGTGGTCGGTGTGAGTGCCGATGCAAAATACGACCGGATTCGGGGGGAATCGCCACCGACCATCTATCTCTCTTACACGCAAGCGGACGACTTGAACACGATGAGCTTTGCCGTTAAAACGGCGGCGAGTTTGAGAAGTATTCTGCCCAAACTGCGCAATGCAGTCAGAAAGGAAGATCCGGACCTGCCCATGTTAGAAGCGCGAACGCAGATTGAACAGATCGACGCGACACTTACGACCGAGCGTATCTTCGCCATGCTTACAAGTGGTTTCGGACTTCTGGCGCTCATTTTAGCGAGCATTGGAATTTACGGAGTCATGGCCTATACGGTCTCCAGGCGCACGAACGAGATTGGCATTCGTATGGCGCTCGGTGCAGAGAAGCGTTCGGTTCTCATGATGATCTTCAGAGAGACGTCGCTTCTGACTACGCTGGGTGTGCTTGTCGGGATATTGGGAACCTTGGCGGCAACCCGGTTAGTCGCTTCAATGTTATTCGGCTTAAAACCAAACGATCCTGTTACGTTTGCAACGGGTGTCCTGTTGTTGTTTGGTGTGGCATTGATGGCGGCGATCGTTCCGGCTTGGCGCGCGTCCAGTGTCGATCCGATGAACGCACTTCGGCACGAGTAAAAAGTAACTTCATACACCTTGAAACACTTTGCGCAGTAATCAGTCTGAGGACTTGCGCTTGTTGTTAATGAGGTGAAATGAGCAGTAAAAACTTCCTTCTTCTGTTTTTGGCAGCGGTAACAATTGCCGAAGCCCAGACGGCTCCTACGATTGGAGGCTGCACGGTCTTTCCTTCCGACAACGTGTGGAACACACGTATCGCTACACTGCCGGTGGATCCAAGCTCGAGCATCTATGTAAATACGGAGGGCGGCATCGCAACGCCTTTGCATCCGGACTTCGGCACAGTGTGGAATGGCGCGCCCAACGGGTTGCCCTTCAGCATTGTTCCCGCGAGCCAACCGCTGGCGCCAATTGTCTTTACCGCTTATGGCAGTGAGAGCGATCCTGGGCCCTATCCTGTGCCGGCGAACGCACCCATCGAAGGCGGATCGAGCAGCACGGGTGACCGGCATGTGCTGGTTGTGCAGAGCGGGACATGCAAGCTTTATGAATTGTTCTCGGCCTATCCGCAAAGCGATGGAAGTTGGCAGGCGGCGAGCGGCGCCATTTTTGACTTGACGAAGGACGGCCCACTGCGGCCGGCAGGCTGGACCTCGACAGACGCGGCAGGGTTGCCCATCACGCCGGCACTCGTGCGCTACGACGAGGTGCAACAAGCAATTGCGACGGATGGAGTGCTGCATCATGCGCTGCGGTTTACTGTTGCCCATTCGCGCGCACAATACCTTTGGCCAGCGCGACATTACGCGTCCACTTCCACCAGTCCGGCATATTTGCCAATGGGTCAGCGCTTCCGGCTGAAAGCGAGTGTGAACACAAGTGTTTATCCAGGCACGAATACAGCGGTTTCGTCCATCAACCGAGTGATTCTCGAAACGCTGCAACAATACGGCATGTTCGTCGCCGACAACGGCGGCAGTTTCTTTGTATCGGGCGTGCCGGATACGAGATGGGATGACGGCGACTTGCATAATTTGACGTATTACAAAGCCAGCGATTTTGAGGCGGTCGATGAATCGTCGCTGGAAGCCGATCCGAACTCGGGAGCAGTCAAGGCGAGCACAACGACGCCAACGGCTGCGGCCACTTATGTGGGGAGCGATGCGGCGACGCAAGGAAATTGGACTGGCCAATATGGTGCAGACGGTCAGCTGATTGCGAACGATTTGAGCAATCTTCCAACGTACGCCGCCGTTAGTTTCAGCGGCGCGTTGACTTACACGTGGGCGTCTTCTTCCGGAGATGTGCGGGCATTGCAAGAATCGAAAGGCTCGACTTCGCGGATCGCTTCTACTTATTACAACGCGACCGATTTCACGATTGATTTGAATTTGACCGACGGTGAAGTGCACAAGATTTCCCTGTATTTCTGCGACTGGGACAACGGCGGACGGGATGAGACGATTTCGATTGTAGATGCGGCAAGCCGAGTGGTGCTCGCTAGCTTACCTTTGGCTTCGTTTTATGGCGGGCTATGGGAAGTATGGGAGATCAAAGGGCATGTGCAAATTCAGGCGGTACACACAGGCGGCTCAAACGGAGTGGTGAACGGGCTCTTTTTCAACTAAAGGGACTCAAGCGAGCTGTTGGGCGGTGGAGGCGTCCGCGGAAACGTCGATCACAGGGTTGTAGGTCAACAGCCGAGAGCAGCTTTCGCAAAACATAATTTGATCCTGTTTGCGAAGATCCTGGAAGAACTGAGGGCGGAGGGAAATCTGGCAGGCGCTACAGCGCCCGTCGGTGGCATCGGCGATGGGCGTGTTCTTGGTCTTTTTGCGAACGCGCTCGTACTCGGTGTAAAGCTTGGGCGGCAGCTGGTCGGAGATGGTCTTGCGCTCAGCGCGGATCTCAGCGACTTCTTTTTGGGAGATGGCGGTACGATCACGGGCCTTTATTTTCGCGGCCTCAACCTCTTTTTCTTCGGCCGTAAGGCTGATTTCCGCAGCTTTGACGTTTTTATCGAGCGGTTCCGACTGTTCCATGAGGACAATAATCTTGTCTTCGCCCTTACGAATTTCGCCTTCTAAGAAGGCAATTTCGTTTTGGAAGGCTTTGTAGTGTTCGTTAGTTTTGGCAGCCGCCATCTGCTCGCGGAGCTTTGACATTTTGCTTTGATGGAGTTGGATGTCGCCTTCCATCTTCTTGCGGTCGCGCAAATTAGCAGCGAGTGCCGATCGATCCGCCTCGAGCCGGCGCTTGTGACCTTCCAAGCGTTTTTCGATTTCGGCAATATGTTTGGGGAGAGTTGCAATCTCCGTGTCTAGAGTGGCAATCCTACGGTCGAGCGCCTGAAGACGCAGCGCAAGAACCAAATCTTGGAGCATTAAACAAGAATTTTACCACGCCGGATCGAGAGTCGCCGCCAAGAAGGGACGATGAACGATTGAAAGGCAAAGCTGATTTCCTGAACGCCGAGGAAGCGCGCCGCCGCCAAGAAGAACAGCAGAGCGAGTGGAATCAAAATGGCCAGTTCACTACAGTAGCCGAGGCGCGTATCGGGGAACGTTTTCAACAGCCGGTGGTGAAGCAGGTATACGGGGAGCGCCATAACAACTGAGGCGAGCAGGACGCGCATGAAACAAGCACTCAAATAGCGGCCTTGCAAGCCGCCTAGTTTGCGCCGCAAACATTCGGCAAGGCAAAGGCATTCAAGAGCAACTGCGCAGGCGGTGGTGAGAGCGAGGGCGGCAAACCCCATATGCCAAACGCGCAAGAACAGCAGCGGGAGGACGACATTAAAGGCGATGGAGCCGACGCTGATGAGCATGGGCGTGCGTGCATCGGAGAGCGCGTAAAATGCCGGGATTAGAATACGCGCAGAGGTGAACGCTACCAGTCCTAACGAATAACAACTGAGCGCCAGCGCGCTCTGCGCAGTGTCGTAAGTGTCGAAGTGGCCGCTTTGGTAGACGGCGCCAATGATGGGTTGGCCTAAGGTGATGAGAATCAGCGAGGCGGGGATGGTAAGCAGGAAGACCATCGCCAACGAGTGTGCGAGTGTCTTGCGAAATTCGTTGAAATTGTTGGCAGCCGCGCTACGCGCCACACTGGGCAGCATGGCGGAGGCGAAGGCGACACCGAATAAACTCAGCGGGACTTGCACAAAACGCATGGCGTAGCCGAGCCAACTGACCGGACCGTCGTGGCCGCGGATGGGGTCATAAAGCTGCGAGGCAAAACTGGTGTTGATGATCAAGTTCGCCTGGGCGGCCAAGTTACCGATAATGGCAGGGAGCATCAAGCCCGCGATGCGGCGCAGACCGGGGTGAGACCAATTCCAAACGAAACGAAAACGGTAGCCGATGGAATGCAGTTTGAGCCGCTGCCAAGCGAACTGGAGTGCGCCGCCAATTACTACGCCGTAGGCCATGCCTTCAATGGGTGCGACGCCTAAGTATGGTCCGATAAGGTAGCCGATCAGCAAACCGAAGCCGACCGATCCGATATTAAAAAAGATAGAGGCGATGGCGGGAATGCCGAAGCTGCCATGAGAGTTGAGCATGCCGGTGGCCTGCGCGGCCAAAGCCATGAGCAGCAGAAACGGAAACATAATCCGCGTCAAATGCACGGCGAGTTCGAACTTGCCGGGGACGCTGGCGAAACCAGGGGCGAGTAACCAGACTAATTGGGGTGAGAACCACATGCCGAGCAGGCACAAACTCCCGACGATGACGAGGATGGCGCTAGTAACGAGATTGGCGAGCTCGCCGGATTGAATTTTGGAGCCGCGCACCAGCGAAGTGGTGAAGGTAGGAACGAAGGCCGAGGAAAGAGCACCTTCGGCAAAGAGATCGCGCGACAGATTAGGGATGCGAAAGCCCAGCAAGAAGGAATCGTGCGCGAAGCTGGCGCCGAACTGGTTGGCCATGACCATTTCGCGGACAAGCCCGGTGAGGCGGCTGAGCGAAACGGCGACAGACACAACTCCAGCAGAGCGTATGACTTGCGCCTCTGGCGGCGTTTGCTCAATGGTGACTTCGGCAGACGACAAAGTCCGCTCGCTAATGGTTGTAACCGTCATCGCCTGTAACTACTACGAGCACAAGCCGGTTCGCACAGTTGAACCCCATTGAACTGGGACTACAGCTAGGAGTGTGGGCTTACTTACTGTTTAGCGAGTTTTTGCGTATTCGTCAAGGAAGAAAGCGATGGTTCTTATTCCGGCATAGTAATTACTTACCCGGTACTTTTCATTAGGGGAGTGAAGGCCGTCGTCGGGTAAGCCAAATCCCATGAGGACGGTGGGAATGCCTAGTTCGCGCGCAAAGTCGCCAACAATGGGGATCGAACCTCCGCTGCGGGTAAAGACAGTGGGCTTTTGGAGCTTATCGCTGAATGCCTTAGCGGCTACTTGGATGGCGGGATGATGGGGGTCGACGAGAATAGCCGGGCCGCCGCTGAGCAGGCGCACTTCGGTCTGAATGCCCTTGGGGGTATGCGTACTAACCCATTCACGAAATTGCGAGAGTACTTTCTCGTACTTTTGATCCGGTACTAAACGGAAACTAACTTTGGCCGTAGCTGTGGCTGGTATGACGGTTTTTGCGCCGGTGCCGGTGAAGCCACCGGCGATACCGTGAACTTCAAAGGTTGGACGCGCCCAAATCCGCGCGAGCACTGATTGTTCAGGCTCGCCAGTAAGCGCGGTGGCGCCGACGCCGGTTTCCAAAAATTCTTTTTCAGAGAAGGGAAGTTGCTGCCAACTGGCGACTTCAGCGGGGTCGGGCGCCTTGACGTCGTCATAGATGCCGGGGATCTGGATGTGGCCGTCGGCGTCTTTGGCTTGGGAAAGCAATTCGATCAAGCCGAAGACGGCGTTTGGTGCGGCACCGCCAAAGACGCCTGAGTGCAGGTCGCGTGCTGCGCCGCGGGCTTCCACTTCCAGATACATTAGGCCGCGCAGACCGATGCACAAGGTGGGCACGCCGTCGGCAAACATTTCAGTGTCGGAAACAAGAGCGACGTCGGCTTTCAGTTTGTCTTTGTGGAGAGGGACGTATTTTGCGATCGACTCGCCGCCGATCTCTTCTTCGCCTTCGATGAGGAACTTGACGTTTAAGGGAAGCTTGCCTGCGGAGACGCGATACAAGGACTCAAATGCTTTGATGTGCATGTACATCTGCCCCTTGTCGTCGCAGGAGCCGCGGGCATAGATGTTGCCATCGCGGATGTCGGGCTCAAAGGGCGGCGACTTCCAGAGTTCCAAAGGATCGGGTGGCTGCACGTCGTAATGGCCGTAGCAAAGGACAGTGGGTTTGCCGGGTGCGTGCAGCCAATCGCCATAGACGAGCGGATGGTTGGCGGTGGGGATGATAGCTACATTCTCTGCGCCGGCGGTTTTGAGTGCGTCGGCGACGAATTGCGCGGCGCGGGCAACATCGGGTTTGCGTTCGGGCAGGGTGCTGATGCTGGGGATGCGAAGGAACGTGAGCAATTCTTCAAGAAAACGAGATTCGTTTTTTTCAACGTAGAGATCGACGGGTGAGGGCACGAGTGGGAAACCTTCCGCTTTCAAGTATAGATAGAAGAACGTGGGGACGGGCGCCGGCGTGGTGAATGTGGATGGCGAGGGCGAAGGGAAGGCGGTTTTTGCGGAACGAGGGGAGTTAGAAAGGATAATTGGGTTCGCCGTCGTTGATGTGCGGTGCGGGTAGGTCGGGGATATCAAAAGGCTTGGAGTCGGGGTGATTGGAAGGTTTGGGATGTTGGAATTTGAGGCGCAGAAGGGCGGCGGAGTGCTGGGAGGCGGCGAGGGCTTCGAGTTCGGCTTCGGTGGCGGCTTGGAGGAGCTCGCGGGCGAAGTATTGGCGGAGGACATGCGGGGATAGGCCGAGGGATTGGGCGATGGTGGCGTGGCGGAGGCCGAGTTTAGCCATTGCCTTGATCAGTTCGCAAATATTTTCGTTCACTTATTTTTCAGCCTTTGCTGGGTGAGCCAGTCTTCGTCGGAGATGAGTTCGTCGAGCGGAGGTTGGGCGGCAAGGCGAATGTCTTCGCGGTCGGCCAGCGCCCGATATTTTTCGAAATCCATAGGGAGGCGGAGGAAGTAACGGGCGTCGGAGGTGCGTGGGACGGGGGCGGGGAAGAACAGTTCGTATTCGTCAGGGATGTCGTTTAAGAACGTGAAATAGCGAACGATGAGTTGGGGCGGGTGTTCGAAGAGGTCGCGTTGTTCGATGAGTTGGCGGACTTCGTGGTGGGGCGGGGAGATTTGATCGATGGAGATTTCGTCGTCGGTGAAGCTGATAAAGGAGCGTTGGACGATGACTGAGCAGTTGAGAGTGGCGTCGTGTTGGATGGGGGCGAGGGCGGATTGGTGAGTGGAGAGATTTTCTTTGAGGGGCGCGGTTTTTTGGGCGGCGCGGCGAGCCTCTTTGGATTGGGCGAGTTCGAAACGCTGGCGGTCGATAGCGATTCGTTCTTTTTGGAGGGCGAGTTGTTCCCGCCAATGTTGCTCGTGGGCGGCTGATTTGCGGACGGATTGGACGTTGACGAAGGCGCGGCGGAAGGCGCGTTCGGCGCGGGTATGGTAGCGGTCGAAGAGTTCGAGTTGGTGGAGGTCGGCGGGAGTCCATTGGGTGATGTCGGGTTTCGTTTGGTGGAGGTGGAGTTCGTAAGCGGCTTGGACGCGGAGGCGGCGGTTGAGGTGCCAGCGGGCGTGAACGGAGTCGTAGACGAGTTGGGATTCTTGCGGGTTGGTGGGTTGGCAGGTGGCGAAAGATTGGTCGAGGAGGGCGTAGAAGTCTTGCGGGTCTTCGCCAGGGATGAAAAGAGTAAGGGCGGAGGCGCCGTGGTGGAGGGCGTTAAGGGAGGGGTCCAATGGATATCCTTTCTGGTTGAAGGATGAAATGGACGACAAGGGGGTGAAGAGGATTAGCTGGGCTAAGGTGTTGGTGAGATTGGAGATGAAGAAAATGTTGGAGGCGTGATTGTAAAGGGGGGGGAGAAGTAGTAACATTGCTACAGGGAGTTGGAGATGTCGACGAAAACTGTAACAAGCCGGGAATTTAACCAAGACACGAGCGGCGTCAAGAAAGCGGCGAATGAGGGTCCGGTGTACATCACCGACCGAGGCAGGCCGGCGCATGTGTTGCTGAGTATTGAGGAATACCGGCGGCTGATTGGCGGGAAACAAAAGATTGCCGATGCCCTGGCGATGGCGGGGGCAGAAGATATCGAGTTCGATCCGCCGCGCTGGGGGATGCAGAGCCGGCCGACGGATTTGTCCTGATGTTTGTGCTGGACAGCAACGTAGTGTCGGAACTGCGGAAGGTGCGGTTTGGCAGAGCGGACGCGAACGTTGCGCAGTGGGCTGATGGCGTGGACGCGGGCAGTTTATATATTTCGGCGATCACAGTGATGGAACTGGAGGCGGGCGTTTTGCAGATGGAGCGGCGAGATGCGAAGCAGGGGCAAGTGCTGCGGAAATGGCTTGACGACTATGTGCTGGCGGCGTTCGACGGGAGGGTGTTAGCGGTGGATACAGCGGTGGCGAAGCGGTGCGCGGGGTTGCATGTGCCAGATCCGCGGAGTGAGCGGGATGCGCTGATTGCGGCGACGGCATTGGTGCATGGGATGACGGTGGTGACGAGGAATATTGTGGATTTCGGGCAGACGGGCGCGATGCTGTTGAATCCTTGGGATTGATTGGTTACGGCGAGTTTGAGCGCGGCGGGAATCGAGGCGTTGGGTGACGCTTGTTTGAGCAGCGACAAAGGAGCTAGGCGCTAGAGGCTTTTGATTTTTGGACTAGGTTGCGGAGTTCGGTGAGATGGGATTCGTCGGTCGGAAGCATACGCCCTTCTTTTTTGAGGGCTTCGAGGATGGCGAGGGCGCGGGGGAAATCGTTGAGTCTCCAATAAGAGACACAGAGGTCGCGTTGCAGGTCGGCGCGGTTGGGTTCGACCTGAGCGAGACGTTCGGTAATGGCGAGCGCTTTTTGGAAGTAGGCTTGGGCCTGTTCGTTTTGGCCGAGGTGGTGGGCGAGACTACCGAGTTGATGATAGGAGAAGGAGAGATCGCGCTGCAGGTCGGCGCGGTTGGGTTCGGCTTGAGCGAGACGTTCGCTGATGACGAGCGCTTTTTGGAAATAGGCTTGGGCTTTATTGTTTTGGCCGAGGTCGCGGGCGAGACCGCCGAGGTTGTTATAGGAAATCGAGAGGTCGCGCTGCAGGTCGGCGCGGTTGGGTTCGGCCTGGGCGAGAGGCTCGCGGATGGCGAGCGCTTTTTGGAAGTAGGCTTGCGCTTGATCGTTTTGGCCGAGGTCGCGGGCGAGATCGCCGAGTCGTTCGTATGAGATGGAGAGATCGCGCTGCAGGTCGGCGCGGTTAGGTTCTGCTTGGGCGAGACGTTCGGCAATGGCAAGCGCTTTTTGGAAGTAGGCCTGGGCTTGATCGTTTTGGCCGAGGTTGCGGGCGAGACGGCCGAGGCGTTCGTACGAGACGGAGAGGTCGCGCTGCAGATCGGCGCGGTTGGGTTCGGCTTGCGCGAGACGTTCGCGGATGACGAGCGCTTTTTGGAAGTAGGCTTGAGCTTGTTCGTTTTGGCCGAGGGCACGGGCGATATCGCCGAGGTTGGTGAAGGAAACAGAAAGTTGCCACTCGTATTCAAGCTTGCCCGGTTCGCTTTGAAGCAGTTGTTCGCAGACGGCTTGCTGGCGCAAGAAGTACACATGCGCGGTTTGGCTTTGACCGAACATGCGGGCCAAGTCGCCTAGTGATCGGTAAAGACGTGCAAGGTCCAACTGGAATTGCGGCGTTTGGGGTAAGAGTCTGTCGCCTTCCAATTCAAGTAGTAAGGCACCCAAAGCAAGCTGCTCTTGCCTTTCGCGCCATGCTGTTCGAAGGGCCGAGAGGTCTGATTCAGCTTCGGCGGGCGCGGAAACGAGTAAGTGAAAAAGATGTTCGACGCGTTGATGCGGTTCGTCAGCGAGGAAACACTGGGCGGCCCTGGCGGAGAGTTGCTGGAATTTGACGTTTTGCTCGGCGATTAACTGTGAACGCAAGGCAAGACGCGTGGCTTCGTGGACGTTCCAGGCGTCGCGTGTTGCAAAACGTTCGACCATGGGGAGGCGCTGGAGTTGATCTATGTACGAAGCGGCTTGGACTTCGTCGATTTGTAAAAGCTTGGCGAGGATTTGTGTGTCGAACCAGTGAGGAATGGCAGCGGCGATGAAGGCGTTGCGAAGTTCGGGCTGATGCCCCGAGAGAACGATTTCGAGGGTTATGAGGGCGAGCTTTTGCGGATCGCCTTGGGCGGCTTGGAGTTTGGCGATGGTTTGCTCGGGGGTCATCTTGGGGGTGGGGGGATTAAAAAGACCGCTCTCTTGGGGGTCACGGCTCGGATCGAGGTATGAGTCACCCGGCACTTGCTCCGGATTTCTGCAGGCCGGACAGCATGGTTTCGAGTAGGGCACTCAACTGGCCGGGATTGCCGTTGGTGGCTAAGGTGAGAGCTTCCATGTGATCGGGCTTCACGCTCGCGTAGCCTTTGCGGTGGGCATATTCGAGCCAATCGGAGGGGTTGGAAATGGATTGCAGACTCAGCTGTTCGGAAAGAGCGGCCAGTTGCCTGGTGTGTTCAGGCGTTTGCTGGCCGGCGAGAACCGCGACGACGGCGGGGGCTTCTTCAAGACGGGGGAGGAACTGCGTTTCGATCCAATGTTTGGCGGGGGCGGAGGCCTGTTCGTAGGTATCGAAGCTGAGGAGGATAGGCTGCGAGAGATGTTGGAGGTCATCGATTAGGTGGATGCGGCGATCGGGACCGGTCACGGAATGGGTGGTGAGTAAGAGCTTTCTAAGATCGTGGGCGATTAAGTTAATCAGATCGTCGAGGGAGAGGCCACCTTTGCAATCGATTGCTGCGTGTGTGACTGGCAGTTGTTTGGCGTAAGTTCTTAACTCGCCCAGTAAGCGAGTTTTGCCGGAGCTACTGGCGGCAGTTAGTAAGAGAATGCGTTTGGGCGAGCGGCCGGTGAGGATTTGTTCGAGGCGCTGGGTGACGGAACGGCGGTTGGCCATATCCCAGACGTGGGGAACGACGGGTGGCGGAGGCCAGAGGATGGGCGGTGTTTGGCCGGCGGAGGCGGGCGCGGCGGCGGTGAGCCAGGTGATGAGATCGGTGAGGGCGGTGGGTTGGTAGAGGGGGAAGTGCTGATAGGTCTGGAGGGTGTCGGGGACGTATGGGGCGTCGGATTCTTCAAAGAGGATGACGCGGAATTTGGGATTAATGCCGGCGGCTTTATAGAGGTTGTGATGAATGAGGCGGGCTTCGGCGATGGCTCCGAGGCCGATGCCGGGGGGTGCGGCGCCAAGGTAGCGGGCGCAGTAGGGTTCGGTGCAGGCGATGAGGACTTTGTCGGCGACGCGGACTTGGGATTCGGACCAGTGCTCCCAACCTTCGTCGGGGCCGCCGGGGAGTTGGTCTTGGTCGATGGTAACTTCGACCTGATAGGTGCGTAACTTGAGGGCGAGGTCGCGGATGCGGCGTTTGTGGAGGTCGCTATCGTGGCTGTAGCTGATAAAAACTTTGGCCATTTACCGGCTGGGTCCGAGGCTTGGTTTATTGTAGCGCTGGGATCGTGGGAGGCAGGTGGTGTATGGTATCCTCAACCTCCAAATGCGGCTTTCTATTCTGTTCGTTACTTCATGTCTGCTGGCTCATGCACAAAGCAAGGTTCCGGCGTCGCCTGCCGACTATGGCCAGTGGGAAACGCTCGTGTCAAATTCGCGCATGGGTGCGGGCTTGTCGCCGGATGGGAAGTGGCTTGCTTATGGCATTGACCGGTCAAACGGCAACAACGAACTGCGCATAGCAAATGTCGCCGCGGGTACAAACAAAGTTGTTGCGTTCGGGCTGCAGCCGGCGTTTTCGGCAGACTCGCTTTGGGTGGCCTATTCGATTGGTTACTCGGAAACGCAGCAAGACAAGATGAAGAAAGACAAGAAGCCGATTCACAACAAGCTCGGTTTGCTCAAGCTGGCGACGGGTGAGCAAAGCGTGGTGGAGGATGTGGAATCTTTTGCGTTCAGCCCGACGGGAACGTTTCTGGCGATGCGCCGCTATGCGGCCGAGAAAAAAGATCCGCCCACGCCGGTTACGCCGCCGGATGAGGAACCGCCGCTCGCGGGCGCGACGTTGATTGTTCGACAACTGGCGTCTGGACGCGACACGACTTTCGGCAACGTGTCTGAATACGTTTGGCAGGATGTTCGGCTGCACGGGCATTTACTGGCGATGGCTTTGAATGCGGCGAGTTCGGCGGAGGAGAAGACGGGGAACGGCGTGCAGTTGTTCGACGCAGAGAGCGGCGCGCTGCGGGTGCTGGATTCCGGAGCGGCGGATTACAGCAATCTCGCGTGGCGGAAGGATGGAGCCGATCTAGCGTTCCTGCGTTCGAAAAGCGACGACAAACATTATGGGCAAAGCAGCGTGGTGCTGGCTTGGCGGCGCCTGGGAGAAGCGAAAGAAGCGGGTCATCAGCATGTTGGGGTGAGCAATGGAATGCGGATGGTGCCTTATCGCAAACTGACTTGGTCTGAGGACGGCGAGATCGTCTTCGTGGGTATGGCGCAGTGGGTTGAGAAACCGGCCCCGGCCAAGAAGGCTGACAAAGAGGCGGCGGAAGTGGAAGATCCGCCGGATGTCAGCGTTTGGCACTGGCGCGATCTCGATGTTATGCCGAAGCAGAAGCTTGGCGCGCGCAACGATGCGCAGCGCAGTCTTTTGGCGGCGTGGCATGTGGAGGCTGATTCGCTCGTGCCACTCGGACATACGCTTACCGAGCAAGTTACTCCCATTAAACATCAGAACCTGGCGTGGGTGGCGGATTGGAAAAACTATGCGATGGCGCGCACGATTGGGCGGCCGGCGGCGGACATTTATCTGGTGGATCTAGCGACGGGAGCGCGCAGCAAGGTCCGCGACAACCTGATTGAGGATCGTTCGGTACATGCGAGCGCGGGCGGGCGTTACCTTCTCTATTTTCAAGACGACCATTATTGGACCGTCAACACGGTTACGCACGCGATCGTAAATATCACGAAGAATGTAAAGACGTCGTTTGTGGATCGCGAGTCCGATTTCACGATCAAGCAGAAGCCGGCGTTCGGCGTGGCCGGTTGGACGAAAGACGATGCCAGCGTCATTCTCTATGACAAGTTCGATTTATGGCAAGTGTCGCCGGACGGCTCGCATGCCGTTCGCCTGACCGATGGCGCCGAAGAGGAAATGCGCCACCGCTATGTGAAACTCGATCCGGATGAAGAATTCATCGATACTGCGAAGCCTATTTATCTGAGTCTGTTCGGCATCTGGACCAAGAAATCGGGTTATGCGCGGTTGGCGCCAGGCACCGTTCATGACACTCACTTGCTATGCAAAGACGAAAGCATTTTCGATCTGGCCAAGGCGAAAGACGCGGACGCTTTTTCTTACGTAAGCGAGACTTTTGAAGCGTCGCCTAGTATCTTTGAAACGGCCGATTGGAAAGACGTTAAGCCACTGGTGAAGACCAACGAATTTCAAAGTAAGTACGCGTGGGGGCATGCCGAGTTAGTCGAATATAAGAATAGCCACGGTGAACGCTTACAAGGCGCGCTCTTTTATCCAGCCGGATATGAAGCGGGGCATAAGTACCCAATGGTCGTTTACATGTACGAAAAGTTGTCCGATCAGTTGCATAACTATTCGCCCCTGTCTGAGCGGCGCTATTACAATCCCGGCGCGATTACCAGCCACGGCTACTTTCTGCTGATGCCCGATATCGTGTTTCGAGCGCGCGAACCGGGAGTTTCCGTGGCCGATTGTGTGACGGCGGCAGTTAAAAAAGTACTGCAAAACGGCTTAGTCGATGAACACAAGATAGGGATCATGGGCCATTCGTGGGGAGGATTCGATGCCAGCTATCTGGCGACGCACACCAATCTTTTCGCCGCCGCCGTGGCGGGCGCGCCGATTACCGATCTAGTCAGCAACTACGGCAATCATCACTGGAGTTCAGGCATTGCCGAGACCGATCATATAGAGACGGGACAGCAGAGGATGCAAGTGCCGCTGTGGGAGGATCTGCCAGCGTACATTCGGAACTCAGCCGTGTTCAACGCCCAGAATATGACAACGCCGCTGTTGATCGAAGTGGGTGACAGTGACGGAACGGTGTTCTTCCATCAAGGAGTGGAGTTATACAATGTTGCGCGGCGTGCGGGCAAGGAAGTGGTGATGATTGTCTACGCCGGCGAAGATCATGGACTCAAGAAGAAGGCCGACCAGATCGATTATCAACAGCGCATCTTCGCTTGGTTTGGACACTACTTGAAAGGTGAAACAGCGGCGGGCTGGATTACCGACGGACAAAGTTACCTGGACCGGCAACGCGAGGTGAAAGCGCTGAAAGCTCAATAGGGCGGAGCTTGACTTATTGGTTGAGGGTGAAATTTACGACGATGGCCTGGGTGACTTCGGTAGGCTGACCATTCAATTTGGCGGGGGTGTACTTCCATTGGAGAACGGCTTGTTTCGCGGCGAGGTTAAGAAGCGGGTCGCCGCTCAGCAGTTGGAGATTGGTGACCGAGCCGTCTTTGGTGATGGTGGCCTGAAAGCGCACCGCGCCTTGAGCTTTCCTCTGCATAGCGGCAGGAGGGTAGATTGGCGGGACCATGTGAATAAGGACAGGTTGGGAGAAGGAGCCACCTAGCCGGCGTGGAGGCTCGAGCGCTTTCTGTGCCGTAGGCGGAGGCGGGGCATTTACGGCGACTGGAAGGGTTGCGGTCTCTAAAACATCACCATTCGACCCGAGCGAAGGAGCGGCGAGGGTGGCGAGCGAACCGTCGCTAGCAGTGCGCCGGCGCACGGGCACGCTTGGCGTCGGAAGCGTTCTGGGGTCGAAGGTTCGCGGAGCTTCAGGAGTGGCTGGCGTTTCCGGATCAGTGATGGTGATGGCGGAGTCTGTGGGGGTGTTGGGCGTTCCGGCAGTTGGTCCATTTGACCCTGGAATGGAAGGTGCGCCGTTCGCGGGTTGAGAATTGGCAGGCGCCGGGGAGAAGGCCGATGTGTCTGAATTGTCGGTCTTATCGCCTTGGATTACGCGGCTTGGACGGCTGATTTGTTTAGAGTCATCGCCGGCGGCTGCGCCGATTTTGAGAATGTTGGCATTCGGACCGAGAAAGAAGAAGAGAGCGCCGGCCATCAGCAGCGCTGGCACAAGGAACCCCAAGATCTTCACCCAAGGAAAACCGGATGGTTCGGGCGCTTCCAAAATACGAACGTGTTGCTGGGGCGGCGGAGTGGGGCGCGGGTTGCTGATGGGACGGGTGTACTCGGGAGGAGTGGAACGGTGTCGAATGGTTTCGGATCGCGCGGGAACCTCCGTTTCAGGTACTGCTTCCCTGAGAGGCGCGGTAGGTTTGGGCGGAGCTTCGGCTATTTCGGCGGCGGGAGTTGGTGCTACCCGAGCGCCGTTTGTGGGGGGCGCAGGGGACGATGGTCTTACGCGGGGGCTGGTTGGAGCACCATTCTCGGCTGGTATGGTACTGCCATTGCGAGGGCTAATCGAAGGAATTTTGGGAGCAGTTCGTTCCGGACGCTGCGGGCGGGGCGGAGGGATTATCGGCGATTCGGCGGGCGCTAGAGGAGGGGTGATGGGCCTGCGCTGCACAGGAGGAGCAGGTTCTGGCGTATCGACAACTGTGGCAACGGTGGCCGCTGCTGCCGCAACTGCCGCACTCGCTGTCGTTGCTGCCGCTACCTTGGCGGGTGTTGGCTCAGGAGGAGGAATTGGCGGAGCGGGATCGGTAACCGGTCGAGCGCGTTCTGCCACTTTGTCTTTTTCAAGTTCGGGTTCGGAGAATCCGAACATCTGCGAACTAGGACCCTGCTGCGGTTCCAAGTCGCGCATCTGACGGGCAATCCGGCGAGCTTCATGCCAGCGTCCGCTATCGGTTTGTTTGAGCGCTTCGGCCATGAGCGCGTCGCTTTCTCCGCGTTTCAAGTCGCCCACCAGCGGCTTGAGATCAGCCAAGAAATCGAACATGGTTCGATAGCGATCGGCAGGGTCCTTTTCGATGGCGCGCAAGATCGCCTGATTCAGCGGCGCTGGGACGTCGGCCAAACTTAACGGGGCGCCGTCCATGATGTTGCCGATCATGCGTTCGCCGTCGTCGTCATAGAAGGGATGATGGCCGGAAATCCATTCATAGAAAGTCACGCCAAACGACCAGATATCGCATTGCGCGTTGGCCGTGTCGATGGCGGTGAGGCGCTCCGGGCTCATGTAGAACGGCGCGCCGATCAGGTAGCCGTTCTCGGTGACGCGCGCGGGATCGAAGCTCAAGCGACCTAGTCCTAAATCGAGAAGCTTGGCTGTGCCATCTTCGCTAAGAACAATTTTGGATGGCCGAATATCCAGGTGAAAGACGCCGCGTTCGTGTGCGCTGCGAAGAGCTTCGCCAATCTGTTGCATGACGCGAATGCGTTCGGCCATGGAAGGAGCATGGTTGCTCTTGAGAATCTTGTCGAGGTCACGCCCTTCCACTAACTCCATTACGAGATAGGGGAAATCGTCTTCAAAACCGAGGTCGTGAACGGCGGCAAGACTAGGATGGAGCACGCTCGCCGCCGCGACGAGATCCTTTTGAAACTCGGCCAAGTGGTCGGGCTCGGTGCGGGTGGTGGAAACCTTGATGGCAACCGGGCGACCTTGCGGGTCTACGGCTCGGTATACGCGGCTATAGGTGCCACGGCCAATCCGCTCGCTGATAGTATATTTCCCGATCTGCTTTAGCATCGCTTAACGAAGACTACAACTTAACTGTTAGATACTTCGCCTGAACCGGCTAGTGGTGCTACCTTATTACTTCAAATCCTTGTGTACATTTTACTACCTAATGTCCCCAGAATTCATAATGGTTTTGCGGTAAAGGCCTTCTGGAAGAGCGGTTCGGTTCTAGGTCCAACCGTACCCGTACTCCCGTCCCGATAGGGTATCGGTAAACGATATACATAGCGTTTTGCTAATAACTCCTGGACAGATGCAATCGGGCGGAGCTGTTTGTTAGAAAAGAGGGACGAGCGGTTCAGGCGCTTGGGAAGGAAGGAGTTTTACCGGATGCGTTCTTCACTTGCCGTTATGATTTTAGGATTCGCGGCGCTCTGTTCAGGCGCGGACCCTTGCCGTGTCACCCACAAGGTTGAGCAAGGAGACACATTACGCGAATTGGCGGATTTTTATTTCGGGGATCGGCGCTTCGATTCGGCCATCATGCTGGCGACGAACGCACGTGCGAGCGATGGCTTCGCATTTATTTTTGACATTAACGACATTAGCAAGATACCGAACGTGTGTATCCCGGAAGTGACCGAGGCGCAACGTTTGCGTTCGCGCTACGAAGCGTATGTGCGAGCGATCATCGATATGGCGCTGCCGGAACCTTGGGAGACGACAAGCGATCTGGTGACTTTTCGGCCAGACCAGGAGATTACTGTGGTGCTGTGGGTTCGCAGGGACCAGACGCAGCGGTTCCAGGATGCAGCGGGGAACTGGATTGGTAGCGCGCCTTACGATTTGTGGGTGACGGTGGAGCCCAATCTGAAGAATTTTTGTGCGGACTACGCGACGGCGCGCGGGCGGCACCATGCGCAGTTGAATCTTCGGCTAGAGCAGCGGTTGGGGTTGCCCCCGGCCGCCAACAAAACGGAGTTTGTGCGTATCCGCTTACCTCATCCCGGGCAGGATGTGATTTTCAGGCCCTGCATGTATCCGGATACGGCGAGCGTGCAGTGTCCAGTGGGGCCACCGCCGGACAAGGTTGATGAGACCCATAAGAACTGGCTTTACAGGCAGTATTATTCCTCTTATGGGCAGGCGCGCGTGAGTTCGTTTCCGTGGACTTCGCTGGGCTATACGTTCGACTGGGCGCCGGCGGAGCATGCGGATGGAGACACCGATTTCAGGAAGCACGGGGAGAGTGAGTTCGTTATCAGAAAAGGTGCGCCAATTGAAATTATCGGTGCGGTGGAGACTTTGGAGTATTGCAAATAGCGGGTATGGCCGTGAACGTGTGTCCGGCGGACCGGGTGCAGGCTCCGGTCGAGGTCGTCTGGGAGTTGCTGATGCACCCGGCCGGCTACGGCGGGTTCTGGGAGATGACAGTCGAGCGGGTGGAGCCGGAGGGGCCGGCGGCGGTCGGCCAACGGTTCTTCGCCTGGACGTTGTGCCGGCGCTTGCGGATCGACGGCGAGATTCTGGAAGTGGACGCGGCGCGGCATGCGATCCGATTCCACACGAATCTGCCGTTCGGGCTGATCGCCGACAACCGGATCGCGTGTTCGCCGATCGACGCGGGCAGTTGCCTGCTCCGCTACGGCTGAGACTTCTCGTTCCCGCCCGGGTGGCGAGGCCGATTGCTGAATCGCCTGAGCGGGCGCACGCACGATAGTGTCGCGGAGTCGCTCCACCGGCTGAAGCGCGCCGCGGAGGTGCGGACGCGACAGGCGGCGATTGGGAAGGCGGACGACGGGGCTGCGTAGCACTTCGCCGGCGCGTCCTCAGAACGTCGCTCGACGGGTCGATTTTGGGCATGTAATCGCCGTCACCCGTTATGTGATATTTTACGTTTCGGAGGAAGCGCCGTGCTGTTCGGTCAGGTATTCAATTTCAACCGCGTGTTAGTTTTGTGTCTACTCGTTTTTGTGGCCACGACAGTCAGTTTTGCCGGGGCCATCGATATCAACGGGACTTGCGAACTTGGCAACTGTGCCGCTCCTGGTATCCTAACTTCCGGGCAAAGCACAAGTGCCTCGATCAACTTCACCTACACTTTCGCAAATACCGATAGCTATCACATTTTTGGGTCAGTGGCGGAATCCAACACCAACGAAACCATCAGTCTGTCTCTCGGTGCTGTCTATCTTGGCAACGCAAGCGGCACAACCTCGCAAGCGGATGCCCTCACGATTAGCTTCTTGCAGGACTACGCCGAGGGCTTCACTGGGACCGTCAGTGGTTTTCGTGAAAACATGTCGATGTATTTTTATGGTCCGATTGCAGGTACGAGCAGCGGTACAGCCCAGTGGTCGTTCGATGGGCAAAAATTGCCCTTGATGTCGTTTGCGCCTAGCGGACCGAATTCGCTATCGTTCACTAACATCACCTTATCGGGACTGACCGAACCACTGGCTGGCGACTGGGTCCAGGTTTTCAGCTTCGGGCAAGGGTCGAACGTAGGGGCGACCATCTCCGGCACAGCACCGGAGCCTAGCTTTACGGCGCTTTTGGGTGTAGGTCTGCTTGCGATAGCGTCAGGGATTGGCCGCAAGCGTAACTGAAGGCAATTCTGGTGGGCCGGTTGTTGGGCCTAATCGCTTCCACAAGTACGACAGTTCCATTAAACAAACGGCGTTGAATAGGAAGTAGGAGCTCATCCAAAGCAGGAAGGTCCGAGGCTCCAGTCTGACTAACCTCAATCCTACAACCAGGAACGATAACGCGAATGCGAGCGAAGCCCAGCTCGCTATTTTCAGAGGCTTTGAGAACGCGCCAGCGAAGGCATAGAGTCCAAAGCTCAGCGCCGACAGGGCTAGCAGCATGGCAAAAGGCAGAAACGACATTTTTAGATGGGGGGAGATCACGAACACGCCCAGCGCTCCAAACGCTGCGAGTGCGATGCCGTGGAGGGCGAGGAAGTAAGAACGTGGGGTTTTCCAGAGGCTCGCCAGTAGTAAGCAAACTCCGGCGGCGAGCGCGATCTTACAAAGGATTAGCGCAGTCCCTATTGACAGATACTGCCGCAAGCCGAACGATCCACTGGCACTCGGCGCAAAGCAGTTCAGGGCGGCATAGGTGGCTTGTAGAATGCCGGCAGCCGCCAACAAGAACGAGTTTGTTTGCATTCTTCGCATAACAACCTCCGATTCGAGTGTAGCGCCTTTTGGATTGCTGGTGAGTTGTGTCACTGGGGCGACGGATTTTGACAGGAAAAGCTGATCTGCGTCACACCATTCCGCACTGTGAAGTTACAAAATAAAGGGGATGACAACTCTAACAGCCAGCCGAACCGAATCCGACAGCATGGGCACGATTGAAGTGGCTTCCGACCGCTACTGGGGCGCGCAGACGCAACGCTCGCTGCACCACTTCGATATTGGCGAAGACCGCATGCCTCCCGAACTAATCCGCGCGTTTGGCGTTCTCAAGCGCTGCGCCGCCCTGGTGAATCAAGACCTGGGCAAACTGAGCAAGGAAAAAACAGATTTGATTGTGAAAGCCGCGGACGAAGTAATAGCCGGCAAATGGAACGAGCATTTCCCGCTTCGTATCTGGCAAACAGGCAGCGGTACCCAGACGAATATGAACGCCAACGAGGTGATCTCGAACCGTGCCATCGAAATAGCGGGCGGGGTGATGGGCAGCAAGAAACCAATTCATCCGAACGATGACGTGAATATGTCGCAGTCGTCGAACGACACGTTTCCGGCGGCGATGTATATTGCCGCGGCTACCGTGGTGCGGGAGAAATTGCGGCCGGCGGTAAAGAAGCTGCGTGATGCACTGGACGAAAAAGCGCAGGCCTTCATGGAGGACGTGAAGATTGGCCGCACTCACTTGCAGGACGCTACGCCGATCACAGTGGGCCAGGAGTTTTCAGGCTGGGTGTCGCAGTTGGATCGCGATCTGCAACGCCTGGAAACGGGATGCGACGGACTGCTGGATTTGGCGATTGGCGGCACGGCCGTCGGGACCGGGTTGAATGCACATCCGGAGTTTGCGCAGCGCGCTGCTGCGAAGATCGCCGAGTACACAGGCATTCCCTTCCGCTCCCACCCGAACAAATTCGCCGCGCTGGCATCGCACGATGAACTGGTTTTCGCCAGCGGTGCGTTGAAGACGTTAGCGGCTTCGTTGATGAAGATTGCGAATGACGTTCGCTGGCTGGCTTCCGGGCCACGCTGCGGACTAGGTGAACTGACGATTCCCGAAAATGAACCTGGTTCGTCGATCATGCCGGGTAAAGTGAATCCCACCCAGTGCGAAGCCATGACGATGGTGGCGGTACAAGTGATGGGCAACGATGCAGCCATCGGTTTTGCGGGCTCGCAGGGTAACTTCGAACTCAACGTTTTTAAACCGGTGATGATCTATAACTTCTGTCACTCGGTGCGTTTGCTGTCCGATTCCTGCCGGAGCTTTACGGAGTTTTGCGCGTCGGGCATTGAGGTGAACCGTGCGCGCATTGATTACTACGTGAAGAATTCGCTGATGTTGGTAACGGCGTTGGCTCCGGTGATCGGTTACGACAAGGCGGCTAAGGTTGCCAAGACGGCTCATCACGACGGATCAAGTCTGGAAGAAGCTTGTGTCAAGCTCGAATATCTTACAGTCGAACAATTTCGAGCCAAGATGAACGACGTTAAAAAGATGACACAACCCGGCTAAAAAGTTTTCAGCGCTTTCCGAGTGTCATCGGTTTCATGAGATTCTTGATATTTGGAAGCGTTGACGCAGAGTGAGTTGCTGGCGGGATTGGCCGAAGCGGTAAAGCGCTCCAATATTCTGATACGCCGTTATGATGGCACGATTGAATATTGGACGAATGGCTGTGAGCGGCTTTACGGTTGGACTGCGGAAGAAGCAATAGGCCGCAAATCGCAAGAGTTATTGAAGACGCGCTTCCCGGAGCCACTTGAGAAGATTCATGAAGAGTTGCTGGCAAAGGGAAGCTGGCAGGGGGATCTGACGCAGGAGCACAAGAACGGCCGTCTGCTTTTGATCTCTACGGATTGGGCGATTCTTCCGAGGGAAAACGGCGCGATGCCGCGTATTATTTCGACTCACAATAACATCACGTCACGCTTGGAAATGGAGCGCGAGTTGGATGCCAGCAACCATCGATTGCGGCAAATGGCGGAGGAGTTGGAGCGCTCGAATGAAGAGTTGGAGGAATTCGCGCGGATCGCGTCGCACGACTTAAGCGCTCCAATCACAACTGCGCGCTGGCTCACGGATCTGTTGGCGACGCGGCACGCACATCAATTGGATGCCGACGGGACGACGTGTTTGCGGCAGATTTCCTCGAGTCTCGAGCGTATGGCCGATTTGATCGATGCAGTGCTGGCGCATGCGCTGGCGGGCAAAGAGGCGATAGCCGCGCAGGAAGAGACAGATGCTGATGCGGCTTTGAGTGCAGCGATGGAAAATCTGCGCAAAGACATCGCCACCCTGGGAGCGAAGATTGAGAGTGGGCCAATGCCTAAATTGTTGATCCGCCCGCAGGCGTTGACCCAATTATTCCAGAACCTGCTTTCAAACGCACTCAAGTACCACCGGGCCGGAGTTCCGCCGAGGGTGCAGATCAGCGCAGTGCGAGATGGAAACCAGTGGACTATCGAGGTGCGCGACGAAGGTGTGGGCATCGAAAAAGAATGGTTTGAACGAATTTTTCTCCCGCTCCAGCGGCGGCATGGTTCGCAAGTGAAAGGAAGCGGCATCGGCTTGGCGACTTGCAAGAAAATCGTCACGCGAGCGGGCGGTGAAATCTGGGTGGAATCTGAGGTAGGCGTCGGGTCGGCGTTCTATTTCAGTTTGCCGTGCGGTTTCGACTGACGAACCGTTGCAGGAAGCGGTATCTTCCCCGACCGAAGTAGGCGATAATACTGTTAGTTTAACGACCACGGAGAGTCTAAACCACGGGAATTTACGTATATTAGAAGTGGGAGGGTTATGGAACAGGGCACCCAAAAGGCGGAGGTACGTCCAAAGTTGTTGTTTGTGGACGATCACCAATTAGTGCTTGACGCGCTGTTGCTGATGGCGACTCCGCATTTTGAAGTTCAAACAACCGATACCCTGCGCAGCTTTGAAGAATCGGTAGACCAATTCCGGCCCGATGTGGCGGTTTTGGATGTGCGCATGCCGGATGGCGATGGCTTTGAGGTGGCACGTCGTATTTTGACAAAATATCCAGAAATGAAATTGATGTTCCTTTCGATGCACACTGAAACGGCGTTTATGAAACGGGCATTGGATATGGGAGCAAAGGCTTATTTATCGAAGCGCGCTCCGATGGGTGAGTTGTTGACGGCGATCCGCACAGTCCTCAGCGGCGGCAAGTACTCAGGATCGACGATTCAGACAGAGCAGGATTTGCCTTCCGAAAATGCTTTGACTGAGAGACAAATTGAAGTAACGCGCTTAATTGCGCAAGGGTGTTCGGCGAAAGAGATAGCGAGCCGGTTGAATATTTCGGTTCGCACGGCGGAGTTTCATCGCGCTGCCATTATGGATCGCCTGAAACTGCATTCTACGGCGATGATCACCCGCTATGCGATCGAACACGGCTTGACTTAATGACCTGGGTGTTTTGGGCGCTCCTGTCAGCGCTCTTTGCGGCGGCCACGGCGATTTTTGCAAAGCTTGGCGTCTCCGGAGTAGATGCGAATTTTGCTACGGCCGTCCGCACCAGTGTGGTTGTCGTTTTGGCTTGGGCCATAGCGCTGGCAACGCGCTCGGAGGGCAGCTTTCACGTTCCATCGAATCGCACTTGGTTGTTTCTCACGCTTTCCGGATTAGCCACCGGGCTGTCTTGGGTTTGTTATTTCAAGGCACTGCAATTGGGACCCGCGTCGCGCGTCGCGCCCATCGATAAGCTCAGTGTATTTTTTGTGATTGGGTTCGCTGCGCTATTTCTGGGTGAAACGCTGACCTGGGGCAAGAGCATTGGCGCCTTGCTGATTGTGGCGGGAGCAATCATCGTTGCGGTGGCCGGTTAAGCGCGCCAAATGACCTAAGAAGTGACCGTATTGGGTCATTGAACGCGCAGAGAGGAAACTGTGAATTCGTAAGTTGCAGATTAACAAGGGGTTGTTCGTGGCAATAGGGGTGCATTGTTCTCTACCATTCTTATGCACAAACTACTGCTGCTTGCCGCCGCAGCGACCCTTCTTCCAAATGCCTATGCTTTGCCATCGTTCGCTCGACAAACGGGACAACGCTGTGGTGCTTGTCATATAGGTGGGAACTGGCCGCAACTCACGCCGTGGGGGCGTTTTTTCAAACTGGCCGGCTACACACCTGGCAAAGCGCTGGTTAGCAAAGAAGGTTTTGAATACGTGCCGCTCGGCTTACTGGCGCAAGTGGGCGTCAACTGGGCGCCGCATCCAAACGACTCGCAGGGAAATGTGCTGATCACCCAGAGCGGCGCACCCGAGGCATATGGATTCACTGGCGAGCTGGGCACCAAGATAACCAACTTCGCGGGCGTTTTTGCCGAGTACGGTGTCAGCAATACCTTTCCAGGCTGGAAAGGCGCTTCGGGTCCGATAGACATTCGTGCCACACACTTCTTTCACCCAGGCAATAACGAACTCTTAGTGGGCGTCGACAGCAACAATGATCCTACTTTGCAGGATGTCTGGAACACGGTTCCCAGTTGGGGATTTCCTTTCTATGGCGCACCGCAGGCCCCCGGTGCTCCCGGGAGCCCGATGATTGCGAGCTTGGCGCAGGAGACGGGCAGCATTGGCGCTTATGCGCTGTGGAATCGCGAGTTCTACGTCGAACTTTCCATGTATCGCGTTGGCAACGGCTTCTTTCGTTTCATGAATGCCGGTACATCTTATGAAACGGGCGCGCAATATTTGAAGGGTTTCAATCCTTATTGGCGAGCTTACTGGACGAAAGATCATGGGCCGAATGTCTTCATGGTTGGCACGTTCGGGATGCGCTCTAATATCTACCCTGACAGCGGGACGCCCAGCGGTCCGACCGATCTCTTCTCCGATACTGGCTTTGATGCGCAATACCAGCATCTGGGAGACACGCGCAAGTTGACGCTGCGCAGCTCCTATATCTACGAAAAGCAATCGTGGAACGCGAGCTACCCGCTGGCTGCTGTAGACAATCCGCATGACAATCTGAAGACGCTGAATCTGAATGGCGCTTACACAGTGGGCGACGGATGGACATTTAGCGGCGGTTATTTTTTCAGCAATGGCAGCGGCGAGTCTGCTTTCTATAACGTGACCGATACAAACGGCAACCAACTTTCGACAAAGCCAAATACGACTGGCTACGTTTTTGAAGTGGACCGGACGCTGACACAAAACGTGCTGGCCAGTTTGCAATATACCGGTTTCACTAAGTTTCAAGGATTGACGAGTAACATCGACGGCATTGGACGAAAGCCCAGTGACAACAACACACTCTGGTTCAGCCTGTTCTTCGCGTTTTGATTTGACATGAGGAGCGCAACATTTATGAAAAAATTTCTGATTCAAGCCATCGCCACGGGCGCGCTACTTATGTCGATTTCGAACGCATGGGGACAAAGGAACTGGGACGCACCTAGGATTGTTACCACTTACTGTTCCGGCTGCCACGGTGTGGACGGTAACACCACGTTGGCCTACTTTCCCAAGTTGGCGGGATTAGATGCCACTTATGCAGGCAAGAAGATGACGGCATTCAAAGAACCCGCGGGGCCGCCGGTGGACGAGGCCATGTGGTGGGTTTTGAAAGTTGTCGGCTCGAAGAAAGGCGCGGAGAATGTGACGCGCCAGGAGCGCATGAACATGGAGGGCGTGGCACATGCTGAAAGCTCCGGCGAGTTGCAAGAGGCCGTGGAGTGGTACGCCAAGCAACCACCGACCAAGGGCCACAGTTCAAACAAAGCCTTGGTTGCGCAAGGCGAGGAGCTATTCCTAAAAGGTATCCCTGCGCAGAAGGTAATTGCCTGTGCGACATGTCATGGACCGGACGCGGCCGGGAAGGGAACGGCGCCGCGGCTGGCTGGGCAGAATGCTGAGTATCTCATCGACCAACTGAAGAAGTTCAACAAGGGCGACCGCAAGCATGCGCCGGAAATGACGATGGTGACGCGCGATTTAGATCCTGAGCAGGCGCGCGCGGCGGCTGCTTATTTGCAATCGAGGTGATGGGTTAATCGCTTGTGCGCGGTCAAGGTTTGGAACGGGCAATTACAGGAAGAATGATGGCCGACGGATAACCCTTCTGGTGAAAGATGGTTTGGCGCGCTTTGAGCGGCTTGCTTTGGTCGGCATTGGGTCCAGGTGAGTTCATGTTGCGGTCGAAGCGTGGGAAATTACTGCTGGAGACTTCGAGCCGGATTCTATGTCGCGCGGCGAATACGTAGCTGGTCACGCCGGTGTCCACGCTGATTTGATAGGCTTGATTGCGCTTCACGAATACCGGGGCATTCTCAGAGAGTCGGTAGCGGAGGCGTTGAATGCCGTCGGTGACTAGGAGCGGTTTGCCGTCGGGCTGGAGGTCAACCAGTTTGGCTGTGAAATCGGTATCGTTGGCGCTGGTGGAAACGTAGAGAATGGTACGCACGAGGCCGGTGACCTCGATCTCCTCGGATAGGGGCGGAGAAGTATAGACCAGCACATCCTGGCGTTTCTCATTCGAGGTTTGATCGAGAGGGCCCGGTGGAAACGCTGCTGGTTCGCAACACACTGCGCCTCCAACAGTAGGCACAGGCGTTCGAGGATCGTAGGTGAAGCCGTCCGTTTTCGACTTACGAGGGAGTTGCCAAGTTAGCAGCCCGTCGCCAGCAGCAGAATTGGCATGACCGTAGCTGGCAAGATAAAGCGGAGTATAGTGAGTGCGAGCCAGGGGCCATTCACGTTCTTTGCGCCACACGTCAGGGCCCATTACAAAGATATGTAAAATTCCGGGCTCCGCGTCTTGCAGAGGAACGTTGGGCTTTTTTACCCAATGATCGAACCAATCCAGTTGTTTGGAGCGGATGGCAACGACCGCCTGTGGGCCGAAATCGCGAGTGGGAAAGCGCAGGGCTGGATTGTGCCCCCAAGGGCCGATCCAGGTTTCGACGGGCTTATTGGCTTTGGCGAGGCGCGCAAAGGCGTCGAGATCGCTAGCGGCATAAACGTCGAACCAGCCGCCAAACGAAAGCACTGGAGCGCTCACGCGCTTGAGTGAGTTGCGCAAACTCTGTTGTTGCCAAAACGAATCGAACGAGGGATGGTCCAGGGCGAGCTGCCAGAGTTTCAAGGTCTTCTGAGTGGCGGCAACGTCGGCTGTGCGCAGCGGAAGGTGATCGATGTAAGTGCTGACGGCTGGCGGAAGACCAGGCACGACAGGAAAGTTCTCTGCGAGCCAAAGCAAACGGTGGCCGAGTTGGAGTGCACCGCCGGGAGAATAGTAGCGGTCGGTATATTCGTCGTCTCCGGAAAACATGGGCGAGAATGCTTTCAAATGTGGATTGCTTTCAATGGCGGCCCACCATTGAACAACTCCCATATAAGAGCTTCCGGCCATGGCTACGCGACCATTTGACCAGGGTTGAGACGCAATCCAGTTAATCGTGTCGTTGCCATCGGGGGCTTCTTGCGTCATCAGTCCGTAGGTCCCTTGCGAACCCCAGCGGCCGCGCAGATCTTGTACGACAAGAGCATAACCACGCTGCACAAATGTACGATAACCACGGATGCCAGGCGAGTGGCGGCTGTAGGGTGTGCGCACGAGTACAGTGGGCCAGCGGCCAGTAGCAGACGGGAGAAAAACGTCGGTCGCCAGACGCACACCGTCGCGCATGGGAACGGCGAGGTCGAGCAGGTTGGTAGCTGGCACTTTGCTCTTATTTTGTGCGAGCAGAAGTTGCGCGAAGATAGCGAGAGCCGCGACGAGTTTGATTAGCGAGGGGCTCATGCGGACGGTGGCTTGGGTCGCTTGCCGAATAAGGCAGTACCCACGCGCACGATGGTGGCGCCTTCTTCGATGGCGACTTCCAAATCTCCCGACATTCCCATGGAGAGCTTTGGAAGATTGTGTTGGCGGGCCAAGGACGCTAGTTGCCGAAAATAGGGGCGAGAGTGCTCCGGATTATCAGACCACGGCGGCATGGTCATGAGCCCCGTTACGGAGACATGCAAACAAGAGGCGGCAGCATCGAGCAACGCGGGGATCTCGGCAGGATCGGCACCGCTCTTGCTTTCCTCGCCGGAAAGCTTCACTTCGATCATTCCTTCGATTGTTACACCCCGCTCGGCGGCAGACGCATTAATGCGGTTCAGGAGTTTAGGGGAATCGATGGTTTGGATCACCTGAAAGAGTTCGCAAGCGATGCGAGATTTGTTAGATTGCAAGTGACCGATCAGATGATAGCGGGCACCGGTGAGGGCTGCGAGCGCCGGCTGTTTTTCAGCGAACTCCTGCACGTAATTCTCGCCGAACTCGCGCAGACCGGCTTGGTAAGCAACAGCGAGGCGTTCAGAAGGGAACTTCTTCGAGACGGCGACCAGGGTGATGGATTCGCGTTTGCGACCGCAGTGTTGAGCGGCTTTGGCGATACGTTCCTCTACGGTGTCGAGCCGGAAAACGAAATCTGCGTAGGGTGGGGGCAAGCCTCTATTCTAGTGGGACATGTAACAAAAAATGAAAAAGGCCAAGGTCGATCGCTCGAACCTTGGCCGCAAAATGAATTCGCCTCAATTATGCGGACGCCGACGAGGTTTTGTCTCCCCGGCTCCTCACGATTCTTTCGGCTTCATACCAATCAATTTCGGGAGAACCGTCGGGGCAGCCGCGCTGATGCCAACATTCGAACGCCACCGTGGCGATGTCGATTGTTTCAGGCTGTTGCCCTTCGGTGCCGCCTACGATTTTGTTCCGAGAAGTATCAAACGTTGAGGGCGGCTGTGCCGAATGCCCATCTTGTTCGTTTGAATAACGTTTTGAAGTAGGATTTCCGAAAGTATTTCCATCTGCTGTATGTTGCTTGCTTATGGGTTCACTGACTACAGAGTCAGGCATCTATGTAAAGACCTCCATCCAAGCATTCGAGTGAAAAATATTGGGTGAAGTTACCTTGAAGTTTTACGAGATTTCTGAGGTGGGCTCGGCTGGGCGAGTTTGTTGAAGCCCGCGACCACCTGGGCATGATTTAAGGCTGAGACAAGGGCAACTCCGCCAATGATGTTGCCGAAGAGGGTGGGTATCATGTAACCTCCCAAATAGGTCCACCAAGAACAGGCGCCTACCATCACGAGGTAAAGAATTTCGACAGAGCCGGCGATGATGTGCGTCAAGCCGGCTAAGCCGACAACATAGGTAAGAGTAAAAATGATGGGAATGCGGCTGGCGTCGGAGGCAGCATTCATCCAGACCATCATGGCAATGAGCCAACCGGCGAAGACGCCGCGCCAGAGAGCAGTGGGGAACGATACGGCGAGCGCTTCCTTCGCCAATTGCAGTAGCGTATTTTGGACATCGTTCCGCAAGAATGTGGTGTCTGCCGCGGCCCAAGCGAAGATGTGGGCGCCGAGCAAATTGGCTGCTAAGACGATGGCCCACAGTTTCATTACCGCAAGAAATGTGCTCCACTTGCGAGAGGATAGGAGCGGAATGATCGCGGTGAGGGTGTTTTCAGTGAACAGCTGTTGACGGCCAATGACAACGATGAGAAAGCCTAGAGGATATCCCAAGTTTGTGAGCAATGGCCGCCAAGGAGTGTCGGGTAAATGAACGCGAATGAGTCCTTCTCCGACAAAAGAGAAACCCATGGACAGTCCTGCCGCAAGGCCTGACCAAGCCAAGGCGGACATAGGACGATTGAGTTCTTCGTCGCCATCCAGGCGAATGGCTTCGTGAACGACCACAGCACTGACAGATGTTCGGTCCTCCGCTTCTTCTTTCTGCCGCTCCGTCAACGGCGGGACGGATGGCTCATCGGCAGTGTCAGTCCCGGGCGGGGTCGGCATGTCTTACCCGAGCGAGGTGCTGTAGTTACCGATTGGAAGTTTCATTTCCGGCTGTTCCTGGGCAGTAACAGGCAGCGGGTTGGCGTTGCCGGCGATGAAGTCCAACAGATCCTGATTCAGCCGGTCTGCCGCTGTAAGGAAGAGGCCGTGGGGTTCGCCGCTATACTCGCTCAACATGGCATTCGGTAGAATTTGTGCTGACCTTCGGCCGGACGAGTCAATCGGCACGGTGGCGTCGCTTGTTCCATGGACGACTAATACAGGCACATCGATATCAGCCATCTCCTCGCGAAAATCTGTGGTCGACCAAGCTTTGGCGGTTTCGAGCGTGGCACGTAAAGAACCCGTGAGGCCCATGGCCTGGCTCCATTCCAAAACAGATTCGGACACTGTGTGGTTCAAGGCGCTGCGCCCGTAGAACTGCGGGGCGAAGGTATGTAAGAACGCTGGACGATCCTTGAGGATGTTCTTCGCGATCTCGTCGAAGACCTTCTGATCAACTCCCGCGGGGTTATCAGCTGTCTTAAGCAAAAACGGGGTGACGGCGGAGATCAGTGCGGCCTTTGCGACACGATCCTCACCGAAACGGCTGAGATAACGGACGACTTCACCTCCGCCCATGGAAAAGCCCACGAGGGTGGCCTCTCGGAGGTCGAGTTCAGTCATTAACGAGTTGAGATCTTCGGCTAGGTTATCGTAATCATAGCCACTCCAGGTTTGCTCCGACCGTCCGAAACCGCGGCGGTCGTAAGTGATTACACGAAAGCCATTCTGAGCGAGGAAAGTGGCTTGCTTTTCCCACATATCGCTATTGAAAGGCCAACCGTGAATCAACACGATAGGCGGGCCCGCACCCCAGTCGGCAAAATAGAGTTCTATTCCATCTCTTGTTTCTAAGAAGGGCATTTGGTAGTTCCTGTTCTTGGCTAACTTGCTTTCTTGCGTGGAATCTTGGCGCCGGCGCTACGTGCTTCGCTCAGCGCGATTGCTACAGCCTGCTTGCGTTTGGTGACCTTCTGACCACTACTGGATTTCAAGCTGCCATGCTTGTACTCGTCCATGACTTTCCCTATTTTGTTTTTGCCTTGGTTGGCGGCTTTTTTCGTTGCCATATTGGAGTAGACCGATTGATGCTAAGAACTGTTGCGCAAATTCGAGCGCGGCTGGCATCCATTGGGAATGCCGGCTTCTGTTTGGAAAGGTTTTGTCAGCTTCGGACTCGTATCATTTCCGGTGCGCTTGTTTGCAGCGGCGCGCGCGGAGGCGATTCACTTTCACCTGTTGCATAAGAAGGATCTTTCGCGTGTCAAAGAGGTTTGGTATTGCGCGAAGGAGGAGAAACGAATTGAGCGCGCCGACATGGTGAAGGGTTACGAAGTGAGCAAGGGTGAATACGTTGTGGTGGAGGATGGCGAGTTGAAGAAAATCGAACCTGTTACCGCTTCAACTATGGACGTGATTCAATTTGTAAAGCGCGATGAAGTGGACCCGATTTACCTTGAGCGCTCTTATTATGTTGGGGCTGATGGAACGGTGAATAAGCCTTACCGGCTTTTCACGCAGGCTTTGCACGAAACGAAGTATGACGCGCTAGCTAAGCTGACAATGCACGGGCGGGAGCATATTGTCCTAATCCGGGCCGCCGGCGAAGGATTGATCTTACACACGCTTTTCTATCCGAGCGAACTGCAAAAAGGGAATCGATACCGCGACGCCGGGAAGGTAGACCGCAAGGAACTCGAGCTGGCTAAGACTTTGATCCAGCAACTGGCGGCACCGTTCGCACCAGAGAGTTTTAAGGACGAATATTTCAATAATGTGCAAAAACTGCTCAAGCAGAAGCAAAGCGGCGAGAAGATTTCAGTGGTGGAGCGGCCGCGCAAGGCGCCGGTGATCGATTTGATGGACGCGCTGAAGCAGAGTCTGCAAGCGCAGAAGACAGCTGTTAAACGAAAGCCGAAAAGGAAAGTGGCTTAACGCAGTAGATTGCTTTTGGCAAGATCGACCACTTGGTCGGCGCGGCCGTTCATTAGCGCCTTCATCATGTAGAGACTGAAGCCAAATGCTTGATCGGCGGTAATTGTCGGCGGTAACGAGATCTCTTGCTTGTTTACCACCACATCGAGCAGCGCAGGGCCCGGATGTTCGAGGGTGCGGAGTAGGGCGGATTCCAAATCTTCGGGCTTTTCTACGCGCAGGCCAAAAATATTCGCGGCTTCGGCGAGTTTAGCGAAATTCGGATTGACGAGATCGGTACCGTAATCGAGCATGCCGGCTGCTTTCATCTCTAACGCTACGAAGCCAAGTGAACTGTTGTTGAAGACCACGATCTTCACGGGGATGTTCAGTTGACGGAGGCTGAGCAGGTCGCCGAGTAACATGGCCAAACCGCCGTCGCCCGAGAGGGCGATTACCTGACGATCGGGATGAGACACTTGCGCGCCGAGGGCCTGAGGCAAGGCGCTCGCCATAGATCCGTGATTGAAGGAACCAACGAGGCGGCGTTTGCCGTTCATGTGAAGATAGCGAGCCGCCCAGATAGTGGGGCATCCCACATCGCAAGTGAAAATGGCATCGTCGGCGGCGACGTCATCTATTACTTTCGCGACGTACTGGGGATGAATTGGCGTGCGGCCCGGTTCCCCGGTGGCTAACTCGTGCAGATCCTTTTGCGCGTCCTGGTAGTTTTCAAGAGAGGTGTCGAGGTGCTTGCGTTCGGTCTTATGGTCCAGCAGCGGCGACAAGCCTTGCAGCGTTTCTCTGACGTCGCCAACCAGCCCGATCTCGACGTTCGTGCGTTTGCCGATGTTCTCACCGCGTAGGTCCACTTGCACAACTTTGGCGTCTTTGGGGAAGAACTGTACATAGGGAAAGTCAGTGCCAAGCATGAGCAGCGCGTCGCACTTCGTCAAGGCGTAGTAGCCGGATGACTGACCGATCAGGCCACTCATGCCCACATCGTAGGGATTGTCGTGCTCGACAAATTCTTTGCCGCGGAGCGCATGAACGATAGGAGCTTTAAGCTGCTCGGCGACTGTGAGGAGTTGTGTATGGGATCCTTTGCAGCCGGCACCTGCCAGGATTGTGACTTTCGAACTTTTGTTCAGGAGATCCGCAGCACGTTGGAGTTCAGCCGTTGAGGGGCGGGTGACAGAGTTCGAATCGAGAATCGCCAGAGGCGCGGCTGGAGCCGGGCACGCCCTGGTAGCGATATCACCAGGAAGAACAATTACAGAAACGCCGCGCTTCACCAAAGATGTGCGGAGGGCAATGCCGAGAACTCGCGGTAATTGGTCGGGTTGGGAGATGAGTTCACAGTAATAGCTGCACTCCTTGAAAAGTACTTCGGGATGGGTTTCCTGGAAGTATCCAGTGCCCAGTTCACCGCTTGGTATTTGGGCGGCAATTGCCAGCACAGGTACGCGGCTGCGGTGACAATCGAACAGGCCATTGATCAAATGAAGATTGCCGGGACCGCAGCTTCCGGCGCAAACGGCGAGCTGCCCGGTAAGATGGGCTTCCGCGCCGGCGGCAAAGGCGGCCGATTCTTCGTGGCGTACGGGCACCCACTGCAGTATTTTCTCTCGACGAATAGCGTCGCTGATACCGTTTAATGAATCGCCGACAAGGCCGTAAACGCGTTTGGCGCCCGCGTGCACCAGCATATCGAGTAGAGTTTCTGCCACTGTCTTTGACATGAGCACGTCCCCCCAGCAAGTTGATAGATATTTTTGGCGATCTTTCCAGACATCTGAAGTTTTGCGCGTGTAACGCTTGGGGTTACGTAGGGATCAAGCGAGTCAAGGACGGTAGACTCTATGGCTTCCGCAATGCAAAAGTTTGAAATGAACAGTGGGAAGCAACCGCGCGAAGAGCAAATCAGACGCCGGGCGTACGAACTGTACTTAAACAGGGGCGGCACGGATGGCCTGCAAGAACAGGATTGGCTCCAGGCCCAAGCCGAGTTGGAGCCGCCGTTAGATCAAGAGCCTGATGTTAAGTAACTCCTCCCCACGACGAGGGCGGGTCACTCGACGGGAAAGAATCTTCAAGCATTCGATCAACCTTAACTTCGGAAACCGGTACCCGTCCTTTCTGTTTCAATGTTTGGGTGATTTCTTTCGCTACCCACATCACAACGGATGCAGCTAGGAGTCGATACAAGAATTTCATATTTCTGTGATTAACCCTTTAGCGCTACTTTCTCGTTTTCGCCCAGTGCTTTGTCATTGCCTGTCACGTAGCTTTTCGCTAAGGCAAGGGCCATACCAATTCCTGAGGGACCGTCCCAGTATTCGGCTTGATGACAACGGACACAGAATAACGCCAGATCGGGATCGTCGATGCCTTTGGGAAACCACGTTTTGAGAAACGGCTTCCAAAGCTCGCGCATTTTATCGCGATCCTCTATGAAGGAAGCGTCGCCAGTCATGGACACATAGTTATTTGCTTTGACATCGCTGAAGCTAACACTCACTTTGGGGTCTTGTTCGAGTTCTTCATATTTGTGCGATGAGCGGCTGGTGAAGAACCAGAGATCGCCATCGAAGTCGGCGGCCTGCACTCCCATAGGGCGGCTCCTTAAACTTCCGTCGGTGTCTCTGGTGGTGAGCATGCACGCATGCATGTCGCTGATGAGTTTATTCACTTTTTCAATCTTTTGCTGTTCTGTCACTTAACACCTCAAGATTTTAGACTTTGGAAGACATGCAAGGTTTCAGAGCGGCTTTTGCCGGTGGATCTCCGAGGGAAACTGCGAATGGGTGATGATCATCAACCGACAGGAGTATCTATCCCAGTGCAAGCTTTGAAAGATTTATTGATTGAAGAGATGCAAGATCTACTTCACGCCGAGACGCAACTTGTTGCGGCTCTTCCCAAGATGGCCAAGGCTGCGCATGAGCCGAAGCTGAAGACGGCATTTCAAAACCACTTAGAAGAGACGAAGGGGCATGTGGAGAGACTTAAACAGGCCTTTGAATTGTTGGGTGCGAAAGCAAAAGCGAAGCCTTGCAAGGCGATGCTTGGCTTAGTCTCGGAAGGGAAAGAAACGATCGACGAAGGAAAGGAAAAAGAAGAGTCGATTGCAGATCTGGCACTCGTGACCGCCGCTCAAAAAGTAGAACATTACGAGATGTCCGGCTACGGAACCCTCTGCGCCATTGCTGAGAAGCTGGGCGAGAAGAAAGTGGCAGCGCTCCTTTCGCAGACTCTGGCGGAAGAGGAGAAAGCCGACCAGCTGCTGACGAAACTGTCAGCGCCTCTACTGAAAGAAGCAATGACGATTGACTCGGAAGAAATGGCTACTAGCTCCCGGTAGATAAAAGAAAAGCCCCTCGTGACTGACTTGTGACGAGGGGCGGTCTTTTAGGGAGGCAGTTACCAGCGAAAGCCAAAGGAGACTGGCACATAGTCGGTGTGAGAGTTGCTCGTGAAGATGCGATGGTAGCGAGCTTCAGCGAAGAATTTGCCACCCCATTTAGAGCCAAATGCAACGCCTGCTCCGCCATTCACGCCTGGCTTCACGACTGTGTAGGAGGCGAGAACCTCAGTGGTTGGTATTCCGTACTGGAAGAAACCGAAGAACGGATCGTACCCAACGCCGGTGGCAACTCCCGGTTGAGTAAATTGCTGAGTACGTCGATACATGCCACCGCCGCCGATGAGGTAGAAGTCGAAATGGCCGCGCGGGGTCAAGTGAATAATAGGATCGAGGGTTGCGGAAAAGACATGAACATTCCCGCCTGGGTATCCAGCGATGGCGAGTGCATTGGAATTGATTCCGAGAGAGTCGTAGTCGAGTTGAATTACGGTACCTACGTATTGGGAAAAATTCACTCCTCCACTGCCGCGAATGTTCCATCCATTATCGAGATATCGTCCCGTAGCGCCTACCGTTTGTGTGAACCCGCCTCCAAAATCGAAGATCAGCCGATGATATTCCTGAGCTTGCAACGGGGTCAGGAGGGTAGCTCCTAGACAAAGCAAAATCCAAGACTTCATTGTTTTATCCTTTACCAAAGAGAGTTTGTAGAGGGGATGCTCCCTCCTGAACAGTAGATGCGAGGCGCTACCGGCCCTGTTTCTCTCGCAGAACGTACAGCAAAAAATGAGGCCGCTCTAGAGGTGGGAGCGGCCTGTGTTGCTGTGTGTCGCTTGCTGGAATGAGGAACTGTAAAACTTAGTGATGCCCGACAAGAAACCAAATCACAATCAAGATTCCTGGGACTCCCAATAGCCACGCTACCAGATATTTCATGTTGTACCTTCCTCCTGACTGAATCAGGACTTCGTTTAAAGGGTTGCAAGTTGCGGTCCATTATGCAAAGTGGCTTTAAATCAGTAGATACAGAGCGAGAGCGAATCACAACTGGCGCTTTTTGTGCCATCGATGGGAGAAAACGTCATAGCCATTTGAAGCGGTTTACGGAGTGTCGCGGAACGAAACACGTTAGGAGGGTGATGAGTCTTTAATGTGAGGGAGAAGCTACTCGCTAGCATTTACATGGCTGTTACCAGACGCATCAGAGAAGGATCACCTTTTCCCATGGGGGCTTCATGGGACGGAGACGGGACCAACTTCGCAGTGTTTTCGGCGCACGCGACAAAAGTTGAAGTTTGTATCTATGACGCAGAAGGAGACAAAGAGGTTGAGCGTGTTGCCCTTCCAGAGTACACAGACCAAATCTGGCATGGGTATTTAAAGGACATAACTCCTGGAACGGTGTACGGTCTGCGTGTGCATGGCCCATACGATCCAGCGAATGGACATCGATTCAACCCGAATAAGCTTTTGCTTGATCCATACGCCTGCGCCCACCTGGGGAAGTTGAAATGGGACCCGGCGGTGTTTGGCTATCAAATGGAATCGTCGGATGACACAACGTTCGACGAACGCGATAGTGCGCCGTTTATGCCGAAGTGCACGGTGGTGGATCCGAACTTCGATTGGACGGGTACGCGGGGCCGCGGCTTAGTGCGCTGGAACGACACTGTCATTTACGAGCTGCACGTGAAGGGTTATACGAAGTTACACCCTCAGGTGGCAGAGAAAAAACGTGGGACCTATGCAGGCTTGGGTACGAAGCCGGTCATCGACTACCTCAAATCTCTGGGCGTGACGACAGTCGAGCTACTGCCCATCCACACGTTCGTGGACGACAATACGTTATTGGAAAAAGGCCTCAGTAACTACTGGGGGTATAACAGCATTGGGTTTTTTGCGCCTGATCCGCGTTACGCCTGTGAAAAGGCGGATAGTTTGCGAGAGTTCAAGGAAATGGTCGCACAGCTTCACGATGGCGGCTTAGAGGTAATTCTCGACGTGGTATACAATCACACGGCGGAAGGCAACGAGTTTGGACCGACTCTCTCGTTTAAGGGGATCGATAATGCTAGTTACTATCGGCTACCGGCGGATAATCAACGTCACTACATTAACGATACGGGCACTGGCAATACATTAAACGTGAGTCACCCGCGGGTTCTTCAGATGGTGACCGACAGTCTGCGGTATTGGGTTCAACTGGCTAATATCGATGGCTTCCGATTTGATTTAGGCACGATTCTCGCGCGTGAGCCGAATGGTTTCGACAATCGCAGCGGATTTCTGAAGGCCTGTTGTCAGGATCCCCTGTTATCGAAAGTAAAGCTAATTGCCGAACCGTGGGATTGCGGTCCGGGCGGATATCAAGTGGGAGGTTTTCCCCCTGGTTGGGCTGAGTGGAACGACAAATTTCGCAATACGGTGCGGGATTTTTGGAGAGGAGAAGCGCCTGCATCGGAGATGACGAGGCGGCTGTCTGCATCGGGAGATATCTTCAATTTTCAAGGACGCCGTCCTTGGGCTACTGTTAATTTTGTCACGGCACATGACGGCTTCACCTTGAACGATGTAGCAAGTTATAACGAGAAACACAATGAGGCTAACGGCGAAGACAACAGGGATGGCAACTCCGACAACCGGTCCTGGAATTGCGGGGCAGAAGGCCCAAGCGACGATCCGGCGGTGTACAAGTTGCGCGAACGGCAGATTCGTAATATGCTGGCCACACTGATGCTATCGCAAGGAACTCCTATGCTCATGGCTGGCGATGAGTTCGGCCGTACGCAAGGGGGAAACAACAACGCTTATTGTCAAGACAACGAAATCAGCTGGGTGAACTGGGATATCAAAGAAAAAGGCAAGTGTTTGCTGGCGTTTGCTCAGAAGGTGATTGGCTTTCGGCGGAAGTATCCAATCCTGCGCCGCGATCGTTTCCTGAATGGTGAATATTTGGAAGATCTCGGAGTGAAAGATGTAACGTGGATTAATGCGAACGGCAAGGAGATGGAAGACGAGCATTGGGGCGATTCTGGAATGCGTTGCTTCGGTATGCTGCTGGATGGGCGCGCTCAGCCCTCGGGCATCAGGCAATTGGGTAAGGAGGCGACAGTGCTCCTGGTGTTGAATGTGCATTCTGATTTAGTTAACTTCATCCTGCCTGAGTGTGCGGGAGGCGATCAGTGGGACCTCCTCGTGGATACAAATGAGCCGTGCAAACAGATGGATGCAAAGTTGAAAACGGGAGACAAGTATGGAGTGACCGCTCGCTCACTCTTACTCTTTAAACTCGACTCCGCTGCTCCAGCAAGTAAGTGAATTGGGAGCGGACACAAGGGAAAATTATGAAAAAGAGATTCTCGATTACGGACGATAACGATAGTAAGCGGGACGCTGCTAATGCTGCCGGCCAATCTGGCGATCTTCAGGGATTAGAAAGCGAGGAGGGCGCCAGTTCAGAAAGCGTGACGGAACTCCTGGAAGAGGGTCAGTATTACGAGGCGTCGGTGCTGAGCGGAATAGAGAACGCTCCGCCGGCAGATGTCTCACGAGTGAGGACGTCCGAGGTTTTGGAGGACGACGTTCCCGAGGAATACTTAGACGAAGAGCGCGATTGGAGTTGAAAGCTAGAAAGTGCGGATGCCGCATGGAGCGTTACCGGTTGGGGTGAAGAGATAATCGGAGCTGCTAGGAGCCGATTGATGGTTGACAGCGCGCACCTCTAAAATGGAAACTGCTTTTGGCCTGGCCGGAACCATCGCTTTGCTAGCCCGCACGCCGGCGACGTTGAATACATTCTTGCGCGGCCTACCCAGCGTTTGGGTGGCCGCAAACGAAGGCCCCGATACGTGGAGCGCTTTCGATATCGTCGGACACCTCATTGTCGGCGAGCGCACGGACTGGATGCCGCGTGCCAAACGGATACTGGAACACGGCGAAGCCACGCCTTTCGATCCCTTCGACCGTTTCGCGCAGGAAAAAGAATGTCGCGGCAGATCTCTCGAAGAGCTGCTCGATGAATTCGCTATGCTCCGCGCGCAGAATTTGGTGGGGCTTGAGGCTCTTCAGCTAAGCGCCGCAGACCTGGCGAAAAAGGGTACACATCAACGGCTCGGAACCGTCACGCTTGCGCAGCTCTTAGCCACTTGGGCCGCGCACGATCTGACCCACCTTCATCAGCTCTCGCGCGTGATGGCCTACCAGTATCGCGATGCGGTTGGCCCTTGGACGGCCTTCCTCGGCGTCATGCGCTGTAACGGCCACAGCGTTCCGTAACGAAAAAATACGGACGAGACCCCTTCATAAATTTAGTTTGTAAGCATTTCGCAAGACCCAAAGGCACATGCTCGCGGTTCAGTGCTTTAAAGTAGCCGCGATGTCGTGCCGATTATTCCTTTGATCGCATCCGGCGATCGGAGAATGAGATGAAAGTTTTCAATCTAGTGGTCGTAGCGGCTTCGTTCCTCTGTTCAGGTGGAACGGGCTGGTCTCAGAATTTGCTGACTCCCGGTGAGACGGCGAGCACGACAACTATGGCGAGGTCGCCGTTCGATGCTGGCTTTGAAGGTTCGCCCTTGACGTCCAAGACGAGTATTGCTTCTGTTGCGGGGGAACGGGGAAGCCGTATGCGAACTGTTTGGATCGTGAGTATTGGCACGATGCTTGGCGCAACGGCTGCCGACGCCTACAGTTCGTGGGGTAAACGCGAGAGCAACAGCTTACTCGCATCCTCAAACGGAACATTCGGCGGCAAGGGAGTTGCTATAAAGGCTGGGCTTGCCGGCTGCGTTCTAACGCCACAGTTTCTCTTCCGCAAACATAGCGACTGGCACCTTGCTTTCGCGGTCAGCAATTTTGCCGAAACCGGAATATTCACTGGAGCGGCGATACACAATATGCAGATTAAGTAGCGCGAAGTTAGTTCTTACGGACTAATGTTGCCATGCCGGAGGTGAGTGCCGGGCCGCCTTTGACAGTGGTGGCGCGCCATTCCAGACGCATGGTGTCCGGCTCCAGCGAACGGATTACGAACCAGCCGTGACTGCCGTCAGCCGAGGTCCACACGTATTTCAAGGCTTTATCGTCTACCGCCTGCAAAATGAAGTTCACATTTGGGGAAATAGGACGGTTATCCGCGACATCGTAGCGGGCGCTGTATTCGCCGTGCATTCCCGCAGTATCTTTCTTCAACTTCAATTGAATGAACTCGGGCGGATAAAAGCCAGGTTTGCGCTTTTCAGGCTCTGTTGGGGCGTAGACCCATTCGCCTTCTAGGGGGTCTCGGCTGGGAGTACGGAATTGTTCCTCATGAACGGGAATGTCTGGACCTAGCGCGGTTGGACTGCCGGCGGCCGCAGGTGGGCGGAGACTTGCGCTCAGATCAGGATTGCGCTGTTCAGGAACGGTCACCACCGGGAGATCCTTCATTCTTCGCGCGGATTCCACGGGAGGAGACGTAATGGCCTTCAGGACTACAGGGGGCGCCGTCATGACTTTCGAAGGGGAAGGTAAGGGCATATTCTTCACCGTGACCTGCGAGGATTTGACAATTGTGGGAAGCGGCGAGGTTGCGGGCTTAGGGCGCTCTGATTCGACCTGTTTAACGTTAACCGGCGTTGGGGGAAGCGGTTTAGGCTGGGTGTCCAGTTTGGATGGTTGAATAGGGACTTTAGCCACCGTTGTATCTGACGAATTCAAGGCAGATTCTGGGGTGTTCTGTTGAGAATTCGAAACTTGAGGCGGCGGTTCCGTCGGACGCGGTTCACTTTTGATTTGGGGGAGCGGAGTCGGCACGCTAGGGGGCGGTTCCGAGTCGCGCAAATTCTCGACTTGGGCAGGATTTGGGTGCGTCTGGAACGAACTGCCGAGATGATCGGCAAAAAACCAAACCGCGCCAACGGTAAGAATTATCGCTCCAAGCGTGCTGGCAATCCACCATGGGACGGAGCGCCAACTACTTTGGTGGGCAGCCGGGCTGACGGATTCGCCGCGCAATTGTTCATCGTACTCGTGCCGCTCTTCTGGATCGAGCAAGGTTGCGACGATGGAGTTCAAGCGGCGCATTTGTGTTTCGGCGAGCTGCTTCAAACCAGCGTCCCGATGTTGATCGGGATGCATGATTTTCACCAGCCGTCGATGCGCTTTGCGGATTTCCTCTTCATCCGCGTCAGATCTAATTCCGAGTTCCTCGTAATAGTTCATCGCAATTCTTCTGTTTGATCATCATAATCGATTTCGATATAATCGAAAAGTTGTAACCCTGCAAGAGATACTACCAGCGATTCCGATGATGACGCCACACAAACTTCCCAGGCTCCTTGCGGTTGCGGTATTAACATTGGCATACGTGATAGCTGCGTCCCCCGCCATCGGGGTAGCGTCCGCGGTCGGAACTTTCATACTTAACAGTTCCGAGGTCGAAGGGAACGCTAATCTTTTTGATGGTTCGCGCATCCGGACCGACAAGGCCTCTAGTAAAGTGTATCTGATGAGCGGCGCCGCTCTCGTACTAGGAGTAAACTCCGCTGGTACTATTTATCGCGACCATTTTACGCTAAGTGAGGGAGCAGCGAAAGTAGATAACCTGACGGGCTATTCCATTCACGCGGACCGGTACGATATACGACAAGGCAAACCCCCGGCGCAAGCCATCGTGCGGCTGAACCACGGCTCCGTTGAAATTGCCGCCCTTGCGGGAGCGCTCAATATTTTCGATGAAAAAGGCGCCTTATTGACACGAATTGGCGCGGGAACAGCGTCTGCCTTTCAATCGGGGCTCAGTACCCTGCCGTCGGGCGCTAGCGTCGATACCAGCAATCATAAACGGCGCCTGGCGTATCTGTACTTGATGACCGGATCGGCGTTGACCGGGTTGGGGTTAGCCACGGATGCGATCTTGCAACCGGCAGCTACCAGTCCCTAAGACCAGTTTTCCCTTCAATACCTCCTGCAATTGATTGGAGCAGTCGATGCATGTCAACTATTTTGTGGCTTTTCCAACCGTTTTCTCTCTTTCCATTTGGTTCTGATACTTTGAATTCAGAATCAGCAAACTGATTTTCGACTAAGGAGCCGTCAAAGTGCGCCGAGCTTTTTTTGTTTTGCTAGGAATGTCGGTTGGATTCGTGGCTCAGGCTGCCACTCCTCCGTCTCCCGCCATCGATTTCCAGCGTCAAGTACGGCCTATCCTATCCGATAACTGTTTTTTATGCCACGGACCGGATAAGGGGACGCGCATGGTGGATTTGCGTCTCGATGTGAAGGAAGGGGCACTGGCGGCTCGCAAAAACGGGACGCCGATTGTTCCCGGTAAGCCGGACGAGAGCCTGCTGATCAAGCGGATATTCTCGGATAATCCGGCGTTTCGCATGCCTCCTGTGATGGCGCACAAGACTCTGTCGGACGAACAAAAGGAAACGCTTCGCAAATGGATTGAACAAGGCGCGCCTTGGAAGGAGCATTGGTCGTTCATCGCACCCGCGCAACACGAGCCACCAGTGGTTAAAGATGCAGCTTGGGTTAAAACGCCCATCGATCAGTTTCTTCTCGCCCGAATAGAAGCCGAAGGGTTGAAGCCGAATCCGGAGGCAGACCGGCGCACGCTGATCCGGAGGGTCACGCTTGACCTCACCGGCTTACCCCCTACTCCGGTGGAGGTAGAGGCGTTTGTCAGTGATAAGTCGCCTAAAGCTTATGAAAAAGTAGTGGATCGATTGCTGGCGTCAGCGCATTACGGCGAGCATCGGGCGCGCTACTGGCTGGATGCGGCGCGTTACGCCGATAGCCAGGGGCTGCACATCGACAACTATAGGGAAATGTGGCCCTATCGGGAGTGGGTGATTGGCGCGTTCAACCGCAACATGCCTTTTGACCAGTTCACGATTTGGCAGTTGGCCGGCGATTTGCTGCCTAATGCAACGCTCGAACAAAAGATCGCTTCCGGGTTTCATCGCTGTAATGTGACTACCAATGAGGGCGGTTCGATTCCGGCGGAAGTGGAGGCGATGTATGCCAAGGATCGCGCGGATACCACTGGAATTGTCTGGCTTGGGTTGACGGTGGGTTGTGCGACTTGCCATAACCACAAGTTCGATCCGATCGCGCAGAAGGAATATTATTCGCTTACCTCGTTTTTTCGCAACACAACGCAACTGGCTTTGGACGGCAACATTCCCGATACTCCGCCGACCGTGGTTGTGCCGAGACAAGAAGATTGGAAGCGCTGGACGGATTTGAGCATTGAGCGAGCGAATTTGCGCGAAGCGATTGCTAAGAGAGAAGCCGCTAACGACGCGCCGTTCGACAAATGGGTGAATGGCAAAGTTGCTTTCGCTGGCCCTGCTGCGGTCACTGAACTCAGAGTGGAAAAGCTCCCGGCAGAGTTGCCTAAAGGCGTGACGCTCGGCGATGGCCCGCCTCAAATGGGCAAAGCGCTGCATTTTGAAAAAGATACTTCATTTGAATTGCACGCTTCGGCGTTAGAAGCCGACAAGCCGTTCACCGTGGCTGCTTGGGTTTTTGTTCCCAAAGAGAAGGGCAGCTTTAACGTGGCGAGCCAAATCGAAGGCCCGAAAGACGGCAAGCGCCATGGGTGGACCTTGAGCGTGAACGGCGGTGCGTTAGGTGTTAACGGCCGTGCGCCGGAATTGCGGATCAGCGCGGTGAACGGAAAGTACATTACGGCTCGTCCCGCAGCCGATTACGAGTTTAAGCCCGAAACTTGGTATCACGTGCAATTCGCTTATGACGGGAGCCGCAGCAGGAAAGGGCTGAGCCTGTACGTGAACGGAGTTTTTGTACCCACGTACGGTGATGGCTCGGACAACAACCCGCTCACTGAACCAATCGACGCTCCAGCCAACATAGAGTTGTCGGGAGGTGGCGTGGCGGGGTTCAAAGTATTCGATTATCATGCCGATGAAATAGAGTCGGAAGTAATCTATGACGCGGACAAGGCGGCGGCGGGCGATGAACAAGCGTTGCGCAAGATCTTTACCTACAACTTCGATTTGGTTACGCATAAGACAGTGGCTCGTTTGCATGCGGTGGATGCGGAACGGGAACAAATTGCGCGGCGGGGTGCGGTTACGTTCGTGATGCAGGAGCGGCCGGACACGCAGCCTGTGGCGCATGTGCTGTATCGCGGGCAGTATGACCAGATGCGCGATGAAGTGCATCCGGGAGTGCCGGCGGTGTTGCCGCCGATGAAGGCATCGCTGCCGCGCAATCGGCTGGGTTTGGCGGAATGGATTGTGGATCCGGCGAACCCGCTCACAGCGCGGGTGACGGTGAATCGCTTCTGGCAGGAGTTGTATGGAACGGGGATTGTCAAGACGGCGGAAGATTTTGGTGCGCAAGGTGAACCGCCATCGCATCCGGAATTGCTGGATTGGTTGGCGCTGGAGTTTCGCGATTCGGGTTGGGATGTGAAGAAACTATTTAAGCTCATGGTGATGTCGGCGGCTTATCGGCAGTCGGCAGTGGCGGATGAGCAGAAGTTGGCGAAAGATCCTGATAATCGTTTGCTGGCGCGGGGTCCGCGTTATCGCATGGATGCGGAGATGGTGCGCGATTGTGCGTTGGCGGCGAGCGGCCTGTTACGGGGCGAGATCGGCGGCCCGAGCGTGAAGCCTTATCAGCCGGCGAATATTTGGGAGACGGTTGCCATGAACGAAAGCAACACGCGTTTCTACAAGCAAGATAGCGGCGATGGTTTGTACCGGCGCAGCATGTACACGTTTTGGAAACGCAGTGCGCCGCCGGCGCTGATGGATATTTTCAATGCGCCATCGCGCGAGACTTGCATTGTGCGGCGAGAGCGCACGAATACCCCCTTGCAGGCTTTGGCGACAATGAACGATCCGCAGTTTGTGGAAGCTGCCCGTTGGCTGGCGCAACATGCGTTGAAGCAGAGAAGTGTGGAGGGCCAGGTGAACTTCATGGCCGATCGTTTGTTGAGCCGCGATTTGGATGCGAAGGAAATGGCGATTGTGCTGAGTTCCTATCGCGATTACCTTTCTTATTACGATGGCAAGCCGGATGACGCTACGAAGTTGCTGAGTGTGGGCGAATCGAAGGCGGATCAGAGCTTGCCGAAACCGCAGTTCGCGGCCATGACGATGGTGGCGAATGAGTTGATGAATCTGGACGAGGTGTTGGTGAAATGATGCATCCATCGGACGAAACAGTTCTAACGGAAACGAGACGGCAGTTTTTCGGGCGCGGCGCGAAGGGCTTGGGATCGCTGGCGCTGATGTCGCTGTTGGCGGAGAACGGGCTCGCGTCGGTGCCGGGATTACCGCATTTCGCGCCAAAGGCAAAGCGGGCGATTTATTTGCATATGTTGGGTGCGCCGCCGCAGATGGAGACGTTCGACTATAAGCCGGGCATGAAGGATTGGTTCGACAAAGATTTACCGGATACCGTTCGGCAAGGGCAGCGGCTGACGACGATGACATCGAACCAAACGCGCTTTCCGATTGCGCCTTGCATCTTCAACTTCTCGCAGCATGGGCAGAGTGGGGCGTGGGTGTCGGAGCTGCTGCCGTACACGGCGAAAATGGTGGACGACATCGCGATTATCCGCTCGATGTATACGGAGGCCATTAATCATGAACCGGCGGTGACGTTCTTGCAGACTGGCTTCATGATTCCGGGGAAGCCTTGCATTGGTTCATGGCTCTCATATGGATTGGGCAGTTTGAATAACGATCTGCCGACGTTTGTTGTGTTGAACGCGACGCACTCGAATCCGAAGGCGAATGTGCAGGCGATTTCAGCGCGCTTGTGGAGTTCGGGATTTTTGTCGGGACAGTATTCGGGAGTGGCTTTACGATCGAGTGGCGATCCGGTGCTCTTCATTTCGAACCCGGACGGTGTGCCGAGTAAGATCAGGCGTCGGATGTTGGATGCGCTGGGGCAGTTGAATGACATTACGGCGGAGAAGATTGCCGATCCGGAGACGCGGGTGAGGATTGCGCAATATGAGATGGCGTTTCGGATGCAATCGTCGGTGCCGGATTTGACGGACATTAGTAAAGAGCCGGCGGGCACGTTTGAGATGTATGGCGAGGATGCGAAGAAGGGTGGGACGTTTGCCAATTGCTGCTTGATGGCGCGGCGGATGATGGAGCGCAATGTGCGGTTCGTGCAGGTTTACCATCGCGGTTGGGACGTGCATAGCGATTTGCCGGAAGTGTTGCCGAGCCAGTGCAAGGACGTGGATCAGGGTGCATGGGCGTTGGTGCAGGATCTGAAGCAGCGCGGGATGTTAGATGACACGCTGGTGATTTGGGGTGGGGAATTCGGGCGGACGATTTACTCGCAGGGTAAGTTGACGGCGAAGGATTACGGACGCGACCATCACCCGCGGTGTTACTCGGTTTGGATGGCGGGCGGGGGAATTAAAGGCGGTGTGGTGCATGGGGAGACGGATGAGTTTTCGTATAACATTGTGAAAGATCCGGTGCATATAAGGGATTTTCAATCGACGATTTTGAATCGGTTTGGAATTGACTCGCAGAGGTTTAGATATAAGTATCAGGGTTTGGATCAGCGGTTGACGGGGGTGGAGAAAGAGGCGCGACCGGTGAAAGAGATACTTAGTTAACGTAGGACGCGGGCGAGGATCTGATTAAGTTATTCGTTCGATGCTTTAAAAATTGCTTCTTCGGGTTTGGTGAGGGCAGAAAGGATGTTTTCTGCAACCTTGTCTATCAACTTTTGGCCCCAAAATGGGTCCGTGACGTCGTGGTAAATCACACGGATGTGCTGGAGGTCAAATGGAACATCGGGCTCGTTCGAAGAAACAAGGACAACTGGCTTGTGGAGAGCGTGAGCTAGACCGAGTTCGTAAAACACGTTAGGGTTGCGAGTGGAGAGTTCCGCGACTAGCACCTTAGCTGTGTTGATGCCGCGACAAACCTGATCAATTATTTTGCCAGTCCCGAAGATTTCTGCGTAGGCTCTTACTGGTAAGAGTTTGGTTTTTTCAATTGCTGGTTTAAAGATTTTTTCGTAGTAGTCCCCGTAGGGCGAAGCGAAGGGTTGCATCACAAACCATGTATCTCCCGTCTTGATATCAGCCTCGGAACCTAACTTTTTGATGCGGGCAGATTGCTCCTGAGGGTCAACGGCGTGGTCTGAAATGTCGAGAACACGGGTTTTCTTCCCCGTGTTTTTGAAGGAGTTGAGCTTTTTCGAGATCATCGAAAAAGATTTTCTTGAAGTCTGAAAAATCAGATTGTGGAACATGGTAGTTTTCAGCAACCGTGTTACGAAAGAAAGTTTCATCGTCTGGAATGTTTTCACCACGATAGTGCAACTCGGTCAACCTGGAGTAAGGCTTTCTTAACAGTCACTGCGCGAGATGCGCTAGAAATCGGGAAAGAGCTTGTTGTGGAAGAGTTTGGGGATCGAAAAAAGTTTGCAGAATTTGTGGACGGCGAAGCAGGGCTGGTGGGTAGTTCGTTCAGCGGGAACCGAACCAGAAATTAGTAGTGATAGCGGCAGGCAAGAATCCGAATCTTCTCTGGTAACACCTGGTAGACAAGGCGGTGCTCCTTGGTTAATGCGCCTCGACCAACATCCGGCTAGTTCGTGTTTCAGTGGCTCGGGCTTGCCAATGCCCGAAAACGGATCACGCTGAATATCTTGTACGAGCCTGATGATCCGAATCGCTTGAGCGCGGTCCTGTTCAGCCCACCATGCCAGGTCGTCGAACGCATTCGGGTCGAAGTCAACCCTTCTCAAAGGCCTAATTTTGCGGCCGCATCATCCAGCGACACACCGTCCCCGCGCTCGAGCGCATCCAGAAGGCGTTTCCGCATCGGCTGTGACTTCAACAAATAGGCGGTTTCGCGCTCGGAAGCGATCTCTTTCCAAAGTGCGATTGGCACAATGACAGCGGTCGGCTCGCCGGCTTCATTGGAAACGACTTGGATGTCGGCTTCTGACACACCTTCATTCTAACGCCGAAGACCTCGAAACAGAGGCGCATTACGAGAGGACTTGCTTCACTACCTTTCCAGCGACGTCGGTGAGGCGGAAGTGGCGGCCTTGAAATTGAAACGTGAGTTTCTCGTGATCGATTCCCAGGCACTTCAGAATGGTTGCTTGCAGGTCGTGCATGTGCACGGGATCTTGCGTGATGTTGTAGCAGTAGTCGTCGGTGGCGCCGAGCGTGATGCCGGGTTTGATGCCGCCGCCGGCGAGCCACATGGTGAAGCAGCGACCGTGGTGATCGCGGCCATAGTCGGTGGCGGTGAGGCGGCCTTGGCAGTAGACGGTGCGGCCGAATTCGCCGCCCCAGACGACGAGGGTGTCGTCTAACATGCCACGTTGTTTCAGATCTTGGATAAGAGCTGCCCCGGCTTGGTCGACATCTTTGCAGCGCTTGGGGAGTTCGACAGGGAGATTGCCGTGATGGTCCCAATCGCGGTGATAGAGCTGGATGAAGCGAACGCCACGTTCGGCAAGGCGTCGAGCAAGCAGGCAGTTTGAGGCGAAGGTGCCGGACTTGCGCGCGTCTTCTCCATAGAGTTCGAAGGTGCTGGCAGGCTCTTTCGAGAGATCAGTCAAGTCGGGCACGGAGGTTTGCATGCGAAACGCCATTTCGTATTGGGAGATGCGCGTGTTGGTTTCGGGATCGCCAAATTCTTCGTATTCGAGTTTATTGAGTTCGCCGAGGGAATCAAGATACAAGCGGCGAGAGTCCTTGCTGAAACCTTTGGGGTCGGAGATGTAGAGCACGGGGTCGCCGACGGAACGGAATTTGACGCCTTGATAGCGACTGGGGAGAAAGCCGTTACCCCAGAGGCGGTCATACAAGGGTTGGCCGCCGCCGCTGGATGAAATCATGACGACGAAGGCGGGGAGATCTTCAGTTTCGCAACCGATGCCGTAGGAGATCCACGCGCCCATGCTGGGACGGCCGCCGAGACGGAAGCCGGTTTGGGCCATTGTTACCGCAGGATCGTGATTGATTTCTTCGGTATTCATCGTCTTGATGAAGGTGAGTTGGTCGGCGATTTTTGCGGTGTGAGGGAGTAACTCGCTGACCCAGGCCCCGGAAGTGCCGTGTTGAGCGAATTTGAATTTCGATGGGACCACTGGGAACGCGGATTGTGTGGCCGACATGCCAGTGAGGCGTTGGCCGCCGCGGATAGATTCGGGCAAGTCGGTGCCTTGGAATTCGACGAGGCGAGGTTTGTAGTCGAATAACTCCATTTGCGAGGGGCCGCCGGATTGGAAGAGGTAAATGACTCTCTTAGCCGTGGGAGGGAAGTTCGGGAAGCCAGGACGAGCGGGTTCGGCGCGGAGTAAGCTAGCGAGGGCGGCGACACCGACTCCGGTGGAGGTCTTGCCAAAGAAGGCGCGGCGGGTGATGTTCGGGTTCATAGTTACTCCTTGTTGATGACTGCGTCGAGGTTCAATATCATACTGGCAACGCTGGCGTAGGCAGCCAGTTCGGGTGAGGCGATGCCGGGTTTACGAGGGGAATCGCCGTAGTTTAAGAACTCGTCGGCCGCTTTGGAATCGTTTTGATAAGTGGCTTGAAACTTACTCAGAGCCTGTAAGAGGATGTGCTCTTCGGCAGGTTTGGGATCGCGTGCGAGTAAGAGCTGATAGGCGCGATTGACGCGCTGTTCGGGAGTGGTGCCGCCTTCGCTAATCATGCGCTCGGCGAGTTTGCGGGAGGTTTCGAGGAAGATGGTGTCATTCATGAGATCGAGCGCTTGCAGCGGAGTGTTGGTGCGGTTCTCATAGACAGTGCAGACCTCGCGGTTGGGTGAATCGAAGTTGCCCATGAACGGAGGTGCGACAGTGCGCTTCCAATATGTATAGAGACTGCGGCGGTAGAGGGCTTCGCCTTTGTCCTGGACGTAACCGCCACCGCTCGAAAGTTCCTGCCAAAGTCCTGGCGGTTGGTAAGGCTTGACGGAGGGTCCGCCGATTTTTTCGACCAGGAGACCGGAGACGGCGAGGGCTTGGTCGCGAATGACCTCGGGGCCGAGACGGAGGCGCGGGCCGCGGGCGAGCAGGCGATTATCGGGATCTTTCTGGAGGAGTTCAGGTGTGGCTTTGGATTGCTGTCTATAGGTCGCGCTGGTGACAATGAGGCGCTGCATGGCTTTGACGTTCCAGCCACTCTCCATAAATTCGACGGCGAGCCAATCGAGCAGTTCGGGGTTGACGGGCCATTCGCCTTGGGAGCCGAAATCGTCAACGGTCTTGACGATGCCATAGCCGAAGTAGGATTGCCAGAAACGGTTGACTGTGACGCGGGCCGTGAGAGGATTGCGGCGGTCGACAAACCAGCGGGCGAGGCCAAGACGGTTGGCCTGGAAGTTGGGATCGATCTGCGGAAGAATCGACGGAATGCCGGGAGTGACTTCTTCGCCGTGGGAATCGTAGGCGCCGCGCTTGAGGAGGTAGCTTTTGCGGGCGTTGGGATCGTCGACCATGATCATGACGGTCGGGATAGAATCGTAATATTTTTCGCGTTGTTTAAGCGCGGCCTTTAGGTCGGCGTAGAGAGTTCTTACTTTCGGCGGACCGTATTGCTCAAAGTAGGCGAGGCGGAGTTTGGCGGATTGCGCGGGCGTGCGTTGGGCAGCGGGGATGGCGGCGATTTGCTGAGGGGTTTCGCGGGCGGCGAGGGCGGCGGCTTCTTCGGGGAGGAGAGCTTCCTTATATACGCGAACGTCTTCGATGGCGCCTTTGAAATTAAGGCCACCGGCGGCTCCGATGCGGAAGGGAATTTTCTTGGCGTCGACTTTGAAGGGTTCGTCGTTTTGATCGAAGAGGATTTTGGTTTCTTGCGGGATGCCGTCGATGTAGAGGTGAGTGCCGGCGGCTTTGCGTTTGCCGTCGTAGGTGGCGGTGACGTGGTGCCATTCGTTTAATGGAACAGACTTCACAGTTTCTAGGCGGAGGGCGAGATCGGTCCAACGGAGGACGATGTGGAGGCGGAGTTTCCCGTCGATTAAGTAGAGAGTGTGGCCTTGGCCTTCCATGTAATCTTCGGCTTGGGAGAGGATGCCGCCGGTTGCACTTTCGGGTTTGATCCAGGCGGAGAAGGTGAAAGGTTCCATGTAGCCGAAGTTGGCGATGGGTTGGTTGAGCGAGATGGGAGGGGCGGGGGATTGCCAGAGGTCGGGGAAGCAAGACGCCGCGCAAGGCGCCGCGCCACCGTATTGGGCTTTCTCTAGATCTACGGGTGGTTGGGATTTTTCGAGTAATTTAACTCTTGCGTCTAACTCGGCGAGATGTTTTTCTTGATCAGGCAGAGGGGCTTTGATGGTAGGTTCTTCGTTGCCGTAGTTGTAAGAGAAGCCGCGCTCGTTGGGGATGCGGTTGAAGTAGGCGAAGAGGCGGTAGAAATCTTTTTGGGCGATGGGGTCGTATTTGTGGTCATGGCAGCGGGCGCAGCCCATGGTAAGGCCCATCCAAACGATGGATGTGGTTTGAGCGCGGTCGGCGACGTATTCGACGCGGTACTCCTCGGGGATGATGCCACCTTCGCCGTTGGTGCGGTGATTGCGGTTGAAGCCGGTGGCAATGATTTGATCGCGGGTGGGATTCGGAAGTAAGTCGCCGGCGAGTTGTTCGACGGTGAACTGGTCGTACGGCATGTTTTTGTTGAAGGCGTCGATGACCCAGTCGCGCCAACGCCACATTTCACGAGGGCCGTCGGTTTGATAGCCGTTGGTGTCGCCATAGCGGGCGGCTTCCATCCAGCGGAAGGCCATGCGTTCGCCGTAGCGGGGTGAGGCGAGGAGGCGGTCGACTACTTTTTCGTAGGCTTTGGGAGATGTGTCGGAGAGGTAGGCGTCGACTTCTTGAGGAGTGGGGGGAATGCCGGTGAGGTCAAGAGAGACGCGGCGGATGAGAGTACGTTTGTCGGCTTCCGGCGACGGACTGAGACCTTCGTGGGCAAGTTTGGCGAAGACGAAGTTATCGATTGGGTTATGCGCCCATTGGTTGGAGACGGCGGGCAGGGCGGGTCTTTGGGGAGGGATGAAGGACCAGAAGGGTTGCCATTTTGCGCCTTGGTCGATCCATTCGCGGATGAGGGCGATTTCTTTGTCGCTGAGTTTTTCGCGGCCCAGGTAGGCGGGGGGCATGCGGACGGTTTTGTTCTCAGAGGTGATGCGGCGGATGATTTCGCTATAGGGGACGGTGACGCCGGATTCGATATCGAGGCGCATTTTGGTTTTCCGGTTGGCGGCGTCGGGGCCGTGGCAGGTGAAGCATTTGTCGGAGAGGATGGGGCGGATGTCACGGTTGAACTCAGCAGCAAGAGATGGCCACGGATGAACACAGATGAACGCGGATAAGGCAAGCCACTTCATTGGAGGGGCTCCAGGCTTAGGGATTCGAGGTACATCAAGTAATGGTTGTAGCTTTGGGCCGGTTTTATTTCCAACTTATATTGTCCTGCTTTTGGAAAGGCAACGGTGCCGGCGTCAAAGGTTTGGTATTGATACCAGTCGCCGGTGGGTTTGACGGGGCTTTCGAGCTGGTGGGTGCCGACGGTGAGGATGTAATGGCCGTCTTGCCATTCTTTGCTGGCGGCATAGCGGATTTTGATGGCGTATTTACCCGCTTCGCTGACGGAGAGATACCAGGTGACGGTGTCTTCGGGGGTGGTCCATTTAGAGATGTGGAAGCCGCCATCGCGGTTGAAGCGCTTTTTGGCGTTGCCGGAGGTGACGGCGTCGAGGTAGTTGAGTTCGAAGCCGGTATCGCTGTCTTGGGTTACAAGAGACGGGTTGACGCTCGGAGGAGAGTCGAGGGTGAGGGCGATGACGGTGTCTCTTTGGTCGAGCATAGCGGCGGGAACGGTGATGAGAATGTTACCGTTTTCCATCGTGATGGGGAGTTTTTGCGTGGGAGTTAGTAAGAAGTGCGCTGAGATGGGTTGGTTATTGAGGCCGGACAGGCGGATGGTGCGGTCGGCGGGCCAACTGAAGACGTGCAGATAAACGACGTTGCTCTTAATGGTGGTGCGGCCCCAGGGGAATTCGCGCAAGGGGCTGGCGGTGGTACCGTAGATGCTTTCGGAATTACGCGACATCCAATGGCCCACTTCGTTGAGAGTGGCAATGCTGGGCTGGGGCACGGTGCCGTCGGCCATGGGTCCGATGTTGAGGAGATAGTTGCCGCCTTTGCCGACGATTTCGACTAAGCGGCGAATGACGACGCCGGGCGTTTTCCAATCCTCGTCAAACTTGCTGTAGCCCCAGGTGGTATTAAGGGTTTGCGGCGTTTCCCAATCTTCTTCGAGGCCGCCGGAGGGCATGCCATTATCGCCCATGTCCTGATAGTCGCCCATGAGTTCCTGTTTGTAACTACCGATGCGGCCGTTGATCAGGCATTGGGGCTGGAGTAAGTGGACGAGGTCAGCAAATTCGGCGGCGTGTTGGGGCGTGTCCATGCCGCGATCAAACCAAACTAATCCGAGCGGGCCATAGTTAGTGAGTAACTCGCGGAGCTGGGGTTTGGATTTGTTTTCGAGATACTTAACGAAATCTTTCTTGGCGGGATCGTAATCCCAATTATTGCCGAAGCCGTTGGGGTCGTCCCAATCTTCGCGGTGGGAGTAATAAACGGCGAAGCGGATGCCGGCGCGCTGACAGGCGTCGGAGAGTTCTTTGAGGGGATCACGTTTGAAGGGGGTCCAATCGACGATGTTGTAATCGCTGACTTTGGAATGATACATGGCGAAACCGTCGTGATGTTTGGCGGTGACGACAAGGTATTTCATGCCGGTGGTTTTGGCGAGGTTGACCCAGGCTTCGGCATCAAATTTCGTTGGGTTAAATTGGTGCGCGCGTTCGCGATATTCCTTGACCGGGATATTGAAGCGCTGCATGATCCATTCGGCTTCGGTGTGGGGCGGAATTTGTTGGCCGTTCCATTCGCCGGCGAGGGCGGAATAGGGGCCCCAATGGATGAACATGCCGAATTTATCGTGACGGAACCATTCCATGCGGTCGGGCGTGGGGGCGGCGAAGGAAATGCTGAGCAGGGCAGCGGCGAGGACGAGGCGTTTGGGCACGGATAAGAAAAGAATACAGGAGACAGAATATCGAACATCGAATGGGGATGCCTCGCTCGGCATCGCAAAGAGAAGGCTTCACCCTCGAGCCTCAAGGCACGCCACAAATTAACTGGGGGGAATTAAACGGTACGAAATGATTTCAGCATTGTTGGGAGTTCCCGCGATGGTTCCGGACTTCAACAGTGCTTCGAAATATCGAACGTGATCATGGTCAATGGCGTGAATGGTCGTTAGCAAATGATTCAACGACGCTGGAGAAGTTATGTATTCTCCCGCCGCCTCGGTCCCTTCTCCGGTGGCGCCCTGAATCATAAGTACATTACCGTTGTGACTGAGGTTAGGCAGAAAGGCGATCACGCCGTATGTCTCGTCAAGTTGAGTAGAACTGCCCTCAGTCCAATAGACGCTCCTTTCGCCCGGGCGCGGGTTGGCGTTGCTGAATCCCGTACGCTGCAACTTGGGGTCATAAGCAAAATGGAAGTTCAGCGACGGCTCGAACAACTCGACCCACGGAGTAGATCTCTTGCTGCCAAGAAGCACAAAGTTTCCATTCTTAAAATCAATCAGCTCGACATTTCGGGCCGAACGCACAACTGACAAAGCACGATAGTCGTCGTTGAGTTGCAAAATCGCCTGCACGAGCCGGACATCTGAAATATTCGTGTATTGGCGCTGCGGCAGAATCCTGAGTAGTCTCTCTATTTCGGACGGCGGCTTCGGCAACTTGGAAGAGTAGTTTCGGTTTACATATTCCGCCAGGGTTATTGGCCTCCTGGTGATTTCTTGCCAGAGGACCAAAGCGGAGTCGGCGCAGATGAGGTAAGTCTGGTGATCCTTGTCGAATATTTCGCTCCATAGGGGTTTGGCGTGGGCAGGGCTTTTGAGCTTTGCGGCGGGATGCGCGGATTCGCGATCCCTCAAGAGAGACCAGGCGGCTAAAGCCATAAACAACACGGTCGTGCTGAGGAAGAAAATAGCCCAACGGGAGAGTGCCTTATGCGGCTGCTCTCCGCTAAGCGGTTTCGCCTCGCCGACTGGGGGCACTGCGGTTTCAGCGGCATCGATTGCGCGGACTGGGGTGGCTCTGGGTTCGAACGCGGCCACGTAAGCGCCTTTAGGAATTGTGATGATGATCTCTTCAGCTTTGCCCTCAGTGGCAAAATAATCCTCCAGTCGTTTACGCAGTTGACGCGCTTCGACGCGCACGATGTTGTCCTCGTTAGGCCGGAAGTCGGGGCCGCGCGCGAACACATCCATGCCAATGCGCTGTTCGCGGAGTTCGTCGAGGCGACCCTCCATACTCCGCTGGCAGACATATAGAAGCAGATCCCGCAGCCGGCCGGACCGCTGAAACATCGGGCTGTCCGCTACCCGGGTTACCAATTCCCAAGTGGCGTCGACTCTAGGGCGGATGCTGTCCACGGTGTTCTTTCCTTTTATCGGTGGCGCGGTTCTTGGTTTCCCAACCCCAAAGTTTACAGTAAATAATCTGAGGGTTCCACGGAGTCGGGTGGCATTGAACCGTGGGGCTCAAACGGTGGCAAGTCCTTGCACTTACCGGGTATTCACGGTGAATTTACTTGACCCTATTGCAGATTGGGTGGATGATCGCAAAGCCAGCTAGCTTTGGCGGCTGGGTTCTGATCCAAGGGGGGTCGTCCATGCAGACAGGGTGTTTTACAAGCAAGATTCGCATCGCCATGGCTATGTCGGCGATCTACAGTGCGATGTGCATATCGGCATGGGCGCAAGCCGGCTATGGATCGATTGGGGGTAACATCCAAGATCCGAGCGGCGCAGCTATTCCCAAGGCTTCGATCACGGTGACGAACGTGGCCACCGGAGTTGCTTCGCGCTTGGTTTCATTAGGAGACGGTAATTACCTGGCTGCGCAACTGCCTCCTGGAACCTATCAAATAGCGGTTGAAGCAAGCGGCTTTAAGAAGTATGTGAGCCAAGGCATCGTGGTGCAGGTGGATGACCGGCTGGTTGTGAATATACCGTTGCAGGTTGGTTCGCCCACGGAAACTGTCACCGTAACGGGTGAGACGTCGGCGTTGCGGACGCAAGATGCCCAGACTGGCGAGGTTGTGAACAACGACTTCATTATGAATTTGCCGGAGATTGACCGCAATCCGCTTGACCTGCTGCGCATTTCGGGCAACGTGCAAGGTTCTGAGGACGGCGTTAGTAAAGATACCCGCATCAACGGGGGGCGCACCAGTAGCATCGATTTTTTTGTTGACGGAAATGTGATCACTACCGGACGAGGCCATGACGTATCGAACCAGATGCCGTCCATGGATGCGGTACAAGAGTTCAAAGTCGTAACGAACGGGATTTCGGCTGAATACGGCCGGATCTCGGGCGGCTATGTAGAGCTGGTCACTAAGTCGGGAACGAACGGCTATCACGGCGACCTTTACGAGTACATGTTCAACGACATGTTCGATGCTAATGCGTGGTCTCAAAACGCCATCGGCAACCCCAAAGTGCATTTCCGCCAGAACGACTACGGTTTCACGCTAGGCGGTCCGGTTTCGATTCCTAAGGTATACAACGGCAAGAACAAGACCTTCTTCTTCGTTGACAACGAATACTACCGGTATTTTCAGGCTGGTAATCAAGTGCTGCTGAGCGTGCCCACGGCGGCCGAACGCAGCGGCGACATGTCGCAGACCGAAGCCGGGGGAGTAGCAACGCTGATGTACGACCCAAATGGGAGCTACGCCACAACGCCCAACGCCGACGGAAGCTATAGCCGTCTGAGCTTGCTGGGCGGCAATGGCAAAACCGTTCCCGCCTCGGAGATCTCGCCAACATCGGCGGCGATTCTGTCCCTGTTGCCGATGCCCAACCGGCCGTCCGTATCCGGCTACAGCAGTTTAAATAATTACGAGGCTCCACAGAACACCACCAACAATACTTTCCGCTTCGGTGTGCGTCTCGACGAACTGATCACCGACAAGCAACGGCTTTCTATCCACTACATTACCTACGACCAAAGCGGCGGCCAATCGCGGGTGGGTGGTCCGCTTTTTACGACGTCCACCTCCAGTTCCAACGGGGGCTTGAACGGCAACATTAACTACGATTGGACTGCTTCGCCCACCTTGCTGTTTGATGTGCGGTCGTCGGTGATTCACCAGCCCTTCAATTCGGGCAGCACACTGCCTGCGAATTTCAATTCGACAGCGATCAAAATGAATCCCGCCATCCAGGCGATTTTGGGCACTTCCGCGATTCCGTACATCCAGGAAGACTTCCAAGGGCCCGGTTACTATGGCGACTCGCCCTCAGTCAACATCCAGGTTTCCACGACCTACGACTTTTCGGTAACGGGCACGAAGGTGCTGAGCCGTCACACGTTGAAATTCGGCCTGGAGACGCGCCGCTATTATGACAACTACACGAACTTTGGCGGCACCAACGTAATGACATTCATCGGCAACCCGGTGGCTCCCACCTCTGGCGATCACGGCTTTGGTTCGGCGGGAAGTATTCCCAACTCGCTGGGCTCTTTCCTGTTGGGTATTGACGATTGGGCCACTATGCAGGGCCCCTCTACGCGCGCCATGAACGTCAATTACAACGGGGCGTTCGTGCAGGACGACTTCAAGGTCAGTCCGAAGCTGACTGTAAATGTGGGTTTGCGCTGGGACCGGGAAGGACCGACCACCGAGCGGCACAACAAGATCTATTTCTGGGATCAGAACGTGCCTTCTCTGTTCTCGATCAACCCAGGCTACTCGTGGACGGGAGCTCTGGCGGCCGCCGGTCTGCCGACAAATGTTCCAGCGCCAAGCTGGGTGAACGGCATGCCGAACGGCGCAGTTGAACTGCCGGACACGCCAGCTTTTCCTTCGCGCGATTTCCAAAAACTCGACTCGCATCAATTCGCACCACGACTCGGTGTGGCTTACCAGTTGGACAGTAAAACCGTGCTGCGCGCCTCCGGGGGGCTGATGTACCTGCCAACGACCGGCGACGAGGGCGGCTTCTCCAGCGCCAATGCCGCCTTGCCACTCAGCAACGCGGGCAACGCCGGCTGGCACGCTTCTACCGACGGCTTGAAGCATTTTATTTCGACATTTGCCAATCCCTTTCCGCTGCCTGGCGAGATCACTACTTACTCGCGAGACACGCTGCTCACTAACCAGGAAAGCTCCAACCCGCCTGGCGTAACTGCTTACAGCCAGACTCTGCACATGCCGACGGAGTATACGTGGGGCGCCAGCGTGCAACGCCAATTGCCAGCGGGTTGGGTGGCAGCTGCGGAATACGCGGGCAACCGGGGACTCGGCCTGCTGGCCACTAACCTGATTAGCCGCTATCCTGCAAACCTGTTCACTCCCAGCTATTCAGGCATCATGACAACCGCCATCGCATCGCCGAATGCCGGACAAACGCTGACTAACTCGACTACCGGCCCGACCATGTTGGTGGGCGATCTCGAGTATCCGTACCCGCAGTACGGCACGGTCTCGGTGCTTGGGTCGAACCTCGGTTCCTCGTTCTACAACTCACTCAACATCCGCCTCGAACACCGCTTTTCCCATGGCCTGACTTTTCTGCTGAACTATACCTACAGCCACTTGCTCGATGATGTCGGAGGTCCTGAAGGCGGCATCACCGGTGGGCAGGATATTGTCGGATTGGGCGGGAAACGACCGCAGAGTCTGTACACTTTTGCCTCCACCTGGGGTTTGAGTGCAAACGACCAGCCCCAACGCATCGTCATGACCTATCTCTATCAACTTCCGTTCGGCCAAGGCAGGCATTGGATGGGTAATCCGCAAACGACTGGCCAGAAGGTTTTGGACCGGATCGCCGGGGGATGGCAGCTTGCCGGTAACTCTACTACGTGGATGGGCTGCCGGTCCAGTGGTGGGGTACGACGACTATCAACACCAATAACGACATACTGGTCGAGACTACCTACGGCAGCTATACCAGCAGCAATCACAACCTGAGCAACCCGTCTTATATGGGCGACAATGGGTCGTTGTTGGGGCCAGGGCAGCCAGCCTCATCGGGTGTGAGCAGGTTCAACTCCGGCCTGATGCAGGTTGCACAGAATTTCACTATTGGCAACCTTCCTGTGGTAGATCCTCATTTGCGAAATCCGCCGTTCTATCAGACAGACCTCTCGCTGATGAAGAACTTCTATCTCGGCTCGGAGAAGAGGTATCTACAAATCCGTGCGGAAGGTCAGAACGCCTTCAATATTCGCGGCTTCGGAGCTTACAACAACGATCTCGGTACGCCATACTTCGGGATGATTCAAAGCGCGGGTAACAGTCCGCGCGCCATTCAATTGTCCGCGCGTATTATATTCTAGTGATTTGCTAACACATGATAGCTTGGGCCTGGTGAGTTCAGCGGCCACCATCGCGTTCCTGCTGGGGATTTCGACGATCCCATTGCAGCCGCCGGGATCTTCTTCCTTCAATCCGGGTCCGGAGCATGATGCTACTACGGAAAAGGACGGCATGCCCGGTGGCAGACGAGTGATCCGGCTTGCCAATGTAACAGATCCGACCCTCACCTTTTACCCGGCACCTGCAACAAACAACTCGGGAGCGGCGGTACTTGTTTTTCCTGGCGGAGGGTATCGGATTTTGGCCCTTGATTTAGAAGGCAGTGAGATCTGTCAGTGGCTGAACTCCATCGGCGTGAATGCAGCACTGGTGAAGTATCGCGTGCCCGAAGCACCGGGTGTTCCGCGCTATGAGGCCCCGCTGGAAGATGCGAAGCACGCGCTAGCGCTGGTGCGCTCCCATGCGAGCGAATGGCACATTGACCCGCAGCGTATCGGCGTAATTGGTTTTTCGGCGGGCGGCCATTTGGCGGCATTGTTGAGCAATTCGGACATGCGCCCTGACTTCGCTATCTTGATCTACCCGGCATACCTCACGCCGGAAACGGACCGGACTATTCTTGCGCCCGAATTTGTGGTGAGCGCGCAAACCCCTGCGACGTTCTTAGTGCAGACCGAAGACGACCCGGTGCACGTAGAGAACAGCCTGGTTTATTTCGAGGCGTTGAAGAAAAGCAAGGTGCCGGCGGAGATGCATCTGTTTGCAACCGGTGGCCACGGCTATGGTTTGCGTAAGACGGCTGAACCTGTGACCGGTTGGCCGAGTTTGGCGGCGGCGTGGCTGCGAACGCGCGGGCTACTTACTGCGACTGTGTCTGCTCATTAGCGCTGACGCCGCTCCAATAGCCTGGTCTCGCGCGCACAACAGCATCAGCGTGGTTCCTTATCTTCACTGTGAGTTGGTGATAAACGGGATTCTGCTCCGCTTCTGGTGCAAAGCTCAACTGGTATTGGCTATGAATTTCCTTGCCGATCTCACTGAGATCTTCCTCCAGGCGATGCAGCGTGCTGAATCCAAACTGCCGGCCGCCGGTGTATTCAGCAAGGGTCTTCCCCATGTTCTGTTTTGTCGCCTGGGCAATCTCGAAGAATATCTCCAGCAGGTTTCCGCCACCAATCGGACCTGCCTGATACTCCGCGCCTTTGGTAGTAAAGGGCGTGAGGTAGGCGGAATAGGTTGTCGTGTAGATGGTCACGTTTTGCTGTTGCGCATGGGTGAGTACTTCACTCGCTTTCGTCTTGCTGCCCCGGTCACGCGCTTCGCTCAATACCAGGATTAGCCGCCGTCGTCCTGGCGGCTTGTCGGAGAGCATACCGATGGCTGCATCCACTGCATCTAGTACCCGACCTTCTCCAGCGCCTCGAGCTCTTAAGTTTTCAAACGTTTCTTGGATCGGCTCCCAACGAGTTGTGAAGTTCAGCGGCGTTTGCACTTCGCTATCCACGGTTACCACCGCCACTTCGCCACCTTCGCCCGTAATGCTATCGAGCATACCCGCCGTCTTCTTGACTTTGAGAATGGCCGCATGCGAGAGCGAAGTGGTCTGAATAATTACCACCAACGAGACATGCGATTCATAAGTTCCCCACGCTTCAACCGTCACTTTGCGCTCTTTGCCGTTATCAAGCAGCGCAAAGTCAGTATCCTTCAAATCCCAAATGCGTTCGCCGCTCTTGGTGCTCACCGTGACAGGCACGACCACGAGCGGCGCTTGCGTCTTAAAAGTAGGCTGCTGGGCCAGCAACAACGCGAGAAGAAGCTTCATTGCAAAAACGGACGGTATCACATAGGGGCGCGTTGCACTGAATCGGTACGATAAGCTGTGGATGCATCAACCAACTTAATGAATCCTGATTTCCTGGCGCTCGGTCTGCTTTGGTATGTCGTTTTTCTTCTCTCGACAACTTGTCATGAAGCCGCTCATGCTCTTGTCGCCAAGTGGGGCGGCGACCTGACCGCTTCTCAAGGCGGCCAAGTCACTTTGAATCCTATTCCCCACATCCGGCGCGAACTCTTTGGGATGGTCATTTTTCCGGTATTAACGTATGTGATGGGGGGCTGGATGATGGGTTGGGCGAGCGCCCCTTACGACCCAAATTGGTGCCGTCAGTATCCAAGGCGCGCCGCCAAGATGGCGTTGGCCGGACCTGCCGCTAATTTCGCGCTCGCGATCATAGCCGGAATAGCCATTCAAATCGGCTTGCGAACACATTTTTTTACGGTGCCGGACGAGTTCAGTTTTTCCAGTGTTGTCGACGCGGCTGCGCCCGGTGTTGCTGAAGGCGTGGCGCACTTCCTGAGCCTGCTATTTTCACTCAATGTTTTGTTGGGGACGTTCAATCTGATTCCTGTCCCCCCGCTGGATGGGTTTAATGCCATTCCGGTGTTGCTGTCGGAAAATGGGGGCCGTCATTATTTGAGTTGGGCGGACTCGATGCGCTCGTACAGTGTCGTAGGCCTTATCTTGGGTTGGGTCTTATTCGGCAAGGTGTTCCAGCCAATTTTCGATATGGCCGTGCAGACGCTGTATCGTTAGCGCATCTTCGTCGATATGAGTGTTTCGGGGAGCAGAGGCTTCACGATGATCATTCATGAGTTCGAACAGCCGCGCGTCAAACGCCCTAAAGCCTTGCAATCCGCTATGGGAGGTTGGCCAGCCATCTAGTAGACCAACGGAGCTAGAGAAGGCACGTTTAGAAGCGGAGTGGGCGCGCGCCGATGCTGCCGCTGCGAGCGAACGGGCGGAGCGGATTCATGCCCAGATGCTTCAAACGAAGCGTGACGCGAAGGTTCGTTTACGCATTACCGCCATAATCGTAATAAGCGCCGCGCTAATAAAGATGGGCTGGCAGGCCGCACATGAGCCGACTCCGACTGCGTCTGTGACACCACCCTTCCAAGTTGCCGGTGGCGGCACAATGCTGAGTTTGTCCCCGGGAACTTCCGAATCGAGCGCTGCTGACGAACAAAGCGCCGCTAACGCCGCACTCGAACGGTTGCGCGACGCGTTTCATACCCTTCCTGAAGAAGCTCAGATTGATATTGTGCGCGAAATCAATGCAAAAAGCCTTAACGGCGAAATGACCTGCTTCTTGGCGTGGCGTGACGGAGTACCTGCGTTGTACGTGGGGAATAAAGAGGATAAGCCACCGGTGGCAGATGCTTTGAACCGCTGTGCCGCTGGCGTCGAGCGACTGCGCGCTGAAAGAAATGGTGAAGCAGTTCGGAAATAGTCTGCCCTCGTCAACTGACGTTCCAATAGAGCGAGTAGCGCTCATCTCTAACCTTATAAAAGGGTTGAAGAGAAACATTCGAACTTTGTCCGGTAGTTTGAAAGGCCATTGGCTGATGACCCGGTTTGATCCAGTCATCCAGCCGCTTATTCGCTGCTGAGAACTGCGGAATTTGAACGGGCGGGGCTTTCTTGAGCGACGGTCCTTCGGGGCCAAGGACCAATTCTTTGGTGAGTCCTTCGCGCCCGAGGGTACCAGCCAGGACCATTGGTCCATACAAAACCGCGCGCAACGAGTGGTCATCGGGCATCGATTCAGAATGCAAAGCCATCGGCAATGAGATTTCGACCCGATCGCCCCTGTTCCAGACGCGCGCGATTGCCAGATAGCTGCCGGGCGCGGCTGTGACATCGCTCTGCCTGCCGTTGATTTTCACCGTAGCTCCGGCAGCCACCCAAGCCGGTACGCGCACGCGGATTGTGAGATGAACGGGATCGACAGTATCGACATTAAGGACTGTTCCCGCTTGTTCCGGAAACGCGGTGATCTGCTGCAGCTTGAAGTTTCGTTCGGGCCAATTTAATTCCGAGGCGACAAAGAGGTTGAGGTAGATGCCTTCCTGATCGTGAAAATAGATGCTGTCGTTCAGCTTGGAATACTCTTCTGTCCCCGTCCCCGTGCAGCACCAGAAGCTGTCGAAGTTTGTACTCCAGGCGCGCCAAGACCCCGGGACGACTCCCAAATAATACTGCGATTGGCCCTCTTGGTTGATGGTGCCCAGGCGATGGTTCAATAACGCGCGCTCATAATAATCGAACAACCGCGGATCTGCACTCCACTGATATAACATGCGCGTCAGCTTAAGCATGTTGTAAGAGCAGCAGCACTCGTTGGTCGAATCTCCGCGCTGCAACTCGGCCGCGAGCTGATTGGGACCGACCAGCCAGCCTTCATTGTTGCTTGTTCCGCCCGTCACATAGGTGCGTGTTCCGACGACTTCTTGCCAGAAATATTCCGCCACATCGCGAAAGCGTTGATCGTCGCTGATTTCGTAGCGGCGGGCTGCCGCAATGATTTGCGGAATGTGCGTGTTGACATGCAGGCCGCGGAGTTCATCACGGCGCAGCGCCAATGGATTGAAGAAGCGTTTCTTGATAAATCGATCGCCTGTCTTTGCAAAACTCGCGTCACCAGTGAGAGCGGTCAGGCTGTACAGCGTCTCGCCCATGCCGCCGTACTCCGTATCGAGCACCATTTGCATTTGAGGTTCGCTCAGCGCCCCCGACCAACGATCGGCCCATTCCGCCATAGCGGTGAGAACGGTCAACGCCTGCGCATTGCCGCAGTGTTGATACATATCGAGCAAACCAGCCATGATTTTGTGAACGGTGTAAAAGGGCGCCCACACTTCTTTGCGAGCAGCCAGGCGGTCGAAATATTCGGTAGGGAAGGCGCTGAGATAGCCGCTTTTGAGTTGCTGCTGGCATTTGGCCAATTCCGCGACCAGATAATCGCCGCGGCCTTTCAATTCCCGATCGCTGCTGGATGAATAGGAGAGCGCGCAAGCAGACAAATAATGACCCACGAAATGGCCGCGCAATTCACAATCCGGTTTCTCCCAGCCGCCCAGTGGCGCGGCGGTCGAATTGATACCGGCATTTACGCGAAACACATGCAGCAAACGGTCTGGCGATTGTTCGTACAAGAACTTGCGATTTGCCTCTTGCGCGTCTCGAAAAACACCCGGCAATAAACGTACGTTCGCCATTGGAAATGGTTGTACTTTAGCTGACACATCGCAACGCGTGAAATCGATCTGCGATTCAAAGGGCAGACGCGCCGGTAGCGTGCCCTCTGAGATATGCGGTGCGGCCGGATCTCCCGGCACCGAAGCAGAGGTGATTTCCTTCTGTTTCTCCTCCGCCAGCAGCGCTGCCGCGACACTTCCCATTGCAAATCCACGTCTTGTTAGCTTGGCCATGTTTTGACTCCTTCGGTAATTTTCAAATCGGCAGCAGTAGATTGACGAACCTGTTCAACAGTTGCGCCCGGAGCCAGCTCTTCCAGGAGTACGCCCTGCGGGGTGATGCGAAAGAATCCCAGCTCCGTGATAACGGTGTCGACCACGTTCAAGCCGGTCAGGGGCAGTGTGCACCTCTTAAGAAGCTTCGGCTCGCCGGTTCGAGTTGTGTGTTCCATGGTGACGATCACCCGGCGCGAACTCGCCACCAAATCCATCGCCCCGCCCATTCCTTTCACAACTTTGCCGGGCACCATCCAGTTTGCAAGATTGCCTTGCTGATCGACCTCCATCGCTCCTAGAATGCTCAGATCGATGTGGCCGCCGCGAATCATGGCGAAGGAATCGGCGCTGGAGAAGAAGGAAGTGCCGGGCAACTCAGTGACTGTCTCTTTGCCTGCATTAATGAGATCAGAATCTTCCGTTCCAGCCAGCGGATAAGGCCCGATGCCCAACAATCCGTTCTCCGATTGCAGTACGACTTCCATGCCATGTGGTACCAGATTCGCAATGAGAGTCGGCATGCCAATGCCAAGGTTGACGTAGTAGCCGTCGCGTAGCTCACGCGCGGCGCGTCGCACAATGAAATCACGCTTGTCGGTATCTTTGAGAGGCATCTCAGTTGTTCCTGACCGTCCGGCGCTCGATGCGATGTTCGTACTTCTCACCCTTGATAATGCGTTTCACGAAGATGCCGGGAGTCATGATGGAATCGGGAGGGATCTCGCCCGGCTCCAGCAACTCCTCCACTTCTGCGATGGTAATGCGGGCGGCCGTAGCCATCATCGGATTGAAATTGCGCGCCGTTTTCCGGTAGACGAGATTGCCATGGCGGTCACCCTGCCAAGCTTTCACCAGGGCAAAATCAGCTTTGAGGCAGCGCTCCATAACATAGTGCTTGCCATCGAACTCGCGCGTCTCTTTACCTTCGGCGACAATGGTGCCGTAGCCGGCTGGCGTGAAAAACGCGGGTATGCCAGCGCCTCCTGCGCGAATTCGTTCTGCCAGCGTCCCTTGCGGGATGAGGGTGACTCGAAGCTGCCCGCTGATCACTTGTTGTTCCAGCAGCTTGTTCTCGCCTACATAGCTGCCAATGTGAGAGGCAATCATGCCCGCTTCCAACATGAGACCCATGCCGAATCCGTCCACTCCCATGTTGTTGCTAATGGTGTGCAGATCCTTAGCGCCGCGACTCACCAACGCGGCGATGAGATTCTCCGGTATCCCACATAACCCGAAGCCGCCCAACATGATGGTTGAGCCATCGGCGATATCCGCGACTGCTGCTGCTGCACTGCCTACTACTTTGTTCAAACGGGATGCTCCCTGCGGGCGTTCAAGGCAGCGGCGGCTTTAGAAGCGGTGGCTCGTCCGATCACCTGCATAATGTCGCGGCCGGCGGCAGCTAACTGATTCAGATCGATTCCGCTGTGAATGCCCATACCGTTCAGCATATATACTACGTCCTCGGTCGCAACATTACCCGTAGCGCCCTTGGCGTAGGGACAGCCTCCCAGTCCAGCCACAGAAGAATCGATCGTCTGGATGCCGGTTTCTAACGTTGCAAGAATATTGGCGAGAGCTTGTCCCCAAGTATCGTGAAAATGGACGGCAAGCTGCCCGACGGGCACGGCCTGCGAAACAGCGCGTATCAGCGCCTGTGCTTTCCGGGGAGTTCCCACTCCGATTGTGTCGCCCAAAGAGACCTCGTAGCAACCCATACTTGCTAAAGCTGCCGCGACGCGCACGACTGCTGGAAGAGCGATCTCGCCTTCATAGGGACAGCCCAGAACGCAGGAAACATAGCCGCGCACGCGGACGCCGCGCGCTTTTGCTTCGATCGTTACCTCACTGAGACGCTTAAGGCTCTCGTCGATGGAGCAGTTGATATTGCGCTGGGAAAAGGTCTCGGAAGCAGCCGCAAACACCGCTATCTCGTTCAGGTTGCAACGAATGGCCTCGGCTAGTCCGGTAAGATTTGGTACCAGCGCTGAATAATGCACATCCGGCCGGCGGTGCATTTGGGAGAAAACGGCTGCGCTGTCAGCCATTTGCGGAACCCATTTCGCGGAGACAAAACTGCCGCACTCGATGTGCCGGACGCCCGCCTCTACCAGCGCTTCGATCAGCCTAACTTTGGCGGCAACCGGTACCAGGACGGATTCGTTCTGCAGCCCGTCGCGCGGACCCACCTCAACGATCTTCATGGTCGACGGTCACTGGCTTCTTGTGTTTTGGTTTGACCCGCTTCGCTTTTTCAGGAATGGCAAACGCAGGTTTAGGAGAACCCACGCGTTCGCGGGCGATGGCTTTGACTCGCTTATTCTTGTTTAACTTCTCCGGTTTGCGGATCTTACTCGGCATGGGCCCTGCTCCAATACCGTAGCGTATCCGAACTCCGGCTGTCAGGCCGCAATGGTGTGGGTGGCGCTCGTTGGCGCAGTGACCAATTCTAGAAACTCGGCTTCAAAGCGCGCTTGGTCTCGGGCGTCTTCGGCCGGACGAATGCGGCGACAAACCGCGCGCAGGCTCTCTTCCAAAGGTCTGCTGAGGGCATCCTCTCCTAATACTAGTTTGACAAGCTCGCGCGCAGCCGTGCGCGCCTGCTCCGGGGTATTGGCGAACATCAGAGTGTCGTACCAATTGTTGACCTTTTGTAGATGCCGCTCCATGCTTTAATCTCCCTCACTTGTATAGATGCTGGATTTGCCAGTTTGGTTATAGGTTGTGCAACATTTTGATGAAAAGGACGATGGCGCCTGCGTTGCTTCTCATAGATCTCCAAAACGCCACTTGACGATCGGTTTCCAAGTAAACACCGGCAGCGGGAAACCATCCGGCAAGAGAACATAATGTAGTGAAATTGTTGGATACAGAATTCGTTTGTTAAGCCGTGGACGCGATGAACGGTTCCCTTCAAGCACAGTCGAGCAGGTCCACGCATTCTCGCCGATTAAAGATCCATGGCGAGTCACGGCCAAACACTTAGAACTCTTCCAGCCCGACGGGCTATGATAAGGTCACATGCCTGAATGGTTGGTCTTTGTCCTCTTCATTGCCGCCTACCTTGTGCTGATGAAGTGGATTTTGCCAAAGTTCGGCGTTCCCACTTGAATGAGCGGCACCTGCAGTGTCGAGTCTCGACACGATAAAACGAAGCAAAGCGGCATCCGTTAGTTGTTCTTTAGAAAAGCAATGGTGGCAGTAGTTTTCTATTGCAAGTGTACCGACTGGACGGTATACTGCAAATAACTGTGCCTCCAACAACGAAAGATCACATCCTCGGCACGACCCTTACCCTCCTTGAACGCGAAGGGGGTACGGCCATTACTCTCGACCGAATCGCCGCCGAAGCCGGACTCAGCAAAGGCGGCTTGCTCTATCACTTCGCGAGCAAAGAACAACTGGTAGACGCGCTAGTGCAGCGTGCGGTTGCTTCCCTACAGCTACCGCCGGAGGAGCGTGCGCGTGATTTATTCGCCGCGCTCCTCGCTGGTTACACTATTGAACCCTCTCAATTGCAGCCTTTGCGGGATGCGTATCGAGAGTTACGGTCCAAGCTGTCTTCGTCCTCGTCGGATCCGACCTTGGCGACGTGTTCCTGGCTCGCGGGCGAGTGTCTCGCTCTGTTTGAGTATCTCGGCCTGGTAAACCTCACCGGACGAGAGAAAGAAAAACTGTCCCGCAAGATTGCCGCTTTGTCCCAGGAGAAGGATATGCCCGAACCCGTTGCGATTATCCAGCCTGCGATGCCAGCGCCTATCATGAGGGTCTCTGCCGACCACCAGCAACAGCAACTTCGCACGAAGAATGCGCGTGATGCGGCGGCCCGAAGCTTACTTGGGCTACAGAACGAGGCCGGTTTCTGGCGCGCGGACTTGACCGCCGACACAACGTTGGAATCCGATTACGTGTTACTCAACCTATGGCTTGATCCGGCTACGGAAGACGGCTGGCGCCCGGCTGCCAAGAGCAAGATCGACAAGGCGATGGCGACTGTGTCGGACCGGCAAATGCGCGATGGCGGCTGGAATATTTATCCCGGCGGTCCATGCGAGCTAAATGCGACCGTTCGGGCTTATTCAGCGCTGAAAATCTGTGGCCACGATCCTGCCATGCCGGTACTTAGCAGGGCGCGCGATCGCATTCTAGCGTTGGGAGGTTTACAGGCGGTCAACAGCTACACAAAAATCAATCTCAGTCTGTTTGGCTTGTTCCCGCGCGAGTTTGCGCCCAGCGTTCCTCCTGAGTTGCTACTCATTCCGGGCAACTTAATCTATGAGATGTCTTCCTGGACGCGCGCGATCATTGTGCCTCTCTCTATCATTCAGGCGAGTGGCGTGCAGCGTCCCGCTCCTAACGGGGTTACCCTCGACGAACTCCTCATACCTGGCAAAAAGCTCGTCCTGCCGCGCAAAGATCGCCTTTCCGCCATTTTCAATCAAGCCGACCGTGTCCTTAAATTGTGGGAGCGTCGCGGCCTGAAAGACATTCGTGCTAAAGCCGTGCGTGAGGCCGAAAAGTGGATGCTCGAACGCAGCCGAGGCGCTGATGGTCTGGGCGCCATTTATCCCTCGATCATGTATTCGATTATGGCGATGGACGTCCTCGGTTATGAGCGCGATCAGCCGGATCTGGTCGAGGCGCTGCGCCACTTCAACGATCTGCAACTGGAAAGCGTTGACCGGCTGGAGTTTCAACCCTGTGTGTCGCCTGTTTGGGACACGGCCATCGCGCTTTTTGCATTAGGTGAAACGCGCACGCTACCGACCGAGGCGGGCAGGAAGGCTGCCGACTGGTTCCTGGACCATGAGGTTCGCCGCAAAGGTGACTGGGCGGTCAAGCGTCCCGATCTGCAGCCGGGGGGCTGGGCCTTCGAGTTTGCGAACGAAAGCTATCCCGACATAGACGATACCGCCATGGTCCTGCTGGCGTTGGAACACGCCAAGGCGAGCGATGCGGAACGTCAAGGCCGTGTGGAACGCCGCGCCATAAACTGGCTTATCGGCATGCAGTCTTCAGACGGAGGCTGGGCCGCGTTCGATGCCGACAACAATTGGCACGTGTTAAACAAGGTTCCTTTTGCCGACCACAATGCCATGTTAGACCCCTCTTGCCCTGACATCACAGGTCGGGTCCTCGAGGCTCTGTGTCGCCGGGGTATGAGCTATCAAGATGCGCCCATTGCCCGCGGTGTCGCATACTTACTCACGCATCAAAAGACGGATGGGAGTTGGTATGGCCGGTGGGGCGTTAACTATATATACGGCACGTTTTTGGCAATGCGCGGACTGCGCGCTGCAGGATCTCCTAACGCCCGCGCTGCTTTAGAAAAGGCGGCTGAGTTCTTGCGGTCAGTGCAGAATCCTGACGGTGGGTGGGGCGAGAGTTGTCTGAGCTATGACACCCACAAGTTTGAGGCAACCGTCAGCACGCCTTCGCAAACTGCTTGGGCTTTACTTGGATTAAGAGCGTCAGGCGATATCACTTCGGGGTCAGTGACGGCCGGTGAGAACTGGCTGCTTGAAAAGCAATCCGGAAGTGGGTCCTGGCCTGAAGATCTGGCCACCGGCACGGGCTTCCCTAATGTGTTCTATCTCAATTACCACATGTACGCGCATTACTTCCCGCTGTTGGCATTGGCTAGTTAACAACTCCTATGCGGATTCCTGGTATTGACAACCAGTGCACCTTCCCCGCGCGCTGACTGGCCCTCGCGATGACGAACGCACAAGGCGCTTCGCCGAAGTTTTCTAAGCGCTCGGCTACCCAACCCGTCTTTGCGCTTGTCAAAACGACGGGCGTCTTCGCAAAACGCGCGGTATCTGCGTCCAGTGTTTTATCGAACGCCCTGCGCGGCTCGCCAAGCTCAAAGGCATCTCGATACCGCTTCACCGCCGCAGCTAAATCCCGCACTGCAATGTAGACTGTCGCAACCCCTTGCCACTCGGGCATGGTTGGCTTACCGCTAGGATAGGCACGAAGCGCCCGATCTGTCTCGTCTTGAATCATAAACGGAAAGAATGTTCCTTGCGCCTCCGGTCCAATGGACGCGCTACGCCATTTCAGCGCAACCCCGTCTGGCCGCGCGCGACCACTTGCCGTCACCCTCGCACCTAAACGCTTCGCTGCACTGTCTATGTCGGCGACTCCAATTGCCCAGGCACAAGGTCCGCCATTCTCATCGATAAACTTCCCCCAATAATGGCTTGGCGCACCTGCCTTAGGATCTTGCGCCGCAATCAACTCGAGATAGGAGCCATCCGCAAAACTCGCCAGCGCCATCTCCGTCAATCCGTTCGTATGTTTGCCGCCGTATTCGGTCCGAATGCCGGCCGCGGCAAACTGGCTGCGCAAGGCAGCGAGATCTCGTCCAGCAACCGTCACGTGATCGACATGCAGATCAGCGGCATAAGAACTTGCGGAGAGGACCGCAAGAAAATAAACGATCAATCGGTTGTGCATAAACTCGTTAAGATTGAGCGATAGCGCCCGTTACAGCTTTCACTGCTCGGATGTAATCGTCTGGATGCAGTAGGATCTGCGTGCCGCGCACGCCGGCAGAGACGGAAATCCGCTCGAAGAGAATCGCGGTTTCGTCGACGTACACAGGGTACTCTTTCTTGCAAGCTAGCGCCGTCACGCCGCCGCGAATATAGCCGGTCAGCGGTTGGACTTCTTTGAGGGGGACCATTTCCATTTTGCGGTCGCCCGTCAATTTCGCCAGCGCCTTCAGGTTGAGTTCCGCGTTCGCCGGAACAACCGCGAGACAAACGCCGGCGCGTTCGCCCCGCAGCACCAGGGTCTTAAAAACTTGCTCAGGAGCCATGCCAATCTTGCGCGCCACGCTTTCCGCCTTGAGGTCGTCCAAGTCGACTTCGTATTCACGCAATTCGTATGGAATCTGCCATTCGTCCAGCATTCGCGCCCCGTTCGTTTTCATCTGCGACTATTGAGGTAGCTCTTTTTTATCCTACAGCGAGAGTCTTTCTCATGTGGAGCAACTAATCTTTTGCTGGACTATCCCAAGATTCGCCACCGCCCCCGGGATTTTGACCTCAGCAGCCGCGTACCGGCTACTGCGCGGTTTCTGCGCCAAGCGGCCCCTGCTTTCTTCCGCGAAGTGGCAAAAGAGTATTCTCGCGAAACCATAAAACCCGATTTAAGACCCTCGCCGAAGCTCTGGGGCGACCAGGGCGTTTATGCGGCCTGGTTAGGTCACAGCACGGTGCTCTTGAAAGTCGACGGCTTCACAATTCTGACCGATCCGGTATTCAGTATGCGCGTGGGCGTCAATGTTGGGCCGCTCACGGTTGGCATTAAGCGATTGGTGAGCGTCGCTCTTCCCAGCAGTGAATTGCCGGCGATTGATCTAATCCTGCTTTCGCACGCGCACATGGATCATTTTGATTTGCCGAGTCTTCGCAAGCTGGAGAGTGCGAAAACGCAAGTTGTCACAGCCGTTCATACCTCCGATCTCCTGCGCGCGCGGCGCTACGCCGGTGTGCATGAAGCGCGCTGGAATGAGTCGCTATCGATTGGGCCTGCGCAGATCAAGGCGTTCGCGGTCAATCATTGGGGTGCGCGCATGCGTGGAGATACTTACCGCGGCTACAACGGATATCTACTCGAAATCGGCAAGCGCCGGATTCTTTTTGGTGGAGACACGGCATATACCGATTCATTCAAAAGCGTACGGTCTTCGCAAGCAATCGATCTGGCGATCATGCCTATCGGCGCTTACGATCCCTGGATTCGGGTCCACTGCAACCCTGAGGAGGCCGTACAGATGGCGAATCACGCTGGCGCGGAGTTCGTCCTTCCAGTGCACCATCAAACGTTTCAACTCAGCCGCGAGCCGAAGTTCGAACCGATTGAGCGGGCGCTGGCGGCGGTGGGTTCAGCCACGGAGCGCATCTGTCTGCGCTCCATTGGGCAGGAATTTCATCTCTAATTCTTAGGGGTGGGCGACCGGAGTTGCTGCTTGTGTTTCAGTTGCTACGGCGGGCGTGGGCGCAACGATATTTGTCGCGGGCTTGTCTTCGCGGGTGAGGTGAATTTCGAAGGGTGTAATTTCGAAGGGCATCTTATCGCGGGCGGAATAGCGCTCGCTTGGAGTGACTTTCAGAAGATGCAGCCGGTCGGACCAGGGATCCATCCGGATATGCGATCCGAGGGGTAGGGCAGCAATCTGATCCTTGTCGCGGAGTTCGAGCGTGGGCGCCTGATCCATCAGGCCGGACAAACGCAGATCCTTCTTTGTGTCCGACATGCGATTGCCAATCAGCGGTTTGATCAAATGCGGTACATCGTCGCTCCGTTCAGAAAGCATCCGCAGGAACAACCCTACTTTTGGCAAGCTGTCCTTATAGGGCGATTTCTTCAGGATTTCTATCGCCTTTTCGTCGGCTGCGATTTCTTCCTTTTGATCGCGCGCCACTTGCACATGTTTGGCAATCGACGGGTCGTCAAACAAGAGGCGGTCTTCAAACGCGTACTTCGTGTTCATAGCGTGGCCTAAGAGGACGTGCGCCAATTCATGGGCCAAGACCGCTGCCAAACTCGCTTCATCGGGAAGCACGTCAATGAGACCTCTGCTCAGCAGGATCGTATGATTCAGCGACATGGATTCCATCGGCGTGGTCAGCAAAATGCGCGCCTTAACCTTAAAATCGAGGTTAATATTTGCGCTTACCAGCAAATTACTAATCACCGTTTCAAGTACCTGATCCACTTCTCCCGGCGGAGAAATCAAGCCGCCGCGCAGCAGACGGTCAATCACGTTTTGCGCTGCTTCTTCTTCCCACAGCCGGAAGGATTGCAATGGCGAATTATCCGCCGCCGCGTCGCTATCGTCCTTCACGCCTTGCGGAATATCTACTGTGAGATTCGTGAAGGCCTCGTCGGTCCTTTCGTGCGCGCGCTCATAACCCCATAAACGAGTCTGCGCCCGCATGGCCGACGTTTTGATGAGCGCGGCGCGGTACTCGCCTTCTTCTGCGTAGATGTAAGCCGGCAGCCACATGCCGCCGCTGTTTACTCGCCAGCAATCGAAGTGAACATACTCGTGTTCGTTGGAGGGCTGATATTGCCCTTGAAAACGCACGATGTTGTAATCGCGATCTTCGATCCACATCTGCCCTTTGAAGCGGCGTCGCCGGCCACTTTCGTCTTTGGGCGAAATGTCGACCACGTAACAGCGCACATCGCCGAGAAATTCGCGCCGCTTGTATTCGAAATTGTAGTGTGCGCGATCAAAATCGGCAACATCGATGAACAGTTCGTCGGCAAAGCCACGCGAATTGTATTGCGTAGTAAAAAGAGCCGATACAAAATGCGCAACGGCCTTGACCGTTGTGCGAGGCGGCAAGTAGGACATATCTACCAAACCGTCCTTCATGTTCAATTGGCCTAAAAAGTAGAAATCGTTGTGCGGCACGAAACCCAATTCGGGGTCGGGCTTCATTTCCTGAATGTAGGTTTCGATGACGGGCGTTTTATCGCGCAGCCGCCGGATCAACATTCGTTCGCTATTAACGGCACGGTCGATCACCTCCTCAAACGATTTCGCACTCTCGGCTGTAGGGTGCTCAATCACATGATCCAGTTCCTTGCCGGGATCGGTTTTGGTGGGCATGCCGGTCACTTGTGTTTGAGCAGACGCCGGCCAGTGCAGCAGCAGTGCTGTGGTAAGAACGATGCGAACAATTGGTATGAGAGCTGTTTGCCGAGTCATTGCGCGGACTGTCCTTTATGTAAGTTCGAAACTGATTTTGATGGTTGCATTAGTGTCAACAGGCACACCGCCGCGGGTAGCAGGTTTGAAGCGAACGCGCGTCGCCGCTTGTACGGCCGCTTCGTCCAGACCGTGACCCAAACCGCGAACCAGACGCACTATGCGAATCGTCCCGTCGGCTTGAAAAATTACCTGCAGAGAAACTTCACCTTCGAGGTGCAAGTCGCGTGCTTCAGCTGTATAGACCGGTTTCGGTTTGAATAAAATTTGCACGGGTGTTTGATTGTCGCTCGCTTCCGTTTTCTTGGCGGCGGCAGGTGCAGTAAGTGTGGCGTCGCCGAAGGCCGTGGAGCGGATGGTCTCCGCGTTCGAGGCGATCTTGGGACGTCCGGTTTCACCGCTGCTGCCGAAGCCCGTTTTGCGAACCTCGCTGCCATTTTGGGCTTGCCCGGCACGACCGCTGCGGCCGGTTCCTTCGGGCAGATCGAAGGCGCCCACTTTGGCAAGGGCTACGGGCGAAGCGTGCGCGTTATCTGACGGTCGCGCTCCGTGCGGATCACCAAACCCGCCCACCTGCACTTTTTGCGGCTCGGGCAGTGGCGTTGCCTTCGCCAATTCCGTTGTTGGCTGGAAAACGCCGGTTTTGATGGGCGCTTTCGGCGCCGGGGGTAACTCCATCTTTAACTCAGGTTGCGTTTGCTGCGGTTTGATCTCTGGCACTTCCACAATTTGGCGCGGCTTGACGGTTTTGAGGACGACCGGTGGCGGAACAAAGGTCTTAGCCGGAGGTGGAAGCAGTTTATGAACGATTAATTTAGGCGCAATCAAATGTGGTTCTGCGGGCTTCGGCTGGTATTCCGGCAGTGGCGCCACGAGCGTGACATGGCTGACGGACTTGGGGATTTCGTACACGACCGGGATCACAACTGAAAACGCGACCAAGGTTAAAACAGCATGCACCACCATGCTCGCGGCATAGCTCCGCCACGATGGCTTGTGAACGGAAGTTTCAAACAGACTCTGCGTCGTGATGCGGCTCATGCCTCAACCCAATATACCCAAATGGAGATACACCATTCTACGACGCCCATCCGCGTCCTTGTTATACTCGGAATGTTTGCGCTTGCACGAGCTGGAGTGGCGGAATTGGCAGACGCACGGGACTCAAAATCCCGCGACCTTCACTGGTCATGTGGGTTCAACCCCCACCTCCAGTACCAAGTTAAAGCTTCCATTTAAACTGTGCTTGTCAGGCGATAAACCTGCTGCCGCCAGGCGTCAACCTACCGGTCCGCGAGTGAGCGATTGGAACAAGAACTTCGACCTGAAGAAATCGCCGGGCCAAAGTACCGTTGTCCGGTCGGGTGCGGGCCAAGATATAGGACGCGCCGGAAGAAAGACGCCCTGCCATCGTCCGCGATGAGTTCGGTCGACTATTCCTAGATCGGGTTGGTTCGCCACCAGAGCCCGTCTTTGCTTCACCGGCACGCTCAGATTACAGGGACTCTAAGCACCCCTGGACAAAAGCGGACATTGCTATTTTACCCCGACACACACGAGGCATAGCTTCGATTTAGTTCTTCGAATGTTGTAGAATTTGCACACGTTGAGTTGTCCGAGTAGTATCACGAATTGGCCTATCTTTGTGGATTTTTGTGTTCCAAGTCGACCTAAGATCAACTCTATGCGGTGTACAAAAAGCACACACGCAAGACAGGCGCGAATCAAGAGTAAGGAGTTAAACGAACTATGCCGTTCCAAGTTGAGAATTTGCCCGAAGCGATTCGGGAGGTCAAGAAAAAGCTGCGTCGGGAACTCCCTGCGTATGTAAAGGTGTTCCAAGAAGTAGAAGACGAGATGCGCCGCAAAGTGGCTCAGATCGTCAAGGAGCGAGAGGCGGGTGAACCGGTGATTCCCGTCCTCCCATACGCGGATATCGCTGCGAACTCGGTCTCCAGCGAGATAATCAAAAAAATCAAAGATCGCGGCGCGTGCGTCATTCGCAACACTTTCGCGCCTGAGCAAGCTAGCGCCTGGGATGACGACATTGCCAAGTACGTCGACGAGAACCACCTGAACGAAAAGCTCGCTAATGCTGCCGAAGACAAGTATTTCGGTACGTTAGCAGCGGCCAAGCCGCAGATCTACGGCATCTATTGGTCGCGTCCTCAAGTCGAGGCGAGACAAGCGGAGTCTCTCACCCGTGTGCGTTCTTTTCTGAACAGGCTGTGGTCTGCTGAGAGCGAAGGTAAGCGCCACTTCGATCCCGATCAAGTACCGGTGTATGCCGATCGCATCCGCAGGCGACCACCCGGATCCAGTTCGCTAGGGCTTTCCCCGCATGTGGATGGCGGCTCGGCGGAACGCTGGCTTGAGCCGAATTTCAGAAACGTATATCGCCACGTCTTCTCCGGCGATTGGCGCACATACAACCCGTACGATGCGGCTTGGCGGCCCGATGTGCAGGAGTTTCCGTCGCCGGCTGTTTGCTCGATGTTTCGAACCTTCCAGGGCTGGACTGCGCTCACGAAGCAAGGCCAAGGAGACGGTACCCTGCAACTGATCCCGATTGCGAATGGCATGGTTTACATGTTGCTGCGCGCGTTGCAAGTTGACGTTCCCGAAGAAGACTTGTGCGGCGCCAAGCCCGGCCGTGCCCTGTCCGTCAATCCGGAATTTCATGCTCTTTTGCTCGAAGCTCTAACCTCGATTCCGCTGATGCAACCGGGCGACACGGTTTTCTGGCATTCCGATGTAATTCACGCCGTAGAGAACGAGCACAAGGGTTCTGGCTATAGCAACGTTATGTACATCGCCGCTACCGTTGGCTGCGAAAAGAACAGTTCGTATTTAGCCAAACAGCTCCCAGCGTTTCTGGCGGGCGAAACGCCGCCCGATTTCGCGCCCGATAATTTCGAAGTGGATTTCGTCGGCCGCGGCACGGAGGCGGATCTCACTGCGCTTGGCCGTAGTCAGTTGGGCCTCCCTCCCAGAAGCCCTACGATCAGGCCGAATCAGGTTCCACTTGATCCAGCCGCATCGGTCCAGTGACCTCGCGGCACGATCACGCAGTACATGCTTGCCGTCGCGCTATTTCCCACAAGCTGACCACCAGGGAGCTAGTGTCCGAGTGAGTAGGCGAGGGTTTCGACCGCTGCGCGCAACTCACGCTCTGTGAACGGCGCGAAGCCCAAAAGAAACCCGTTTAAGTTCCAGCGCTTGAATGCAACCGTGTCAAGGCTCCACCACTCAAGCTGGTCCGATTTAGCCCGATGGGCTGAGGCGGCAGCGTTGAATGAGGGGTCGAGAATAGCTGGGATATGGAGTCCAGCTTCAATTTCGGGCAAAGTCACTGCTCCGGCAAGATGAACCTTGAGGCCTTCACGAAGAGTGGCGAGGCGCGCACCGTAGAATTCTTGTAGGCGGCGGAGGTGACGCGCAAAATGGCCTTCCTCAATGAATGACGCGAGGGTACGCTGCGGAAGGGGCGTCGGGAAACGCTCGATCAGACAGCGTCGGAAACAACACTTTGCTAAACGTTCCATGGGATCGTCGTCTCCAACTGCTGCAGTCGTCCGTGAACGCGGCGTCCTGCTCCTAGAGGACAACTACGATAGCGAATTTCGTTTCCGGACGTACAATTCCCGCCTTGAAAAGCCTTGGTGAGTCCCCTCACGTATTCCTGCTTTTTGAGTGGCTGGAGAACAGAAAGCGCGAACAGTCGGCCGGTGCCATTGCAAAACGACTGAGCCTGGTGAGGGAGTTCCTTCTACACCTCAGTGCCGCCGTCGCAGAAACTCAAGTGCCCCAACTAAACCTGATTGCTGGAAATAAGCGGCCCCTACCCTCCGTATTCACAGCGAACGAACTGCAACTGTTTCTTCAGCGGCAGCGGACTTCAAACGGGGCAAGTTCTGTTCGGTCATGCTCCACGCCATCCTCGGCTTAATCGCTGCCACTGGGCTAAGGCATCTGAGGCGCTGAATCTCGACCGTCCAGATGTCATGCCGAGAAGCCATCCTGAGACGGTCCTGGTGAGGCACTTCACAAATGCTAAAACCTTTACGTATCCTTCCGAAGAACGGCTAGCGCTGTTTAGTTGCCACGAATGATTTTCGTTAGACACTACCTGCAAGAAGGGAACTTGGCTTCCGCGTTGGCGAAACATTCGGCAGAATGGATTAAGATTGCAAGGGCGTTTGTCGCACTAATCCCGATGCTCGATAAGAGTGCTCGGATCAAGCAGGTTGGCATTAAAGGCTTTTTTGCACTACTGCACCACCGCTGTGTTGTCACGCTCAGAATGGCGTCTATTCAAGTCAAATCCGACTTGGAAATCGCGTGTAGAATTCCGGTAACCAGTGCATTTAGATTTAAATCAGCAGTATCTTTTGCGTGTCACAGTCTACAGCAGTTTGCTTCTGACAGTTCGGTTGATTGGCGAGTCGAGCGTTGCCCCGTGATGTTGGTAGGTGGTAATGTCGTAGTCTGTGCAGCACACCCAAACCAAGCGAGTGTCACAGTTCCGGATAGACCGCGTCCCATAGTTAGCCTTTAAGGCGGGAGTTCAGATGTTTGGGCCGAGTATTAAGGTCTTTACGCTCTTCGGGTTTGAAGTTCGCGGGACGCAAGTTGGCTGATTATCGCCGCATTATTCACTTGGCCCCTTGCGGTTGGGATTTTTCCCCGCCCGCTATGCCAATTTACCGAGAGAAGAGTCTTGGTGGATGGGGATTGTCGGCACACTTGGCCTCTTTGGTTCGGTCGTCGTCCATGAACTGTTTCACTCGCTGGGGGCCGCCGGAATCATTTGCCGATGAACGGACTGTTTATTTTGGAGGTGTGGCTCACATGGGAGGAGAACCCGCTGAGCCCCAGAGTCGAGTTTCTTATCCGGTCACACCAGGGATGTCCATTGAGCAATCGGTAGACGATTATATTTACAAGTACCACTTCAAAATGTTCCCGGTCGTCATCGACGCCGAAAGGCACTTGGCGGGTTGCGTGAGTAGGCGCGACGTTTCAGAGATTCCACGTGACGAATGGCCGGTCCACACAGTTGAAGAAGTATTGAAGCCATGCTCGCTTGAAAATACCGTTGCGCCAGATGCCGACGCTTTATCCGTCCTTTCAAAGATGGGTAACAGCGGTGTTAGCCGGATGCTAGCGGCAGACAAAGACCAACTCCTTGCCGTAATCTCTCTTAAAGATTTAGTCAACTTCATTGCCTCAAAGCTGGCGTCCACGGATCTTTTCGGTAAAGCGTGATCAAAAGATATGAAGCGCGAAATTGAGGCGAATCCGGACCGCATCAATCTGCTCCTCTTAACGTGGATTGCGGGAACGCTCGACGGATTGAGTTACCTGCGTAGCCATGTATTTACGGCTAATATGACCGGCAACTTGGTTTTGCTCGGAATTCGAGTGGTGCAGCGCGACATGGCTAATGCGGCCAGGTTGCTCATCGCGTTGGTGGCGTTTGCGGTAGGCTGCATTCTCGCCGCTCTCTTGATCTCGAAACGAGAGGAACAGAGTGCCTGTTTGTTGACAACAGGATTTGCGACGGAGTTGATATTTCTGCTGGTATTTGCGGCACTGTTCTATCTAAACCAAGGAAGTGAAAGCTTTCGAGATCACTGCACTTTGATCTCAGTTGCTGCAATAGCCTTAGCGGTACAAAGCGTGACAGTCCGCCGCTTGAAAGTGTCGGGAGTTGTTACAACTTTCATCACAGGTACCATCACTACAAGCATGGTAGGTCTAGTGAGAATTGTTATAAGGCAACCAGCACCTCCGCACTCGGAAGAACGAGAAGAGACGCATGTTGCGTTGTTGCTGGGTATGTTGGCTGTCTATTTTGTTGCCGTGATCACTGCTACCCTACTGATCCCAAAACTGTCTGGGGCAGTCGCCATCAGTCCCACTCTACTTCTTGCGGTTGTCCTGTGGCGTACGCGAAAGCTAAAGTATGCAGCAATTGATCGAGGCGTCTAACTTTGCCTTCTTGGGTGAAAGTCACCTAAACAGTGTTGATGTCTATTTCTTAAGAGATTTACCTCATCCGGGAAACAAACCTCCTAGCTTGGATTGTCAAGCATTACCCGGTATGCAAGGCGAATTGTAGATTGACAAGAGGGTAAAAGTGACAGTAGTGGTACTCCTTGGCAGAGATGGAACCCGGACTTGGCTTCGAACTAGGGAAAGCCCCAGTGGAAACGGTATTTGGCCGCCGCGTCACTTTGCGATGGGCTTGAAGGCAAAAGCCCTGTATCTTGTGAATCGATTGTCCAGAGACGAAGGGACTTACAGCAAATACGAAATAGCCAAGCAGATTCAATGAACTGCTAGTCAAATTGCGAGATGCTCTGCTGAGCCTCTATTCGCATCAAGAGATAGATGTCACAGTCAAATGGCTTCTCTCTGATCAACTGGCCCATTCTGCGCCAGATTCGGGACAAAGATTTGCTTGGACTTGGTGGATCTGCGGCTTCGCTCCGGACAGATTCATTGATAGCTAGAACGAAGGAAGCTGACCGCGTGGTCGACTCAGTGTGTCCTTACTGCGCAGTTGGGTGTGCGCAGCATGTGTATGTGAAAGATGAGAAAATCATCAACATTGAAGGCGATCCACGTTCTCCGATATCTCAGGGCTGTCTCTGCCCGAAAGGTGCGGCTACTTTCCAATTAGTGACCGGAAGTCACCGTGTTAGCGACGTTCTTTACCGCCGCCCGTATGGCGCAGCGTGGGAGAAGATCCCTCTCGAACAAGCAATGGATATGGTTGCCGAACGAGTCAAGACCACGCGTGACGCCAATTGGCAATCTGTCGATGAGCAGGGCGAACTGCTCAATCGCACTATGGCGATTGCGCACCTAGGCGGAGCAACGCTTGATAACGAGGAGAACTACCTCATTAAGAAGTTGTTCAGTTCCTTAGGCATCATTCAGATAGAAAATCAGGCGAGGATTTGACACTCCGCTACAGTTCCCAGTTTGGGAACCTCGTTCGGGAGAGGCGGAGCGACTGATTACCCCGCAGACTTGCAGCATGCGGACGTGATTGTTATCGAAGGGTCAAACATGGCGGAGTGTCACCCGGTGGCTTTCCGCTGGGTGATGAAAGCCCGCGAGCGTGGGGCTATTTTGATCCACGTTGATCCTCGATTTACTCGAACGAGTGCCGTTGCCGACATCCACGTGCCTATTCGCCCTGGCTCCGATATAGCTTTCCTGGGCGGCATTATCCGTTACATCCTTGAGAGTGAGCGTTACTTCAAAGAGTACGTAGTCAATTACACGAACGCTCCTGCAATTATAAGTAAGGAATTCAAGGATGCTGAAGATCAAGATGGATTATTCAGCGGTTGGCAGGAGAACAAAGGCCAATACGAGGCCGCAAGCTGGAGTTATGAGGGAGTCGATCCGGAGCCAGCAGGTGGAACTCGTGAATCTAGCAAGGCAAAGAAAGGCGAAGCCATTCAGGACAAGCCGATCCAGGGAGAGCATACAGATCCGACGCTTCAGCATCCACGTTGCGTCTTTCAAATTCTCAAACGCCATTATGCGCGCTACACACCAGAGATGGTAGAAGAAACCTGCGGCATTGCCCCCGAACTTTTCCTGAAGGTAGCAGAGACGCTGTGTAAGAACTCCGGGCGAGAGAAGACTGGTGCCTTCGCTTATGCAGTGGGATGGACGCAGCACAGTGTTGGCGTACAGTATATCCGTGCGGCCGCCATAATTCAGCTGTTACTCGGCAATATGGGGCGTCCGGGAGGTGGTATTATTGCGCTCCGCGGACACGCGTCCATTCAGGGGTCCACGGATATTCCGACACTGTACAATCTGTTGCCGGGCTACTTGCCGATGCCTAAAGCAAAGCACGACAAAGATTTCGAGAGGTGGGTAAAGCTAAATACGTCGCTTTCGGGCTGGTGGGGCGAATTCCCGAAGTACGCGGTGTCTTTGTTTCGCGCCTGGTATGGCGAAGCTGCCAAAAAGGAAAATGGCTGGTGCTTCGATTACCTGCCTCGTGCAACGGGCGACCACTCCCACATGAACACCGTTGCCGACATGGCAGACGGGAACGTTCAAGGATATTTCGTTATGGGCGAAAATCCGGTGATAGGCTCGATGAATGGTCCGCTGCAGCGGAAAGGCCTCAGAGCTCTCAAGTGGCTAGTCGTACGCGACTTCCAATTGACCGACACCGCCGACTTTTGGCGCGAAGCACCCGAGATCCAGCGAGGCGAGGTTAAGCCCGAGGATATCGGCACGGAGATCTTCTTTTTTCCGGCCGCCGCGCATACAGAAAAAGATGGTAGCTTTACCAATACGCAACGGCTTTTGCAATGGCATCACAAAGCCATCGAGCCAAAAGGGGATTCGCGGAGCGAACTCGATTTTGTTTATAAACTCGGTCTACGACTGAAGGAACTCTATCGGTTTGAATTGGATCAGGAGCGGAATTGGCCCATCCGTGATCTCGCATGGGACTATCCAACGCAAGGACCGCTTCATGAACCCATAGCCGAGGCAGTACTTCATGAGATCAACGGATACACAGTCTCAGACCACAAGCCAGTAGAAGGTTTCACATCTCTTAAAGACGATGGCTCCACGGCTTGTGGCGCCTGGATTTATTCTGGTGTCTATCGAGATGGCGTTAACATGGCTGCGCGTCGCAAGCCCTACTGGGACCAAAACTACATTGCTCCGGAATGGGCGTGGGCTTGGCCGCACAACCGTCGTATCCTGTACAATCGTGCATCGGCCGATCCTGAAGGGAAACCTTGGTCTGAGAATAAGAAGCTGGTTTGGTGGGATGAGGAGAAGCAAAAGTGGACGGGGTTGGACACTCCTGATTTCATTGCCGATCGGCCGCCATCTTACCGCCCATCCGCTGACGCACGCGGCAAAGACACTCTGTCTGGTGTTGATCCTTTTATCATGCAATCCGATGGTAAGGGCTGGCTTTACGTTCCGTCGGGCCTGCGAGATGGACCGTTGCCTACTCACTATGAACCGCAGGAATCGGTATTACGCAATCCTCTCTACGGCCAGCAATGCAATCCAGAACGGATGGAGTGGCTTCGTGGGGATAACCTGTATCACAAGCCATACGGCGATGAGAAGTTTCCATATGTTCTGACTACCTACCGCCTTACTGAGCACCACACCGGCGGTGGCATGAGCCGGTGGCTGACTTGGCTTTCCGAGCTTCAGCCTGAGATGTTCTGTGAGGTCTCTCCTGAACTTGCGACCTTGCATCAGTTAAGAAACGGCGACTGGGCTACGATCCGAACAGCGCGCGGTGAGATTGAAGCTAGGGTGCTAGTAACTCGTCGAATCAGGCCTCTCAAGCTCAAAGGGCGGACTATTCACCAGATCGGGCTGCCATATCACTGGTCTGCCAAAGGCCTGGTGCGGGGTGACTCCGCCAATGAGTTGACCGGTTTTGTTGCAGATCCCAACGTCTCTATCCAAGAATCAAAAGCATTTACGGCCAATATTCAGGCGGGTCGTATGAGTCACAAGCGACGCCACATCACAAGCGGTCCCACTCGAACGCCAAAACACCCTGAGTATCAGGAGCGCGATCTGCCTGTAGCGCGTTACAAACCCGAAGCGAAAAACGGCTTTAGAGCCGGAGCTCAACAGGAAGGTAAGTAGTCAGTGGCTGAACAATCCAAGAAAGGTTTTTTCACAGACACAACTCTCTGTATTGGCTGTAAAGCCTGCGAGGTGGCGTGTAAGCAATGGAACCAGTTGCCCGATGATGGGTTTTTATTTACCGGCATGTCTTATGACAATACCGTTCATTTGGGCGCATCCACTTGGCGTCACGTTTCGTTTGTGGAACGTCCGGTTGCGCTGCATCCGCAAGTGGAAGACGGCGCCTTTTCGTGGCTCTTCTCGTCTGATGTTTGTAAGCATTGCGCCCGTGCCGGTTGTCTTGAAAGTTGTCCCACAGGTGCTATCCTGCGTACTGAGTTTGACACCGTCTATGTGCAGCCGGATATTTGCAACGGGTGCGGTTACTGTATCGTTAACTGTCCATTTGGTGTGATTGATCGTCGCGAGGAAGACGGTAGGGCCTGGAAATGCACCCTTTGCTATGACCGTCTGCGGGAGGATATGATTCCGGCTTGCGCAAAAGCTTGTCCCACTGAGTCCATCAGGTTCGGAGATCTAGAGACACTTCATGAACATGCGCAGCAACGAGTTGAGCAATTACATCAAGCCGGAATAAGCGACGCTTACCTCTATGGTGAGAGCGCGCGTGAGCAGCCTGGAACGGAAGGGCTAAATGCATTCTTTCTGCTTGTAGATAAGCCCGAAGTGTACAATTTGCCTCCTGATCCAATAGCGCCCGCGAAAAAAGTAAAGACAGCTTGGCTTTCCATGGGCGCCACCGCAGCTGCGATGGCCGTTGTTGCCATCGGGTCTACTTTGCTCGCTTCGAAAAACGGTGATCATCTATGATTCAGCGTTACGGCAATTCGGTAGAGCCCGCCTGTACAGACGGTCGGGATATCGATCTTGACGTTGGACAGCTCATAGGTGAAGCTGCACAGCAAATCTCGGAGGGGGCTCCAGATAAACACGAAGAACAGTTGGCGAAGGTTTGGCATGGCTTGCCGGAGCCGTCAACAGATGATCCAACCTACTATGATCGTCCGATGCTGCAGGAGTCAGTTTGGAGCTGGGCCATTCCTCTGTATTATTACGTTGGTGGCCTCTCCGGCGCATCTATGACACTAGCTGCGGCAGCTACCCTTAGGAAAGATGAAGGGTTAGATAGGTTTATTCATCGCGCTCACTTGATTGGATTCGTAGGAACGGTACTCAGTGGTGGCCTTTTGGTTTACGATTTAGGCCGCCCCGAGCGTTTTCTTAATATGCTTCGCGTTTTTCGACCTACGTCACCTATGAACGTGGGCGCTTGGATTCTGAGCGCGACAGGCGGAACTGCCTTCCTTACCGTTGCCATGCGACGAGAGAAGGGTTGGATTGGATTGATAGGTGAAGGTTTTGGAATTATCTCGGGTGTCTTTGGCTTGGGCTTGGCCACTTATACGGGCGTGCTGGTAGCAAACACTGCGATTCCAGTGTGGCAGTCTTCGCGTCGAAGTCTGCCAGTGCTTTTTGGCGCCTCAGCTATGGCAAGTATAGGGTGCGCTCTAGACACTCTTGGGACCGATGAATCTGCCGTACCAATCACAAGGATCTTCGGTATCATTGGCCGTGCCGCTGAATTGATCGCTGGGCACTGCATGGAGCGTGAAGCTGGCTCCACCGCGCGGGTTGCAAGGCCTCTAACTCACGGCATGAGTGGCCGTCTATTTACGACATCAAAGTTATTAACAGCTGTAAGTCTTGCGCTTGTGCTTCTACCGAGGCCAGGAAAACGGCGAGCAATGATATCTGGGCTTGTGGGTACTTTTGGGTCATTGTTGCTGCGATTCGGTGTCGAAAGCGCAGGCAAAGCTTCGGCTCGTGACCCCCGGGCATCATTCCATCAACAACGCCAACGCAGCTAGCTCCGGTAAGTTTGCCCGGGAAACGTTCTATGAACGTCCGAGTCTTCCATCAAGACATTAGCGGGCATCATAGATGGCTCAATTCTTCTCCAAAAGTGCCAACACGCTCTTTCGAGTAGTCCTATTCGGCTTGGCCTGTTCGGTCATGACGGTAGCAGCACTTGGATACCTTATTGTGCGTTCTCCCTACGAGACTATGCAAGACGTCCCACGAGAGCAGCCCGTCGCCTTCAGTCATGAACACCATGTTGGCGGCCTGGGTATCGATTGCAGGTACTGTCACAACACCGTTGAATACTCATCTTTCGCAAACATTCCACCTACGAAGGTTTGCATGAATTGCCATTCCGAAATGTGGGCTACAAGTCCGGCGCTTGAGCCAGTTCGGCAAAGCTGGCGCAGCGGACGTTCTATTGAATGGACGCGAGTACACGATCTTCCAGAATATGTCTACTTCAACCACAGTGTTCACGTACATGCCGGCGTTGGCTGCGCAGAATGTCATGGCAGGGTAGACAAGATGCCGCTCATGTGGCAAGCTCAACCGCTTACCATGCGCTGGTGCCTCAATTGTCACCGTCATTCGGAAGAATATCTGCGGCCACGCGATCAAGTCTTCTCGATGGACTATCGGCACCCTGCGAACCAGATCGAAATGGGATATCGATTGCAGAAGGAATATCACATTCTGCCTGTTCGCAACCTAACAACTTGTTCTACGTGCCATCGATGAAGCAGGACAGCCAATTCGTTCCGCTTGGAGACCTTATCGCTCGTGATAGCCAAGGCGAAGCTACGATCGAATTGTCGGAGGGCAGCCGCCGCCGCTTTCTGGAGTTAATGGCGGGATCACTCGCCCTCGCCGGGATCACCGGGTGCACTCGCCAACCAACAGAAACAATCATGCCGTATGTCGATCCACCCGAGAATGTGATTCCTGGGCGGCCCAAGTACTACGCGAGTGCAATACCCGGTCCCGGAAGTGCGCAGGGTGTGATTGTCGAGAGTCACTTAGGGCGCCCCACCAAGGTAGAGGGAAATCCCGATCATCCATGTAGCCTCGGGGCCAGCAGTGTTCATGCGCAAGCATCTTTGATGGATCTGTATGATCCAGATCGCGCGCAACAGATCAACTACTTGGGTGATGAACGTTCCTGGGAAGACTTTCTAAACGCTTGGATGAGTTCGCTCTCAGAGCCTTTCCAAGATGGTGGTGCAGGTCTCAGTATCCTGACTGAGACAGTGATTTCCCCGAGCTTGGGTGCGCAGCTTCAGGCCGTCTTGACCAAATATCCTGCGGTAAAGTGGCACCAATTTGATCCCGCCGCGCCGCACTCTGCTTTCGTAGCGTCACAGATGGCTTTCGGTAAGCCGATCAACACGTATTACAACCTGGCTGAAGCGGATGTGGTGCTTTCCCTCGATTCAGATTTCCTAGTCTACGGGCCCACTTACACTCGGTATGCACGTGATTTTGCCAACCGTCGCCGGCGCGGTAACCGTCTCGACATGAACCGGTTGTATGTTGTCGAAAGCACCATGACCGCCACGGGTGGCAAGGCAGATCATCGATTGGCGGTTAAGTATTCCGAAGTAGAGGCGCTTGCACGTGCCTTGCTAAATGATGCGCCATCGGGAACTCATGCAGCATGGGCTTCTGCAGTGGCCAGTGAATTGAAATCCCATGCTGGACGTAGTGTTGTTATTCCGGGAACGCATCAATCGGCGGCTGTACACGCACTTGCACATCAACTGAACGCGAGGTTCGGCAACATTGGGAAAACAGTCATTTACACCGATCCCATCGAAGTTCATCCAGTTGATCAAATTGAATCCTTGACAGTTCTTGTGGACGACTTGCATGCAGGCAGGGTCAAGTGTCTTCTTATTCTAGGTGGCAATCCTGTTTACAATGCGCCCAGCGACCTCAACTTTGCGGAGGCAGTTACCAAAGCGAAGACCTCTATTCATTTCTCGCTCCACTTAAACGAGACTTCTTTGAAGACAACCTGGCATTTGCCAGAGCCGCATGCGCTTGAAGATTGGGCCGATACTCGCTCATTCGATGGCACTGTGAGTATAATTCAACCCCTCATCGCTCCGTTGTATAACTCACATTCTTTTTTAACGGTCCTGGATGCAATGGTCCAGTTCCCGGGCCGTACCTCTTATGAAATTGTGCGTGCTTATTGGAGTGGCAGAAGCGGCGGTACTGATTTCCAGGCTTGGTGGCGCAAAGCCGTTCACGACGGGTTAGTTGCCGAATCAGCACTACCCGTTGTTGATCCAGGATCGCCCAGAGAGGCGCCGCCCTCCCAACCAAATGAGAGCGGCTTGGAGCTTGTTTTTCGCCCAGACGTTTACATGGTGGATGGACGTTACGCTAACAATATTTGGCTTCAAGAGCTGCCACATCCTATGACAAAGCTTACCTGGGATAACGCGGTATTCCTGAGTGAGCGCACGGCGAAACGCATGGGGTTCGACAATCAGCAGCGCGTATCGCTCCGCCACGGCAGCGCCGAGGTTTATGGTTCGGTTTGGATCTTGCCTGGACATCCCGACGAAACAGTCACTGTCGATCTCGGCTACGGACGTACAAAAGCCGGTAGAGCCGGCAACGGAGCAGGCTTCAACGCGTATCTCCTGCGTAACTGCGATGGGCTGTGGAAAACGAACGGTGTGGAGCTAAAGAAGGTCGATGGTTCGTATCCACTGGCAACTACCCAGATGGAGCAATCCATGCACGGTCGCGATGTTGTGATTTCGAACACCCTTGATGGCTACAAACAACATCCTGATTTCGCTAGAGCGAAGGAGCATGAACCCAAGGAGAACCTGACTCTTTACCCACATTGGAATTATGAAGGTTATGCATGGGCGATGTCCATCGATCTTACAGCGTGTGTGAATTGTCAGGCGTGCGTCGTCGCTTGCCAGGCCGAAAATAACATTCCAGTCGTAGGTAAAGAACAGGTCTTGGCTCGCCGAGCCATGCACTGGCTCCGTATCGACACTTATTACGAGGCAGGCTACAAAACTCCTATAGCTCACTATGCCCCCATTCCGTGTATGCAGTGCGAGAACGCTCCTTGCGAGTTAGTCTGCCCAGTTCAGGCAACTAATCACAGCGCAGACGGGCTGAACGACATGGTTTATAACCGCTGTGTTGGGACGCGCTACTGCTCGAATAATTGTCCTTGGAAGGTAAGGCGATTTAATTTCTTACTTTTCCAGGACTGGACCACCGAGACACTCAAGTTGCAGCGCAACCCGGACGTTACAGTTCGCAGTCGTGGAGTGATGGAGAAGTGCACGTATTGTATACAGCGCATTCGCAAAGCTGAAATTAACGCGCAAACGGAAGATCGGCCCATCCGCGATGGCGAAATACAAACTGCCTGCCAGCAGGCGTGTCCAACCCAAGCCATTGTTTTCGGCGATAAGAACAATCCCGCCAATCGAGTTTCGCAGCTAAAAGCCGAGAATCTGAACTACGCCATGTACTCCGAACTGAACACACGCCCTCGAACCACCTATCTGGCAGAACTGCGCAACCCAAATCCGGAGTTGAAAGAGGGCACTTCCATATGACTGTCGAAGAACAGCAACGGCATAGCGCTCGGGAACCCGACCCTAACAACCCGTTTCTCGTAATTACGCCCAGTCAAACTTTTGAGACCGTGAGTGAACAAATCAGCTCCATTGTCCTCACTCGCAAGGTTCCACCGTTCTGGTGGATCATGTTCTCCCTTGGAGTGTTCCTGTTCCTGGTTTTCGATGGCGCGGTAACTTATCTGGTTGGAAAAGGCGTAGGGATTTGGGGTCTGGATATACCCGTCGCTTGGGGCTTCGCCATCACGAACTTCGTATGGTGGATTGGGATCGGCCACGCAGGCACGCTAATTTCAGCGATTCTTCTTCTTCTAAATCAAACTTGGCGGAATTCTATCAATCGGTTTGCAGAAGCCATGACACTGTTCGCTGTTGCATGCGCGGGCATCTTTCCACTCTTGCATTTAGGTCGCCCATGGCTGTTCTATTGGTTGCTGCCGTACCCCAATACCCTAACGATTCAGCCGCAGTTTCGCAGCCCGCTGGTTTGGGACGTCTTCGCTGTTTCAACTTACGCTACTGTATCGCTGCTGTTCTGGTACCTCGGCATGATTCCAGATTTGGCCACAATGCGTGATCGCGCGAAGACTCAGCTACAGCGCGCGGTATACGGCGTCATGTCCTTTGGTTGGCGCGGTGCTTCCCGGCATTGGAAGTGGCATCAAACCGCATCGCTGATGCTAGCTGGATTAGCCACGCCTCTTGTACTGTCAGTCCATACTGTCGTCAGTTTCGATTTCACAATCGCAATTCTTCCTGGCTGGCACTCGACGATCTTTCCGCCCTATTTCGTTGCTGGAGCGATTTACTCAGGATTCGCCATGGTGCTCGTGTTATGCATTCCGCTTCGTGAGGTTTACGGTCTGAAGAACTTGATTACTGACAGGCACCTCAACAATTGCGCCAAACTCATGCTGGCTACCGGGCTGGTGCTGGCTTACACCTACTGCATTGAGCCCTTCACCTCCTGGTACAGCGGCAACCAATTTGAGATGTATACCGTTCATAACCGCGCAGTGGGCCCACAGTCCTGGACGTTCTGGCTGGTGATCTTGTTGAACGTTATAATCCCGCAAGCTCTGTGGTTTCCAAAACTCCGAATCCAGCCAAAGGTACTTTTCGCTGTTGCCATGGTCGTGCTTATTGGTATGTGGGTTGAGCGCTACATGATCATCGTCACCAGCCTTGATCGCGACTTTCTTCCGTCCTCGTGGTCTAACTTTGTAGCCACTTTTTGGGATAACGCTACGCTCTATGGCTCCGTGGGGCTGTTCATCACTCTGTTCATGTTGTTTGTCCGTTTTCTCCCGATGATTTCCATGTCGGAGGTTCGCGAGTTACTGCCATTATCAAAGCCGGGAGGAGGTTCAGAAAAATGACTTACAATGGGCGAACTTATGGGCTCGTGGTTGAGTTCGAGAATCCAACAAACTTGCTCGAGGCCGCGAGAAAGGTCCGCAAAGCGGGATACAAGAGGTTCGAGGTGTACTCTCCCTATCCAATAAAGGATCTGGATAGAGTGGTCCCCGGCGGCAACAAAGTCCCCTTGCTCACGTTAACTGGCGGCTTACTCGGCGCCGCTACCGCATGGATTCTGCAGTATTATGTGGCGGCGATTGAATATCCGACGAATATCGGAGGCCGTCCTCTGTACAGCTGGCCGTCTTTTGTCCCAATCTTGTTTGAGCTAACGGTCTTGCTCGCCGCGGGCTTCTGCTTCTTCGGCACACTCTGGCTGTGCGGCTTTCCTCGCCTCCATCATCCTGTTTTTAATCTTGAACGCTTCGCTCAAGCGAGTAGCGGTCGTTTTTTTCTCGCCGTCGAAGGCTCAGATTCGGTTTATGACGACCACTTCACGGCCGATTTCTTAAACACGTTAAAACCGCTTGGAGTTTGGGAAGTTGAGAACACTTAAATCCGTGCTCCTGTGGACCGTATTGGCGATCCCCACTGTCGCCTGTCGCCGCGACATGCAGGATCAGCCGAAATACAAACCGCTTGCAGAGAGCCACTTCTTTGCTGATGGCCGCTCTGCCCGTCCTATTCCGATAGGCACGATTGCACGAGACGAATTGACCGCCAACGACACCCTCCACACCGGCTCCAATGCAAGCGGCTTCGTCACAACGATCCCGCTGACAGTCAACCGCGAACTTCTAGAGCGGGGCCAAGATCGCTTCAATATCTTCTGCAGTCCATGCCACGGCCGGATTGGCGATGGTGATGGCATGGTCCACCGGCGGGGATTCTGGATTCCGCCCTCGCTCCACACCGACCGTCTGCGGGCCGTGGCCCCCGGTTACCTGTACCAAGTCATTGCCAACGGTTACGGCGCCATGCCTTCTTATGACGAGCAGGTTCCAACCACCGACCGCTGGGCGATTGTCGCTTACATACGGGCATTACAGTTAAGCCGCCATGCCGCCTTAGATGAGGTTCCTGTGCAGCAGCGTTCCACGCTAGATCAGAAATGGGTGACACAGTGAGCACCATGTTTTTGCCATCTCCCGAACTCAGCATCGATCTGCGCCGCTGGTTCCTGCGGGCCCTCGTTATTGGAATCACGCTGTTGGTGATCTCTGTGATCGGCGCATTCTTCGATCCAGGAGATTTTTTCCGCTCGTATTTGCTGGGCTTTCTGTTCTGGCTTGGGTTAACGTTAGGCGCCTTGGGAATAGTCATGCTGCAGTATCTAACGGGCGGAGCGTGGGGCATAGTCATTCGCAGAACGCTTGAGTCAGCCACGCGCACGCTGCCTCTCATTGCGGTCTTGTTCGTGCCGTTGGCATTTGGCATGTTTCAGCTTTACGATTGGGCTCATCCTGATCTAGTTAGTCACGAATACGTGCTTCAACACCGTGCGGGATACATGAACCCCATAATGTTCGTCGTTCGTGCGATTGCATATTTTGCGATCTGGCTTGTGTTCGCGTACTTCTTGAACAAATGGTCTGGATTGCAGGACGAAATTGGCGGTTTCGAGAAAAAGTTAGCCGCCCTGAGTGCACCCGGACTTATTCTTTACGTCTTTACGGTCACCTTTTCTTCTGTTGACTGGGCAGAATCTCTGGAAACCGATTTTTATTCCACGATGTGGGGTTTTCTCTTCGTTGCCATGCAGGTGCTCACGGCGTTTTCATTTGTCATTGTTACCATGGCGCTCCTGTCCCGTCGAGAACCAATGGCTTCCGTCTTCAAGCCAAAACATCTTCACGATCTCGGAAAGCTGCTGCTCACCGCCGTCATGTTGTGGGCCTATTTCTCTTTCTCGCAGTTGCTCATAATTTGGGCTGGGAATCTGACGGATGAAATCCCATGGTATTTGCGAAGATTCAATACGTCATGGGGTTGGCTTGGCGTGATGCTCATTGTTCTGCAGTTTATTGTTCCCTTTCTGCTTCTGCTTTCTCGCCCGTTAAAACGCAACATCCCCGCGCTGTGCACGGTTGTAGGTCTCATCTTGTTCATGCGTTTCGTTGATCTTATGTGGATTGTCATGCCGAACTATTACCAGAAGGGTTTTAGTTTGTCGTGGTTGAATATCTCGGTTCCGCTAGGCATGGGCGGTTTGTGGATCGCCATGTTCACACGAGAACTGCAGCGGCGTCCATTGTTACCTCTAAGAGCGCCCTCCCTTGAGAGGGCCTTAAAGCACGGGGACGAGGATTAAAGGCAATGCAATCGCCCGAACATCCCCATGTCCACTTCGAGCATTCTGATGTCAGCCAGCGCGGAGTTATTGTTACTGTCCTAGGAGTATTGGCCGGGCTCTGGATTTCCGCCGGGTTGCTTTATTTCTTTTATGCAGGCTTAGCGCACCATCGCAAAAAGGTAAGTGCTCCGACGCTGCCCATTGAAGCACACGGCTACGTGGAACCACCTCCTCCCCGGCTGCAGCGTTCACCCCGCTCGGACATGAAAGAAATGAACCGCTATGAAGATTGGGAGCTTTCGCATTATCACTGGGTGGATCGAAAGAATGGCATAGTTGCCATCCCGATTGAGAAGGCAATTGACTTGGTCGCAAGCCAGGGCATCCCTGCGACAAATGGCGTCGCAAATCCAACCAATACGCCTCCACAAGAGGGCACGCGCGAAACAGGATTCGAAGGGAAGGTCGAACCAGAAGCGCGATGAAAAGTCTTGTTCTAGCTGGCCTTTTCTCTACCCTCGCATTCGGTGGCGGCAGCCCTATGTCTCCCCCGAGCACGCATTCGATAGGTATTGACCAGAAGCTCAATGCAACTCTTCCGCTCGACGTAACATTCACTGATGAAGATGGGGCTAAAGTTCCGCTCCGGAATTTCTTTCATGGGCGTCCGGTGCTGATCGCCCCTGTTTATTTCAGTTGCCCAATGCTGTGCAGCCAAATCCTGCACGGAGTCGTATCCGGTTTGCGCCCCCTCTCTCTTAAGCCAGGTCGCGATTTTGAAGTTATTGCACTGAGCTTTGATCCGCATGACACCCCGAGCATTGCCAGACAGAAGCGTGATCAATACGCGCATAGCTACTCCAGTCGCGACGGCGTAAAGGGTTGGCACTTCCTCACAGGCACCCAGTCGTCTATCACTGCCGCGATGAAAGCACTCGGTTTTCGCTATCGCTGGGATGAATCCACCAAAATGTTCGTTCACGCGAGCGGAGTTATGGTTATCACACCGCAAGGCCGAATCGCTCGCTATTTGTACGGCGTGGAATATGAGCCTAAGGATCTGAAATTGGCACTAATCGAGGCCTCGCATAATCAGATTGGATCGCCGGTAGATCAAGTGCTTTTGTTTTGTTACCACTATGACCCAACTACCGGTAAGTATGGAGCAACGGTAATAAATTTGCTTCGCGGCGCGGCGCTTGCCACCCTGGTGCTTTTGGCCGGCGGCATGTCGTTTTATTGGCGGCGCGACCTGCGCACTTACCACGTGGAGGAACGAAGGCCATAATGGAAACTCAACTCCGCTTTTGGCCCGAATCGGCGTCATCCGTCTCCGGTGAGGTGAATCTTTTCTTTGCCCTAATGATATTGGTCTGCGGCGTTGTAGCGCTCGCCATCGCTGCTTTTCTCATTTACTCGGCTATTCGCTATCGCAGGAGACATCCGAACGAAATGGGTAGCCAGATTCGCAATTACATACCGGCAGAGGCGGCGTGGATCATCGTGCCGTTTTTCGCGTTCATGGGGATGTTCGCCTGGGGAGCGAAACTCTATTTCGATATCGAACGGCCGCCTGACAACGCGATCACCATGTACGCAGTTGGCAAGCAATGGATGTGGAAGATCCAGCACCCGGAAGGCCAGCGCGAGATCAATGAGCTCCACCTTCCAGTTGGCAAACCGGTGAAGCTGATTCTAACCTCCGAAGATGTTATTCACAGCTTTTTTGTCCCGGCGTTTCGCACAAAGCAAGACGCGGTTCCAGGGCGCTATACAGTCACTTGGTTCCAGCCAACCAAAGCAGGCAAATATCATCTGTTTTGTGCTGAATACTGCGGTACAAAGCATTCCGGAATGATCGGTTATGTCTACGCAATGGAGCCGCGCGAATACCAAGCCTGGCTCACGCAAGGCGCGGCGGAAGGTTCTCTGGCATCGCAAGGTGAGAAGTTCTTTCATCAGTTCGGCTGCTCGAATTGCCATCATTTCGACGGTGCGGGCCGCTGCCCTAACTTGCGTGATCTTTACAATCGTCCGGTTCAAATTGCGGGCGGCGAAACAGTTATTGCCGACGAAACTTACATCCGCGAGTCCATTCTGAATCCTAACGCCAAGATTGTCTACGGGTTTCAAGCCAACATCATGCCGAACTTCACCGGCCAACTTACCGAGGAACAGGTTCTGGCATTGGTGTCTTACATCAAAGCGTTAGGGCCGCCACCCGGCGCGCAACAGCCCTCAAACTCCGGAACCTCTCCCAAAGCATACGGTTCGCAGCCAGGTATTGCCGGCCCGGGCGCTTCGTCAATTTCTGGCTCACAATTGGAGGAACGCTGACATGATCGACGCTACCGTTGAACGCCGTGTCGAAAAGAATTACCTGACTGAAAAACAGGGCATTCTCTCGTGGCTTTTCACAACTGACCACAAACGAATTGGCATTCTGTACACAATCAGCATCACGTTTCTGTTCTTCCTCGGTGGATTGTTCGCGCTGCTCATGCGTTTAGAATTGATCCAACCGCGCAATTGGTTGGTTAGCGCTGAGACATATAACAAGCTCTTCACCATGCACGGCATCATCATGGTGTGGTTCTTTCTGATTCCATCCATTCCTAACACTATCGGAAACTTCGTTCTGCCAATGTCAATTGGCGCGAAAGATCTGGCGTTCCCGAAGCTGAATCTGGCAAGCTGGTACGTTTTCCTCTTCGGCGCAAGCGTCACTATCTTTGCCCTATTTAGAGGCGGAGTCGATAGCGGCTGGACATTCTATACGCCATTCAGCACTACTTACTCGACCACTTACATCGTTGCGGCTGCGTTTGGCATCTTCATCAGCGGTTTTTCTTCAATCATGACCGGCCTCAACTTCATGGCCACGATTCACAAGATGCGTGCCCCCGGACTCACTTGGTTCCGTTTGCCGATATTCGTTTGGTCGATGTATGCCACCAGTCTTATCTTCGTTCTGGCCACGCCGGTGCTGGCAGTAACCTTGCTAATGGTCGCCGTTGAACGGATCTTTCAAATCGGCATATTCGACCCCGCACTTGGGGGTGATCCCGTCCTCTTTCAGCATATGTTTTGGTTTTATTCGCATCCAGCGGTCTACATCATGGTACTGCCTGCAATGGCGGTAGTAAGTGAGATCATCCCGGCATTTGCGAGAAAACCCCTATTCGGATATAAAGCCGTTGCGCTCTCAAGCATGAGCATCGCGGTGCTCGGCTTTCTCGTTTGGGGCCATCATATGTTCGTTGCGGGGACCTCCGTCTATTCGGCTCTTGTTTTTTCGCTGCTCAGTTACTTTGTCGCCATTCCTTCAGCCATTAAAGTTTTCAATTGGACGGCAACAATTTATCAAGGCTCGGTCTCATGGGACACGCCGATGCTCTATGCGATCGGCTTCGTAGGTCTCTTCACGATCGGCGGCCTTACTGGCCTTTTTCTCGCTGCACTGGGGCTGGACGTGCACGTTACCGACACATATTTCGTGATTGCGCACTTCCACTACATCATGGTTGGGGGAACGGTGATGGCCTTCCTGGGTGGTGTGCATTACTGGTGGCCCAAGATCAGCGGCCGCATGTATCCCGAAGTAATCGCTCGCTTCTCTGCACTGGTCGTGTTCCTCGGATTCAATCTTACATTCTTTCCACAATTTGTATTGGGCTATCTCGGCATGCCGCGGCGCTACGCCGCCTATCCGGAGGAGTTTCAAATGCTCAACGTAATCTCCACGGCCGGCGCCAGCATTCTGGGCTTGGGCTATATTCTGCCCTTGTGTTACTTACTTTGGTCGTGGAAATACGGAAAGGTCGCGGAACCCAACCCTTGGCGGGCAACTGGGCTCGAATGGAAGACCCCCTCGCCTCCGCCTAAAGATAACTTCGAGCAAACTCCTGTTGTCACCTGGCGCGCCTATGACTACGAGGCGCAAAAGGAGGAATTGGGCCTTGCCTGAATCTTACCTGAATCCCGCAACTCTGCTTGAACTGCGCGAACAGTTCGCGTCGCCGGAACAGCAGCGCGAAACCACAGCGGTTGGTATGTGGATTTTTCTAATGACAGAGGTTATGCTGTTCGGCGGCCTTTTTGTCGCCTACACTGTCTACCAACTGAGCCACCCGCAAGCATTTGACATCGGCAGTTCCGAGATGGAATCCACAATTGGCGCTATCAACACGGCAGTGCTGATCTGTAGCAGCCTCACCATGGCGCTCGCCGTGTACAGCGCGGAAGTAGGCAATCGTAAGATGACCATGCTTCTTCTGGCACTAACAATGCTGATTGGTGCCGCGTTTCTTGCCTTGAAGTTTACGGAATATTACGATCACTGGCTCGATCACAAAGTGCCGGGTTTCTGGTTTGTGCAAGATGGCCCGCAGGCACCCGAAGTTCAGATGTTTTTCGTCTTCTACTTCATCATGACCGGCTTGCACGCGCTACACATGACCATTGGGCTGGGCGTTCTCTCGGTCTTAGTCTTCCGCAGCTTCTTAGGCAGTTTCACCGCCGAATACCACACGCCCATCGATATGGGAGGCCTCTATTGGCACTTTATCGATGTCGTCTGGGTCTTTCTATATGCCATTTTCTACATTCCGGGGTTGCATCTAAAATGAGTCAGCCATTGGTCACGCCCAAGAAATATCTCGCTGTCTTCGGCGCTTTGCTCTTGATCGTAGTCGCCACCACTCTTGTCGGCAGATTCGATCTCGGCGCGTTTAACCTCCCGCTTGCTATCTTGTTCGCCACGGTCAAAGCGGCACTCATCATTGCGTTCTTTATGCAGGCCAAATTCGAGGCTGCCCTCATCAAAGTGATTATCGCCGGTGGTATCGTCTGGCTGCTAATCTTCCTGTCGAACACGATCGGCGATTACATGACCCGCGGCTGGCTTGGATTTCCAGGCAAATAGGTCAAACGGCGGCGCGGGTGGGGATTGAACTCATGCAACTAACCGACAAGTGGATTGAGCTCTCAGTGCGCTTCATAGCCAGCGACCACGGAATTCGCGAAGTGGAAATCGTGTAAGCCGGGAAATCCCGGCCGAATTGACTAAGGTCGGCATAGGCATAGGCGTCCGGCACGTACGAGATTGTGGCATGCCGCCGATCTCCGTCCGATTGGATATGCGAAAACGAGACTGAGGTCACCGCGGCTTCTTCAATGAACCTGGTATTGACGGATGTCTCCTTCTTTCAAAACCAGGCCGAAACCGGACTGCGACAGATCGGGAGTCAGGAAGCCGGCTTTCGCTTCAATCGCTCCATCGAAAGCCATCTTTTCAATGCGCACGTGATCGTAGAAATATTCCACATTGATGGCGCGCTGGGCGCCGCAACAGGCATGAGCGTGGATGGAGGGGGATGTGTGCGCGGAAAGGGGCATGGAGTGGCTTTCACACAGCGCGTCGGCTACCAGGAATCCGGTAATGCCCGCGCAGCGTGTGGAATCGGCCTGAAGGACATCGACGGCTTGGGCGGCGAGCATGCGCCGGAAATACCAGGAATCGTAGCCGTATTCGCCCGCGGCGATGTCCATGCCGGGCAGGGCCTTGATCTCGGATCAAGCGCAAACCGTCCAGATCATCGGACGACACCGGCTCTTCAAACCAAGCGACATCGTCTTCTTGTCGGAATCGATGGGCCTGAGCGAGCGCTTGCTTGCGGGTGTATGCGCCGTTGGCGTCGACAAAAAGTTTGACATTCGGTCCAATTGCCTGGCGGGCGATGCGAACACGATCAACGTCGGCAGTCGCATCGCGCCCGATCTTCATTTTGACTGCCAGCAGGCCAGACTCGGCCCATCCGGCCAGCTGTTCACGCAGTTGCGACTCGGAATAGGATGTGAAGCCACCACTGCCATACGCCATTATTCTTGGGCGCACCAAGCCGAGCAGAGCGGCGACTGATACATTTAAAAGTTTTCCTTTCAAATCCCAAAGCGCATTGTCCACAGCCGCAATTGCCATCGAAGAGATTCCGGGTCTGCCGAGATTGCGGATCAGGTCTGCCATTTTCCGCCAGGCTGCGCCGGTGGCCATAGCGTCGTCACCGATGAGCTTCGGAGCCAGAGTATCCTGGATCAGTTTGGCGGTGGCTACATCTGCGTAGCTGTATCCCATGCCGTTGACGCCGCCGGCCGAGACGTGAACCAGAACCAGGGAGGTTTTGTCCCAATCGATCGTTCCGTCGGATTCCGGCGTCGCCGTGGGGAACGTGTAGACGGCAACCTGAACACTTTCGATCTGAGGATTGAGCGGCATAGATTTCTTAAATTCGCGGCATCCCATGGCCCCAGGTATCTGGAGGAGACAAATCGCGGCGCATGGGAGGCTGCTCCATATTGCGCTGGTTGGAACTGAAGATTTGGCTGCCTTGTCGAATCAAGTAGTCGGCGATACGAGCGGCTAAGGCCATGATGGTCAGTCCCGGGTTTGCGGAACCTTGGGTGGGCATGATGCTGCCGTCGCAGACAAACAGATTCGGGATGTCGTGTGTGCGGCCAAACTGATCCACCACCGATGTGGCGGGATCGCTGCCCATGCGCGCGGCACCCACCAGATGGGCGTACCGGGCTTCCTGGACCACCTCCGTGGCACCAGCGGCCGACATCACTTCCATGGTTTTGTTCTTGCCGAATTCGATCAGTTTTTTATCGTTGTCGCCCAAGTTAAAAGTAACCTTGGCAACCGGAATTCCCAAGGAATCCTTCTGCTCGGCGATCTGGACACGATTGCCGGCATGCGGCAGAATCTCGCCCAGAAAACCAAAAGCAGCCCAATGGTTATAATCCATCATCACTTCGCGCAGGCCCCAGCCCCAAGAGCCTTTCGCGGAAATCATCTGCTTGGCAAACGCGATCGGCAATGGGCCGACGGTCTGGATGGCGAAGCCGCGGGCGAAATCACGCTTGGGATCGGTCTCGTAGAACTCTTCTGTCAAGGCGAGGGCGGGAGGCGCCTTGTACATACGGACCAGGTCGTCGAATCGGCCTCCGACTACGTTACCGGCTTGCGCCATGAGATAGCGTCCAACGCAGTCGCTTGCATTCGCCAGTCCATTTTCAAAGCCGGGGCAGGCAGAGTTCAGCAGTAAACGCGGGGTCTCGATGGCATAACCAGCGATCACGATTGCTTTGGCGTTTTGGAAGCGTTCGCGGCCTTCGGCATCGAAATAGGAAACACCAGTGACGCGGCGATTGGGCCCTAAGTGTACTCGCGAGACCATGCAATTGGGACGGATTTCGGCTCCGTGCTGAATGGCGTCCGGAACATGCGTGATCAGCGTGGACGCCTTGGCGCCCACCTTGCAACCTTGAATGCAGAATCCGCGGTAAATGCAGTGGGGACGATCGGCACGGGAGCCGTTCAGAATCGCTACGGGTCCCCCGGCGGATACTCCGATGCCGAGTTTGGTACAGCCCTTGATGAGCGCATCGCCGACGCCGCCCATGGGGTGCGGGCCGTAGGGATAGCCGTGCGGATCGCCCCACGGATAATATGATGGGCCGGAGACAGGCAACTCCAGTTCCAGCAGTTCATAATACGGCTTCAGATCCCAGTAGGACATAGGCCAATCGACGCCCACGCCGTCCTGAGAATGGATGCGGAAGTCGGAAGGATGAAGCCGGGGAGTGAAGGAGGCCCAGTGTACCGTGCCGCCGCCGACGCCCTTGCCACTATTATTTGCGCCGAAAGCCAGGGGATGTTTGCCGCCGGTGATTCGGATGTCGTTCCAATAGAGATTGTGGGCGCCCTTCTCGTCGCTCACCCAATCGCGCTCGGTATCCCAAAAAGGACCGGCATCGAAAGCGATGACGCGGAACCCGGCGCGAGCCAGCCGCTGCAAGAGAACACCGCCGCCGGCTCCAATGCCCACGATCACATAGTCCACCTCTTCGCCTTCCGCGAATCGATGCATGGGCATTTCGATCTTCTGAATGGGACCGAGCATGTGCGGTTTGCCATTGGGGGCGTCGAATTTCCCCAGCAAGGGCGCTTTCAATGCGTGCCTCCTTGTCCGGGTGAGCCGTAATGTTCCATTTCGCCACCGATCGGCTCATGGTTGCCGGAAAGTGAGTTGGGCGGCGCGGCCCATTCGTAGCGTCTCTCGTCTACTTCCCAAGGCTCAGCCTCGCCTCGTTCCAGGCGCATGTAAGCGCGCGGGTAGGCAGGGCCGCCGAATCCGATTTCGTCCCAGGCGAAAGGATGCGAGTAATAAGCTTCGGCACAATCTGTCAGCAGAAGCATCCAAAAGCGATGGACGGGCATCTGGGCCCATATCTCGTGAGCCGCGGTTGGTTTTGATTGATGCAGCGAGCGCAGGATAGCGTCCTGTTCCAACGGTCCGATATCCAGGAAACTGCGTCCATGCTCGTGGACGGCGATCTGTTCGACCGCTTTGATGCCCAGCTTAAAAGCTTCGCGGTCGGGCGGCATGTTCTCGTAACGATAGCCGTCGTGCGAATTCTCGTAGAGTCTCTTATCGATTTGCGGAACGAGCGGAATTCTATGCTTATCGTCGCGATCCTCCTGTGGGAGAACGCGGTCGCAGATCGCGGCGAGCAGGCGCGCTTCTTCAGGCGTAAAAAAGCGGATTTCAGGAACGTTGTTGATACGGTCGAAAACGACTTCGCGCGTCTTTGCATCCCAGAACTTTTGCTGATCGAGTGTGCTGAAGCCGGGATAGTAGCCGGGATGTGCCAAGGGACCGATCGGTTTTCCGGTAGCCGGGTCCACCGGACGCTTATCCATTTTGACGATGTCGACGCTCATCGTTTCCCTCTGCGAAGTAAACTGGCCAGCAATCCCAAGAAGCCGCTGGCAGCAAACAATAACGGCGCGAAGATGGGAGGGCCGTAGATAATGTTGTAAATCGGTTTTTTCATTCCTCCCGGCCGACGGTAAACACCGCGCGCGTGGTAAACAAAGCCCACAGCGCCATCGGCGATTGCTAACGCGGAAAGCGCGGGCAGCCAGGTATGCGCAATGCGGCGGCTCTTGACGGCGCCAATTCCCGCCGCCATCAGAAGCGGCGCGATGATTACGGGCGTCCATTGCGCTTTGTATCGAAAATTATTTTTGTAGTGTGAATACCAGGCTTCAAATCCACTGAAGAACGCAGAGATGACTGTCGCCACAGCCATCTGCTGCTGAAAGCGCCCTTCGCGAATGTCCTGGGTCCAGCTGATTGGTTCGTGTTCGCCGGTGACGAGTTTCCCCCAGTGGCGTGAGGCGGCAGGGCGAGGCAAAAGCCGGGCGTCGTCCTGCTCACCCCGGCGAAGAAACGAAGCCACGAAGCCCAGATAGGCGCTCACGCCGAACAGGAGCGGCGCGAAGACGGGTGGACCCATCACCATGTTGACAATCGGCAGCCGCCACCCGCCAGGTTTGCGATGAACGCCTCGAACGTGGAAATAGAATCCGATCAGACTATCTCCTAAGGTAAGAACCGAGATCACCGGCAGAATGGTGCGGGCGGCGCGCTTGCTGAAGAAGCCAGAGAAACCGCCGACTGCCAGCGCTCCGCTCAAGATGACGGGCGTGTACATCACTCTACGGCTGTAGCTTCCGCGGTAATGTTCATAGGAAACTTCAAGACCACTCAGAACACTCGACAGACCAGCCACCAGTGCCAGCCAGCGCTGAAAGCGGCCTTCCCTAACCTCCAGATCGACATCCGCGGTCAACTCGACGGCAGTTGCCACCTCAGACATGATCCTGTTCCATCACTCGTAAATACGCGGCTTTCGCTTCGGGAAGGGCAAGCGGAAGAGCTGCCCAGGTGGCCGCCGCAGCCACCAGAGACCAGATTGAGAACGTGCGGAACTTCTTGAGTTCGTCGAGGGTAAGTTTCCCAGCCGTGACTGAATCCGCGACAAGTTTCAGGCTCATTGCAAGTGCCATCCAGGGATGAGTTCGTGCCCGATTCTCCGGGCCCATGCCTGCTAAGGTCGCCGTTATGGCATAACTAACTAAACCGAGAAGCGCATCCGGTGTAGCTAGCAATGAGTAGGCTTGCGAGGAGCCATTTACTCTTGCGGCATCAAATAAGCGACCGCGGGGCTCCGGCAATTTTTTCAGGATGCCAGTTTGATAAAGGGCCACTGCACCCAGAACACCACACGCAAACAGGGACAGTCCGATGATGCCACGCCGGCGTTTCAAGGAGGGAGTATAACCTTGGCGAAGTTCCCGGCCAAGTTCCTCAGGGGTCAATTTAGCTTGCATCGCTATCGGCTCCTCAGCGTTGCTAAGAGTATTCCACCTAACATCAGAGCGGCGGAAGCCACCAGACCGCGATGCCCTAGCAACGTCATGGACTCGAGATTGACGGAACTCTGTACGCTGAAATCCTTGGCGCGGTCGCCAAAAATTCCGTGGGCGTCATAATCGCCTTCGACCGATTCGAATAGATTATCGGGGCGATTGGGAGAGACCGGCTGGGAAGTCTGCTGGCCGTCGTAGCCGTTTTTCGCCAGGTACCGGTCGGCGAAAGCCGGGGCGAGTTCGTTGCCGTAGATCGCCTTGACGGTGGGAAAACCAACGTACACCTCCCGCCGCTTGTGGGTGGCAGCCCAGACAATTGCGCGCGCGGCAACTTCGGGTTGAAAAATGGGCGGCACGGGCTGCGGGTGGCGGGGAAGGCGTGTGCGGCACCAACTGAACTGAGGCGTGTTCATGGCTGGCAGCATTACCGCGGTAATGTGGACTGCGCTTTTGTCATGGATGAGCTCGGAACGGATCGAATCAGTAAACCCGGCGATCGCATGCTTGGCGCCGCAATACGGTGACTGCAGCGGAATGGAACGATAGGCCAAAGCGGAACCGACTTGCACAATCGTCCCCCGGTTGCGCCGCTGCATGCGCTTCAATGCCGCCATCGTGCCGTAGACCTGGCCCAGGTAGGTGACTTCGGTCGCGCGTTTAAACTCTGCGGGTGTAATGTCGAGAAAGGGGGCAAAGATCGTGGTCATCGCACCGTTCACCCAGATGTCGATAGGACCTAACTCTTTTTCCACCCGCTCTGCCGCCTCTTCCACCTGTTGAGCGTCCGCCACATCGGTGGGCAAAACCAAGGCCTTGCCACCCAGTTCCTCAACCTCGCGCTTGGTTGCTTCTAAGCGATCCTTGCCGCGCGCGATGAGGCCGATGCTGGCTCCCTGGCGCGCGAATTCAGTGACTACCGCGCGCCCCACGCCGGCGGATGCTCCCGTGACGACTACCACTTTGCCTTGCTTTGTTTTTTCCATCTCGCTTCCTAAGTTCCTTCAACCATCAATCGCCAAATCGACAAGCGAGCTTTGAAACGGCGTCAGTACCTCAGCTCCTGAATCCGTAACAGCCACCATGTCGCAGTGCCGCATGCCCCCATACCCAGCGAAATAAATAGCGGGCTCCACGTTGAAAACCATTCCGGCCTGCAGAGTGTCATTGGATTTCGGATGAAGGCGCGGTTGGGCGTCGGCGTCGATGGCGGAAAATCCCACGCCGTGGCCGGTAGAGTGCTTAAATTGCGGCCCAAATCCACGTGTCTTTAGGACGTCTCGAGCCGCTTTATCGACGTCGGCCGCTTTCGCGCCGGGCCGGATTGCATTTAGCGCTGCCAGGCGCGCGGCGGAAATTGCGTCAAACATTCGTTGCTGCCGATCATCAGGTTTGCCGATGACGTAAGTACGCGTTACATCAGTCCAGTAACCGTCGGCGTAGGAATTGATATGGACCAGCAGCAAATCCTTCGGCTCGATTCGCTTGGATCGCGAACGCGCGTAGGCTGCCGCGGCAAGAGCCGAATTACTTCCCGACATGCACCAGGCGAACCCGTCTGCGCGGTTGCGTTGTCCGAGCGCGGCCAGGCTTGTGGAAAGTGGCAGACGGAAATGGGCAGCTGTTTCCAACTCGCTCTCACCCATTCTGATTTGCGCGGAACCTTGGCTGAAAGCTGTTGCCGCAATTTCACACGCTACGCGAAGCTGCTGAATTTCAAATTCAGTTTGCCGCTCGCGTAAATCCGCCAAGACCTGACCGGCGGGAATGAGCGTCGCTCCTGGAAACGTTTCGCAAAGAAGTTCCTGCATCGTGCCGGCATAGCTGTGCATGGCGGCATACGACGCGGGCTCAAATGCGCCGCCAGTTTCGAATCCTATGCGAAGCTTTGGCCTCGCAGACCGACCGATGAGTTCCCGAAGAGGCTCCCGTATCGCTTTCTCTGGCGTGGTAATTTGATCGAGGGTCGCCGGCTTGAATGTTCGCACCTCGTCAGCCCACCCACCTTGCGCCAGCTCCTCCTCGTCCTCAGGCACCAGGAGAGCAACCGGGCCGTCGGCAAAAGAAATTGCCACGCTGGTCCCAATTACCGGCCAATAGCCGGACAAAAGGAGCACGTTTTTGGGCAGGCCGCAAATGATCAAGTCCCAGTCGCGATTGCGTAGTTCGACCTGAATGCGAGCCAGACGCTCAGGGTTTTTCATCGCTAAACGACTTCTCTCACTTTGTCGTCGAGAACGGTTCGAATGATCTTCCAGCGGTCTTTCTCGCCCTTACCGAGCGCTTCGGCGAAGTGCAGTGCCTGTTCGGCGCTAATGTTGCCGGGCAGGGGAGGCTCATTGGGGTCGACAACTGCCTCGATCACAGCCGGCCCAGGATGGGCAAGCGCCTGCCGCAGTATGCTCTCGGCATTTTTGGGATCCTCGATGGTGAACCCTTCCGCTCCGCAACATCGCGCGTATCCGGCAAAATCGATCGGCTGCAGCTCAACGCCGAACGACGGATTGGCTTCCTGAACCAACTGCTCCCACTTGATCTCACCCAGCACGTTGTTCTTGATGACGATCACTTTTACGGGCAGCTTGTATTTGACCAGCGTAGCGATCTCGCCCATCAGCATCGTGAATCCGCCATCGCCCACCACGCAAACCACCTGCCGGCCGGGATATGCCACCGCCGCCCCGATGCTGTAAGGCAGGCCGTTCGCCATGGTTGCCAGGGATCCCGAAAGCGAAAATTTCATTTCGTCCCGCATTTCAACGTAGCGGGCGGTCCACGTGGCGATGGTGCCGCTATCGGACGAAACAATTGCGTTCGCATCGAGCAGCTTGTTCAGGTGATACGTAACAACTTGCGGCTTCATTGGCATGTCTTGACGAGTTCCGCGCTCTTCCATGAGCTGATTCCAGTCGGCCATTCGCTTCTGCGCCTTCTCTAGGAAAGAGCGGTGCTTCTTGTGTTCGATAAGTGGCAACAGAGCGCGCAGCACGGTACCGCAGTCACCCACCAGACCAACATCCACAGGGTGCCGCAGAGCGATTCGCGTGGCATCGCGATCGATTTGGACTGTCTTCGCCTGTCCAGGCTTGGGCAGAAACTCCATGTAGGGAAAGCCGCTGCCGGCCATGATGAACGTGTCGCATTCCTTCAGTGCGTCCTGGGAGGGAGCTGTACCCAACAAGCCAATTCCGCCGGTTGTGTACGGATTGCGATCTGGTATGGCCGCTTTCCCTAAAAGCGCTTTGATGACCGGCGCTCCCACGGCTTCAGCTAACGCCAGCACTTCTTCGCGTGCATCCAGGCAACCGCGCCCGATCAGCATCGCAACTTTCGATCCTCTATTGATAATGTCGGCTGCCTGTTGCAGAAGTCGCTGAGGTGGTATTGCATAAGGGGTAACGAAAAGGTCGCCGCTGTGTTCGGGGATATTGGCGGACGAGCGCTCGCTCTCGGATTTCTTCCATTCCTGAATGTCCTTCGGTATGGTGATGTGAGAGACGGTTCTGCGCGCTAGGGAGGTCTTGATGGCCTCATCGAGGACATTGATGACGTGCGCTGGGCCCATCACGCGCTGGTTGTAAGCGGCCACGTCCATATACAACTTGTCGAGATCGACATCCTGTTGATAGTGAGTGCCGATCAGATCGTGAAAGGTATGGCCGGTTATGGCAAGAACGGGTTGTCCGTCGCACTTGGCATCGTAGAGCCCGTTGAGCAGATGGACGCCCCCCGGTCCCGAGGTGGCAAGACAGACGCCCAAGCGGCCGGTAAACTTAGCGTAACCGCACGCGGCGAATGCGGCCGCCTCTTCATGGCGCACTTGAATAAAACGCAGTTTATCTGCGTGGGTGCGCAGCGACTCCATCATGCCGTTAATACCGTCGCCTGGAAATCCAAATATTGTGTCGACGCCCCATTCGACGAGCCGCTCAACTAGGTGATCTGCAACTGTGGAGTTTTTGGACATTGTTTTTTCTCGAGCATCGATCTGGAGCGGATGAGTCCGCCGACTGCGGCGACATTAGCTCTGGATTGATGTTCGCCGAAGTTGATAAAAATGAGTGTGTCTTTTGTCACGAATTTGGGAGGAGGCTGTCGCACTGTAGCTCCGACACCGGGCTTGTCTCCCTGGTTGGAAGGTCCGTTCCAGCAAACACTCGAAGCGCTCGCATATGCGGAATCGTCACCAGTCTGCGGCCTTGCATTTGAATCAGCCCGGCCTTCTCAAGCTGAGTAAACGCGCGCGACACCACTTCCCGTGTCGATCCAACACGACCGGCGATTTCGCTTCGGTTTAAGGTTAATTCAACCAGGCAGGTCCTTCGATGCCCAATCCCTCTCTGCTGGCAAATCGTAAGCAGATACTGGGCAACGCGTTGATCCACTTGACGCAGCGCTAGAGTTTCTACTAATTCTGCCAAGGAGCGGGCTTTCTGAGCGAGCATCCGCGCTAAGTTCCAAAGGAGCTCCGGATATTTGCGGCACAAATCCAGCATTTTGTTCCTGCCAATCGCCAGAACTTGAGAAGGTGTATCTGCGATCATGGTGCTGTCAAACTTTTCTTCGCCGAACAGCGCAACGGCGGCCAGAATCGCTCCCGGCGGTTCCGTGGAGAGTACTTGTTCGCGCCCCTCGACGTTCATCCGAATTGAGCGAAGCTGACCTCGTACGACCACGTAAAGAGCAGAGGCTTCCTCCTGCTCCGAATAAAAGATCTCTCCACGGGTTAGACTTCGAACGGTCGAGGAAGCCACCAAACTCGTGAGAATGGATTCGGGAAGGCGCCCGAACAATTCGGTTGTCCGAAGTGCTTCCAGTCTCTCCAAGCTGTTCTGCGACGTGAGATTTGGCACCGAGTCTCGCTTGGGCTAACGCGGGCCCCCTCGCTGCGGAGTAGCGCCAGAATAGCCTAAGTATCTAGACGCTACAAAATCACTGTTACGCGCACGCGGATTTACTCGCTGCCTGCCGTGAACGCAGTTGTCCGTGCGATTGCTTTCGGGGTTGTGACAATTGTCACTGTCTGATCGGCGCAACCGATATACGATTCGCTTGGAACACGCACCAGAGGCCAAGTGGCAGTGGAAATCAATCCGAACACGACACTCAACAGATTGCTGGCTGCTATTCCCAGCGCTCGTGGGGTGTTTGAGCGTTTTCACGTTCAAATTGGAGGCAACGGCGATAAAACTGTCAAACAAATATGTGGAGAAGCTGGGATTCCGTTCGCAAGTTTTCTTCGGGCTCTTGATGACATCAACTGGGACGAGGATTACAGGCCAGATGCATAGGGATCGGCTAGCTGAATCTCTTGCATTGTGACAAAACGCACGAGTGCTGCGAGGAAACACAACCCATACTATTCGCAGGGGAGCGCGCTCATCTCAACCTCATCGAATTGGCGCTCGGCTGACCGCGGCCCCGGAACATATAATGTTTACAGTGTTCTTATGGGCGATGCAGCAGGGCGCGACCCTGGTTTTCGCCCCACATTCCGCTTATGCCCGCAGCATTGCCAGCCTGAGTGGTGGCGTGCTTTGGACTAACCTCGGCATTATTCTGTTCTTCGCGCGAATCCGCGGCCCGACTGGTATTTGTTGTGGTGCTTCGCTGTACTCGCCTTGAGCCCGCACCAGCAGACGTGTGACCTGGGTGGTGAGGTAAAGAATCTGGTGGCTTACCTCCAAACCGCAGGGCTGCATCCGGGACCAACCCTCACACAGGCACGCTGATGATTGCACTTTATACACGTAGTTAATTGCTAGGAGAAAAGTATGGCACGTTTTCGCGGTGGGAAGGGCGCATTTGGAGCGCCAGGATTAAAACCAACTTGGACCCAGGGAAATAAAGAGGGAGTGGGAACAGCACGCTCTCAAAGCAGTCAGGTATGGTACACGATATCTGAGGGAATTCTGAACGAGGTTTATTACCCGACAGTGGATCGCCCTCAGACGCGCGATCTTCAGCTCCTGTTTGCGGACGGGGACAAGGTATTTTTGGACGAGAAACGCGATCTGAGTTGCCGGACCGAGCGCATCCCGGGCTCCCAGGGTTATCGCATGACCAAGCAAGATCCTAATGGAAGACTCTGCCTGGTGCAAGAAGTAATCTCCGACCCCGTCAGGCCGTGCGTGCTCGCGCACACTGTGGTGGAAGGCGACGAGCGCTTTCTCGAATCGTTGAAGATCTATATTCTTTGTGCGCCCCATCTGCAGGTGTCAGGCGCAGGGAACAATGCGTATGCGGTCGAGGTGTGCGGCCGCCAATTGCTGATGGCCGAAAAAGGCGGGCTCTGGCTCGCTTTGGGTGCTTCCTGCGGATTCTCACGCCTTTCTTGTGGCTACGTGGGGAGCAGCGACGGCTATACGGATTTGCGGGACAACGCTCGTATGGACTACGAGTTCGACCACGCCAAGCATGGCAATATAGCCCTGAACGGTGAATTGAATCTGCCGCAAAACCGCACGTTTACCGTCGGCCTGGCGTTTGGAGACAGCGTAGAAAGTGCGGTCTCCGTTTTGTTTCAGAGCCTCGGTGTCCCTTATAAAGAGCAGCGCCAAACGTTCATCGATCAGTGGAAGAGCGCCGCTCCTCCCCGTCAGGATCTGGCACGAATGAGCGGTGACAATGGCGAACTCTTGGCCGTGAGTTACAATCTCTTGCTGACGCACGAAGACAAGAGGTATCAAGGAGGCCTGGTGGCATCGCTGGCAATTCCTTGGGGGAGCGCCCGCGGCGACAAACAGGGTGAAGGCGGCTATCATTTGGTGTGGACTCGCGACCTAGTGGAGAGCGCCATGGCGCTTTTGGCGGCGGGCAACACTGAGGTGCCACTGCGAGCCCTGATCTTCCTTTCCACCCACCAGAAAGAGGACGGCAGCTTTCCGCAAAACTTTTGGCTAAGTGGGAAACCCTTTTGGGACAACATGCAGCTGGATGAAGTAGCTTTCCCTATCCTCCTGGCCCGGCGGCTTCAGTATTTGGGAAAGTTGGAAAATTTCGATCCCCTGGTCATCGTGAAGCGTGCGATTTGTTTTCTGCTGCAACAAGGTCCGGTAACGGGCGAGGAGCGCTGGGAAGAACACGGGGGTTACTCTCCATCGACATTTGCGGCTTTGATTGCCGGTTTCATTTGCGCGGCAGCCTTCGTGCGTGAGCGCGAAGAAGAGGAGACAGCGCAGTTTCTCGAGTCCTATGCCGATTACCTCCGCTCGCATCTGGAGGACTGGATGGTTACAACGCAAGGTTCTCTACTGCCGGGGACGCCAAGCTATTACATCAGATTGAATCCCGCCAAGCCAGGCGAAGTGCCTGCTCCCAACGCCGTCAACACCGCCGAGTTGCCATTGACGAGCCAGGCTCCGGGAGCGCCGAAGACTTATCCGGCCAGGGATGTTGTTGATGGGGGATTTCTGCAACTGGTGCGCTACGGGATCTTGGCCGCCGACGACCCCATCGTGTTGAACACCGTGCGGGTGGTGGACGCCGTCATCAAGTCTGACACGCCATTGGGCCCGTGCTGGCGCCGCTATAATCACGACGGCTATGGACAGCGCTCCGACGGTAGTCCGTATGTTGACTGGGGCACCGGGAGACCTTGGCCGCTGTTGACCGGCGAACGCGGACACTACGAACTTGCGGCAGGCCGCGATGCACGTCCTTTCTTAAAGACCATGGAGCAATTCGGGAGCTTTACCGGGCTGCTCGATGAGCAGATATGGGACGAGGAGGACAAGCCCGAACAAGGCATGTATCGTGGGCAGGCTACGGGATCGGCGGCGCCCCTTCTGTGGGCGCACTCAGAGTATATCCGGCTGCTGCGCTCCTGCCAGGATGGAAAAGTTTTCGATCTGATCGAAGAAGTGGCCAAACGCTATGCCAACGGCAGCACGCGTCTCAAACCCGTGGAGTTCTGGCTGTGGAAGCATCCCACCGCTCACATGGAAAAGGGCCGTACGCTACGTGTTTGCGTCGGTTCGCCGTTTCGGCTACGCTGGACCGAAGATGGCTGGGCGACGCAGCACGACACGGACTCTCATCCAACGTCAATTGGGGCTGATTACGTCGACATTCCCACCTCCGCGAACGAACAAACTCAAATTGAGTTCACGTTTTTTTGGACGCAAGTGGAAAATTGGGAGGGCCGAAATTTCCAGGTCATGGCGCGATAGCTTTGCGTCGCAAAAATTCAGGTATGTCAGCCGACTTAACATTCCGGCTCAATGGGTTTAAACGAAATGTTGCGAAGCAAAGGCATTCCGTGCAATTCTGGCTGTCGTGCCGATGCAAGCGGTCGAATTCCTTTTAATGTTTTTTATCGGACCCACTGTCTTTGCGTATACGCGCCATCGCATTCCTGCGATTCCTGTGCTTTGGGCTCTGATGGCTTATTGTCTATTTGTTTTGCTGCGCGATCCAAAATTTGACCGCGGGAGCTTCTGGAACACGGCTCCGCTGGGCCACTATGCGTGGGCGATTTTGGGTTTATTTGCGGTGGCGGCCGTGATTGGAATTGGCTTCGTCAGGCGATTCGGATCGCCAGGTCTCTTTCTCAATTTCCCCCGCACAAATCCAAGGCTTTGGGGCTTGGTCATGATTCTCTACCCGGTGCTATCTGTGTATCCGCAAGGCGTCGTCTACCGGGCTTTTGTATTTGATCGCTATCGGGATCTCTTCGGTCCTCCCTGGGCGATCGTATTAGCCAGCGCTTTCGCGTTCACCTATGCCCATATAGTGTTCCGCAATTGGCTCGCACTCATTCTCACACTCTTAGGTGGAATACTCTTCGGCATCCGGTTTCTGCAAACGGGTTCGTTGTTGGTGACGTCATTCGAGCATGCGCTTTATGGATGTTTCCTATTTACGGTCGGGGTTGGGAGCTCCTTCCATCACGCCTCAACGCAGCGGACGGGCTCGGACAGGCTCGGCACTTGAGAGATTCGTCGTCAGCTGTACGTTCCGTCCTGGAAAAGTCCAGATCGAGTGGCGGGCACTGGCTTACTGCTTCACACGCTCGTACTCGGCGACAACCTTTGCCGGCTCATCAGGATCCTTGGCATTCTTGGTGTCCAAGAGAACCTGGCCTTCGCTTTTGTTCTGCAGCGTCCAAACTTCATGCACGGCGCGGTCGCTGCCCCTTTCGTGTTCGCTGCCGTCGAACACCAAGCTGTTACCGTCGCGTGTCGCCTTGATATGGAACTCGTCACCATCCAGACCGGTGTAGGTCACTTCGGGTCCCCAGATTTCAAAGGTCACGTTAGCGCTATGGACCTTGCCTGGACCCTTCATGGTGACCGTCAAAGTGTCGCCATCGAGCTTGATCACAAGTTCCTTCGGAATCTTGGATTTGGGCTTTGGCGAAGTGTCTGAAATGTCTTGCCGCCAAGCACCAACAAACCCGCTGAGTTCCTGGCTGTACGAGAGACTCGATGAAGCAATCCCTAAACCGAGAAGAAGAACTAACTTATGCTTTCGCATGATTTGTAATCGAATATATTTCTGGTTGCTAGAACACGATCTTCGCCGAGAGTTGCAGTTCGCGCGGCGTCCCGCGACCTGTGGCGTAATTGCTGATGGTGGATGTGATGGTGCCAAAGTTCGAAGCCGAGATATCGGCGTTCGGCGCGCCGAATTGGGCTCGATTAAACACGTTGAACAGATCGGCACGGAAACGCAGATTCAGCTTCTCGGTAATATAGACGAATTTAGAGAGCCCCATATCGAGCTGGGAGATGCCAGGAGCCCGAAAGGCGTTGCGACCCAGGTTACCGAAAGTCTGGTTGGCTGGCACCGCGAAGGCGGCCAAATTTATCCAATTATTCGGGTTGGAACCGCCAGCCGGCGTTAACGAAACTCCAGAGATGTAGTTCGGACGCTCTTCACCGCTGATGGAGAAAAGGCCGGGAACAGCGGAGTTCGAGCGATCAACCGTGATGTTCACAGGCAAACCAGTCTGGGCAGTACCGATAGCGCTCAATTCCCAGTTGCCCCAGATGCGGTTCTTGAACGGCAAAGAGTAAACCGCGGACAGATTGAAAGTCTGGCGAATATCATCGTCGCTACTGGCTTTGTCGCAGGCGCGGCAGAAGGAATCTTGCGGCGTGTCCGATTCACCGCCGCCGATGCTGCCGTCGTTGATCGAGTGCGACCACAGGTAGTTGGCGCTGAGTAGGAAGCCGTTGCTGAAAACTCGTCGAACGCTGCCCTGCAATCCTTCAAATGTAGTGTTGCCGACGTCTCCGCGCCAGGAGACCGCGCCAAAGGCGGGATAAGGCACAAGGTTTTGCGGCGGCGCGGCCAAATTGACGTAGGTGGTGGTCAACACATCGGTGCCTTTGTTGCCCATGTACGTCAAAGTGCCCACCAGATTAAGAGGCAGTTTCTGTTGAACAGCGGCCGTCCAGGCGGTCACATAATCGTCTTTGCGATTTCGATCCAAATCGCGCGGCGAAACCACTCCCAGTCCGCCTGCTTCTGCATAGGCCAGATATGGTGCAAGCGGGTAAGACAGACCGGGGTATAGCGGGTTGGTGCTGTTAAATGAGTAAGCGTCGACGGTGTTCGATATGGGTAGGTTCTGATCGTCCAACTGGCCGTCGGTGTGATAGATTCCGCCGCCGGCTCGAACGACAGTATTGCCGTGGGACCACGCGAGGCCTATTCGCGGATCCACATCGTCGTAGCGCGGATTAAAGTAGGAATAGTTCTTCGGGCAAAATCCTCCGCAGGTGCCGAAATCAAATGGATCATCGTTGTTGCCGATTGCATGCAATGCGTTGAAAATGTTGTAACGAACACCCATATTCACGGTGAAGTTCTCGGACACCTTCCACTCGTCCTCCGCGTATATCCAGTATTCGTTTTTGCGCTGCCGTACAAGCGGCAGCAGCGCCGTATAGGAAGCGGTGTTCACGCCATCGTTGAGAAAGTTTGTGGTCGAGCTGTAGCTAAGAGTGCCTTTTGCAGACGAGCCCTGGTTCAAGAAATCGCGCTTGATCTCAAACCCGAACTTGAGCGTGTGTTTTCCTTTTGACCAAGACCAGTCATCCAGCACGCTGATGGTTTTCGATGGATTGTCCGATGTCGTCGCCCCGGCGAATGAGCTGAAACCGGAGACGCTGAAGGTATACGGCAGTGGAGAATCGGTTCCACTGTGGTAGAAGTTCTGGTTAATTCCGAACTTGAATTCACTAACCAATGTCGGTTGGAAAACGTGAAGCAGTTCAAAGACACCGCTGTTTGCCTTCGTATCATAGAGCGTTAATGCAGTCAGGTTACCGGTTGGCGTGGTCTCGAAGGCTTCATCAGAATTAAAGCGGGCAAAGGAAGTGGTCTTATCGGAGAAATGATAATCAAGCCGCATCATTCCCGAATCTTCGTTATCGATCTGACGACCTGGCGCGTCATAGTTCCACACCGAGGCTTTGGAAGTTGGAGACGTGCCTCCGGGAAACGCACTTAGAATCGGCGTCAACGCCGGAGATTTGGCTTCAGCCTGAGCGATGAAACTGGGGCTCGGGACCAAGCCAACTTGTGTCCCATCCAAGCGCTGGCGCAAACCTTCGTAGTTGGCATAAAAGAAGAACTTGTCTTTCGTGACGGGCCCACCCACGCCAGCTCCGAACTGATTCAACAAAAAGGGATTCGGTGAGGGCCCGTTGAACGGCGTGCGAGCTTCAATGGTATTGTTTCGGAAATAATCGAAAAGGTCGCCGTGAAATGTGTTAGTACCTGAGGGCGACACAACTGCGACCTGACCGCCCGCCGTTCCACCCTCGACATCGGCGCCAAAAGTCTGGCTCTTTACGTCGAACTCCTTGATGGAATCCAACGGGATGGTGAGGCGTACATACTCGCGTTGCATTTGGTTGAAGACCGCCGTAGCATCGACACCATCGAAGGTCAAGTTGTTGTCGTCGAGTCCGTGGCCAGCGAACCGAACAGTCCGCTGGTCGCCCGCACCATTATCAATTGCGCCTGGAACTAACGAAGTGAGTGTGGACCAGTTGCGGCCATTGATGGGCAATTCGTCCGCCTGCTTTTCCTCGATTTCGCCACCCACGGTCACGTCTACCTTGTCGAGCTGAACCGTAGACTCACTGACGGTAGTCTCTTCTTTTTTCGCGCCGAGTTGGAGGGTGACATTGAGAGTTCCGGTCTGACCCACAATTTGGCGAACATGATTAGCCTGAAGGACTGAGAAGCCTTCTTTTGAAAATTGGAGCGTAAAAACGCCCGGCGGCAGATCGGCCAATTGATAGGTGCCTTTTGAGGTCGTTTGCGTTTCGCGCTTCAAACCCGTTGAGTCTTGGACAGCCAGCACCTTTGCATCGGGCACCCGATTTCCTTGCGGATCGGTGACTGTGCCCGTTAAGTACGTCTTCTCTGTTTGCGCACTGGCACAAAGCGCAAGGTATAAAGCACCCAAAGCGACAGCCAACTTCGCGTTAAAGAGCTTGATAAGCATGGTTTCCCCCTTCTTTCTTGCATTTTGATTGCCTTGATAGGCGCACGAATCGTTTCGCGCGTCAGACCAAGCTCAGCACGAAACGCGTGTATAAAAGCTTCGTATCGACCCCCTCCCCAGTGATAGGGAAGGGGTCGTTGTGTTTGGACCTGCCTGCCTACTCCACGTCGTCCTTGTCACCCTTGGGTGCCGGGCGGTGGATGAAGTCGCTCGCGGGGCGAACCTTCTTCTCGCCGGGGAACGGGACTTTAAACCCAGTAGCCTCGTACCAGTCGAAGTGGCTGACGGTGCTCGGGTCCAGGGAGTCGGGAGTGTGATATTTGGCGGCGAAGACTTCCGCTTTCATTTTCATCCAGCCAGCCCGCAGAGCTTTGACTTTGGGGCTATCCTTCAGGGAAGCGATTGTGGAGCTGCAAGTGTTGAGGCTTGGGGGGATGTTCGCCGGAGCCGTATATCCCGCCACGCCATAGCAAAGCGGAACCTGATTCGCCACGTGCGCCCACGGCAGGAAGTTGCTTTTCGGCGGATCTTCGACGAAGAGGGTCTTCATCGGCGAGGCCACCAGGTCGTTCTGGTTCATCGGTGTCAGACCAAGGATCTGTTCGATTGTGCGGGTCAGGTTGACCTGCGTGTAGAAGGTGCTATCCGCGGTAACTCCGGCGCCAGTGCCATCGGGATTCACATTCTGCTTGACGTAGGGACTGATGACATAGCCAGGGCTGCGATGGCCGTCAACGTGGTCGACGCCGTTTTGCGCGTCATCTTCCTCGATGAAGATGGCAGAGTCTTTCCACACCTTGCTGTGGCTGATGTAGTCGATAATGCGCCCGACGGCCAAGTCGTTATCGGCTTCTTCGGCGGTCGCGTTCGGTGGACCAGTGGTGTGGTCCTGCATGATCCAGATGAAGCTCAGTTGGGGTACCGTACCAGCGGCCACGTCCTTGGCGAAATCCTGCTTCCAAACATCGACGCGGTATTGGTCCGGGATGCCCAGATCGAACTGCGGGAAGTTCTGCACCGTTACTTTCATCACGTCCGGCAGCGGTGAGTATGATTTGATGGTGTTGTAGTACTGGAGCTGCGATTCCAAGCCACTCTCGTACAACAGCGCGTCATTGTAGAACTGCGTCCAGGATGGCTCGCAACTGTCGGTAACAATAAACGGTAATGGAACGGCTGCCCCCGGGCCATTGTAGCTGTTTGCTTGGGTAAGATTGGTTGGTGTGCAACCTGGCACGGTGAACGTGTTGTACTCGACGTACTCGCCGTAGTTCTTTATCTTTATGCCGGCTCTGGCCGCGCTATCGAACAGGTTGCCCTTCTTCTGGTAGGCAATCGCATCGCCGCCATTAGAGGGATAGTCGCGAAGCCAGTCGGGCGACTGGATGTCGTCGGAGTAAGGTGCCATCGCCTGCAAAATCCAGTTGTGACCGTCGGCCGATTGACGGCTCGGGTCGTAGAAGTTGTCCAAGAGCGGGAAGCGCTGCACAATGGTATGCGCGTTGGGCGTTACGACGGGGTATTCGGCGTAGGTTGAGTGGTCGCCAAAGACGGCCAGGCTCGGGTCGCCATTGCCGCCGGTCACATCGCCCAGCATTTGATCGTAGGTGCGGTTTTCACGGATGATCAGGAAGACGTGCTTGATCTTGGAAGGATCGCCGATCCGATCTGGAATCGCGCGTGGTCGAGCCCACGGATGCCCACCGCCGGCACTCCAGATGTTCTGTACCAGATCCCAGTGGTTATTTTCGAAGACCTGCGTGGTGTACTTCTCCAGCATTCGGTTTTTAGGAATGGGGACGACGCTGACGGTGCCAAGGTCCTCGTGGGTGTTGAAGGCGTACACGCCATAGTATTTTGCGTACGAATTTTCGTACGTGTTTGTCGGCGGGGGCGCGACCCCGAAGCCCGTGGTACCGATTCCCTTGTCGTTGGCAACGAGCAACGACTTGTCCTTCTCATCCAGCACGACCGAGCTCGGCGCATAGCCCACCGGGATCATGCCGGCAACGGGACTCCAGCCGAAGGCGTTGAGATCGACGACCGCCACCGCGTTGGCGTTGTATAGCGCGACATAGGCGGTGTTTTTCTCAGCATCGACGGCGATCGAGTTCGGGCCCGCCCCATAGGCCGATTCGCGCTCGCCAGGCACTCGGATCGGCAGTCCAAGGTCGATCGTCCGTTCTTCCGTGTTGGTGACCGTGTCGATCACCGATATGGAGTCGTCATAGGTATTGGTGACCAGCAGCTTGGAGCCCCAGAAGGTCATGCCGGTCGGGTGATGGCCGACGGTGATGCTGGCCGTAACCGCAAACGTGGCTAAGTCGACCACGGAAATAGTGCCTCGCACCGTGGTCCCGGTCGGATATTCTGCAGCAACCGGCGTTCCGTTGGAATAGAGCTGGAAGTCGCTGGCGGTAGGAATCGGGCCGGCCTCGTTGGAGACGTAGGCAGTCTTGCCGTCCGGCGAGATCACTACGGTATGAGGCTGGTTGCCGACGCGGATCTCTGGCCCCTGTACTGGTGTAACTGCGGTGAGGTCGATCTTGGTGAGCGTATTGTTTTCGTTCAGGACAGCGTAGGCGGTCTTGCTATCTGCCGTGACCGCAATGCTCGTGGGATAGGAGGTGAATGTGTCATCGGAGAAAATCGAAATGGGGTAGCCGCATGGGATCTGAAAGCTGCCCGAGGTTCCGCCGGGACTGCCCAAAGGGTGCTTGAGCGATCCATTGTATGGATAGCAGGTAACGTTGGTCAACAAGCCCTCGGCCGTGGCGTCGAGGGGAACCTGGACTTGGGTGTAGTTTGAGAGCATGCCCGTGGTGGGATCGACGCTGGCAATGGAAACGTAGCTCGTTGGACCGTAATTTCCATCCTGGCTGAAGAGCAGGTACTTGCCATCCGGCGTATAGGCGATACCGCCCTGGCTACCATCGGAATCAGTCTCGGCCTTGCCGCTTGAAGTGGTGTAAGGCACGCTGTAGGTCTGTAGCACAGCGCCGGTCTGGGTGTTGAAGATGGTGACGGCCTGTGGGGCGCCCATTTGCAGGACGGCGGCGGTATGATTCCCAGTGGGGTTCAGTGCTACGGCCTTGGCGCGGGTAGTGATGCCGAGGTAAACCTGAGTGCCGACGGGGGTCAGAATTGTGCCGTCGCTGACGACCCAGGGATTGGACAGGGGATGCGAGTAGGTCGGTCCGGTTGTCGCGGCCGTGTTCTCGCCTGGCGAGTAGGTCGGGAATGGCACGGACTTAGCGAGCGCCGCAACGCTCAGGCTCGCCGCCGCAAGTCCGACCAGCAGACGGTGGATCCAAAAGTCAGTTCTAAACTTCAAGTGATTCTCCTTTTGTTGGGGGTTTTCTTTCCCACGCGAACCCAATTCGGCTGCGCAACATGGGGTAGCCGCAGAAAGTGGAAATTCATCAGCGGTTTGGCCATCCACTGCCAGCGTTCAGCGAAACGAAAACATGAGACTGGCCCATGCTTTCTCTCCTCGATAGCTGAACGTGGCGGAGTTGGAAGCAGCACGGATAGACACAGTCTACCCGCCAAGCATTACGTATCAATGACAGTTTGGTGCCCTAGTAAAAGTGACGGGGTCAGAGTAGTTTCTTGGCAGCGGTGGAGCATAGTACTTTAAGCGCCGAGGGCCACAAGGCGCGCGGACCTGCGAATAGTTAAGACCTGCCGATCGGCGCTACGACGAGGTGGGAAGATCAGTTATGGGAAGGGGGTGAAGTTGCCGGAGCGATTACGAAGCCCCGCTGACGATCCGTTTCCTGGCCGACGCCCAACTACTGACGAACGGATGGCCGGACTGCCCTTTGGATGAGTCATATCGAGACGGTCGTCCTCCATGGGATCTTGGCCATCGGCAGCCGGCAATTGCACGTTTGGCATCAAAAGGCGGATTCGCCGGAACTGGATCGAAATCTAGTTCGTTGCGGCTGACGCCCTGCAACTGGACCGTTTGGGGGGCATGTTCGAAACGGTGCTGGATTGCGGGCTGTTCCATACCTTCGACGGCCACGAGCGGCCAGGATATGTAGCGAGTCTGGCATCGGTGACCAGAGACAGTGGAACCCTGTATGTGTTGTGCTTCAGTGATGATGGTGCCGACGTTGGTCCACATCCCATCCCTCAAGAAGAGTTGAGAGTGGCGTTCAACCCCGGTAATGGATGGAACATCGTCGCCATCGAACCAGACCGAATTCAGACGAGATTTCACAACGACGGCGCGCCGGCTTGGTTCGTGACAATCAAACGGATCTAGATTGCGGGATGGTCGGATCAGTGTATAATCTCGTGCCGTCGCTTATGATTCAAATGGCAAAAAACAATGAATCACATAACGACCATCGATATTTATGCAAGCCTTTGGCGGGAGCGCTTAATGCTCGCAGACACCTCAGTCGAAATGAACCAGTACAGCGGTTAAATCATCCTCTGGAGTGCCCGTCTTAATCTGCTGAAACAATCGATCTAGAAGCAAATTCGCCTCAGTCCCATTTGACTGAATGACTCGCTTAGCGTTCGAACGGTTGCACGCTTGCTTCGCTTCCCATATGCAAAGTAAAAGTGGCACCGCCTGTAATATCCGAATGCTGCAGCAGGAACGTGCGGTAAGCCTTGCCGTTGCGCTCAACAGATTGAATGTACCGGTTATTAGTGGAGTTGTTCGGTGCATCGATGGTAAAGTCCTTGCCGTTCGCTTGGTGAATGACAACGCGTGAGAACAAAGGGCTGCCGATGGCATATTCGGGCTTGCCCGGGCAAACTGGATAAAAGCCCATAGCGCTCAACACGTACCAAGCCGACATCTGGCCTGAATCGTCATTTCCTGGCAATCCTTTGGGGCCGGTTCCATATTGCGTGTTCACCACGTCGCGCACGTGCGATTCGGTTTTGCCGGCTGCCTGAGCATAGTTATAGAGATAGGCAATGTGATGACTGGGCTCGTTGCCGTGGTCGTAAAGATGGCGGTCGAACAGTTCATCGAGTTTCGCGACAAAGCGTTCCCTTCCACCCAAAACCTGAATTAGACCCGCGACATTCTGGGGCACAAAAAACGTGTATTGAAACGGCAATCCCTCGGTAATGTAAGGCTGCTCTTTCGCGGGGTCGAAGGGCGTCACCCAGCTTCCGTCCGCATGGCGGCCGCGCGCAAAACCGTCCGTCGGATCTAAAACATTTCGCCAATACTCCGACCGTTCACGAAACGCCGCTGCGTCACTCGCATGATTCAGCGCGCCCGCCCACAGGCTCAGGACGTAATCGTCATAGGCGTACTCCAGAGTTCGCGAAACCTGCTCACGTTTGTGAGGTGCGTCCAAAACCTCGTCTTCGAGCGGAATGTAGTGATAGTGCAAATACGAATCGAGCGCCCGTCGTCCTTTGCCATCCTGATACTCCGATTTTGGGGGCACGACGGTTGCGTTCTGATAGGCCAGCCGATAGGCTTCGGCGACATCAAAATTCCTCAGTCCCTTTGCATAGGCGTCTGCGATCACGGCGGTGGCATGATCGCCAACCATTTCGGACGTGTAACTGTTCCAGGCTGGGAAGATGGGCAAAAAGCCACCTTGCCGGCCTTTTTCAATAAGAGACGCGACCATCTGCTCTTCGCGCCTGGGGTCGATAATCGTCAAGAGAGGATGCAAGGCGCGATAGGTGTCCCAAAGTGAATAGTCGTCGTAGTAGACCTGCGCCGGGCCAGCCTGGTGCAGTTTTCCTTGGTTGGCGAATCCGTTGTAGGTTCCGTCGGCATCGCTGGCGATACGCGGCTGCAGCAAGGAGTGATACAGCGCCGTGTAGAAGGTAATCTGCTGTTGCTCGCTTCCGCCAGACACTTCAATGCGATTCAACAGCTCTTCCCAGTGAAGTTTGGTTTCTGCCCGAATTGCGTCGAACGATCGCGTGCCAAGCTCCTTATCCAGATTCTTTTCAGCCTCTTCCAGGCTGGTAAACGACGTCCCAATTTTGACGATAACCTCGCTGGTGCCGCTGGCAAAACTGGCGAATCCGCCCATACGTTCACAGCCGTTCGTTTGCTCTTTTTCTCCAACGTGCAGTTGGTCGTCGCACCAGGTGCCGAATCGTTGAAGGGCATGGTCGAAACGCGCCACAAAGTAGCCGTTGAACCCTGCCGCGTCTGAGGCCCTCAAATACTGGCGGTAAACAGGGTTGTAGCCGGCAATCTCATTCTTCTCGGGAATGATGCGAATTAGGCCTGCGCGGTGTTTGACATATGGCTCGAAGACGATGTTGGCGGCTTTGCCTGTAGGGAAATGGACGCGCATCAAACCCGCGCGCTCGGTGCCGGTCAGTTCAACCTGCACGTTGTAGCGGTCCAACAGAACTTTGTAATACGCAGGATTTGAGATCTCGGTTTCATGTTCAAATTCGGAGCCGCGGCCATCGCGGGTCGTGACAATTTCTCCGGTTGTCGGCATTAGCGTCAGACTGCCGTAATCGGCGACACAACTACCGCTGATCCAGTGCGTGCCGCGGAAGCCGGTGATTTTCTTGTCGTCGTAGTAATAGGGCGCTACGCATTTATCTTCGGTGGAGCGCGTTTCCGGGGACCAACCGGTCATCGCAAACGGCATGCCAACAACAGGAATCGTCTGGCCTTCGTTCGCGGTGCCGATGATCGGGTCGACTCGTTCGAAGGGACCAGATGCGCCCGCTGTTATGGCGCAAAGGAGGAAAGCGACGGTTAGTCTCATCCTGCCTCATTCAAACCTGCGGCCGGCGCCAGCACCGATCGAGGCATACTGGGACGCATCAATTGTCGGTATACAAAGAACACCATCAAAGCGACCGAAGTGAGCGCGAAAGCCAAACCAGAAAGCCTTTAGGTAACTTCCGGTCCACTTGATGATATAGCCGGAAATGAAAATAACGGTGCCGGTGCAGAAGTTGCGGATCAACGAAACAGTCGATGTGTAGGAGCCTGTGTCGGCTTTATCCATGGTCTTCCAGAGGATAGTATCTCCGGCCACTTGCAGCGGCGTGAGCAAAGAAAACAAGACCATCAATACGATTAAGCCGTTCGAGTTGGTCACGTGCAAGGAGAAGAGCATTAACGTCAGCATGATCGACCAGTGAAGGCATAGTGCCACATAACTTCCAAATTTGTCGATCAGCCAACCGGCGGGATAGGATACGACGATCTGCAGCAGCAATCCCCAGGAGATGGCGGCTCCTGTATCGCCAATCGTGAGCGACAACTTTGCCTTGGCATAGAACCAAACCCACGTCTTAAAGATCATGTAGAACGAATTGAGCAGCGCGACGGCAATCATGAGCACCAGGATGCGTTTGTCGCGCAGAGCCACCTTAAGGGGAGCAAGTGGGTTGAACTTTCCCTCTGCCGGATGGTAAATCGGCGGTTCCTTTATGAAATAGAGCGCGATCAGCGTGGTAACCGTCATGGCAATCGCCGAGCCTATGAAGACCGCAGACTGATTTACGTCTGCCATGCGGGCTCCGAGACGTGCCGACAGAAATCCGCCGCCGCTGATCACAATGAAGACGATGCCCGATACGCGCGCCAACACTTCCTTAGGCACACAATCGATGCTCAACAGCGGATACGTCGACAACTTCATGTCGTTGAAATAGTAGTAAAAGACCATCAACGCAATGAGAACCCAGGGTTGACTAAAAAAGGGGAAGAGAATGATAGCGCTAACAACGACCGGCAGCGCGAACAGCACATAGGGAGTGCGACGACCCAGCTTGCTTGTGCAGTGGTCGCTTTTCCAGGAAAAATACATCACTAGGAAGCTGACCGCCCACAAATTGCACGAGGTAATTAAACCGATACTCGATTCACCCACACCCACCGCTTTTAGCCGGAGGTTCATCATGGGCTCGATGATCGTCATCGTGAGAGCGGTGCCGAGATGGCCGAAAGTGATCCAGCAGATATTGCGCCACATCAACGCGCGGTCAGCAAAATAATTTGCCAGGTCGCTGGTAGATGGTGGTTCGCCAGCCAGGCTAGCGGCATCGGGAGGGTTTTGCGAGATCGGTTCCGGCTTCATTATGTTGTCGCGGGTGCGCCCAATCGAATGGCGTCGGAAACTTCGTGCAGGCGAACAGGGCGCATCTCAGTAGCCGACATTTCGGCGGCAAAGCATAACCGCATGGTCTCAAGAGAATCACGCGCGCTAGTTTTTGGCGGTTTGCCTTCGGCTACTCTGGCCACGATATCTAGCGCCTGGCCATGGGTGTTATGGAAATACGCAAAGTCCTGTTTGGGATCCCAGGTCTCCGAATGCACCCATTCGCTGGTTTGTCCGAAATCACTATCGCCAAAATCCCAACGTTTGATGGTGCGCTGAAAAACGTCGGTTTCCGCGGCTCCTTTTGTGCCGTAGATCATGTAGCGAAGGGCATGACCGTCACCGGCCTGTTGGGAGACGGCATTTTGTAAGGGGTCGCCTCGAAACGTCGCTGCCGGGGCCATCATGAAACTGAGCTGACTGACCGCGCCGTTGCGAAAGCGATAGGAGCAGTGATAATTGTCGTGTACCTCATAGTAAGGGATAACATTCGGGGCGCTGACTGCGTAAATCTCTTCCACCTCCGCGCCGATCCACCAACGGGGCAGATCCACATAATGGCTAAGTTTCTCGCCAAACATGCCACCGCTGGTTTCTGTTCTGGCACGCCAGTTGCGATCGCGGCCCCACGCGCTCGTGCAGTAGAAGCAGTGGGTATTCAAGACCTGGCCCAGCAGCCCCTGTTCAATCCACTGTTTAACAACTGTATACAGATGCGAATAGCGCAGTTCAAAACCGATTTGCAGAAAGGCGTTGGTGCGCTCAGCTGCATTCACCATTTCGGTTGCGTCCGCTAGTGTCGTTGCCATGGGCTTTTCACACATGACCGCCTTGCCCGCGCCGAGAGCGGCAATTGTCAAATCTTTGTGGGCGTTGTTAGAAGCGGTAATGAACACCAGCCGAATCCCGGGATCAGCCAGAACGTGTTGCAGCGTGGAAGCGCACTGGACCGCGTAGCTCTTTTGTAACGACATCATGCGCTCCGCATCACGGTCAAATACCGTTACGCCACTCACGCGCGGACTCTCCTGCAAGTGCCGGATGACGCTCTCGCCCATTTCACCCGCTCCCAGGATGGCAACGTCGATTTTATTCTGACTGCTCACGTCCGGTTGACCTCACCCATCAGATGTTGTTGCCAGGTTGCTGCGGTATGGGCTATGCGTGCGCCACGCCTCATCTCCAGCCAGTTCCCAAGCGCTGGTGGTGAATCCACGTTTAGCAGGGGTCGCGTATTTCCCTTGCGCGAACACGGTGCCGGTTCCTCTTTTCACGTCGTACTCGACGTCTACCGGGTTCGCAAAAGTAATTGTTTTGCCGGCATGCTTGAGAGTGCTAGCACCCAAGGCGGCAACCTGCGCGGGATCTGGATTCCACAGCAAACACTCGCAATCGGCCTGGACGTCCAACGCCTGGAGCCAGCCAGGTCCCAGCAACACGCCGCCGCCCGATGTCAACAAAATCTCACCGTTCTTCCACTGCACCTGATCATGGTGTGGCGATAGCGCCAGCAGGAACGATCCGTCGGTAACGCGTCCTTCCTGCTCCAAGCGCCAGCGCCGGTATCTGGGAAAGTGACCTTCGCTTATGTTTTCTTTGCCCGTGCCGTTCAAACCGTATATATAGCCGGGCACCCATGTGGGCTCTTCCTGCACTACTTTCGCCGAACCGCTGGAGCGCAAAATGCTGACGAAGATCTCGCCTTTCTCTTCGTCCTTCATCCCATCTTTGCCGTACTTAATGCCGGCAATGAGCTTTTCCTGACCGCCCGTCATCCGATAAGATCCGTCGCCTAAATCGCTAGTGGAACCCGAACAATGCAAGTGGGTAGCAAAGCGAATCGGCCTGGCACCCTGGAATGAGTCGGAAAGCAGAGTGATTCCGTGTCGGCGGTCAAAGATAAAGATGCGGTCTGCGTGCTCGATCTGTAAGTCGGGGTGAAGTGAGTAAGTTACCACCACATGAACATAGAGAAAGCGATCGTTAATGAAGCAGCGCCGAATCACCGCGCAGTCGTCCGGCGGGACCTCGCCGTTCAAATACTGGCCGTTGGTAATAACGCCGCCGTCTTCAAAACACATGGAATTGGTTAATGCGCTGTTCAGGCCATACGTTCCAATGTTGATGTTACAGAGCACCGGAGTACCGTCGATGGTCACCTCAATGGCGCCGAGCGAAGGGGGAAATTCGCGATTGTGCGGCATCAGGCTGAAGATGGCCCTTCTTCCGGCCTTTGCTCCTCCACTGAGAGAAACGGCTACCAGATTTTCACCGCGCGCGGTCACGATCACATCACCTACATCACGGGCGTATAAAGGCCTGTTCGGGTAAGGCGCTGGGGGCACGCCGGGCTCGGGCGCATACAGCAGGTCGAACATGCCGAGCACCACGTCACCCGCCGCTTTTCGCTCGCGTTCTACAAACGCCTGATAGATCCCTTCGATGCCGGACGTAGGATGGAATCGGCACAAGAACGCGGTGATATAACGATGCTCACGCGTTCTGAGTCCACGCTGCAACTCCTGGCTATTGGGCACATCGAAAGCCGCCATCAGCGCGCTACCCAGATTGTCTAAGAACGGGCTGGACGAAAGCTCCGGCCGCTTGCCGCCGAAGATCTCCGCTGCTGCCAAATAGCGGACCAGATGAAACGGGAAATAGGTGGCCCACGCCGCCTTGCCGCTTGCCGGAAAGAGCTTCAAACTGTCGCAGAACAGGCCGTGAAAAAGCGGCAGCGCGCGGCGCGCAATGGGGAGTTCGTCGTAAAAAGCCATGCAGGCAATGGCAACTCCATTCCAGGTACCCAACGAATGGGGCTCAACCGTCTGGTAGCCCATGTAAGCGCGCTGCAGCAACGTGAAATCGTACATCTTGACCAGGTACTCTTCCACTTTGGCAAGAATGGGCGGGCGGTCTGCGGAACTCAAAATGGGCTGCAAATAATCCCAACCGAGCGCCGTGTAATACAGCGCATTGCCAATGACGCGATCGTTGTCCCCGCCCATTAACAATGGGTCGGGACGGCCACTCCAGGTAGGCGCGCGGGCCATCTCCATAATTCTTGCCTTGACGCGCTGGCCAATCTGCGCGTCGCCGGTCAAGGCGAACATTAGGCAGGCAAGCTCCAAAGGCCCTTGACTGTTATCCGTCAAAAAAACGAGTTCTTCGGTTTTAAGTTGCTCGCGAAGCCGTTGGAACTCCGGTCGCTTAGCCCAGCGTGCAGCCACTCGTCGGGCCGACGGTGCGTCGGTGAAAATTCGCGGGTGTCCTTGCAGCTTGGGTTCCAAAACCACAGGACGCCGGTCGTCCCGGTGCATTTCTATATATTCGATACGACCCCAATCCATTCGCTCACGATCGCGCGCAATAATCTCGAGTTGGATCTCGTTCTCGCCCTCTTTTGCCTCGAAGCCAAAATCGGCAAACAGACTTCCGTTGGCGATTCGCTCCGGACCTGGCATATCGAACCACAAACCGCCCAGCAGTTTGCCGTTCACATAGGTTCGAATCATGGGCATCGCCATAACGTTTCGGATGTGGTCAAGATCCCAGGGTCCAACGGCCACCCTTTTTCCATCGGGCACGCGAATCATCTCCATCATCGCGGTCGACATGTCGAAAGCATGTTCGCGGGTCGCAAAGTTTCCGCGATACCAACCGGCGGGCAGCACAAGACGAATGGTTAGAGTCGCCCGATCGGACTGGATGTCGGACACCTGCCCGGTTACGTCGATGAACTCGACTGCATCCGGCTTGCTGAATTTGTTGGCAATCGGCTTTAGATATGCGATGAGATCTTGATTTTTCATACTGAGTCAAACCACGCGCCTATGCCAACTATTTTGACGAAGTGAAAATGGCTCCAGACGGGACCGAGTCCGCCTGGAGCCAAATGTTAAGTCTGAACGTTCGCTAGAAGTTATACTTCAGCGCGAATTGTATGTTGCGCGCGCCCTGCGAGCTGTTGATCACTCCGAGCGTCGGTCCGATATTAGTGTTAGGCGCGTTCAGGATCACGTGGTTGAACGTGTTGAGGAACTCTGTCCGGAATTCCAAGTTTTGTAGATCATGCACAGGGAATGACTTGGCGATACCCAGGTCGATATTCTGCTCGCCGGGTCCGTAGACTGAGCTAATGCTGCAGGAGCCAAAACCTGAGGTAGGCTGGGAATAGGGAGTTGGAGAGAACCATTGGTAGCCCGGCCCGGCTGTGTTCGCCGCTGCATTCACCTTGCCGAGAACGTCCGGCGGTGCATTGCAATTCGGTCTTGGGCCAAAGGAATTCGTGCCCGAAACGTCGTTGTCGCCCAGAGTCAGCGGGAAGCCTCCGCGGAAGCTGGGTATTACGCTGACTCGCCAATCACCCACCAGGGCGTTGGCGGCCTTACCGAGATGGCTACCAAACGAGCGTCCACGTCCCACCGGCAAATCATAGATCACATAGCCGGTGAAGTTATTCTTGACGTTGTAATAGCAGCTGCCGTAATCGGCCTTCATGTTGTAAACGTTCTGATACCAGGCATCTTGGCTGGCCGATTGTTGCCCTGATCCCGATTCACCGAAGTATCCGGTGGCGTCGGTAAGGCAGTGTGACCAGGTGTAGCTCACCTGGTAAGACAAACCGCGGTTGAGGCGTCCATTGAGCGAAACTTGCAAGGAGTTGTAGTTCGCGTTTGCGTCGGTATAGGTCGCCAGCGGCAATGCGCCCAGCGTGGTGATCAGATTTTGATGCTGAGTGAAGTACTCCGACGGAGCCAGTGTGCCATTGGGTTCTAAGTAAAGTTGCTCCAAATTCTTAGGCGCCGCCAAGTGATCAGAAGACTGGCCTACATAGCCGGCTTGGAGCGTTACACTATTCGTCAACTGACGTTGGATGAACAGATTCCACTGATTCGATAGCGCCGGCCTGACATTCTTAGCCCAAGACAGGAGCAGCCCGCCGTAGCACGAAGACGATGCAGAAGCCAGACCGCTGAGCGTGCAGGGATTGGCTGTCGAGATGGACGTGAAGCCCTGATCCAAAGTCGTGGTTGGCAGTGTGAGAGCGGTGTAGTTAGCAATCGACTCTTTGGAATAGGGAGGATTTTGAGGCAGGCGCAGGCCTTGGCCAGTTCCTTCCATAAAGGAGGAAAGTGAATATCCAGCGCGGATCACCGTCTTATCAAAGGGTGAATAGGCAATGCCAACCCTCGGCTGATAGTTGCCGATGCCGGTGTAATTGTCATAGAGCGCGCGGCTGTTGCCGTTTTGACCAGGCAGTTCGAGATTTCCTGTATCTGGATCGAAGTTCACTTCCCGGTTGTGCACTTCATACCAGGGTGTGTGATCTTCGTAGCGAAGCCCCAAATTCAAGGTGAGTCTGGAACTTAATTTCCAGTCATCCTGGAAGAATACGCCAAAAATATTTCCGCGCTGGCCCCAGATGGGACCAGGTGCGCCGACCTGCACTTTATCGGGCAGCCCGAGCAGAAAGTCTGATTCAGACCGTCCTGAGTACTGTCCGTTGAAGTCGAAGTTTCCGGCAAAGCCCGAGTTTCCCGGGAAGAGGCCATTCATGCGCAAACGCCATCCCTGAAATCCGAAACGAATGTTTTGCTTGCCGTGGGTCCACGTCACGACATCCTGGTATTGGATCACAGTGTCGCCATACACCGTGGCTGAATCTTTGTTGCCAAAGGCAGCCGAACTTCCGTTCGGTCCGGTGACGTTGCTGTTGTTGGAAAACGAAATTGCAGGGAGAATGCTGGAGGGCAGTCCGGGTATCCCAAACTGGCTAACATCGATGTTGTTTGTGTAGGTGCCGCTGTTGATTTTTATGTAGCCTGCTCCGACGCGGGCGTCGTTCACGAGAGTTGAACTCAGCGCACTGGTATAGTCGAGAACCGTGTTCCATGCCTGTGCATTCGAGAAATTGTTGTAAGCCAACGCATACGAATTCGTGGTTGGATTAACTGTCTGACTTTCCGAGAACCGTCCAAACAAGTGGTTTTTATCGTTGATGGCCCAGTCCACTCGGCCGTCTCCTTGATCGATGTTGGTATAGGTGTTGGAAAAATCGATTTGATTGCTTGTCAGACTGCCGTTGAGAGGAGTTGGATATGCCGGAGAGCCGACAATCTTCAAGGCCGCCGCACTCAGCAGATTCCTCGGAATGAGGTTGCCCGAAAATGGCAGGCCTGTGAATGGATTCTTAATCTGGACACTGGGCAGCAATTCGGAGAAGTCGCCCGTGCGCTCTTTGGCGGTAAGGACGGTGTAAGCGGAACCGCTGGTTGGCGTGTCGAAACGCTCGCCCTGGTAGTCTGCGAAGAAGAAAACTTTGTCTTTCACGACAGGACCGCCCACCGCGCCGCCAAACTGGTTCCAGCGAAGTTTAGCGCGGGGAATGCCCGCTAGCGCGTTTGACCACTGGTTGGCGTTCAGCACGTCATTGCGGAAAAATTCAAACACCGAACCATGAAATACGTTCGTGCCGGCCTTTGTCGAGACGCTGATGATGCCGCCCATGTAGTTGCCGAAATCTGCCGGCGCATTTTGCGAAATGAGGTTGAACTCCTGTACGGCATCGGGCTGTGGCGCGAATGCGATGAAATTGTCCGACATTTGGTTGTTATCCATGCCGTCGAGAATGTAATCGTTGGCGGTGAACCGGTTCCCGTTGATCATCGGCCGTTCATTTTGGCCCGTCGTCTGACCGCTGGTGAAACTACCGGAGCCAGCAGGATTCGGCGTCACTGCACCGGGCGTCAACAAAGTCAACTGCAGGTAATTGCGCGAAGCCAGCGGAAGATCGACGTTCGCCCGCGCGTCAATGACAGTGCTGACCTGCGTGGACTCGGTCTGGAGAAGCGGCGATTCGCTGGTGACCTGAACCGTTTGGCTAGTGGACCCGAGGACCAACTGCACGTTTACCGCCGAAACCTGGTTCAGCTGCAATTCAATAGGCGATTCGAGCGCCGTGCGGAAACCGGGCGCCGTTACCCGCACTTCGTAATTCCCGACAGGCAAGCGCGTCAGATTATAAAAGCCATCGGAGTTGGTCTTAGCAATAAAGACCGTACCTCGATCAAGATCCTTTGCGCTGACGTCGGCGTTCGCCACAACCCGTCCCGAAGGATCGCTTACAACACCGTTTATGGTTGCCGTTACCTCCTGCGCGTGTGCCCGTAGTAACGGCCAACACAGTGCTAGGATGAGAATGCTAAATATCCGAAGGCGTGGTTGATTGCTTACCAGACCCCATGCGTTCGTCCTCATGTTTGCTTGGACCTTCCTCTCAGTTGTGTTTCAAACTCTGTTCACAATAATCGCCAACTACCCGGACCAAAGTTCCGAAATACGGAACAACGGTTTGTATTTTGGAACCAATTTACGCGATGTTCATCCACCCTGTCAAGACCCGCGTGATATCGTCCCTCCAGGGGACAGTCGGAAGAAGGCTGCTGGTGTTAAGCCTCACAAAAAACAGCTGCCTAGTGTTTTCGTTCACTTCGTGTCGCGCCCCGCGCCACTTGCGCTTTTATGAAGAAAGCCTCTACCGCTATGACTTCAACACTTCGCTGTTTGAAGGTGTTGGAACTACTAGCTGAAGAACCGTTTGAACTTTCTTTCACCGATCTGGCAGCCAAACTGGAGATCCCGAAAGCGTCCGCCCATCGGCTCTGTACGACATTGATTGAAGCCAACTTGATCACGCAGGAAGCGGGCACACGGCGCTATATGCTTTCGAGCCACTCGCTTTGGATTGGATCTGGCTATGTGCGGCATTCCCCCGTCTATCGCGCGGCCTTCTTCCCCATGCAGCAGCTGGCGCGTCAACTGCCTGGCGCCGTACAGTTAGGTGTTTTGGACGGTGACTTTATGTTGGTCATACACTCGGTGGGCTCAACGGGCGCGCCGCAAGCCTTCGCCGACGTCGGGCTGCGTTGCCCGCTGAATGCAACAGCATCAGGCAAACTGTTCCTCGCTGCCATGCCTACCATCCAAGTGGAACGCATTATGGCGAAATGCACTGAAAGATACACCAGCAACACCATCACCTCGATGTCGCGCATGCAAACGGAAATCGCCCATGTGAAGAAGTTCCACTATGCTCGCAACGTGGATGAATTTCTTCCCGGCCATTGGGTTCTGGCGGCGCCGGTCATTCGTCAGAACGGAAGTTTGGCAGCGGCCATTAGCGTCACCTTACCGCTGGAAGAATTCAATACGGCACAAGAATCCGCCTTTTCGACGCTAGTCAGGGAAGCGGCGCGCAAAGCGTCGTTGCAGCTGGGTCATGCAGCCACGCCGCGGGGCTAAAACATTAGCGATGCAACTCTGCCTGAGCCATCTTGGTTATTTACCTGGTAGCCCCAAGACCCTTACACTGACAAGCGGGCCGAAAACCGACATACCTGACGTCGTCCTCTTTTATTTGCGCCAAAACTGTTTGCGAATGGCTCGCGATGTAGCTGTAGAAGAAGGCTTCTCCGAGCGCTTCCCATCGCCCTATGATTTGCTGCGGGGCCGACTGAAAATCAGTTCCGGCGTGCAGCCCTTTTACCAAGGCGAGTTGAGAAAAAGGGACAGCCGCTGGGGCGCGTTCTGGCAAGCCGACTTCAGTTCATTCAAAACGCCCGGCAGTTATCAGATCGAAACGGATTATCAGATTTCCGTTCCTTTCGCGATTGGCGAACGTGTCTACGAACGGATCATTCTTGGCTATCTCACATTTCTCAGAGGCCAGCGTTGCGGCCAAACGATATTCGGTGTTCATGATGTTTGTCACCTTGACGATGGCGTGTTAGATAAAGATCGCTCGCCCCACTCTGCGACCGGCGGCTGGCACGACGCCGGTGATTTTAGAAAATGGCTCGCCTTCACGCTGTTCCACCTGGACGCGCTATCCACCCTTTACGAACGGTCTGGCGAGCGCCTGAGGGCGGGTAACTATGATCCAACTCGGCTCTTAGAAGAAATCGCGTGGGGTACTCGCTTTTTTCATCGAATGATCGGTAGCGAGGGGCAGGTTTACGAAGATCTGGGCGGCGGTCAGGCACCGCTGGCCAGCAATCTGAATTACGAGCGGCACTGGTGGTTTGAAAATCACCCCGGCTGTTATGCGGACGCCAGCGATAACAGATGGACCGATAACGTGGCAAACTCGGGCGATGAACGGCTGATCCGCACCACTTATAATCCTCTCGTGCAATGGTCGTTCGTGCAGGTTCAGGCGCGCACCTCGAAATTTCTACCGCCTAGCGAAGCGCAGGCGTGTCTGGCGGTTGCGCGCGAGGCTGCCAAATTCGCGCGCCGGCGGGGTCACGACCATCGCACGCTTTTCCTGACCGCAGAATTACGCGCGAATCTGGAACTTCTGGTGGCTGCGGACGCCGCTGTCGATCTCAACTCGATTTACACCAACGCCTTGACACTCATGCGCCGCCAGGAACCCGCATCATCTTCGCGGCTTTACGGTTACTTTCTCGAAGCGAACAACGTTGACGCTTACCGTTCGATCGCCTTCTCGGCCGATCCCGCGTTTGCCCTGCTGCGCCTTTGGGAAGTACGCGATCTGGTAGAGGAAACAAACATCGCCGAGAGAGCCGGACAAGCGGTACGCGATTACATCGAGGGTTATCTGCTGGCCGACTCAGTGAGCAACCCTTTCTCGCTCACCCCTTATGGCGTTTACCTACGGCCGCCGGCACCCGACCGTCAGACGTTCCGCGACATCGGCTCCGGGCGCAGTGTGCGCACGTTTATTCACCCATTCAACGAGCAAGGCATCGTGCACGGCACAAGTTCGGTGCTGATGAGCCACGCCCATCTATTGGCGCGAGCTTCCGTGTTGTTCAATCAACCCGCCTGGCGAGACGCCGCGGAACGGCTATTGCATTGGTGCCTCGGGCACAACACGCTCAATCGTTCGCTGATCACCGGCATTGGTTACCGCCAACCTATCGGCTATTCGTTCCGCCTCCCACAATTGCCCGAAGCCATGATCGTCGGTTTCATTGGCCGTCCGGATGATTCGCCCTACCTCGAAGAATCGACCGCGATCGAATGGAACACACTCGAATATTGGAGCGTGCCACATATTCATGCCGCTATGACAGCTTGCTGGTTGGGATCCTGAAATGAATATTCCTTGACAGACAGAAAAGTGAGATGTACCCTAGTGCCGTTATCCAAAAAAAGATTCCGCATGTCGAAACTACTCTGCCACCTATGATCCACTTGGAGTCAGAACATCAGCTCGACACGCTGCTAACGCGGCCGAGCGATGCCGATATTACCTTTGCACGTAAATTAGAAGGCGACACCATTGTGCTGGGCGCTGGAGGCAAAATGGGTCCCACGCTGGCCAAGCGATTAGCACGCTCGCTCGAAGCCGCTGGCGGCAAGTCCACCGTGATTGCGGTTTCGCGCTTTCAATCGCCGGCCGCGCGCGACGAACTGGAAAGCGCGGGGATCAAAACCATCAGTTGCGATCTGGTGGAACCGGAGCAAATTGACGCGCTGCCGGAAGTTGACAATGTCTTGTTTCTTGCCGGACGTAAGTTTGGTTCGTCTTCGGACCCGGAAGTTACCTGGGCCCTGAATACGATTGTCCCGGCTTTGGTAGCGCAACGCTTTCGTCATTCGCGCATTGTCGCCTTTTCTACCGGGAATGTTTATCCGTTTGTCACTGCCGAACAAGGCGGCTGCGTGGAATCTGACGCGCCAGCGCCACGGGGCGAATATGCCCAATCGTGCCTTGGCCGCGAGCGCGTTTTCGAGTATTACTCAAAACGCTTCCACACGCCGTGCCTGATCTTTCGGTTGAACTACGCTATCGACCTGCGCTATGGGGTGCTGGTTGATATCGCGCGCCAGGTTTACGAAGGCAAGCCGGTCGATCTTTCGGTCCCGGCCGTGAATGTATTGTGGCAGGGGGATGCCAATTCCTACGCCATGCGCGCGCTCGAACTTTGCGAGTCTCCGGCGCGCATCTTAAATGTCACGGGGCCGGAAACGATCGCCGTCCAGCGCGCAGCGGAATTCTTTGCGCAACGCTTTGGCAAAGCACTCTTGGTAGCCGGCGAATCGAAAGGCGTGGCGCTGCTCAACAACGCCGCGGCTTGTCACCAGTTGCTAGGTTATCCTGCGGTATCACTGAGGGAATTGATGCAAGCAGTAGCAAGTTGGGTGGAAACAGGTGGTGCAAGCTTGCTGAAGGCAACCAAGTTTCAAGTGACGGACGGTAAATTTTAATGGGCGGTAATAGCGGGGGATTTCGTGCTCTGCTGCAGCGTGGCCTGGTTATTCCTGCTCATCCTTTGGCGACGACGGTAGATCGTAAACTGGATGAGCGGCGCCAGCGGGCGTTGACCCGTTATTACTGCGACGCCGGCGCGGGCGGCATCGCGGTGGGCGTGCACACAACTCAATTTTGCATTCGCGACCCTGGCATCGAACTGTTCAAACCAGTTCTGCAAATGGCAATGGAAGAGCTGCGCCTGTTCGAAGCCAAGAGCGGTAAAGTGATGGCGAAAATCGGGGGCATCTGCGGCGATACCCGGCAAGCCTGCGCGGAGGCGGCGACGCTGTGTGAATTAGGCTACGACGGCGGCCTTCTTAGTCTGGGCGCCCTCTCCGCCGCTTCGAATACCGAGTTAATCGAACATTGCCGCGCAGTCGGCCAAATCATCCCTCTCATTGGCTTCTACCTCCAATCTGCTGTCGGCGGCCGAGAATTAAACGCCGACTTCTGGGAACGCTTTGTGGAAATTGAATCTGTCGTCGCCATCAAAGTGGCTTCTTTCGACCGCTACCAAACAATGGAGGTGCTGCGGGCCGTTGCGCATAGTGGACGGGGATCCGAGATTGCGCTCTATACCGGTAATGACGACAACATTGTGGCCGACCTATTGACCGAGTTTCGCTTCGGCAACCGCACCGCGCATTTCGTCGGTGGCTTGCTTGGCCAGTGGGCCGTCTGGACCACACGCGCCGTTGAGTTGCTTGACTTAGCGCAACGCGCCAAGGCTGACTGCTCATGCTTCCAATCGCTGCTCGCGCGCGGCGCTGAAATCACCGACGCGAATGCCGCCATTTTCGACGCCAGAAATCAATTTCGCGGCTGCATCCCCGGCATCCAGGAAATCCTGCACCGCCAAGGTCTGCTGGCGGGCAACTGGTGCCTTGATCCGCACGAAAAATTGTCGGAAGGCCAGATGGAAGAGATTGACCGTGTGTGCGCCGCTTATCCCCTTTTAAACGATGACCAGTTTGTAGCGGAGAATCGCGACCGTTGGCTAGCCTAATCGAGAGAGGTCGGTGTTGAACGAAAAGAACATAGCGGCGATCTCGCTTCAGGATGTCTATGACGATTTCGCGGCTACGATGCGCGATGCGGCCGCTTGGATCAAACAAGCTGCGGCGGACGGCGCCGATCTGGCAGTGCTCCCAGAAACCATAAACTTGCTCAATCGCGAAAGCCACGCCCTTCCACTGGCGGAATGCGCGCTTGAGGACTGGCGTTCTGCCGCGGCCCAACTTTGCAAGGCTGCGGCCGACGCCGAAATTGCACTGGCATTGCCGCTGCTGGTGCGTGAAAACGGGAATTTAGTAAATCGGTTTTACCTACTGGCAAAGAGCGGCGAGTTGCTGGGACACTACGACAAAGTTGCGCTCGCATCCGCTGAACGCGAAGCTGGTGTACGCGGCTCTCTCCACCGACCGATTGCTTGGGAGGGACTAAAACTGGGAGGCGCTATCTGCTTCGATGTGTATTACCCACAGCATGTGTTCGCTCCTCAGGTTGACTTGGGAGCAGACTTCTTCGTCATCCCCAGCTATACGCCTGCGGGTCCGCTGCTTGATGCTTACGCGCTGATTTACGGAGTGCCTATGATCCTGGCGTATTCGCAATGGAACCGAATTCTGGATAGGAATGGAAGAGAATTGGCGTCGGGTGGCTACCGCCAGGAAACACTGCGCTACGGCTTCGGATCGGCGATTGTGCAGGCCACTATCAACTTCGATTCCGTTGCGCTGTTTGCTGATGCCAACCAAGAAAAGATGCGCGATATCCAAAGCCGTTATGGCAGCAAAATCCGCGTAAGGTTTGATCAGCCTAGCTGCGTCTTCCTGTTGGAATCACGCTCACCTGATCTGACGGTGGCCGAATTGATGCGCGAGTTCGACTTGGTCTCGCGGCGCGACTACATTGCGCGCAACGAGCCGCCACTTTCACAATGAGCAGAGTGCCTTTAAAGTTCGCCGTGATCGGCTGCGGCAGCCTGGCGCAAGCGCAGCACCTGCCCAACATCGTAAAGTCGCCTCGCATGGCACTTGCCACCTGCGTCGACATTGACGAGGGAGTGCTGGCTCATTGCCGCGAGTTATTCCAGCCGAACCGAACCACCAAGGACTATCGCGAGGCTGTGGAAGATCCGCAAGTGGATGTCATCTGCCTGTGCACGACCGAAAAGCTGCGCCTGCCGGTGATCGATCTGGCGGCGCGGCTCGGTAAGCCCGTCTATGTCGAAAAGCCGCTAGCTACGACGCTGGAAGAAATGCGGGAAATTCAGAAAGTCGTGCAGCGCAGCGGAATGCCATTCTGTGTCGGCCATAACCGCCGCGCCAGCCCGGCCATGGTCGACGCTCAGCGCATATTCCGGAAGCACATGACTAACCCGAACCCTTGTCGTTGGCGGTGGCGGCGAGGAGGAGATGCTGTGCCCATGCTCCCGGATGACGGCGTGCCTTCGGTAGCCGTGCGAATTAACGATGACTGGTACAGCTGGAAGGACTGGGTGTTCGACAAAACCCAAGCACCGCACGGGCCCATGCTATTCGAGATGACCCACTTCACTGACGTTTGCAATTGGTTTTTGGCCGAACCTCCCATTGAGGTGACCGCGGTGGAAACGGGTATGTTGAACAAAGCCGTCATCATTCGCTACCAGAACGGCCCGCTGGCAACTATCACGATGGGCTCCAACGGGACTTTTGGCTATTGCAAAGAGCTGTACGAATTTATGGGCAACGGCGGCTATCTGGCCGTTGACCATATGCTGGAAGTCCGCACCGCCGGTATTGAAGGCACACTCGCCAAGACAACATACCCGATGCTGAACGACCGACATCCGAATGTAGGCCGTGAGGGCGGCGTTTCCGGCTGGCTCGCCAAAAAGCAAGCGGCCTGTGCCGAAGCTGCGGAACGGCACGACCCGATGCTGCAATTCACCGCTGAACCCGACAAAGGGCACGCGCACGCGCTCGAACGTTTCGTCGATCAGATTCTGGGGCAAGGCGACGAAGTGTGCGGGGTAGACGCGGCGGTGTTGGCTACGCAGGTCGCGTTCGCGGCGATTCGCTCCGCCCGAGAACGACGAACTGTTTCGTTGAGTTGAGGAGAACCCAACCTAATATTCCCCCGGCGGTTTATGAAGCTTGAGAGACGAGGGCTTCGCGCAGCCGTCTTTTTGTGCTGACAATTCCGGCCTACGCTTAGGAGCCGATCACTTCACTTGAGTGGCTTCTCTGTGGGGTTTCGTTAGGAGGGTGACGCCAAGCGGCTTTTGGGGTTTGCAGAGCATTCTTGGGCGTTCGATGCGCGCTGGATTGCAAGCGTTAGGTTAAAGTTTTGTTTACAGTCGCGGTATTCTTTTCCAATGGGAGCCCGCACGATCTTGCTTTGTGTCGCGCTCGTAGCCGGCTGCGGGGCGCAACAGCCCGCCGATCCGATGCAAGTTCTAGGCCAGATGCGCCAAAAGCTGGCAGAGAACGTTAAGCGCCTACCCAATTTTCTCTGCACTGAAATGGTGGACCGGAGCACCTTCAATGCTGAATCGAAGGCAGCTTCCTGTTCTGAACTTGGAGAGGCGAAGCGGTTACATTCGACGGACCGGCTGCGGCTAGATGTCGGCATGGCCAACAATCACGAAATCTATTCTTGGGTGGGCGAAAACCGCTTCGGCGATCAGTCTCTGAGCGACTTGGTCAAGACGGGCACAACGGCTACCGGGTCCTTTTCTTCGTTTCTGAGCGCCATTTTTGCGACGGACGCCGCTACCTTTGCTTATAAGGGCGAGGCGGATTGGAATGGGCGGAAAGCGTTGAACTATACGTTCCAGGTTCCGCTGGCGCGCAGCGGGTATACTCTTGCGAGCCTGCTGGTGAGCAGGCTGGTTGCGTATGGCGGCACTTTTTTGATCGATGCGCAAACGCTGGATTTGCTGGAACTGGAGATTCGCGCCGCCAACATCCCGCAAGAGTTGAAGATGTGCTCGACTTCCACGGTTTTGCTTTACAAAAAGGTCAATCTCAATCAGCAGGATTTTCTGCTGCCGTCGGAAGGGACCACGCGCGTCATCAACACGAACGGATCTCAGTCGATCAATCGAACCGTGTTTAGCGGCTGCCACCAGTTCCTGGGTGAATCGAAACTGGTTTTCGACGATCAACCCGCGGCTGAAGCGGCGGCACAAAAGGCCAAAGCCATCAACCTGGAATTTCCAGCGGGCAAGAGTTTATTTACCGAGTTGGCGGAGAACATCGATCCGAACTCAGCGGCCGCGGGTGAAGCGATCAAGGGGAGATTGACAAACCCGCTGGAAATTCCGGCACTGCATTTGACGATTCCCAAGGGCACCCTGTTGAATGGCCGTCTCTGCGAACTGTTTGTGCAATACGACCCCTTCAAAGCAATCGAACTAGGGCTCAAGTGGGAAACTATGGAGTTTCACGGCAACCTTTATCCGCTGCATTTGGCTTTGGACGCAGCGCTACCGGATACCGCCAAGGTGCGAGACTTGCAGGCAAGAGCGCATCCTAGCGGCGTCTTCGCTGACCCGAGTGACGAGAACACGGGCTATTTTCTTTTTCCGGCGACCAAGAAGCGTTACCAAATCCCGGCTGGATTTGAATCGATTTGGATCATTCGTCCGTGAAACGCTGCTTTCTTGGTTCTGATCTACGGCCCAATTCCCAAACGACCTTCCACCGCTGACCTGAGCGAACCCGCATAACCTTGCAATCCACGTTACAGTATTAGTCAAGGCCTGTACGAGTGCTCGCTCTGGCCGAATCATATGCTACTCGGAGAGTGAAATCGCAGTCCAGGTTTCCAACTGGCCATTCGTCGGATCGCCGACAACCGCTCGGAGCGCGGACGAGGACTCCCCAACGCCGTATCTGGCCAGCTTCCGGTTAAGCCGACGATTCGGGCGGGAAACCCCACTCATAGTCGATTCGAACGGATCGCTGCCTTGGTGGATCGCTCGTAATGAAAATGATGGTCTGTCTCTGCACCGCTCAGGGCCGATGGCGAATCACGCGAATGGAGCCTATCGAAAGCAGCACGGTGCGTCTTGGCGAGACGATTGTCAGCGCAAAGATCGACGTGTCAGCCCTTATTGAAGGCTCTGCGATGAACGCTCTTTTGCGACATACATGGGTCTGGCACAAAGGTCGAGTGAATGGCGGGTCGTGGCGGGTCACATGAGCACGGTGCCCGAGTGAGTAACACGGGCTCAGCTACAGCCGCTGGTCCCTGCAAACACACGCGGCAACCCTTGATCCAATAGAGTTTAGCGCTGGCAAATCCAGCGGACGAGCCATTGAATCCATGGAGAGCCGCGCCGGGAAAACCACTTTCCGGACTGATCACGGTGCATCCGAAACCATCAGCTTCTTCAGCCATAGTCTCAGGAAGTTTGATAGTGGGAGATCACGCATTGGCCGGTGCTCATGGAAAACAACGCCCGCATCAGGACCACGAGTCAATGAATTTCGGAACAATTCCCTGACGTTTATGAAGCTGGAATCGGAGGCGGAGCGGTGGCCTGTTTCGAAAGGGCTCCGCAGCTGCGAACTGCATGGGGGCGCTTCATTGACAGCTGCGGATTGGAAACCCTAGAGCCCGAAGAAGAGACTGAAAGTCAGGCGGAGGTTCGCAGTCAACGCAGATGGTCTCTCCCGAACGTGGATGAATGAACTGAAGACGCGCCGCGTGGAGAGCAACGCGAGTAATTCGCCGTTCCAGCTTTTCTGATGGATTGTACTTTCTGTCGCCGATGACGGGGTGGCCGATCGACGAAAGCTGAACACGGATTTGATTTTGTAATCCGGTCACCAACGAGACTCGGACGAGCGATGCACCCCTCAGGCGACGTTCCACGGAATAGCGAAGTTCGGCGCGAGCCGATTTTGGGTCGCATTCTGTGGTCACTTTTTGAAACATTCCTTCTTGCCGGAGATAGTGAACGAGAGTCCCTTCTTTAAAGCGGAGATGACCACGAACTGTGGCGAGATATTCCCTCACCGGGGTGTGTCGGATAAACTGTTGCACGAGTGCTTCTCGATCTGGCCAGGTTTTTGCGAAGAGCAGAATCCCAGATGTGTGACGATCAATGCGATGTACGACAAAGGCTCGTTGCCTCTTGGATTTCAGTTCTGCCGAAAGAATAGAAAGCGCAGATGGGGTATCGGAGTCATCCGCGGGCACCGCGAGCATTTTGGCCCGCTTATTGAGGACTACAATGGCATCGTCTTCGTAAAGCACGTGAAGCTGCCGCCGATCCTGCTTTCCTAAGCGGCGATTGCCCCTGGGTTGAAATCTCTTCATCGCTGAATGGCAGACTGTTCCTTTCCAGGGCTGCTAATGAACGAGTGGTGAAGCAACTCTCAATGATCCATCGCTATGCTACCAAGATCCGGTCGGTCGACTTGCAAGGTTGAAAATACTCACTGCCCCAGAGGTCTCATTGTGGGAGCTGTGGGCGTTCGGCCAGTGCACGATAGGTGTGGCTCTCGCCGGGCTTCGTTAAAGTTTTGCTCTGCCGCTGTCCCATTCGTGCTCTCGGAGCACTTTACCTAATGCCGTTTCAAGAGTATGAAAGGACGACAAACGTCCCTGGGTCCCGCCCAGAGCGAACAGGATTGTTTCAAGTCGGCGACAGTCGCCCCGGCAGTGTGTGTCGATGGAACCCCTCAAAATCTGCTAACATTGCGGTGACGAACCTCTCATCACCGCTCTACTCAGCGACTCCGCCCCTCCCAATATCGAGTCGTAAAATCTCCAAAAGCATTGATTTTAATAGTGTTTGAACTCGGTGGGGTAACTCGCTCCCAAACCTCCTTTAAAACATTTCCTCCCCTTTTTGTGCAAGTTGTGATATATATCAAAACCAGTACATTATGTTTTGGAGGTACGTTGAGACACCTGCGCATCGCTGCGAGGGCGCTGCTCCCCCTGCTGGGTCTGGCGACAATTTCCCCCGCGCAACAAGTTTCCAATCACATTCTCTCGTTCAGCGCTTCACCCTCCCCGGATGCCCGAACGGCTCCAACGCGGGCTTCCCATCAAATCAGCTACAAATCATCCTTATTCGTCATTGACGATCACGAGAACCTAAAAGCCTTCCGCTCGCCCCGAAGTCTGCATACGGGCGCCAGAATGGAACCTGCCGAATTCGGCGCAAAACTCAATGGCCAGCGCGGCCTCGGTCGCGTCTTCATGCTGACCACCTGTAACGCCGCCTGCGACACCGCCACACCCCAACTCTCCCGCTCCGTTTGGGTGGACCTTAGCACGGATGCCTCCGATGACGAATGGCACGAATCGATCAGCGTCGATCGTGACGGTCTCACGATCAATCCTGAAATGTTCTCGAATCCGCAATTGGAGTTCGCGGTTAATGGCGCTCTCGTTCACAGCACCGGCGCCGTCATGCACATTGGCAATCCCACTATCACTCACTATTACGTTCAAGTGTTCGCTAGGAACAATTCCTGCCGCCGCTACACGCCCGTTTACGGCGCGCAAGATAGTGAAGATGACGACGATTACGTCTCTATTGATCTGCCGTCAGACCCTCCTCTTCCCCAGCGCGCTAACGGTATTGTTGTCGGTGCGCCAAAGGTTTATGACACGTATGCTCTGCAAGCTCTCCAAAAGACGGCGCTCCAGCAGTTGCAGACAATCAACCCTTACGTCGCCAGTTCCATTACCGGAGCCTATGGAAATCTGCAAGGCGTCAGCCGCGATCAGAGTTATTTGAACGCCCAAGCCCAGCTATCCACTCCGCCCGCTGCCGTTCCAGCGCCCAGTGTCGTAAATCAAACTGCCACTTGCCCCGTGGGCTATTATCCGATCGGCCCTTCGGCTTGTTCGCCGATTCCTAGCGGCACGGTATCAACCGCTCCCATTACTGCGCTTACGCAAACAGTCACGCCCTCGACTTCCACCGGATTAACACCCACCATTCCGACAGCGCCTACCTTTAGTCCACTGGCCGCACCGGGGAACGTCGGGCCATCCAGCTCCGACGCGCTCGTGGAACAGGTGCAACTCAGCGCTCAGTTGCAGATTTATCAGTTGCTCTTGCAGGGCGCTCAGTCTGACACGTTAGTCGTCCAGAATTCTCGCGCCACTGGAAACCGTACTCAAACCACCATCGGCTTTCCTATCTCGATCGATCCGCCGCGCCAGTTCCGTCACGCCGTGGCGGAGGTGCGTGTGCTCATTGAGCCATTTCCCAGCTCCACTTCCGACCAGATGCCGCCCGTCAGCATCGTTAACTTACTGCCCTCGCAAAAGACTTACAATGTCGCCAAAGTGACTAGCAAACAGCGCGCTTTTGGGGCAGCCGCTGTGATTGAGCAGGTGGCCAATATCGGCGTCTCCGGCGGCAAAACGAAAGATCGGTTGTATCTTGCCAAAGATACCGACACCGTCGCACTCCAATACGCCAATCCAGCCGTTCCGCCTCTCCACCCTCCGCTTCCTGATCAAGCGCTGACCGGCCTTGAATCAGCCCTTCGCATGCAGCGTCTGGACGAGTGCGATAACGATTGGTTTGCGGTCGACGGTAACGACATCGTCCGTGAGAAGCTCGATAGCAAAACCTCTCGCAAGAACTCGGTCATCTTCGGCTGGCAATTTCGGCCGGTTCTGGGTGCAGACTACGTCGCGAGTGGGCCTCGTCAGGTTTTCGCGCAAATCGCACTGCCGCAAGCCGTCAACGGAACACCCTTCTTCCCCGCCGTCTTGGTCCAAACCCGCTGGCGCGAATACGACGAGAGACGCCAAGTAGTAGGGCCCGTCTTTCACAGCAGTTGCACCGTAACAGCCGTCAAAGATCCCGTTATTATCCAAAATCCGCTGCGCATTCACGATACTACCTGGGAAGACCTCGGTGGTGGAACGCTCAAGATTCGCGCCCGCGGAACATTCCTGTCTCCAGGGATCTCTTTGCAAAGCGGCAAAACTACTTATGCTCCCGTCAGCCTTGATGGCAGCGAAATCCAATTCTTGGTTCCAGCCAAAGATGTTCTCTCTAACGGAGGCTTGAGCCTTCTTGCGGAGAATAACGTACCCACCAGTCTCACGATTCCCTTGGGCGACAGTCACCGAGGCTGCGACATCTCAAGCCTATCTGTTTGGGCCATTCCGCAAGCTAGCGGCAGCGCACACATCCGAATGATGTTGACGCCCGGTGCAAAATTCGCAGACGAGCTGCCCAACGCTCACCCACTTGTCCTGATTGGCTCCGACGTGTATGGATTGAAAGAAAAGCCTTTTGAGATGGGCGCGGCTTGTGACAAGGAAGACAAACGGATTTGTGTCTATCACTTTGAGGCGCCTCTCGATTCCTTGCGTTCCTCGGGAAATGTCTTCGTGCGCAACTTGTCGTGGAGTAACTCGAACTTATCTGGCCAGATTCATTTCGCCCCCTTTCTGGCCACGCTCTCCAAGTATTACGAAGATCCTCCCAAAGCGAATGCCAAGAGCCATGCAAAAGCTGTCTCTCATTTAGACCGCGGCGTCACGTACCTTGTGTCTGGGACCGACCTGAAAGTTTTCTCCCATGAGACCATGCCGGATTTGCGAGCGTACTCAGTTGATTCTCCTACCGGTGTCCTAGTTTCCAAGTTGGTCCCCATCAGTGACTCGGAGGCGCTGCTCACGTTACCCAAGGCCCCGAAAGGAAAAACCATCACCATTTCCTGGACACCTTCCCGCTGGCCCCTTTCGCAAGAAGCTCCCATCGTTTGGGACTTGACTATCCCCGGCAAAGAAGTTACACCCAGCATCACGGTTGCTCCGGCGTTTCTCTACTCCGGCGACAGTCAATCGGTGAAGTACAGCGGCGTCGATTTTTCCACGGTACAGAGCGTCAGCTTTGAAGGCAGTCTTCCGCTGCCCTTTGTCATTGGCCCCGACGACCCGACTACCTTGAGTGTCTCCATACCTACAGCCGTCACCAAAGATGCCGGCCACAAGGAATTCATCGCAACCACCAAGGATGCCAAAGGCAAACCGGGCCGCCTGGTTCTGCCGATTGATATTTTCAAGCGTTAAACCTACGTTGAGTCAAAGTGGCGCTCTACTCGTGGCTCTTCGCAGTGGGGTCTGGGGCCGGTGTTGGGATGCGTGGGAGCATCTCTGCGCGGGTAGCTGCGTTGTAAGCAAACCACGCTTCGATCATGGAACTCTGCATCACATCGTCCTTCTGCACGCGGTCATAGGTATCCGCGTTAGAGTGATGGGTACGGGAACCGTACTCCAGGCTATCCTGCTGGAAACCGATGCCGTTCAGGCCGATCCACGAAAAGGCGGTCGAGTCCGTGCCACCGGGGCTCGCGGTGGGTCTGAACTGATCCCCGCCAGAAACAGCAACAATATGCTGGTCCCTGATGGGCTCAATCCAGGACTTGAAGATGGCGGCCATTTGCGGACTACCCCCGGCCGAGACTCCGCGGAAGCGGCCGGAGCCGCCATCGTCGTTAAAGTAAACATCGAGCTTGTCGTACTCGGGGGTTTTCACCATCGTGGTGCGTTGAGCGAAGTGCTGCTGCACGTATGCGGTGGAGCCGTAGACGCCCTCCTCTTCGCCGCCCCACAGAGCAACGCGAACCGTACGCGCCATGGGCTTGTGCAGCGTAACCAAAATGCGCACCGCCTCCATCGCCACTGAAGATCCCGTGCCGTTATCGGTGGCGCCGGTGCCGCCCTGCCAGCTGTCGAAGTGACCGCCGAGCATGACGACTTCGTCCGGTTTGGTGCTCCCCGGAATCTCGCCGATGACATTAAATGCGTTCTGGTCTTCCTTTTGATAGTCGACCGCGATATCGAAGTTCAGCTTCGGCGTGATGCCGTGCTGCAGCAAGCGGACGAGGCGGTTATACTCCTCTGCCCCAATGGCGACGATCGGCGGCGGAATTGGATCTTTGGGATTTTCTGAGCCGCCATACGTGGAAAAGATAGTACCGCCGTCTCCGTTGTAACCCGGCGTAATGGAGATGGCCACGCCCTCGTCCTTCAGGAAGGCGTTGACCTCGTTGCGCAGCACTCCGTTCTTTGCATTGGCCAGGGCCAGCGACGTTGGCGTATACACCCACTCGCCTTCATCGGGACGCCCGCGCCCGCTGGGGTCTCGATTGAGTGCCGCGCCAGCTGCTGGTCCTCGCACGCCGTCACCGCGCGCGCTGCGTGCCAAAATTTCCTCATCTGTTGGGGAAGGCTGTGCGTCCGCCCGCGTGTGGAGCGTGAGTGGAGCCGGGTCAAACATGAGCAGCGCCTTGCCCCTCAGCTTGTCATGATATTTGGCGAAATCTGCTTTCGAGTGGATGGGCGCCCACACCGGCTCGACGGTGATCGGGCCGTTCGTCCCAGGCGTCCATGCCAGCGGGAATCCGGTGAACGCCGCATAGACTGGAGTCTCCATTGCCGCGTAGAAATGTTTGATCTGCCACCCGTAGCCGAAGGGCCACTTTTCCAGGTGGACGTTCTGCAGTCCCCACTCTTTCATCTGCTTCATCGCCCATTCGGCGGCAAGCTTGTGATTACGGCTGTTGGTGACGCGCGGACCGTACGCCTCGGACATCCAGAAGAGGTTTTCCATCACTTGCGAGTGCTGGAAGGCCTCGGTCTTGATCTGGGCCAGGGCGTCCAGATCGACTTTGTCGCCCCCTATTTCCTGCGCGAAGGAAGCTGGGATGAGGAAGAGGGCCGTCGCCATCGCGGCAGCCTGCCTAAAGCGGAGTAGATTCATGGAGATTCTCACTTTTCATGAGGATTCCGGCGACGTTGAACGCGTTTTCGGAGGGAATCCGCGGCATTCCCGGAACAAAAAGTCATTCTCGCACGCTCTTTTTCCAAAAGCCCTGTTGTGGGAGATCATTCCGTCCGCCGGCGCTCGTGGAACCCAACGCCGTCTCTCGGGCACTAAGCTTCCAATGGCAGATGTGTGACCATCAGCCAACGTATCGGCCAAAGTGGATTAGGAGCTTGGATCTTCATAGTGCGTGATGTCCGCACTCTTAGCACAGCCTCGGGGCGCTTGGCAGACGAATAAACGGAAGAGTTATGACCGGGACACTCTCATTGCGTTGAGTTCTCGGCCTCAAGCACATCGACTACAAGTTGGCGCAGGCCCTTGATGTCGAAGTTTGGCGGGTCGATAGTGACGCCGAAGCGGACGATCACGAGGCGATGGGAAGGGATGATGACAATACGCTGGCCAAATTTTCCGGAGGCAAAAAAAGCGTCAGCTGGGATGCTCTTGCTCGGTGCGCTGAGGTGAAGCCAGAAGCCGGAACCATAGTCGGAGCCGAGGGTGGGTTTGGTAGCGTAGGCAACCCAATCGGGAGGGAGCAGGTGTAGGTTGTCGTCGATGTAGAGATTACCGAAGCGTGCCCAATCACGGGCTGGAGCAAGAATTCGTGTCGAGCCGATGGGAGTACCGACTTTATCGAACTCTAGAATTACATGACGCATACCCAGGGGGTCGAAAAGGCGGTGTTGGGCAAAGTTCTGTACGTCATTCCGACTGCCGCCGACGGCGTCGCGCAAGATGGAACTGGCAATTAACGTGTTACCGCTCGTGTACTCCCAGCGAGTACCGGGCGCTTGTTTGAGAGCCGCACCTTCGGCGTAGGTAGCCATGTCGGGTTGGGTGAACAACATCCGAGAGACTGGATCAAATCCCGTGTCGCGCTCGTCGAGTTTGAGGCCGCTGGACATGCGCAGGAGTTGGTCGAGGGTAATGACGTGGCGCGGATCGGAGGACGATCGCCAAGCGGCCACTGGCGCCGGCGTATAAAGATTCAGCTTGCCGTCTTTGACGAGAATACCGATGAGGGCGTTGATGACCGACTTGCTGACAGAATACGCGAGAAGTGGAGTGTCGCGGTAAATTCCCGAAGCATAGCGCTCGGCAATGATGCCGCCATTGCGCATAACGACGACCGCGCGAACACGGCGATAGGGCGGGTGGTTGGGTTCAGCGAAGACACGGTCAAGTGCCGCTGCGAGGGACGGTGTTGCGGGAGAGACGACCGGCAGAGTTTCAACAGAAGCGGCTGGGAGGTCAATGTTAGTTGTCGCGGCCAGTGGTTCGCCAAGAGTGCAGCCGTAGCGACCGTCAAGAGTAGCCGTACTTGCGAAACGGCCGGCCCAGGTTGTCAAGACGCGGCGATGGGTGCGGTTGATCGTGTAGTGAATACGCTTGAGAAGGATGCGGAAGCCGGGGTCAGGTTCGATTTCCTCGGAGAAGACACGTTGCGGGTCGAGACCTGAGATGAAGACTTCGTCGCAGAAGGTTTGGCTGATAGCGGATGTAGCAACGTGAAGGGCCAAGTCCGGGCGGTAGAGAAGCCAGAGAGCACCTATCAACATTAGTAAAAGAGCGAGGGAAAACGCAGCGGCCCGGCGGCGCATAGCTTTATAATGGCAGGGCCACGCAAGGCACACCGGCAACTACAAGGCAAAATGGAGTTTCTCCCGGCTTTCACTCGTCCGTAGAACCTATCATTTGTGACAACCGCCGTTTGCCGCAGATAACGTTGCGCCTGTTGCAACAGAGCTAGTTTACTGTGTCGCAAGTCGATTGCGAGGAGTCTCCGGGTGCCGAAATTCGCACCTTGCCGCCCGCGACGCTTAGTTATCGTTGCTATATGCGAATGATCGGGAAGGAATTGAAATGTGGATTTCGGGTTTTGCGACAGAGTCCTCTTTTCAGTGCGTTCGCAATCTTATCGCTGACCCTGGGAATCGCCGCGAACTTAGCGATTTTCTCTATCGTCAACGGCGTCAGTCGAAAGTCTGCACCGTGAATTTCGTAGCCACAGGCACCACCACTACTCTTTCGATATCTGGCCTCCAGGGCATCGACTACATCGGTCTCGATAACATCGATCTTGAGCCCGCTAGTACGGTTACCCCGGAACCGTCAAACATCGCCTTGTCGGTGGTTGCTATCAGCATGCTGTTATTGGGAGCGCGGAATAGGCTCGCTGCTCTCTTCTTGAGCTAGCCGCTTCCCGCGAGTGATTCCCCAGAATTCAGCGGGCTTTCTTGCCTGCAAAAACATGGCCTCCCAGGCCGCCGGACGGCCAGTGCTCGAAGGAGATCAACGCCCCTGGGGGCGAATTGTTTTAGCTGGTTTGTGGTGCTAGGAAGGCCTTACCATTACTGGCTGTGCGGGCGTTCTCTCGGCGACTGCCCAACTAATGACCGGGGCAAAGCGAAAGCTCGGCATCTTGCTCGACACCGAGAAATCCACCGACCAAGTTTAACTTCATCTCCGTTTGCGGGCCGTGGGAAAAAGTGAACTTGATAGGCACACTGGCGAGGCCGGAAGGAAAGCTTTTGGGCCCCACCCCAAACTTTGCTCCAGGATCAAATTGCCGAGTCGAAATGCCCTCACCAGCGGGCATGGCCCAGTCTCTTCGTTCATACTCGAAAACATGGCTGCGGCGGCGACGATTCGAAATTGCCAGAGGAACGGCGAGTGGAATTATAGAAGTGCAGAACGCGGCTCAGTCGCTGACCTGCTTGGCAGCCGAGATGCGGAACGTGACTGCGGAATTTCGCTGCTAGCTTAGCGCGATAGGCTTGGGTCGACGGGCCGTGTTTGCCGCGTAGCCATGTTCGGCGACGCGGTCTGTCGCAGTGCTGGGTGTCGGGAGCGTTGCCTATAGCACCTGAGCGCATCAAGTCTCTTTCTCGGAGGACGCGATGCTTCAGCATCCTGTCCAGATGTTCAAAACGCCCTCGAAATGTTTGCCATGAAAATCACTGCCCGGTTCCTGGCTGGACGTTTTGCTGCGGACCGTAACCTTTGTCAGTCCACGAACGTACTAATCGGTGCTGAAGCTCAGGCCGCCGCAGTTTACGCGCGGGATTAGCAAACTTTGAGAAACCAGGCTTTGAGAGACCAGAGCACGCTCCGCGGGAAATTGACTTTGAACGGCAAAAAGCTGGAATAAGCGCGGGACCCAACGGCATAACGCATTCGGTCTGCAGCGATTCAGTGCACACACATTAAGCCAACGCTCATGAACAACGAAGAACAACGAATTAGAGAATGTCGCAAAGGGACCGCGCCCTGGAAGTTCTGGGGGCCCTATTTAAGCGAACGCCAATGGGGCACGGTGCGCGAAGATTACAGCGCAGACGGGGCAGCGTGGGATAGCTTCAGCCATGACCATTCGCGCAGCCGCGTTTACCGTTGGGGCGAAGACGGGATCGCGGGTATCAGCGACGAACTACAGCGGTTGTGTTTTTCGGTGGCGCTATGGAACGAGAAGGATTCCATCCTCAAGGAGCGCCTTTTTGGCCTTACCAATAGCGAGGGCAATCACGGGGAGGACGTCAAGGAAATGTATTATTATCTGGACGCAACTCCGACCCATTCCTATTTGAAGATGCTCTATAAGTATCCGCAACGGGCATTCCCTTATGGAGAACTGGTTGAGGAGAATCGCCGGCGGGGCAAGCATGAACCCGAGTTCGAGTTGATCGACACCGGAGCATTCGCGGACGGGCGTTACTTCGACGTATTCGTTGAATACGCGAAGGCTGGACCGCACGATTTGCTGGTGCGCATCACGGCACACAATCGAAGTGACGAAGACGCGCCTCTGCATGTGCTGCCGCAGCTCTGGTTTCGGAATACCTGGTCCTGGGGCTACGACAATCCGAAACCCACTCTGTGCGCTGCTAACGACAACTTCATCGTTGCCCGGCATGCCGACTTGCCCGAATACTCGCTCTACGCGGACGGCGATGCCGCCTTGCTCTTCAGCGAGAACGAAACGAACATACGGCGTCTTTACGGGCAGCAAGGATCCGGCTACTACAAAGATGCCTTCCACGAGTATGTCGTTGACGGGAACAAAGATGCGGTGGACCCCAAACAACAAGGGACGAAGGCGGCAGTACACTTCCGCGCCATGATTCCGGCGCAGGGGTCGGTACAATTCCGGCTTCGGCTTTCCGCAGTTGGGCATCATCAACCTTTCGCCGATTTCGAACAGTTGTTCCAGGCGGCCATACAGAGTGCAGACGATTTCTATGCTAGTTTGCAGAAGGATCTGCCATCGCCCGACGAACGCTTAGTGCAGCGCCAGGCATTGGCGGGGATGATCTGGAGCAAGCAGTTTTTCTATTACGACGTGCCTCAATGGTTAAAGGGCGATCCGGCGCAACCCGCTCCTCCGGCCGAGCGGCGTTACGGACGCAACCACGAATGGAATCATCTCAACAACGCCGACATCATTTCCATGCCCGACAAGTGGGAATATCCGTGGTACGCAGCGTGGGATTTGGCGTTCCACACAATCTCCTTCGCGTTGATCGATCCGGACTTTGCGAAGGATCAGCTCGTGCTCATGACGCGCGAATGGTACATGCATCCAAACGGACAGCTTCCGGCGTATGAGTGGGCGTTCGGAGATGTGAATCCTCCGGTTCACGGCTGGGCCACCTGGCGTGTGTTTCAGATGGACCGGAAACACCGCCAGAAAGAAGATCCGAGCTACCAGGGCGACCTCATGTTTCTCGAGCGTGTCTTCCACAAGTTGATGCTCAACTTCACCTGGTGGGTGAACCGCAAAGACACTGAGGGCCGGAACATCTTCCAGGGAGGATTTCTGGGACTCGACAATATCGGTGTATTCGACAGAAGCGCGCCGCTGCCCACCGGAGGCCACATCAACCAGTCTGACGGCACCAGCTGGATGGCGATGTACAGCCTGAATCTGATGCGCATCGCCTTGGAGCTGGCAAAACACAACCACGTTTACGAAGACATTGCCACCAAGTTCTTCGAGCACTTTTTGCATATTGCCGAAGCCATGAGTAACATGGCCGACCAGGAAATCGGCCTGTGGGACGAGGCGGACGGGTTCTTTTATGACGTGCTGAATCTGCCGGACGGAGAACTGGTCCCGCTGAAAGTGCGGTCCATGGTCGGCCTGATTCCGCTCTTTGCGGTGGAAACCCTAGAGCCAGAGTTGCTCAAGGATGTGCCTGAGTTCACGTTTCGCTTGAATTGGTTTCTGAAATATCGGCCTGATTTGGCAGCGCTTGTTTCGCGGTGGCAAGAGCCCGGAACCGGCGAGCGCCGATTGTTGTCGTTGCTGCGCGGAGGCCGCATGAAGAAACTGTTGCGGCGAATGCTCGACGAATCGGAGTTTCTTTCCAATTACGGCGTCAGGGCTATCTCGCGGCACCACGCCGATGCGCCTTACACGTTCCATTGGAGCGGCGGCAGTATGAGTGTGGCCTACGAACCCGCCGAATCGCGCTCTGGACTGTTCGGCGGTAACTCGAATTGGCGCGGACCGGTGTGGATGCCGCTCAACTTCCTGCTCATCGAGTCACTGCAGAAATTTCATTACTACTATGGAGACGACTTTAAAGTGGAGTGCCCGACAGGTTCCGGAAATTACATCACGATCGATCAGGTGGCTGCGGAACTCTCGCGACGTCTGGCCGCACTCTTCCTGCGCAACACCGCAGGCTTCCGGCCCTTTCAAGGCGAATCTGACCTGCAAAAGAACGATCCGTATTTCCGGGACATGATTCTGTTCTACGAGTACTTCCATGGCGACACGGGCCGCGGCACGGGCGCGTCCCATCAAACTGGCTGGACTGGTCTGGTCGCCAAACTATTGCAGCCCCGCGAAGTTGACGCAACCATCGAGAAAAAGGAACCATAATGAACTACGCAAAAATGCCTCAGCTCTTAAAGGGGCAGAAAGCGCTTGTGACAGGCGCGAATTCAGGAATTGGCAAGGCGGTCGCTATTGCGCTCGCCGCGGCGGGAGCAGACGTCGTTATTAACTATGTTCGTGGTGAAGATGCCGCCAAGGAAGTTGCGTCCACCATCGAGAGTCTAGGTGTCAAGGCGCTTCCCATTCTGGCGGATGTTTCCAATGAAGAGCAAGTGGCCGCTATGTTCAGGCAAATGATCGACGCCTTTGGAACCGTTGACATTCTGATCAACAATGCCGGTTTGCAGAAGGACGCGCCCTTTGATCAGATGACTTTGGCGCAATGGAACACGGTCCTCGGCATCAATTTGACGGGTCAGTTTCTTTGCGCGAGGGAAGCCATTCGCGAGTTCAAACGACGCGGCATTCGCCCGGATGTCTCGCTATCAGCCGGCAAAATCATCTGCATGAGCTCGGTTCATGAAGTGATTCCGTGGGCGGGCCACGTCAATTATGCTACCTCCAAGGGAGGCGTGATGTTGATGATGAAGAGCCTCGCCCAGGAAGTCGCGGGGTTGAAGATCCGGGTTAACAGCATCTGCCCAGGAGCGATTCGCACTCCTATTAATACCTCCGCGTGGGACACACCCGAGGCCTATGCTGCACTGATGAAGCTCGTTCCTTATGGGCGCATCGGAGAACCCGAGGATATTGGCACCGCTGCCGTGTTTCTGGCATCCGACATGGCGGATTACATCACAGGCACAAGCTTATTCGTCGACGGCGGAATGACGCTTTATCCAGGTTTTGCTACCGGGGGCTGAGCCGACTGCCGAGGCATAGCAAATCGAACTCCTTGGGCTACCGATGGCCAGTGGGCTTGGCGTTGCAATGGTCTACAGGATGTCAGCGAAGTTAAGGCTTTTTTACGAACAGCAGCGTTTCATCATCGCCAGCCGGATCATAGTGATTAATTGTCATTGTCATGGTTTGTTTGTCCTGTCCTAATTCAAACTTCCATGCCGACGTTTTGTCGTCCGCGCCGCCGCCTTCTTTGGTGGCATTCAGGGCTGGACCGTTGAACCACGCCGTGAGCTGCGCTTTGTGGTCGCCTTCTGCTAAGTCGCAGGCCTTACCATCGAGCTTGCTGGTGAATTGCGCGTTTATTTCCTGGCCATCTTTCTTGACGGTTTTCATGACCATCTTGATTCCGTTGGCCACATTTGTGATAGTCAGTGTTACAACGCGGCCATCGCTCACGTGACTCTTGGCGGGGTCCATTTGCCAGGTGCCCTCAAAACTTTTCTGCTGTGCGGACGCGAAAACGGTCAAGAACAACGAAAGGGCGCACGCTCTCGCCATGAACTTCCCTACTGGTAACAACATGGTCTGTTCTCCTGACTTGGATCAGCTTAGTTCTATCACCAATTCATCAGCCGCGCAAGGGCGCATTTGTCGAGGGTTCCGGCTTAGCTCAGTGTCAGCACGTAGACTGCGCCAGCTTTCAGCGGCAAAACTAATCGTCCATTTTCCAAATGAGTATAGACAGTTCTTCCCGATTCCGTCACCGCGACTTTGGAAATCTGCGGGTCCAGCGCAATGGGTTGTTGCTTTGTGAACTTCGGCCGCAAAATCGCCTCTTTCGGCTTTCCTTCTGCCCAGGAAATATCGACCTCGATGCCGCCGCGCGCGCGCAGGCCAGTGACATTTCCGTGCGGCCAAGCTTTCGGCAGAGCGGGCAGCAAACGTAACACATCTTCGTGGCTCTGCAACAACATCTCTACCAGTCCAGCGGGAGCGCCAAAATTGCCATCGATTTGAAAGATCCACCCATTACCCGCCGGGTGTGTGTCGAATAAATTGGGTCCAGTGCTGTGCTGGAGCAGACGGCAGAGCGATTCATGGGCCCGCTCGCCGTCCAGCAATCGGGCCCAAAGGCAAATTACCCAGGCGCGGCTCCAACCGGTATAGCCGCCACCGGCCGCAAGTCGCCGCTCGAGCGAAACTCTGGCGGCTTTCCAAAATTCGATCTCATTCTGCGAAGTCAACTCACTGCCCGGATACAAAGGGTATAAGTGCGACATGTGCCGCTGGCCCGGTGTATCTTCCTCGAAATCCTCCGACCATTCCTGTAATTGTCCGAACTTGCCAATCTTGTAGCTCGGTAACAAAGCTATCTTGCTGTGCAAAGTGGCCTGGAACGGCTCATCCAATCCCAGCAGGTTGGCCGCTTCTGCACAGTTGCTTAGCAGTTCTCGCAGCAAAGCGATGTCCATTGTGCAGCCCGCACTCGTCACACAGTGCTGACCATCGGGTGCTAAGAAGCTGTTCTCCGTGGAGAACGACGGACACGTGGTGAGGCCGCCCTGCGGATTTTCGATCAACCACGTGAGATAGAACTCAGCTGAGCTTTTCATCAAAGGGTAGGCCCGTTCGCCCAGAAAGTTTGCGTCTCTCGTGAAAAGGTAATGCTCCCAGAGATGGTCGCAAAGCCATGGGCCGCTCATCTGCCAGTTCGCCCAAGTCGGGTCACCCTTGCCGAAATCGCCCACCGGCGCGGATTGTCGCCATAAATCCACATTGTGATGTGACACCCATCCACCGGCCTTGTAATTCACTTTGGCCGTTCTGCGACCCGTTTTGCTGAGCCCTTCGATGAGGTCAAACAGGGGCCCGTGGCACTCGCTCAGATTACAGCTTTCCGCCAGCCAGTAATTCATTTGTACGTTGATGTTAGCGGTCCAATTACTACTCCAGGGTGGCCGTATCTGGTCATTCCAAATCCCCTGTAAGTTGGCTGGTTGTGAGCCTTTGCGAGAGCTGGCAATTAAGAGATAGCGCCCATATTGAAAGTAAAGCGCTAGCAGGTGCTGGTCGGTTTCATCGGAAGCAAACGTTTTTAGCCTTTCATCGGTGGGTCGACCTGAATCGGCAATTTTGCCTAAATTCAGAGCCATTCTGCGGAATAGGGACTGGTGATCTGAGATGTGCCGATTCCGCAGTTCCGCTTCCGACTTCTTGGCGGCTGCCCGCAAACGATCCGCGTTCAGAGTGCCGATTTCGTCCGCACTAAGATCGGGCATCAGATCGAATCCGCGGTAACCCGTTGCTGCCGAAAGCAAGATCGTCACATGAGTAGCGGCCGATATACGTAAGCCTCCATCCGCCGCCTCAATTTTGCCGCCTTTATGACGCACCTGCACCCGGCATTCGAACCGCATACCCTTGCCGTCTGCATCGTCATATATCACCGGATTGGCTGAATCGACGTAATTTGGCTCCACATGTGCCGGTGCTTTGCCATGCAGGCGCAGGCCGTTGCTGCCAATGGGCTCGCTAGCCGATTGCAAAAGACTGTCCAGCGTGACGGTAAGGTTTAGTTTTCCCGGCTTGCTGGCCCGTAACTCAACTACTATTACTTGATCCGGGGCCGAGCAATAAACTTGGCGTGTGTAACTTACTCCCCCCGCAGTGAAACTGACTTGGGCTACGGCGGAATCCAAATCCAAATCGCGCCGATAGTTACTCACCGCAAGCAAACCGCTGAACTTCAAGTGCAAGTTGCCAAGCGGCTGATAGGACTCGTTGTAGGGGCCCTGCATGCGCTTGCAGGCGCGGTCCGCGTTTTTGTAGCGCTTTTCCTCCAGCACCAGCTTGCGAATCTCGGGCAGCGCCTCGCTTGCTTGGGGATTATTCCACTCGCGCGGATGCCCTGACCACAAAGTGTCTTCGTTCAACTGAAGCCGGTCTTCGTCGACTTCGCCAAATACCATCGCGCCCAAGCGCCCATTGCCTATGGGCAGTGCATCGGTCCAAATTTTGGCTGGCTGTTTGTACCACAGGGTCCATTCGCTGGCCTCGGGCTCGCTCCTACTTCTACCGAAAGCGCTGGTCGCAGCCAGAGCAGCTGGCACTTGTCTAATAAAACGTCTGCGCGTTTGTTTCGCCATTTGGGTCGCTCGAATTGTATCGAATAGACTAATGGCCGACCAATCGCGCGTAGACGCCGCGCGCCACACCCACGTCCGTTGTCCCTTTTACGATGGCGCGCCCATCGGGGAAGAAAGTCACCTCGTATTTAGGCACGGAAAGGCGTAGTGCGAACTCATTCACCCGTACCGTCCCTAATGGCCGCAGACGCGCAGCCAACACCTGTAGATCCAAGGGCCGAGCATTCTCATGCAATTGGACAGCGTTGCGGCCACACAAGCTGACCGGGGTCCGCTTGCGGCCATCCAGATAACGAAATTCTCGCGCGCCGCAAACGCGACACGCGGGATCAGCCGCACCCGCCGAGACGCGCTTCTGAGTTCCCTGCCAAAGGTCCATCGTATGGATAAACGACACGAAATCATCCCATCCGGCGAGCATTCGCATTACAAGGGCAACCTGCAGGGCGGCCACCGATGCAGTTACTGGTGCGATTACGCCATTGACGTCGCAAGTGGGCTGCACACCGGCGGGCGGCTCGGGATAAACACAGGCCAAACAAGGCCCTTTTTCGGGAACAACGGGCATAACGACGCCATAACTGCCTACGGCGGCCCCGTAAACCCAAGGCCGTTTCGTTTTGACGCTAAGATCATTGATGAGATATCGTGTCTCAAAATTGTCCGTACCATCAAGGATCATGTCAAAATTGTCGGCTAATTCTTCGGCGTTAGACGGCGTTAGGTCGTTGACCAGCGGCTCAATCAGGACGTGTGAATTGATTTGCTGTAAACGTCGTGCGGCCGCCATTGCTTTGGGAGACTCATTTTGAGCGTCAGATTCGTCGTACAGCCACTGTCTCTGCAAATTTGTGTAGTCCACGTAGTCGCGATCGATCAGCCGCAACCGGCCAATGCCCGCGCGCGTCAGAGCTTCCGCCTGAAAGCTTCCTAGTGCACCGCAGCCGACAATACAGATCGATGCTCGCCCAATCCGCTCCTGGCCCTCAACTCCCAGAGCAGGGAAGAGGATTTGCCGCGAATAGCGTTCCTTTTCGGCGGCTGTCATATAAAACGATCCTAGCAATCCTGGCGTGTATGCCGTTGTTTGGGCAACAAGCGAATACCAGCCTCTTAAAAGAGGCTTTGAAATACGAGGGTCGCAAGCTGGTGAGTCTCGAGTTTGAGCCGGAAGACCAGCCCTTGCCGAAGACCGATTTACAAGCGCGCGTTCCGCTGCATGTTGGCAGTCCGTTTCATGAGCGCGATTTGCGAACAGCGTTGCAGAACCTCTATTCTTCTGGCCGCTATGCTGATCTGGCGGTGGATGCGCGCGATGACGGTGCCGGCGTTGCGTTGCGCTTCGTCACGCAGCGCGCTTACTTCGTAGGAAGAATCGAAGTTCTGGGCGTGAAACAACCTCCCAACGAAGGCCAGTTGCTGAGCGCGGCCAAACTTCGCACCGGCACTATCTATTCCGCGGCCGCTACCAATCAGGCCGTTGAATCCTTGCAGGTTCTCTTACGTCAAAACGGCTTTTACAACGCCGATGTCAAGTCGGAGGTGGACTACGAGCCTGAATGGGAAGAGGCGCACGTCACTTTCAATATAGACTCGGGGCGGCGCGCCAAACTGGAAATGCCGTCGATCACCGGCAATGCGCAACGTTCCACCGCCAGCATTGTGCGGGCAACCCGCTGGAAACGCTTGTACGGTTTCTTGGGCCTCGGTTGGCAGCCCGTCACTAACGAGCGTATTCGCAGCGGTTTAGATAACGTACGCCGCTACTATGAAAATCGTAACCTGTTGCAATCGAAAGTAACATTGACGCGACTCGATTACCACGAAGACTCTAATAGTGTGGAGCCGTATATCGATATTAAGGAAGGTCCACGCGTGGTGGTTCGCGTGGATGGCGCGCATATCGGCAAAGCGAAGTTGACTGAACTTGTGCCGATGTTTCAGGAACATTCGATAGACTCCGATCTAATTACTGAGGGCGATCATAACATCGAACAATACTTACAATCGCTGGGCTATTTCGAGGCCGAAGTCACACACTCGATGAGCGACGGGAAGGATGCCAGTGAGCGGATTGTGACGTATTTAGTGGACCGCGGCAGCCGCCATAAAATGGTCTATTTGGGTATCACGGGTAACCGCTACTTTTCGGACCGGATGATTCGCGAGCGGCTTTTGATTGAGCCGGCGAGTGTGCCGCGCTATCCATATGGCCGCTTTAACGAATCTTATTTGCGGCAGGATGTGCAGGCGATTCAAAATCTTTACTCCGCTAACGGCTTTCGCGATGTGAAAGTTACCTCGCATATTCAAGACGATTTCAAAGGTGGTTCGAATCACCTTGGTGTTTTTATCCAAATCGTGGAAGGACCCCAGTGGTTTGTCGGTGACCTTAAGTTGGAAGGCGCTTCCGAGGCCGATCGGAAAAAGCTCCAGCAATTAATTTCTTCTTCGAAGAATCAGGTTTACAGCGATGCGGAAATTTCGCTTGATCGCGAAAATATTCTCAATTACTATTACGGCCGCGGTTACCTGAACGCGTCGTTTGACTATTATCCGACCCCTGCTGCGGCAGCACAGCATATGAACTTGCGTTACGTGGTGAAACCTGGTCCGCAAACCTTTGTGCGTAACGTGCTGGTAACTGGCCTTGAAACGACGAACCCGCGGCTGGTTTTCGAACGTATGGAACTGAAAACCGGTGAAGCGCTTTCGCTCGCGAAAGAGATCGACAGTCAACGGCGGCTATACGATTTGGGAATTTTTTCACACGTAACAACTGCCGTCCAGAACCCGAATGGCGATGAAGAAAACAAATATGTCTTGTTCGATGTGGACGAAGCGCGCCATTACTCGGCTACCTTTGGCTTCGGTGCGCAATTAGCGCGTATCGGCGGCGGCATTACGAGTTTGGACAATCCGGCGGGCAGCACCGGCTTTGCGCCGCGGATTGCGATTGGCCTGTCCCGGAACAATCTTTTCGGTTTGGGACAAACACTTGGGCTACAGACGGCCGCATCAACTGTTGAGCAGAAGGCAGCGTTGACTTACTTCATTCCTCATTTCGTCTCAAATGACAAACTGAGCCTTACAACATCGGTGCTTTTTGAGAACTCGAACGATATTCGGACGTACACACAACACCGGCGGGAAGGGTCTATCCAGCTTTCGCAGCGCCTTTCACGGGCTTACACACTTCAATATCGCTACGCATACCGCAACATTACTTTGTCGAATGTTAAAATCGATCCCGCCGTGGTGCCGATCCTTTCGCAACCTGAGACAGCCGGGGTGGCAAATTTCACCATTATTCAAGACAAACGCGACAATCCAACCGATGCGCATCATGGCATCTACACCACACTGGATTTTAGTTATGCGCCTGGTTTCCTGGGAACGCAAACACATTTCGCGCGTGGTTTGTTTCGTAATTCCACCTATCACCTTTTTGGTCGCGATCTGGTGTTTGCCCGCAGCACGCAATTCGGTATTATCCAGCGCACGGGTGGTAAGAATGACACCACCGCGAACGATTCAAACCCTATTCCGCTCGCCGAACGACTTTATTCGGGCGGTTCCACCTCGCTCCGTGCGTTCCCCGATTTTCAAGCCGGGCCGCGCGATTTGACCACAGGCTTTCCTATCGGCGGCAACGCATTCCTGGCAAACAGTTTTGAACTCCGCTTCCCGCTATATGGTGAAAACTTAGGGGGCGTCTTGTTTCACGATGCCGGCAACGTTTATAGTTCCGTTGAAGATTTCAGTCTGCGTTTTCGACAACGAGATCTGCAAGATTTTAACTACATGGTTCAATCGGTCGGATTTGGCTTTCGTTACCGCTCTCCCATTGGTCCCATCGGTCTTGATTTTTCCTTCAGTCCCGATGCGCCGCGTTTTTACGGATTGAAGGGGACGGAACAGCAACTCCTCGATTGTCCAGTGTCGAACCCGGTTTGTTTGCCTTCGCTAGTGCAGAAGGTCAACGCCTTCCAATTCCATTTTTCTTTGGGGCAGGCGTTCTGATGCGTTTGTGGTGTTTTATAGTATGCCTGCTGCTTCCAATGCAGGGTGAAATCATTGATCGCTTGGCAATTGCCGTAGGGCACGAAGTTATTACGCAGCTCCAGCTGGATGAAGAGTTGCGAGTGACCGCTCTGTTAAATCACAAACCGGTCGTGCGCAGCTTAGAGGCTCGGCGTGAGGCGGCCGATCGGTTAGTAGAACAGTTGCTGATCAAGTCCGAAATGCAACTCAGCCGCTATAGCTTGCCGGACACCGGAGAGGTGGACCGATACTATCGGCAGATTGAGGACGCGAACGGAGGCGCAGCCGAGTTGGACCAAGCCTTGAGGAGTTACAATCTCACGGCCAAAGTTTTGCGCAATCATCTTGAATTGCAACTGACCGAATTGAAGTTCATTGAATTTCGATTTCGCCCCGACGTCACCGTTTCGGATGCCGATATCGAGAGTGCATATCAGCGCCAAGTGGCGGCTTGGAAGCAATCGCATAGCGGCCAACCGCCAACGCTTGAAGTGTCGCGGGAACCGTTGCGCGTCATGCTGGTGGAAGAGCATACCGATGCGGCCCTGAACACTTGGCTGGGAGAGAGCCGGAAACGGGTCACGCTCATTTATTTCGATAAGACGCTCGAATAAACATGACACTCACGCGCAAAACGATTTGTAGAGTTGGCGCCGCCGGGCTAGTGTTGCTGTGTGCCGCCGTGTTTGCGGTACTGGTGATTTTGCAATCGAATTGGTTTCGCAATCAGGTGCGGCAGCGGATCATTGCGCAAGTGGAGACGGCCACCGGCGGCAAGGTGGAGATCGCGCGCTTTGACTATGACTGGCGGACACTTACCGCCGATTTGCAGGGGTTCGTCATCCATGGAACCGAGCCGCTGACAGGTGCACCGCTGCTGCGCGTGGAAAATGCCCGTGTCGCCGTCAGGGTGATCTCGGTTTTAGAACGCACAGCCGATATCTCGTCCATCGTTCTCACGCGGCCACAAGTTAACCTGATCGTGACGCCGGACGGGTCGACAAATCTTCCCACACCGCCGATTGCTCGCAAGAAGACTGCCAGCCCGTTGGAGGAACTGTTCAAGCTCAAGCTCAATCGCTTTGTCATTAACGATGGTGTGGCGGTGGTGAACGATAAGCGCATCCCGGTAAACATACGCGGCGACGGGGTGGAGGTATTAGCTAGATATCGCAAAGCTACGCCGAGCTACGAAGTGAGCTTGTTCACGCGGCAAATCGATTTAGGGTTTGGCGACTTGGTGCGTGGTCCTTTGGAATTGCAGGCGCAAGCGTCGCTCGAACGCGATCGCGTGACACTTAGCGAATTGAAGTTGAATGGCACCGATGCGAAGTTAACCGCGACTGGCGTTGTGCAGCACCTCAGCCATCCGCAACTGGACGTTCAGCTTGATGCAGGAGTCGCGGCGAATCAGATCCTGCCGCTTGTAAAATTGACGTTCGTACGCGGAGGCAAACTGGCCGTGCGAGGCGCTGGCCATTATGACGAACGTAGCGGCTGGTCTTTTGACGGCAAGGCCGATGCCCATGAAACCTCCATTGAGTCAAGTGCGGTCACGCTGAGGGGCATCAATGTCTCGACCGAGGTAGACGCTAGAAAGTCCGGCGTGGTTTTGCGACACGTGGCCGCCATGACCCAGGGTGCAAGATTCAACGGCGAAGCGACCATCAAAAACTATCGTAATTTGTCGTTTGAAGGCGAACTTAGCAGACTGGCCCTGCATGAAGCTGCTTCATTTTTCACCAACAAGCCTCTGGCGTGGCAGGGTATCGCCGAGGGGCACGTGCATGGCACAGGTACTCTTGACGGCCGGATGGACGACTTCGCCGTGCAGGCGAATTTGCAGATTTCATCGCAGCCCGGAGGGATTCCGGTTTCCGGCGACGTGGCGTTGGGCTATCTGCAGAAATCGCGCTCGCTCACTTTTGAGAATTCGCATTTGAACTTTCCGCATTCCGCGATCTCGTTTTCCGGATCTCTGCGAGGAGAAAATCAAGTTGTCGCGGACAGCAGCGATCTGGAAGACTTCAAACCAATATTGACTTTGCTTGGCTTAAATATTGGCGCCGGCGCTTGGCCCGTCTTATTGGAGAACGGGAGCGCCCACTTCGACGGCACGGTGAGCAGCCTTTTGAGTAGTCCCAACTTTGAGGGACAGATTGCCGCTGCGAATGTGCGCGTAGAGGGACAAGTCATCGATCATTTGGCAGCGAAATTCGACGCGAGCGGAAATGGCATTGACTTCGCTTCGTTGGATGCACGGCAAGGCGACACGCATTTGAACGGTACCGGCCTGATTGGATTTAGTAACTGGCTGGTGAAGGCCGATTCGCCGCTACGTGCCGCAGTGGCATTGCATAGCGTAAGCATTGCACGCCTAGCGGCGCAGTTTCCTAATATCGAACTTCCCATTATTCAAGGTCTTGCCTCAGGGAGTGTGCAATTGCACGGAACCGTGAGTCAACCAGAAGGACGAGCGCACATTACAAGCGACAGCTTGGATGCCTATGGTGAGAAGCTCAATCAGGTTCAATTCGATGCGGAACTGGCCGGCGATCAGCTGCAAATCTCAAGCGGGCGCGTAGTGTCGGGCGCGGCTCGGTTAGGCTTTTCGGGCGAGTATACGCATGCTCCCGGAGCGTGGACGCGCGGGCAAGCTCGCGTAAAAATCGACAGCAACGGTTTCCCGCTGGCAAGCCTTTCGCCCATGCGCAAATATGAACCTGCTCTGAATGCGCAAGCGGAGGTCCACTTTGAAGGCAGTGCCAGTGTCGCGCCTGGGAAGTTTGAGCCTACGGGAGCTACCGGAAGTGTTGAGCTGTCCAGCGTGACCTGGAACAAAGTTCCTTACGGCAACATTACGGTGCGCAGTGAGACGCATGGGCAGTTTCTCGAGGCGACCATCGGCGGCGATTTACGCAAGAACCCGCTGCATGGGACCGCCAAAGTAGAAATGACGCCGGGTAACCGCACGACCGCCGAAATAGAATTCGATCGCGTAACGGTGGCTTCCATCTATTCGCTCTTCAACGCAGGCAAGGACCCGCTCTTCGACGGCTCGTTGTCTGCCACGCTTCATCTGGAAGGTCCGCTGCAAGATCCTGCCCAAATGCGTATTTCATTCCGCTCGGATCAGCTGCAGCTCTCATCGCAGCTCAATCCGAACGCGCTGGGCGACGACAAGGGGCCGCTAGTTTCGTTGCATAATAGCGGGCCGTTGCTGATCGACTGGTTCAAAGGTGTCGCGACGGTGCGTAGTTTTCGAATTGAAGGCGATCAAACCAGCGTGGCCATCACCGGCATAATTCCGCTTGCGGACCGCAAACCCATGGATCTGCAGGTGGTTGGATCGGTAAATTTGCAGGCTTATCACCTGTTCGATCCTAACGTGGAGTCTGCCGGCATCTCAGTTATCTCGGCAACGATTGGCGGCACGCTGCGCGACCCGCTTGTGAACGGCACTTTGCAAATCAAAGACGGCTCCTTTTTCCGGAGAACATACCAAACGGTTTAAGTGCTGTGAATGGCAGTTTGACCTTCACGCGTAATCGAGCGACGCTACAGAAGATGACCGCTACATCCGGCGGAGGACAATTGACGCTGGGCGGCTTTCTCAGCTTTGGTGGCGGCCCGTTGGTTTATCACTTGGAAGGCTCGGCCGAGAACGTACGCGTTCGGTATGCGGGAAGTATCAGCGTGACTGCCAGTTCTAAATTGAGGTTGAGCGGGAGCAGCACAAACAGTCTTCTGTCTGGCTCGCTAACCGTTTCACGAGTCGTCTTTAATCCGAATACCGACGTGGGCAACATCCTCGCGGGACTCAGCGCAGCCAACGCCGCGCCTGCGGGCGACAACGAATTTCTCACTGGCCTTCACTTGGACGTCGTGATTGAAAGCGCCCCGAATCTGCAGTTGAGTACATCCCTCAGCCGCGATGTGGAAGCCGAGATCAATCTCCAGTTGCGCGGCACCCCGGAACATCCGGTGCTGTTGGGCACTCTAGCCGCCAATCAGGGCGATATTCAAGCGTTTGGAACTCGCTACAGCATCAACCGCGGCGAGATCTCGTTTGCCAACCCGGTGAAGATTGAACCGGCCCTCGATCTCGATCTTGAAACGCGCGCGCGCGGGATCACCGTCGACATTACAATCTCTGGCACGTTTAGTAAGTTGAACATTGCTTACCGCTCAGATCCGCCTTTGCAGCCGCGCGAAATCATCGCCTTGCTCGCCGTAGGTCGCGCGCCCGATTCAACCGATACCACCAAAACGTTGCGGACAAACGACACCAATACCCTGCAATCCGGCGCCAATTCGTTGTTAGGGGCGGCCATGACTTCGCCTGTAACCAATCGCCTTTCCAAACTCTTTGGCATAACTAACATCCGGATTGACCCTTTGGTGCAAGGGATTACTAACACCCCGCAAACGCGCGTTACTTTAGAACAGCAGATCTCGCGTGACATCACAATCACTTACATCACCAATCTTTCGCAAACATCCGATCAGATCTTTCGTTTTGAGTGGGCCTTTAGCCGGCAATTTTCGGTGGTGGCGTTGCGCGACGATAATGGCGAGTTTGGGATTGATTTCCAGTACAAGAAGCAGTTTAAGTAGGAAACCATGCGTCTGCGAGCGGAAAAGAACAGACTCAAAGTGGAGCACAGCATCATTGATAATCTGCGCCCGGTGCTGCAACGTCTTTTGCGCGACAACCCGCAAATCCGCTCTATCATTCCGGGCGTGATCCGGCCCGTGCGCGACGCCAAAGGTGCGCCGGCAATTCGCATTACGGTGCCCACTACAAATGGCTGGAAAGCCATTGCGTTGAGCGCCGGCGCACGGCAGGAATTATTCGTCAGTACGGCTGCCGCAAAAGACGAACTCGCTGCCATGATCAAGAAAGCTTTGGATAATGGTTAGATCAGACTGAATTTTCTAATCACTCTCGTCTTGTTGCTTTGCGCCCAGACTGTCTTTGCGCAGACCGTCACGTTCAACAAAGACCTGGCGCCTATCTTGTACTCGCATTGCGCGCCCTGCCATCACCCCGGTGGCAGCGGGCCGTTCCCATTGCTGAGCTACGAAGACGCGGCTAAGCACGCCGCACAGATTGTGACTGTAACTGCGCGTCGCTACATGCCGCCGTGGCCGCCGGAGCGCAGTTATGGAAAGTTTGTGGGAGATCGCAGTTTAACTCCGGCACAGATTGCGCTTTTCTCACACTGGCTGGAGCAGGCTAAGCCGCGCGGCGAAGAAGCGGATTTGCCCGCCGCGCCGCGCTTCACAAGCGAATGGCAAATGGGGCCCCCAGACTTGATCCTGCGCATGCCTGCGCCGTTCCGCGTACCGGCTTCCGGCGGCGATATTTTTCGAAATTTCGTGATCCCGAGCGGCGTGGATCAGGTTCGTTATGTACGCGGCTTCGAATTGCGCATGAGCAATCCGCGGGTGGTCCACCATGGCAACGTCGTGCTTGACCGCACGCATTCCCTCAGAGCGCGCGACGGCCGTGATGGGCAACCCGGCTTTGCGGGCATGGATGTAATTACCGAGGCGGCGGCTGACAATTTCGAACCGGACTCCCACTTCCTCTTCTGGAAACCTGCCAGCGTGCTGCACGCGGAACCGGACGATATGGCGTGGAGGCTTGATCCCGAAACCGATCTCATTGTCAACTTGCACTTGCAGCCGACGGGTAAAGAAGAGCTCCTGCAAGCTGAGATCGGACTTTATTTCGCGGCAAAGGTCCCAACCCGCCTTCCCATGTTGGTTCAATTGGAGCACGATGGCGCATTGCGTATCCGCCCAGGAACGAAAGATTTCGAGGTGACGGACGAACTCGTGCTCCCGGTAGATGTGCAGGTGCTGGCGATTTATCCGCACGCGCACTACCTGGGCAAGCTGCTGGAAGCCTGGGCCACCTTGCCTGACGGTACGCGCCGTTGGCTGATCCGCATCACCGATTGGGACATCAATTGGCAGGCAACTTATGACTACGCAACGCCGATTGATCTTCCCAAAGGGACAAAGGTCGGCATGCGCATCCGCTATGACAATACAGCGGAGAATCCACGGAACCCTAATCATCCGCCTAAACTGGTGTTGGCCGGCAACCGAAGCGAAGACGAAATGGGACACATCTGGCTGCAAGTGCTGCCCAAAGAAAATCCGGGCGGAGAAGATCCGCGGCTGGCCATTCAAGAAGCGGTGATGCGGCGGCGGCTTGTGAAATATCCTGCCGATTTTCTGGCCCACTACAACCTGGCAGCGTTGCTTCAAATGCGCGGGAAATACGATGAGGCGGCGGCCGCTTATCGCGCAGCCTTGCAAGCCGAACCGAACAGTGTGACCGCCCATAACAGTTTGGCCACAGTGATGCTGCTGAAAGAAAATGTGCCCGCCGCCATCGCCGAGTTCCGCCAAGCGCTCAGGCTGGACCCCCAGTATTTGAACGCTCGTTACAACCTTGCTCGTGCACTCGCTTTTAGTGGCGACTTGGAAGGCGCACGCCAGGAGTATGAGATCTTCCTGCGGAAAAAACCCGCTGATGCCGACGCCCAAGCCGGGCTGGGAACCGTTTACTTCAAACAAAAAAACTTTGCCGATGCCTTAATTCACTTTCGCGAGGCAGTGCGCCTTGATCCGCAAAATGCGGACACACAAGCAAACCTAGGCACACTTTTCGCCATGCGCGGCGAGCTCAGCGCAGCGAAGAACGCCTTCCAGGCCGCTTTGCAAATTGATCCTGGTCATCAAGCCGCGCGCGCGAATCTCGAACTTGTCAATGCACAGTTGGCGGCCAAGCAGTGATCCGCTTTGTCCTATTGCTGATCGCTCTCTTTAAACCATTTTGGATACTGGCCGCCGATTGTGCCACTTGTCACCCGGCAGAGGCCAAGCTGCATTCGCAATCGGCGCATGCGTCCGCCCTTATGCCTCCCGTGGGCAGCCCATTCGCTTCGCACCTCCCGAACAAACCGCTGGGCGAAGCAGCCGATGGTTACTCCTTCGTTTACCGGCGAACGCTGGATGGTATGGAAGTCACTGCACAGCGGGGCTCAGACAACGCAACTGCGCCGCTTGTTTGGATCTTCGGCTCGGGCCGCCAGGGACAGACGCCGGTGCTTAGCTTCCACGGAACTTTCATTGAGCATCGCGTTAGTTATTACGATTCGTCCGGCTATGGCATAACGATTGGACAGGAAAATGGCATTTCTGCCAATGCGAAAAAAGCGCTCGGCTGGGCTCAATCGTTGAGCGACGCCCGAAAATGCTTTCATTGCCACTCAACTTCTGCGAGCGACGATCTCACAAGTCTCACACCGGGCGTGCAGTGCATTCGGTGTCATCGCGGAGCCGAAGATCATGCCGAAGGTCACGGACTGCCTGTTAACCCGGGCAAGCTTGAACATGTCGCGCAGGTGCAACTGTGTGGGGAATGCCACCGGCTTAAACCACCTTCGGGTGACGACGAGAACATTGGCAACGTGCGCTTTCAGCCCCTACGCATGATGAAGAGCGCCTGCTATCGGAACAGCGAAATCAAATGCACCACTTGCCATCCGGCTCACCGCAACGCGCAGCGGGATGTGCCCGCTGTCTACAATGCTAAGTGTCTCGATTGCCATCCCAGTCAGAGGGCACACATTACTGCGGAAAAGAGCGACAACTGCATTGCTTGCCACATGCCGAAAGTCAATCCCGCGCCGGCACTCACATTCACCGATCATTTCATCCGCATCGTCGCCACACGCTAGCGGTGTTCCATACCTTTTAGCTTTTCTAAAACTGTACGCCCTTCCTCTTTTTTCCCCTCCAACATAAGCGTCTGGCCGAGCATGTAAGTGGCGGAGTAATTGTTGGGATCGAGAATCAACGCCCGGCGCAAAATGCCTTCGGCGTTTGGATAGTTTCCGATTTTAAAATAGCATTTTCCCAAAACAATAAACGGACCGCTGAAATCGGCATTTAACCAGATGGCCCGCTCCAGATTCGGAATCGCCGCCGCCCACTGTTCCTGGCGTGACAAGGCTTCTCCTAATCGATACCAAGCCATAGAGAAATTTGGATTGAGTGAGATCTCTTTGCTGAACTCGCCGATTCCTTCTTCCAACTGATGATGGGCGATGGCAATTTCACCCAGGATGAAGTGTGCGCCGGGTAGCTTAGAGTCGAGGGCCAGCGCTTTTCTGGCCTGCTCCAAAGCTTCTTCTTCATACTCTCTCTTGAGCATCAGTTCGGCAGCGAGCAAATGAGCCGCAGCCGAATCGGCCGGAACTGCAAAAAGACGCGCAAAAGCAATTTCAGCTTTTTCCACATCGCGGGTTTGCAAATAGGCGTTGCCCAGCATGTAATAGGCTTCAACATTGGGCGCGGTCTTTTCCAGCCACGGAATCGCTTTGGCCGGCTGTTGCAGCGAGAAGTAACTTTGGCCAATGTACAAGGTTGATTCGGCGTAGGCCGCAGAATGTGGATCTTCGTTTTCCGAAGCTTTTTCAAGCGCAGCAATGGCTTCCACATACTTCTTCTGTTCATAAAGCTGAGCGCCTTGTTTGTGCAGATCGCTAAGGTCGGCGGAGGAAACGACTAACGGCAGGAGCAACACAAATCGGCAATTCAAACAGGCAAGCCTCTTTAGCCATCAAAACACAAAGGCTGCCGCGGGATCGAATCCTGCGGCAGCCTGGTGCGTCCGAGCAAACCTGCTAAAAAACTAGCGGTGGTCGCGATCCCGGTGGTCGTCGCGATGCTCTTCGCGGCGCGGTTCTTCACGGCGTTGGGGAACATAGCCATGTGTCTCCGCGCGGCGCTCTGGACCGACTGCGATGGGGCGGTTGAATCGTGCCCGATCAACCCATCCGCGATTCCACGGATTGCCACCAATGAGAATTGAGTGTTCGCGCCAGCCAAAGCCTACGCCAGGACCCCATCCCCAAGGTGAAAACGCCGCGCCGATACTAATGCCCGGTCCGAAACTGAAGCCAGCGAAAAACCCGGGCCGAGGGGCGACGAAGAAAATTCGCGGGTTGTAATAGGGCACGAAATAGTCGGGCCCGAGCGGATCGATCTGAATCAGGCCTGGCCCCGCTACAACGACATGTTCATAATGGGTAAACTGCGGATCTTGAAAATAGCCATATTGCTGAGCACGCGCACGCAAACGTTGAATGGCGTCCATCACGTCAGGCCGCTGCGCCAGGACCGCATCACCAAGTTGCTCAGTCCACTGCATATATTGCGCCATCTGGCTCAAAACCTGAGGAAAGGGAAGTAACGAAAGCACGCTCACATCCCAAGGCAGATTGTCTTCGCGAATCGCCTGCGCCAAAGCGGCGCCATGCAAATAAGCATGCTGATTGGCCCAGCCGGCTGCTTCCGGAATCTGTTGATAAACCGTGGCCGCAGTCAAAACATGCGCCAAGAGGTTGTCTGGATACAACGCGATGGAAGCCACCATTTGGTCCAACTGCTGCGGAGGCAAGAGCGGCGGCTGTCCGGGGCCTGCCACCGGGTACTGCTGCTGCGGATAGCCGGATGCCGGCGGATACTGCTGCTGTGGATACTGTTGGGGATATTGAGGCTGGCTTTGAGGCGGCTGCCCTTGCGGGTACTGCTGATCCTGCGGATATCCCTGCGGTTGCTGGCCTTGCGGATACTGGGGCGGCGGATACTGCTGGCTTAAGCCGAGGGACGCCAGCCCCAACCCTACAATTAGCGCGGTGAATGTCTTATTCTTATGCATTGCTCCAACTCCTCTTCTCAATGTTTGGACGAAGCGCGCCTTCCAAAGGATACCGCCCCTTCCAGGTTAAACGAATTAAACTCTTTTAGGCCGCGATCCCTCACATTGGCGACCCTAATTGAATAATGTGATTCCACATCTGGCGTACCATAAAAACTATCCGAACCGAAATGTCCGAAATGCCCAGAAATCACAGTTCTATCCCCATTTCACTCGTCGTGCCAGTGGTGGCGGCTTCGCTCGCCGTGGCTGGCTTGTGGCCTCACGCTTACGCCCAGAACCTTCAACAAGCTTCGCGCGTTGATCCCAATGCGCAAGCTATTAGTGAAGATCGCGGTACTGCTGGGCTTTCTCGCGCCTTGGCTGCACTTCGTACTCGTGCCAGCATGCTGATGATTACAGCGCACCCTGATGATGAAGATGGCGGTATGCTCGCTGCGGAAACGCGTGGCCGCGGAACGCGCGCCGCCCTACTCACCTTAACGCGCGGCGAAGGCGGCCAAAACGCCATGTCCCCCGATATGTACGATGAACTTGGCTTGTTGCGCACCCAGGAACTGTTACAAGCCGACCGCTATTACGGCGTGGATCAGTACTGGGGCAGCGTCATAGATTACGGGTTTTCAAAAACGCGCGAAGAAGCAATCGAAAAATGGGGCTACGAGCGCGTGCTGTCGGATGTGGTTCGCGTGGTGCGTATGACCCGCCCCTTGATTTTGACCTCCAGCTTTGTGGGCGCTCCCACCGACGGACATGGCAATCACCAAGTCGCCGGACAAATGGCGCAGGAAGCCTTCAACGCGGCGGCCGATCCCAAGCGCTTCCCGGAACAGATCCGCGAAGGACTGCGACCTTGGGCGCCAGCGAAGGTTTATGCACGTGTTCCGTTCTTTGCGCCGACCAAAGACAACACCATCTACGACTATGCCACCGATAAATACGTCCCTATCCGCTTCCACAACTACGTGGATAATACGTGGATTAACGAACGTCCGGCTACGAATCTCGAAATTCAAGAGGGGCGCTTTGATCCCACGGTGGGCTTGACTTATTTGCAAATCGGCCGCACGGGCTGGGGTTTCCAGAAGAGTCAAAACGGCGGCGGCACGACTCCACCCGAAGGCCTATATACCGCGACGTATCATCGCTACGGTTCACGCGCAGACGGCGCAAGCAAGGACACCACCTTCTATGACGGAATCGATATTTCCCTGGCTGGCATCTGCTCTCTTGCACAAGGCGACACGGCGTTTTTGAAACACGGCTTGGAGAGCATCTCGAAGATTGTTGACGAATCTGCCGACAAATTTCGCCCGGGCAACCCTTCGCAAATTGCTCCGTTGCTCGCTGACGGGCTCAAAGCGACGCGCGATCTACTGGCCGAAGTGAACGCCAGTAAGTTGCCGGAACCGGGCAGGAGCGATGTTGCTTACGAGCTCAATGTGAAGCAGGAGCAATTTGAGAAGGCGCTCGCCCTGGCGCTGGAGGTTTCCTTTGATGCCGTCGTCGCTCCGGACAAAGAGCCCGACAACCGTTTTGGGGGCGGGCAGGCGGTCACTTTCACGATTGCCATACCGGGCCAGAGATTTTTCGTCCAGACCAGCCTCCACAACGAGGGTGCCCAAGATATCAACGTCGAAGACATCATAATCGCGCCATCAGACGGAAAAACTTGGAATATCAAAGGGGACAAGCCGCTCGTCCCTGTTCTCGCGGCAGGGACGGAAAGTAAGCTCAAGTTTGCGGTGGATGCACCGGACGATGCCACGCTGACGAAGGCCTATTTCACTCGCCCCAATCAGGAGCAACCTTACTACAACCTCACGGATGAGCGCTATCGCAATCTCTCCTTAGCGCCGTATCCACTGTCCGCAAGAGTGCGGCTCAGCTTTAAAGGCATTCCCTTTTCTCTGCAGCGCGTGGTTTCCGCCAATCAGCGATTGGAAGGCATAGGCATCGTGGAAGACCCTTTGTTGATGGCGCCCGCGGTCTCGGTTTCGGTGACGCCTTCGGCGGGAGCTATTCCGCTTACCTCCAGCTCGTTCGCGTTCTCTTGTTCCTTGCGCAGCAACGTGAAGGGGCCTGCAAAAGGATCGGTGCGTCTGCGTTTGCCAGCCGCTTGGGAGTCTTCTCCCGCTCAAGCGCCTTTTTCTTTTGCACGAGACGGCGATAGCGAGACGATGACTTTCCAAGTTACGCCGCATTCTCTAAGAGCAGGCGATTACGAAATTCGCGCGGTCGCCGACTATAACGGTAAGACCTACGAAGAAGGATTTCGTCTGGTTGGCTATCCGGGCCTGCGGCCTTATCCCAGCTATCACTCAGCGACGTATAAGGCTGTGGGCGTGAATGTGAAGACCGCGCCCAACCTGCAAGTCGGCTTCCTGCCCGGTACCGGCGACGATGTGCCGCGCGCACTCGAAGATCTTGGTGTTCAAGTCCAGACTCTATCGGCAGCCGACATCGAGACTGGTGACCTTTCCCACTTTGACGCAATCGTGCTGGGTGTTCGCGCCTATGCAGTGCGACCGGAATTGCGAGCTGCCAATAACCGGCTGCTGAGCTATGTGAGCAATGGCGGTGTACTGATCGTGCAATACAACGTACAGAATTTCGATCGGGACTATGGCCCGTATCCGTTGACCGTTGGTAACGCGCCAAGGGTTGTCGACGAAGAGGCACCGGTCAAACTGCTCGATCCGCAGAATCCGCTTTTCAATTGGCCAAATAAGATAACGTCGGCTGATTTCAGTGGCTGGCAGGAAGAACGTGGGCATGGTTTTCTCCAGAAGTGGGACGAACACTATCAAGCGCTAACCGAAACGCATGATCCCGACCAGGATCCACAAAAAGGCGGTCTTTTGTTGACCCGCTACGGGAAAGGCATCTACGTTTACAATGCCTTTGCGCTCTACCGGCAGTTGCCCGAAGGCGTGCCTGGCGCTTATCGAATTTTGGCGAATCTGGTTAGTTTGGGTAAGAATCCTGGCTGGCGTTAATAACTTTTGCAGATTTCGCAGCGAACTTATGAGCAGAGCAATCTAAACGAAAGGGTGCGTAAAATGTTGAATCCTAAAGTATTTGGTTTGTTAGGTTCGTTTCTGGCGGCGGCAGCGCTGTTGTCGGCTGCCGAGAAAGTTTTTCCGGAGCCGGCGGTCGATGTCCCCGCAACGGGCGGTCAGCAGACGGCGGTCTTTGCGGGCGGCTGCTTTTGGGGCGTCGAAGGCGTCTTTGAAAAAGTGAAGGGCGTGAAGTCGGCGGTGGCCGGTTATTCCGGAGGCGAAAAATCCACTGCTCATTACGAAATGGTCAGTGAAGGCAATACGGGACACGCTGAGTCGGTGCAGGTTACCTTCGATCCGAAGGAGATCACGTACGGCCAGTTGCTGAAGGTTTTCTTCGCCGTGGCGCACGATCCAACCGAAAAAGATCATCAAGGGCCGGATTGGGGTTCGCAGTATCGCTCGGTGATTTTCTACGCGAACGACGAACAGAAGAAAGTTGCCGATGCGTACATTACGCAGTTGCAGGAGGTCGGCACGTTCTCGCACAAGATCGTGACCCAGGTTGTGCCGCTGAAGGCTTTTTATCCCGCCGAAGCTCACCACCAGCACTTCCTGGAAAATAACCCGACTTATCCGTACATCGTTTACAACGATTTGCCGAAAATCGCGGCGCTCAAGAAGCACTACCCTGAACTCTGCAAGCGTTAAGACTTCGGTTTGTCCGTCTTCGCTTCACTCGAAGGTGGCGGCGCTCCCTCCGGCGTCGTCACCTCCAAAAGGCGCACAATGCGAGCTGTGTGATCGTATTGGCTTAGTTTTCGTTCATCGCTCATTAAATTCTTCCACTTCGCTTTCAGTGCGTAATCCACCGAAAAACTCAAATCCTCAAACTTATAGCGGCCGTCTTTCTTCGTGAAGTATTCGTGCCGTTCTTTTGTTTTTCCATCAATGAGTGTGACGAGTGCGCCTTCGAGCGCTTGGCCCGTATCATCCACCACTTGTCCGGTCACGGTGCGGGTCGTGGGCTCCTTTTCCTTCTTTGGGTTCAAGGGCCGTTTGTTATCCAAAAAGACAGGCGCGTTGCTTTCCGGCGCTGCTGACGGCGATTGTTGCGCGGACGCGCCCAAGCCCATGAAAAGTCCAAATAAAAGAACTCGTGTACTCAGTTTCATAGCACCCTGTCCTTCAATCCTATCAATTTATCCGCGTTACCATTTTGTATGTCCTTTGGCCAAAGCCACGTTCTTGCCTTCGAAAGCCGCCGCGCAAAGGAGATGGCGGAATTGATACGCATCAATGGCGGTCAATCTTTCGTAGCGCCCGCGTTGCGCGAGATTCCGCTTGCCGAAAATCCCGCTGTTTTCGAATTTTCAAAACGCTTGCACGCCGGTGAATTCGATATGGTGATTTTCTTGACCGGTGTGGGGACACGCCTCATGCAGCGAGTTTTGGCGACTCTTGAGCCGGACACTTTGTTTTTCGAGGCGTTGAGGAAAGTGACTGTGGTGGCGCGAGGTCCTAAGCCGACGGCGGTTCTGCGTGAGTGGCAAATACCGGTCGCCGTTACGGTACCTGAACCCAACACCTGGCGGGAATTACTGGACGCGGTCGCCGGGCGGCCTGAGAAGTCTGTTGCGCTACAGGAGTACGGCCGTCCAAATCTGGAGTTGCTTGCCGGTCTGGCGGCGCAAGGGCGTAGGACAACCAGCGTTCCGGTTTATCAATGGGCGATTCCAGAAGATACCGCGCCGCTTCGGGAAGGGTTGGACCGTCTGCTCAAGGGGCAGTTCCAGTCCGCGATATTCACAACCGGAGTACAAATAGATCACTTCTTGGAGTTTGCGGAAAAACAAGGTAAGCGGGCGGAAGCTCTTGCGGCCTTGGGAAAAATCTTCATCGCATCCATTGGCCCGACTTGCAGCGAAGCCTTGGTAGCGCAAAGCCTGAAACCAGATCTTGAGCCAACCCATCCCGAAGATGGGCGTCCTCGTCCGCGAAGCCGCCGTACGATTCGGTGAAAGCTAATTCAATTTTGGAAAGTCGAAATCTTCTTGATCGAAGTGACGATCGAAAGCAAACGCCACTCGCAGTTCCAAATCTCGCATGACTACGAAACTTGAACAGTCGACCAGGCTTAGCTTTGCGCGGTTTGCCGTCAGCAGAGCGGTCATCGCTTTGGCATGAGCTAGTTTGTCAATCCAATGCAAATTCAAAACTGGCAAAATGTCGTCTTGAACGGACCGAACGGCTTTTAGACCTAATCTATGTTGTGCCAGAGCGCAACACTCAACCACAACATAGTTGGTGGTGACCATTTGCTCACCCGATTCCAATAGGTAGAACCAAGTTTCCTTCGCCCGGCTGTGGTGTTCGTCCGCCCGGTCCAGCAAGGCGTAGATTGCCGAAGTGTCTACAAAGATCATTCACTGGAACTGGCCGCAAAAGCATCTGCTAGGTACTGGTCATGATGGCGGCTTCCATCAGACGAAGTCGAAGAAAACTTTCCCACCGCGCTCTTCGCCCGCCCTATACGGGTAGCATTCTTAGCGCCCGATTCCTGCTTAACGAACAAGTCGACACTCATTCTGATTAGTTGCGCCATAGACTGCTTCCGAGCAGTTGCCATTTTTTGAAGCACGGCAGCTTGACTCTCTTCTAATTGAATTTGTGTTCGTACCATGTGATTACATGTTAGCAAGCACATGATTACATGTCCAGGCTAATCTAGCAATCCGCTAACTGTTTCGAACCGATACCCTTTATCCCGCAAGCGAGGCACAATCTCCCTAACGGCCGCCAACGTATTGCCGATTTCGGGACACACACTCACGCCGCGCCCGTCATGCAAACAAATAATCCCTCCGGGCGAACTGTAACGAAGTACGTAGTCCGTGATTTTCTCGGCGGGCCAGCGCCAATCAAAACCAATTACCGTCCACATTACGCCTAGAAGGAGTAAACGCTCTTGAACCTCTCTTAGTCCGAGCCACCGAAACCCATAAGGCGCCCGCATTAACATCGGTGTCACCCCCGTCTCTCCTTCGATGATCCGTTGCGCCTCCGTGAACTCGCGATGAATAAATGCCCGCGACTTAAACGGCAACTTCGGGTGTGAATAGGAATGATTCCCAATCTCATGACCAGCAGCGGCTACTTGCCCCGCGATATGCGGCAGTCTTTTCACATTCATTCCGCACTGAAAAAATGTGGCGGCTATGCCTTCTTTGTTCAGGTAGTCCAACAAGTCTGGTGTGCTCTCGCTTGGACCATCGTCGAAGGTGAGCGCGATCGATTTTCTCTTCCCGGGTCCTCGGTAAATGGAGGGTCCGAACATCTGCGAGCCTTTGGAAACACTTCCATACGCCGCTGCCGCCGACAGTCCGCCCAGCACGGCTCCCGCTGTAAACCCTAGTGTTCTTGAAACGCTCATTCGCTTTTCACTCTCCCGGCTTATCACGTGGTGGCGCAGACGCATGGTGATCTCTGCGCACACGCTCGGTGTACAACTTCAAAAGCTCCGAAACTCTTTCTCTTTGTGGCGATTTTACTATGAATCCAACGTGATGCTTTTTGTTCATCCGCCACACTAATTCCGGCTCGTTGAAATCGGCTGTATGCGGCCACTCCTCTCGTGCGAGCGACACCAGTAAGCCCGCCTGTTGTCGGGGTCGTTCCATCACTCGGTAAGTGCCGCCATGCGCCGCCGCGGTTTCCACCTTCGCCCATTCTGCCCACATATTTAAACCGCTCGCTGCTTCAATCAGATCTGCAATATTGGCGCCGCCCACTCGTGCCGAAGTTTCCAGAAAATACAAAGAACCATCTGCGTGCCCCCGTATGAATTCAGTATGTGAGACACCATCTCGCAATCCAAACGCTTTCAGGACCGCCTCATTCATCTGCCGTAAACTCAAATCTAACTCGCTTCCGGCGTCCAGCGTCTCTGTGGTGAAGATCCCGCCGCCGGCCGCCACTTCCAATGGAGGTGTTCCATAAGCACTCGCAATCGCGAACACAACCTCGCCGCCAAACCAAATCGAATCCACGTGAAAGATGTCGCCCGGTATAAATTGCTCCAGCAGGAAATACGATTGTTCATCGCCCAGCCTGTGAACGTTTTCCCAAACCGCTTCCTTGCTGTGGCACTTGCGGATGCCCATTGCGCCCGCCATCAGGCGTGGCTTCAGCACCCACGGTGCGGGCACCCGATCCAAGAAATCGGTGATGGCTTGATAATGGATCGTACCCGTAAACGCCGGCACGCGAATGTCGCTCTCCTGCGCGCGCATGCGCATCGCCAGCTTATCGCGAAAATAACGCGTGGCCGTTTCGCCAAAGCCAGGCAATCGCAGATGTTCCCGCAGCAACGCTGCCTTCTCTAAATCGAAATCGTCGAGCGGCACAATCCGTTCGATGCGCTCTGTCCGGCATAAGTGGTTTACCCCCTGCAGCATATGCTGCAAGTTCCACTCAAACTCTTTGTCGGGCATGTAATAGATGTCGTCGTAAATCCCGGTCGGCCATTTGCCTTGCAAACTTTGCGACGTCAGCAGCAACACGCGACAACCCTGCTGTTTAGCTTCTTCTAAAAATCGCTGGCCTTTTTCATAACTCGCCAGGCACAACATGGTCAATGGTCGTTCGGCTTTCATGTCGATGCCGTTCAGGATAGCGCTTTTCCTGTTACCATTGTCAGACGTTAGCGTAACTGTTTCGTTCCGTGAAACGAAAGAACACTTGGATATGGCGAAACTGGTTTTTAAACATCTGCTCGCAATTCGTTGGTTCCACTGGGTTAACTTCCCAATCCTCTTCCTAATGATTTGGAGCGGCTTGCTCATCTATTGGGCTTACCCGGCATATCATCTTGGTCCCATTCAGCTCTTTCCGCAGTGGCTCTTTGCGATGTTCGGCATGAAATTCCGGCTCGCTGAAGGAATGGCGCTGCATTTCGTGTTCATGTGGATCTTTATCATTAATGGCATTCTTTACGTCGCCTACACGCTGTTTTCAGGCGAGTGGAGATATTTAGTGCCCACCTCGCCGGGGGCGTTTCGCGATGCGTGGCAGGTCTTTCTGCATGACCTGCATCTGCGGAAAGAAGCACCGCCGCAAGAAAAATACAATGCCGCTCAACAAATCGCCTACACGGGCATTGTCATCATGGGTTTTGGTTCTCTTGTCACCGGCCTGGCCATTTACAAACCGGCGCAACTGTCGTGGTTGGCAGCCCTGTGTGGCGGTTATGAATTTGCGCGGCTGCTTCATTTCGCGCTCACGATGGGGTATATCGGATTCTTTGTCATTCATGTGGGCCAAGTCGTCCTCGCAGGCTGGAACAATTTCCGCAGCATGGTTATCGGCTGGGAACTGGCCAAAGAGGGAGAAAGCAAATGAAGAACCGGCATCCTGAAATCGTTCTCCCCGAAGCGGAGCTCAACAAAGAACTTGGCAAGAAATCCCGTCGCGGTTTCATTCTGGGTGGATTAGCCGCTGTTGGCGCTATAGGCGCTTATAAAGCCGTTCGCCTGTCGCATACAGAGGCCGAAGTCCCGTGGCCGCAGCGGCGTGTGCTCGACCTCAATGGGAAATTGTGGGAAAGCTATGTCGATCATTCGCACACTATGCCGACCTTTCCGGCGAGCGACATCGGTTATCTAAAGCCTAACGGCGACCATGGTTTAGACGAGGAGGCAGACGACCAGGGTAATCCACCCGAGTGGGACGGCTTGCAACTCGAAAGCCCCGGTTCCGCCGCGGTAACTCTCCAACTTGCCGACATTCAATCGCTGCCGCGACATGAGATGATCACGAAGTTCTGCTGCATTGAAGGTTGGAGCGTTGTCCAGAAATGGACTGGCGCGCGTTTTTCGGATTTCACGAAAAAATTTCTCCCGCCGGGCGCACATCTTACGGATTACGTCTACATGGCGACCGATGGCGAGGATTACTTTGTGGGCCTTGATATGAAAAGCGCGATGCATCCGCAAACCATCTTGGCTTGGGAGCAAAATGACAAGCCTTTGGTCTATGAACACGGTGCGCCACTGCGTCTAGTCATCCCGGTCAAATACGGCATTAAGAATATTAAACGGATTGGCTTGATTCGATACACTAACCAAAGGCCACGCGACTACTGGTATGAACAGGGGTACGATTGGTTCGCAGGTTTGTGATCATTGGCAGATATTAAACTTTATTGCGGCACATCTGGATTTGCTTACCCAAGTTGGAAGCCCGGCTTTTATCCCGACAAGCTTCCGAGCGCTAAATTTCTGTCTTATTATTCCACTCGCCTAAACGCGGTGGAGATTAACTACACTTATCGGCGTCTTGCTTCCGCCGCGACGTTTGAGAAATGGATCGCCGCCACCGAGCCGGGTTTTATGTTTCTGCCCAAGGCGCATATGAAGATCACTCACTCGCTCAAGCTCAAAGACGCGGAAGAGTTTACCCGTGTTTTTCTCGAATCGCTTGAGCCTTTGCGCGCCGCCGGTCGTCTTGGCCCGATTCTTTTTCAACTTGCGCCATCCTTCAAAGTCGACCTCGAACGCCTGGCGGAATTCAGTCGCCTCTTGCCCAAGACCAGCAAATACGTTTTTGAGTTTCGCAATACCAGTTGGTTCGATGAATCTGTCTATAAGCTTCTTCGCGAGGCCAATGTAGGGCTCTGTCAGGCGGAAAACGAAAGTATGGAAACGCCGCACGTTCTTACTGCCGATTTTGTTTATTTGCGTCTTCGAAAGCCCGACTATACGGAATCGGAGTTGCTTGAAATCCGGAAGCGCACGCAGCAGTACCTGCGCAATGGCTATGTGACTTACGCGATCTTCAAGCATGAGGACACACCTGCCGGCGCGCTCTATGCTGAACGCCTTAAGGCTTAGCGAAGCGCGGATCGTGGCAGACTTCTTCGTCGGTTAGTGCTTGAAGGAATGCGATTAGATCAGCTTGATCTTGCTTGGATAGTTGGAAACCGGCGATCAGCGGATCTTTGTCGGGGTTGTTTCCTCCGCCCGAGGCGTAATGGTCGATAACGCGTTCCAATGTCGCGATGCTGCCGTCGTGCATGTAAGGCGCGGTGATGGCAATATTACGAAGTGTTGGCGTTTTGAATTTCCCGACACCGGTTCCGTTGTTGTGAAAGTCAACGGTGCGGCTGGTGGCATCGCTGAAGTTGAATCCACCGTGACAGCGAAAACACGATAAATGCTGGTTGAAGAATAAAATCTCGCCGCGTTTGGCGGATTCGGAGACGGCGTTGTCTTCGCCGCCGTAATGGTAACGATCGTATGGCGAGCGGGCCGAGATGATCGTTCGTTCAAAACTCGCGATGGCGGCAGTGACATTTTGCACGGTGAAGCGATTCTTACTTTCCGGAAACGCTTTTTCAAAAAGAATCTGATAGCGAGGATCGGAGCTTAAGGTTTGCAGGAAATGATCATTCGTTCGCAGACCGAGTTCGATGGGATGAGTGCCATACATGGGGACTAGGGCTTGATCCTCGAGCGCCGTCATTTGTGGATTGCTCCAGGTGAGTGCCCCACTGTAGGCGACGTTCACCAAACTCATTGCACTGCGTGAATGCAGTTCGCCCGTTGTGCCAACGCTGACTGCGCGGCCGTCGGTGAATGCCAGTTCCTGTTTGTGGCAAGTGGCGCAAGACGACTTGCCGTTGACGGACATGCGCGTGTCGTAGAAAAGATAGCGGCCGAGTTCGACTTTTTCAACAGTCACGGGATTATTTGCGGGGACCGGAGGTTTGGGGAAGCCTTTGGGCAAGTTCCAGGTGTACTCGGCAGCATGCGCCGACAGTGCGAGAAGGCCGGCGATCAGGGCTTTCATTTCAAGAGCTTGACGAATTCGAGAGTTTCAAGCATTCGCACGGAGCGAGCGCCTGCTTTGTCATTCGGGCACACTAATCGCAAAGGCCCTTGATAGCCAAAGAGCGCTTTGCCGTCGCGTTTATCGGCCACCAGAATTGATTCGTTGCCGAACTCGGGCGCCATCTCGGCTATTGTGAACACCACCTGATAGCCGTCGTGGGCTTTGGCAAGAACGTAGCTGGCAAGAGCTTTGCCGCGCAACTCTTTGCCGGCGGGTGCACCGGCACGTTTTAAGATGTCGCGCAGCAGAACGCCTTCATAGGAGATTTTCGTGCCGTCTTGATCGGCGACGGAAACGGTTTCGCGCGGCATCTTGGCAAGATCATCCTGGCTAAGTACCAAGGTGGATGGGATGTCGCCACTTACTGTCAGTTGCTGCCCAGATAGGACCGTTGTTGCCGATAGCAGAAAAATCAAACTTTTGACGAGCATCATTCCCTCTTAGAAGTGAAATTTTCCGGCGAATTCAAAGTCGCGCGGATTCCCTGCGCTGGTGATGGTTCCGAAAGCGGCGCTGCCAAACGATCCGTTCGGATCATTCAATGGCGGAGTGTTGCTCACATTGAACACTTCGGCACGAAACTCAAAAGCCAGACGTTCCGTTAAGCGAAAGGTTTTTCCAATCATAAGATCCGCATCCTGGAGCCCGGGTCCGCGCACGGGATTTCTGGAGCTGTTACCGATTGCGTACTGTCCGGCAGCCGTGAATGCTGCCTTGTTAAACCATTCGGACGCGCTTCGTGTCGGGAAATTATTCGGATTACTCGCCCGATTGGGCCGTTGCACGGCATAGCCGAAGGCGGAAAGAGTGTTTGTCGCTTGCGTGACAGGAACCGCATCGCCCGTTTGAATTCGTACCAATCCAGCGATCTCCCAACCTGCTATTTTCCACCATCTGGGAATCTGATAAACCCAACCAGCTGAAAAAACCTGCGGAATGTCACCGCTCGAAACGTCACGCTCTAACTGACGGTTGAATGCGTCGGCAGCGCCTATGGTTGTTAGTGTGGGTCCCGTGAAAATCGTCTGAGAGAAATAAGTCGAAGCGGTATCGATGAGTTTGGAAAACGTATAAGCGAAAGTAAATGTCAGGCCGTTGGAGAGGCGCTTTTCCAGTTTTGCTTGTAGCGCCTCGTATTCGGAATCCGCTACATTGTCACGGAAGAGCGCGACGTTGGTAAACCGCGGGAAGGCGCGCAGCAGTTGCTGGCGTGTGATCGTCTTCTGCCCCAAGGATGACGATGTCGGGATCTGTCCGTAATAAGGATTGGGAACTTTCGCGGTCAGTGCAGAGCCAAGCGCTAGATCGGAAGCGGGCAGTTGATTGAGATTCGATTCCGGCAAACCGAGGTGAGTATTCTTCGAGCCTAGATAGCCAACTTCTAGATTTAAGTTGCTGGCGAGCGTTTTTTGGACGGTAAAGTTCCACTGTTGAGAGTAACCAGAGCCGACGTTGCGATCCACACCAAACACACCTTGTCCGAGACCTGAATTTGGATTAGGCGCAGAAACTTGCACGGTTGGACCGGTTGAAAGCGGGAACGCCGCGTTGATGTTGTCTTGCGACTGTTGCCCCAGGGTTTGGACAAAAGGGAATTGCGGCAAAGTAAATGGCGTGGTGATGCCGGTTTGTTCGAACCAAACCAGGCCGTAGCCGGAGCGAATTGCCCACGAGTCGCCGATACGGTAAGCCAAGCCGACACGCGGTCCGAAGTCGCAACATTCCAGGTTGCGTGCGGTGTGCGGAAAATCGAGAACCTGGGTGTTGAGGTTGAAGACCGCGTCGTGATTGTTCACTTCGGTGGATGGAAAGTTCAGCGTGTAACGCGTGCCGATGTCGAGCGTGAGGCGGTCGGACACTTTCCAATCATCGCCTATGAAAAATTCAGCGATGTGGGCGCGATCGCGAAGCGCCTGATTTTGGATATCTATGCTGAAGGCATTGACTTGTCCCAGCAAGAGCGATGCCAGGGCATTCCCGCCGGTGCCGCTAGAGGAATTGCTTCCGGTGGTGGTGAAGGCGTATGAACCGGTTGGATTGGCGGGGTTGATGATATTGAGCGCCTCGCGCCGAATATCCGTTCCGAATTTAATGGTATGGCGTCCACGGACCATGGAAAAAGTGTCCAAGAACTCCGTAACGGAGGTGTTGAAGTTTTCGTTGGCGGCGGTGGTAGGCCCAATCTGCTGATAGCCGGTGACGGTGAAAATCGGGAGGGTTGAAGGAAACGTGCTGATGGGCGCACCGGGAATGGTGATGCCGCCATTCTGCAACGATGTTTGGTTTATATTCCGTCGCGTGTAACCAAAACGCGCTTGATTCAGAGTAGTGGGAGAAAGTGTCCAGTCGTATTCCGACGCCACACCGTCGCCGCGCGTAATAGCGTGTCCGATTACGCCGGAGGTAAGATTGCCGCTGCCATCGGGCAAGAAGGTGACAGGGTTGTCGTTATCGCGCAGGTAAGAATAACGGGCAAAGGCGCGCTGCTTTTCGGTAAAGACTTGATCGATGCGGCCATCAAACTGGTCCTGGTTGTCGGGTTCGACAGCAGTGCGCGTGTAGTTATTGGCGCCGGATGTGTTGGGCAAAGGATAGTGTTGCAGGATTTCCAGCGCGGTAGGATCCCAGCGATTGGAAGGGATTCTATTGTTGGCGAATGCGACGCGCGGAGAAGTGGCGGGGTCGTAAATGGTATTGCTGAAAATGCCGCTGCGCTGAGCGAGCGTTGGCACGACGCTTTGGCGAGTGATGCCGGTGCGGAGTCGGGTGCCTTGCCAATCGGCAAAGAAAAATGTCTTGTTCTTACGGATGGGGCCGCCAATGGTCAAGCCGTACTGGTTGCGGCGAAACTCGGACTTGGCGCCGGCGGGCGCGAAATAGTTGCGGGCGTTAAGATCCTCGTTGCGCAGAAACTCGAAGAGAGTGCCGTGAAATTCGTTGCCGCCGGATTTGCCCACGACCATCACCGTGCCGCCATTCGAACGGCCGTACTCAGGCGAGTAAGCGTTTATGTTGAGGCGGAACTCTTGCATGGCGTCGATGATCGGATAGAAAGCGACCTGGCCAGGTTCGGGTTGGAGGACGCTGATACCGTCGTAAATATATTCGTTGGTGCGGGGGCGGCTGCCGTTTATGCGCGGAAGAAGCGATCCACCACCGGGCAACGCAACGCCGGGCGACAGAGCAACCAAAGGAATGAAGTTGCGGCCGTCGAGCGGGAGTGTATTGATTTCGGTCTCGCCTACGTGATAGTTCACCGTACCGGTGGCAGTTTCGAGCAAGGAGGTTTGAGCATTCACATTGACAATTTGCGCCGGTTGGCCAACTTCGAGGCGAATATCGAGGCGGGTTTGATCGCCGATGCGCAAGGTGATGCCGGTTTGACGGTAATCACGGAAGCCGACCTTATCCACACTTAGCGAATAATTACCCGAGGCGAGGCCAAGAAGGTGATATTGGCCTTGCTCGTCGCTAGTGGCTTGGAAGTGCGCGCCAGTGGCTAGCTCCTCTCCCACAACTTTGGCGTCTGATACGGCGAGCCCGGATGGATCTTGAACCACCCCAAATAATTCGGCTTTGCCAGCTTGCGCGTAACAAATGGAAGACAGCGCAAGGAATGCTGCGGCAAACAAACGGATGTCGTGCATACGTATCAATGTAACGCATGCAAGACAAGATACAATGAAGCTCAAAAGAATGCCTGAGATCGAAACGAAATTAGCGGCGCTCCGGCAAAAGCGCGGATTATCGGCGATTCAACTGGCAGCCCGGGTGGGCGTCAGCAGGCAGACGATTTACGCGATCGAAGCGGGGACCTATGTTCCAAATACGGGGGTTGCGCTTCGCCTCGCTCAAGCCCTCGGGGCGACGGTGGAGGAAGTGTTTGCCTTGGCCGATGCTGCTCCGGCGCCTGAACTGAATGGCGAACTGAGTGCCCTATTGCCAGGTTCCGATCAGCCGCAAGCGGGACAAACAGTGCAGCTTTGCCAAGTGGGTAAGCGATTGATCGCCATTGCCCCCTCGCCGGTGCCGTGGTATTTCCCGGCGACAGATGCGGTGGTGGCGGAGAAGCCTTCACGCAATGGGAAGACGCGGGTGCAAATGTTTCAGGAGGATGCAGATTTCTCAAAACGGATTTTAGTGGCGGGTTGTGATCCAGGGATTTCGGTGCTCGCACGGCATGTGCAGGCGGCTGGGATTGAACTGGTGCTTGCCCATAGAAATAGCTCGCAGGCGCTGGCGCTGTTGAAGAAAGGTTGCGTGCACGTGGCGGGAACGCACCTGAGAGATGAAGCCAGCGGGGAATCAAATCTGCCGGAAATCGCGCGGCTGTTTGCGAAGAACTCGGTGGCGGTGATTTCTTTTGCCGTTTGGGAAGAGGGCATTGTGACAGCGAGGGGTAACCCGAAGAAGATTCGCGGCATTGAAGACTTGGCGCGGCGCGATGTGGCGATAGTCAACCGGGAGAAGGGATCGGGCAGCAGGGCGCTGCTAGATTTGCGGCTCAGGCGAGTGGGCATCGGGGCGAAGAGTGTGCGCGGGTATGAGCAGTTGGCTGCTGGGCATTTGCCGGCGGCTTCGCAGGTGCAATCGGGCTCGGCGGATTGTTGCATTGCGACGGGCGCGGCGGCGAGGATGTTAGGGTTGAGTTTCGTACCACTGGTGAGTGAACGATATGACTTGGTGATTCGCAAACAGCATTTGGATTTGCCGCGTGTGCAGAGCATGGTTGATATCTTGAGCCGATCCGATCTGCGCCGTGAGTTAGAAGGGATCGGCGGTTATGATACACGGGTGACGGGTAACAAGTTGATGTAGTTATTGCCCCGCCTGCATTTCGCGGCTGACACGTTCAGCGGCTTCCATGACACGCAAGGTATTCTCGCCGAGAATCTTGCGAACGTCGGAATCGGAGTAGCCTTTGCGAAGCAGCGCCTCGGTTATCTTGGGGAGCTTGGAACAATCTTCCATACCCTCTGGCATGCTGGCGCCGTCGAAATCCGAACCAAGGCCTACATGATCGGCGCCTACGAGCTTCACCGCGTGATCGATGTGGTCGACAATTCTTTCCCAACTCACGTGCGGGAGTTTGCCTTCTGCAGTCAATTGTTTTTCCTTCTTCGACATCTCCCGCGCGATGCAAGCCTCATCGTTGTTGCAATTCCTGGTGAGTTCTCCTATTGACGCCACCACGCCGCCGGTCTCCCTTTCAGAAGCATCTCTATATGCCTGGTCAATAAAGCTCTTCTCGTAATTGATCTGAATCACGCCGCCCTTCGCCGCTAGCGCTTTAATCATGTCGTCCGTCATGTCGCGGGGGTGATTGCAGAGCGCGCGGCACGAAGAGTGCGAGGCGATCAGCGGCGCCTTGCTCACCTCCAGCGCATCGTAGAAGGTTTTATCGCTGACGTGCGAGATATCCACCATGATGCCCTGGCGATTCATCTCGCGAACAACTTCTTTGCCAAAATCGGTCAATCCATTGTGCGCTGGCTTGTCGGTGGAGGAATCGGCCCATTCATCGTTATAGAAGTGCGTAAGGGTCATGTAGCGTACTCCGAGATCCGCAAAAATGCGCAGCACACGGATATCGTTGCCCATCATATGGCCGCCTTCCACACCCATCAACGCGGCAATCTTACCCTCTTCGTGGGCTTTACGAACGTCAGCCGCCGTGCGCGCAAACAGCATGTCTTGCGAGTGGCTCTTGACGTTTTCGTGAACGGCGTCTATCTGATCAAGCGCCTTCTCTACTGCCGCCGGGCCCATGATCTTGCCGTCGATCCAAATCGAAAAGAAGATTGCGTTCATGCCGCCTTCGCGCATGCGCGGAATGTCGACGTGCCCTTCCGCATTCTGCTTCCCGATGTCGAAATCTTTGGAAAAAAATCGCTGCGTCGTGTCATCGTGCGTGTCGAGAACGATAGACGAAAACTGCAGCTTGTGCGCGCGTTCAGAAATAACATCGGCAGCACTGGCCAGTAGGCATGAAACCGTAGACAAAACGACCATACGGGTGAGACGCATAATTCCTCCAGTCCAAATCATGGCACACGGTGCTAAGAAGCGTCGCCAAGCTAGTCTGGCGATTTTCGTGACTGAGGAATCTGAAGTAGCGGTATTACAATCCGAGCGGTATTGCTTTGGCGTCGCCGAAAAAACGTTCCACTTCGTAGTCTATTTGGTTGTTGGGACGTTGAACGCTGCCGCCGTTCTTTACGCCATACGTGGTGAAACTCTGGAAGTCGCGATCGCCCAGGACGACAGGCGGCAGAAAGAACCAAAACTTGGAAGGACCCACAGCGTTGGCACGCAACTCGACCGAGATGAGCTGGCCGAGGGATGTCTCTTCATGAGTGATCTCGGAAGCATGGAAAGTCCAAGTACCTTCAGGACCTTCATACTTAAGTGAAGCGGCTGAAAAGTTGTCTTCTCCGATTGTGTCTGCAAAAGGGTAATAGGTGATTTTGGTTTTGCCGGAAAGATTACACAACTGATAGAAATTCGCGGTCTTTTGTTGACGGGCGATGGCAGCTATACTGGACATTCTTTTGTTTTCCCCGGTGCGGACATCTTGAGATGCCCACAAAAGATTAGTACCGAAAAGGGCGCTACCGTTTCAGGTGTTTGAAATTTTTTTCGAGGAAAGAATAGTGCTTGGAATTTCCGCTTTCTTTTCTTGAGTCCTCGCAAATGCAGCGGGCTAAGGCAGCAGCCCCCAAACTTCCCCGTACTCTTCCAAGGCGGCGCGCACCAACTGGCTGCGCGTGCGCACCCCCGTTTTTGTAAAGAGCTGCTGGAGTGCGGACTTGACCGAGGCCTCGGATATGTTCAATTGAGTGCCAATCTCCTTATTGCTTAGTCCTGTAAAAACGCCCTTCAGCACTTGTTTTTCGCGGTCAGTCAACTCACTGCGGCGCGCGACGCTATTGGCAGGAGAGATGGCAGTAGCCAATCCCTGAATGCAGCGCTGGTCGATCCATGTTTGACCGGCCATTACCTTGTGGATCGCTTCCACCAAAAGTTCGGGAGGGCTGTTCTTCAGAAAAAGTCCGCAAACCCCAAATCCCAGGGCTGTCACGTAATCGGCGTCGCTCATGCCGGCGGTGACGATGACGATTCGGCCCGCATAGCCGGCATTGCGCGCTTGCTGAATGAAATCAAATCCGGTCTCTTTCTTGCCCAAGTCGAAATCGAGGAGAACTAGATCCAAGCTCTCCCGGCTGACAATGTCGAGCGCTTCCACTATCGAAGAACAGTCGGCGACCACTTCGAAATCGGCGTCCGTTCCGAGCCACCGGCTGAGCATCGCTCGGAAGAGTGTGTGGTCGTCGAGTAATAAGAGTCGTGTTTTTGGCATAGAACGGCTCAGGGGTTAATTGCTGGAACTAATGTCACGACGAAGCAACTCCCTTCCGATTGCGGCTCATAATCGACATCGCCTTTGAACACGCGCGCAAACGTGCGCGAGAGATACAGGCCCAAACCAGAAGCTTGCGCGCCTTCCTGGAAGGGAGCGAACAGCCTTTCGGGGTGAGCAACCCCTGGTCCGCTATCGATGAATCGAATTGTCACCAAAGCCGAGTCCACCTCCGTTCGGACGATTAGCTCTTTCCGCTTTGGTTCTTCGAGCGCTCGTTCACTATTCTTGGCAAGATTTAGAAAAATCTGCAACAGAGCCTGGTGATCTGCCCAAACTCGAGGCAAAGACGTTGGCTGCTCCCACTTAATCGATATCCCCGACTCCCGAAATGACGATTCGATGACAATGCGCAATTCGTCGAGAACAGAAGCAAGGTCAATGCTTTCTGCGGCGGCTTGCGTGGTCTGCCGCAGTTCCAGGGCGGCCATTTTTTCCAATCCTTGCACCAAGCTTCCAAGTGCGCTGAAGTCATCGTTCCTTTGCAAACGTTCGTCGCGGCGGAGCTTCGAATGGATGACCGCAATCGCACCGCAGATATTACGAATCTCATGGCATAAAGCGCCCACTAATACTTTGGATCCGGTGAGGATCTGCTGGAGACTGAACTCCGCGCGATCGCGCAATTCCTCTGAAGCATCGAAGACCACCGCCGCCAAACGGGGACCGGACATCGTCTGGTAAGTTGAAAACCATATGTGAGCTAAAAAAACGCTATTGTCCTGGCGGCGAGCCCGGCACTCCATCTCGGTGTGAAAGAACGGTGCGTTGTAAGAGGACGGCACACTGGCGAGCGCTGGAAAGAATCGGCCAATCGTTTGACCCTGCAGCTTACCCTGTTCGACTGCCAGAAGCTGATGCGCCGCTTGATTGGCAATCTGTACGGTGCCGGCAGCATCGAGTGTAAATATGGCGGCGGGACTGCTGGAGATAAGAAAATCCAACTGCTCTTCCGTCTGGCGGCGTAACTCGGCTTCGCGCTCTATCTCTGCGAGGTGGGCATCCGCGGCACGCCGATTTCGCGCCGTTGCGAAACCGAATAAACCTGCGCCGAAGAATGCCGCAAACGTGAGAACGATACGCGAAGCGCCTTCCGGCATAGCCCAAGGAAACGGATCGAAAGCCTCGGTCAATCCTGTGCAAAGCGCGGCCACGCCTGACATTTGCAGCGGACTCAAACTGCCGCCCACCATGAGCATGGGAAAGAGATAAAGAAAACCGAAGGAAATATTATTTTCGAAATGCCAGTCGATCAAGGCAATGGCGGCAATCACAATGGCCGCACGCGATAGCACGGTGGTTCTGCTTCCCTGTAGAAAGCGAAGTGCTAAGAAATCCTGCATCCTTATTGAACTCAGTCGTCATTTAAGAGTATAAAGATCTGCGTGATGCTAGACTCGCGTTTATCGGACAAGCTGCTCTCCATGAATCGCCGACAAATGCTCGCTACTCTCGCAGCCGCCTCTCTGCCTGTGAGCGCGAAGTCTTCTAAGCCCCGCAATATCGTTTTCATTCTTAGTGACGATCACCGTTACGACGCCCTCGGTTTCATGAAAGCGCAACCTTGGCTCGAAACGCCGCAACTCGACCGGCTCGCTCATGAAGGTATCCACTTTAAGAACGCTTTCGTTACCACAGCTCTTTGCAGCCCTAGTCGTGCGTCCATCCTCACCGGCCTCTACGCGCATAAACACCGCATTGTCGATAACAACACGCCCATCCCCGATGGTACGGCGTTCTTCCCGTCTTACCTGCAAAAGGCCGGCTACAAGACTGGCTTCTTCGGTAAGTGGCATATGGGCGCGGAGACGGACGAGCCCAAGCCGGGCTTCGATCAATGGGTCAGTTTTCGCGGCCAAGGCACTTACTTGCCAAACCAAAATGGTCTGAATGTCGATGGAAAACACGTGCCGCAGAAAGGCTACATCACCGACGAACTCACTGACTATTCACTCGATTGGCTGCGCACGGTGCCAAAGGAGCAACCCTATTTTCTCTATCTTTCGCATAAGGCCGTGCATGCCGATTTCGTTCCTGCCGAGCGTCATAAAGGTCGTTATAAGAACGCAGAGTTCGTTTACCCCCCTACGATGGCAGCGTCCGGCGAAATGGCGCAGCATCGGCCTATGTGGGTTCAGAATCAACGCAACTCCTGGCACGGCGTCGAATATCCGTATCATTCAGATCTCGATATCGCCGAATACTACAAGCGCTATTGCGAGACATTGATGGCGGTGGATGAAAGTGTTGGGCGCGTTTTCGACGAACTAAAGTCACGCGGCGAACTGGATTCCACTCTCGTCATCTACATGGGCGATAACGGGTTTGCCTTCGGTGAGCATGGCCTGATCGATAAGCGCACGTCATACGAAGAATCCATGCGCGTCCCGCTGCTCGCCCGCTGCCCCGACCTATTCCAAGGCGAACAAACCGTGAAGGAAGTTGTCGCCAATCTGGACATCATGCCCACCGTTCTGGATGTGGCTGGTGCGGCTGTCCCTTCCGCGATCGACGGCAAGAGCTGGCTGCCGCTCGCGCAAGGCAAACCCACCGAATGGCGCAAGGAGCTACTCTACGAATATTATTGGGAGCGCAACTTTCCCCAAACTCCTACCCAACACGCCCTCCGTACCGACCGTTACAAGTTCATCCGCTACCAAGGCATCTGGGATATCGACGAACTGTATGATTTGCGGGAAGATCCTCTCGAAAGCCGAAATCTCATCTTTAGCGAAAAGCACGCAGCACTTATCAAACAAATGCGCGAGCGCCTGTTCGACTTACTCGAAGAGACCAACGGCATGAACATCCCGCTTCAGCGCGACCGTGGCGATCAAATGAACCGCCGCGATTCGGATAAGTCGAAGCGGGCACAGTTTCCCGCGGAGTTAGAATCCCCGCCTCGGTAAGTACAAGTGGATGTCGTCGAAGATTCGCACCAATTTTTTTTCGTTCTCGCCCCAAGCGCAACTGAAGCGTCCCAGCTTCGGGTTAGCCGATGTGGCCATTGGTCTGGGACTGCTGACGATTCTTTATGTGGTCTCCCGGGTCGGAGCGCAGGCGCTTGTAAAATTCAGGCCGCCGGACATCATTCCTTCGATAAGTCTGGACCCCCGCAATCTTCCTGATTACGCGGCGCGCTCCACGCTTCGGATGTTCATTGCTCTGGGCCTCTCCACACTATTCACCTTTGTCTATGGCTACGCTGCGGCAAAAAGCCGGCGGGCCGAAAGATTGCTCGTGCCTTTGCTCGACATCCTGCAATCGGTACCAGTGCTCGGGTTTTTGTCGGTGACGGTAACCGCTTTTATCGCCATCTTTCGAGGAAGTCTGCTTGGGCTCGAAGCCGCGTCCATCTTTGCCATATTTACTGGGCAGGCATGGAACATGACGTTCTCTCTCTATCAATCGTTGCGGTCGGTGCCCAAGGAACTGGATGAGATGGCCACTCTGTACAGACTCTCCAAATGGGAACGCTTTACAAGGTTAGAACTGCCGGTATCGGTGATCGGCCTCGTTTGGAACGGCATGATGAGTTTTGGTGGGGGTTGGTTTTTTCTGGCGGCTAGCGAAGCTATCAGCGTGCTTAACCGGCAGTACACGCTACCTGGCCTTGGTTCCTATGTCGCAGCCGCCGTAGTGCAGCAGAATCTCCATGCACTCGGCTGGGCCATCGCCACCATGATTGCCCTCATCTTACTCATCGATCAGCTTTTCTGGAAGCCGCTAGTTACTCTCGCAGACCGCTACAAGCTCGAACTAAGCGCCGGAGAAGAACGCCGCTTTTGGCTGGTCGACCTTTGGCGATCGAGTTCCTTGCCCGGCTATGCGTCACGCCTCGTTCAGCCGATCCTCGGGAGGCTGGATCGATTGCTTTCCCGAGCGACAGCAGTTCCTCTCGAGGTGCATCCCAAAAAAATCTCCAAAATTGGCGACGCCATTTACAACATTTTTCTAATTCTGTTGGTGGCCGTATTATTTTTCGGCGCCCTTCGCTTTGTTTTGGCAGAAGTGGGAATCTCGGAAGTGGGTCACGCTGCTCTGCTCGGCCTGCTGACAGGAAGCCGCGTGGTTGCCTTACTGATTTTCAGCACTGTCGTATGGACGCCCGTGGGCGTGGCCATTGGCTTCAGCCCTAAGTTGTCGCGCGTGTCGCAGCCCGTGGTACAGGTGCTGGCTTCATTTCCGGCCAACTTTCTTTTCCCGTTTGCCACTCTCGGATTTATCAAAGTGGGCTTGAGTCTCAATTGGGGCAGTATGTTACTTATGGCGCTGGGAGCACAATGGTACCTGTTATTTAATGTGATCGGCGGTGCGCAAAGCATCCCCAACGAGCTGCGCGAAATGGCGACCAGCATTGGTCTCAAGCATGTCCGCGCTTGGCGGGCGCTGATCGGTCCCGGCATTTTCGGCTCGTGGGTCACGGGCGCAATCACCGCATCGGGCGGCGCTTGGAATGCCAGCATCGTTTCAGAAATTGTTTCGTGGGGCAGCACGACTTTGCGGGCCGACGGACTTGGCGCGTATATTGCCGATGCCACCGCCAAGGGCGATTGGCCCCGCATCGTTCTCGGTGTGGGCCTGATGAGCGTCTTCGTTGTGGGCTTCAATCGCCTGGTTTGGCACCCTTTGTACGACTTGGCGGAAGAAAAATATCGATTAGGCTGAAAGAAATAGATGGAACAAAGCGCAAACCTTCTCAATGCAGAGCAGATCGTCAAGAGTTTCCCGCTACCGGCAGGCGGCGAACAGACGGTCCTCGAAGGAGTGACGCTCAGCATTGCTCCGGGCGAAGTGGTTGCATTGCTGGGGCGCAGTGGATCGGGCAAAAGCACCCTGTTGCGCATTCTGGCCGGTCTGATCCAACCAAGCAGCGGACGAGTCTTCGTGAACGGCTCTCCCTTGCGGGGCCCGAATTCAAACGTCGCCATGGTCTTTCAAAGCTTCGCTCTTCTGCCCTGGCTGACGGTGCAAGAGAACGCCGAACTGGGACTCTTTGCACGCGGCGCATCTAAAGATATCTCGGAAAAGGAAGCGACGCATGCATTAAGCATGGTCGGGCTTGAGGGCTTCGAAGGCGCTTACCCCAAAGAGTTATCAGGCGGCATGCGCCAGCGCGTCGGTTTTGCCAGAGCGTTCGTAATGAAGCCGGACGTGCTGATGATGGACGAACCCTTCAGCGCGCTTGACGTTCTCACGGCCGAGAATCTGCGCGGCGAAATCAGCGACCTTTGGGAACGGAATGCCTTCCCCGCCAAGAGTATCCTCATTGTGACTCATAACATTGAAGAAGCGGTGTTGCTGGCCGACAGAGTTGTGATACTCGGCGCCAATCCAGGTTGCATTCGCGGCGAGGTGAAGATCGATATCCCCCGACCGCGCGATAAAAAAGGCACGCGCTTTGTCGCTCTTGTGGATTACATCTATACCGTCATGACGAACCCACAGGCTGCCGTGGAACAGCTTCCTGAGAAACAGCAAACGAACCGCTTCCCGATGTTGCCGCACGCTCGTGTCGGCGGAATCAGCGGTCTGCTAGAAATTGTGAACGATCGCGGCGGCCGCGAAGATCTGCCCAAACTGGCCGAAAGTCTGCGGCTAGAGGTGGACGATTTATTGCCGGCTGTGGACGCATCCTCCCTGCTCGGTTTTGCCGATGTCGGGGAAGGCGATGCGATTATAACCCAAGCCGGTAAGGAATTCGCCACCGCTGGTGTGCATCGAAGCCACGAGATCTTTAAGGAACAACTCCTCAAAAACGTCCCGTTTGCCAACACCGTGGTCGAAGCGCTCGCCCAAAAGAAAGATGGCCGCATCGGCAAAGGGTTCTTGCTCGATATTCTCGACGAGCATTTTTCGGCGACTGAAGCTGAACGGCAGTTTGAGACGCTGGTTGATTGGGGCCGCTACGCACAATTGTTCGAGTACGACGCCAAAGAGGAAAGATTGTACGCAGCGGAGGAGGACACTTCCGAAATCAGCTTAGATATGTAGGTTGAAGGCCTAAACCTGCGCTTCATTTGCGCGTTGTCCTGGTGGCGTTCGCTAGCTGTCTTGCCGCATGAAAAGAAAGACTCCTTCAGATGCTTGCCGCTGCCGTGATCCAGTGAAATAATAGCATTCATCAACAGCATGCCTAGCCGCTTACGAAGTCGCGCAGTCGTCTTGCCTGTAGCGGTGCTCGCCGTGGCGAGTCGCGTATACGCTGCCGACACGCCGAAGGAATCGGTGGAAGAGAAGTTTGCTAAGCGCGCTGCGAAGCTCTGGTCTCTTCAGCCAATTTCGAAACCAGCCGTGCCTGTGGGCGCCACGACGTCGCCCAATCCCATTGACGCCTTTGTTGGCGCCGTGTACCGCGAGAAAGGGCTGCATCCGTCAGCCAAGGCTGACAAGCTGACTCTGCTGAGGCGCGTGTACTTCGATTTGATCGGCATTCCGCCTACCATCGCCGAACAGGACGCGTTTCTGCGAGATTCCTCGCCTGATGCGTATCAGAAGGTGGTGGATCGCCTGCTGGCAAACGAGCAGCATGGGGCGCGTTGGGCCCGACACTGGCTTGACGTTTTACGTTACGCGGATCTTGATGGTGCTGACGGAGGCGTCATGCCTGCCGCAGCCAGCGTTTACCTCTGGCGCGATTGGGTGATCTCCGCTCTAAACAACGATATGCCGTACGACAGTTTCGTACGTGCGCAAATCCTTGGCAACCGCTACGCACCGCAAACCGTGACTGACGACTTTGGACGGCGCTCGAGGCCAGAAGGTCCTGTTGTGGATACGTTTGCTCTCGGTTTCCTCGCGCGGGCGGCACTCGATGGCGAAGATAAAGATCGAAACATTTCCTTGTCGGCGGTGGAAACAGTCTCCAGTGCATTCATGGGTATGACCGTCGCATGTGCAAAATGCCACGACCACAAATTCGACCCCATCACGCAGAAAAATTTCTATGCGATGAAGGCCATCTTCGACCCGTTGGTTTTGAAGAATGTCATGCTCGCCACACCGGCGGAGATTTTCCAAGCTGGACAGAAGCTCGAACGAATACAAAAAGAAGAAAGCGCCGATTGACGAGGCGATCGAAGTGCTAACCGGCTCATACCGCAAAAAATTATTTGAAGAGCGCGTGGCATTACTAACACCCGATGTCCAGGCGATCGTGCGAAAAACGGAGCGGGATCGAACGCCCGCCGAACAGAAAATCTTCGATGATTACTATCCAGTTCTGCGGATCGACCCTTCCAAGATCAAGGCCATCATGCCGAAGCAGGAAGTGGATCAATATAGCGCGCTCTTGAAGCAAGAAGCAGATCTTAAGAAACCGCCTCCGTTGCCTTCGTATTGGACCGTAGAAGAGGACAAGCAACTGCTGAAGGAAAAGAGCTATGTCCTGACGACCGGCGATCCAAAGCGGCCCGAGTTGGACAAGCCTGTCGACCCTGGCTTTCCGTTCCAGCCGGCCGATATCGATTTCCGCGACGGCCGGCGCGAGGCTTTCACCGCGTGGCTTACGGCGCCCAGCAATCCGCTTTTTGCGCGTGTGGCGGTAAACCGAATTTGGGGATGGCATTTTGGCGAAGGATTGCAGCGAGTAACTAGCGATTTCGGCTTACTGGGTGGCAAGCCGACGAATCCAAACTTACTCGACTACCTGGCCGCTGAATTTGTGGCGCATGGCTACAACATGAAGTGGCTGCATCGTTTGATCGTGACGTCTGAGACTTATCAACTCGCCTCCATCGCCGATCCAAAATATCTGACGCAAAATACCGAGGCGGATGCGAGGAACTCTTATCTCTGGCGCTTTCGCCTACAGCGCTTGGAAGCAGAGCCCGTGTGGGATTCGATTCACTATGTAGCGGGCGATCTGGATCTCTCAGTTGGAGGCAAGTCGTTCCGCTTAGCGAACCCCGACAAGAAGCAGGAAATCTTTTTGCAAGGCGCTGGTCCGACCGACCCGCGCAAGAATCGCCGCGGGCTGTACATGATTCGCGGCTATATTCCAAGCACCGATGTCATGAATAATTTCCTGACTGCTTTCGATGTGGACGATGGTCGCGTTCCCTGTCCGCTGCGCACTCAGACGGTGACCGCGCCGCAAGCTCTGTTCACCATGAACAACGAGCTCATCGAGAAGGAATCGGCCAAATTCGCCGAGAAAGTATTAAAAGAAAGCGGCGGCAGCTTAACGGGGGCCGTGCGCCTCGCTTACCGTGAAACACTGGGAAGGTCGCCCACTGGATCGGAACTGGATGGAGCATTGACCTATATCGGCGATCGTCCAGCGCGCGTTAAAGGCTTGGCTTGGCTGCTGTTCAATTTGGACGAATTTCTTTACGTGAGATAACGATGACCGACTTGAGAAAGATTTACCCTTGTGGGCGAATCGACCGCCGCAGCTTCATCATCCGCTCAGCCGCCGGGTTTCTTGGTTCGGCGTTAGGATCTTTGTGGGCTGATGACGGCAAACTCGCCGCTGCACGCTTGCCGGGTGAGCCCAAAGCCAAATCCGTCATTTACTTGTTTATGTGCGGCGGTGTCAGCCACATCGATACATTCGATCCCAAAGACAACAAGTATGCCGGCAAAATTATGGATGCGATCGGTTTCGGTGATAACAACGCTCCGATGAAGCGGCCCGTCATTCCGATTCTGCGAACTTACAAGAATTACGGCAAGTCGGGAATTCCAGTTTCGGACTGGTTCCCGAACGTGGGTGAGGTGATTGACGAAATCGCCGTCGTCCGCTCGATGTATTGTCATCAGACAAATCATTTCCCGGCGGTGCTCGAAGGCGCTACCGGCAAGCCTCTAAGGCAGTTTGAACATCCCACGCTGGGGAGTTGGATTTCTTACGCGCTCGGTACTGCTAATAAGGACTTACCAACGTTTGTAAATATTGGTAGACCCTCATCTCCCGTGCAATTAACAGGCGGCTATCTCGGCGCCAGCTATTCGGCCACACCGTTTCAGCCTGGGGATACGCCGATTCCCGATCTGGTGCCTCCGAAAGGGGTGAGTTCAAAGGAACGTGACCGCCAAGTGCAGGCTCTGCATGAACTAAACAAGAAGTTTCGCGAAGACTATGCAATTGAGAGCGAAGTGGCAGGCCGGGCGCGAGCTTTTGAACTCGCCGGAACCATGATGTTGAAAGCGCCCGCGATCGTCGACTTTTCAACCGAACCTCAGCATGTGAAGGATCTCTATGGCATTGGCGTAAGGGAGACTGACGACTTTGGACGGCAACTGCTTTTGGCTCGGAGGTTAGCGGAAAACGGAGTACGCTTTATTCAGATTTGTCATGCCGGAGGCGGGAATGGCGCTTGGGACGCGCATGACGACATGAAGTCGCATGAACCGCTGTGCCGAGCGGTAGATAAACCAATTGCCGGTTTAATTCGCGACTTGAAACAGCGCGGCTTACTCGATAGCACGCTGGTTGTTTTCACCAGCGAATTCGGACGCACGCCGTGGTCGCAGAACACCACCGGACGCGACCACAACGGCAAGGGATTCACCTCTCTGTTGGCTGGCGGTGGCGTCAAGGGCGGAATTGTGGAGGGCGCGACTGATGAAGTCGGCTACCAGGCGATCGAGAAGCCGCACTATATCAGCGATCTTCAATCGACCATCTTGCGGCAGGTGGGCTTGGACCATAGCAAGATGGATTTCATTCTCAATGGCCGACCATTTCATTTGATCGAGGAAGGACTCGGGCCGATTAAGGATATTCTCAGTTAGTCCCGCATTGAGAGGGATTGGGTCGCACTAGCTCACTTCGATAAACACGTACTCATGCTGCGCATCCCGCACAATGAGTGTGCGCTTCCCGTCTTTATTGCCCTTGACAAACTCAAACCCGCTCAGCGGAGGGTCTGCGTTCACAAATGAGATAGTCCCGTCATCGTTCTTGCGTGTGGCCATCCGGCTTTCACCACCATCCCAGACAAAAACTGTCTGGCCGCCCGACGTTTTGACCTTGATACTTCCCAGTTCAGCGCTTTCATAGTGCGCGGCGAGCTTAGCTGCCTCGTCGGCCGCAACTGGAAAAACGAGGCGTGCCCGTTCCTTCGCTACGATCTTTTGGAAGTTCGCCGCAGCGTTATCCACCAAAGCGACGGCTTCGGGTTTGCCATCATAAACAACTTCCAACAGGCGCCGCATCAAAGGCCCCAACAAACTTCCGCCTCTGTCCGAATTCGTCAACAACACCGCTCCAACGCCCGCTTGCGGCAAAATCATCCAATCGCTCTTGTAGCCGAACAAACTCCCGCCATGATGAACAATCGGAATACCCCAGTGGTTGTTCACTTCAAGTCCCATGCCGTAAATCGAATCTTCCCCAATGGGAACTTGCGGCTTCCGGCGCATCAGTAAATTCTCTTCCGAAACAAACTGCCGCCCATCGGCAAGCTTGCCGCGCGCCAACTCCAGCAGCGCATACTGCGTCATGTCATGCGCCGACGTCCACACCCCACCCGCCGGGCGGAACGGCACCACCGAATAATTCTGCTCCATCGCGATCAGCCGGGTTTTGCCATCGATGTCGTCGGAATGCGGACTGGCAAAGTCGCCGTGCTGGACTCTCTCCATATCGAAGGTCGTGTTGCTCATTCCGAGCGGCTTAAAAATCTGCTGTTCCATCACCCGGTCGTAAGTCGCCCCCGGTTCGCCTGCCGGGTCGTATACATGAGCCGCCACGTAACCCGCCGCCGACGCCATCAGGTTGCTATATTGAAAAACTTCTCCGAACTTGCTTGTCGGCTTCATGCCGCTCAGCAGCGTGAATGTTGACGCCGGCTTAAACTTCTTGTATTCGAACAGCCATTCCAAATCCTGCCGCGGCATCCCGGTACAGGCGCAGATCAAGTGCCTGATCTCTATCTCTTTGGTCACTTGCGCGTCGGCCAGCTTGAACTCCGGATACACCTTTGTCACCGGCTCATCCCACTGCAGCTTCTTCTCATCTACCAGTTTGGCTAGCAGCAGCGTTGTCATGCCTTTTGTGTTAGAGGCCGCCATGAAGAGTGTGTTCGCGTCCACTCGCTCAGCCTTGCCCTCCTCCTTCACGCCGATGCCGCCCTCATACACAACCTTGCCTTGATCAATCAACGCAAAACCTGCGCCCGGCACATCGAACTTCTTCATCGACGCTTCCACAAAACTGCGTAATGTTTCAATCCGATCGGGCGTCAGCGGCAAGGCTTTTCGGCCCGCGAAAGACTCGCGCTGATATCCGCCCGGTCGCAGACTGCCCACAATTAAGCCGATCTGCGCGCCCCGTTTCCCAACGGTTGCCTCCGCCCCATCCAACAGGAGGACCGTCCAGTTGTCGCCGGCGCGCCGCGCGATCGCCACCACCACAGCGCGCTCATTGGGAGATGTTTCATACACAAACTGTTTCCCCGCAGTCCACCCCTCTAAATCGGGTAGATCCACCGTCGCGCGCACGGGCCTCGCAAACCCTGGCTTGTACGTGCCCCATGCCTGCACCACCGCCGTTGCCGCATCAGCCGCCTTTTCATCCAAAACCACCACATGCGTGTCGGCTTCGGGAGCCAATACGGAAATCGCAGTGGCGCTGTCAGCACGAACAGTCCAGCCGGCTGGCGCGCTAAACGTGACGCCAGCTCCAGTCTTTTGCCCTGTATCGGCCGTGAGCGGTGTTGAATCGGAGGCTTGCGCAAGAAGGGAGCAAGCCGAAGAAATCACGATCAACATCGAAAACAAGCAGTTACGTATTCGGGAAGCCATACGCGCGATTATATTGCGCCACCAACAGGGTGGTCAAATCGAAATCAGGTTAGGTTGTCGCGAAAGCCAGATGAAAAAGAATTGGAGTAACTGTCCGGTTTGCTGGTCAGGGTTAAACGAGGAATCCTTTAGTTGACCCTGAACTTGAGAAATACCTGGCGACAAATCTTGCTCTGAGCCGTTCGTACTTGGGGCCACCGGCCACGGAAGCCAGCTTGAGATGACCCAAATCAACCTGAAAAGCCGAGTCTTGCCAGGCGCGATCTTCGAGGTTTACCTTCTTGTTCATTGCAACGCGTTCGTTCTTGAGGCGGAGTTCTTCCGTTTTTAGTTTCTGCGCTTCGAATTTAAACTGCGCTTGGCGTTTTTTAGACTTTGCTTTTAAAAGCTCGTTCAGTGCTTTATGGAAGGCATTGCTGTGCCGGTTGAACTGGGTCAAGGAGTGGCTGAAGAGTTTAGTGTCGACTATGGCGCCCGTGGTCATGTCCATTGCTTCGTTGGTTAGGTTTTGGGCGCGCTCGGTCAGCCAACGGGCTTCTGCCATGGTATTTACCAAAAGAACTTCGGCTTCGCCGGTGGGTGCAAAATCCTTCAAAAGGCGTGCCTTCAGAGACTCGAAGGCGGCAGCGTTTTCGGTTGGAAGAATGTGGAAAGGGCCAACGTGGCGGCCAGGTACATAGGTAGGGTTTTGCTCAGCGACGGCGCGCTGAGCCTGGCGCGCAGCGGCGCGGCGGTTGTTACGTTCACTCATCGGATTGATTCCTTTCCGAAATAAACTTCGCACACTAAAGATTCTTTTCTTGGTGGCTCGGTCAAGAGTTAGCAAAGCCGCCTGAATTCGGCAAGAATGCGCGCTCGAAAAAAACTCAGTAAGTGCTTTGGAATGTGCCAGAAAGAATATTTCTTTGATTGGTGAACGGCGATTTGCCGCGCGCTGTATGGAACAATAAGCGCGTGTTGGGAAAAGCGCTGGCGGTTCTGTTGTTGTTCTTTGCGATGGAGATTTTCGTGAGCGCCGACGAACTCGCGCCGGGACCGAAATTGCTTTTGAACGCGCAGCGGCTGCGGCGGCTGAAGCGCGATCGGGAACGCAAGACCATGCGTTGGGTGAATTTTGAAAATCGGGTAAATAAAGTGCCCGATTCGCCAGAGCGCGGCTTTGAGTTGGCGCTTTTCTACGCGGTGACTGGAGATGAAACGAAAGGCCGCGAGGCTGTGACCTGGGCGCTCAGTCACAATTCTGCGCGGCAAAAGGCATTAGTGCTGGATTGGTGTGCACCGCTACTTACAATCGATCAACGCAACAAACTCGCCACTTTCGGTTACATCGATCTGCCGACTTTTCAGATCTTCCGAGACGCGTGGTTTCTTAGTCTCGCCTCGGGCATGGACGTTAAACCTCCAGCCGAGGACCGCGTGCGTTTTCGCCTCGCACAACTTATGGACGGCAATGATTGGCAACCCGACGAGCTTTACGCTTTTTGCGAACTCGTCTACGTTGTCCGTGCGAATGTCCATACGGATCTTCGCGAAACAGACCCCCATTATTTTTCCACTCTTCCCTCGCTCCTGCTTCTCACGGCAAGGCCGCGCGAACTCAACTCTCCCCCTTGGATATTGCACGCTGCAGCGTTAGCGCTAGTAGCTCTCGACCCGAATCTCCCAGCTTCCCAATTTCTGCAAAGCTGGGCTCTTGAAGACACTCAGACCGTCCGCGAAGGCCCCGGTGTTGCTTATGAACTCCTATGGGCCGACCCGTATCTACCCGGTGTCGGTTATCAAAACATGGAACCTTGGCTCTACGATGATCATGCCCACCTCTTTGCCCGCGGTGGTTGGGAACCTGAGAGTTGTTGGATCGAGATATCGGCGCAAGGCGTTCAACAAGAAAACTGTCCGCCAAACTGGCAAGCCGAAACGGTCACTTTCGGTCATCTCACGCTGATTCCAATGACGGAACGCTGCGTCGACATTCCGCATATCACCGACCACAATCAAGCGATCCTGATTTGGAAACTGAAACCGGGCGAAAAGCTGGTTCAGGGGAAGGGCAAAGATCAGCACTCGGGCGAAGCCGACGCTGCCGGCATCTGGCGTCCGGGCTCCAATATTGAAGGCAAAGTCTGCGCTGCCGCACACTGATAAACTAAGAGTTTCCAGGCTGAGCACAGAGCGCCCCGCCTTAAGGGAGTTGATTCTTTTCATGATTGCAGCAACACAACTGCGCCCCGGCATGGTGGTGAAGTTCAACAACGAACTTCACACGGTTTTCAGCATGGTCCACCGGACGCCTGGAAATCTGCGCGGCTTTGTCCAAGCGAAAATGCGGAATATCCGTTCGGGTTCCATGATTGAGCATCGTTTCTCTTCAGAAGACAAAGTTGAACGTATTTCGCTCGACGAACAGGAAATGGAGTACATGTACGACGATGGCGATTCGTATTACTTCATGAACACCGAAAACTATGAGCAGATGCATTTGTCGAAAGAAATGTTAGGCGATGGTGTGTGGTATCTAATCCCGCAGCTCAAAGTAAATGTCGAGTTCTACGAAGGTAAGGCGATTAGCGTCGAACTGCCGCCGAGCGTTGAGATGTTGATCAAGGAAACCGAGCCCAGCCTGAAAGGGGCAACGGTTTCAAACGTCACTAAGCCCGCCACTACCGAGACTGGTCTGGTGGTGCAGGTGCCGCCGTTTATTGGCAGCGGCGAGCGTATTCGCGTTAACACGACTGACGGTAGTTATTTGGAACGCGCCTAGCAAATACGAGCACCCTCGACGTATACTGAACTCCGGTGACGACTTCGTTGCCGGGGGAAAAATTTGCGGAAAACACTACTTTATAGATCAATGCCTTTGGTGGGTTTGGCGCTTTTGGCCACCGTGGTTCAAGCGCAGACTTGGACCACCATCAATCACGCGCCGCCAGCAGGTATTACAAACTGTATGTTGCTTACGGACGGCGGTGCAATGTGCCAGGCGGGTGGGGCCTTTTACAAACTCACGCCTGACATTACGGGTAGCTATTTAAATGGCACTTGGTCGACTTTGGCGAGTCTTCCATCGGGCTACAATCCCGACGCTTATGCTTCTACGATTCTTGCCGACGGACGCGCCGTCATTATCGGTGGGGAGTATAACAACAGCAGTTTTGCGCTCAGCAATTTAGGGGCGATATACAACCCGGGGACAAACAGCTGGACCATGCTCAGCCCGCCGCCGCCCAGCGGATCTCCCAATCATTGGGCTTGTATCGGCGATGCGCCAGCCACAATTTTGGCCGATGGACGTTTCCTGATCGGCAGCAAGCTCTATACCGATCTAGCTGTGCTGAACCCGTCCACGTTGACGTGGACAACGATACCTGAGACCGGCAAGAACGACACGTTCAATTCAGAAGAGGGTTGGATACAGTTGCCGGATGGGAGCATTTTCACGCTCGATGTCTCAAAAGCTCCGGCCACTGAGCGCTTGTTGATCAACAGCAACAATGCAGGCTCCTGGGTGAGCGCGGGGAGCACACTACAGGACTTGCATACACCCACCACGTCAGCGCCCCTGCAGGCCCCTGGATGTCCAGTTTACGATCCACCAGGCGAAATGGGTCCGGCAGTGCTTCTACCCAACGGCACAGTTTTTGCGATTGGCGCCAGTGGTTACACAGGCATCTATACGCCACCACCCGTTGGTACAACCGCAACCGGGACTTGGGCGATTGGCCCGGCCATGCCTGCCGGCTTGAATGTTGAAGACGGTCCTGCGGCGCTGTTGCCAAGCGGTAACGTACTGTTTGGCGGTAGTCCCGGCGATAGCGGCACGGGCCTCAAATATTTTGAATTCAACGGCACGACCCTCACGAGCGTACCAGCCCCAGCGCGTGCTTCCAGCGACGCTACTTACTATACACAGCTGCTTGTTTTGCCCACCGGACAGGTGATGTTTTACGACGGGTCTACCACTGTTCAACTCTACACTCCCGCCGCTTCATCCACCTATGACCAAAGTTGGGCTCCTACCATCACCAGTGTTTCCGCCAACCCAATCAGCAGCGGCGCCACATACCAGATTTACGGCACACAATTCAACGGCCTGAGCCAAGCTACGGCCTTCGGCGACGAATCGCAAAACGGCACCAGCTATCCGCTCCTGCGTATCACCAACGTCGCCACCAGCCACGTGTTCTATGCCAAAACGCACGATCACAGCACCATGGGTGTCGCCACAGGCAGCACTCCGGTTTCCACAAATTTCGATGTGCCCGCAAATATCGAATCCGGCGCCAGCACGATTCAAGTGGTGGCCAACGGTATTCCTTCGCTACCATTTGCGATAACGGTCAGCAGCAATGCGCCTCCAACCATTAGCAGTGTCTCTCCGACCGTTGGGCCGATTGGCGGCGGGACGTCGGTGGCCATCGCCGGCACAAATTTTGTCTCAGGGGCAACTGTTAGTTTTGGTGGGACGTTGGCGGCGGTGACAGTCAACTCGGCTACTTCCATTACCGCCGTCACCGCAGCGCACGCGGCTGGCGCCGTCAGCTTGATCGTGACCGATCCCAGCGGCCAGACTGCCGCTTTAAGCAATGGATTTACCTATCAAGGCCCGGCCCCGACCGTGTCAAGCGTCTCGCCAACATCTGGTACAGCATCCGGTGGCACAGCGGTCATAATCACCGGTACCAATTTTGTCTCCGGTGCGAGTGTGACGTTCGGTGGAACGTCGGCGACTGTGACTGCTACTACAGCGACAACCCTTACTGTGGCGACGCCCGCGCACGCTGCAGGAGTTGTCAGCGTAGTGGTGAAGAATCCAGATGGCCAAAGCGCCACGCTGGCCGCCAGCTTCACCTATACAGCGAGCGGGGTAACCATCAGCAGCGTCTCGCCCACCAACGGACGGCGCTCGGGCGGCACCAACGTTACGATTACCGGAAGCAACTTCGCGTCAGGCGCCGTCGTTACTTTCGGGGGTACGCGAGCTACAGTCCAATCGCTTAGCAGTACTTCCATACGCGTTCGCACCCCAGCGCACGCTAGTGGAACTGTGAACGTTGTTGTTACCAATACGAACGGGCAATCAGCCACGCTGAAAAACGGATATACCTATAGCGGCTTCGGTTTTCCCGGCCGTTAGGCAGACACGCTAAACGTGGACGGAAAGGCTTTCCGCCCTGCCCGTCCATTTCTTCCGGGCTTCTATAATGCGATAGGAGCCCTTTTTAGTTTGGTTGACATCCATAGCCATATCTTGCCCGGTCTGGACGACGGTGCCCAAACAATTGACGACACACTCGCCATGCTCGAGCTGGCTGCGCAGAACGGCACTACTGACATCGTCGCCACACCGCACGCCAACTCTTCCTATGTGTATGACGAGCAAGTGGTGGAACAGCTGATTGTAGATGTCGCCCACGCAACAGAATCCGTTATTCGCATCCACCGCGGTTGTGATTTTCATCTGAATTTCGACAATCTCTCCAAAGCGCTTGAAAACCCAACGCAATACACGATCAACGCCGGCCGCTATCTGATGGTGGAATTGCCGGACTTACCTTCGCTGCCGGTAATGCGCAACGTGCTGGGCCGGTTGCTGGCCGTACGTGTGGTACCCATCATCACCCACCCCGAGAGGAACAATCCGTTGTGCGCGAACCTGTCCGAGTTAGAGGGTTGGGTTCGCGAAGGCTGCTTGCTGCAGATCACCGCGCAATCATTCTTAGGCCGGTTCGGCCAGACGGCCCAGCGGGTGGCGGAAACACTGATGAATGCGGGCTCGGTGCATTTTGTCGCGAGTGACGCCCACGATTGCATTGATCGTCCGCCGAACCTCGCGCCCGCCTATCATCACGTGGCCAGGCAATGGGGCCAGGAAACCGCAGACGCCCTATTTATCGATCATCCAACTGCCGTCATCATGGACGAGCCCATTTTTGTCGCTGCTCCAAAGGTCATTAAGAATAAGAAATCATCCCTGTTCAGCTTTTGGAAATAACCCAAAATGCTGGCGCCCCTCATAACGCTGGTTGCCCTCGCGCTATCGCTGGCTTGGGCACTGCTTTGGCGGGCTGGAGTTTATCCGTCGGATTGGGTTTCCACTGTTCTCTTTGTCGGTTGCATCTGCCTGGTGTATTGGCTCTTCGTTCGCCGGCGGTTCTTGGCGCCTCCATCGGCGGGCTGGGTTCGCCTGGCAATTTGGGCTTTACCGTGTTATTGCGCATTCCAGCTTTTACCTTTGCCGCTTGGTCTGCTGAACTTTCTCTCACCGGCAAGGGCTCACTTGGTGCAGGCATTAGCGCCGGTCTTACCAGCGGTCGCAAGCGCGCCGATTAGCGTCAATCCACCCATGGCTCTGATGTGGGGAATCACCTTACTTTCTTACGTGGGCACGTTTTTTTTGATACGCGAATTGGGTTGGCGTTTTGTCGACCGTCCTTGGGTCATGGTCGTCCCCCTTCTGATCATCGGTTTTATCGAAGCGGTCTTCGGGATCATTCAAGTGTCGGCGGGTTGGCCTAATTCGCAAGGCACAGGTACTTACACGAACCGCGATCATTTCAGCGGTATGCTCGAGATGCTTTTGCCGCAGGCTGTCATGCTGGGGTGGGTCATCTTGCGGAAGCGTCGCGACCAACTGGAACGTTCGATCTGGCCGGCGATCTATGTTTGCGTCGTCTGGGCAACGGCGGCGCTGTTTCTTGTTTCGATTGTCTATTCGCTGTCGCGCATGGGCTTTTTTGTCGCGTTGTGCAGCCTTTTTCTTACCGGAGCCCTCAGCTTCGGGCCACGTCTTCCTTCCAGAAACTTCCGTACGATTGCGCTTACTTTGTTGGCTCTTGGTGCACTCGCGCTATTTATTTTTCTGCCACCCGATCAATTGCTCGCGCGTTTTGCCGAACTGTCGGCTTCCGAAAAGATTTCGGCTGACGCGCGCATTGATTTCTGGAAAGAAACGATCTTACTCATCGACGAATTTCGCTGGTTCGGTTGCGGCTTAGGCGGATTCGAATCTTCGTTTCTCAAATACCAGGAAATTATGAACGCTTACCGCGTGGAGATGGCGCACAACGATTTTTTACAATACCTGGCGGAACTTGGTCTGGTGGGTTTCAGCATTCTCATGGCTGCGGTAGTCGGCATTCTAATTCCGGTGGTGAAGGGAATTGTGCAGGTCGACGATGAAAACCGCCGCCTGCTCCTGGTGGCTTGCGCCGGGAGTTTTGCTGCGATCGGCATTCATAGCTTCGTCGATTTTAATCTCTACATCCCCGCCAATGCCATGATCCTGGCGTGGCTCGCCGGCGTTGCCTCCATCAACGGATTGGACTGAGATCAATCGAGTCGACCCAAGCGCGGCCCGCGATTTTGCTGTCAATTCTGCGCGATTCTCCGCGCATGATCTCTACCCGTACCAGTTTCGTCTCCGGGCCAACCAGGAAAGATCGCTCCACTTCTCTCCAATCACCGGTTCCAGTGAGAGAATCCGTTCGCGAATCTAAGCGTTTCTCGTCCGCCAGGTCGAATACGCGGATCGATATGCCCTGGTCTGTGGTGATTCCGTCCAACTTGATGAATCCTCGCACATGCCATTGCCCAGGCTTCAAAACCGTTTCTTGATAGACGCCGTGATAGTCTACGTTAGTTTTGCCGCCAAAGGCGAGTTTGACCGACCACTGACCATCCCGCGAGACGTCCTGTACCCGGGTGGCTTCTACATCGGGAGTTGTCTCAATATGCCAATCGAACGGCCCAGGCTTGGGTTCCATCTCAAAACTGCCATTGAAAATCCAATCCAACACCTGGTAATGCGCGGATTGCTTTGGATTCGCGCGCCGCCACTCTGCCGCAGCCGCATCGATCTGGTTGTTCTCGACCAGCAACGAGACGTAGCTTCCTTCGGTTTTTTCGGTGGTGAGCGAGTGCTTCACCATCCAATTCCAGGTTGCCGTGGCCTCTGGTACTTTTCTGTCGTCTATCCAGAACTGAAGGAACGGCTCAGCGGCGGTAATGATGGGCGGAACGCCGTGTTCCAGCAAGTTTTCGATGGGAGTATCGAGCCGGCTATAAGTGAGGAATGCGGGTTGATAGTAGCTGGTAAGGTCGGGATCTCGCAGCACGGCGGACAGGTCTTTCATGACTTCCGCTTTATCGCCAGTTTGAAAGGCGAAATTTGCGGCGCGAAAGAGAATGGCCGGATTGCCAGGACCCGCCACCAGGGCCCGCTGGAAGCAATATTTCGCTTTTGCAAACTGCTGGGCATCGCGCTCGGCCTCGGCTAAATTGGCCCAGGCGTAGGCGGAAGCTGGGTCATTGCGCAAGGCGCGCTCAAATTCAGGGAGCATTTGCGCTGAGTTCCCGGTGGCGCTTTGTTGCAACAAAGTGAAGGTGCGGGCATCCCAAAACTCCTCGGGACAGAGCCAAGCTTGGCAGAAACGCTTGCGGACGGGGTTGTCGTAACTCATGTTGCCGAGCCATACCTCTACGCCGCCGTAAGCCATCAATATCAGCCCCAACAGACTTCCCAGAAGCTTCAAAGAAATTCCTCCATAACAACGTTAACCGATCAGACCCCCTTTGCGCATCAGTACTCGGATGCCTTGAGAAATCAATCTAGGACAGGTATAGTAATGTAATACCAAAGACGGATGAGTTCTAGACTGAATTTCCTTCCCTTGAGCGCCCTGTTCTTGTTTCTGGGCCATGTTGCGTTAGCGTTCAGCCCCATTGCTACTGTAACGAGTGCTGACCCATTTACATTGGATGGCCGTGCAGTGTCGGCTTCTGCCACCACGCCGGTCCCGTTGAATTTTGGTAACGAGGTGGCAACCTCTACAGCTCCAGCTTTGCTGTTCTTTGCGGACGGCAGCAGCGTGAAACTCGCAGCCGGTTCGCGCGCAAAATTGATTGGGTCGGAATTGCAACCGAAGATTGTATTGCTCGCCGGATCACTAGACTACAAAGTCGTGCTGGGTTCCAAGTTGTCAGTTACCAATCTTGATCTTGAACGTAAGGCGAAGGTAACAGGACTCGCGGTTAAGCCGGTGACTAAACCTTTAGCGGCGCAGCAGCGATACGACGTAACTCATTAATTAAGAATCATCAATTAAGAATCATCGCTCTTCTAGTGCGTCTTGAGAGGTGCCATTATTCTTCGGGTCGGAGGAGTTCCGCCAACTCAAGAGGATAGAAGTAGAATAAGGGCAGCTACGAGCGGTTCAATGAAACGGAAATCCGGTGTTGGTGTGAAATCTACGTCCAGAGACATCGAGCTGAAAATGCTGGCGGCTACGCCCCCTTGGGACTGGCCTAAAGATGCCGGCACGAAGTTTCAAGCGGTCCTGAACGATGGTAAAGCACCTGAATCGGATAGGCTGATTGCCGCTGAGCTAGCTGGCGACTATGTCGTGATAAACGACGAGCTCGCTAATACGCTGATGGGGGTGTTGGGTAACTCGAGTGAGTCGGCAAAGGTGCGCGCCAAAGCGGCGACGTCCCTGGGGCCGGCGCTTGAAGCGGCGGATACCGACGACTTCGACGATCCGGATGGTGTACCCATTACCGAGGAAACCTTCCACAGAATTCAACGGTTCCTCCGTTTGCTTTATCAAGAAGACAGTATTCCGAAGGAAGTCCGTCGCCGCGTTTTGGAGGCATCTGTGCGCGCCCAGGCGGATTGGCATACCGATGCGATCAGAGAAGCGTATGCGAAAGGCGATCGAGATTGGAAGCTCACTGCGGTCTTCGCGATGCGCTGGGTGCGGGGTTTCGAGCCGGAGATTCTAGAATCGCTGAAAAGCAGCGACCGCGATATTCATATTGAGGCGGTGCATGCAGCCGGCAGCCAAGAGGTGGATGAGGCTTGGCCGCATGTTTTCGCGCTTGTCAACCATGCAGATATCACCCCGAAGCCGCTGTTGTTGGCTGCGATCGGTGCAGTGGCGAGTATCCGGCAGGATACCGACTCGCTCGAAATTCTGAATCACTTGGTTGATTCCAACGATGAAGAAATTTCCGAAGCCGCTGATGAAGCTCTTTCACTGGCCGGGGCTTATACAGAATTCGACGAAGACGCCTTTCTAGAGGAAGAAGACGCCAGCGGCTGGATTAACTGAGCCGATTGGTCGGGCGAGTGATTGCCGGTCGGAAGCCAAGCAGTGGCCCGCCACGGAGCAACATCTCGCATGCCATACTGGCGTCTTAGGGCATGAATACGACACCGTTCTCAAGTCGTTGCTGGCCGACTCGCCGAACTCTCTTTCCCATCTCATCAGCGACGCCAAACGGGGCCAGTGGCTCAATGTGGAACTGCCCTAAGTGATACAAGCGCGTGTCGATCTACTCTGCGAAATTGCAGCCACACGCGAACTCATCTTGCTGGAACTGCAGAGCCACAATGACCCGCGCCTTCCCATGCGCATGGCCGAATACGCCCTGCTCATCTGGCGGATCTACAAACGCTTCCCCAAGGTGTATGTTCTGTATGTAGGGAGTCAGCGCTTGCGAATGCCGTCCGAGTTGGAAACTCCGTATCTAACCTGCCGTTATACGTTGATCGATATCCCGCGTTGGAATGCTGAAATGTTTCTGCAGAGCAACCATCGCGCCGATGCTGTTTTAGCCATTCTCGGTCGTCATGCGGATCGCCAGACCACTGTGCGCCGTATCTTGGAGCGCATTGCTAGAGTGAGAGGGTCCGCCCGGAAAATTGCGTTTTCCAAGCTGATGATTTTGGCGGGGATCAGGCAATTAGCCGGGGTAGTCGAACAGGAAGCAAAACAGCTGACTATTCTCAATGACATCGTGGATCACGAAGTGATTGGTCCGGCCATCCGCCAAGGGCGCAGGGAAGGTAAGGCGGAGGGAAAAGCCCAAGGAAAACTAGAGGGCAAGATCGAGGAAGAGGCTGCGCTAGCGCAACGTCTGCTGACTGCGCGTTTTGGTCCTCTCACCGCTAAGGTGAAAAGGCGCCTCGGCGAACTGACCCTCCCGGAGTTGGAAGATCTGGCCATACGCCTTCTCACCGCCAAGAGTATCAGCGAGCTATTTCCTCGCTAGCTCCTCTTAAACGACCGGCGTCTCTTTGACCCTAAGGCGCAAAGCAAGAAGGAGCAGAACCGCCCGACAACACTTGACGACTTGAAATCCTATGGTCGAGTGTAGCCGGATCGAAAAGAGAGGAGCCGGACGCGGTAGTTATCGTAGGTGCCATCGTGGTAAATGCGTATTGCGACGACACCGATTTGTTTCTTGAACCAAACGTAATTGTGGTCGCCGGAACTCAACTCCGCTTCGAGACGCCAGGAGTCCTGCGATGCTGAAGCGGGATCGTCAATATGTTTTCGACCATGTCCTGCGGCGGTCCATAGATTTCGACCGCGACGCGGATCGCCCCACGTTTTTCCTATTTGCAGCGGAAAACAGATATCCGGCAAAGCGGCGTGCGTTGCCAGGGCTTGCCGAAAAGCGGGTGTCATTTCGTTCACATAATATGCGCAGTGGCCGTGAATCAAAATATTGTTTTCTTTGAACGGCGACGGCAGAGAGCCCGTCAACAGATCCACTTTCCGTTGCACCCAAAGCCCCCTCGGTGATTGTACGAGCCGCAACTGTGGTGTACATTTCTTGCCACTTCGCTACATACGGATGTCTTCGGTCGCCGGTCCGCACTTCTGTTTCGTAGATGAGGCGGTCGCCCACATTCACGGGAAGCCACTGCTCAAGATCTTGTTGAGGTTCGAAGAGTCCTATGGAGAATAGCGGCCAAAGCAAAACGACGAATTGGGGAGCTAACATGTTCAAAACCGCATGGGTTTGAATACCACGACACCGAGCGGCGGAATGATCAATTCGGCAGAGGCGGGCCGTCCATGAGATGGTGTGGCCTCCACATTCACCACGCCGCCGTTGCCCATATTGCTGCCGCCGAACATTTCGGCATCGGAGTTGAAGATCTCGCGGTGCAGTCCGGCTTCGGGGAAACCGATGCGGTATCCTTTGTGCGGCGCTGGGGTGAAATTACAGACGAAGACCAGGTAATCCTCTCGCCGCTTCGCCCGCCGTACGAAAGCTACAATCGAATTGTCGGCATCGTGGAAGTCGATCCACTCAAAGCCGGTGTAATTGAAATCGATTTCGTATAGCGCCGGTTCGTTGCGATAGAGGCCATTCAGTGCGGCGTTAAAGGTTTGAAAGCGCCGGTGAATTTCGTGATCGAGCAGCCACCATTCCACCTGCGCTTCAGAGTTCCATTCGGCGGTTTGGCCAATCTCGCTGCCCATAAAGAGTAATTTCTTGCCAGGATGCCCCCACATATAACTGAGGAAGGCGCGCGCGTTGGCAAATTTCTGCCATTCGTCGCCTGGCATTTTGTCCAGTAATGCACGCTTGCCATAGACGACTTCATCATGCGAAATGGGCAGCACGAAATTCTCGGTAAACGCGTAGATCATGCTGAACGTGATGTCGTTCTGGTGATATCGCCGGTAGATTGGATCGCGCTCGAAGTAAGCGAGCATGTCGTGCATCCAGCCCATGTTCCACTTCATGGTGAACCCCAATCCGTTGAGGTAGACGGGCCGCGAAACACCGGTAAACGAGGTGGATTCCTCCGCAATCGTCACCGCCCCTGGCACCTGGTGCGCCAGTTCATTCACTTTACGCAGAAAACTGATTGCTTCCAAATTCTCGTTACCCCCGTAGGCGTTCGGAATCCATTCGCCCGCCTTACGCGAGTAATCGAGATAAAGCATGGAAGCCACGGCATCGACCCGCAAGCCATCGATGTGATATTTCTTGAGCCAAAATAGTGCGTTCGAAATGAGGAACGAGCGGACTTCGTTGCGTCCGAAATTGAAAATAAGCGTGCCCCAATCGCGATGCTCGCCTTTGCGTGAATCTTCGTGCTCGTATAGGGCCGTACCGTCGAAAAACGCTAAGCCATGCGCGTCTTTCGGAAAGTGCGCCGGCACCCAGTCGACGACTACGCCGAGGCCCGCCTGATGGCAACGGTCTACGAACTGCATAAAATCCAGATGCGAACCGTAGCGCGAGGTTGGCGCGAAATAGCCCGTCACCTGATAACCCCACGACGGCGTGTAGGGGTGTTCGGCAATCGGCATCAGTTCAATGTGCGTATAGCCCATCTTCTTGACGTACGGGATGAGCTTGTCGGCCAGTTCCAAATAACTTAAAGGCCGGTTGTGTTCGGCTCTGACCCAGGAACCCGCATGCACTTCATACATCGATACCGGACTTTCCAGAATCTTGGCGTTGGCGCGCTGGTCCATCCACTCTTGGTCGTGCCAATCGTAGGTCATATCTACCACGATGGATGCGGACTTCGGCGGCGTTTCCATGAGAAAGCCGTAGGGATCTGATTTCATTTGGCTATAGCCGCGGAAACGCGATTTCACCGCGTACTTATAGGCCGTGCCCGCGTTCACTCCAGGGATGAAGATCTCCCAGACTCCGCCCGTGCGTTGGCGCATGGCGTGGCGGCGGGTATCCCAGCCATTAAAATCACCCACCACGCTGACTACCAGTGCGTTCGGCGCCCATACCGCAAAGCGTGTTCCGGCCACGCCATCCACGGTAACCAAATGCGCCCCGAAGGAATTGTAGCCTTCGTAGTTGGTTCCTTCGGAATGCAAATGCAAATCGAAATCGCTCAACACTGGGGGAAATCGGTAGGGATCTTCAAACTCGCTGACGGTACCCTGGCGGTCGGTGGCGCGTAGCTTGTAGGGCCCAGGTTCGGCTTCTAGCGCTGCTGTGAACAGTCCGCCCGGGTGACTGCGCTCCATTGCAATCGTGGCATCGCCAAGCAAAACTGCGACATCCGCTACCTGCGGCAGGAATGCTCGTATTTCCCATTGGGTTTTGCCGTCCTGGTCCACCATGTGAGGACCGAGCACTCCAAAAGGGTCACCGTGATAACCACCAGTAATCGCTTCCATCTCTTGAACAGTCATGGCACGTTTATTATTACAACAAGCGAATCACAAACTTATGAACTCACTCGCGGAATACATTCACGCACTAGAGAAGGCAGAGCTTCACCTGCATCTGGAAGGTTCTGTCGAAGCGGCGACGATTCGCGAGCTAGACCCGAAGTTGTCGCTCGATGACATTCGCGTGCACACGGAATACAGCGATTTTAATGGCTTCTTGAAGGCCTATGTTTGGGTTACTCGCAGGTTGGATTCGCCGGAGGCGTACGCGCTCGCAACTGTTCGTTTGCTGGAAAGTCTAGCAAGTCAGCACGTGACTTATGCGGAGATCACCTTATCGGCCGGCGTCATTCTTTGGAAGGAGCAAAACCTGGGCGCGATCTTTGAGGCGATTCAGCGGACGGCGCGCGCGTTCAAAGCGGTGAAGGTTGCCTGGATTTTCGATGCCATCCGGCAGTTCGGCGCTGAACCGGCGGCGCGTGTTTTTGCGGCGGCGAAAGAAATGAAGAACGAAGGTGTTGTGGCCGTTGGGATCGGTGGCGATGAAGCCCGCGGTCCCGCCACGTGGTTTAAAGAACTCTACGATGAAGCGTGGAATGCCGGCCTGCGTTTGACTTGCCATGCCGGTGAAATGACCGGGCCCGAAAGCGTTTGGGAGGCTCTAGAAATTGGTAGCGAGCGCATTGGGCACGGCATCCGCGCGGTTGAGGATGTGCACTTGCTGGAAACGCTGCGCGACCGAAATATCCCGTTAGAAGTGTGTCCTTCGAGCAATGTGTGCACGCGGGCAGTCGGCGAGATGCCGGCACATCCATTGCGCCTCTTGTGGGATGCGGGGGTACCGATTGTGCTGGGCAGCGACGATCCAGCGCTATTCCGGTCGACAGTGTCCCATGAATATGAAATCGCCGCTGAAGTTTTCGGGTTTAACCGGAAAGAACTCGCGCAACTGGCGGCCAACAGTTTTCGCTACGCTTTTGTCTAACCGCGCGCTTGGCCCACGCGCTCTTCGAGCAACAGGCGAATGAGCGCTTCCAGTTCACGAATGCGATCGTTCACTTGCTCCAGATCGGCAGGTTCTGACTCACCGCAGGCGGCGACGCGGCCATGTTCCAACACCCCCAGACCGTCGCTGCGTGTCTTGACAACTTTGCCTGGGATACCCACTACGGTCGCACCAGCAGGTACGGAATGTACTACCACTGAACCTGCTCCCACTTTTGCGTCTGCGCCGAGTTCGATGTTGCCCAGCACCGAGGCGCCTGCACCGATCACTACCCGGTCGCCAATCGAAGGATGACGTTTCCCGCGCTCGCCACCTGTGCCGCCTAGCGTCACGCCCTGGTAAAGCAACACGTCGTCGCCAACTTCCGCCGTTTCGCCAATGACCACACCGAAGCCGTGATCGATAAAAAGCCGCTGGCCAATCTTCGCTCCAGGGTGAATCTCAATTCCGGTGAGAAGTCGCGCTACGTGGGAAACAAGACGGGCTAGCACATATAATCGCCACTCGTAGAGACGGTGCGATAGCCGGTGAAAGAGCACTGCATGCAGGCCGGGGTAACAAAGCAAGATTTCCAGGCTGCTCTTAGCGGCCGGGTCTTCACGCTTAATAGTCTGGATGTGCTCTGCCAGCGACATTGCTTTAATTGTCCACTATCACCGATGCGGGAAACTGGGTTGAAGATGCTACATGTTAAGGGTGGCAACCGAACGGCTCTACTATCACGACTCGTATTTGACTGAATTTGAAGGACAAGTGGTCGATTTGGCAGATCACGGACGGCGTGTGTACTTAGACCGCACCGCCTTTTACCCGGCGTCGGGCGGTCAACCTTACGATGTGGGGGAGCTGGGCGGCCAAGCGGTGCTGGCTGTGGCAGACGAAGAGGATGGCCGCATTGCCCACATGGTGGCTGCTCCTTTAGCCGAAGTTGCGGTGACGGGTAGGATCGACTGGCCTCGGCGGTACGACCACATGCAGCAGCATACCGGACAGCACTTGCTCTCGGCAGTAATGGTTGAACTCTATGGTTTTCAAACGGTAAGCTTTCACATGGGTGATGCGCTCTCGACGATTGAATTGGCAGCTAAGGAAGTCAATGAGAAGCAATTGGCGGCGGCGGAAGATCAAGCCAACGATTGGGGGCGCGCGGGGCGGCCTGTTCGCGTTGGCTTTGCAGACGCCGAACAGGTGGCAGGTTTGCGTAAACAAAGCCAGCGCTCCGGTACGTTGCGGATTGTTGAGATCGAGGGCATCGATAAGAGTGCTTGTGGTGGAACGCATATTCGCTCGCTGGCGGAGACCTTGCCGGTTCAGATTCGCAAGGTTGAGAAGGTGAGAGGCAATGTCAGGCTTGAGTTTGTTTGCGGTGGACGAGCGTTGCGACGCGCCCGGCAGGATTTCAAACTGTTGCAAGAAATTGGGCGGCAAACTGGCGCGGCGATGGACACGCTGCCCGAACACGTCGTGGGCCTAAAGGAGCGGCTCAGCGAGGCTGAGAAAAGCAGGCAGACTTTGACGGAAGAGCTGGCGCAGCACGAGGGTAGGGAAGCTTACTTGGCCTGTGTGCCCTCAATGGATGGCTTGCGGCGTGCCCAGTGGCACGTCGAGAGGATCGGCGAGACGGAACGGGCGAAGGCGATCGCGTTTGTAACGGGATCTCGGTCTATGGTACTAGTGACAGGTAAGCACCCAGCGGGCGTGCTGATTGCCTCCTCCGGCGACTCGGAGATCAATGCGGGTGCAATCCTAAAACAAACGCTCGCGGATTTCGGCGGCCGTGGCGGCGGCTCGGCGACTTTGGCCCAAGGCAGTTTGCCCGACCAAGCCTGCCTGCATGCCTTAACCGGGAAGTTGGGACTGCGCTAGCCCGCTTTCCCGCGCAGTGGGCGTCAAGACTATACGGTCCATCGCAAAAGCGAACGCCCCTATAGCCAACGCCAGAAAGAGTGCCCCAATGGTCAAGGACCGGAGAGCCGAACCGGGAGCTCCGGCTAGTTCACGCCACTTAGTCAAGCCGAGCGCCATGGCGATAAAGCCGGCACCCAGGCCAACCAACCAAAGCCAAAGCCCATCGGGCCGCGCTTCGACCGGGAAAGCATTGAGAAGAATTATAGAAAGCACGCCAGCCGCGCACAAGACACCCCCGATCAAGCCTAAAAAATGTTGGCCCGCGGTACCCCGCAAGTACGCTTTGAAACTGGTGGGGCCACCGTGAACGGGAATGTTCATTAACAAGAGACCAAGCACTAACGTAGCCGCCAATCCGCCGGCGAAGAAAAGGACAATTCCCGCAAAAGCGCCGAGACCAAATTGCCCAAAGACCGATTTGTAAAAAGGCGAAACCATTGCGCCCAGGGCCAGTCCCCCGAGGATAGAAACGATGGTTCCCTTGGTCGAATTTCGCATGCTCTTATCACGCACGGATGATTTGCTGGGAGCGCGTCCGCCTGGCAATTTTCGAACCATAATTGGCAAGCTAACAGCCGGCAAAGTTTGTTCACTGCTCTTAGCTCCCATGACCTCGAAGATAATGGCTAGTAAAGCCGCCAGGATTGCCGCGCCCAGGAACAAGGCGCGCACTCCGCTGAACTGCACTGCTGCCAGTACCAGAAGCGCCGAGGAAGTAGCAATCGCGTAGGCGTAGGAAAGACCCAGCAAGGCAGCGCCTGAAAGCAGCAGTATATTCCCGAAGGCAAATAAACCGCCCCCGACAAATGCCAATGCTTGATTCGTTTTAGAAGAGATCATCAAGTGTTCGGCGAAACCGAGTTCCGCACCAAATGCACCGAACGCATAAGAGGAGATTAAAGCAAAGAGCGCTGCGCCAAACGCAAAATCGAATGAGTAGAGTTCAAAGCGCCAGCGATTGCCGGCTAACTTGAAGGTGCTCGACCATAGGCCAAGGAGAAAGAACGCCGCAAGCAAAAGAAATTCCGCGGATAAAGAGGTTGTAGAGAGCGCCAAAGTTAAGATTCGTCCAGTCTATGCCGGCCGCCTAGCGTTTACTGGCGGCAACAATTCTGCATTGAGACTAGTTTAGTAGGTATGCTTGCCGGTTCTGAGCCGAAATAGTTTTGAATGGCTAGATTCCGGTAGACAGTGCCCGCTACTTTGGCTGCAACGGGTCCCGCGACGCCACGTCCGCCGGTAAGCAAAACGACGACAACGATGCGATTCTTGCCGACTTCGTTGAACGAGCCGAACCAACCTAAATGGACGCCCGGCTGAGCAGTATCGGTACAAGTACCGGTTTTTCCAAGGACCGGATCGGTTTGATCAAAAATGGCACGGCGCGCAGTTCCATATTCCACAGCACCCATCATGCCTGGACGGATCTCGGGGATGAAACGAGCGATGTCAAGCTGACGCCGCACGCGCGGCATAAAATGCTGGATATCATCCTGGTTCTTTGGATACTGCAAGTAGTACATCGTTCCACCATTGGCGACGGCAGTCACGATGCTGGTTAATTCGAGCGGTGTGAGGCGAATACCATCGCCGAAACTGGTCATCATACCGACGCCGGTCGGGGGTGGACCGGATGCCAGAAATCCTGCTTCTTCGCCAGCGATGTCGTAACCAGCCTTTTCCCCAAGACCGAACAACTTAGCGTATTTTTGCACCCGCTCAAAGCCAAGCTGCTCGCCCAAGTGCGCAAAGTAGCGATTATTCGAGCGCGCTAAGGCGGTGGTCATGTCGAGAGAATAATGGGGCGCTAGCTGAACGGGCGTGTTGGCGTCGACGATAGCTTCGCGCAAAGAGGCGAAAGAAACAATCACTTTAACTGTGGAGCACGGCTGGAACGCGCCCTTCAAGGCAAGTTTCTGATTCACCACCGATAACAGGCGGCCCGTTTGAGGATCTGCAACGACAATCGTGCCGTTGTATGGACCGAGTGCGTCGGCGGCCGCTTTGCGGATGATCAGATCGTCACCTTCTATACTGTCGCCGATGGTTGAGTCGGCAAAGGTGGGTTCGGTCCAAGGATTAAAGAAGACGCGATGGCGTCCACGCAAATGACGCCTACCAGAAGTTCTTGTGAGGACGACCCCCGCACGGGTTCTCTTGCCGCGCGCGGCTACCTTCTTCGCCAAATGCTTCTTGGCTTTACCTCGGCTAGCAGCAGTCTGCGTAGCTCCCTGAACATTATTGTTGCCGGCTAAAACCCACACCGCCAACAAAAACGCCGCCGAGAGAACTCGACCGAAATTTCGAAGGCCCATTTTGCGACCCCTCAGCTTAAAATTGAAAAGCACCATTCGAAACCAATCACCCAGCTTAATTACCTGTATACACCAAAACCCATAAGTTCCAACAACCATATCACCGGTAAAGGTAAAGAGGTTGCTAAGTTATAACTGAATCAGCGTTACTTATATCGTAAAGAACAGCAGCAGATCCGTCAATCAAAACAAATCCTAGAACTTTAAAGAACCTTCACCTTAGATACACCGTACGGGTTAAGTGTCAGGCTGCGGTCCACCCGCCGTCAATCGTCACGACAGATCCACTCATGAAATCGGCAGCAGATGAACAAATATAGAGGGCTAAATGCGCTATTTCTTCAGGGCGGCCCAATCTTCCAACCGGCTGCCTCTGATTTAGTTCGACGCGCACCTTTTCTTTCTCGTTATGATGATATTTTTCTAAATAAGCTTCGACGAAGGGAGAATCGACAGTTCCTGGCGCGATACAATTCGCTCTAATCTCAACAGGGTAATCCACCGCAAGCTGACGGGTTAAGGCGATTATCGCACCTTTTGTAGCGCAATAGGCGAAACGGCGTTTCACGCCGACAAGCCCCGCGACGGAGGCCATGTTCAGCACGCTGCCGCGCGATCTCTTGAGCAGCGGCAAGGCGATCTTGGTCATGAGAAATGTGCCGTCCACGTTTACGCGAAAGAGCCGTTGGAAATCGGCGAGCTCCGTTTCTTCCACATTACCGACCAAGCCAATACCGGCACAGTTGAAAAGAATATCGAGCGCACTAATTTGCGAAAAGAGGTTTTGTACCTCAGCTTCGTTTGTGATGTCGCAGCGATGTGCGGATGCAGTGGGCAAAGATTGCGCAAGAGCCTGAGCGCGCGGCAAATCAATGTCAACGATGACGACGTGCGCGCCTGCTCCTGAAAACACACGCGTAGTCGCTTCACCAATACCACTAGCGCCTCCGGTGATGAGCGCGACTTTGCCGTCGAGGCGGAAAGGATCTGACATGTTAACAGCTTAACGGCTGTGGGTCGATCTTTTGTTTTAACGACCTTAAAATATCCGGGCGGTTCATTCGTCTACCTAGGTGGATGGACGCGACGAGCTTAATTCCGATGGCTTTAGAGCAAAACAATTCGCTCGCCGAAACCATTCGCCGGGAAAGGTCGCGGCTGCAAAAATTCATCCGCGGACGTGTGTCCGACCCGCTCGATGCGGAAGATATTCTGCAGGACGTTTTTTACGAGTTGATAGAGGCGTACCGGCTGATGAAACCGATAGAACAAGTTGGCGCCTGGTTGTTTCGGGTGGCTCGCAACCGAATCACCGATTTGTTTCGCAAGAAGAAGCCGGAATCTTTGAACGAGGCGCTGCCCGATGGCGAAGGCTGGGGTCGGACGCTGGAAGATATGCTGCCGTCGTCTGAAGCCGGGCCCGAAGCAGCGTATGCACGGAGTGTTTTGCTCGACGCGATTGACGAGGCGTTGGACGAACTGCCCGAAGAGCAACGTACTGTTTTCGTCGCGCACGAGATCGAAGGCCGCAGCTTTAGGGAGATTTCGGAGGAGACCGGAGTGGGTGTAAATACTTTGCTCTCGCGCAAGCGTTATGCCGTGTTGCATTTACGCGAGCGTTTGCAGGAAGTATACGACGAGTTGATCGAAAAGTGAGGAGATTAGCGATGAAAAGAAATAGACTGCTGCGGGTGTTGAAGATTACAGCGATTGGCTTGATAGCCGTTACATTATTCGGCGAGGTCATAACACAGCTTTGGAATTGGCTGATGCCAGGACTGTTCGGTTGGCACTTGATTAGCTTTTGGCAGGCGTTGGGGTTGCTGATCTTAAGTAAGATTTTCTTCGGTAGTTTCGGCGGACGGAGGGGCTTTGGCGGACCTGGAAGGAGGCGCATGACGGAACGCTGGGAACAGATGACAGCGGAGGAGCGCGAACAGTTCCGGCAGGGCATGCGTGGGCGTTGCGGGAAATTCGCGGAGCCCAAGGCCGAAACGACCGCCTAGAATTCGGCCGGCGACTGGGGCCTGACGGCGATGCCCTCAGGCACCCAAACGTAAAAGGTCTCTGCGGTGAACTGGCATGAACGGGAGGACTGTCTAATTGGGAAGGTCAGATGCACTTTGCCGGTTGGTTGGCCGTCAACGGAATAGTGCGAAATTTCGTAGCCAACTAAGTGGCAGCAGAAACGGTTATAGTGTTTCCGTTTAACTGTATAGGACCTGAGATAACATGTTCGCCACTTCTTGTGAGCGGCACCAGAATTCGTAGACGCGATCCCGGCGAGAGATCGAGAAAAGAGTTTTCATCCGACGCCGGAGGTAGCTTGGGTGCCTGAAGCTGTCTGTGGGAGCAACCAGCGCTGAAGCACAAACATAAGCAGATAAGGCAGCATCTCATTTCACAAGTCGGAAATTCACTTCCACGTGGGCAGACACGATGACCGGTTGGCCGTTTTGCGTGCCTGGACTGAATTTCCATTGGCCAACGGCTTCGACTGCTTTTTGGTCTAACCCAAGACCTAGCCCATGTACAACTCTGATGTTCCGGGGCAAACCATCGGTGCCGATTTCAATGGCGAGTAAAACGGTTCCGGTGTATCGCGCAAGCTTGGCATCTTCAGAGTACTTAGGTTCGACTTTAGATACGACCTTGGGCGCGCTAACATCGCCGCCACTTTGAAGTGCGAGTGGGTTCATCGGAGCAGACGTCAACGCCTGCTCTCCCTGCATTTGCCGAATCCGCGCAGCTTGCTCTGCGATCTTGGTCGCGTCGTTATCGCGCTTTAGATCGCGCAGCAATTTTGCATAAAGCTCCATGATGGTAGCAGCGGTAGCTGAATCAGGCTCTGATAAGGTGAGCGCAGTTCTATAAAGATCCACGGCTACTTCTCGATTTTCTTGAATTTGCTGAGTAATGGCGAGCCACATTTCAGCTTCGGCGGCATTTTGCGGGTCGGCCGTTTGTGCCCGCTCGAAAAAGCTGGCCGCCAATTCATAGTTCTTTTGGGATAAAGCGGACTTGCCTTGCAGAATGAAGAATGTGTCGTTGGAAGGCGGCAAAGTCTTAGCGCCGAAGCGAACTTGTCCTCCGGTGTGCAACGCAGCCACTGGAACTACCAGCGTCAATGCCAGTAGTGAAGCGCTGATCGCGGAGGCGCGCCTTAAACCTTGCCGGTTGCGTTTCGAATCGAGGATCGCTGAGAGACGGCCTTCGAGCTGAGACGGTCGAGCCATGGCTAGGGCGGCTGATCCTAATCCGACAGGCGATTGCAGGGAACGAGCCACGTCGAGCAAATGGCTTGCATAGCTGGCCGCGCCAGCACCCGCATTTAGCACCAAGTCGTCAGCCGCTCGCTCCTGTTCGCGAAGAGATTCACGCCAGGCTGTCCAAACCAGCGGATGCCACCAGTACAGTGCCAGTGCAAAGCGCGCGAGTAAACGCGTAGCGCCATCTCGGCGACGAACATGCGCCAGTTCGTGAAGCAACACAACGCGGCGGCGTTCCGCACTCCATTCGTGAACGTCCGCAGGCACCAAAATAATTGGGCGAAAAAAGCCGTAAGCGAGAGGCATACTGCCCGGGCGAGTTTCGCGGATTTCCACGTTTTCGTCCATCTCCGGTAGGTTGACCGGTCTTGCTTTCTCACGCAGGCGTTCGACGGCAATCCAACCAACTAGCATTTGCGAAAGACTTAGCGCAGCGCCAATCACCCACAAGGCGAAGAGTAGCGTGCCTCCATTCGTTAGCAGTTGCTCAGATGCAACTCGAACCGGTCCAAGCGCAGGAGCGGCGGTGGTCCGGCTAGTCATTCCGTGTGCGTCCGCTCGGAACAGCAAACTCTCCGGCAATATCGTTGTGAACGTGGGCAGGTGCAACGGTGGCAGCGCTATTGAAAGAAGCGGCAGGATCAAAATTGCCGCCAACGCGAGACACCAAACTTGGTGACGCAGCGCGGCCGATTTACGGCGCAAACAAAGCGCCACCAGGCACGCTGCCGCTAATAAAGCCGTACTCTTCCAGGCAACATCTAGAAGAAACGTCATAGTAATGGGCACGCTATTTACCTTCTTTCTTAGCTTTTTCGATCATCGCGGCCATGCGGTCTAATTCCGGGCGCGTTAAACGTTTCGCCGAAACATCCAAAAGCGCGGCCACCACTTGCTCGGGAGATTCGCGAAAAAATGTGTCGATCAAATGTTTCACCGCGGAGCGTTTCGCTTTGTCGCGGTTGATGACGGGGACGTAAACGTACTTAAGACCTTCGCTTTGATGCTCAACGTGCCCCTTCCCTTCCAACACCCGCAGCAAAGCGCGCACCGTGGAATAGGTGGGTGCGTCGGTCATGGCATTCAGGACGTCCGCAGCGGACGCTTTGCCTCGCTGATAAAGAATTTCCATAATTTGCCGTTCGCGGCGGCTTAAGCCGGTGAGTGCCATTGATTTATGTTTTGTGCTTAAAAATTAGCATCTGCTAAAAAAGTAGCAGATAATCGATTGTGGGTCAAGCGAAAGTTTTACCCTTGTCACGAGGCGGCTAGGATTTAGATCTTCAATCGGAACAGCGTGCGTTTTCAGTTAAGCAAATTCGGCGACGCGAATGACTAGTGCGGAGAGTGCCGGGGAGCAGTTCACCCCGCGCCCGCTACGTAGGAAAGGGTGCCTTCCCAAAGAGGACGGTGTGTGGGTGGGAGAAGCCATTTTATGCCCGGGCAGTCAAGGTCTACTCTTCTGATCTTTTGGCGCACCTCAACCGATAGCAGATATTACACCGGCATGGCCACACGTTTTAGCTCTTCCGATAGCTCGTGGCACGATGCCTCATCCAACTTGCCGCCAGCCTGCGTCACATAGAAAACGTCAATCGCCTTGTGTGCTTCCGTATCCACCAACACCAATTCAATATTGCAGCCCGCCTTTGAAATGGCCGATGTCATGTCATACAGCAGGCCCGGGCGATCTTCGCCGACGAAATCGATCAGCGTGCACTCATCGGAAGCCTCGTTGTTGAAACGAACGGACGGCATAATTTTAGAACCGCTCGAAGGCCTCGGTTGAGAACGCCGCTGTTTTATAAGATCTGCCACACTCAGCGAATCGCGCAGCACACATTCCACGGTCCATTCCAGGCGTCGCACTTCATCCGGATTCAGGTCGAGGTTACGCATCGGATCGCTAAAGCGAATCAGATCGAGAATGCAGCCGTGGCTATTAGAAGATGCCTCCGCTTTCAAAATATTCATTCCGCGGCTGGCGAGTGCCCCGCACAGTTTTGCAAAAATCCCCGCACGGTCAGAAGCAAGCACCGTCAGCAGGAACGCGCCAGAATCCTGGGTAATGCTCACGGCAACCCCATCTTTCCGCCGTTTCCGATCAAGTTCAAAATGACGGCGGACTTGTGCTGAAGTATGAGTCCGCAGATAGCGCGTTGGAAAGCCTTGCAGGAATTGCACAATTTCCGGCGGCTCAGCGGAGGCGAGCGATGCCCCTTGTCCGCCATCAATGCGGTTCGCGATTAGTTCACGGGTGAGTTGTTCAAGGCCGGCGGAGTAAACGCGCCACAACTGCTCAAGCCGCCAGGGAGTCATCGCCGTCGGATTGACCGCGCTGATATCCGCGTAGGTCAATAGCGCGAGACGGCGGAGATCTTCCTGGGTGGGAATCTGGGAACTGAGAAAACGGCCGGTGGCCGGATCGTCCAAGTCGCGGCCCATCATCACCGACGAAAGATCCAAATGATGCATAATCAAGAAGTTGATAATCTCGCGATTGGCAGGCGGTACGGAGAGCCGCTCGAAAACATCGGCCGCCGCTGCGAGTGAGCCCTGCACGTGATCTCCCGGAAGCACACCCTTGCCAACGTCATGCAACAACAACGCCAATCGCAGTGTGGCGCGATCCTCTTCTTCCAGCAGTAAGCCGCGGAACCGCGGCGACACATCGGTTTTGAGGCCGAGTTGATCGATCACGTCTACCGCGACAATTGAATGCTCATCAACCGTGTAGCGATGATAAAAATCGCGGACCACCAGGCACTCAACTGTGTTCCAGTGCGGAATGGCGGCAGCCAGCAGTCCCGCTTCCTGCATCTCTCGAAGGGCCATGGCGACGTGCGGTTGCGAAAGGAATTCGCGCCAGGCAGGCCAACGCGGCGGATTGTCGCGGAAACGGCCGGGAAGCGAGGCATCTCTCGTCAGCCGGTCTTGCGTATCCCAGGAAAGTGCAATGCCGTGGCGCGCCACAAATGTGAACAGGCCGAGCACGCTTTGTGCGGAACTCAAAGTAGCGGCTGCGTTGCGCAAGAAGACGCGTTCATGAGAAACGGTGAACTCGCTGCTCGAAAGGCGGCCGCGCCAGTCGCGAAATTGCCGCGCGAGCGAAGGATCTTTGGTTTCCGCGAACTCGAGCGCATGTAAGGCAGCCTGGTAAACTTGCCGCGCGTTGCGGTAAAACAAGCGCATCCATTCGGCAGGCTCCGCGGAATGATCTATCCAATACGCCGTGATCTTGTCTTGCAGTTCGAAACCAAGAAGATTGTTATCGCGCTTGCTTTGATTGTGCAGGAAACAACGGACGGCGGTTAGAAATTGCTTAGGCCCGTCGATCGCTTCCAACGCTTCGCGAATACGCCCTTTGTCCTGCGCAAGCAACGCCAGCCAGTGCAGTAAATGAATATCGCGAAAGCCCCCCGGCGCCTCTTTGATGTTCGGTTCCAAATGATAAACCGTGTTGTTGAACTTTGTGTGGCGCTTGCTCGCCATCTCGGCCAACTCGCGAATCAGACTGTTCTCATTCTTGTGATAAAAGGCGGGTAACGCCCCCGAGAGCCGCTGAAACAATTCGGCATTGCCATATACAAACCGCAAGTCCAGCACGCTAATGTGCAGTTCAATGTTCTGCTCATGCAATCGGCAACATTCCGCTACCGTACGAACCGATTGGCTCGCGTGCAGGCCGGAATCCCAAACGACTCGCAAGAATTCGCTCAGCGGCTCTTTCATCGCCGGCAAGTCGTCCTCGTTGTCAGCCAGAATCAACAGATCGATATCGGAATACGGAAACAATTCCGAACGGCCATAGCCACCAACCGCGCAGATCGTGAAGGGGATCTGGAGGCGTGGAGTGAGGTGGTGAGCAGCCGCGTCGGAAATCGTTTGGTCGACAGAACGCGTACGATGCGCCAGCGAGGCGAGCGCTTGTTCCAGGATTAAAGTGCCAGTATCGCCAGTTGTCGCCGCGTTCACGTCCTGCATCGTTAAAGAGCCAACTCTCCTGTGTCGTCGTTGCGAATGCGAATGGCCTCAGCCACCTCAAAAACAAAGATCTTGCCGTCGCCGATTTTGCCGCTGCGGGCAGCTTTGGAGATGGCGCTCGTCACTTCATCTTTACGGGAATCGGCCACCACTGTTTCAATTTTGATCTTAGGCAGCAGATCCACTTCATACTCCATTCCGCGGTAGACCTCTTTGTGTCCTTTTTGCCGGCCATGGCCGCGCACTTCGGAAATTGTCAGGCCGTCTACCCCGATATTCTTAAGGGCATCGCGTACTTCGTCCAGTTTGTGGGGCTGAATAATAGCTTCAATCTTTTTCATTGGTTCCATCTAACCTTCAAGGTTATAGCCTTCCTCACCGTGCATGCTGAGGTCAAGACCCTGCACTTCCTGCTCCTCAGAGACGCGCACGCCCACCAGGAGATCTACAACTTTGAGAATGATGAGCGTGCCAACAATCGCCAGGCCCCAAGATATCGCGACCCCGACGGCTTGATTGAAAACTTGTCCAGCATTCCCATCTGCTAAGCCCAATGGTAACGCTTTACCGGCAGCATCTTTGAGGCCGTCGTTGATCTCGCGCGTTGCAAAGACACCGGTGAGTAACGCGCCCAGCGTGCCGCCCGCGCCATGAACGCCGAAGGCATCGAGCGTGTCGTCATAACCGAATTTACTTTTGACAGCTGTCACCATGAGAAAGCAAAACAGCCCAGCGGAAAAACCAATGAGCAGGGCAGGGAATGGTTTGACGAAGCCCGAAGCGGGCGTAATGGCAACTAACCCTGCGACGGTGCCAGAAATAGCTCCCAACATGCTAGGCTTACCGTGCTTTAACCATTCTGCGAGTATCCAGCCGAGCGTCGCGCCGGCTGCACCGAAATGCGTGGCCACAAAAGCGCTCGTGGCTAAAGCGTTAGCAGCAACCGCACTGCCGGCGTTGAAACCGAACCAGCCCACCCACAAAAGACATGCGCCAATCAGGCTGAGTACCAGGTTGTGCGGCTTCATGGGTTCTTTGGGATAACCGACGCGTTTGCCTAAGTACAATGCGCAGACCAACGCACTAACGCCAGACGTAATATGAACCACCGTTCCGCCCGCGAAATCGAAGGTAGGGATTGATCCTCCCAGGAAGGCGTTGAGCAATCCGCCCTTGCCCCAAACCATGTGCGCCATGGGGAAGTAGACGATCGTTGACCACAGGCAGGTAAACAACAACATGGCGGAAAATTTCATGCGCTCCGCGAACGCGCCTGAAATGAGCGCCGGCGTGATGATGGCAAACATGAGTTGATAGATCATGTAGGTCTCGTGAGGCACGCTAGCACCGTAATCTGGATTCGGCGTTGCGCCAACGCCATTCAGAAACAGATATTGAACGCCGCCGATGAAGCGCGTGCCTTCAGAGAACGCGAGGCTGTATCCGTAAGTTGCCCACAACACAGTGACCACCGCCATGAGAAGGAAACTATACATCAAGGTGCTAAGCACGTTCTTGGCGCGAACCAGACCACCGTAGAAAAGAGCGAGTCCCGGACCAGTCATCAGCAGAACGAGCGCAGCGCTGGTTAGCATCCAGGCGTTATCGCCGGAGAGTTGGGCTGATTTCGCCGCACTATCGAGCGCATTGAGGCGATCTTCTAAGGTAGGAAGGTGTTGGGCTGATTGCGAAAATGCGTGGCTGCCGCCAAGCAGAATGTATAGGATTGGGAGCCATGACTTCTTGGTCATAACTAGACAGGGTATCAAGCAAGGTGAAGTCCAATTTGAAAGAATAGCCGCTGAGGATTTGCTTTGTTCAGACAAGACGTATCGCGGCGAGGATTCGTGAGCGCTGCATTGAGCATTCCGCTCATTACGGCCGCGGATGGAACGGAAGAGTGGATCGACCTGTTCGACGGAAGGACCCTCGACGGCTGGCAGCCAAGCGAGAATAAAGGCTCATGGAAAGTCATCGATGGTCAACTTGCCGCCGACGGGCCGCGATCGCATTTGTTCTACAACGGACCTGTCCGTGGAGCAGACTTCAAGAATTTCGAAGTGGAAGTGGTAGTAACCACTAAACCTGATTGCAATTCCGGCGTTTACTTTCACACGCAATATCAGGAGAGCGGCTTCCCTGAGAAGGGATTCGAAATTCAGATCAACAATACCGCTCATGGCGATGGTGGTTATATGGAGCGGAAGAAAACGGCTTCCCTTTATGGTATTCGCAACATGTACAAGCAGCTTGTTCCCGATGAGAGGCCGTTTCGGATGAGCGCTGCGGTTCGCGGCAAAAACGTGCAAATTCGTCTAAACGGGCGGCTCGTGGTCGACTATGTCGAGCCAACGCCGCCGGTTATTCCGAGTGGCGGCGAGAAACTGCGTTTCTTAGACCGGGGCACGTTCGCGCTGCAATGTCACAACGACGGATCAAAGGCGATGTTCCGAAGCGTTCGGGTGCGTGTTTTGCCGGATGATCTTCCTGCTTACACAGCGCAGCCGCCAATGGTGGACGACGTTTATCGCAGCATCATCAATATTGGTAGGCACAATGTGCCAATGGTCGATTATCACGTTTACCTGCGCGACGGAATGACCGTGGATCACGCATTGGAGAAATCACGGCGAGACGGCATTCAGTATGGCCTTACATGCGACGCAGCTTCCTTGAAGAATGACGATGACGCCGAGCGCTGGCTCAAGCCGTTGGCCGGAGAGCCAGCTTTCTTTGCCCTGTCTACGCTCGACAGCGGTTGGACGCGCAGACTATCTCGAAAAGCCGCGCAGCAGTTCGATTACGTTTTGGCGGATGGGCGGACGGGAGCGGCTGAGGCTGTAGACCCGCGGGCGTTTATGGATCAGCTGGTGGAGAGGACGAACAGGCGCCTTGATCGGGAGCCCATTGATGTGTATGCCTACGCGACATATCTGCCTCCGGTATTGCGCGAGCGACATGAGGAACTGTGGACGGAGAATCGTGTTGGCGAGCTAATCGGAGCTTTCGCGCGGAATGACGTGGCCATTGAACTGAATTCGCTGCGACGCCTGCCAACGGCCCGCTTTGTCCAGCGTGCCAGGCAGGCTGGTTGTAAGTTTGCTTTTGGCACGGGTAATGAAAGCGCGGCGGAGTTACAGCGCTGTGAGTATGGGCTGGAGATAGTGGAAACCTGCAAGCTCGATTGGCGGAATTTTTATGCGCCCGGATCGTGGTGGCCTAGGGCGGTTGAAAGACGTTGGCCTTTGGGATAGCGGCGGTTTGCGCGGCGGTCGTTCCAAAGATACCTGACGAACGAAAACCGCAAACGACTTACAGGTATGATTCTGATATTCTCAGACGCGTGCGTACGATAAAGCTGTTTTCGATTTTCGCCAGCATTGCCTTGCTGCGCGGCCAGGGTGTGGTTCACGAGGGAAGTTTTGAAGGCAATCCCGCTGTTGTTCTCGCCAACTCGAAATTGGAATTAACGATTACCAAAAAGGGCAGCACTCTCGCGAGTGTGATTCTGGCTGACGATCCGGAAAAGCTCAGTCCGATGTGGAATCCCATCCGTAATGCGCGCGAGATGGGGCGCACCGCCAAATTTGACGGCGGTGCGGGGCTCTTCGTTTGCGTGGATGGCTTTGGGCCTGTTTCGCTGGAAGAGCGCGCGGCTGGGCTGCCGGGGCATGGCGAAGCTCATACCGAAACCTTTTCGGTGCATTCGGACCGCCAAGGGTCTGCCACCACCGTGACCTTGAAGGCAATGCTGCCACTGGTGCAAGAGAATTTCACGCGCACGTTCCGGTTGGTCGATGGTGAGAACGTCGTATTGGTCGAGAGCGAACTGGAAAGCTTGCTCGCTTTTGATCGACCAGTGAATTGGGCCGAACATGCCACGATCGGGTCGCCGTTTTTGGAGACTGGCGTGACAGTTGTGGATTTCTCTGGAACTCGTTCGCAGACGCGACCTTACACATCCGTTAAGAATGGCGACGTTGATCGCCGTTTGGTATCCGGAAAAGACTTCACGTGGCCGCTGGCGCCCGGCTTGGATGGGAATCCGGTCAATCTTCGTGAGACGCCCGAACATCCGCATTTCCTCGATCATGCGACAACGCTGCTCGATCCGGCGCGCGAGTTGGAATGGGTAACCGCGATCAATGCGAAGCGGGGACTGATAATCGGCTATCTTTTCCGAAGAGCAGATTATCCGTGGCTGCAGTATTGGGGACACTATCCAGCCAGCGAGAAGATGGCGCGCGGGATGGAGTTTAGCACTCAGCCCTATGATGTTCCGCGCCGCGAGGCGATTACTACAGGCGCTATGTTCGACACACCCACTTATCGCTGGCTCCCGGCCAAAAGCAAAATCCAAACTCGCTTTTTAGTCTTCTATGCGCCTGTACCGCAAGGGTTTCAGAAGGTGGATGACATCACCCTTGCTGGCGGAGAACTGGTGATCTCCGATAAGGCAGCCGGCAAGGATTTGCGGTTAAAAACGATAGACACGTTAGATTGAAGCCGGGTGAACTACTTTCATCGCGCCGCTTGTGGCGAACGCCCCAGTGATTCTAAGGAACGCTAGTTTCGCTTGTGAGATACACCCGATGCCCAGAATATTAGTCGCGAGTACTGTTTGACAAGACGGAGGCGGCTTACTTACTTAGCGCTTACGGCTGGCGTGATCTGTCTTGGTCTGGCTTCCAGAAGGTGGCCGGGATTATTTCCCCCATTCCTCGATAAGTATCCGGGCGATGCACTTTGGGCGCTGATGGTATTTCTACTTTGGGGAGTCTTTCGGCCGTATCTTTCGACCGGCAAGTTGGCAGCTTACGCGCTAATCGTTTCCTATATCGATGAGTTCAGCCAGCTCTACCAAGCTCCGTGGATCAATTCAATTCGCACCACGACTATCGGACATTTGATTCTGGGATCGACATTCTCCTGGCGAGACATGCTTTCCTACAGCGTTGGCGTCGCTATCGGCGTAATCGTTGAGGTCGTGGGACGAAGACTACTGTTTCAAAATCCACGCTGAAATCTTGTTGAGAACGAGCGGAGATATGGTCTCTTCGATCTCCGTATATTCAAGCGAGGAACCAGTTTGGGCGGTTTGAAACAGGTGATTGAGGCCGGGCAGTTCATCGATCTCAAAATGAGTGTTTCCGGCGGCTTCCAGCGCCTTGCGTATGGCTGGCAGATTCTGACTTGCGATAACTTGACTATCTTTGGCGCCATTAAGCGCCAGCACAGGGCACGTTACCTTGCTCAGGGCGGTGGCCGGATCGTACTGCAAGAAGTATTGGAACCATGGCGAGCGAATCTGCTTGATTTGCGCGCCAAGTTGAGCAGCAGACATTTTGCCTTCGGTGATCTCACGCATTTTCTTTTCAATCACAGCCTCATCTTTCTCTCGCTCCATCAGCGCGAGTATGTCGCGTTCCTGGACGGCGCTCTTTTCGACTTCTTCATGACTCTTGCCTAATGCTTCCAAGCCTGCTGCCACTTGCGCCGGCAGCACCTCATCGCCGCGTACGCCTGAACCGGCCAGCATGACGATAAATGCAACGTCGCGGTTGCGCGCCGCTACCATCGGCGCGATAATGCCGCCTTCGCTGTGCCCGATCAGCCCAAGCTTGTGCGGATTCACCTCCGGACGGCTCTTCAAGTAAGCGAAGCTGGCTTCGGTGTCGGTTGCGAAATCTGCTGTGGTGGCTGTGGCGAAGTTGCCGGTAGACTTGCCGGTTCCACGATCATCAGCGCGCAGAACGGCGATGCCTTGGCGAGTGAGGTGATCGGAGAGAACGAGGAAAGGTTTGTGCCCCAGCAATTCTTCGTCGCGATTCTGAGCGCCGGAGCCCGTAATGAGAACCACGCCGGGAAAGGGTTCTTTCCCGGACGGCACGGTGAACGTTGCCGCGAGACGAACATGCTGAACTTTATTTTCGTAAGACACTTCTTCTTCACGGTATGGATAGGGCTTATTGGGATTTTGCGGTCGGTGGCGTTCCAGTTCCGCAGCGTCTTTTACCGGCGTGAGTACCAACGGTACGTTGTTAGGGCCTTGCGCAAAGGTTCCGGAAATCGATTTGAGATCGGCGGCGATCTTGCCATCGAAAACCGCCGCAGCCCCCTTCATCTCGATCTTTAACGAGGCGCCGTCGCGAGTTACGACAACCGGCATTCCTTTGGCTCCCTGATCGGGACTGTCGGCATTGCCCATGAGCCCATCCTCGGTGTTGACGATGTGAAACACGATGCGCAATTGCTGTGTGCCGAAATCAAGTGTGCCCTGCCAGGCGCCGTCGATATCGGACGGCTTGGCAGCCTTCGGAATTTTGACTACGCCGCGATGAAACTCAAGCGGAAATGGTTGACCTTGTGTCCAGGTGCCGGCAATTACGCTGCCGGCTGAGTCGATTTTGCCTTCGTAGGTTCCGTGAACTGCTTCGATGGCTATGCTGAGCGTGGAGTCCTTGAGAGCGATGGACGATGCCGGAAAACTTGTTCCCTGATCGACGCTATCGAAAGTTGCGGAGAGAGCGCCATCCGCTGCTTTCTTAATGTGTAGGGCGAGACGAAGTTCAGCTCCGCCTGCCTTCAGAGTGCCGAGCCAATCGCCGATAACATCTTGAGCCGGAAATGCGGCTGTCAACAGAGCGCCTAAAAGGCAGCTCCATAGAATTGTCTTCACGTTATTTCCCTTTCCCTTCATACGTGAAAGTTCTTATTGCGGGCTTAAGAATATCACTTGAGAAGGAACAGAATTTGGGCCTAATTTATGGCCAAGATCGCAATCTGCAATAGGCGGATTGCCGGGCGGGTGAATGCGTCTATGCTGCTACTGGAATGCCGTGTTGTTCGAGAACGCCGCGCACTTCTTTTGGGCCGAAGCGTGAGGCGTCGTACTCGATGAAAAGCTCATCGCCAGTGTTGGCTAAACGCGCTGCAAACAGGCCGTATACGGCATGAAGGCGAGCGATTTGTTTCAAATCGTCGTCGTTCAAAATGCGCGACAGCTTAAACGTGAGTTGCACCTTCGTCATCGGGATTCAGAATAGCACTCAGGCGGATGGTGTTTTGCCGATTTTCCAGAGAATTTGGCGAAAGATGCCGAGCCAGGTCACCGCATCGGCCGCTGGAAGGCCGAGTCGCCGAACCAGGCGCCGCACCTTGAGCTCGCTCGATTCGCTTGTGGATGGGTTGAGGTAGCCGGAACTGTCGAGCAAATCGAGGAGCAGGGAAGTAATTCGTTCGAAGTCTTCCGCTGAAGCTACGGGCGCGGGCTCGAAGCGTTGTGTGGCTGCTGGGCTTTCGCGGCGAAGTTCGTATAAGCAGATAGCGACTGCCTGGCCGAGATTCATGGAACCATGCTCTTCGCGCGAAGGAATGCGAAGCAGCCACTGGCAGTGGCTCATGTGTTCGTTTGATAGACCGAACTTCTCCGAGCCAAACAACAGGGCAGCGGGTTTTTCAACGCTTAAATGGTCGCGCAGTAATTCAGCAGCGGGTTCGAGACGGTAAAGCGGCAGATGCAAATCGCGCCGCGCGGCCGCCGTGGTCCCAGCCACCAAAGAGCAATCCGCCACAGCTTCGGCTACGGTCGGAAAGACCTCGGCATTCTCGAGAATGTACTCCGCATGAACCGCAGAACGAGCTTCCTTAAAGGCGACTTCATATGGATTCACCAGCCGCATCTGCGTGAATCCGAAATTGCTCATGGCGCGCGCCGCCGCACCAATATTTAAAGGATTACGCGGCGCGACAAGAACGATCCGCAGAGGATCGGCCACTATTGCTCCAGATAGGTGTATCCTTGCAGGCCCTCTTCGTAGAATTTCAAAAGGCGGCCAGCTTCTTCGTATCCTACGCGCTGCTCGCGGACGGCGAGTTCCACATCTTTGCGGAAAGCGTCAAGCAGAGATTGCGTGTTGTATTGCACGTAATTGAGCACTTCGCGCACCGTGTCGCCCTGTACCACGGTATCGAGCACCACGTCTCCATGTTCATCCAGACTTACGTGAACCGCGTTGGTGTCGCCAAACAGGTTGTGCAGATCGCCAAGGATTTCCTGGTAGGCGCCGAGCAGAAACGAGCCCAGGATATAGCTGTTGTCATTTTGGAACGAGTGCAGCGGCAGCGTTTTTTTGACATCGCGGCGGTCTATGAACTGATCGACTTTCCCGTCTGAATCGCAAGAGATATCGCCCAGCACGCCGAGACGCGTAGGCGATTCATCCAAGCGATGAATCGGCATGATCGGAAACAGTTGCTTGACGGCCCAGCTATCCGGCATGCTTTGGAAAAGCGAGAAATTGCAGAAATAGGTATCCGCCAGCAGCGCGGGCAGGCCCTCGAGTTCTTCCGGAAAATAATCCAGCTCTTTGGCGATGTTCAAAATCTTCCGACAAATTGCCCAATAGAAATTCTCGGCGAGGCTACGCTGTTCTAGTGTTAGATAGCCAAGGCTGAACAGATTAAGCGCCGAATCGAGCGCTTGCTGCGCGTCATGATACGTCTCCAGCAAATTCTTTTTACTGACCGCACGGTTGGTTTCAAACAGATCGATCAGCGCTTGTTCCGAATCTTCAGGAACGGTCGCGGGCAGTTCCTCTTCGCCATAGCCACTGACGCCGACGACATTGAATACCAGCAAACTGTGATAGGCGGCAACGGCGCGGCCGCTTTCCGTGATGATGTTCGGGTGCGGAACTTCCGCTTCGTCGCAAATGCTTTGAATATGATAGACGACGTCGCGCGCGTACTCTTCGAGAGTGTAGTTCACGCTAGATTCGAAATCGGTTTGCGAACCATCGTAGTCGACGCCTAATCCGCCACCTACATCGAGGTTTATGAGTCCCGGGCTGACTTTGCGCAGGTCAACATAGATGCGCGCCGCTTCAATCACCGCCGCTTTAATTTGGCGAATGTTTGTGATCTGACTGCCGAGGTGGAAGTGCAGAAGTTTTAGGCTGTCTTCCATGCCGCGATCTTTCAGGTACTGAACAGCCTTGAGCGCCTCGCTCACAGTAAGACCGAACTTAGAACGATAGCCACCGGAAGATTTCCAGCGGCCAGAACCGCGGCTGGCGAGCTTGACGCGGATGCCAATGGTCGGATTAACCCCGACGCGCTCCGCGTGCTTAACAATCAATTCAAGCTCCGTATATTTTTCAACCACGGGAGTGATCTGCCGGCCGATCTTTTTGGCCAGCATTACCATCTCTATATACTCATCATCTTTAAAGCCGTTACAGATGATAGGCGTGGCATTGTCGGCAATGGCGAGAACAGCCAGCAACTCAGGCTTTGAGCCCGCTTCGAGACCAAACTTATAGGCTCGACCGTAACGGAACACTTCCTCGACAACTTGCCGCTGCTGATTGACCTTAATAGGATAAACGCAGCAGTAGGAACCCTGGTAACCGTGTTCACGTATCGAACTGTCGAAGGCTTGGTGAATTTCTCCCAAGCGATGCTTGATGATATCGGCGAACCGGATTAGGATTGGGAGCGAAATACCGCGCCAGCCTAAGGTATCGACAAGCTGCTTCAGATCGATAGCGCGATTAATTTCTTTGGTGGGATGAACGAACAGGTGACCGTTTTGGCCGACCGAGAAATAGCCTTTGCCCCAACTGGCGACATCGTAGAGCTCGGCGGCGTCAGTGACAGTCCAGCGGTCGGCTGGTTCACGAACCTGGGCTGGGACGCCGGTGATCTTAGTGGACAGAGTATTTGCCTCCTAACGCGCGCGGACGAATTGGACTGCGATGGATCAAATCCAAACTCAATTAGAACATGAGAAACGAACCCGGGGGAGACGGGAAAAGAAACGCGCCTATTCCCGCGCAAGATTGCGAGCGTTATGGCGGAATAAGTCTCAGGGCCTAGTACTTTTTGATCGTTTCAACCTTATTTGAAGCTAGAGGAGTTAAAGCCGTTGGGCACTTACGTCGATAGAAACTCAGAGAAAGTTTTAGGGAATGGCGGCATTAAACACGTTGAATACGTTGCACGCGGTTGAGACGGCGGAGAACTCCGCAGCCATGCCAGACAAACCAAAGGATGAACAGGTCAAAAAAGCTGGAAACATCCTCATTATCGACCCGGCCGCCGCCCGCCGTTGGAACTTATTAAAGGTTTTGGGCGACATCGGCAATATATATGAGGCGAGCAGCACGTCAGAAGGGCTAGCCATTTTGGGGCGTCAGCCGATCGATCTAGTTTTGTTAGATTTGCGCGCACCTGAGTTGGGCGCGCCGAACTTCTGCCGGGAAGTTCGCAATTCCGCCGCCATGAAATTCTTACAAATTTTTGTGGTGGCAGAATCCGAGAGCCTGGACTCGGAAGTAAGTGCCATTGAAGCTGGAGCGAACCAATTTCTGGTGGCGCCGTTACGTGAGCGAGCGCTACGGGCGCGCGTACGCAGCAACTTACGCCACAAAGAAATGGTGGACTCCCTCGATGATTCGGAAGCCGTCTTGTTTTCTCTCGCGAAATCAGTCGAAGACCGGGATCCAGACTTAAGTCTGCACTGCCAAAGGCTCTCGGTGATCGCCGCAGCGATGGGCGTTGCTCTGCAACTGCCGGCACACGAGATCCTAACCCTGCAGCGCGGTGGTTATCTGCACGATATCGGAAAAATTTCGATTCCTGACCGTATCTTATTCAAACCTGGTCCACTGACGCCAGATGAGTGGGAAATTATGAAATCTCATACGGTTCGCGGCGAAGGCATTTGCATGGGCATCAAATCATTGATTCCGGTGTTGCCCATCATTCGCAGCCACCACGAGCGTTGGGATGGATTAGGTTATCCCGATGGCATGCGCGGCGACCAGATTCCGCTGTTGGCTCGAATTCTCCAGCTTGCAGACATCTACGACGCCTTGACCACTGTGCGGCCCTATAAAGCGGCGTTCACGCAGGAAGAAGCGCTCTCCATCATGATGGAAGAGACTGGCAAGGGATGGCGTGATCCACACCTGGTTCGCATCTTCGCCGATCTTGTTCCGATGTTCCGCAAGGAACTTTTCCCCGATTTATCGCGATTGTCATTGAACGCGCTTGCGCATTCGGTAGAGTCTTACACAAATGATCCGTTAATCCGCTCTAATAAGAAGAACGATCCCGGTCCAATTCGCCTTGCCGGGTAGTGCCCCTTTTTGAGAGCGCTACTCGTTGATGTAAGATCGATGATGGTTTTTAGGATTCCATTATGATTTTTCTTCTCCGTCTCGCGTTCTTGCTAGGGCAAGTCAGCACGCCCAATCCGCCGCAGACGCCACCTCCGGTGGTAAATCCACGCCCGCCGCGTCCAATCCCACCGACGCGCGATCCTAACACACCCGGCTACGTGACCGCAAAAGAATTACCTGACGGCACCAACCCTCCTGCCACTGCCGATGGAAACTTCATTATTGGTCCGACGCACAATCCTGCACCCGAAATGATTGTGAAAGAGGGTGTGCCGCAGGGTGAGATCGTTACGATCACCATGGAGTCGACGGAAAGCAGGATCTATCCGGGCATCACCCGAGAGCCGAATACATTCGGTACCGCCGATCCGAACGACCCTGCGAAACTGATCGTTACTACCAGCCACCCGGCTCCTTACACTCGGCACGTGGCGGTATACGTCCCGAGACAATACATCCCGGGCACGGTCGCGCCCTTTATCGTGGGTGCCGATGGCCCTGACAAGTTGTTGTTTACAGCCCTCGACAATCTGATCGCCGAGCAGCGCGTGCCTGTGATGATTGCAATTTCGATTAGTAATGGCAGCGGGGACGCGCAAGGCAGCGAACGCGGTCTCGAATACGACACTATGTCCGGACTCTACGCCGAGTTTGTCGAAAAGGAAGTGTTGCCTTTGGTGGAGAAGCAAGCCAATGTGAAGCTGACAAAAGACCCCAATGGACGCGCCACAATGGGCGGCAGTTCCGGCGGTTCCTGTGCTCTCATAATGGCGTGGTATCACCCGGAGTTATATCATCGCGTGCTGACTTACTCCGGCACTTATGTGAATCAGCAGTGGCCCTCCAATCCACAAACCCCTCACGGGGCGTGGGAGTTCCACGAACATCTCATTCCCGACTTTCCTAAGAAGCCAATCCGTCTCTGGATGGAGGTGGGTGATCGCGACCTATTCAATCCAAACGTTATGAAAGACAACATGCACGACTGGGTCGTCGCGAACGAAAACATGGCCAAAGTGCTCGCGGCGAAGGGCTATCACTACCAGTTTGTTTTCGCGCGGAACGCCGGACATACCGACCGCGCAGTGAAGCAACAGACCCTGCCAGAGGCCCTCGAATATATTTGGCAGGGCTACTCGATCCCACGGCGCTAAGTCCCGCGAAACAAAAGCCTCCGAAAGGATCTCAAACAATCGAAGGAAACGTGATGCGCGACTTGGATGTCTACGCTGGAGCTGCGGTGCTAGGCACTTTAACGGGTATGAGAAGCATGTCGGCACCGGCAGTAATGGGACAATTGTCCCGACAAGGTGCGCTATCGGGAGAAAATGGTCACCTCGATTATATGAGCGGCCCGGCGTTTGCGAGTGCCACTAGTTTACTAGCGCTCGGGGAATGGGTCGCCGATAAATTGCCGGTAACCACGAACCGAACGGCAGCCGGTCCGTTGCTGGGACGAGCCATCGTGGGTGGTGCAAGCGGAGCAGTTCTTTGTGCGGCGAAGGGGCGGTCTGCTTGGGGAGGTGCATTGATCGGAGCGGCGACCGCTGTGGGTGCCGCGTTTGCAGCGTACGAATTGCGCAAGCGAATCAAGGGAAAGCTTCACGTGCCCGATGCGTTCGTCGCCCTTGCTGAAGACCTGGTAGTTATCTCCCTCAGCACTGCTTTCGCCTCCCGTTTCAAAACCAGCGCCCGGTAACAAAACCAACAGGTCTCGAAAGTAAACGCTACCAAAATCGGGACTACCAAAATTGGACTACCAAAATCGTACCCAAATCGGTACCCAAATCGGGACAGCCTGACCTAACGAAATTTCGCGTTTGTTGGAAAGTCGCAGAGTGCTCCGTCCCTATTTCAACTTTTTGCTTTGACATAAAATCCTATTGAAACATCGCACAAATCCTCAGCGATGCCACAGGCGAGCGGCCTTAGACTGCGGGAATCCGATAAAGACATCCAAGGCTCGTCTGCCGCCCTACTAAGAGACGCGCCATTCCCAGAATCAAATCTCCTGAAAACGTGCCCAATTAGCCAGCCATGAGATTCTTTGAAATAGGGACAGAGCACTCTGATGGTTTCGCCTCAAGTTAAAATTTTGTTAGGTCAGGCTGTCCCGATTTCATGTAAATTGTGCCCCAGGCTTGTGGCCCATCGCGAAGAGATTGGTCGGGTCCGGCGACGCGCCTATCTCGATCAAGAGTACTGGAGCAAGCCCATCCCAGGCTTCGGCGATCCGGCCGCACGTTTGCTCATCGTTGGCCTGGCTCCGGGAGCCCACGGCGCCAACCGCACTGGCCGCATCTTTACCGGCGACCGTTCCGGCGATTTTCTCTATCGCGCTCTCTACGAAGCCGGTTTCGCGAATCAATCGACCAGCACCTCTCGCGACGATGGACTCCTGCTCCACGACGCCTACATTACTTCTCCCGTGCGCTGCGTGCCTCCCGACAACAAGCCCACCCTCGAAGAGATCTACACCTGCCGCCCCTATTTCGAACGCGAACTGGCGCTCTTAGAAAAAGTCGAGCTCGTTGTAGTGCTGGGCGGCATCGCTCTACAAAGCTATCTATCGATCCTGCAAGACAGCGGCAAAATCAAATCGCGCGCCGCCTTCCGTTTCGCCCATGGCGCGCAATTCAGAACGCACGAAGGCGGTCCGCTTGTTCTTGCCTCTTATCACCCCAGCCAGCAAAACACCTCCACAGGCCGCCTGACCGCCGCGATGCTAGCCAACGTCTTTCAGCATGCGCGCAGCCTAATCAAGCGCGATCAAAATCGTTGAGGCGGTTGGCCCCCCTGAAACCCTGGCGCAGGCTGCTGCTGCATCGGGTACAAAGGAGGCGGCATCGTGCCCCCGCTTTCCAACAGTTGGCGCGACTGTTCGTTCAGCAAAACCCAAAGTCCATAAATACCAAGCGCGGTCCCCAGTGGAATGTGAAGCAAGTTCAACCCCGAAACAATGATCATCACAATCCGTGACCAACTCTTGTATTTCAGCAATCCCCACCCGCCAATGATCGAAGGTAGCGCCAAAGCCATCAAAAAGACTGCGACCACCACGCCGATGAGCCCCAGCCAGGGCGCTGCCATCCTGGCATTCTCTGCGTCATTCGCCGAGCTATTCGGAACCCCCATCGCCATAAAACTCGCTATTCCGCCCATGAACAACACGACCGCCAAACCTCCCAGGGCCGTCAAACTGCCCATGATAATGTTTAGAATCCCCAGTATCTTGATGTGATCTCGCATCTTGGCACCTCCTTAAAGCGCCACTTCTGTGTTGCCCACTATGTAAGAAACGACGAAAAACGCCGTTTGTTCCCCAGGATCATCCCAAGATGAACGATTATTTACCTTTTTTTGACGTTCCTGGGCCTTTCGAGAAGTATATAAAACCGTTAAAATAAAGGTTTAATATGGTGAACCTGGGTTGTCACTACCCGGGCTCGCCTATGACTCCGATGAGCTCACTTTTCCTTCTTCTTGTTGCGCAGCCCACCCTAGGATCGCGCCTGATGACGGGTTTGTTCGATGATACGTTCTCTGGAATTTATCGCCTCTCCCCGTTCGATTGGGCGTTATTGATTCCCTATTTCGGCGTTCTCGCGATCCTATCCGTGTACGGTTTGCACCGTTATGCCACCATCCGGACATATCGCAAGTTCCGCAAGAGTCTACCGGTGAGTGCGCCCGTGGAGTACGAACAATTGCCGCGCGTGACAGTGCAATTGCCACTCTACAACGAACGCTTCGTGGTCGAGCGTCTTTTGGAAGAAGTGGTAAAGCTCGATTACCCGCGGGAACTTCTGCAAATCCAGGTGCTTGACGATAGTACTGACGAAACCCATCCGTTTACCGAGCGTTTGTGCAACGAGTACAGCGCGGCCGGGTTCCCAGTCGAGTATCGGCACCGTTCCAATCGCCACGGCTACAAAGCAGGAGCGTTGCAGGAAGGGCTCGAAACCGCCACCGGTGAATTGATCGCCATCTTTGACGCCGACTTTATTCCACCAACCGATTTTTTGCAGCGTACCGTCCACTTCTTCAGGGATCCCGGCGTGGGCGTTGTGCAAACCCGCTGGACTTATCTTAACCGCGAGTTCAACATCCTCACACAGGTCGAAGCCATGTTGCTCGATGCGCATTTTGTGCTCGAGCATGGCGCACGCTGTGGTTCCGGACTTTTCTTCAACTTCAACGGTACGGCCGGCGTTTTGCGGCGCGCCATGATCGACGCCGCCGGCGGCTGGCAGCACGAAACGCTGACCGAAGACTCCGATTTGAGCTATCGGGCTCAGCTCAAAGGCTGGCGTTTTGTTTACCTGAAAGATGTCGAGTGTCCGTCGGAATTACCCGTCGAAACCTATGGCTTCCAAGTGCAGCAAGCGCGCTGGGCAAAAGGCTTAACGCAGGTCTGCAAGAAGCTGCTGCCGCGCATCCTTAAAGCCGATTTGCCATTCCGGGTAAAGTTGGAAGCTTTCATGCACCTGACCCCGAACATCACTTATCCGATGATGATCGTTGTTTCCATGCTCATGCTGCCGGTGATGATTGTGCGCTTCTACATGGGCGTCTTCCAAATGGTGCTCATCGACTTCCCGCTGATCGTGGCATCCTTCTGGTCGATCTCCGCGTTCTATTTGTACGCGCAACGCGTGCTCTATCCGAAGTCGTGGTGGAAGGCGATCGCGTTCCTACCGATGCTAATGGCTGCAGGTGTAGCTCTCACCGTAAGCAACAGTAAAGGCGTGATCGAAGCTATTCTCGGCATTCAAAGTAGTTTCGCCCGCACGGCGAAATACGGCAACCATAAAATGAGGGCACCGCAAACGGCGTATAAGCGTAAAAGCGGCTGGCTGCCTTATATCGAATTGGCCATTGGAGCTTACTTCGTGTACATGGTGGATTTCGCTATTGAAACCATGAATTATTTCGCGTTGCCGTTTCTGATGTTGTTTGTCTGCGGCTATTTGTGGGCGGGTGTTTCCACGCTCTATCAGGAATACCGCGACAAGCTGCAATGGCAGCGCGCCCAGAAAATCGCTGAAGCCCTGTAGGGCAGCGTCCATCGCTGCCCTCTAAGACATTTCTAACTATTTCGCGGGAGGCGCGGTTGAGGTAGCCTTCTTTGAACCCTTGGTCATCGGTTCCTGAGCCGCTTTGTAGCCAGCCTTCTGGGCGTCCGCCTCCGTCATAAATTGGCCATGCTTCGTTGTTCCATAAGTTGCCACGCCCGGCTTGTGATAAACCTTCGTGTTCAGGTTCACCCAAACCATACCCTTGGAAGTCGCATCGGCAATCTCAGCTGCTGTGGGTGGCGGTGTCGCCGGAGCCTTCACAGCTTTGGCTGCCTTAGTGGCGGTAGATGTAGCCGTCGCCTGAGCCTGTAAAGAAAAAGCTCCGAAAGAAAGCAGCGAGGCCGTGGCCAACGCTGCGGTCATAAACTTCATCGATAAACGATTCATGAACTTGAGTTTACAACGCGGTGAGCTCCACGTGAAGCGAGTACTGGACTAGTCCCTTATGCCCCCTTACCAGGTGCAATTGTCGGGTGTGCCGTTTCAGCAGATACTTGGTTCAACGACGTACGAAAGAAAGCGCGAGGAATTAACCTCTAAACGCTCTCTTTCCGAGGGCGTTCTCCAAAGTTGGTTTGCTTTCCTTTCCTTTGAAGGGCCTGCTCTTGATGGGTGCGGGCCCTTGCATTTCAAACGCCCGCCCACCCAAACATGCTTGCTGACAATTCGTCCCTCATCCTGCCCTAGTAGGGGAATTCGCCAGCTTTGTTTGACTCTCCCGTTTATCCTGTTTTCTATTACTCCAAGCAAGACGCCGATCGCATCGAATGAATACTCCCAAGAACGCTCGCTTGGTTCTCGGTACAAAAGAATTACCGCCGGGCAGGTACCCGAATTCGTCCCGGCGACTTCTTGATTTGCATCTACATCAGCGAAGCGTCCGATCCGACGAGCTCTTTTATTCGAAGATATCCCCCTAATCCTAAAGCCCCGTAAGAACGCTGCCATTTGTCCATTTACCGAAGGCCAGTAAGTGTTACGGCTTGAAGGACCGATCAAGCGCAGGTTCTTTATTTGAACCGAGAACCTCAGAAACCTCTCCACAAATGATGCCAGTTCCATCCCCACGTTCAAATTTTCCACAACTATAGCGCGATATCTTGAATAAGTGAACGCCGCCTCCGTATCCACAGAATCCTACCTCGACGACTCCTCCGGCTATCGTGGCACTGCCGACCGCGTCTTTCTCCCCGCCAACGTCGAAGAACTGCGCGAAATCGTGAGAGCATCCGTGGCCCAGCAAATTCCACTCACCGTCTCCGGCGCAGGCACTGGTCTTGCCGGAGCGCGCGTGCCGCACGGCGGCTGGGTAGTCTCTCTCGAACGCTTCCGTAAGATCCAAATCAACTCCGGCTCCGCTCGCTGCGGCGCAGGCGTCATTCTCAAAGACCTGCAAAAAGCCGCCGCCCGCACTCATCAATTCTTCGGACCAAATCCCACCGAAGACTCCGCTGCGATCGGTGGCATTCTCAGCACCAACGCCGGCGGCGCGCGCAGCTTTCACTACGGGTCAGTTCGACGTCATGTCCTTGGCTTAGAGGTTACTTTCATGGATGGCCGCACTGAATGGCTCCGCCGCGGCGATAAAGTCGATTTCCCCGTTCAACCCATACGCGTTCCTGCCACCAGCAAGAATTCCGCCGGTTACCACCTCACTGCCGACCTCGAATGGGTCGACCTTATCGCCGGTAGCGAAGGCACACTCGCCATCGTCACCGAAGCCGAGTTGAAATTGTTTCCTGAACCCGCCGCAGTGCTAAGTGGCGTTGTCTTCTTTCCTTCCGACGAGCTAGCTATGTCCGCCGTGAAAGTCTGGAGGCCGGTCAATGAATTACGTCTACTCGAGTTTCTTGACAACATGGCGTTGAACCTGTTGCGTCCCAAATATTCCGAAATTCCTCCGCACGCGCGCGCGGCCTTACTAGTCGAACAGAACCTGTCTTCCGAAGAAGATGGCGAAGTAGAAGTCTGGAGCCGCCGACTGAAAGACCGTGAAGCCTTAGAAGAAGAATCTTGGTTTGGTTTCGCGGCAGCTGACCGCGACCGTTTTCGTGAGTTCCGCCACACCCTCCCGGTTACCGTTGTAGACACCGTAAGACGCCATGGTTTTCCTAAGTTCGGTACTGACTTTGCCGTTCCACTAGAGCACGAATCCGTCTTACACGAGTTCTATAAGACGAGATGCGAAGAGACATTCCCGGGTCAATATACAATTTTCGGTCACGTGGGCGATGCCAATAACCACGTCAATCTCCTACCGGCTACTCGTGAACAGGCCGATCGCGGCGAAGTGCTCATCCACGAATTTGCCGAGTTTATCGTCGCGCATAAGGGAACCATTGCGGCGGAGCATGGCGTTGGTAAGACTAAGGTGGATCTGCTGCAACTCATGTATCCGGGCGCTGAGATTCCCGCCATGAAAGCGGTAAAAAAACGGCTCGACCCGCTGTGGCTGCTAGGCCGCGATACCGTCTTCGTCAAATAGCTATGCGTGCTTTGGTGCAGCGGGTGTCTGAAGCTAGTGTTACTGTGGATGGCGTCGTTGTTGGTCAGATTCAGCGCGGTATTCTGGTGTTTCTCGGCATACATGAGGAAGACGCCGAAGCGAACGCTGATTACTTGGTGAACAAAGTCATTCAGCTCCGCATATTTAACGACACCGACGGTAAGATGAACCTCAGCTTGCTAGATATAGCCGGTTCTCTGTTGGTGGTCTCCCAATTCACTCTCTATGGTGATACGAAGAAGGGAAATCGTCCGTCCTATAGTAAGGCAGCCAGACCAGAACTAGCAGTACGAATGTATGATTACTTCGTAAGAATCTGTCGCGAGAAGGGTGTAAACGTATCTACCGGAGTCTTTCAGGCGGATATGCAGGTACGGCTAACAAACGATGGTCCTGTTACTCTGCTTTGCTGCGCAGAAAGCTGATTCGCACTAAACTTGTAAAAAGTTAAGTCCGATGTGTTACTAAGAAGGATATATGGCAAAAAATTCAGCAACACCGCATCATGAGATTTTAGAAGCGGCGCTGCAAGGCCTCGAAGCCCAAAAACATAAGCTAGACGACCAGATTGCCCAAGTGCGCTCCATGCTAGGAGGGCGCGCTACTACGACTGCCGCCAGTAAGCCTGCGAGCAGCGGCGCTGCCAAGAAGCGCGTTTTGAGCCCTGAGGCTCGGCAGCGGATCGCGGCAGCGCAGAAGAAGCGTTGGGCTGCTTATCGTAAAGGCAAGTAAGAGTTTCCTCACTTGCCATGATTCTCGGCCTAGGTACTGATCTAGCTGAAGTTGAGCGAATCGGCAAGAGTGTGGAACGGTTTGGTGAGCGTTTCCTGACACGTATTTATACAGCGCAAGAACGCGCCTACGCCATGCGGAAAGCGAACTGGGCCGAACGTTTAGCTGCTCGTTTTGCAGCAAAAGAAGCTGGTATGAAGGCCATTGGCACGGGGTTGACTGGTGGAGTAAGTTGGCAGCATTTTGAAGTCGCCAACGAACCTTCCGGTCGGCCTACGTTGCGCCTCTATGGGGTCGCGCTCAAAGTCGCGAACGCTATGGGCGTGCAACGAATATCCATCTCTTTGACTCATACCAAAGAAATGGCCTTTGCCATCGTGGTACTGGAAGATTAGCCACCGCGGCGAACCTGCGACCGAGGTCTACGTCCGGGCCGACGAAGACGTTGCCACTGTTCTTGGTCTTAGTTGCGCGTCTTCCAATCGTTTTGCATCCTGGTAAGTGAAGATCATACGGTGAATCACAGTCAGATTTCCAAGTACCGCAATCACCCACAACACCGGGGCCATCCGGTCAAATAAGGCGCCGATAATCAGCAGCACCACTCGCTCGGGGCGCTCCAAAAATCCCACTTTGCAAGTCGGAATGATGTTCTCTGCCCGCGACCGCGTGTAGCTGATCATCACCGACGCCGTCATTACAGTAGCCGTCAACACAACGTAAAAAGGCCGGTTTATGGTTCCGTAGTAAACCAACAGTCCCATCAACAGCGCCAAATCCGAATACCGGTCCAGTACCGAATCGAAAAAGCCGCCGAATCTCGTTACTTGATTCGTAGCTCGCGCCACCCGCCCATCCACCATGTCAAATAGTCCCGCGAAGATAATGATCGCGCCGGCCCAGCGAAAATTGCCGATCGCCAGGAACGTTGCCGCCACTATATTGATCACTAATCCAAGAAACGTTAAAACGTTGGGATTAATTTTTGATAGCGCCAGCCTAGCCACGATCCAGCGAATAATCTTATTCGCCCCTAAACCAATTGCGCGCGTGTATGTCATGGATCTTTCCCTCTACGTAGATGCGGGCAGGTCGTGAATGGTTGTCAAACTGAGAATTTCCATCTCCCGTAAACCACCTGGGATCTGTATTTTGACCGTGTCGCCAACCTTCTTGCCGAGCAAAGCTTTACCAATGGGGGAACTGGTAGAGATTTTGCCTTTGGAGACGTCAGTTTCTTCGCTCGTAACCAAATTATAAGTCTGTTGCGCGTCTTTGTCGATGTCCAGTACTACCACTGAAGAACCGAGCCCAACACGGTCGCGGGGAATTTTGCTCACGTCTACCATCGAGAATTCGCGCAAACGCGATTGTAGTTGCCCAAGTCGCGCATTCACATATGATTGCCGCTCCTTGGCTGCGTGGTACTCGGCGTTTTCACTTAGGTCGCCATGGGCTCGCGCCTTCAGGATCTCCTTAGGCAACTCGTTGCGGAGCTCATATTCGAGAGCCATGATCTCATCCTGAATCTTTTTCTTTAACGCATCCATCTGACTGTAACCATTATAAGGAAATGCTGTGTCTAGAGCGACTTGCGGACATTCTTATGCCATTGTTTAGGACAGGTTAAGGTTTGGCTCGACTCCGCTAAGTCAAGCTGTTACAATGACCTAAGAGGATCTTCCATCCCATGGCCACCAAACAACCCTTTGCCACCGGAGCCCAAGTTGAACATACCAAGTTCGGTTTTGGCTCGGTCATTTCCTGCAGCGACGAATATCTTGTAATCAAATTTGACGAGCACGGTGAGAAGAAATTCATCACTTCGATCATTTTGCCGCCCCCGCCCGCAGTCAGCGCACTCAAGAAGAGCGACCGGACGCCGCCAGTCGAAAAACGGCGGGCGGCCCGAAAAAAGGCGGCTCCTGTGGTAGCCACCACCACCGTTTAACCATGGCCCGGCCCCGGAACTATGAAAATCGGCATAGTTGTCTTCCCCGGCAGTAATTGCGATCACGATGCTTGGTACGCGGTCAGCGAAAATTTGCATCAGCAGGCCGAGTTCATCTGGCATGAGTCCGCCTCTTTGGGAAATCTCGACGCGATAATCTTGCCGGGCGGCTTTTCTTATGGCGATTATCTCCGCTGCGGTGCCATCGCCAAGTTCTCACCCGTTATGGCCGCTGTAAAACGTTTTGCGGCCGATGGGGGCTTAGTACTGGGAGTTTGCAATGGTTTTCAGGTCCTGACGGAAGCCGGCCTTTTGCCAGGCGCTCTGGTACGCAACGTCAATCTGAAATTCGTCTGCCGTCCTATCCAGCTCGAAATCGCTACTGCTAATTCACCCTTTACCAATGAAGCAAGAAGAGGTCAGCGACTCACCCTTCCTGTCGCTCATGGCGAAGGCTGTTACATCGCACGCGAAACCGAGCTCGACCAATTGGAAGCGGAGGATCGTATAGCGCTGCGCTATATCGATAATCCGAATGGCTCAATGCGCAACATTGCAGCAGTCATGAACAAGCGCCGGAACGTGATGGGCATGATGCCTCACCCAGAGCGCGTGGCCGACCCGCTCATGGGCAGCACCGACGGACTGACGATTCTTCAATCGCTCGCACATGCGGGAACGCTCGTTTCCCGGTCATGAGCAGCGGCGCGATTACCCCCGATATCGTCGCCGCGCACCAGTTAACCCGTGACGAATACCACAAAATTCTAACGCTGCTCGGACGTGGACCCACGTTAACCGAGCTTGGTATCTTCAGCGTCATGTGGAGCGAACACTGTTCCTACAAGAGCACGCGCGTTCACCTGAAAAAACTGCCAACGGAAAGCGCACACGTGTTGCAAGGGCCTGGCGAAAATGCCGGCATTATCGATATCGGCGACGGCATTGCCATCGCTTTCAAGATCGAATCTCACAATCACCCAAGTTTCATCGAGCCTTTTCAAGGCGCAGCTACCGGCGTCGGCGGTATTCTGCGCGACATCTTTACGATGGGCGCGCGTCCGATTGCGGTCCTGGATTCTATCCGCTTTGGTCGCCTGGACGATCCCGAAACGGGCGCCCGCAACCAGCGCATTCTCGAAGGTGTTGTCAGCGGTATTGCGCATTACGGCAACTGTTTTGGTGTGCCAACGGTCGGCGGCGAATGCGTCTTTGAAAAAAGCTACGACGGTAATCCGCTGGTAAACGTGTTTGCCCTCGGCGTATTCAAGCACAATGAGGTCTTTTACGGTAAGGCCACTGGCGTCGGCAATCCGGTGATCTATGTGGGCGCGAAAACCGGCCGCGATGGTATCCACGGTGCGTCTATGGCTTCGGCGGAATTCACCGAAGAGTCGAAGCAAAAGCGGCCCAATGTGCAAGTGGGCGATCCGTTCATGGAGAAACTGCTGCTCGAAGCGTGTCTCGAAGCCATGCAGACGGGCGCTATCGTTGGCATCCAAGACATGGGCGCGGCGGGCCTCACGTCGTCAACTTGCGAAATGGGCAGCCGCGCCGGTACCGGTGTCGAGATCGATCTTGCCAAGGTTCCGCAGCGTGAAGTCGGTATGACGCCCTATGAAATGATGCTCTCGGAATCACAGGAGCGCATGCTGCTTGTCGCCGTTAAAGGCCGCGAACCGGAAATATTGAAGGTCTTCAAGAAGTGGGGACTCGATGCCACGCAAATTGGCGTCGTAACCGACGATGGCATGTTACGCGTGAAGAATCACGGCATCGTGTTCGCCGAAATCCCGAACCGCGCGTTGGCCGATGAAGCACCGAAATACCACCGTCCATTTAGCAAGCCTCTGCGCACCGCGCCGCTCACTGGGCCGCCTATCAAAAGCGGAAATGTAACGGCCGATTTGACAGCCCTGCTTTCGTCGGGCGATCTCTGTTCCAAGCGTTGGATTTGGGAGCAGTACGACTACCAGGTTCGTACCAATACTTTGGCTGGTCCGGGCGCCGAAGCCGCTGTCGTGCGCATCAAAGGCACCCCCACTTCAGTTGCCATGGCGCTCGACGGCAACGGCCGCTACTGCGCCCTCGACCCGCGTGAAGGCACCAAGCTTATCGTCGCCGAGTGTTGCCGCAACTTGTCGACCGTTGGCGCGCTGCCTATCGCCACCACCAACAATTTGAATTTCGGCAATCCCGAACGGCCCGAGATCATGGCGCAGATTGTCGAATCGATTGAAGGCCTGGCCGAAGCCTGCCAGTTTTTTGAAGTCCCGGTAACCGGCGGTAATGTTAGCCTCTACAACGAGACGCTCGGTTCGCCGATATTTCCTACTCCGGTAGTCGGAATTGTCGGCACGCTGCCAACTGACCTGCCCATTCCGCTGCGCTTTCCAAGGGAAGGGCTGACCGTAGTCTTGCTGGGCGGATTCGGCGCGCCTGAAATAGGGGAGATGGGGGGCACCCAATACGCCAAAGTCATCCAGGATTCGCTCTGGGGCATTCCGCCGAAGCTCGACATGGCTTATGAAAAACGCGTCCAAGCCACCGTTCGCGAACTTGTGCGCGCGAAAGCGGTCTCCTCAGCCCACGATATTGGCGAAGGCGGTTTTGCTGTTGCTCTGGCGGAATGCTCTTTCGGCGAGGCAAACATCGCTGCCGATATTCGTCTGGATTCAACATTAGCCCCCGAAATACTTCTTTTTCACGAGGGCCCTTCGCGAATTTTAGTATCGACACAGAACGCCGAAAATGTTTTAGCAGCCGCGCAAAGAAATAACGTCCAAGCGCAAGCGATTGGCGTTACAATTGGAAGAAGAGTGACGATTCGTAATCGAACCGAAATCCTGATTGACAGTCCAGTCGAAGATCTCAAATCCGCTTGGGCCAATGCCCTAGAACACCTCCTCCAAAATTCAGTATTGGTGTAAATCACGAATGCAAAATCGTTTTGATGAGTCAGAGGAAGTTCCATTTGACAAGCTTCACGAAGAGTGTGGAGTGTTCGCCATTTACGGCCATCCCGAAGCGGCGAATCTTGTCTACTTGGGGCTTTATGCTTTACAACATCGCGGCCAAGAGAGCGCCGGCATCGCGTCGAGCGACGGGAAAATTATTTATTGCCATCGTAAGATGGGACACGTTGCCGAGATCTTCACGCCCGATGTATTGAACCAGTTGCCTGGGGCGTTGTCGATTGGGCACACGCGCTATTCAACCGCTGGCGATACTGCGCTGCGCAACGCCCAACCGCTCTCAGTGGCTTGCAGCAAGGGGCAAGTGGCCGTAGCCCACAACGGCAATCTGACCAATGCCGTTGAACTGCGTAGGGAATTAGAAGCGGACGGTTCGATTTTCCAATCCACCAGCGATACCGAAGTCGTGCTCCACCTGGTGGCGCGCTCACGCGAACGAACCCTCGCCGGTGCTTTGCGCGATGCCCTTTTGCAAATCGAAGGGGCCTTCTCGCTGGTGTTTCTGGCCGAAGATCGCATCATTGTAGCGCGCGACCCACACGGCTTCCGTCCCCTTGCTATGGGCCGCTTACAGTTGGGCGATGCTAAACAAGCCACCGTATTCGCCTCCGAAACCTGCGCGTTTGATTTGATCAATGCCGAATATACCGGCGAAGTTGCGCCCGGCGAGATGGTTATTATTGGCCCGGAAGGAATGACCCGCGAGTTTTACACCAAGCCCGAAAAAACCGCGCACTGCGTATTCGAACATGTGTATTTCGCTCGCCCCGATTCGTTAGTATTCGGCAAACCGGTGGCCGAATCGCGCGAGATGATGGGCCGCCTCCTCGCTCGCGAACATCCAGTCGAAGCCGATGTGGTTGTGCCTGTGCCGGATTCAGGCGTTGCCGCAGCCATTGGATATGCGGCGGAATCGGGCATACCGTACAAGCAAGCGCTCATTCGCAATCACTACGTAGGCCGCACCTTTATCGAACCCTCGCAGGCTATTCGCGATTTCGGCGTAAAGCTCAAGCTCAATCCGGTTCGCCATCTGCTCGAAGGCAAGCGCGTGATTTTGGTCGACGATTCCATTGTCCGCGGGACCACCAGCCGGAAAATTGTACGCATGGTACGTAGCGCTGGCGCGCGCGAAGTGCATTTGCGCATCTCCTGCCCGCCCACCGTTTCCCCATGCTATTACGGAGTCGATACGCCTTCGCAGCGCGAACTCATTGCCGCCAACAATTCCATCAAAGAGATCGAAGAGTTTGTAGAGGCCGATTCTCTTGCCTATCTCGCGCTCGATTCTCTCAGCGCTGCGGTGCATGATCGCCATGGCAAATATTGCTACGCCTGCTACACTGGCCACTACCCGACTTTGATTCAGATTGACGAAGATTCCTTAGAACGCGCCCTGGGCTAGTTTTTTTTGTTGCGCATCCAATGTTGGCGCCGCATGGCCGCAATCAGCCTTTGCACTCCGTTGTTCCAATCGGGAAACAGATCGATATAGTGCGTAGTATTCATGATCGGGCGCGGCAGTTCACACTCGTCCAACCTCGCCGGAATAAAGAATACTTCATCCGGCGGTACGCGTGTGGCCACACTAAGCGCAAATGTTAATTCGCTCTGGAATTGCCCGCGCTTGGAAGTAGACTTCTTCGAAAAGCAGCCCAGGAAAAAATCGCTGATTTCAATGGTCTGTTCAATTGCGCGCGGCCAATTCTGACCGGGCAATAGTTTCTGGCAATCCATCCAAGGCTCAATGCCAGCGTCTTGCAACTGCCCGAAAAGCTTCTTTACACGCGCGCGATCCTCCTGCGCGTACGCCAAAAAAACCATTGGGTCGCCGCTGGGCTTGAACACAACCTGATTGTTGCTGTCGAGTTCGAACGCGCCGACTCCGTCGATTTCGATAGCTGCTCCTTCGCGCAGACGGCGCTGAATGAGTTGCAGAAGGGCCATGTCGGGGGGTACCGTATGCACTAGCGATCCTGTTTGCTGCCCTCTGATCCGGCGGCCGTCGAGCGGTGCTTTAAAGGGCGGATGAACGGCCGTTTGATTTCCTTGAGAATTCGATAGACGAGATTGTCGATTTCATCGGCCGCACGCGCCGGAGAGCGCCGGGACACACGCGCGAAAAGGTAAGCGAGCTGTTTTCTGTTCACGCCTCAAAATACGACGATCTGGGAACTGACCCAAACCCACTCTCTGCCTAGGAAAAGGGTTAAAGTGCGCTAAGTTCTTGAACCTGTGGCAAATAAGAAATCTGCATGATCTTGCGAAAGTCCGTGACCGTGGGCGGCGCATTCAGAAATCGCAACACTCCTGCGGAGAGTCGCGTCGACTCCAGGATTTATTTTTCTATCACGACACGGCTACGGTTACAAAGACTTCGGCGCTGCTTGGGCCTTAGCCTTGGGCCGACGCCGCTCAGTTTTGCGGATAATCGCGCTGGCGACTTTGGGCGGGTCGACCTTATATTTGCCTCCTTGAACTAAACGCTTAAGTTCAAGAATATGGGCTTCTCGGTCTTTATCAGGCATGTATGCTGTCTTACCTAGGACGATCTTAGCGCACGCTTAAGGCACCCGGGGAAAATTCAACAAGCAGCCTCAAGTTAAAACCAGGAAATGTCGAAAGGCTTGTAGGTGAAATCGTTGCGGAAGAGCACTGAGCGCCCGATAAGAAGTGAATGCCAATAAGAGGCGCAAATAAGGATGCGTTGAACCGCGAAAGGCACCGAGTGAACCCGGAATGACAGCCCAAGAAACAGAAAGCCGCCGTGTACCGCCTGTAAGCCCTGAGCTACGGGAGCAATTGATACTGGAACATCTCCCCCAGGTCAAACTAATTGCCCGGCGCATCCACGAACGACTGCCGGTCTCAGTAAGCCTGGACGATCTAATCTCCACCGGAGTAGTCGGCCTAATTGCGGCGATTGATCGTTATGACGCCAGTCACGACGTCAAGCTCAAAACCTATGCCGAATATAAGATTCGTGGTGCCATTTTAGATAGTCTGCGGGGCTTAGACTGGGCACCACGCCAACAGCGTAAGCGCTCGAAACAGATCGAAGCCGCTATTGCCACGCTGGAGCAAGACCATCATCGTACGCCCACCGAAGAAGAGATTGCCGCGCACCTTGGCTTAGCAGTTTCGGACTATCAGAATTGGTTAACCGATATCCGCGGCCTCACACTCGGTAGCTTAGAGAATGCCGGTACCGAAGAGGAAGGTTGCGATCTGCTTCGCTACTTAGCCGATACAGATGAGCAGTGGCCGTCGCAGATCGTGGAGCGCGCCGCGCTGGAAAGACTGCTCGCTGAAGCAATCGAAAAGATGCCGCCGTTGGAGCGCACTGTCCTCAGTTTGTACTACTACGAAGAGATGACATTGCGTGAGATCGCCAAGATCGTGGATCTGCACGAATCGCGCATTTCACAATTGAAATCACAAGCGATTCTGCGTCTCCGTTCGTATATGCAGAAGCGTTGGCCTTCGCAGAAGAGTTAATTATTCCTGCTCGTTCGGCGCTAGGCTGACTTTCATGGTAAGCGGTTTGTGCTCGCGTATTACTTCGATCGAGACCGGCTTGAGGTCGTGGAGTTCTTGCCGAACGTAAGAGGTTATATCTTTGGGATCAGTCACGGTGTGCTCGCCGATCTGGGTGACGACATCGCCGGCGCGCATGCCTGCTTTCGCTGCCGGAGAATCCTTAACCACGGAACGTACCAGGACGCCGCGTCGTACCCCGAAATATTCCGCAAGCTGCGAATCGTGGGAATTCAAGCCTTCGCATTCGATGCCCAGTCGCGGCGTTGTCCAGATGAAGAGAGGCGATGGGAATGATCCTGGCTGTAAAAGCTCTCGCTCTGCTCCAAATCCGGCTGGCTCGGAATTCATGTTAAACAGCATGGTTTGATGAGCGGGCGCCGTGGTTACCACTACATTGCTGACTTTACCTTCGCGGTAAAGCTCGAGCTTCACTTTGCGCCCCACGGGTGTTTCCGAAACCAACCTTCCGAGCTGTTGCGCGCCGATAATGCTCTCGCTGTTGTATGAGAGCAACACGTCCCCCGGCTTGATTCCGGCCTGTTCGGCCGGGCTGCCATTTTCGACGCCTACCACTTCTACGCCGCTGACAGAACCAAGTTTGAGCGCGCTGGCGCGATCGCCATCGATGTCGCGCAGGTGAACGCCGATCCGGCTTCCGCTTGCCCCCGGTTCACTCAACAGGTTGAACTGCGCGGGCAACAATGTCGCCACACCGAAAAGGCCAAATACTAGAACGGGTATCGCCGCCAACGAACGCATAGTAAACATCTCAAGGGATTGGACGTACATGTCCGAGAAAGGTGGGCAAATCTTCAATAAACGACGGAGACTTTGGCTTCTTGTAGGATTTGCGAGCAACGGCTGTGAACGTAGTCCCCTTCTGGAGAAAAACGCAGGATTTCAACAAGAGTCTGTGTCATTGCCGGTGTGATCCTCACATTCTGGTTGGGGGGCACTAATATGTCCAAAGCCTGATACCGGACGCCGGGATTGTCGTCGTGCTGCAAAACAAACTTAACGGCCTCGAACGCCGCTGGATCGCTCGAAAAGCGGCGCAGACCGTCGATCGCTTCCAGGCGTATCGCCGGATTGGGATCGCTGCGGACCGCTTCGAACAAAACGTCCCGCAACTCATCGGATCGCTGCGCCGCCGCGTCCCGGTTCAGCAGTTGCATGGCATAGAAACGTACGGCAGCATCTTGTTGACGCGCGCCAGAAAAAAGTAGGCTGCGAACATTGGCATCGGAGACGTGCCCGGTCACTTCGTTTTCTTGATCGACGAAGAGCCGAACTAAACCAGAGTTGTCTGTCTGAATGTCGCGAATAAAAGTGTTAGTGGGATTGATAGACGTATGCCCAGAGGCGCGATCAGTCCAGCGGGCCGCGCCAAAGCCCACAAAGAGAAACAGCGATGCCAGCGCAACTTGCGAAGACCAGCGCGTGAAGGAAATTTCGAACGGAAAAGACCAGCCCCAGCGTCTGCCTGTGTCGGGAGACAGCGCAGGGCGCAATTGCTGCCGGCATTCGTTCAGCAGATGAAGCGGCGGCTCCTGCACTAGCGCTTTCGTCGACGCGTGCCACTGTTGCTCGCGAGCCAAACTCAACTGGCAAGCGGCGCACTCCGCCAAATGAGTTTCGACTTCGTCTTCCTGATCGAAATCGAGTTCGCCATAAAGATAAAGCGAAAGCGTCGATTGCAAGTCCTGGCAGTTCATTTGAAGTCCCCTAAGGCCGAGCGCATTTTGTGCGTTGCCCGGAACAGGCAGTTCTTGGCGGCTTCTTCGGTCACCCCGAGAGCCTGGCCAATCGCGCGCAAACGCATCCCCTGGTAATGCCGCATTTCAAACACGATTCGTTCGCGCGGCGTCAGTTCCGCCAACACTTCCTGGATGCGCGAATTCATTTCGGCACTTTGAAAACGGCGCTGCGGATCGACGTCCGCGCGCTCTTCCGGTACAAACTGCAAGCGGTCCACTTGACCCGATTCGGCTTCGAAAGTGGAAGGTTCTTCCTGGCGAACTTTGCGCTTGCGGAGATGGTCGAGGCAAAGGTTCGAAACGATCCGGTAAAGCCAGGTGGAAAAGCTGCAATCGAAGCGGAACTTGCCCAGATTCCGATACACCCGCAAGAACGCCTCCTGATAGATGTCGCGCGCGTCTTCTTCCGAGCGCAAAAGGTTGTACGCCATGCGCAGCACCTGCTGGTCGTGCGCCCGCACAAGCTGGTCAAAAGCGCCCGTGTCACCGCGCTGAGCGGCGCGGACCAGATCCGCCTCTGTCGAACGTTCCGACGCGCCCTGCACGCCTATATTGTCAACGACTGCTGCTTGCGGTTCCACTAATAAGGTGGACGTATGAAACTGATTTTCGTAACGTATTCGCAACTCTAATTCTGTCAATGATTTAGCCGTTTCAAGGCGGGCGATAGGGCGGCGGTAGCAATCTCTCCTACAAATTGGAGTGTTGGAACTAATCAGTGGAAGCGGTAATCTTCCGCCGCCAGTGCAAGTATTTCACCTGAGCTTGGAAAACGAAGTTGAGGATAGGGTGGACGCATAAGGTTTGAGACAACAAGGGGATGGAATCAAACGCAACGGACAAAGCAGTCCCGCGTGAGATAGCGGCTCTGTCGTCGGATGAGCGGTTGATCCTGCGCGAGATTGAATGCGCCGTGACCCCGTTCGGCGGGATCGCGGTTTTCATATCGTTTCTAAACAAGATTGGCTTCGCGGAAGCGCTTCGCCAACACATGCCGATTGTGTGGAAGTCGCCGAATCACATCGAGCCGGCGGCGACGTTCACGGCGTGTCTGATGGCGGTGCTGGTGGGGGCCAGAAGATTTGCCCACGCCATTCTGCTGGATGGCGATCGGGCACTCCATGCGCTACTGGGCGTGGAATGTTTCCGCATCGACGATACGATCCGTAATTTGTTTCGCGCCTTCGGCATGGGCCAAGTACAGCGCCTCTACGAACCGCTGGCCGAATGGCCGATGCAGCGGTTACCTAAGCGCGATGAAGGCTACACTCTGGATTTAGATTCGACGGTCTTTGAACGCTATGGCCAGCAGGAAGGCTCACTGAAAGGACACAACCGAGCAAACATGGACGTCCCAGCCACCATCCGTTGTTGGCTGTGCCGAGTGAGGCACACTTCCTACTCCACGGCTGGCTGCGCAGCGGCAACTGCGGCACCAGTCGCGGGGTAGAGGAATTTCTCAAAGAACGCTCTCGCATTGTGGGGACAACGCGAAAAGATCCGCTTGCTACGGGCCGATTCAGGCTTCTTCAACGACAAGCTGCTGAGCTTTTTGGAACAGAGGCTGCTGCCCTACATTGTAATAGCCAAGCTCACGCCCTGGGTGAAGCGAACCGCTAAACGTGTGGAGCAATGGACGACGTTGGACGACGTCTATGCAGTGGGCGAGTTTCAACTGCATTTGCACAGTTGGAGCATCGCGCGGCGCTTCGTCGTTATTCGCAAACCAGTGCGCCAAGGCCACGACAGCGTTGGCCGCAAGCTGGTCGACGTGCCAGGTTACACTTTCCGCGTCTTTGTCACCAGTTGCGGCGACCCACCGCAAGAGATCTGGCGCGATTACAACCGACGCGCCGATATGGAAAACCGCATCGCTGAGTTGAAACACGATCTGGGCGCGGACGGCTTCCGCCTAAAACAGTTCTTCCCGACCGAGGCTGTTGCTTCTCTTCAACTTACTCGCCGAGTTCCAGCGCGCCGCCGGCTTGCCCGTCTATCGCGAGCCGGCCACGATCCGTACTCAGATCCTCACCTGCGGCGCCATACGGCCGTGCCAGTCGCCGTCTGGTGCTGCACCTATCGGAAAATTGGGGTGGCCTTCCACCAGAATCCCTTTGCTCGACAGTATCTTGCACTGGTAAATTACAACTTCGGCGAAGTTGCCGCTGACGTTGCTCACCTGACATCCACCTGCCCAATCCCCTAAAAACTGTGTCTCGGGAGTTCGATCAACGTTCAACTTCGATTTCAGGCTAAGCTTCGGCTGCTAACCTTAGTACACTCGATTGGTGTACCACGTCAGACTCACCAATCACTCTTTTCGAACACCGGAGGGTTGGCTGGTGTACACGTCCCTGGAACAGCGGTTTGTCATTCGAGGGCCAAGTTGTCGACCTGGTTGAGCCGCTCGCTTGAGATATTTTGCGCTTAACGGGCTGGCGTATTCCGATCTTTCCTGTTTGCGTATCGAGCAGGCTTAAGAGGGAGCTTCGATAAATACGGCTCGTTGAAGGTCAGAGGTTGCGGGGAAACAGACTTTGATGATCTCGTGCAAAGGTCGCGTTGTCGAAGCCGTTAGGCGTGAAGGTGGTGTCTCGCTGCGCAATTTGGAGCGGGATGAGTATTAAACTAACAGGCGTTTGTTCCGTACAGATCGAACCACCTTTCATTCTCCTTTGCCTACAAAAGGATCTCGCCGTCATGCATGCTGCTTAGTGGCGGCTGTCGTCGTACACGCCATCCATTGTGCGGAACGTTGCCAGCTAGCTCCTTCGTATTTGTCCGGTTTGTTGTGCTTGTACTGCGTGTCGTGGAACAGACTGGAGTGATCCGCCGCCAGAAAAGCGGACTGAATGGAGGAGCGCGCCGAAGCTACCAATCGGCGCGGCACGCGTCCGAGGGTCGGGGCGAACTTTGTATTCTTATCGCCAATGACAATCAGACAAGCTATCGATTCATTGATCGAATGAAGGAAGATTGATCATGCAGGTGGAAGTCGCAGCTTCGCTTATTGACTCTTATTCGTTGGGCCAAGAACCATGACGCTCGTTCTTGCTCGCGTTACATCTGAAGGCAATGTTCGATTCGGCCTTTATCGCGCTCATTGCGCGCTACTCGACTGCCCGCTGCGGCTTCCAGATTGCGGAGATCCTGACGCTCTGGATGCGCAAATGCCGTCCATGGATGGAATCGGGGGCGACCAGGTAGATCAGACCGTGAAGTTTTGCGACGCCGCCGCGATGGAGGACTACTTTTTCCAAACCAGGCGGACACCGTCGAGCTTTGCGTGTGATGAGAATAGCTACCGAGAAACAGTTAGATAGCCGGCCGCTTCGATGGCTTCCTTCGCTACTTCACCAAGATCCAAGATCAACGCGACCGTTCCGTCTCCCAATATGGCGGCGCCGGAAACTGATTCGACGTTTTTATAAAGCCCACCCAGTCGTTTAATGACTGTTTTGTGGTCGCTGATGACGAGATCCACTAGAAAACCAAATTTGCCTTCACTCGTCTCCGCAATCATTAACTGCGAGATGGCCGGCCTCTCGCCGTTGATCCCAAAGTGTTTTCGGATTTCGACGTAAGGCACCATTTCATCCCTCACGATTACGAATTCGCGGCCGTGATTGCTGGATATCGCGTTCGCGGTCAGCTCAAAACACTCCAAAATATTGGCGAGCGGCAAAACAAAGTGTTGTTTTCCAACCCTGACCAGCAAACCATCAATAATCGCCAGAGTTAAGGGAAGTTTCAAGGTAAATGTTGTTCCTTCCCCCTCTTTACTGCTGATTTCGAGTGCTCCGCGGAGGCTTTCCACGTTCTGCTTAACCACATCCATGCCTACGCCGCGTCCCGAAACACCGGAAAGAGTCTTAGCCGTGGAAAAACCCGGACTAAGAATCAACGAGAAGATTTGTTTCTCCGTGAGTTCATCTTCTGCTTTGATGAGTCCTCTTTCTATCGCTTTCTGGCGGATCGCCACCTGATTCAACCCAGCCCCATCGTCGCGAATCCTGATGATGACGTGAGCGCCCGAGTGCGAAGCGCTCAACACGATTCGGCCAGTCGTAGATTTGCCCGCCGCCGCACGCCGTGCTGGCGTTTCCAAACCATGATCCACGCAATTGCGAATCAAATGGATTAAGGGATCGTTAATCCGCTCAATGACAGTCTTGTCCAGTTCCGTGTCGCCGCCTTCGGCCACCAGTTCGACTTCTTTGCCTAGATCGCGAGCCAAGTCGCGAACCAAGCGACGGTAGGTGGCAAAGGTAGCGCCGATCGGCAGCATTCTGATGCTAAGAGTGCTGTCGCGCAGTTTATCCGTGAGACGCTCCATTTCTTCTGCAACGAAACCCACTTCCGGATCACCGCTAACCGCGGCTACTTGGGTCAAACGCGCCTGCATGGTGACGATCTCGCCGACTATGTTGACCAGTTCGTCCAATTTATCCGCAGCCACTCTGAGACTTGCCGCTTCCGATTTAGGGCCTTCCTGCTTGACAGCCGATCGATGCTCTTGCTCGACCAACGCGGCTTGAAGTGCGTCTGGCGCAACTGCTCCGCTAGCCACCAGAATTTCTCCGAGTCGCTTCGGGACGCAATCGTCGTCAGACGAACCTAGCGCGACAATCTCTAATTCGCCGTCCTCAACAAACTGGAACACATCGCGAATAGCCGCTTCACCCTGGTCGGTTGTAAGCACAAAATCCCAAAAGAGATAACAGGTTTCAAACTTGAAATCGTCCAACTCGGGGAGTTCTTGAGTATGACAAGAGACAGAACACTTGCCGAGTGCATGCAATTCGAGCAATAAGAGACGCAGGTTGAGGGCTCGAACAAATACTTTTTCCGGGGGTCTGAATCGAATTCGGTAAGTGCACGCTTTCAGTGCACCGTTAGGCAGGGGGGTGACCTGGGAAGGCGCTGTCTCTATACTTTGCCCAGCCGCTTTTTGGAGTTCCAGAAAGCCCGCAATGACCTGCCCGCCTACCCGCCGGATTTCGTGATCTTCCAACCCGTCCAGCAGGTTCTTCAGGTGATCGCGCGCCAGCAGCGTGAGGCTGATCAAGCGGGGCGTTACCTTGAGCTTGGCTTCTCTCACCAGGTCGTAAGTGGATTCGACCTCATGACAAAACAGGGCAATGTTGTCGAATCCGAGCATCGCGCCAGAACCTTTGATCGTGTGAAGATCGCGGAAGACACGGTCGGTGAGCTGTTGGCAATCCGGCTCGCTCTCCAGTTCGAGGAGCGCGATTTCCATATCGGCCAGCAAATCGGCGGCTTCGGCGCGATAATTATCGGAGAAATTCATAAGGCTAAACTCGCTGACAAACCGGCTTGTTCGGGGCTAATTCCACTTAAAGCAAGAGCGGCTCGAAGGACGCCATCGTCGCTATCGGTGACTATCACCGCTTGGCCCTTCTTGCGCAAGCTTGCGACCGTTACCAGAATCACCTGGAGCATCGAAACTTCAATGGAATCGACACGCGAAAGGTCCAGTTCCACGCCGGCTTCGGCAGTGCGGATTTTTTCAAGCATCCAGTTCGCTTTTTCAAGCCCCAAACGGCCTTCGGGCTGGATTCTTACGGGCTCAATTTGTCGCTGCGTTTCCATTTTAGTTTTTATCCCTCGGTCCGACTGGTACGCCTTCGACGCAAAGCTTCATGAGCATGGGCGCAATGCCATCAAGGGTCGCTATTTTGTCCACGCCCCCGCGCTTAATTGCTTGATTGGGCATTCCAAAAACAACGCAAGAAGCTTCGTCTTGCGCAATGTTGTGACTGCCGGCGTTCTTCATCTCGAGCATGCCTTCCGCGCCGTCGTCACCCATTCCGGTGAGAATCACACCCACCGCGTCGCGACCCGCGGCTTGGGCCACTGAACGGAACAACACATCGACCGACGGTCGGTGCCGGCAGACTGGCGGCCCGGACTTGACCTCTACCGTATATCCCTTAAAGCCGGAGCGTACTAAAGTGTGCCAGTTCCCTGGTGCAATCAGTGCCAGTCCAGGTTCAATCGCATCGCCGTTTTTCGCTTCCCGAACTTCGATCGAGCATAATTGATTGAGCCGCTCGGCAAACCCGGCGGTGAATCCTTCGGGCATATGTTGCACAATGACGATGCCGGCCGTTTCGCACGAGAGATCCTGCAAAAGAGTGAGCAGCGCTTCAGTGCCCCCCGTCGATGCCCCGATTGCGATTAAACTGGGATTTCTCGGACCCCCGACCGCTCTTCGCAGGGCGGAAGGAGGCTTGGAGATTTTCGGTAGAATGACGTCGGCAGTCAACTTCGGTCGCACGATGGTTTTGCGTTTGAGCTGCATATTCGCCATCGAGGCGGCCCACACCACGTCGCACAAGTTCTCTCGCGATTCTTCGAGGAACTGTTTCGTTCCCACTCTGGGCTTGGCGATTACGTCGATCGCGCCGGCCTTGAGAGCCTCGAACGCCTTAGCGGAGCCCTTCTCGGCCGCACCCGAACAGATGACAACCGGTATCGGATGCTGGGCCATGAGACGCTTCAGAAATGTCAAGCCGTCCATGCGCGGCATTTCCAAATCCAGGACGATCGCATCCGGTACTCTTTTTTCAATCTTGGTAGCAGCAATATAAGGATCACCGGCGACCCCGATAACTTCCAGCCGCTCATCGGAGTTCAGCAGTTCGCTCAGAGTAGTGCGTGCGGTTGCGGAATCGTCGACAATCAGGACGCTACGCTTTATCGCCATGCGGAATTCCCCTTTCTGTGGTTGCGGCGCGCAGTCTCTTTACCAGTACGTTGCCGGACACGGTTTCAAACACCAAGCGCCGGCCTGTTTCGCCGCCAATATCGTGAGCGGTGAGTTCCAGACTCAACTTCTCCATCGACCGTTTTGCCTGTTGCCAATTGAGCGATCCGATAGCATTTTCTTTCGATAAAGTACTCAGTACATTAGCGCCGCCGAAGAGTTTAATGTCCAACCGATCGGCTGGCACTCCGCGCGTTCGAAATTCCTGCAACATCGCGTCCAGTGAGGTGTCTACGTAACGGAATTTGTCTATCTGCGGATCACCTGATCCAGCCGTCTTAGGCATGCACGGGAGCAGACAATGACACATGGCCGCGCAACCAGAAATTGGGTCTCTCATGGTAAATGCCACGCATGATCCTAAGATCGTTTGGATTCGTGCCGGACCTTCCGCAAAGTAGAACTCGCCGGGATGCAAAAAGACCTCGTGGTTCATTTCCCTTTGGCCTTCCGGTAAACCGTCGGAGCTACGCTCACGAGATGCGTTGACAACCCGCTCAGCGTTTCCGAATGCCCGGTGAAGAAATAGCCGCCGCGAGCGAGGCAATCGGCCAGTTTGTTAACAACCTGCTCTTGGGTGGTCCGGTCAAAGTAGATAATCACATTGCGGCAGAAGACAATGTCAAAGGGCCCATCCACCGCATAGCTGGTGTCCATGAAATTCAGCCGCTCAAAATTGACGGTTGAACGAAGCTCAGGAACGATGCGAAAGCTTGACGCTTCCGGCCCGCGGCTTTTCAGCAGATACTTCTTGCGCAGGGTCTCGGGGATGGGTTCAATATCCTCTTCCTGATACACCGCCTGGCTCGCCCTGGCGAGAACTTCCGTGCAAATATCGGTCGCTAAGATACTGAACTCATCGATCATTCCAGCCCGTTGACAGTCCTTTAATACCATTGCGAGCGTATAGGGTTCTTTTCCCGTGGAACAGCCCGCGCTCCAAACGCGCAAGGGCCTTCGATGTGCTCTCAAGCGAGGTCCAAGTTCGGGAAGGACTTGTTGCACGAGATGGTCGAAATGCGCTGGTTCGCGAAAGAAATCTGTCTTATTGGTAGTAATCGCGTCAATCAGGCGGATCAGTTCTTCCTGCTGCCGGTCTTCCGCGCTTAGCAGCTTCCAGTAGTCGCCATATGTCTTCGCGCCAGTTTCCTTCAAACGCTTACGAAGCCTGGTCTCTACCATGAGTTGCTTCGAAGCGTTCAGTTGGATACCGCAGGTCGAATAAATCAGGTTTGTAAAACGGGTGTAGTCGGACGGTGTAATATGGTCGGTCAACTGCGACGCCACATTCCCCTCGTTGGATCTTACTCGTTCCCGCATGATCAGCCGCTAACGCTTCACAGCGCCGAGTTCGTCGGCTGAAAATACCTGATCGATGTTCAAAATCATCAGGAACTGGGAGTCGCGTTTCCCCATGCCGTGCAGGAATTCGGTTTTTACGAAAGTGCCAATTTTTGGCGGAGGTTGAATTTGATCGGGCTCGAGATCGATGACTTCTTCCACCTGGTCAGCCAGCGCGCCGACAACAACAATTTCGTTATCGAGCGCAACCTCGACCACAATGATGCACGAATTAACCGTGGTCGCAGCGATCGGCATTTTAAATCCGCAGCGCAAATCCACCACCGGCACAACGCTGCCGCGAAGATTAATGACGCCGCGCATGAAGTCCGGGGTGCGGGGAATTTTAGTAATCGGTGTTAGGTCGAGAACCTCGCGGACTTTAGCGACGTCGAGTGCGAAGACCTCGTCACTGAGCCTGAAAGTAAGATACTGGCGAGTTTCTGTAATCGTAGCGATACTCATAGTTATTTCCTTTGCTGTAAATCAAGTTATCTCTGCAAAAGAACTCAATAGCGCTCGTACTTGGAGTCAAGTCCGCCGTCCGCTTCGTCGAGGTCGAGAGCGACGGCTCCCTTGGGTTTAAACGTGTTCGGCCCCTTCTTTCCGTTTACCGCTTTTGCCGGCGCTTTTTTCGGAACGAATTTGTTACCGCGTACATTACTTTGCTTGGTGATCGCACGATCCATTGTTAATACGGAAGTCGTCGCTTCTTCCGCTCCATCCAATTTGAAGAAGTTCACTGTCGAGAGCATCTGTTCAGCTTGACCGGACAATTCTTCGCTAGTGGCGGCCATTTCTTCAGCCGCTGATGCATTGTCCTGTATGACGGCCTGTAATTGTTGAAGCGCGGTGTTGATTTGCGCCACACCGGCATTCTGCTCATTGCTGGCCGCCGTAATTTCCTGCACCAATTCCGCCGTGTGTTGAATGTGCGGGACGAGCTTTTCGAGCATTTCGCCCGCCTTTTCCGCTACCTTGACGGTTGCAGAGGACAGATGATTGATCTCGCCTGCGGCCTTTTGGCTGCGTTCGGCCAATTTGCGTACTTCGGCGGCTACTACCGCAAAACCTTTTCCATGTTCACCGGCACGCGCGGCTTCAATCGCGGCGTTCAGTGCCAGCATATTCGTTTGACGTGCAATTTCTTCGATAATCGAGATCTTGCTGGCGATTTCTTTCATGGCCGAAACCGCTTCGGACACGCACTTTCCGCCTTCACGTGCGTCCGCCGCCGATTGCATGGCGATCTTCTCGGTTTGGTTAGCATTCTCAGCACTCTGCTTGATATTCGCAACCATTTCTTCCATGGCGCTAGAAGCTTCCTCGGCAGACGCTGCCTGTTCGCTCGCACCCTGCGAGAGCTGGGTAATCGCCGAACTTAGCGCGACGCTACCGGTGGACACTTCCCCCGCTGCAGTCTTAATATCGGTTGCTGTCCGGCCGAGACCTTCGACCATATCCGCCATTGCCTTCATCAATTTGTCGTGCTCGGAGCGGGTTCTGATGGTGATGGTCAGATCGCCCTGGGCGATGGCTTGTGCGGATTCCGTCACAGTGTTCATGGCATCGATCAAAACGTTCAAGTTATTCTTGATCAAATTGAAGTCGCCGTGGTACACATCGCTGATCTTATTCGGGGTCTCGCCTTTGCTGATTCGTTCCACGTAATCGGCGGAAACGGTCAACGGTCCGATTAACGCATCCAGCGTTTCATTTACACCTTTCACTACGTTCTTGAAGTCACCGTGATGACGGGTGAGGTCTGCCCGCTGAGAGAGATCGCCCAATTTCGCCGCACCCGCTAACGTGGTCGCATCCGCTACCAGCGAGTGAATCGCCTGCACGGTAGAACCAAGCGCGTTGTTGATTTTGCGGAAATTCTCAGCCACTCCGCCCAAATCGCTATCCACCTCATCCATTGCGTTGTCAAGTGAAGAAAGGTCTCCTTCTGAGACCTTGACCAAATTGCCCACAAGTCGGGCTACTTCGCGGTTTTGATACTCGGCTTGCTTCCGCATTTTCTCAGCGGCGGCGAGTCGCTCCATTGCACTGGAAACCAGGACACCGACATTACGCAATGCGTCTAAGCGGCCCTCTGAAAAATCGAGCGTCTCAAGCGCAAAGAAGTCCATGGTGCCAATCACTTGGCCGCCAAGAGTGATGGGAAAACAGACACCCGACTTCACGCCTGCGCGTTGTGCCGGTTCGCGGCGTGCACAATCGGTCATCACGCCCAAATCCTTTACGAACATCAATTGACGAGATTTCCAGGTTTTGCCGCTAAAGCCGACGCCTTCCGGGAAAACACTCTCGCGGGTGACGCGGCGGAATTCATCATTCACTGAACCGGATTCGACCAAGAACTTCAGAACATTCTGGCTCTTGTCGATAACCCAATAAGAACCGTATGCCATGTTAAAAGCCGTGCGGACGGTTTCAAGAGCTACCTGCGCGGCATCAGCGACGGTTGTCACTTTGCCTACGGCTTCCAAAATTTGGTTCACTGCTTTGGTGTCCGCTGCAGCAGCGGCCTGTCGCTCGCTTTCGCGAACTCGCTCAATCGCCGCGGAGACCAACTGTCCCACATTTCTTAAGGCGTTCAGTCTCTCTGGCGAGGGTTGTAGTGTTTCAAGCGTAAAGAAATCCATGGTCCCGGCTACCTGTCCGGCCACCACGATCGGAAAGCACACACCGGATTTCACGCCAGCGCGCTGCGCCGGATCGCGACGGCAACAATCGGTAACTTCCGCCAAGTCGCCGACGAACACCAGATCGCGGGCTTTCCAAGCTCGACCGCAGAACCCTTCGCCCTCGCGGAACGCTGCTTTGGCTGTAATTTCGCTGAATTCTTGTGTTACTTTACCGGATTCACTGAAAAAGCGTAATGCATTGCTCTGCTTGTCCACGATCCAATAAGAACCGTAGGCCCAGCCAAACGCACTTCTCACGGTGTCCAAAGCCAAGCGCGATACCTCAATTTCCGATGTCGCCTTGCCTATTGCTTGCAGAACCTGATTGACCGCGGCGGTGTCGGCCGCCGTCTCTTTGGCGGCGCGGCTATCGTCAATCCGCTCCAGCGCTGAGGAAACCAGATGGCCCACGCTGCGCAAAGCCTCCAATCTTTCCGGGGTGGGCGTGAGCGTTTCGAGAGCGAAAAAGTCGAGGGTACCGACGACCTTTTCATGCACAATCACCGGTAAACAGACGCCGGATTTCACACCGGCCCGCCGGGCGATGGGTGCGCGAACACAGTCGTGGATCTCGGCTAAATCTGAAACAAATACCAGTTCCCGCGAGCGCCACGCTCGTCCACTAAGTCCTTGCCCTTCACGGAACGAAGATTCCAACGTGACTTGCTGGAATTCGTGGTTGACTGAACCGGATTCCACTGCGAACTTCAGGGCGTTTGCCTTCGGATCAATCGCCCAGTACGAACCATAGGCCCAACCGAAGGCAGACCGCACAGAGGTCAGGGCTATTGAAGCGGCTTCCTGCACAGTTGTGGCGGCAGACAAATCGCCAACTACGCTTGTCACGGCTTTGGCATCCGCCGAAGTCTGCTTTTGCAACTCAACTTCTCGCTGGACCTTTTGGAGTGCCGCGTCATACACATCAACTAATTCGTTGAGTTCGCCTAGCAACTCCTTGCTGCGAACGTCGCTCTTATCAAGATCGACCCGCGCTTGCAAATTTCCCTGACAGACTTCCGTCTTTAGGCCGAGGATTCCTTTGGCAATCGCATTGATGGTTGTATCGCGCGGAGCAGGAGCTTTCTTCATGGGTGCTGTTTAACCTCTTAAATTGGTTCGGTTTGCCTATTCGTCACGCGTGAGGAGCACGAGCATAATCGAATCAAGCTAAACCCTGAGTTAGCCATCGGCGCTGTTGGCGCCGAAGATTAGGGGTTCTTTTTAAAGGACACTTAATAGTTGATGAACTGGCCGAATCGATGGTCTACCGCTCTGAGTCGAAAGTACTACCCTAGGTTTAGTGGCCAGCGGTTTGCCCGCCAGCCCGAATTCGTCAAAACAGACCACAGAGGAATGCTTGTCTACTATTGCAACAACAACGCTTGAAGAGCTTTGTATCAACACGCTGCGCTTTCTTTCCGCCGACGCCGTGCAAAACGCCAACTCAGGCCACCCGGGAATGCCAATGGGCGCAGCCGCCATGGCGTACACGCTGTGGACGAAATATCTGAAATTCAACCCTAAAGATCCGTCCTGGTTTGACAGAGACCGGTTTGTACTGTCCGCCGGGCACGGATCCATGCTGTTGTACAGCTTGCTGCACTTAACCGGTTACGACTTACCGCTGGAAGAGCTCAAGCGCTTCCGCCAATGGGGCAGCAAAACTCCCGGCCACCCCGAACGGGGCCACACGGCGGGAGTCGAAGTATCCACCGGTCCGCTGGGACAAGGGTTTGGCAATGGCGTAGGCCTTGCAATCGCGGAGGCTTGGTTTGCCGGGCGCTTCAACAAGCCAGGCCACAACATTATTGACCACTATACGTATGGCATTTGTGGCGACGGCGATCTAATGGAGGGTGTGGCGCAAGAAGCAGCCTCGCTCGCCGGCCACCTGCGTCTGGGCAAACTCATTTTCCTGTACGACAGCAATCACATTTCACTAGCGGGCCAAACCAGCCTTTGCTACACCGAAGACGTTGGCAAGAAGTTCGAAGCCTTGGATTGGCATGTGGTTAAAGTGGACGACGGCAACAATGTCGAAGACGTTTCTAAGGCCATCGAAGAATCTAAAGCTCAGACCCAGCGCCCCTCGCTCATCATCGTCCACACACATATTGGGTACGGCAGTCCGAAAAAGCAGGATAGCTTCGAAGCGCATGGTAATCCCCTCGGCGAAGAAGAACTGCAAGCCGCCAAAAAGGCCTTAAGCTGGCCCAGCATGGACAAATTCTTCTTACCCGAAGACGCCGTCAAATTCTTCCGGCAGTCGATCGACAAAGGAGCTAAGGCGCAGCAAGGATGGGGCAAGAAGTTCGACGCTTATAAGGCCGCTTACCCGGCTGAAGCAGCAGAGTTGGAGCAGATGCTCAGCCCGAACCTGCCGGCGGATTTCGCCGCTGACGTGCCCAAATGGAAACCGGAAGATAAGGCGATCGCCACGCGTGCTGCCGGTGGCCAGGTTCTCAATGCATTGGCTAAGCGGCTGCACAACATTGTCGGTGGTTCAGCCGATTTGAATCCCTCCACGAACACTGCCCTAAAAGGAGGGGGCGACTTCCAGAATCCCGAATTCGGCGGACCCAGTTCGCAGGGAGCAGTGGGCGGAGTGTGGGGTTATGCCGGACGTAACATAGCTTTCGGCGTTCGTGAACATGCTATGGGCGCGGCAGTAAATGGGATGGCCGCGCACGGCGGTCTGCTGCCGTTCAGCGCCACCTTTATGGTCTTCTCCGACTACATGAAGCCTTCCATTCGGCTCGGCGCGTTGAGCCATTTGAAAGTCTTCTATATATTCACGCACGACAGCGTGGGCGTTGGGGAAGATGGTCCAACGCACGAGCCGGTGGAACAACTCGCCGGGTTACGCGCCATCCCTAACCTCAATGTGATGCGCCCAGCCGATGCCACGGAAACTGCGGAATGCTGGATTGCCGCCTTGCAACACGGCGGACCTTCTCTTTTCGCTTTAACTCGACAGGCTGTTCCAAACTTAAGTCGCGCCAATGCTAAAGGGGATGTAAGCAAGGGCGCTTATATTCTTTCCGAAGCTGAGGGCGGTACGCCCGACGTGATCCTCATCGCCACCGGTTCCGAAGTGTCCCTTTGCGTGAAGGCACAGGAAAAACTGAAAGGCTACGGTGTGAAGGCGCGCGTCGTGAGCATGCCGAGTTGGTTTTTATTCGCCGGCCAAGATGCTGCTTATCATGAAAGCGTGTTGCCCAAGTCGCTCAAGAAACGCGTCGCTGTCGAGGCTGGTGCAAGTTTAGGCTGGTCGCGCTGGGCAGGCGACGACGGCGAGATTATTGCAATCGATCACTATGGCGAATCCGCTCCGGGTGATCTGGTACTCAAAAACTTCGGCTTTACCGCTGAAAAGGTAACGGCTGCCGCGTTGCGCCAATTGGGACGCAATGCGGAAGCGGAAAAGGAAGGCGCGTAAGTCAAACCGATGGCCTACCGTTTCAAGAAGAGCGAAGCGATCTCGCATGCTATCCAGCGCGTGTTTGCAGAGGAAATTTCTTGGGCGGTAGGTCAACTGGTTCACTCGAAGAATCGGGCAACGGCGGTACACGAGGCCCGCAAGAGCATTAAAAAGATTCGCGGCTTGTCAAGTTTGGTAAAGGGTCAACTGGGACCGCTCTACAAAAGGGAAGACCGCTACTTTCGCGATGCCGGAAGATTTTTGTCAAATCTGCGCGACAACGACGTTATGTTGCAAGTGTTCGACGTCGTGGCCGCGAAACACCCTGAGATGGATCCAGATCGACTGGCTGAGATTCGCAGCAATCTGCTGCGCCGCCAGCGCGAAACGTCCGATGAAAAGCAGGTGAGCGCCCTAGTTGAGGATTCGTTGCGGCAGGTGAAACCTTGGCCCATAGGAGATCTGCGTTTTGAACTGCTGTTGCCCGCGTTAACGGATTCTTATCGCGCCGGGCGAAAGGCTTTCAAGAGAGTGCAAAAGTCGGAGACGGCGGAAAATCTGCACGCGCTCCGCAAGAAAGTAAAGCAGCATTGGTATCATTTGCGCCTTTTTGAAAGCACGAACGATGCAGCCATCAAGAAGCGCCTTCCCGACCTCCATCATCTGGAAACGTGGCTCGGCGATGACCATAATTTAAGCGTTTTGCGAGAGTGTCTGGCAGCGGATGCGGAAACCGACCATGATCGTCGTCAGGTGCGCCAATTCATCGATTGGATTGACGAGGAGTCGGCTGGTTTGCGCAAGCGCGCATTGGAACTCTCCGAGAGGCTTTATGCTGAAAAACCGGCGGCTTTCAGTAAGCATCTCGCTTTCCTGTGGACGCCGCCTCGCAAAGCGCCCGCGACTTCTGCGCTGCGGGCTAACTCTGCGGTTGCCTAGGTGATTCTGAACGGAACCATCCGCGCGCTGTTGCTTTTTGACATCTCGGAAGAGATTGACCTAGAACGGCTACGCCCGTTAGTGGGCGCAAGTACGGCTAAGCGCGAACCAGCATTTCGTCATCCCTCACCCGACTATGTGCGTTTCGAACAGCCGCCGGTGGCCGATAGCCTTGGCGCTTGCCCCGCTTTTGAGAATTGGCCCATGCAGGGACGTATTCGCTATTTCAACTACGGCATTGCGAGTGTGGAACTGCGTAGCGTATTTAGTGGCGTCGGTTGGCGTGAAGTGATCTCCTTGGCGAATCGCTGGGTGCTATCGGACGAATTGGAAAAGCGTGCGCGTGAGTTGCTGGGACTGCGCATCAATGCGATCAAGCCCTCGTTGGTGAAGCCATACGACCACTGGATTGCCGAAGACTATTATGTAATCCAAGTTGACCCGGTGGCGCTGACGGCTGAGGATCTCATGCGTGAATATGCCAACGAGATTGCTCAGATCGTACGCGGCGAGGAGTCGCGCCTCTCGCCAACTGAGCGCCAAGAGGTGCTCGCTGCGAACATGTCCTATTACCCGCAAGACCTGCTCGTGGTTGGTTGGGTGGCGGCCTTTGTTTACGATACGGCCGACGGGGCAGCGCCTACCATTGATTTGCTCGAATATGCGAACTCGCAACTGCTTGAGTTTCGCCATTATGACGAAGTGCTGACAGACGTGCTGGCCGACGTTTATAAGCGGCTGGAGAAAAAGCGCCGCGGCTTCGCTCGATGGACCCTGGTGGGTCAGGCCGAACATTTAAATACTTTGCGGCTTGATTATCGCGAAGTTGTAGAGCGCACGGAAAATGCCATCAAGTTTCTCAGCGACATGTTCTACGCGCGTGCATACCGTTTAGCCGCCTCGCGCATCGGCGTGCCCGATTACCGAAATCTTGTGAACGCAAAACTCAGCGATGCCCGGGATCTTTACGAGTCACTGGTAAACGAATTCCACCAAAGCCGCGCCTTCTTTCTGGAAGTGATGGTGGTGGTCATTCTGTTGATCGAAATCGGCTTCCTGTTCAAAGGCAAGGGATAGGATAAAAATCCCTTGACATCAAAAACCATGCCTATGTATAAGTAACTTAGGTATGCCAATTGTCAGTTGTTTAGGTGTTGAGTTTTGAGTCGGCCTTCTGATCTGATTCAAGGCACTCTCGACCTCTTGATTTTGAAGACAGTCGCCGCGGAACCCAAGCACGGCTGGGCGATCGCGAAACGGATTCAACAGGTCAGCGAGGAAGCTTTGCAGGTGACGCAAGGCGCGCTTTATCCGGCGCTGCACCGTTTAGAGCAACAAGGTTGGATTTCGTCCAAGTGGCGCCAGACGGAAACGGGCCGCGAGGCCAAGTTTTATCAGTTGACCAAAGCTGGCGCGGCACAGCTCGAAAAGGAATTGGCGCAATGGGAACGCCTGTCGAATGCGATTGGATTGGTCATCCGGCTCGCTTAGGTGATTTGCGGTGATAACTCAGCGCCTTCGTGACATGCTCTGGCTGCGAATCCGTTCTATCTTTGCCCGCAGCAGAGTCGAAAGGGAACTCGCAAAAGAGTTGCGCTTCCATTTGGATCAGCAGATTGAAGAAGAATTGGCGGCTGGCCTTTCGCCCGAAACAGCGCGTTTGGCGGCGCTCAGGACGATGGGTGGAGTGACACAAATTTGCGAGGAATGCCGGGACATGCGTGGTACGAACTTTCTGGAAAATCTCAAGCAGGATCTGCATTATGCGGTGCGAACCTTGGCGAAGAACCGCGGCTTTACAGCTGTGATGGTGATGACTCTGGCGCTAAGCATCGGTACAACCAGCGCCATCGTGAGCGTGGTCGACGGTGTTTTGCTGAGGCCGCTGCCTTATCGCGAACCCGCTCGCTTAGTGAACATTTTCACCAGCACCCAAGCCTTTCCGAAATTCCCTCTCAATCCAAACGATTTTCACGATTTCCGCGACCGGCTCCATTGCTTCGAATCCTTCGCCGCTTATAGGCGCCGCGATCTGCAACTCGCCGGGTCAGGCGAAGCCATTCGTCTGCCGGGCTTCGCGATAACGGCGGGCTTTTTCCATGTGCTGGGACTTAGCCCGCAATGGGTCGCGAATTCGACAAGAATGACGAGTTGCCAGAAAAGGGTCACGTCGCCGTCATCAGCGACAAAATTTGGCGCACGCGATTGGCTGCACGACGCGACGCCGTTGGGCAGAGAATTTTTCTTAACGCGGAACCGTATACCGTGGTGGGTGTTATGCCGCCTGGAGTTCAGCACCCAGGCAACATGTATAAGGCGGTGGCTTACGGCAACACGGTCGATATTTGGACACCGTTCACAGTTTTCGAAGATCCCAACAACCGTGGATCGCATTATCTGGATGGCATCGCACGTTTGAGGCCAGGCGTCACCATCGGGCAAGCGAAAGGCGAAATGAACGCCGCCATGCAGCAGTTCGCGCGCGAACATCCCGATGGCGATAGCGGTTGGAGTGTGCTCGTTATCCCGCTCGAAAGCGAGATTGTCGGCCGCACTGAACGTCTCTTGCTCGTGCTGCTTGGAGCGGTAGCGCTCGTTCTGTTGCTGGCATGCGTGAACGCCGCGAATCTCTTACTATCGCGAGCCACGGCCCGCCAGCGCGAACTCGCTTTGCGGGCGGCCGTAGGTGCAGGCCGTCCACGCTTGATCCAGCAGATGCTAACCGAAAGTGCGGTGCTTGCCTTCACGGGTGCGGTTCTCGGCGCAGCCCTGGCAGTCGCTGGAGTGAAAACCTTGCTGGCCTTCTTGCCGGCGGATTTCCCGCGCGCTGGCGACATTTATGTCGATGCGTCAGTGTTTCTGTTCACCTTGTTGGCTGCTGTTGGCTCAGGTCTCTTCTTCGGCATAATTCCGGCCTTACACGGGTCGCGCGCAGATCTTCGCACGTCGTTGCATGAGAGCGGCCGTGGTGCGACCAGCAGTCGTGGCACGCTTCGCCTACGCAATGCTCTGGTAGTTTGTGAGGTCACCCTCGCCTGTATATTGTTAATCGGCGCTGGACTCATGCTGCGCAGTTTCGTGAATCTGCTGCAGGCGAACCCGGGCTTTCGCCCTGAACAGACATTAACCGCGAGCATCTCGCTGCCTGGGGCAAGCTACAAAGACAGCAAATACATAACCCTCTTTTATGAAACGCTGCTCGAGAAATTACGCAATATGCCAGGAGTGACGGCGGCGGCCGCTGGGTCCGATTTGCCTTGGACCGGTTGGGATGAGAATGCAGGCGGCTTATCAATACAAGGCGAGATCCTTCCGACCGATCAACACTTCCATGCGCTACCACGAGGCTTCGCCCGATTACTTCCGCGCCTTGGGCATCGAAGTGCGCCGTGGACGCGCATTCGACGGCCACGACAAAGTCGACAGCCCGAAAGTCATGGTCATCTAACGAAGCCATGACACAGTATTGGAAGCATGGCGACGCGCTGGGTGGACGGGTTACCTTTGCAGATCATCCAAAGGAGGAAGATTGGAGCACGGTTATCGGCATCGTCGGCGACGTAAAGGATACGCCGAAGGACGCTGGCGCCCAAGCTTCGTTCTGGTGGCCCATGGCGCAAGGCCCATTCTCCAATTCTTTGGTCGCGATTCGCTCCACGTTAGACCCGGCGTTCGCCGCGGACCGCTTACGCGCCGCTGTTCGCGAACTCGACGGTAATCTTGCCATCTCCGACATTCGCACCATGAAAGAAGTGGCTGCCGGTGCTTATTCCACTTCGCGATTTGCTCTATTGTTAGTAGTCGCGTTTCTCGCCGTCTCGCTGGCCGCGATTGGAACATATGGCGTGATCGCCTATTCCGTAAATCAGCGCATTCACGAGTTCGGAGTGCGCCTGGCGCTGGGCGCTCAGCCCTGGGACGTGGTGGCCACGGTGTTGCTAGGTGGGATGCGGCTAGCTCTCGTTGGAACTCTCATCGGTGTGCCGCTGGGCCTGGCCCTCTCGCTGTTCCTCGGTAACTTACTATACGGAGTGAGTTCCATCGATCCAGTTGCCATTCTCGCCACCTGTGCCACCGCCATTGTTGTCGCTGCTCTCGCCTGCTTTCGGCCGGCGATGCGCGCCACGCGTGCTGACCCAATGCAGGCTCTGCGTGCTGAATAGCTGCTCTTCTCGCGGCTCAAGGCCAGCACTCCCTTTTTCGGGAAAATGATTTCTTCATGAGGGGTGACTATGCACGCGTGTAGCATTATCGCCGCTGCAAGACTAGTGAGGTGAGTGGTTAGCTAAAGGTAATTTCAATGGCGCTGGCTCCTAATTTCTTGATTGCGAGCTTTTCTTTGAAGGCAATCCCGACTCCTTTTGCACACGCGATCCATATGCTTTCGAGATGGCGCGGCGAAGAATACTTCATCACGAGCTTGTTAGGAGCAGGATCCTCGAAATCGAAGACTGGTGGTCGTGCGTTAGGGATGTTAGCCGTCACTTCCTCGTGGATTCGCTTCATCTGCATCAGAAACTCCTTCGCGGTCTTGGCTTGCCGATAATAAGCCTTATACACGCGGGGAGCGAAAACGACGCTCCAGTGCTCACCAAACGCCTCGGCTGCTCCTTCTTGGGAAAGATTGAGCACTTTGCAGGTGGCTTTAATTAAAGTCATGACGTCAATGTCGGGCGTGTCTTCAGTAGCGAAAAATTTTTGCTTCACAGGCATCTTGGCCTCCACGTAAATTGCCGCTAATCGCTCCGGCCCGAACTTCGACTGCAAACATCGAACCATACAGTGTCCCTCGCCCTCGCCCATTCGACAACGCATATTTTTGAAATCAATGAAGCGATGGAGTTTAAAGAAGGTAACGCGTGGTTCGCCTCTTATCCCGAAATCGTTTTGACTGGGAGCCTTACTTCGAACATCGTGGCGAACAGAAATGCTGATATCGACGTGTCGCTTTCGTGCTCAAAGATATAAGTTAAAAGCGGTGACGTAAGATGTAGACCATGTCCATGGAACTTTTTAATCTGTCCGGCCGCGTTGCCGTCGTCATGGGTGGTACCTCGGGAATTGGGCGTATGATCGCGATCAGCCTGGCGCAAGCAGGTGCGGACGTTGTGGCCACGGGGCGGCGGGAAAATCTAGTGAATGAAGTGGCCGGCGATATTGAAAAAGCAGGCCGCAAAACACTGCGCCAAACCACGGATGCTGCGAAGCGCGAATCCATTGACGCGTTACGAGATGCCGTGGTGAAGCAGTTGGGCCGGGTGGATATTCTGCTGAATGCGGCGGGTCAAATCTTCCGCAAACCTACCATCAATATCACGGAGCTTGAGTGGAACAATCTGGTTGACATCAACCTCACAGGAACGCTGCGCGCCTGCCAAAGCTTTTACGAGGCTTTAGTGGCAAGCGGGCATGGACGAGTTGTAAACATCGCGTCACTGAATTCGTTTGTCAGTTTTTTTGAAGTAGCGGCGTATGCGGCGTCGAAGAGCGGCGTCCTTGGTCTGACGCGCAGTTTGGCCGTCGAATGGGCGCAGAAAGGAGTAAACGTGAATGCCATCGCGCCCGGTGTGTTTAGGACGGAGCTGAACTCTGGCCTGCTGGATGGAACGGATCGCGGCCGCGAATTGCTGATGCGCACGCCTATGAAGAGATTCGGTAATATACCTGAGTTGGCAGGAACGGCCATCTTTCTTGCGTCGGACGCGGCCAGTTTCATTACCGGGCAATGCATCGCGGTCGATGGCGGATTTCTCGCATCAGGAGTGAACGGATAAGGAGAACATGAAATGAAAATCAATCGTCGGCAGGCCTTAGGATTACTGGCTAGCGCATTACCAGCCGCCACCCAGCAAGGACCGCGCCCTGAATTCCCAGCGGGTTTAGAAATCGAAAGCGGCCCGTTTCGCGGGACGCGCCAATCCTTGAGTGAATGGGAAATTCCGGAATGGTTCCGCGATGCCAAGTTCGGGGTCTGGGCGCATTGGGGTCCGCAATCAGCCGTGGAAGCGGGCGATTGGTACGCCCGGAACATGTATATGGAAGGTAGCTCTCAATATATGTATCATTGCGAGACGTACGGCCATCCTTCGAAATTTGGCTTCAAAGATACCATCCCGCGTTGGAAAGCCGAAAAGTTCGCCCCAGCCGAACTGATCAAAATGTACAAACAGGCCGGCGCAAAGTATTTCATGAGCATGGGCGTGCACCACGACAACTTTGACATGTGGAACTCCAAGCACAACCCGTGGAATGCAGTGAACATGGGCCCCAAGAAGGACATTCTGGGAATGTGGCACAAAGCGGCGAGCGACGAGGGTCTGAAGTTTGGCGTGAGCGACCACCTTTGGATTACATACAAATGGTTTTCCACCAGTCACGGCGCCGATAAACAAGGTCCACTGGCCGGAGTGCCCTACGATGGAGCCGATCCCAAGAATTTCGATCTCTATGTCGATTCAAACGAAGTACACACCAAGCTCGATTGGGACGAAAGCGGGATTCCCGAATGGTGGAAGAAGCACTGGTACGCGCGCATGCGCGACTTGGTCGACAACTATCACCCAGACCTGCTCTATGTCGATGGCGCGCTTCCCTTCGAAGACTACGGCCTGAGCTTAGTTGCGCACTTGTATAACGAAAACGCCAAACGCCACGGCGGCAAGACCGAAGCCATTTACACAAGTAAGCGCCTGCAGGACACGCAAAAGGGGATCGCACTGTTCGATGTGGAGCGCGGTTTGGTGGACAACATCTGGCCGCGGCCATGGCAGACCGACACTTGCATCGGCGACTGGCATTACAAGCGCGGCGTCAAATACAAGACTCCCAAGACCGTTGTGGATCTGCTGGTAGATATTGTGAGTCGCAACGGAAACTTAATGCTGAACTTCCCGCTGCCTGCGAGCGGTTATCTTGATTTGGAGGAGTTGGACGTCTTGGCTGGTATTACGAAATGGATGGGCGTTAATGCTGAGGCCATTCACGGCACGCGACCGTGGAAGATTTTTGGTGAGAGTCCCGTCGTGACCGAGAAGCCGGAACAGACCGCTTCGTTTAATGAAGATAAGCGCAAGGATCTTTCCGTGGCTGACATTCGCTTTACCACCAAAGGCAGCGTGTTGTACGCGTTTGTGATGGGCTGGCCCGATTACGAAGTTGTGATTCGGCCGCTGGCGCTGAACACGCCGTTACGAGTTGGCAAGATCCAGAATGTGGAACTTGTCGGATTTGAGGGCAAGTTGGAATGGTCGCAGGACGAAAAGGGATTGAAGATTCTGACGCCCGCGAAGAGTCCTTGTGAGCACGCGGTTGCGTTCAAGGTTACTGGCGCGTAGCTAACTCGGCGTAAAAACGATCTACTGCTTCGCAGTTGAAATTAAACCGCCGGCCCGTGAAACGGCCGTGTCCGTCTTAGTCTTGCACTTTTCCAATGCCGCTCTATTCACTGGGCCCGTGCTTGGCACGACAACGTCGATGTTGCGTCGAAGTTTCGGTTTCGTTAGTCGAGCGGCGCGCAATATAACCTAGCATCATGAGTAATTTTCGAGAACGCATTCAGCGATACATTCGCGAACAGGCGCGCCCTGTTGAAAAGTACGGCCACCAACCGCGCCTTTATTCGCTGACTCGCGAGATCGGAAAGGGCAAAACCTACGATGATGATGTGGTGTTCGCCGCCGCTTGGCTGCACGATCTTGGAGTGTTCATCGGCCACCGTCCGGAAGAACCGAAAGCTCTGGCCGCTTGGGACAATAGCGCATATGCGATGGCCAAAGCGCCGGCTGTCTTGAGTGATGTTGGCTTTCCAGTTGAAAAGCGCAGCGCCGTAGTGGAAGCTATTCGCACGCATCAACCGAGTGGAACTCCTACGACTCTCGAAGGTGAGATTCTGCGGGATGCCGACATTCTGGAGCAGTTGGGAGCGATTGGGATTATGAGAACTGTCTGTAAGACCGGCCGCGACAATCGCTTTCCGGATTTTACGTCGTCGGCTGTTTCCTTAAGGAAAGCGTTGGCGACCCTTCCAGCGCAGATTTATCTTGATTCCACGCGAGCATTGGCGCAACCACGCATCGCCTTATTAGAGTCGTTCTTGAGCCACCTGGATGCGGAAGCGGGTGTGCAACTCTATTAACGATTTCGGCAAGCAAACGTGACACACTTTTAAGGTTGATTATGGACAAACGTAAGCTTGGTAACTCTGCCATTGAAATCGCGCCGCTTGCTCTGGGCGGAAATGTCTTTGGCTGGACGATTGACCAGCCCACTTCTTTCAAGATCCTCGACGGGTTTGTGGACGCGGGTTTCACTTTCATTGACACAGCGGATAGTTACTCAACCTGGGTGCCCGGGCACAAAGGTGGCGAGTCGGAAACAATCATTGGTAACTGGCTCAAGCAAACTGGCAAACGCGATAAAGTCGTGATCGCGACTAAGGTCGGTATGCCTATGGGCCCGCAAGACACCGGGCTCTCCAAGGCTTATATTCTGCGGGCTGTAGAGGATTCTCTGAAACGGTTGCGGACCGATTACCTAGATCTCTATCAATCGCACAAAGACGATCTGAACACGCCGCTGGATGAGACACTGCAAGCCTATGCGCAGCTCGTGAAGCAAGGCAAAGTACGCGTAATTGGCGCCTCTAACTATGACAAAGATCGCTTGGCGGAAGCGCTGCGCTTGAGTGAAGAAAATGCCTGGCCGCGCTACGAGAGTCTGCAGCCTAACTACAATCTTTATGACCGCGCTGATTACGAAACGAATCTTGAACCGTTGTGCCTGAGTTCCGACGTCGGCGTTATTCCCTACTACTCACTGGCGAGCGGATTCCTTACAGGTAAGTACCGCTCGGCTAAAGACACTGAGGGGAAGAGTCGAGGCCGAGGTATTAAGAAATTTTTGAATGAACGCGGGTTCCGAATTTTGGCAGCGCTGGATAGCGTTGCCAAGGAGTGCAACAGCAACCCGACTCGCGTGGCGCTTGCCTGGCTTATGGCGCGGCCTAGTATCACCGCGCCGATCGCGAGCGTCACCCGTCTCGACCAATTGACAGATCTCACCGAGGCCGTGAACCTGAAGCTCCCTGCGGAAGCGATTGAGCAACTGAACGAGGCCAGCGCCGCCTAGTTCCGGCCCAACAGTTTTTAAACTTTGACGTTGAATTTCTTGACTTCATCCACAATATAATCCGACGTGCGCCAACCGAGCGCCGTAATCGTCAGTGTCGGATTCTTATCCGCATTGCTCACAAATGGCGCCGCATCGGTAATGAAAAGATTTTTGCAATCCCAAGCCTGGCAGTACTGGTTCAACACTGAAGTCTGTGGATTGTCTCCCATCTTGGTGGCGCCCACTTCGTGAATAATCTCACCGCCGCGACTGATTCCCCAGTTTGATTTTTCATCGGCGCTCGACGAGACCTTCCCGCCGGCCGCTTCGATAATTTCCTTGAAAGTATCCTGCATATGTTTGGCCTGCAGAATCTCGTCCTGGCTCCATTTGAAATGGAACCGCAAAACGGGAATTCCCCACTGATCCACCACCTGCGGATCAATCTCACAGTAGCTGTCTTCGTTGGGGATCATCTCGCCGCGGCCCGACATTCCAATATTTGCGCCATACATCTTGCGTAACTGCTTTTTCAACTCCAGGCCATAGCCGCCGCCGTTCAGTTCTTCGAACCCGCCAAACGTTCCTGCGTCCGGTTGGTTACGGCCACCTCCAAATTCAATGTGATAGCCGCGCGCAAAAGGCAATTTCCCTTGCTTCTGCTGTTGATAAAGCCACCAAGGCATGTACATGTGCATGCCTCCAACGCCGTCTTCATTGTGGGGCGGCATGTCTTCAAGAATCGGCAGATACCCTGAGACGTCGGAACCCACCGTATCCATCAAATACTTTCCGACCATGCCCGTCGAATTCGCCACACCATTGGGAAACTGGCTGCTCTTCGAATTCAACATGAGACGCGCCGTTTCACAGCAACTTGCGGCTAGCACCACAATGCGCGCTTTCACTTCCATATCTTTGCGAGTCTTGGTATCGATATAGGACACGCCGCGCGCCAGGCCATCATTACCAACCAGCACTTCGCGCACCATGGCCCCGGTTCGCACTTCCAAATTGCCCGTCTTCATGGCAGGGAAAATATGCACTCCCGGCGAATTGAAGTTCGCATTCACCCCGCAAGCGCGTCCACACTGCGCGCAATAGTGACAAGCCGCGCGGCCATGGATCGATTTAGTGAGAATTGCCAGCCGCGAAGGAATGCAAGGAATCTCTAAACGATCGCAAGTCATCTTGATGATGCGCTCGTTGGCACGCGGCGCCGGAGCAGGCAGAAATTTGCCGTCGGGAGTATTCTCGATTCCTTCGTGAGTACCAAAGACGCCGATCAGTTCCTCCGCCTTATCGTAGTAGGGCGCTAGATCGTCGTAAGTGATCGGCCAATCGAATCCTTTTCCATCCCGGCTATACGGCTTGAAATCATACGGACCCATGCGCAGGGAGATGCGACCGTAATGATTAGTTCTACCTCCCAACATGCGTCCACGCCACCAGCGAAAATCACTTCCCGGCGCACTGGTGTAGGGCTCACCTTTGACCTCCCAGCCACCAGCCAGAGTCGCGTCGAAGTAACCAAATGGCTTATCCCTACTGGCGGCGCCGCGATGCGGTGCTTGATAGGGCCACTCAAACATATGCGACTGTTTAGTTCCGTCGAACCAGCCACCGGCTTCGAGCATGCAGATCTTCGCCCCAGCCAGCGCCAACACGTGCGCAGCAATTCCGCCGCCCGCACCTGAACCCACAATTACGACATCATAGCTGTTAGGCACAGATCTTATCCACCACCGTCCCAGCTACATCCGTCAATCTGAAATTCCGTCCTTGAAATTTATAAGTGAAATGCGTATGCTCAAAGCCCAATAGCTTCAAAATTGTGGCGTGTAAGTCGTGTACATGTACCTTGTCGCTAACCACGTTGAAACCGAGCTCGTCACTCTCGCCAATCGTGATGCCCGGCTTAATTCCGCCGCCCGCCAGCCACATGGTAAAGGCGTTCGGATGATGATCGCGCCCATCGCTGCCACCCTGCACCATAGGTGTGCGTCCAAACTCGCCGCCCCAAACTACCAGCGTGCTATCCAGCAATCCGCGCTGCTTTAAATCCTGCACCAGTGCCGCGCAAGCCTGGTCGGTATCCTGGCAATTGATTTTGATATCTTTCGTCAAATTCTCATGCTGATCCCAAGCCTCATGATAGAGCTGCACAAAACGCACACCGCGCTCCACCATCCGCCGCGCCAGAAGACAATCGTTGGCAAATGAAGGCTTGCCGGGTTCAGCGCCATACATGTCGAGCACATGCTTAGGCTCTTTGGACAGATCCATCAACTCGGGAGCACTGCTCTGCATCCGGTATGCCATCTCATAAGAATTGATGCGCGTGGCAATTTCGGGATCTCCCGTCACCGGCTGCCTCATTTCATTCAAGCTGCGAATCGTGTCGAGTGAGTCGCGCTGCATATCCGCGTCAATGCCGGGAGGATTCGATAGGTACAGCACTGGATCGCCACTCCCGCGAAACTGCACGCCCTGATACACGGTCGGGAGGAAGCCGCTACCCCAACACGAGTTGCCTCCACTGGGGCCTTTCTTGCCCGAGCTGAAAACTATAAACGCCGGCAAATCTTTCGACTCATTGCCTAGACCGTAAGTGACCCACGCTCCCATACTCGGCCGTCCGAACTGCTGCGTGCCCGTATTCATGAGCAACTGGCCCGGCGCGTGATTGAAGGCGTCGGTCACCATCGACTTCACAATGGCAACATCATCCACGATCTTAGTGAAGTGCGGCAATAACTCCGAAACCTCCGCGCCGCTCTGTCCATACTTCTCAAACTTGAACTTAGGACCGAGTAAGGTCGAATTCGGATTGATAAACGCCGCGCGATAACCCTTCAGCAGTTCAGGCGGCGGCAGTGTTCCGTTGAACTTGGCTAATTGTGGTTTGTAATCGAACAATTCCAAATGGCTCGGCGCGCCTGCCATAAATAGGAAAATGACATTCTTCGCCTTGGCGGGAAGTGGTGGCTTCTTCGGCGCCAACGGGTCGGTTCGAGGCGTATCTGCCAGCCCAGCTTCTGCTAGCAGATTGGCCAGCGCCATCGCGCCAACGCCTACGCCGCACTGCTCGAAAAACCAGCGTCTGCTGATTTGCTTCGGATCTTGTCCTTGCCGAAGGCGGTCTTGACAGTTCATCGGTTTCCCCTTACTGCTTCGTAATCGTTTCGTCCAAATTCAGAATCACGCGCGAAACAACAGTCCACGCGGCGGCTTGCGCTGGTGTAACTCCGCTGGGTAGAGCTGGCGGCTTCGCCGGGTTATCCGCCGCCAAAGCCCACGGGTCGCGTTTTCCGTCGGCATAGCGCGACTCTTCTTTGGTCAATAATGCTTCGAGCGAAGCCTGTTCCTTTTCATTCGGTTTGCGTGAAACACAACGCCGAAACGCATAAGTGACTCGCTCCGTATCTGTGCGGCCACCCTCGCGTAGTGTTTTCCAAGCTAACGCGCGAGCGGTCTCCATTGACAACGACTCATTTAGAGTAGTAAGTGCTTGCAGCGGCGTATCCGACCGCGCCCTCCTCACACATGCACTGTCACCGTTTGGTGTGTCGAAGGTATCCAGCATCGGATAGGGAAGGGAACGATAACGAAAGGTGTAAAGCGCGCGCCGGTACCGTTCCGGACCCTGCGACTCATACCAGTTCTTTGGTCCGTAACTCACGGGAGGTTGAAAGAGAAATGCCGGCGCCGGTGGATACACACTGGGACCTCCCACGGCAGGATTCAACAGCCCACTCGCGGCAAGCGTGATGTCTCTAACCACCTCGCCCTCCACTCTGAACCGCGGCCCATGCGCCAGCAGTCGATTATAGGGATCCCTCTCCGTTAGTTCGGGCGTTGTGTTGGAAGACTGCCGGTAAGTTGCGGAAGTCACGATGAGTCTGTGGAGCGCCTTCAAATCCCAGCCACGATCCATAAACTCCACCGCGAGCCAATCGAGGAGTTCCGGATGTGAGGGCGTCTCACTCTGTCTGCCAAGATCCTCGCTTGTTGCCACAATCCCTGTACCAAAATAGGTTTGCCAGACTCTGTTCACCAAAGCTCGCGCGGTAGTGGGAGCTTTTCGGTCAACCAGCCACTTAGCGAAAGTGAGTCGATCGGCTGGACCAGGGGGCAAAAGATTGAGATAAGCCGGAGTGCCTGCATCCACCAATTTCGCGGGCTTCAAGAAATCTCCGCGAGTCAGTATGTGAGTGGGCCGCGGATCGTCCCGTTGCGCCAAAACCAACTGGGTGCTGCCTTCCGGATAAGTGTCCCACAAACTGGCGATCTCATCGTTCTGCTGGCGCCACTCGGGTACCGTCGTCCGCCAATAACCAAACACTGTCTGGGTCTGTTCCGGAGTTCTCCGCTCGACCGGTACGGCCAGGATCTCTCGAACAGCAGCGGGCAAAGGATCGGCCACTGCGTTCTCCGTACTGGTAATCGACAGGCGTATGCGCCCCAGATTGTTGTTCTGGTTGTCGTCGCTGTTCCATCCACCGTGATTCTGCTTCAAGTGAAAAATCAGCATCGTCCCAGTGGCATTGCTAATAGGTTCGGCGGCGTTAAACACCGCTTTGCGAGGTTGATTTCGCAAACCTGGACCAACGTCAATTCCCCAACCAGTCTCATCTTTGCCATCAATGGCAAACTCTATCGGACCAGTCACCCGATGCTTCTTACTCTTATCGTCGTAAACCTTCTCCAAATCTCTCTCGGGCTGAGTTACATCTGCCGTTGCCTTGACAATCTTCACTTCGGTCTTCTTGTCGGGCGTATTCAGCGGTGCGGTCTCCACTTTGAACTCCGACAACACTCCCGTTCCCGTGAGTGATCTCCCCGGCCCACCTCTCGGGAGATTCGGATCTTTCAACAACTCCAGCCTGAATGCCCGAATGTTCTGCACGTCAGTCTTGACCGTAAGCTTCACAGTGTGCTTGGTGGGCGCGTAACCCTGGGCCAGCAGCGAGCCATCTTTCAGCGAAAAATACTTCTGTCCGCCGGTCGAGATGTCGTCCACCTCGGGACGCACCACAATCCAATCCGGCTGATTGTTTCGAACACTCTCCTCCCACGCTGCCATTCGCGTGCGCCAGTCCTTGTTTCGGCGTTGGAGCGTGCCCTCAATCTCCCGAGTCTGCCGCAGAATCGCCGTACGCTTCATCTCTTCCACCGGCGTGTATACCGAAATATTGGCTTCATGTGTGTTGTTCAGGAAGGCCATCATCTTGTAGTACTCTTCCTGCTTCAGTGGATCGTACTTATGGTTGTGACACTGCGCGCATTGAATTGTAAGCCCTAAAATCGCGCTGCCAACTGTGTGCATCCGGTCGAACATCGCTTCCACCCGAAACTGTTCCGGGTCGATGCCGCCTTCCTCATTCACTTGTGAGTTGCGCAAGAAACCCGTAGCAACCATTTCATCTTGCGTATGGTTTGGCAGTAAATCGCCCGCAATCTGGTCGATGATGAATCGGTCATACGGGAGATTCTTGTTGAGCGATTGAATCACCCAGTCGCGATAAAACCAAACTTCCCGCGGTTTGTCTTTCTCATAACCGTCGGAGTCCGCGTAGTGGGCTGCATCCAGCCAGTGCCTCGCCCACATTTCTCCATAATGGGGCGAGCCAAGCAATCGCTCTACCTGCTTCTCATAAGCGTTCTTGCTCTTGTCCCGAACGAAAGCATCCACTTCCTCAATTGAAGGGGGCAACCCAGTCAAATCCAGGCTTAAACGTCGGAGCAGCGTCACTCTATCTGCTTCCGGCGAAGGCGTTAGACCTTCTTTCTCAAGTCGTGCCAGAATAAATCGATCAATCGGGTTCTTCACCCAACCTGCGTTCTTCACTGCCGGCAGAAGTGGTCGTTCCGGAGGTACAAACGCCCAGTGAGTCTTCGAGGCAGTGACAGTGGCCCCAACCGTATCGGGCCAATCGGCTCCTTGATCGATCCACGCCTTCAGCGTTGCAATCTGCTCGTCGGCAAGACGGCCTCCCATCGGCATTCTGGCCACATCGCCCATACCCGCGACACGCCGGTAAAGCGCGCTCGCCGCTGAGTTTCCAGGCACCACAACCTTAGCCAGCACAGCTTGCTTAGCATCCAAGCGCAACCCGGCCATCTGAGTGTTCGGACCATGGCACGCCACGCAGGAACGCGTGAAGATGGGCTGCACATCTTTGACGAAATCGATCTTCTTGGGGCCGCTGGCGGGTTCGGTTTGTCGATAAGCGAAGCCACCCGCTGCTGCACCGACGAGGGCGAGCGACAGAATCGCAATTTCACGCATGTGTTGGCATGATTATATCTTGGTTATAATTGCGCGATGACGCATTCATATACGCGGCGTGATTTGGCCAGAGCGGCGGTAGCTGGTTCTGCACTCGCCCCGCTTGCCCTGTCGGAGAACACTATGCCGAAACCTGAGTTCGATCCGGTTCACTGGACTCTTGAATCGTACAAATCCGCTCCCCTGAAACTCACCTTCAACGCAACTGACAAAGCACAAGCGGAACAGTGGCAGCAACAGTTGCGCGCGAAGCTGATTGAGTTGGTGGGCGGCTTCCCCAACGAGCGCGTTGCGCTTCAATCGCAGACCGTCGAAACAAAAGAGTTTCCCGGTTACCATCGGGACAAATTCGTATTCAACAGCCGTCCTGGAGTCGCCGTCGCCGGTTACTTGCTCACTCCTAAGAATGCCAAGCCGCCTTTTGCGCCAGTGATTTGTGTTCCCGGCCACGGCCGGGGTGTGGATGACATCGTCGGCATTGACGAACACGGCGCTGACCGCACCAACAAAGACGGCTATCAGCATGACTTCGCGATTCAAGTTGTGGAACACGGTATGGCCGCCGTCGCGATCGAACCCATGGCGTTCGGCTGCCGACGCGATCCCGCCAACATTCAGAAGGGTCCCGGTCAAGCCGCTTGCCTGCCTTCCGCCGGCGCCGCTCTGCTACTCGGTCAAACCATGATTGCCTGGCGCGTATGGGATGTCATGCGCACCATCGACTGGATCGAGCAGCGCCCGGAACTCGATAGCAAGCGCGTTGGTTGCATGGGCATTTCCGGCGGCGGCACCTGCACACAATTCTCCGCCGCTCTCGACACGCGCATCAAGGCAGCCTTCATCAGCGGCTATCTGAACACCTTTCGCGATAGCATCATGAGCATCGCTCATTGCATGGATAATTATGTTCCAGGCATCCTCAACTGGGCAGAGAGTTATGATGTCGCTGGCTTAATCGCTCCTCGCTTTCTTTTCTCCGAGGGCGGAAATCAAGATCCGATCTTTCCGGTCGCCGCCACGCGCGCCAGTTTCGCCAAAGTGAAAAAAGTCTACGAAGCTTTCGGCGTGCCCGAACGCGCCGCGCAAGAAATTTTCTCCGGCGAACACTCGTTCCACGGCAAAGAAGGGTTACCGTTTCTAGCCAAGTCGTTAGCGTAGCCAGATTCCGACGATGCCCACAAGCAGAGCGCGATAACTGGCGAGACTCTACCGCTCTTTAACTTGACGGAAATTCACTCCGCAGGCTAGCGGCCAAATTCGATCGTTCCCGGCGTGTGAGGCGGTCCTCCATTCCCAGCGATGGTAGTGATGATGTGCGTCTTCGCGTCGATTTTACGAATCCGTTGGTTCTCGGAATCAGCGATATAGAGATTGCCCAACGGATCGGCGACGACACTTTGAGGCCAGAACATCTGAGCGTCGATCGCCGGGCCACCGTCCCCGGCGAATCCCTTTGTCGTGCCTGCTAGTACCGAAACGAAATGATCCGAGAAATCGATGTAGAGAACGCGTGAGTCGTCCAGCAGATAGAGGTTTCCTCGATTGTCAGCAAAGATTCGTCTCGCGCCCTTCAATTTTGTCCAAATGTCCTTATTTCCACTGAAAGATGCCTTTTTTAGTGGGTTTAGCACGCCCGTTGTGGCATCGCCCGCCAGAATCGGTCTGTGCGAGTTGTTTCCTACTTGTGAAACAAAAAGCGTACTGTTTTTGGTGACAGCGACAGTGGTTGCGGAAACGAGTTTCGTGGAGGGCACCACCGTCGTTATAATCGTTGAGGCCTTTTCAACTCGGCGAATGCTTGCGTTAGGATAGCCGTCGACGATGAAGAGATTGCCTAGACCGTCCTGACTTATAAAGTCGGGTTCGCTCGATGCTTTGAGAGCTGGCCCATGGTCTCCGTCGCGGCCGCACGGATGCTTCATCGGGTCGCCCTCTTTACCTACGATTGTCGTTACTGATCCGTCATTAAGATCAATACGCACTATCCTGCATTGAAAAGGATTCGCGACTATCAAGTTGTTTGCTTGATCGAGCAGAATGTTGCCGGGGCCTACGATTGGAGATTGTGTAACAAGAGTCTTCATTTGCCCAGTCTTTAGGTTCAAGCGATGGATCCGTCCATCTCCAAAAGTCGCGATGTAAAGAATGCCGGATTCGGTAAGTGCAAGGCCAGACGGCCGGTCTAGAGCCGTTTCAAGAGCGGGATGTTCTCCTTGCTGGATGGAGCTTTCTTTTAGGATTTCTGTGGCGTCGAGAATGAGAGAAGTGTAACCGACGGCTCCCATTATGGCGAGTGCGAAAATGCGTAGCCGAGAAGTTTTCATAGGTCTCAGAATGAATTCTACCGGGTGAGCGTCCTGGCAGTCCAGCTTTGAGCTCTCACTTGTCGATGAGTGCCGAGCGCACTACTTATTTTCATTCTCGCGGTATCCGCCATTTACGGCCAATTAAGTCGGTGTTGGCGGCAATCCGACGTATCTTTAGTAAGCTGCAATACACTAACATTTGTTGAAATTGTCATTCGGATGGTAAGTAGACGACAAAGTACTGTCAAGTTTCGATTCAGTACCAAGATGAGTTGACCAAGTCGGTTTCTGAGTTATACGCTTGCCGCGATGCTCTCTGCGGACTTTATTCAACCAACTAACGCAAACTATTTTTTGCCTTGATTATCCTTTTATCGTTTGCCTCGGTTGATTCGACTGCGCAAGTAGTGGCGACTCCGGGTGTCAGGATAAATTACGATGGGCGCCTTGAGGTCTTTTACCCACTAAACGGTTCGATTGCGCATTCCTGGCAGCAGACATTGGCGGCCCACTTTCCGGGGCTGAGGATAGTGCCGTCTCGAATTTCTGGCGGAGTAAGCCCTGGACGGGCACCGTTACGCCAACCCAGGTAGGAATCGTTGGTTTTCCCACGTGGGAATGCTCGAATGTGGCCGTTAGTTTTGTTGGTTTTCCGAGTGGATTTTGGCACAATCTTAACAAGCGAGCTCAGCGCGCCGTTGACAACTGGAACCAGCAGCTTGCAACAGTGGGTTCCCACGTGCACTTCACCCGCGACGTTGGGGATGGCATTCATTCAATGACCATTCGGTATACAACGCCAACCGCTGACCCGGGCCCTACCACCGTTGACGCATTCACGCAAGGCTACACACATCTTGGGACTGCTGTCCAAGTTGATGGTGGGCACATCGGGCACGTCAACATCGATATTAATTCGCACATTACGGCAGGCGGGACGATAACCCAGGTAGTTGCCCACGAAATCGGCCACACTTTCCAACTAGCCCATTGTCCGCAAACATGTCCTTTGAATGCTCCTTGTCCACCATGTCCCTTCGATTCTGTGATGGCATCAAAGCAAAGCCCAAATATCTCTCAACCGTATTACGCAGCTTGTCAGAACGGCCAGCAACAGTCGCCAGCCTGCGCTCTGGTTGCTATTAACTTCAAGCAGGGTACTTCAATGCCAAGTCCGTCTGACATGGCGGCCGTAACTCAAGCTAATCCGCAGCTGATCCATTGTGCTAACCAATCCTCCGATCAGCCGCCAGCATGCATAGACGGAAGCTCACCAAACGTGAGCGAAGGTTTCGCAAGCAACGGGGCGGCAGGCGAACCCGTGACGACCTGTGACGGAACGGTTTGCGATGCCTGTGACCTAAACTGCAGTAGTTTCCGCAGCGCTGCTTGCGGGGCAGGTAACCCCACACAAGGTTCTCCGCCGACGGGGGGGAGCACCTGCAACGGCACGCAATGTGGCACGGTTTGCATCCCCAACCCGGCCCCCTTCTGTGCGACCGTTCCAGTTGACGTCCCCGAATACTGTTGCATGGTTTACGGCATTGCGCAGCCTTGTTGCCCCGAGACCGGAAGCCCTATCCTCATCGATGCGGCGAACCAAGGCTTCCACCTCACTGGATTGTCGGACGGCGTCGCGTTTTCACGCGGACCGGGAACTCCCCCTATAACAATAAGTTGGACAGATCCCCGGTTCAAAAATGCTTGGCTGGCGCTAGACAGAAACGGCAATGGCCGCATTGATGACCTTACCGAGTTGTTTGGAAATTTGACACCTCAACCGCCATCAAACAGCCCGAATGGGTACAATGCTCTTGCAGTTTTTGACGATCCCAAGAACGGCGGCAACGGCAACGGCAAGATTGACCAAGGTGATGCTATATATTGGCAACTCAGACTTTGGGTCGACAAAAACCACGACGGTATAAGTCAACCAGACGAGCTCTTTTCGCTGCCGGCTGTCGGCATATTGAGTATTGATCTGTCATATAAGAAAAGCGACTTCGTGGACCAATTTGGAAACGCGTTCCGTTACGTAGCCAACGTAACGGATGTCCAACAGAACTCGGATCCAAGATGTTATGACGTATTCTTACAAATGGTTCCGAAGGGTGCATTTCAAGCTAAATAACATGCGAAATACACGAAACTATAACTTCGGAATCCTCCTAATTTGGGTTCTTGCTTCAAGTAAGTTTTGCCTTGCTGCCGCCTGTTCAGAAAGAACGCCGACTGAGTACGACAGCTTAACCCGGTACATTGGCTTAAAGTATCACCTCCCCCAGGAAGCTCATTTGCGAATCGAAACGCACGAGGTCGTAAATGACGCTTGCCATCGACGAATAATTTTTAAAGGCGATGGTGCGCTAGGGTCCTATCAACTGACGGTGTTTGCGTCCCCCGATCTGAGGTTTGCAAGCAGCGACCTGCTGGATTCACAGGTAGACCCGGAGAAGGAGCAGCGCCAAGCGGCGCAAAAAGCACTGGACAAACTGCTTGATGGAGAATTTGCTAGCCGCGGTCCTCGTGACGCCAAAGTCACGCTCGTCGTTTTTTCCGATTTCGAATGTCCTTTCTGCAAACAATTTAGCCGGGTTCTCGCTGAGGAACCGCTCCTGGGTGACGGCGGCAAAGTCCAACTCGTTTTCCGGCATATGCCGCTATCGGGCCACCCCTGGGCAGCCAAGGCAGCTAAGGCTGCGGCGTGCGCCGAGTTTCAAAGCAGAGATGCTTTTTGGTCCTTGCATGATTCTTTGTTCGAGAATCAGGGATCTATCACAGTGGACAATGCTTCAAAGCAAATATTCGAACTAGCCTCCGGCATTAAGGCGCTTAACATTGAGACCTTTCGCAAATGTGTCGATCAGGACATGTCGCTAGGCGTGGTGTTGAGAGACGAAGAGCTGGCGCATCAGATGGGCGTTCGAGGAACGCCAACAATATTTCTAGATGGGGAGCAACTGCCTAGGGCACTTGATCGTTCATCGTTGCATCAGGCTATCATCGGCGCTTTAGGGCAGGGGACGGTAGGTACTGAGAGAACCTCGGAACCGATTAATTCCGGATCACCAAATTAGTTGGGTAGTCGAGCGGCTAAACTTGGAGCGAATCAAGTGCTTAGTAGAGCTGGACAAATGGCCGGCTGGCAAACCTAACCGGATCGCGTCGCCTCGAAAATCTCATTCAGCAAACGCGCTAACCGCAACCCGGCCTTCTTTAATTGCTCGCGCACAATGGGTTGCATCGCTTCCATATACTGATCGTCAACGGCGGGGTGAAACTGCTGAATTTCTTCGGGAGCCATTTCACAAGAAGTAGGGAAGGCGATATCTTGTTTCGGAATTCCCAACCGTCTGTAAACATTGACCACGGCCAGCCTGTGAGACTCCCAAGCCCAATCGTCGGCATTCCCACGCGCCCATTCGGCGCGCTGACCATCAGTAGCGGCCGCTAATTCTCCTTCCATTTCACTAGCCAGCAACGTCTCCTCGCCCATGCCGCTAACCAGCGGACCGTCCCATAGGGCATGCAGATTTTCCGTTTCCTGAATCCCGGCGTCGAATTCTTCGCAGCGTGCGCCGAGATCGGCATTAGAGATCGCGTTCAGCGGCTGGTGCAACTCGCCCACCAAATGCACTAGAAAGCGCAAGGCGTCCTCATCGCTAAAGCGCGAATCGGAATCGGGGTCGTCAGCTTTCAGCTGTTCCGCGAAAAGGCGAATGCGCGCTGTGATGCAATCGTTGTTCGGACAGCGCTCGGCCAGGTTCGCGCGGTTGTCTTGCAAGGTGAGATTCAGGTAATGCCAGTTATCGGTTCCAGTGTCGGCAGCCACCTGATCCGCCCAAGTCGAAGCAGTAGCCAGCGCGTCTGCCAAAGCGTCAGGAGTATTCTCAACTTCGAGCAGTTCGGAAACTCGCTGCATAGCAGCCGTCGTCAGATGCCTAACCGCGATGCGGGCGATCACTCTATGCCCCTCATCCCCCCAGCAGAACGCTTGAGCGGGAAACAGGAGAAGAGTCGAAACGAAGCAAGCGATCATTTGTCGCATGAAAACAGTAGTTTAGCTTGCCGCGAGTAGGAAATGCTACCTCCAAAAGAGCGCCAAACAATCTTAGTGTTCGCTGCTAAGATTATTGCATTCTGGTTGACTCATATGATATCGTTTGATCAAGGCGGTATGCAAAGGAATGGATTTTAATCGGCTAACGGAAAAATCGCAGGACGCGATTCGCTTGGCTCAGTCGACCGCAGTCAAATTCGGTAATCAACAGGTAGACACCGAGCATTTACTTCTCGCTATGTTGGAACAAGAGGGTGGATTAGCCCCTTCTATCCTATTAAGAGCCGATGTTAACTTAGAAGCTCTTCACAAGCGGCTGATTGCCGAAATTGAAAAGCTGCCCAAAGTGTCGGGAGGTGCTACCCGCGCCGACCAGGTGTACATCACAAATCGCCTCTCGCAACTCTTCAACGTAGCTGAAGAGCAGGCAAGACGCCTCAAAGATGAGTACATTTCGATCGAGCACCTATTGCTGGCCATTGCAGACGATCAAGGAACTGCCGGCAAATTATTGCGTGAATTCGGTCTTATCACACGACCGCTTGATGAAAGCGTTATTGGATGTGCGGGGGCACCAGCGCGTAACCACACAAAATCCGGAAGCCACTTATGAAGCGTTGCAGAAATATGGCCGGGATCTGACCGACGCCGCTTCTAAAGGCAAACTCGATCCCGTTATCGGGCGCGACGAAGAAATTCGCCGCGTTATCCAGGTGTTGAGCCGCCGCACGAAGAATAATCCAGTGTTGATTGGCGAACCTGGCGTTGGCAAAACCGCCATTGTTGAAGGCTGGCGCAACGAATTGTGCGCGGCGACGTGCCTGAAGGTCTGAAAGACAAACTGGTTGTGTCTCTCGATATGGGAGCGTTGATTGCGGGCGCGAAGTTCCGCGGCGAGTTTGAAGAGCGTTTGAAAGCCGTCCTGAAAGAAGTTCAGTCCGCTGTAGGGCGCATCATCTTGTTTATCGATGAACTGCATACCGTCGTCGGGGCAGGGAAGGCCGAAGGCGCGATGGATGCCGGCAACTTGCTCAAACCTATGCTGGCGCGCGGCGAACTGCATTGCATCGGCGCAACCACGCTCGATGAATACCGCAAATATATTGAAAAGGATGCCGCCTTAGAGCGCCGTTTCCAAACAGTTTTTGTCGACCAACCCTCGGTGGAAGACACCATTTCCATCCTCCGGGGCTTGCGTGAGCGCTACGAAGTGCATCATGGCGTACGCATCAAAGACGCAGCCCTGGTGGCGGCGGCCGTTCTTTCCAACCGCTACATCAGCGACCGCTTCTTGCCGGATAAGGCGATAGATTTAGTGGATGAAGCGGCCGCGAAACTGCGCACAGAAATCGATTCCATGCCCAGCGAATTGGATGAGATTTTGCGCCGGACCATGCAACTGGAAATTGAGCGCGAAGCTTTGAAGAAAGAGAACGATACCGTTTCCAAAGAACGCTTGGCCGCATTGAGAAAGAACTGGCGGAATTGAAAACCAGTTCTCCGCCCTGCAGGCGCAGTGGAAGAATGAAAAAGAAGGCGTGCAGCGGGTACGTACCTTGCGGGAACAGATTGAGCAAGTGAAGGTACAGATTGCTCAGGCGGAACGCGCATATGACTTGAATAAGGCGGCCGAACTCAAATACGGCACGCTCACCGATTTGGAACGCCGCCTTACGCCGAGCAGGATCATGTTTCCGGCAAAAAGGGCGCCACTCGTTTGCTCAAAGAAGAAGTGGACGAAGAGGACATTGCCGAAGTGGTGAGCCGCTGGACAGGGGTGCCCGTTTCGAAACTGCTTGAAGGCGAGATGAAAAAACTGCTCTCGCTTGAAGATGAGTTGCATGAACGGGTAATTGGGCAGGATGAGGCGGTCACTGCGGTTGCCGAAGCCGTTCTGCGTGCGCGTTCAGGCTTGAAAGATCCCAAGCGCCCTATCGGTAGTTTCCTGTTCCTGGGTCCCACGGGCGTCGGAAAGACGGAACTGGCGCGCGCCCTGGCGCAATTTTTGTTCGACGATGAACGCGCTATGGTGCGCATCGACATGTCGGAATATCAGGAGAAACACGCAGTCTCACGTCTGATCGGCGCACCTCCTGGCTACGTCGGTTATGACGAGGGCGGCCAATTAACCGAAGCCGTGCGTCGCCGCCCGTATTCCGTCGTACTCTTCGACGAGATCGAAAAGGCGCATCAGGATGTCTTTAATACTCTGTTGCAGGTTTTAGATGACGGGCGTCTAACAGATGGACAAGGGCGCACGGTCGATTTCAAGAACGTCATAGTCATTATGACCTCTAATGTGGGCAGCCATCGCATTTTGGAATATCGCGGCGCCTATGAGGGTGTTGAGTACGGGCGCATGAAAGATGCCGTGCTGACCGAACTGCGGCAAGCTTTTCGTCCGGAGTTCTTGAACCGTTTGGACGAAATCATCGTATTCCATGCATTAACTGAAGAGCATCTTAAGCAGATTGTGGACATCCAATTGATGGGTTTGCGTTCGCGGCTGGCGGAACGGAACATTAGCCTGGAGTTGACGGATGAAGCTCGGACTCGACTAGTACGAAGCGGTTATGATCCAACCTATGGTGCTCGTCCGTTGAAGCGAGCCATTCAGCGCGAGATTGAAACGCCGCTAGCGAAACAGATTTTAGGTGGATTGGTGCGTGACGGGCAGACCGTTTGGATTGATGATGATCCAGCCGGAAGCGGCCTACGTTTTGAAACCAAAGCGACCGTGTCTCACGTGGAGACCGCGCGGGCTTGATGAAGAAAAATTAGGGTGTAAATCGAATTTCAATTTCGAACGTCAAACGAATGGAAGGGTGGCGAGTAGATAATTCACCGCCCAATAGGAAAGGATTTTCAGGAACATGTCAAACGTGGTCCAATTTCGCCGCACTACTGCGGTTCTTACGCTAGTGGCGGCCTCTATTGGTGGCGGTCTCATCGCTGCTTTTGTCGTTGCGCACAACAGCGTTCCCACTCCGGTGGTGGCGCATGCCGATACCAAGGGCGATAATCAGCGGGTTTCGCAATTGTCGAATTCGTTCGCTGACATTATCGAGAAAGCCTCGCCGGCGGTTGTCAAGATCAGCTCGACCCGCGTGATTAAGGCGTCTGAGCAGCAGGGCAACAACCCTTTTATGTCGGACCCGTTTTTTCAGCGCTTCTTCGGCGGCCAGGGAAATGCGCGGCCGCGCGACCAGCGTGAATCGGGCCTGGGGTCCGGTGTGCTTGTTTCCTCGTCAGGATACATTCTGACGAACAACCATGTCGTAGATAAGGCGAGTGTGTTGAAAATTGAGCTGTCCGATGGCCGCATATTCACCGGTAAAACGGTTGGCGCGGATCCACAGACGGATGTCGCGGTCGTAAAGATTCAGGCCGACAATCTTCCAACCTTGGCATGGGGCAACTCAGAAGCGGCGCGCGTCGGCGATCTGTGTTTCGCCATTGGCAATCCCTTTGGCCAGGATCATACAGTTACGATGGGCATCGTGAGCGCCAAGGGTCGCCAATTGGAGCATGGTCTGCGCGTACAAAGTTTTATTCAAACTGACGCAGCGATCAACCCCGGCAACTCTGGCGGCGCTCTGATCAATGCTCGCGGCGAATTGATCGGGATGAACACTATGATTCTGACCGGTGGCAACAGCGGTTTTGGCGGCGAAGGTGGCAGCATCGGTATCGGTTTTGCGGTTCCTTCTAATATGGCGAGGCAGGTTTTCGACCAGCTCGTGAAGAATGGCAAAGTTTCGCGCGGCTACATGGGCGTTTCCCTCGCCGATATTTCGGCCGATACGGCTCGCTTGCTGGATGTGAAGGGCGCGCACGGAGCTGAAGTTTCGACCGTGAACAAAGGCGGTCCTGGTGACAAGGCCGGTCTCAAGGCTGGTGACATCATCGTTGCCATCGATGGAAAGCCAATCAACAGCGCCGACGAATTGACCATGGCAGTTATCGGCCACCAACCCGGTCAAACTGTGGATCTCGACGTGTTTCGCGACGGCAAGTCGGTTAATACGAAGGTTACACTAGGTCAACGCCCGGGCGGTTTAGAAGCAGATAAGGCCGATGGCGGTGACGACAATTCGCCAAACAACGGCGATAGTAACGACGGCGAGGCCATATCGGTGCGGGGTATTCATGTTGAGAATTTGACTTCTGAAATAGCTCAGGAACTCTCTATTCCGAGCACCGTCAAAGGCGTAGTGATCACCAACGTTGACGCCGATAGCGGTGCGGCCGATGCTGTTACCCAAGGCATGGTCGTCACAGCTGTAAATCGCCAGCCGGTGTCGAACGTTCAGGACTTCAAACGCCTGATGAACGCGGCGCAAGGGAAAGAAGTTGTGCTTACCTTTAACCTCCGCGGCCAAGTCAGCTACACGGTTGTACCCGCGAAGTAACGCTTAGACCATTAGAGATCCAAAGCCGGGAGTTCGGATTTCGACTCCCGGCTTTTTTAGCCTTCAGAAAATGTGAGTATGGGAAGCGCAAATAATCGTAGCAGCGTATTGTGGTTCTCGTGCATCAAACAGTAGAAAGTAGGAAAGTCAATTGCCCAATAACAACTTCCACACGCTTCCCGCGTTGCCGCTGAAGAACACAATCCTGTTTCCGGGGTTGTTGTTGCCGTTATCAGTCGGGCGGGAGAGTTCTCTCAAGGCAGTCCAAGGCGCGCTCAAAACCGAAGAGAAAGAAATTATTCTCATCGCCCAGCGCGATCCGCAAATGGATAACCCGGAGCAGGACGATCTCTATACCATCGGCACGAAGGCCGTAATCCGAAAATCCTCGCGCCTGAACGATGGCGTTATGGAAATTCTGGTACTGGCGTCGAGCGCGTCGTGGTAGTTAAGCTTGACAATTCGGAAGGGCATCTGACGGCGAAATACCGCATTTTGGCGCTGCCAGAAGACGGCGGTTCTGAAGTGGAAGCGCTCTCAGGAGCATTGCTTGAACTAGCGGCCAAGGCCATTACGCTGGCGCAGCCCCAAACGGCGCCCGAAATGACGCGCATGTTGTCAGGCAATGACGATCCCCTCAAACTGGCCTATTTGTTAGCCAGTATCTTTAGCCTTGACGTGGCGCGCGAACAGGAACTGCTCGAAGCCGAAACTCGCGTCGACGCCTTACGGCTGATTCACCGCTATCTCTCGCATGAGTTGCAAGTGCTCGAACTGCGCCAGAAGATCGCCTCCACGGCGCGCGACGAAATGAGCAAAGAGCAGAAAGATTATCTCCTCAAGCAGCAGTTGCGTGCCATTCAGCAAGAGCTTGGCGAGAAAGACGGTGAGAAGGCCGAAGTCGACCTGCTGCGCGAGCGTTTCGAAAAAGCCAATTTGCCCGAAGAAGCGAAGAAGGAATTCGAGCGTGAACTAGCCAAGCTCGAACGTCTGCCAAGCTCTGCACCCGACTTCCACGTAACTCGCAGCTATCTTGAGTTTGTTCTCGATCTGCCGTGGAACGCGTCGACAGAAGACAACCTGGACATTCCGCACGCCCGCAAGATTCTGGACGAAGATCACTTTGGTTTAAAAGAGGTGAAGGAGCGGATACTTGAACACCTGAGTGTGTTGAAGCGCAATCCAGCTGCGAAAGCTCCCATTCTGTGCCTTGTCGGACCTCCCGGCGTGGGTAAGACTTCTTTGGGTCAATCGATCGCTCGCGCACTGGGACGCAAGTTCGAACGCTTCAGTTTAGGCGGCATGCACGACGAAGCTGAATTGCGCGGTCACCGGCGCACTTATATCGGTGCAATGGCTGGACGCTTATTGCAAGCCATGCGGCGTGCCGGGGCGCAGAATCCTGTGCTTTTGCTCGATGAAGTGGATAAGCTCGGACGAGATTTCCGCGGCGATCCATCGGCGGCGCTGCTCGAAGTATTGGACCCCGAGCAGAACAAGACGTTCCGCGACAACTATCTCGACATGGCGTTTGACCTGTCGAAAGTGTTGTTCGTAACCACCGCGAATTCGCTCGATACCATTCCGCAACCGCTGCTCGACCGAATGGAAATCCTGCGGCTCTCCGGCTACAGCGAAGAAGAGAAGCAGCAAATTGCCCGGACCTACTTGATACCAAAGCAACTGAAAGCGACTGAACTCTCCGAAGAGCAAGTTGAGTTTACCGACGAAGGTTTGCAATCGATCATTCGTAACTACACCCGCGAAGCTGGCTTGCGGCGTTTGGAACGCGCCATTGCCCGCGTGACTCGGAAAGTGACTTTGCGCTTTGCGGAAGATCAAACCGACAAAGTGTTCGTGACGCCCGACGTGTTGAACGATATGCTCGGACCGGAAATGTTCCAGCAGGAGCAGATGCGCAAGTCTGTGCCACCCGGTGTGGTGACTGGTTTAGCCTGGACCGAGAGTGGCGGCGATGTTCTCTATATAGAGAGCGCCTTACTGCCCAACGGCAAAGGCCTCACACTCACCGGGCAGCTCGGCGAAGTGATGCAGGAATCCGCCAAGATTGCACAGAGTTACATCTGGTCGCACGCCGCGGACTTAGGCGTCGATCCTGAGACCATCAAGAACAGCGGCGTGCACGTGCACGTTCCGGCTGGAGCTATTCCCAAAGACGGGCCGTCAGCCGGTGTGACCATGACATCCGCAATGGCTTCGCTCTACACTGGGTTACCTGCGCGCAACGATATTGCGATGACGGGCGAAGTAACTCTGGCCGGCTTGGTGCTGCCCATCGGGGGTATGAAGGAAAAGGTGCTGGCTGCTCGCCGCGCCGGTATCAACCGGGTGATTCTGCCGATGGGCAATAAGAAGGATCTGCGCGAACTGCCCGATCACGTCCGGCAGGAGATGCAGTTCCACTTTGTGGATCGTGTCGAAGAAGTGCTGTCGCTTGTGATACCCGGGATCAATCTAAGGTCTTTGGCGATCGCCAGCTAAGTACCGGCGCTCATACTGCTTGGTGTAAATGTTTGCGTCTGGAACGCAATAAACAAGGCCGTCCATCGGGCGGCCTGTCCAGGCAGTTCAATGAAGATGCCGCCGTCCTGCCAGGTTCCATTGTCCTTCGCAAACGGCCCACTGGGGTTGCCTTGATTCATGTGGATGTCGTGTACCCCTTCTAATCCACCGGAATCCGCGAAATAAGATCCAAACGCATAGATCAGTCCATTCGGATCGTTCAAGGCTTGGTTCAACAAATCCGCCACCGCATCATGCAAACTCGTGTCGTTCAAATCTAAGTCCTGCAGTTGCGACGGATCGACCAGCGGACTCCCGTCTGCGTTCTTTTCCAAAATATAATCGAGCCGCAAGTCCGAATTGCCGGTATTCAAAGCCGTTCGGCCTAACGGAAGATTCTCCAGTCCCGCCACGTCCGGCGGCCCAAAATCATTGATAATCAGATAGCGAATGTCCGACCCATCGGCCGACTGTACGTTCACATCGACCTGCACCGACGTGCTGTTATCGACGTTCAATGCGAACCGGTAATGCGGATTTCTTCCGCTGATACTGCCCATCCCAGCCGGATCGCCTTTCACCACACTGTAATTTGGAATACTCATACAAAACCTGGCGACCCTCAGTATATACTGTCTCGCAGAATGCCAACTTACTTGCTGTTACTCTTGGCCCTCGCCGCCAGTCTTCCGGCTCAACAGAAAGTCAAAAATGACGAAATCGCGGGCGTCGTTGCAAGCGCTAATGGCCCGGAAGCCGGCGTTTGGGTGATTGCCGAAACGACTGATTTGCCGACACGCTACAGTAAGGAAGTTGTAACTGACGATCACGGCCGCTATCTCATTCCGCAACTCCCTGCTGCTACTTACACAGTGTGGGCAAGAGGCTATGGGCTGGTGGATTCGCCTAAGATTCAGACAAAGCCCGGCAAACAGATTAACCTAAGCCCGTCCGTGGCACCCGACAAAAAATCTGCCGCCCGCTACTATCCCGCCAATTATTGGTATTCCATGTTGACGATCCCTGAAAAGAGCGAATTCCCCGGCACGGGTCCAAGCGGCAACGGCATTTCGCCAACGATCAAATCGCAGGAGCATTGGCTGCATTTGCTAAAGACCGACAGTTGTGAATCCTGCCATCAGTTGGGGAACGAATATACCCGTACCATTCCGGCGCTCTTCCAAAATTTCGATTCACCGGCACAAGCTTGGATGCGGCGCGTGCAATCGGGCCAAGCCGGCCGGGCGATGGTCGGCGGGCTCACGCAACTTGGTGCGGAAAGAGCCACCACGCAATTGGCCGATTGGACCACCCGTATCGCGCATGGCGAGTTGCCTGCCGAAACGCCGCCCCGACCGCAAGGAATCGAACGCAGCGTCGTCACCACGCAATGGGATTGGGCCGATCCCAAGGCTTATCTGCATGACGAAATTTCCAGCGACAAGCGCAATCCACGCGTTAACGCGAATGGCCTGATATACGGTTCGCCCGAAGAAAGTCGCGACTATCTTCCAGTGCTCGACCCCGTACACCACACCACCAGCCAAGTGAAAATTCCGTATCGCGATCCAGCTACGCCCGGTCAGCCCAAGCCGCTGCAACCCTCAGCCATCTGGGGCGACGAAGCGATTTGGGATAGCCACACGACCGTTCACAATCCGATGTTCGATGAACGTGGCCGGCTTTGGTACACCTCGCGCATTCGCGCCAACGATAACCCGGCCTTCTGTAAAGCGGGTTCGAGCCTTGAGTCTGCGAAACTGACGCCGGTTGCCAGTTCAGGCCGCCAACTCGCGGTGTACGACCCAGCCACGAAACAAACCGCCATGATCGACACCTGCTTCAGCACGCACCATCTGGTATTTGCCTCGGATGCGAATAATACTCTTTGGACGAGCAGTGGAGGCGGTGGCGGCGTAGTGGGCTGGCTGAATACGCAGCTGTGGGATCAAACGCACGATGAGCAGAAGGCGCAAGGCTGGACCGCGCTGGTGCTCGACACGAACGGCAACGGCAAGCGCGATCCTTATCTCGATTCCGAACAGAAGGTCTTAACCGCGCCCAGTGGCGAAAGTCTCGGCGCGTCGGCAGCCTTGACTGGGCCGGTTGCCGATCCGACGCGTGACACCCGTTTGAACGCCGCCTTCTACGGACTGGCCGTTGGTACAGACGGCATGGTCTGGGGCAGCGTCCTTGGATTTCCCGGCGGCTTAGTTCGCCTAAATCCGGGGTCGAATCCACCGGCAACGGCGCTCGCCGAATATTATGAAGTGCCCTGGCACAACCCGAAAGCGCCGGTCTGGGGTTACTCACCCCGCGGCATGGATATCGATAGCGACAACGTTGTTTGGGTTGCGTTGGGCAGCGGACATCTAGCCAGCTTTGACCGCCGAAAGTGTACCGGTCCTTTGAACGGTCCCCAAGCCACCGGCCAGCATTGTCCGGAAGGCTGGACGCTCTATCCGACCCCGGGCCCCAATTTTCACAACGTGAAAGACTCCGGGAGCGCCGACTCCCATTACTACGACTGGGTCGATCAATTCGATACCCTCGGCCTCGGCAAGAACACGCCCATCATTACAGGCAACTCCTCCGATTCCTTATCGCTTTAGTACATGGCAAATTCGTCGTGCTTCGCGTGCCCTATCCGCTCGGCTTCTTTGCGAAGGGCATGGACGGCCGCATCGACGATCCGAAGTTGGGCTGGAAAGGAAAGGGCGTTTGGACAACATGGGGCACGCGAACACCTTTTCACAGCGAGACGGGCAAGGGCACGAGCAGCAAAGTAGTGCATTTTCAGATCAGGCCCAATCCTCTGGCAGACTGAGAGGGAACGTGTTGGCCGAGCGCGCCAGGGAAGAAAATCTGACCACGGAGGAAGCTGCGGAACTCGATAGCTACCTGCACGTCGGTAGCCTACTATCGATCCTGCAATCCAAGGCGCGGCGGCTTCTGAAATCAGAGGGCCCGGCCTTATCCCATCCGTGAACCAGCTCCTGGTTCAACAAATTTGGCAACGCGCGCAGTATCGTTGCGAGTCCTGCCGAATTCCGTATCCACAATTACCGGCTTCCTTTCCAAGTCGATCACATCAGCACCCGGCAGCACGACGGTGCCACAACACTCGATAACCTGGCAATGGCTTTATTTCACTCGGAACGACTCTTGGACGGAGCACTTTCGATTCGACGGTGTCCGGCTTGTGGGCCTGACGCACGGCTTACTCGTAGTAGCGTGTCACCTCCTGAAATTTAAAACGGAGAAATTTCGAACGCACACCGCGTTGAAGTCATAGCAAAAGTTAAGCGGTTCGCCCTTATCGACAGGGGACGGATTTCCAATGGCGGAGAGTAAATCTAATCATTCGGCAAAAGGGGGGTTAATATTTATGTGGCTTCTGTACTGGCGTTCTGGGCGACAGCGTCTGTTGTTATTGCGCAGCACACACTAACAAAACACAGTCCCGTTTCTGCGGCTGTCACTCAAAATGCATTGAGACGAGCAACGCCGCTAACACCATAAAAAGCACCGCAGTTTTGAGACTGAGATGTGAGACACGCGAAGCCCTGATTTATTGGGTGTAGTGAACCCCAAAGCTGAGACACAGAGAAAAGAGACACAATGGAGCTGAAAGGTGCCCCCCGAGTCTCAGCATAAGCAACAGAAGAAGAAAATTGGACACCCACGGAAATTCGATGAGGCGTTCCAGCGATCCGTAGTGGAACGGATGAAGACTTGTAATGACGTGACCGCACTGGTGCGTGAATTGCAAGTGAGTCGGTCACAGGTGTACCGATGGCGTGATGAAGCGCTCGGTCGCATTGCGGTTCCCAGCCCCAAAACCGCCGCCCAAATTCAGGAGAAAAAAGAGGACCAGCAACGGCGGCGCATCGCCGAACTGGAACGCTTGGTAGCGCGCCAAGCGCTGGATCTTGATTTTTTCAAAGGTGCCTTGCTGCGCATCGAGGAAAATCGCCGGAAGCGCACACAGACTTCCGGGATGCCGTCTACGAACAAATCCGACAAGTAGACGGACAGCAAGGCGAAATGACAATCGAACGGATGTGCACCCTGGCGGCGGTGAGCCGCGCCAGTTATTACCGCGATGGCGTTCCCAAACCGGATGCTGACGAAGAAGAGTCGCGGCTTCGCGATGCCATTCAGCGGGCTGCGCTCGACAGCCGGCAATACGGTTATCGTCGGATCACGCATGCCTTACGGGCGGAAGGGTGGAAGGTCAATCATAAGCGAGTGGCGCGCCTGATGCGGCAGGACAACTTGCTGGCCATTCGCAAACGCCGATTCGTGCCGCAGACAACCAACAGCGAGCATGATTTCGATGTGGCGATTAATGTAGCTCGTCGACTCACTCCCACGGCCATGAATCAGCTCTGGGTGGCTGACCTTACCTACGTACGTCTGGGATGCGTGGACGTGTTTCGTGGCGGTTGTCATGGATGCGTTTTCGCGCAAGATCGTGGGCTGGAACCTTGGGCCAAAGCTCACAACCGACCTTGCGCTAACGGCATTAAACAATGCGATTGAATCGCGACAGCCGGCACCCGGCCTGATTCATCATTCGGATCGCGGAGTTCAATATGCATCTGCTGCCTACGTTGATCTCCTGCTTCAGCACAGCATGATTCCGAGCATGAGCAGGCCTGGCAATCCCTACGACAACGCCAAATGCGAACGCTTCATGAAAACTTTAAAACAAGAAGAGATTCGTTGCTTTGAGTACAGAGATATGGAAGATCTCCGCAGCAATCTAAGTATCTTCTTCGACCGTTACTACAACGCCGCGCGTCTACATTCGGCTCTCGGTTACCGGTCACCCAACGAGTTTGAAAGGCAAGCGGGCGCATCCGCCAAACCGGAAATCCCCCGGGCTCCCAGCATGAGTTTTAAAAGGCATGAGGAGATCTATCCACCCGATGTGAGACCCTGATTGCAAGTAACAGGAGCGGCCCATTTCGACCGCTCCTGCCTCATCGTTTTGGATGAGTCTCCGGTAAGTTATTCCTGGCGAGTTGCTCTCCAGCATTGCTCGCTTCCGCTTCACCTACCGCGACCATCTTGGATCATAACTTCCCGTTCGTCTAGGAAAAACCAGCGAATGGTAACCGTCTCAAAACTCGTCTGTCTCACGTTAGGGGTCAGTCCACAGGGCTAGTGTATTGTGTCTTTTCTTACCCTTTGTGAGACGTATGGTGCTTGCTATCGCGGGCCTTGCGTTTGCGCCGATTCGCCCCAGCGAAGTTCCGTCGGTGCCTTGCGACTCCGTATGGTGGAATTAGGGTCATGAGCAACACGTTGATTCGAACCCTGCTATTGGCTGTAGTATCTGGATATGTGTTCACTCCGTCCAGCTTCGCTTGCCAGTGTAATGCGCCAGGGGACACTCTTTCCGAAGCAAAGACAGCTCGGGCCGTATTTACAGGAACAGTGACAAGTCTAAGCGCGCGAGGTGGTGACTTCGTCGAGGTCCTCGTGCATGTCATCGAAAGGTTCAAGGGCGCTATCGAGAACGGGTCGGATATACAGATCGAAACTGCGTCCGCGGTCCTGCTTGCGGGTTTGTGTTCTCAACTGGCCGGACTTATCTCATTTATGCGCATTCTGGGTATACAAGTAGCAATCTGGGAGTGAGCCATTGTTCTCGAACTGCGACATTGGAGAAGTCAACTGAAGACCTAAGGGTTTTGCGGTCTCTAAAGTAGCTGAGCAGCAGAGCTGAGACCCCACAATTGGCGGAAGTGTACTTTTTTGACCTATCCCGAAACCT
>CAVVLT010000038.1:0-140079 GCA_963749105.1 Bryobacterales bacterium | reverse complement strand
TTTGATTTGGGCGAAATCGACAACACTGCTTTTATTGTGATGGAGTTGTTACTCGGCTCAGATTTGCGCAGAGTAATACTGGATGGTACGCCAATTCCTCTAAGAGTGAAGCTCGATAACATGGCCAATGTATGCGACGCGCTATCTCACGCTCATTGCCGCGGCATCATACATCGCGACATAAAGCCCAGTAATCTCTTCTTAACAAAACATCAAGAAATGAAGGTCCTCGATTTCGGCATTGCTCGCCTGCCGAGTTCTCAACTCACGGTCGCTCGGCCAATCATGGGGACGGTGAATTATCTTCCGCCAGAGATGCTTCAAGGCAAACCGGCAGATGCCCGCTCGGATTTATTCTCGGCGGCCATCGTTTTTTTTGAGTTTCTAACGTTTCGTCATCCGTTTCAGGCCCCAGACATCCTAAGAAGAATTGCCGATGGCGCCCCCGATCCCATAAACGAAGCGAATCCTGAGTTGCCGGCTGATTTGGAACGTATTTTCAAGCGGGCATTAGCGCGAGATCCCCTGCAGCGATACCGCAGTTGTGCAGAGTTCGGCGACGACCTGCGAGCCATCGGTGATCAACTTGAGCACCCTTACCATCCCGACCTTACTTTTGCAAGTCTGCCTTCCGAGGTGAAGGTCTCGTCGGTTTCTCTCTCCACGCCGTCATCGACTCCCGCTAAGAAATTGCTGCGAACTCCACCTCCAAATGAAGACCTGGCGGAATGGTGTTTCTCGGAAGTCTTGCGACTGCTGCCCGATTTCGAGCGGAAAATAGACGTGGTCGATGTAGCCGGCGCGCGCAGTCTGTTGGAGGAGTTGGAAGGTATTCAGGAGCTTGACGGCCGCTTCAATGATGCTATTCAGCTTTGCCGCACTCGCTTCGCTGAAGCAAAAGCAAGACAACCGGCTCCAGAAACTCCAACCCTCCCAATTCAAAACATTTCAGCGCCACCGAGTAACTCATCGCGCTCGCATAAAGCGCCGCCGAAGAAATGCCCTTTTTGTGAAGCGGAAAACCGGCAAGCTGCGGTTCACTGCATTGAGTGCGGAGCGTCACTCAGTTCATCGACTCCTTCCCCACAGCTTGTCGAGTTGCCGTCGCAGCCGGCCAATGGAGGCGATGAAACCAAAATATTTCGCATGGACGACTCCCTAACTTCGTCGATCCAACAGACTGATCCAGCAAAGCGGAAGGTCGCCTGGACCTTTCTTCCTGCTTCCAAATGGAAGTTAGTCGCAGATTTTTCGCGCACTAACTCACCCAGGCCCGTCGCCATCCTTACCGCTTCGTTGGTCGTGACATTAGCACTCTTGCTGTGGGTGTTTCGTCCAATCCCAACAAAACCGGCCGTAGCTATCGCTAGTGTTACTGCTTGGAGAAGCGCAATCTATCGAACTCCATCGACTACTGATCCGATTGAATCCGTCAACTATGGCCAAGTGATTCGCATCCTGGCTCTACCGAGTTCTCGCTCACAGGAATGGACACAAGCACAGATCGTCGACAACAAGCACAAAACAGCTCCAGGGTTCATGCAAACGCAAGATTTGGGCGATTGGGAGAGTAACAATCCCGATTCTGCCTGCTCCCTCCTCTTGCTGTTTCAGCCTGGCGAGACTGCTTCTACCAGGGAGCTTCAGAGTAGCCTCAGCAGCTTCTCACAATGGCTCCGGCAGAATCCGAATAATCCGCTCAGCCCCAAAGCACACTTGGCCTCGGCACAACTTTCCCTTCTTTTGGCCAAGAATGAAGCTGGGAATGCCCAAAGCCAGAGCGAATATTTGCAGCTGGCAAAAGCACAGGGAACTCTCGCTGCAGTGGACGAGAGCTTGAAAGTTAAGGCAGGTGATATCGCTAAAGAAGTGGCAGCCATTGAACAATCGCAAAATGCGGCAACACTCCCAGACGCGCGCAGTGAGCCAAGGGAGATTTCATCGCAAGAACTCAGCAGTCGCCAACGCGAACAAATCGCAAGCTACCTTCAGGCGGCGCACTCCCTTTACGCACGCCATAGATATAAGGAAGCGCTGAGCTACGTCCGCGACGTTCTTCAAATCCAGCCTCACAACTCTGCCGCACTTTCAATCAAGCGATCGATTGATAACGCAAACAATCGAAGGTGACTCGCACACCTGGACTTGAAGCCAGGGGCGTCCACCGCAATTGTCAACCCAGATCCAGCCGCACTAGATAAGAACAAACCCCAGCAATAGCCGGCCGCCCAAAATCTTTGTCCTGTTCCTTCTGTCCAAACGTCCAACTATCGAACAAGAGGTTTGATGGACTTTCAGCCTATTCAGAATTATGGCGTAATTGGAAATATGCGCTCAGCAGCACTTGTGAGCGCAATCGGTGCTGTTGATTTTTTTTGCTTTCCTGAATTTGATTCTCCAACCGTCTTCGCGGCTCTTCTTGATCCCGCAAAAGGTGGCGCTTTTGCCATCGCGCCGGAACGGGAGGGTGACAACACCAAGCAGATGTACATCCCGGAGACCAACGTCCTGTTGACGCGCTTTCTTGCCGACGACGGAATCGTCGAGTTGACCGACTTCATGCCAGTGGATGAAACCCCGCGACGCCATTGCATCATGCGCAAGGTGACTGTCATCAACGGCGAGGTACGAATCAAACTCCGCTGCGCACCCCGATTCAATTACGCTCGGTCCAACCACCGAACCGAGTATCGCGCGGGAACTATCGAGTTCACCCAGGAGGGAAGCGCGCACCAGACGATCACTCTTCAATCCAGCGTCCAGCTAGAGATCGAGGGCGTCGATGTCCAGGCCACGTTCATCTTGAAGGAAGGCGAGAGTGCAAGTTTCGTTTTCGGAATCGATTACGAACAAAAGTCTGCAGCCGCCGTTTCCGAACTCGTAGAACAGCAGTTTCAATCCACTTGTCTGCACTGGCGGCAGTGGGCTGCGAAGTCGAGATACACCGGACGCTGGCGCGAGATGGTAAACCGCTCGGCGCTAATTCTAAAGTTACTTACCGTTACTAAGTATGGCTCCCTCGTCGCCGCCCCGACATTCGGCTTGCCAGAAGTCATCGGAGGCCCACGCAACTGGGACTACCGCTACACCTGGCTGCGCGATTCGTCTTTCAGTCTGTACGCATTAATGAGGCTCGGTTACACAGAGGAGGGTCATCGCTTCAATCTGTGGCTGAAAGACAGGTTACAATTCGGCCGCCCGGAAGGACCCCTGCAGGTCATGTACGGCATAGACGGCCGCACGGAACTGCCTGAGTATGAACTAGACCATTTGGCAGGTTACCGCGGCTCGAAACCAGTGCGCATCGGTAACGCTGCCTTCCAGCAGTTACAACTCGACATCTACGGCGAACTGTTTGACGCAATTTATTTGTCGAGTAAATACAGCGACGGTTTGCCCTACGAGGCTTGGCAGCGGCAGAAGGAAATACTGCGCTGGTTAGCGAAACATTGGAATGAACCGGACGAAGGTATTTGGGAAATGCGCAGTGGGCGCAAACACTTTTTGCATTCGCGGCTTATGTGTTGGGTTGCTTTTGACCGGGCTATCCGCTTAGGGCGAAAACGCTCACTGGAAGGGCCTTATGATTGGATGGAGGAATGCCGCGATGCCATTATCCGAGACATACAAGAAAACTTTTGGGACCAGGAATTAAAGGCCTTCGTCCAGTATAAGGGCGCCAAAGAAGTGGACGCCTCAACTCTGCTCATGCCTCTGGTGCGATTCATAAGCCCTTCAGATCCAAGATGGCTTTCGACTCTCGACCGCATCGAACGAGAGTTGACCGTAGACACTCTAGTGAGGCGCTATCGTCCGGAGAGCGAAGTGGACGGTTTGCCCGGCAAGGAAGGCAGCTTCACGGCGTGTTCGTTCTGGTTCATCGAAGCACTGGCGCGATCGCATCAAATTGAAAAGGCACGTCTTCTTTTTGAAAAAATGCTAGGTTATTCAAACCATCTGGGGCTGTTTTCAGAGGAACTCAGTGAGAGCGGAGAGCATTTGGGCAATTATCCACAAGCACTTACCCATTTAGCGCTAATTAGTGCCGCGACCTACCTCAACCGCCATTTGGATAATAAAGAACGCCGGCCTTGGAGCTAGGGAACCTTCGCAACCACGTCGATCTCGACCTTGATGCCTAAGCCCAGCCCAGATTGCACAGTGGTTCTAACTGGACGAATACCATCGAAAAATTCTGCGTAAGTAGCATTGAATCGATCGAAGTCTTTGATATCCGCTAAGTGTACCGTTGATTTCACTACATCCTGAAAACGGCAGCCACCAGCGGCTAAAATCTTGCCCACGTTCTGCAGAGTCGTGCGGGTCTCTTCTTCGATTGTTCCTGAGACCACAGTTCCCGTACTGAGATCGAGTGGACCTTGGCCGGCAACATACAACCAACCGTCGACGAGGACGCCATCGGAATAGGCGCCGGTGGAGGCTTTACGATCAGGATGCTTAATTTGTGTTTTTGCCATGATTGGATTCGCTCCGCGCTACGCACGATTGGTAGGCTTGTGCCGTTATGTTTCCTGAGCTGCAGTAAAACTGCCGAAAATTCCCCGGGGCGATAGAGCTTCCTGTGTGTGAAGTGGAGTACAATTTCGTCCAGCGCGCGGCGACGTCAGGCGAATCACCGATTTGCGTAAAGAGGGAGAAGTAGCTCTGTGCGTTCAGGTCTTTTAAGTGCCATTCTTTTTCAAAGTCGTACTCCAGTCGCCAGTCCGGCTGGCTGCCGTTGCCTGTATCTGAGAGATTCGCCAGATAGTAAGTCGATTGATCTTTGAGCTTGCCGTGCGAGTCGAATTCGACTATTCGGAATGTTGGATTTTGTCCGGCAATTGGGCTCACCGCCGGACCAATCATGACAAAAGGAGAATCCTTACGAGAACCTTCCAACAATCGGAAATCGTCTACATGTATGTGGCCGGCGAAGTTCGGACCAACTACACCCGCATACTGTTGGACTAAACTGAGAAACCTTTGAACGTACGAATCTTTCCAAAGCAAAGTCACCGTTCCCGGTTGTTTCGCATGAGTCGTTGCAAACGCGTCTACGCCGGGAGGAATGTGATACGCAAGCCAGACTTTCTCATGCCGTGACTTTGCGGACTTCAACTGAGTCGCAAGCCATGCCAAAAGCTTCTCGCCAGCATCGACCGTTCCCTGCCCGCCGCAGCGATCGGAATACCTCGGCGAAAAGAAGACCGTGTTCAACACCACAATTCTTTCGTGTTTGACTGCTGGGTTTGGGACGCTGTAGCTACCGAGTTGGACATAGGAGTCGATATTGGCCAACCCCGCGAGATCGCCCACCGCTTTCGCAGTGTCCTCTAGAAAAGGTCCGCCAGGCTGAAGCGCGTAATCGCCACATTCATCATCGTTATTTCCTAGTGTTAGGAAAACCGGCTTGCCTGGATAACGGCGTTTCAATTCGAGAGCAACAAATTCAAAGCTCTTGCGAACGAAACTGCGAAACGCTTGGTCGTCGTGAACAGTCGCCGCAGCGTTGAACTGTTCTCGGAAATGGTGGACCAGGAGATCTCCCGTCACCAAACTAAACGCAACTTTCGGTTTCTGCTTCGCAGTGGCTTGTAATAGGGAGGAAAACAAGGGCCAATTCGTATCGCGCCCATAAGGTGGAAACTTTGCCGCACCACTTGCTAGAACTTCCGCCCACTGGGCAGGTTCGATGGCCGCCAACTTGTCTACAATTGCACGGTCCGCGAGTGGATCGAAGTGAATGTCGGAAAGCCATAAGAAGTCGGCGGCTACCGCAGGCAGAGCAGAAAGCATTAAATACACTGCCGCAAAGTGGAGTTTAGAGTTCCGCAATACCCTAGTTTGCCACGTTCGTCCAGCGGCAGCTTCGCAAGCGGCGACAGCTGGCTGGAGAGTGCCGATGGTCTTAGTCTCTCTTCGCCCACTTCTCCTGAAATCGGCCTCGCGCTCTAAAGAGCAGCAGCCTAAGTTGGTCACGAGTAACACCGTATTTCGCGCACACTTCTTCACGTTTCAGATCGTTGTAAAAAAGATCAACCAAGATGTTGCGATCGCGCATAGCCAGCGTTCTCAGGACGTTCCGCACAAGATTTGCTCTCTCCTCAGCAAGCAGATTCTGCTCGGCGCTGAGGGACCGTGCGGAGATTCTGTCTAAATCTAGCTCCACAGTCTGTGAACTTGAATCCGGTCGCCGGGCTATGTTTGCGCAGATTGCCCGGACGTAGCCTGGTAGGCAGGCAGCATCCCGCAGTTGACCTTTAAAGATATTCTCTAGGGCAATGGCCATGATCTCGTCTATAAGATCATCTTGACGATCACGGCCGAATCTTGCCCAGAGTTTAATCTTCAAAACACGGCGGAAATAAACCGCAAAGTGTTGCGCTGTTTCTTCGTCGCCGCTCCGCAGCCGCTGCAGATAGCCGTCGTCAAACGTGAACTTTCCCCCTTTGTTGTGGTCAAGCTCCGCAGAAATAACGTTCGACGCGTTACTCACCCTACTAGCCGCTCGCATGGAAGCCCTCCGTTCCCGTAAACAAATCAAGCGGGTTGAACCAAGACATCCGCTTCTGAACAGATAAGCGTAATTTGGAGGAAGATCACGCCAAATATTCGCAAAATGAACAAGAACAAAGAATACCGGCCAAATAGCCAAAACAAGGTAGAATCACAAGGAGGCACATTCTCAGTGGATTCGTCGGCGGGCGAGGTGACGCAGTTGTTGAATGAGCTCGAAAATCGTCAACAACAAGTAACTCCCAAACTGTTCGAAATCTTGTACAGCGAGCTTCGCCGTTTGGCGCAATACTATCTAAGGAACGAAAGGCCGGATCACACTCTCCAAGCCACTGCTTTGGTGCATGAAGCCTATGTCCGGCTGGTTGGCGCCGACCCTCACTGGCGCAACCGGACACATTTCTTCGCCATTGCTTCGTCTGCTATGCGCAGAATTCTAGTGGATCAGGCGCGCGCCAAACACGCCGCTAAGCGGCCTGACCCGCAGCAACGAGTTGACCTCGATGAAGCTCCACTCTTATCGCAAGAAAACTTCGACCAGGTGATCGCTTTAGATCGCGCATTGGAGCGATTGAGTCGCTTGGATGCTCCGCAGGCGCGCGTCGTCGAGCTTCGCTATTTTGGCGGACTGACCGCCGAAGAAACGGCAGTGGCGATGGGGATCTCAGTGTCGAGCGTCAATCGCGATTGGGTCGTTGCTAAGGCATGGCTTCACGCGGAGTTGTCCGGCCGGTCCACTACCGAACCATGACGCCTGAACAATGGGCAGAAGTAAAAGAGCGCTTTCACGAAGCGTTGCAACAGCCCGCTGAAGTTCGGCAGGCACTGCTAAGACGGCAATGCTCCAGCGACCTGGTTCGGAGTGAAGCGGAAAGACTGCTCTTCGAACACAGTCAATCGGAAGGATTTCTCACCCTGCCGGCTCTGGATTCGCCGCGCGCACTTGCCCTCCAGCCGCTCGATCTGCGTGAGGCTTTTTCCAACAACTCCAGATTTACGATTCAGGAACGGTTGGGCGCCGGCACATTCGGCGTGGTTTACCGGGTGTTTGACCGCGAGCGCAATTCAGTGGTCGCACTCAAGAAACTGCTACAGTTCGATCCAACTCACCTGCTGCGATTCAAGCGCGAGTTTCGGTCGCTCGTCGATTTGGTTCATCCGAACCTGGTACAACTCTATGAATTGTTTGGTGACGAAACCCAGTGGTTTTTCACCATGGAGTTAGTTCAGGGCACAGACTTTCTTTCCTATGTAAGGCCTGGTGGACTGGAGGCTGATTGGGAACGGTTGCGCGATGCTCTATACCAACTCGCAACTGGCGTTCAGGCGTTGCATTCTTCGGGACGGCTGCATCGCGACTTGAAACCTCCTAATGTCTTGGTCACGACCGAGGGACGACTGGTCATTCTCGACTTCGGGCTAGTGAGAGAGTTTGAATCGCAATCCGTGGAGCAAAGTTTTGCGCTCGCCGGCACTCCGGGTTATATGTCGCCTGAACAGGCGGGCGGCGGCTCAATTAACGAGGCGGCCGATTGGTACGCCGTGGGAGTGATGATGTTTAAAGCCATTACTGGGCAACTCCCGTTCGCAGGCGCGTGGCCGGATACACTCGACCGCAAGCAACGAGAGAATGCTCCGAGCATAAAAGACCTGGTTCCCCAGGTGCCCGATGATCTTCACGTAGCGTGTCGCCATTTACTTGAGCGAAACCCAGCCGCGCGTTCCGCTGGAGTGTCGATCTTACTGGGTCAGGGAGTGCACATAAAGAGCGCCGTTCGCACACAGGAAGAATTCGTAGGTCGAGATACAGAATTAAACTTGTTACGCGAACGATTTGCCGCGCTTTCCTCTGGCAACCGGCAAATGGTTTTGCTGGAGGGGCAATCTGGCATCGGGAAGACATTCCTCGTCTCTCATTTTTTGAGCAACCTTAAACGAGAACGTCCAGATGCTGTGATTCTCCGAGGACGCTGTCGCGAGTCTGAGTCTGTCCCTTACAAAGCACTGGACGCGATTGCCGATGAGCTAGTCCGCTATCTGAAATCGATTTCTCAACCGGTGGCCATGGCACTCTTGCCAAGGCATCCAGAGCTTCTAAAACGCCTGTTCCCGGTTTTTGGCGAGTTGGATATACTTGCTACTTTTCCGGATCGCCCCATTTCCGATTCCGAGCAGCAGTTAATACGACGTCGTGCGTTTGAAGCACTTTGTGAACTGTTAGGCCGGATGACGGATCGAGGTCCGGTTGTCATCGCCATCGACGATCTGCAATGGGGCGATCTGGACAGCATTGCTTTTCTGGCGGAACTGGTGCTGCCCGCAAACGCACCAGCGCTTATGTTGCTTCTCTCGTTTCGTACCGAAGAAGCGGAAAGTAATCCACCTTTGCGGGCATTGCGCGAATTCCAACACCGGCTGCGAGACTCGGATTCCTGGTTTGAGATTGAGATCCAAGGTCTCTCAGAAAGGGAAAGTCGCGATCTGCTGGATCTCTTGCAGACGAGAACATCTGCCATACGGGACGACCAATTAAACGACATATTGCGCGAATCCGGTGGAAGCCCTTTGTTGCTAAGCGAGTTGCTGCGCTTCGTGGCACGTGAACGGGAAGCAAATCAAGAGGCGAGACCGACGGGGAGTATCCTTCTTTCGGAGATGATTCGCTACCGCGCGGCCACCCTAACCCCAACTGCAAAACGACTGTTAGAAGCGTTGTCCGTTGCCGGCGAACCACTCTCCAAGACAACACTGTATCTGACTGTGAGAGTGACAAATGACGATCCGGCGCGAGAGATATGGATGCTCGTGCATGAACATTTGGTTCGAGTCACCGGCGGTGCAGGAGAAGGAAAGCTGGAACCATTTCACGATCAAGTGCGACAGGCTTCGTTATCCTGGCTCTCGCCAGAAGAGTTGCAAGACTGGCACGCGCACCTGGCACAGATCTTCCAGCGTGAAGAACCTCCAGATCCTCAGCGATTGTTGCGCCATTACCGCGGCGCCGGCAATTTACCCGCTGCTTTCGAAGCGGCACTGGCCGCAGCCGAGACGGCAGAGAAGGCATTGGCGTTCGAACAAGCAGCTAGATTCTATTCGGAAGCAATTGAAACAAACGAAGCGGATGACGTTACCGAGTCGAACTTAAAACTGAAACAGGCAGAAGCGCTCGCCAAAGCAGGGCGCGGTTACGAATCGGCTCAATGCTATCTAAGAATCGCGGACTCGCCTGGTCAGCAAGATGCCATCGAAATGCGGCGTCGCGCCGCCGAGCAGTTGATGCGCGGTGGCTACCTTGACGAGGGGATCGATCTTTTTGCGGATTTATTAAGGAGCGCCGGGATTCATGTGCCTAACGCGCGACTCGAAAGTCTGATCCGCATGCTAGTGATACGGGCCTACATTCGGTTTAGGGGATTGCGATGGCGCGACCGTTCAGAAGGGCAAGTTCCCGGCGTCACCCTAAGAAAGTTGGACCTGCTTTGGAGCGGCGCCATGGCGTTGCTATCGACCGATACGATTTTCGGAAGTTATCTGCAAGCGCTTCACATGTTGGAGGCGCTGCGCGCGGGCGAACCGTTCCGACTGGCTTTGTCATTTGGTTTCGCTGCGATTTATGAGTCGATGGGCGGGACGCGCGAATTCGAACATGGACGAAAACTCACGAACCTGGCAGTCCAAATAGCGGAACGCTTGCAAGATCCGTACTTATCGGCGATGACGGAACTGAGTTGGGTTGGAGTCGATTTTCTCAGCGGCCGCGTGGAAGATGGAATGCTTCACTGCCAAAATGCGGCGGCATGGCTGGAAAAAGCCCGCAGTCGCGCCACAGCATGGGAACTGGGCACTTTGAACATGGCACAGATATGGTTCCTAGGTTGGAGCGGACGAATTCGCGAACTCGCGGCGAAAGTCCCGCTCATGATGGCGGAGGGGCGTGCGCGCGGCGATGTGTATGCCGAGGTTTCCGTTCGCTGCAGCGGCACAGCCCACTTAGTCGAGCTCGCGGCGGATAATCCAGATCGCGCAATATCGGAAATCAACAGAGCTCTCAAACAATGGCGCGAAACCTTTTTTGACCTACCCCACTTTCAGGCGGCTTTGGCCCGTATGGAATGCCATCTCTATGCCGGCCGGACGGAGGAGGCGCGCCGCCATATTTTGGCAGATTGGCGCGCTATTCGACGTTCGCTCTTTACGCGCAAGAGCCAACTGCAAAGAACGACTTTGTATTATGCGCGCGGGCGAACGGCTCTGGCTGAGTGGCTTCGCAATCGCAGTGAAAACGTGTTGCGCAAAGAAATCGAAGAATATGCAACGCGGCTTGAAAATGTGCACTCCCCTTGGGGGGATGCGCTGAGCCGGATTCTGCGTGCTGGAGTCGCAGCAGGTCTGAAGCGGCGGCCGGAGACATTAGCCTTACTAGAACAAGCCGAACAAATCCTGCGCAAACAAGATCTCCGACTGCTAGCCGCCGCCGTGGCAAGACGGCGTGGCGAACTAGAAGAAAGCGCTGGCGCCCCGCGAATCGAAGCAGCAGATGCATTCATGCACTCCGAGGGTATCGTTAGGCCCGACCGAATCACGGCAATGTTCTTGCCGGGTAATTGGGCTTTGTAGCGAATAAACCATGGCTCAATCGGCTATTTGGCCTTGCGGTGCATAATTCGCGAGATCTGGTTGACAGAACGAATCCGCCGGATATATGCTGGCGATTGATTTGAGTCGTTTCAAAGCTGCACCCGTCTGCTCATCTCTTTCCAAAAAATGTCCAACAAAAGCTTCTTTTCCGATGCGCTCACCGCTGGCGATGGCGTTGTCAGACTCGCCCCCTGCTGGGTACCGCGATCTTTCTTGATGCCGGGCGGCCGCCTCAAACTAGATCCCCGCGACCTCTACGCGCTCGGCGCCCATCGCGGCGGTATTGACGAACGCTGGTTTTCCTCAACCACCAAAGCAGCAAATGGCCCATTGACTGCGGCTGATGAAGGCCTGAGTTACATCGAGTTCAATGGCAATAAAGCTCTCTTGAAAGAAGCCATCGACACGGTGGGCGACAGGTTCCTTGGCTCGGCAGTTATGCAAAAGCATAACGGTTGGAACCTGCTATGCAAGTTCTTCGACAACCTTGGTCCCATCCCACATCATTTGCATCAGAACGACGAGTTTGCCGCGCGCGTCGGCCAAAAGGGCAAACCCGAGGCCTATTATTTTCCGCCGCAATACAACTTCAAAGGAAACAATTTCCCATACACGTTTATGGGCTTGAATCCGGGTGTCACCCGTGCTGACGTCAAGCGTTGCCTTGAACGCTGGAACGAAGGCGACAATGAAATTCTTTATTTGTCCCGCGCCTACAAGTTGAAGCCCGGCAGCGGATGGCAACTTGATCCTGGCATTCTCCACGCTCCTGGCTCGCTCGTGACTTATGAACCGCAAGTAAACTCGGATGTCTTTGCCATGTACCAATCCTTAGTGGAGGGTCGCGTGGTTGGCTGGGAATTGTTGGTTAAAGATGTCCCTCCGGAACATCACAATGACCTCGAATATCTGCTCGACATGATGGATTGGCCCGCTAACACCGATCCGGAGTTTGCCGAACACCGATACTTCGACCCTACGCCGGCAGCGCCCCTGGACAAAATGAAAGACGCTGGTTATGCGGAAAGTTGGGTTGTGTATTCCACACCGCACTACTCGGCCAAAGAGTTGACGATTTTCCCGCAACGCTCAGTCACGATAAAAGATGCGGCCGCCTATGGCTTGATCGTGGTGCAAGGCTATGGACTGCTGGGCAAACATGAAATTGAAACACCCAGTCTCATCCGCTTCGGACAGATGACGAAAGACGAATTGTTTGTCACTGCGGACGCGGCCTCAAACGGCGTCGTAATCACCAACAAGAGCGATATGGAAAACCTTGTTATGCTAAAACATTTCGGCCCCGGAAATCCAGACGCGCCCACGAAGAAGGTGGTTGGATAATAGTGAGATGAGGCTTGTTCAGGTTTTCCTCTGCTGCCTGGCGGCAGCGTCACTCTCCGTTCGCGCAGCCGCCCAAGACAAGCCCAAACTTCCCGACGGCCCCGGCAAAGAAACTACGGTTCGACTTTGCAGTTCGTGCCACGGTCCCGAGATTGTTTTGGGCAAGCGCCTCACGCGCGACGGCTGGAGCCAGATCGTGATGAACATGATTCAGCGCGGTGCTCAGGGCACTGACGATGAGTTTGCCGATGTTGTCGACTATCTGACCAACACCGTCTCAGCGCTGGCTTCTAAAATCAATGTCAACAAAGCAACCGCCAAGGAACTGCAATCTGGCCTTGAGATCTCAGACAAAGATGCCGCTGCGATTTTGCATTATCGCGAAGTGAGCGGCGATTTCAAATCAATCGATGATCTGAAGAAAGTACCCGGTCTGGATCCTGCCAAAATCGACGCAAAGAAAGACAAACTGGCCTTCTGATTCATTCTAACGCCTTACTTTTCGCGCTTTGCTACCAGATCTTCGGTCGCAAAGTCGCCCACCTTTCGGGTGAACTTGATCTCGTCTCCAGACATCTTGCCGGTGTATTCAATCCGGATCGCCATGCCGTTGAACTCCAGATTTTCAACAAACGAAACTTGGTCTCCTTTAACGGTTCCTTCTTTAATTTCTGTAGAACCCATGGCATTCGTTGCAGTGCCGGTTAGCTTATCGCCGTCGGCTTTGAACTCGTAGGTATAATTCTGTTCCCCAATCTGTGTATCAAACTTGGCTTTCCACTTCCCGTTGATGTCAGCCGCCATCGCCGAAACAACTAAGGCAAGTGCCAGTAACCATCTCATTTTAATTCTCCCCTTAGAATTGAAGTCTTAGTTGTAAGTCGATTTTTCTTTCAAACGTACTTGAAGCGCCCATCGGGCCGAAGCCGCTCGCCAGACTGGTGTACTGCCCAAACAACGGCGAAGATAAGTCTCCACTCGGCGCGGAATAATTCGCGTGGTTCAAGAGATTTCGTGCACTCGCCGTGAGGGTGAGGTTGTACTTCTTTCCGCTGTTCACGCCGCCAAACATACCGGGTGGAGGACCACCTCCTCCTGGACCACCGCCCCCACCTGGAGGGCCGCCACCGCCGCGCGGAGGACCACCACCTCCCATACCTGGAGGTGGACCATTCTGATCGCGCGGACCAGATTCGCCCTTGTTGCCAAAAGACCAAGTACGCGATACGCGCATGTTGACGGTGAAGCTGGCAGGCCCGCGGGCGTAATTGCGCCCTATCTGCGTGCCCGGCAGCGGGTTTAGATTGAAGCAGCCAAAGCCGCTTTCGTATTTCAGACTCGTTCCGGTACAAGAAGACACGCCCAGTGAAGGATCAAGCGAAGGCCGTTCGCTAGCAAAGCCGTCCAGGTTTGTGTCTTGCCCAGTCGTGATGTTGTAAGGCGCTCCACTGCTCGCCACAATGAACGGACTCACGCTGATCCTTAATGGTAGAGGAATCGACGTACCCATAACAAAGCGGTGACGAACGTCGGCAAATGTAGAAGGACCCCATTCCGCTTTCAATTATTTGGGTCGGCGGGTTGACCTTCGTTGTCGTCTTTGCCGTGTGAGTAAGCGTAAAAGCCGAAAAGGAACATCTTCTTGTAATTCACATTAGGACTGATGAAGAGTTGGTGCATACGGCTGAGACCGGACGATTCCGTCAGCAGGCGGATTCCCGGATCGCCGAACGGATACACACCATTCACGGGCGCATTAATATTGCGCGTGTTGGCCAAATGAACGCCACGGCTTTCGACATATTGACCAGTCAAACGGACATACTTGTTGACCTGCCGTTCAATTCCAACACTCGCTTGGTAAGTGCGAGGCGCATCTAAACCCGCGTACAGCGGCCTCAGTTCCTGTGGTTGGGCGGCACTCGCCAGCAAGCTTGCGGAGGGCAGATTCGGGAAAAAATCGGGATTTTGTAAGAAGTAGGATTGCTGAGTTAGGCCGTTGTAGCGCTGTGCGGCCAGACTCACGGTATCGGCAATCCTGTCGTAGAATATGCCGGCGCCGGCCCGGAGAACGGTTTTTGCGGCTTTATTCCCTTTGCCGTCAATGCCCCATGCCAGTCCGAACCGCGGCGCAATATCGCCGTAGTCGCCAATGTTTGTCTGCGTTTCGTAGCGTAAGCCATAACTGAAAGTGAGGTTTGGCTTCACGCGCCAATCGTCATTAAAGAAGAGACCGATGTCGAACTGATCAATCGACGTGAGGGCCTTGCCCGCGCTGAGAGTAAACTGCGACGCGCCACCTCCCAACGCTCTAATTTGAGCAGCGGTCAAGCCAAGCTGTTCGCCTAGCAGCGTTCGTTGATAAACCTGCAAGGCCGTTAAGTTCACCAGGGTTCCCGCAATTGGCTGGTTATTTACATCCAATGCCGGACCTGTTCCTCCCAGAAAGGTAAAGGTTCCGTTAAAACCGTTCAGCGAAGTATCGCTGTTGAAACTCTGGCGGACTCTTCCACCGATTTTGAAAGTATGCGTGCTGTGCGTAATGCTAGACGTATTCGTAAATTCAAATTTGTTCGTGGAGTTCCCCGAGTCGCCAATCGACACGCCGCCATCGGCAAATGCGTCCACCACATTGATGGTCGGCTCGGAACTCTTCACAACATCGCTGGCCATTGTGTGCATAAATTGGAAGCGGCTCTCATTGATCATCGTCGGACTGATGATTGCCGTTTCGGTAGCCTGCACCGTTTGTTCACCAGTGGTATTTTTGTAACCTTGCGATGGCAGATTAAAGCTGCCTACGCCCGTATTGTCTAGCCCAATGTTGGTGTACTGGTAGCGGACCACCAGCGTATTTTTTTGATCGATAGTGTAATCCAGCCTTGGACTAAAATTGGTGCGCGTCTGAGGAGTTACGATCGACTGCACTACGCTTTGTGGAAGAAGACTGCTGTTCAGCGTGGTTGCGTCGACAAAAGCGTTTTCGGTGATGTCGCGCCTTTCAAAGTCGAAGCTGAACGACGCCTTGTTGGCCTTGATAGGCCCGCTGACATTTAGGCCTTCGATCTTGTTGCCGTAGGGTGCGCGCGTGCTGGTGGTTAGCAACGGACTGCGTGAATTGAAGTATTGGTCATTGAACTGAAAAAAAAGCTGACCGCGAAATTTGTCGCTTCCCGGTTTGGTCAAGATTTCAATTCGTCCAAAGCCAGGGCGGTCGTACTCTGTCGAATAAGGGTTCGAGTTGATGCGGACTTCGCGAATGGAGGATTTCGGAGGCATGTTGCCGCCAGTAAATCCGTCAACGTAAATCTGTCCGCCATTGGGACCGCCGCCCGGGCCAGCCATCGCTTGTAGTTCCTCCGATAACTCATCTGGATCGTCGGACAAAGCGGCCAATTCTTTCTCCCCAAGTACGAGAGCCGTGCCGTTCGCCGATGGATCAATGGACACCGAACCATTCACCTCGGCTTCCACATTCACGACTTCCGCCTCGGCTTTGATCACGAGTTGCACATCAAGCGTGAGCGGGCCCGAAACGCTAACATCGCTGTTCTTAAAAACCTCAAACCCCTTTGCGCCGATCGCCATTTGGTATTTGCCGGCAGGCACGTTGTTCACGGCATACCGGCCTGAGCCATCTGCCTTGGCATGGAAATCGCCGCCTGTTCCTTTTACCGCAATAACGGCATTGGGCACTGCGGCGCCAGAAGGATCGGTCACCACACCGCGGATCGTGACGTTAGTTTGTCCGAAAATACTTACGCAAATCAGTAACAGCAGGTACACGTATCGCGAAGTTGTTTTGAAATAGTTCATTCAAGCTCTCAAGTAAATTTCAGAAAAGCTACTGCATGATTCCTGGCAGTTCAAGACCGCCCAATCCACCACTCATGCCTTGAACTCCGCCCGCCCCTTGCATGCCGGCTCCGCCAGCACCGGTTCCAACAGTGCGCTGCGTCGTGGCCATGCGAATGAGCATTTCGGCATTATCGAGCAGGACGATAGCGGTGTATTCGTTTTCGACCGCACCCTTGGTACTAGACATGACCACGGTGTCGCCAACCTTCAATCCGTCCAACGTGATGGAGGGCATCCGCTCTACCATTTGCGCGATATCGGGAGGACGTCCACCGCCCATACCCATCGGGGGTCGCATTCCGCTAACAGGTCCACCCGCAGGCGGGCTCGCAGATTGTCCGCTCGCGCCGGGCATCCCGCCGGCAAACATGGCAGCGAAATTCGGCATTTGTTTCAGCTGCGAGTCAGCGGTCAGCTTTACATTGAAAAGTTTGTTGGTATTCAGTTCTTTGATGGCGACCGACTTATGTTCGCTGTCAATAGCAGTAATCGTCCCGGCCTTAGTTACAAAGGTTCCGAAGACAACCGCATTGGCAGTTACTTTCAACCCGTCCTCGCTCTTATCGCCGCGCGCGCGCAATTGATCTCCTACATGCACGTCCGCCAAGCTACTCAACTTTGCATCGCTGAACCGAACCGAATCCTCGGCGTATTTCCGAAAGCTCGTGTCCTTCGAAACCAGCACATGCGCCTGCGTCTCGCCTTGCAAGGTTCGTAAGCGGAGTGTTAGATCGTCACCCGTTTTCGCTGCCACGATTCCCGCAATTCCGTTCTTGGTCCAAGCTGCCTTATCGGCTTCATCATGTTTGGTAATCGCTGTAGCCGACATTACAACCAGACGCCGAGCCATACCAGTGGCCGGATCGGAATTGACCAGTACTTTGTCACCGATTGCAATATCCGTAACTTGTAGGGTCTCGGCATTTTTCAGACTCTTCTCGCCCGGCGCCACACGCTGCAGAACTGTGTCGGTCGTTAGATGAATGGTAACCGTCGTCCCATCCTGCCCCTTCACATCGAGGGTGGCTTTCGCAAGCGCAACGGCAGAAACAGACCCCACCAACTTCTCGGGAACTTGAGCGAGCGCCACGAAAGAACACACCGCTAAAAGAGCAAATCGGCCAACTCGTCCAAAAAGGAATGCCATCTCTTCCAGTAAACGCCAATTTTCCCGTTCTGTCGCCTAAGTTTTGTTAAGCCGCGGGTATTGGAATACACTAGTCGATTGCCGAATAAGACCCTCCTCGAAGCCAAACAAATCCGCAAGGCTTTCGGCGCTGTGCAGGCGCTCAAAGGGGTATCGTTCGACTTGTACGCGGCTGAAGTTCACGCACTGGTGGGCGAAAACGGCGCCGGAAAATCAACGTTGATCAAGATTCTCACTGGCGCTATCCAACCAGACGCCGGTGAAATTCTTTTGGACGGCGAACGTATTCTGGACAACACTCCGGCCAAGGCTCGGGCGCTTGGCATCTCTGTCATCTATCAGCAACCCGCTCTATTCCCTGATTTGAGCGTGGCTGAAAATATTGCCCTTGCGCGCGAGAGTGGCACGCCTTGGCGGCGAATCGATTGGCGTGCCCGCCGTGATCATGCGGTGGCACTGCTTGAACGCATCGGTTCGAAAATTTCGCCCGATATCCGTGCAGCTGAGCTGAGTATGCCTGAGCAGCAGATGGTGGAAATTGCGAAAGCGCTTGACGCTAAAGCGCGGGTGTTGATCATGGACGAACCCACTGCCTCGCTGGGAGATCAAGACGCTGCGAATTTATTTCGCCTGGTAAACGATCTGCGCGCGCAAGGAACGGCGATCATTTATATCTCCCACCGCTTCGAAGAATTGTTTCTCTTAGCCAACCGCGTGACGGTGTTGCGCGATGGCGTCAGCATTCAGACGTGCGGCATGTCGGAAGTAACAAATTCCGAACTCATCCGGCTGATGGTGGGACGCGAACTCGAGACGGTTTTTCCCAAGCACGAATCAACACTCGGCCCAACCGCATTTGAAGTCCGTCAATTCAGCTGCCGCCAATTGGGCGTAAAGAATGCGAGCCTCACGATTCGGCGCGGAGAGATCTTGGGTCTGGCAGGGTTAGTTGGTTCCGGCAGGACAGAGTTGGCTGAAGCACTCTTCGGCTTAGCGCCACGCGACAGTGGAGAAGTTTTGCTCAACGGTGAACCATTGGCGATTCATTCTCCCACCGAAGCCGTTAAAGCGGGTCTGGCCTATGTTCCGGAAGATCGTCGCCGCCACGGAGTGATCCTCGATCTCTCTATTGCCGTGAATTGCACGCTAGCGAGCCTCGCCAAGATATCCAATAGCAGTGGCTTCCTGAATACCGCAACCGAGCACCAACTGGCCAACGATTCGATAGCCAAGATGGGCGTCAAAGCGCCGTCGGCTGATACGCTGGCCAAGAACTTGTCTGGAGGAAATCAGCAGAAAGTCGCCCTTGCTCGCTGGTTAATGACAGATCCGAAGGTCCTCATTCTGGATGAACCAACTCAAGGGATCGATGTGGGGGCGAAATCGGAGATCTATCAACTGATTGGAAGACTTGCGGCCAGCGGTCTTGCGATTCTGATGATTTCTTCCGAAACTCCTGAAATCCTGGCGTTGAGCGATCGCATCGCCGTCATGGCGAGAGGAGAAATCGTAGGGGCTCTCGATCGTGCCGCGGCGACTCCGCAGCTCATACTCGAAATGGCTTTGGGCCATAGAGGTCAACCGGAGCGGCAGCCATGAAATGGCATTTGGATCGGGAGTGGCCGGCATTGGCTGCCCTTCTTGTTCTATATATCTTTCTGGCGATCTCCGCGCCGGGCTTTTATTCGCTCGATAACTTAAAGGATCTGGCGCTTGCGAACATATCGGTACTGCTGGTAGCAGCGGGCATGACGCTGATTATTGTCATTGGACAGATTGATATCTCGGTCGGTTCGCTCTTTGCGGTAACGAGTGTGGCCTGCGGTGTATTGGTGAAAGCGGGCTTGCCGATTTTCGTTGCTCCCTTCGCCGCAATCTTGATAGGCGCCGCACTTGGCTCCATCAACGGCGGCTTAATTTCTTTCGTGCGCGCGCCATCGATTGTAGTGACACTCGCTACCATGATCGTCTGGCGCGAGTCGCTTCGCTGGAGCACCGGAGGCGCATGGGTGGAGGATCTGCCGGCTAATTTTCAATGGTTCGGATTGGGCCAGAAAGCCGGGCAAGCTGCTATCGTAATCGTCGCACTGGTCCTGTTCTTGCTTTTCTGGTGGGCTTCGGAGAATTTGTCCGCTTTCCGCGCGATCTATGCGACAGGGTCAGACAGCGAAGCGGCACGCCTTGCGGGTATTCCCATAAAGCGCGTGCTGTTTAGCGTTTTCGTTCTGATGGGAGCGGTCGCTGGCGTAGCTGCCATGTTAAATGCAGTGCGCTTTTCCGATGTGCCAGCCAACAGTGGCATGAATTTGGAACTGAAAGCGATTGCCGCAGTAGTAGTGGGTGGCACTCCCATCACCGGCGGCCGCGGCAGTCTGCTCGGAACTTTTATTGGCGTCTTGCTGCTGGGCAGCATTGCGCCCGCCCTTACGTTTCTAGGTGTGAACCCTTACTGGGAGAAAGCCATTCAAGGCGCTATCATTTTGGCCACGGTTCTTTTCGATGCCATTCGCACGCATCGCGAAAAGCGCTTGGCTCTTGCCTGAGACACACGTGAACAACAATCGCAAACAGGAATGGATTCTGGCGGCCTTCATGGCGGCGGAAATTGTGCTGTTCAGTTTCACCGGGCGGAATTTCTTGTCGGTAACAAATTTCTTCGAGTGCATCCGGCTTGGCGTGGAAATCGGTCTGCTCGCATTGGCGCTCACTCCAGTGATTGTGACGGGAGGCATTGATCTTTCGGTCGGCTCGATGATGGGTTTGTGTGCCGTCACGTTCGGCGCACTCTGGAGCGACGCTCATTTCTCGATTGCCTCTGCGGTCGGCGTAGCGTTGCTTGTGAGTTTAGTGGGAGGCGCGCTTAATGCGGTTTTGATCTCGCGGTTGAACGTCTCGCCGCTGATCGTAACGCTGGGTACCTTCTCGCTCTTTCGCGGAATTGCCGAAGGGATTACCGCGGGCGCGCGCAACTATTCAGGCTTTCCTGCGCATTTCCTCTATCTAGGTCAGGGCTACTTGGGAGGTATCGTTCCAACCCAGACCATTCTGTTGTTACTTGCCATTGCAGGCTTCTATCTGCTGCTGCAACGAACTACAATTGGCCGCGGTCTTTACGCCATCGGTCATTCCGCTGAAGGTGCGCGCTATGCTGCGGTACCGGTGGCTTCGCGTCTCGTTCTCGTGTATGTTCTTGCTGGACTCGCGGCTGGCTTAGCGGCTATCGTTTACGTAGCGCACCTTGGGCAAGCAAAGTCGGATGCCGGAACCGGGTACGAACTGACTGCGATCACAGCCGTTGTATTAGGCGGCACTTCGATTTTCGGCGGCTCCGGCACAATATTGGGAACACTCATGGGCTTGGCCGCGATCGTCATTTTACAGAACGGCTTGCGGCTCTCTGCTTGGCCGACCGAAGTAGCAGGCATCTCGACCGGCACGCTGCTCATTTTGACAATTGCGATCGAACGGTGGGCGAACAAAGAAGGCGAAAAAAAGACGAGTCCCGCACTTCGCTGGAGTGTGCTCGGAGGCGTTGCTGCGTTGGTGGCGATTGGAGTGTTTCTCATTCGCGAACCGCCAGCCGCCAACCGGGGCGACGCCACCGCGGGAAAGCGCGTCACCGTTGCCGTGATGCCGAAAGCCAAGGGCGATCCGTATTTCATCAGTTGCAAAGTGGGCGCAGAGGAAGCAGCTAAGGCTCTGAATGTCGATTTAATCTGGGACGGGCCTACTGGTCTCGATGCCGCCAAACAAAACGAACTCGTGCAAGGTTGGATCACGCGACATGTGGATGCCATCTCCGTCAGCGTAGAAAATGCCGCGGGTATCTCCACCGTTTTGCGGCAGGCACGCGCCCAAGGCATAAAAGTTGTGACCTGGGATGCCGACGCCGAGCCAGATGCGCGGGATTACTTCATCAACCAGGCAACGGCTCAATCGATCGGCATAGCGCTGGCCGATGAGGCGGCACGTGTCTTGCACAATCGCGGTGAGTTCGCGATCATCACGGGTGCCCTCAGCGCCGCGAACCAAAATCTGTGGATGGACTTCATTCGCCAACGAGTGGCCGAAAAATATCCAGCGTTGAAACTCATGGCCGTGCGTCCCTCTGACGACGACCGCGACAAAGCGTTCGCTGAAGCACAGACACTGATGAAGGTTTATCCGAATGTCAAGCTGCTAGTGGCAATTTCGGCCCCTGCTGTTCCCGGCGCGGGTGAGGCAGTGAGACAATCGGGGCGCAAAGATGTACAGGTGATCGGCTTGTCTCTACCGAATTTGTGCAAGCCCTATGTTCATGGTGGCGAGATCGAGGCGGTGGTGCTTTGGGATACCAAGAATCTTGGCTATCTGGCTGTAGCCGCACCTGCGGCACTCGCACGAGGAACACTAAAGGCGGGCGCGACTAGCCTCAATGCAGGGCGCTTGGGTAAAGTTGAAGTCAAGGGCAGCGACATAATTCTAGGTGCACCGCTTTTGTTCCGCAAAGACAACATCGATCGGTTCAATTTTTGAGCGCGAGTTAATTCATTTCCAGCTTCTCAGCCATGCGCCGTTCCATCGCCTGATCGAGTAAATCCTTTGGATCGAGTAAATGTTCCGGCTTATAGTGCTGGCTTGACCAACGCGATCCTTCTGCCAACTCAACGCCCAGAAAATAGCCAGTGTCTTGAAGCCGGCAATAGCGAATCGTGCCCAACAATTCGCCGTCGCCATACTGCACAGCAATCGTTAGGCTTGTGGGCATTGGTTGTTCCACCTGCAAACAAACGCCGGTAAGCGAAATATCTTCCAAATTGGCTACGCGTCTGCGCTCGCGCCCCATTTCGTCGTGCCAGATCATCTGCACAAGTTCGGCACAAAGCAACCGGTCGGCAACGCGACGTTCTGAGGTCTCCATACCTGTTATATCGGCTCCAAATCTGAGTACAGTTAGGATTGGAATATTGTTTTTATCCTATGACACCGCCACGGCCCGCGCCTCATACCCCGATCACGTCAGGTGATACTACTCTCGGCTTGCTTCTGCGCCTCGGCTTTTTTGCCATAACCGTATATGTCGCCGTGCATTACCTTATTCCCTTCCTCTACGTGTTCTTCGGACTTCAAATAGCCGGCACCATCGGGTTAGCCGCAGCCGGTCTCGCCGCCAACGTACTGACTCTGGCGATTTTCGACCGCCGACCATTCACCGATATAGGCCTGCGGCTGGCGCGCGCTTCCGGCAATCATTTTCTTTTTGGCATCTCATTAGGCGGTGGTGCGGCGGCTCTCCTTTTGCTTGCGCCGTTATTCCTGGGCGAAGGCCATCTACTTTTGCGGCCGCATTCGGAATTCACTTGGCCCAGCCTGATCTTCTACCTGATCACCATATTTTTCGCCGCGGCCGGCGAAGAGATGATTTTTCGGGGTTATGCGTTCCAGTGCCTAGTGGAAAAAATCGGCCCGTTCGCCGCAGTTGTCCCAGTCGGAGTGCTCTTCGGCCTCGTCCACACGTCTAATCCGAACGCCAGCCTGGTGGGCATCGTGAACACCATCATCTGGGGCGTGCTGCTCGGTTGTGCTTTTTTACGCAGCCGCGATCTCTGGCTGCCGATCGGCATGCATTTCGGGTGGAACGCCGTGCTGCCTTTGTTCGGCGTCAATTTGAGCGGGCTTACCATAGAAGTGACGAGGTACTTCTACAAATGGGACTTATCCCCTCTCTGGAGTGGGGGCGCCTACGGACCCGAAGGCGGCCTGCTGACCACCATCTTCGCCACCATGCTCTTCTTTGTCTTGTACCGTGCGCCGCTGCGTCCGCAACAAGCAGCCATTGCCACGTGTCTCAACGAGCCGCAGGTTTAGCACTGAGTGCGCTGCTACTTTGCGCGTTCGGCCCGAGCTTATTCGCCGATAAGCTCAGCTTCGACGAGCGCATTGAAATTGAGCGCGGCCTCAATGCCGAATACGCGACGCTCAAAGTCATTCTTCCGCATGGCAAGAAGCCTCTCGTGATTCATAGCGACGGCCAGTACGACAAGGCCGATTGGCAAGAGGAATTGCGCACCACCGGTCCCGCAGCGCGCTTGGGCGATCAAATCCAAATCACCAGCGTTAAGATCGAATCGAATAAAATCCTGCTCGATATCAACGGCGGCACCAAGGGATCGAAGCATTGGTATGACCACGTGGAAATCGGCATGGGCGGCAGCACTTCACCGGTTTCGCACGATCAGAACGGTCAACCGATCAACGGCTCGCGTGTTGAACTTGTATTCCCCGGCGCGATCCCTTCAGTGAAATCGGCGGAAATTCGCCGCATGCTGGCACCGATTTTCGACTTCGAAAAACATTCCGCGTCCGACCAGTATATGGATCGCTTGCCCGAGCCCGTGAAAAAAGCCATCAAAGACCAGCGAGCCATCATCGGTATGGATCACGATCAGGTACTCCTGGCTATGGGTAAACCTCGCAACAAAAGCCGCGAAACCACACCCGATGGCGACGAAGTGGAGAACTGGATTTATGGCGATCCGCCCGGCAAGATGACTTTCGTGAAATTTACGGAAGGCAAAGTGTCGGAGGTGAAAGACTCATATGCCAACGTGGGCGGAACTACTGCTCCGCCACTGCCGACAGCCAGATAGGCTCGACACCCGCGAACAACCGCAAATACATCAGATAGACTGTTGCATCCTAATCCTCTGCACTTCACTAAAACGTAACCAAAGCGAGACGGAAAGTGGCGAAAGCTTCGGCTGGTTTCTAGCGCTATCATAAACGGAAGCATGATCGAAACCGCGCATCCCACAGGCGAAGCTTGCCGCAATTGCGGCCATATCCTGGATGGGCCATTTTGTGCCGAATGTGGGCAAGCGGAACATGACGGGCATGCACCCACAATCGCGCATTTCTTTCACGATCTCGTGCACGAGTCTGTGCATGTGGACGGAACCATCTTTCGCACGCTGAAGGCGCTCTTTTTTCAGCCCGGCAAGTTGACTGAGGAATATTGGTCCGGGCATATCGTTTCGTGGGTTCGTCCCATTCGATTGTTCCTGGTCATCGCTGCACTTCACTTGCTGATCTCGACGAGCGTGGGTCCGATGAACTTCTCAGTGGGGGTTGAACGCTCGCCCAGCGGCGAACCGTCCTACAATCTCATCATTGGCGCAGATCGACATTTCCTCGATAAAGGAAACCCTTTCCCAGAAGAACAGCGCCGTGAGTTGATCGAAGCGTTCAAGCACGCTTATGACTCCGTTCGTTATACTGCGTTTCTTCTTTTCGGCTTTGCCAGTTGGCTGCTTTACCGAAAGCAGCAGCCCTACTTTGTGGGTCACGTGATTGCCGGCTTGCATTTCTATAGCTTTTGGTACTTGCTCGGCATTGTCGTGAGTCTGCTCGCAAAGTTACACCCGAATCTGAATTTGCTCGGGTTCCTTTCATTTGTCTATCTGTTCCTAGTTCTGCGCTATCTGTTTCATGAGCACTGGCTTTTGCGGCTCGTGAAGACTCTCGCCTTCACTATTGTGATCGTAGTCACTGAGTTGGCCCTTTTTATCGCCGCCGCAAGCTGGGTAATTCACCGTTCAAAGTTTTTGTAACCCCAATTTTATGCTCGTCCCTATTAAGATAGAGGGATGCCAATTAAAGTAGGAATTAACGGTTTCGGACGCATCGGGCGTAATGTGGTCCGTGCTGGTCTGAGTAACCCCAACATTGAGTTTGTGGCGGCTAACGATTTAACCGACACCAAGACGTTGGCCCATCTCCTGAAGTACGACTCCATTCTTGGCCAACTTCCCAATGAAATCCGGGCAGAAGGCGATTACGTCTGCATCGACGACAAGAAGATTAGAGTGTTTGCGATTAAAGATCCCGCTGAGATCGATTGGTCGAGCTTAGGCGCCCAAGTGGTCGTTGAATCCACCGGCCGCTTTACTGACGCCGCAGACGCGAAAAAGCATCTGCGTGGCTCAGTGAAGAAGGTCATCATTTCTGCGCCCGCTAAAGGTGAAGATCTCACCATAGTTCTCGGCGTGAATGATGCGGCCTATGATCCTGCCAAGCACAATATTGTTTCAAACGCTTCCTGCACGACTAACTGCCTCGCGCCCGTGGCCAAAGTTGTGAACGATGTGTTCGGCATTGAAAAGGGCTTTATGACCACGATCCACAGCTACACCAACGATCAGCCCATCCTCGATTTTCCGCATAAGGATCTACGGCGCGCCCGCGCTGCCGCGTTGAACATGATCCCCACCTCGACTGGCGCCGCCAAGGCTATTGGTTTGGTGTTACCCGAATTGAAGGGCAAGTTGGATGGCTATGCAATGCGTGTGCCTACCCCTGACGTTTCGGTCGTTGATCTGGTGGCTGTTCTGAAAAAAGACACAACCGCTGAAGCTGTGAACGCCGAGTTAGAAAAAGCGTCCAAAGGCGCAATGAAGGGCATCCTCGCCTACACCACGGACCCAGTAGTTTCCACCGACCTGCTGCATAACTCGAACAGCTCGATTGTCGATGCCGACCTTACTAAGATGATCGGCGGCAACCTTCTTAAAGTTGTAGCTTGGTATGACAACGAATGGGGCTATTCGAGCCGCGTGGTCGATCTGATCGACTTTATGGGCAAGAAAGGCCTTTAGCCTCTAATTGCTTTGACGACCGCGTCCGCAAATTCACCTGTGGACGCGGTGCCTCCGACATCTCCCGTCAGATACTTTCCTTCCAGATAAACGGACTCGACCGCACTCTGCATTTTGTGCGCAGCTTCGTTCTCTTCCATGTGAGTCAGCATCATGACCGCCGAGAGCATAAGCGCGGTTGGATTGGCTTTTCCTTGTCCGGCAATATCGGGCGCGCTGCCGTGCACAGCTTCGAACACCGCATGGGTCTCGCCCATATTCGCTCCCGGCACAATCCCAAGGCCACCCACTAAGCCTGCGGCTAGGTCGGACACGATGTCGCCATACAAGTTAGGCAGGAGCAGAATGTCGAAAGTCTCCGGACGCATGACGAGTTGCATGGAGGCGTTATCGACAATAAGTTCCTTGAACTGAATCTCTGGAAATTTAAGCGCGGTTTCACGGCAGCAGCGCAGGAAAAGGCCGTCCGCCAGCTTCATGATGTTGGCTTTGTGAATCGCCACGACTGTCTTGCGCGCATTCTTTTTGGCGTAGTTGAAGGCGTAACGCGCGATCCGTTCGGACGCGGTACGGGTGATCACTTTCAGGCTCGTGACGACGTCTTTAACGATCTCGTGTTCGAGGCCAGAATACAGATCCTCGGTGTTTTCGCGGAAGATCACCATGTCGATTTTCACGTCCTGGAAACGCGTCTTCACCCCCGGCAGGGTTTTAACAGGCCGCACGTTGGCGAATAGGTCGAGAGTCTTTCGCAAGACCACGTTCACGCTTTGAAAGCCGCCAGCAACCGGGGTCGTAACAGGGCCTTTCAAACCGATCTTCGTCTCGTTGAGCGAATCGAGCAAGTATTGCGGCAACGTCTTGCCAGATTCCAAAATAATGGCCTCGTTTAGCTCGGCGCGCCGCCAAACAATATCGACGCCCGTGGCTTCTACCGCGCGGACCGCAGCCTGCGCAACTTCCGGACCAATTCCGTCGCCCGGGATTAAAGTGCAATAGTGTGGCACGCCCTATTTTATGATTTGCCAGAATGAATGCTTATGCCTAAGATCGAACGCGCGCTGTTGAGCGTGACCGACAAGACCGGGGTTTTGCCATTTGCGCAGCGCCTGCATGCGATGGGAGTTGAATTGATCTCGACAGGCGGGACGGCCAAACTGCTGCGCGACAACCAAATTCCAGTGCGCGAAGTGGCCGATGTGACGGGTTTTCCAGAGATGCTCGACGGGCGTGTGAAGACCATTCATCCGCGTATCGCTGGCGGCATTCTGGCTATGCGCAGCAATGCTGAACACATGAAGGCGCTGGCTGAACACGACATTCCGCCGATCCAGATGGTGGTGGTGAACCTTTACCAGTTTTCGAAGTTTGCCAACAAGCCAGGAGTGACGCGCGAAGAACTGATCGAGAACATCGACATTGGCGGACCGACGATGATCCGTGCGGCGGCGAAGAACTTTCAGGATGTCGCGATTGTGGTTGCGCCGCAGCAGTATGAGCCGATCATGACTGAACTTGCGCAGAACGGCGGAGCGCTTACTGCGGCGACACACTGGCACTTGGCTCAGCAAGCGTTCCTGCACACGGCCGCGTATGACCAGGCAGTATCGACTCGCCTGCTGGAAATCGCTGCGGAAGGCAACACGATTCCGGCTGAGGAACTTCCTGCGTCGCTGCACATTTCACTTCCGCGCGCGGCGGTTCTTCGCTACGGCGAGAACCCGCACCAACAGGCTGCGCTTTACAAGTCGGGCGATACAGGCATTGCCGGGGCCGAACAACTGCACGGCAAGGAGCTTTCGTATAACAACCTGGTCGATCTGGATGCCGCTTGGCTATTGGTGCAGGAGTTTAGCGATCCTGCTGCTGCGATTATCAAGCACACCAACCCATGCGGCTGCGCGGAACAGGCGACGCAAGTTGAGGCCTATCGAAAAGCACTCGAAGCGGACCCGATCTCGGCTTTCGGCGGAGTGCTCGCGTTCAATCGCGAGTTAGACAAAGACACGGCGATGGAAGTGGCGAAGCTGTTCGTGGAAGCGATCGCAGCGCCTTCGTTCGCAGACGATGCGCTGGCGATTTTGACGGCTAAGAAGAATCTCCGGCTCGTAAGGGTAAAGCCGATTACCAAGCCGGAACTAATCATCAAGTCCATTACAGGAGGGTTGCTTGCGCAAACGGCCGATACGGCTGCGCTGCTTGAGTCTCAGTTGCAAGTTAAGACGACGCGTCAGCCGACGGCTGAGGAAATGCGTGCGCTGTTGTTCGCTTGGAAGGTCTGCAAGCACGTCAAGTCGAATGCGATCGTCTACGCCCAGGCGGGACAATCGGTTAGCGTCGGAGCGGGACAGATGAGCAGGGTCGATAGCGCAAAGTTCGGAGCAGCGAAGGCTGTACTGCCCCTCAAAGGTACGGTGCTCGCATCCGACGCTTTCTTCCCCTTCCCAGACGGACTAGAGGAAGCGGCCAAGTATGGAATCACAGCGGCTATTCAGCCTGGAGGCTCGGTAAAAGACGACGATGTAATCGCCGCGGCGAATCGCTTGAACTTAGCGATGGTGTTTACAGGTGTGCGGCATTTCAGGCATTAGGCCCCTCGCTAGACGCGCAGGGTTCGGTGAGCGCGCGTTACTGGCGGGTGGCCATGGCTGACGCCCAATCCGCCGGCAGCGTTCCTAATGGCAGCAACTGGCCTTTTTCCAAATGGCGGATGGTCTTAGCAAACTTGGCAGCGTGTGGATCGTGGGTCACCATAATGACAGTTTTGCCGAACTCACGGTTTAGGCGCGTCAACATTGTCAGCACGTCTTCGGCGGCGGCGGCGTCTAAGTTTCCGGTGGGCTCGTCGGCTAGGATCAAGTCGGGATCGGTAACGATGGCTCGGGCGATGGCTACGCGCTGTTCTTGACCGCCCGATAACTGCTTCGGTAAGTGGCCGAGCCGATCGCCAAGGCCTACCAGCTTAAGCGCTGTTTCAGCATGCTCGAAGCGTTCCTTCTTGTTCAGTTTCGTCAGCTTAAGAGGCAGTTCGACATTTTCCAATGCCGTGAGCACGGGAATCAGGTTGAACGACTGAAAGACAAACCCGATGTGCACGTTGCGCCAGTGAGCGATTTGCTTGTCGTTCATTTCGCGCAGGTTTGCGTCTAACACGCGGATCTGTCCATCGGTCGGCTTATCCATGGCCGCGATTAGATGCAGGAGGGTCGATTTGCCAGAGCCCGACGGCCCCATGAGGGCCACGAAATCGCCTTTGTCAATCACGATGTCCACTGCATCTAAGGCCGCCACGTGGAATTCATCGCGCACATATTCTTTGCTTAGCTTGCTGGTGATTACGACTTGTTCGCTCATTTATCCGCTCCTACTGTTTCAAAGCTACTCTTTGTCCGTCTTTCAGATCCGCCGGCGGGGCGAGGATCAAATCTTCGCCGCCATACAATCCGCTGCTTACGATCACGCCCTTATCCGAAGAGCCAGCCGTAGTGACCGGCCGCTTGATGGCCCTATCTTTCAACATCACAAACACATGGTCGCCCTGCACAGCGCCAGCCGGAATGACGACCACTCGTTTGGAATCGCTGTCCGCAGTTGGCGCTTCCTTGGGTGCGTCACTGATGAACTGAACCGTCGCATTCATGTCGGGCCGCAGATAGCCATCTGGCTTGAGCACTCTTACTTTTACTTGAACAGTGGCCTTGGCGCGGTCGGCCTCCGGTGAAACCTGCTCAATCACTCCGTCGTACTTCCTGTCTGGATATGCGTCAGTCGTAATGATTCCTTTTTGATTAGGACCCAGCTTTGGAAAATCGTTTTGGCTGATATCGAGTTCAACCTGCAGATCGTTCAAGTCGGCCATCGTCACGATATAGCCCTTGGCGCCTTTGTCACCCACAAAACCAGTGGTGATAAATTCGCCTCGTTCCACATTGCGGTCTAGAATTGTGCCAGTAATAGGCGCGCGGATAATGGTATTCGCCAATTGCGTCTCCGCATAATCTAATGCACCGCGCGCTTGCTCCACCTGGCCTACGATCTGGGTAGTTTGTTCTTTGCGAGGACCCAAAACCTCGAGATCAAGCAACCGCTGCAGGCTGGCCACTTTGGCCACAGCGTTGTCGTATTTCGCCTGGGCATCGTCCAAGGATTGCTTGGAAAAGACACCGCTCGCCGCCAGTTCCTTGGTCCTATCGAGTGAAACCTTAGCGTTGTCGAGATCGGCCTTCGCTTGGCTCACGTCATAACGAGCTTTCTCAATCTCTTCGGGACGGTTGCCATTCTTTATTTCCAGTTCGCGGCCCTTCAGATTTGCCAGCTGACCGCGCTGCTGAGTGACTTGCGCACGGTATTCGTCGTCTTCGAGCCGCACTAGCACTTGGCCTGCCTTGACTTTGTCGCCTTTATCGACGCCGATCCACGCCACACGCCCGTTCACTTTCGACGCGACCTCAATTTTGTGGGCCGCAATGATGTAGCCCGTCGCGCTCAAAACCGTTTGCTCGCCGGCGGCCGAAACGCTCACCGGCGATTGCACTTGCACCACTTGAACAGGAGTCGCGGCATTCAACTTGCGAACTAACAAAACCGAGGCTATGGCCGCAACGGCCACGACCAATGAAATCACAATCAAGTTGACAATGGACTTCGATTCCTGCGGGCTCTTCGCGGTACGGTCGATCTTTAAGTTTTTGAGTTCTAGCTCCATACGTTACACCTCACGAAGTGCGGTAAGAATCTCCTTCTTGGCGGCTTGGCGGGCGGGCAGCAGCCCACCGACAGCTCCCAGAATCAGCGAGAACACGAGCCCTGTGAGCATGACTTCCGGGCCGATATGGATATTAAAACTCGTTTCGCTAAACGTCACGAAGTTTCCAATCCCGGTAGTAATCGAGTTTAGCGGCAAAACCACGATGCACGCAATAATCCCGCCGAGCAGCGAGAGCAGCAAGGATTCCAAGAAAAAACTCAGCAGAATACTGCCCTGCGTGAAGCCTAAAATGCGCAGCGTGCCCACTTCTTTTGCGCGTCGGGCAACGGCGGCGTACATGGTGTTCATGGCCGCAAAGCAACTGCCGACCGCCATCACGATGCACACAAAAAAACCAAGATATTTGATCGGTGCTGACGATACGGCGGTCTGGGCATTGTAGTAATCCTTCTCGCTCATGACGCTTACGTTCAAGCGGCGGTCGCCCTCAAGTGCTTTAGGCAGAGCGGCCGCAGTGACTTCGTCGGTCGCTTGCAGGAGCGCAGAACTAAACGTGCTCGGTCGATTGAAATCGGCGGCCACTTGAGTGCCATCGGCCCAAATCTCGCTATCGATAGAGCTGCCATGCCCGTCCATCACGCCGACAACGGTCCAGAGACCCTTGCCAAATCTCAATTGTTTACCCAACTGCGCGTTCGGATAGCGCTTCGCAATAGACTTGCCCACCATAACTTCGCGTTGTCCTTCATGAAAAGGCTGGCCCGCAATCATATTGATCTTTCGCATCGCCACGCCTCGGATAGACGTTCCGCGTAAGGTTACGTTGGAACCTTCCGGGTTTTCGACACTGGGAAGATTGATCACGCTTACGACTTCAAGCGACGCCATAGGCTGACCATCTTTGCTGACAATGCCGGGGAAGTTTTTCACGATTTGAAATTGCTCTTGTGTCAAGAGGCTTGTGAGTTCAGCGTTGCCACCCTTTCGCAGCACGAGCACGTGCAACGGGTCGCCACTTGTCTCAAATGCCGACTGCAAACCGGAGACAAGGCCGAGCACCGCCAACAGTACTGCGACGGTCATCGCAATGCCCGCGCCGGTCATGAGTGTGGTGGTCTTGCGGACTATCAAATTGCGAATATTGTAGGAAATGGGAATCGCCATAATCAGTTAACCTGCATACCGCAATGAATCGAGAATATTGGTTTTAGCGGCATTCCACGCGGGGATAAACGAACTTACCAGACCAACTATCAGCGCCAGTCCTAACGCCACCAGCGCAGTAAACGGAGTTACGGAGAGGTCGTGCAGCTGCGGGAGAAATCCGCCCAAGACTTTGCCCGCACCGACTGTCAGGATGGCGGAAAGCAGCAGCCCGATGAGGCCGCCGATCAAGGCAATGCAAATCGCCTCACCAACAATAATCCCCAAAATCGCGTCGTTATTGAAGCCAAGCGTCTTGAGCACGCCCACTTCCTTGATACGTTCACGCACGGACATGGCCATGGTATTGCCCGAAACGAGCAAAATAGTAAACGTGACAGCTGCGCAAATAATCAACAAAAAGAGTTTGATGTTTCCGAGAAACTCGACGAACGAAAGGGCGAACTGGCCTTCGGATTCCGTTTTAGTGGGGAACGGCGATTCGGCGAACATGTCGTCGATCGCCTTGGCGACTTTGGGCGAATCTTCCGTACTATCGACCAAAATGGCCATGGTGCTGATGTTTGATCGGCGACCCACCGGCAACAGATCGCGCAGATACTCCCAGTTGAAGAAAAGCGATTGGGTGGCATCGGGATCGTCAAAGATACCGACAATTTTCATATCCAAATCGTAAGGGTAAATATCGCCTTTCAAAACGATGCGGTCGCCCAATTTGAGCTTCAGGTTTTGGGAGAGATCCTGAGAAATGATGCAGCCGGTGCGGTCGGTCAGGAAAGCTTTACGCTGGTCATCCGGCATTTTCATGTCGGTTCGGATGGTAAGAAATGCTTTCGGCTCGACACCCAGGCGGGCGAAAAAATTCCGCTGGTCGCGCGCATCCTTATATGTTCCGCCGAACCAGTTCCATACCGAGATTTCTTTGACGCCTGGAATCTGCCGAACTTTGGCTTCATCGGCGACCGGAATTGTAAGGGTGAGTGAAACTTTGTGGCGCGTGACAAGGCGCAATGCTTGTCCCGGTGTGGGTTGCGACATAAACAGCGCGTGGTACATCGCAATGAGCACGCCGAACAGGCACAGGGAAACGGCAATGCTCGAGATGGTGAGAACGCTGCGCCGCTTGTTGCGAAACGTATTCTTGTAAGCCAGTGAAAAATATTTGAACATTGCGCAACTCTCTCTGTTGTAGGGTACCCTAAAAGGCAAATTTTGAGCATGCGGGCCGACCTGAGGTCTGCATTCTTGGACCAACCGCCCCAAAAGAGGATACGAACCGTTGGAATCAACCGTTCATGAAAATTTCGATGATCCCTGGACTCCCGCCGATCGGCTTTTTATGCAGCGGGCACTTGCTCTAGCTTCGCACGCCGGGAGCAAAAACGAAATACCCGTGGGGGCGGTGTTGGTGGAAGCGGGGCGGGTCATCGGCGAAGGGTGGAATCAGCCGCTTGCGACGTGCGATCCAACGGCTCATGCGGAAATTGTCGCGCTGCGGCAGGCTGGGGTTCACTGTCAGAACTACCGGCTGCCGGGGACGACTCTATACGTGACGCTCGAACCTTGTGCGATGTGTGCGGGGGCGATGGTAGTGGCGCGGGTGGAGCGAGTTGTTTTTGCGGCGCGGGATTTGCGGTTTGGGGCGCTGCGCAGTAAGTTTCGGTTGGCGGATTCGGAGTTGCTGAACCACCGGGTGATGGTGGCGGAGGGATTGATGGCGGCGGAGGCGGCAGAGATGCTAACGCGGTTTTTTGGGGAACGGCGGGGCTGAGGGCGGTCACGGGGCTAGGCAGTTGGGATCTCTTCTAGGCGGTCAGGTTAGATTTACGACGTGCGGGTTAGAGAGGAAAAAAAAGTAAGGTCGTTGAAGTTTGGGGGATAAATTATTGAAAAATTTATCACGGGCTGAGGCGGCAGCAAGCAGATGGGCGCGTTTGGCCACAACGCCGTACACACCCCTAATTCAGAAAGGTAACCGTACATCCTGCGCGGCTTCAGCTGCCGCGATTCACATCAGCCATTGACCTGATCGGCAAACCCGTGCGCAAATTGCGGCCCTGCGAACCGTTCCTGATGCAAATCGCAAACCAATCCCCGCTGCTTTGACTGAGATTTGGCAAGCGATTCCGGCGGGCGCTAAATGCTTGCCGCCATGCTACAGGAGTATGAGCGCCATTGCCGCCTGACAACTCGAACGGGAATGGTGCCGCACCTTGTTTGCATCACGGGAGGCGCGCCGTTTTCATACGCTGGCTTACAGTGGAATGGCAGACGAGTTTATCAGCCGCAAAAATCGAAACCGCTAAGGAGTGAATATGCCCACGCTATCGCAGCCAGAATACAACCTTCATTACACGCTCGAGGGGCCCCCCGGCGCCGCTCTTCTCGTTCTTTCTAATTCGCTGGGGGCGGATCTTGGCATGTGGGACGCGCAGGCAGCGGAGTTCAGTAGAACCTTTCGAGTTCTGCGATACGACAATCGCGGCCATGGCGGTTCTAGCGCGCCCAAGCCGCCGTATTCGTTGGACGATGTTGCCAACGACGCGGTCCTGCTCTTGTCTCATTTGGGTGAAAGCGCCGCGCATTTTTGTGGATTGTCCCTGGGCGGTATGGTCGGCATGTGGCTGGCGACTCACAAGCCCGAATTGATTCGCAAACTCGTTCTCTGCAATACCTCGGCTCTCATGGGCCCGCGCGAAAACTGGGACAACCGTATTTCGGCAGTCAAACAGGGCGGCATGCAGGCAGTAGTCCAAACGGTGATCGAGCGCTGGTTTACCGAAGATTTTCGGCGTGCTTCCCCGCAGGTGGTCGACCGTATCGAGCAGAGCTTCTTGCAAGTCGGATTGGATGGTTACCTGGGCTGCTGCGCGGCCATTCGCGATATGGATCAGCGCAAAACAATTTCGCATATCAAGGCATCGACCCTGGTGATCGCCGGCACGTTCGATCCATCCACGCCTCCCGCCATGGGCCAATCCATCGCGGAATCCATTCGCGGTTCGCGCTATGTCGAACTTCCCACGGCTCACTTGTCGAACGTGCAAGCCGCGACCGCGTTCAACGATGTCGTGGGTTACTTTCTCGGCGCGTAAAGGCGTTTTCGCGCTGATCCAAGCCTGGTGTATCTGTTGACCGAATCAGTGGAGTGATAACGCTGTTCCACAATTCCGTGGCCCGAAACCAATGTCCTGCCACACCCGGCCCTCGCCAAATCGAACTGCTGTCAAGATCAAACCCGGGCTCACCTTTGCTGGGCAAATAAATGAAGCCTCGCCTCGACGACAGGTCGTATGCATACGTCACAACGTAAACGATACGCGGCTTTTCAGTACCGCAATCGTAGCGCGCCTTACAATTGACCGGGCCCATGAAAAACGAAACCTCGTACTTCTCGGCATTCGCGAGCGGCGGCGTCATAATTCCGGCCTGCCAATCGATCACCGCGCCTCGTCCAGCGTTAGCAAGCGTGGTCCCGTTGTTTCCAGAACCATCAAAAATTGTCAATTCCCGGAGCAAATCCGGATCGGTAATTTGCACAGGCGCACTCAGCGTCTTCCCTCTGAGTTCTATTGACACCATCGTCCCCTTAGCCCAAACAGGCGTCGAGAACGCAAGTAGCGACGCTAAACCGCACACTAATGACCAACGAAACGGCATAATCTTCAGTTGATCACAAATTTCCGTCCTTATTGTGATACAAGTTTGAAGAGTCTGCCCGGCCCATGAAACCCCTTTTTCTAATCATCGCGGCAATTCTGTGCTCATCGCCTGTCGCCGCCGCTACGCCTTGTGAATCGCTAAAGAGTCTCTCCCTGCCAAACACCCGGATTCAGTTCGCCGAATCAACCGCACCAACTACTATGCTCGGCCCCGGTGGCTTCCGTGTCAAAACGCCAGCGTTCTGCCGCGTAGCAGGCATCATCACCCCTTCGAGCGATTCGCAAATTCATTTTGAAGTGTGGATGCCCGAAACAGGTTGGAACGGAAAGTTTCGCGGAACGGGCAACGGTGGTTTCGCCGGGTCGATCAACTACTCCGAAATGGCCGCCGCCTTGCGCGATGGCTATGCAACTGCTTCCACCGACACCGGCCATCATGCCGACGGTATCGACGCTGCCTGGGCGCTTGGCCATCCCGAGAAGATCACCGACTTCGGCTATCGCGCCATTCACGAAATGACCGTGGAGGCGAAGAGCGTCGTTCAGGCCTTCTATGGAGATGCGCCCAAGCACTCGTATTTCGCCTCTTGCTCGAACGGCGGCAGGCAGGCGTTGATGGAGGCGCAGCGCTTTCCCGAAGACTACGACGGCATACTGGCCGGGGCGCCCGCGAACTATTGGACACATCTGTTAGTCGCGAATTTTTTCAATTCGGGGAAGCCGATGCTGGAAGATAACGCCAACTACATTCCAAAGGAAAAGATTCCAGCCATTGCGAAAGCGGTTCTCGCCGCTTGCGACGCGGCCGACGGCCTCAAAGATGGCATCCTAAGCAATCCCACTTCTTGCCATTTCAATCCCGCGACCATCGTTTGCCAAGGTGCCGATTCCAACGATTGCCTCACCGCCCCCCAAGCCGCCTCCCTGCAACGGATCTATGACGGAGCAGCTATGTATCCCGGCTACGAACCCGGCGGCGAAGAAGGCGGCGGTGGTTGGTCCGCTTGGATTACTGGCTCGAAACCAGGAACGGCTGCGGGTGTTCTTTTCAGTACCGGTTTTCTTCGCAATATGGTTTTCAACGACACCAACTGGACGTATAAGCAAACGGATCTGGCCACGGCCCTCGACGCCGCCGATACCAAGATGGCCGCGACTCTGAACTCGACCGACGCTAATCTGCAAGCCTTCCGAGCGCGTGGGGGAAAACTCATTGTGTATCACGGCTGGGCCGACGCGGCCATTCCACCGCTCAATGCCGTTTCTTATTTCGACAATGTAAAGAAAACCATGGGCGAAAACAGCGTGGATGGTTTTGCGCGGCTGTACATGTTGCCCGGCGTGCAACACTGCGCGGGTGGTCCAGGACCGAATTACTTCGGCCAGTTCGGCATTCTACCAGCCGGCGATCCTCAACACGACGTCTTCACGGCGCTTGTGAATTGGGTAGAGCAGGGTTCGGCGCCGTCTTCGATCATCGCGGCGAAGTATACGAAAGATGATCCTGCAAAAGGTGTGGAGATGATGCGCCCGGTTTGCCCATATCCACTCAGCGCCAAGTACGATGGTCACGGCAACCCAAACCAAGCACAGAGTTTCGTCTGCGCCGCACCTTGAGACATGCAAGCGGTTCTTCTATGATGAGAAATCCATGTTACCGCTGGATCAGATTGCCGACAAACTCCACAAGCGCGAACTGATCTTATTCATTGGCTCCGGTATGTCTGCCGGATGTTATCCCACGTGGCGTGATCTTCTCCAGGAATTAATCACCGCGCACCTCAGCGGCGACGACCAGGCCGAAGCTCCTGCATAACTTACCCTTCCGCGCCATCTTTACCACTAACTACGACCACTTCTTGAACGCCCTTCCCGATCGCAGCGTTGTCACCCAACCCGACGACCTCGCCGATGTCCTTGATCGAGGCCGTGTCCTCAAACTCCATGGCGACGCCACACGCCCCGAGACCATGGTCCTCACAGCCTTCGACTACGCCGAGGCCAAATTCAACCCTAAGCTCACGAACCTGATCGAGTCCGCTGCCAACACTTATTCGTTTCTGTTTGTCGGTTACAGCATGGAAGACGAAGACGTGCTGCTGTGGCTCGAACGCACTTGTTTCCTCGGCGGCCACCACTTAGACGGGCGTCACTTCGCGTTAGTCGATGGCTCTAAATGGAAGGCCGATGCATTCATCAAGAACTGGCTGCCGATGACAGTAAGCAACTGCTCGTCCTGTTAGGTGAGTTCGGCGTCGGTAAGACCTGGTTCTCGAACCGAGTCTACGATCTGACCCGGGAACAAGGAAAACGCGCACCCAAGCTAATCCGCCTGTTGCAATTCCGCAAAGGCGCTACGGCGGAAGTCATCTGCAAGCACCTGGCCGACGACCCCGCGCTGTTCAAGCAATGAAAAAGGCGATTTCGTCCTGATCCTGGATGCTTTTGACGAAATGGGCAAAGCCCGTGGCGACACCCTGAATCAGGCTTTCGAAAAGCTCCGCCATCTCTCGTGGCGGGACGCGCCAAGGTCATCATTACCAGCCGTAAGGAGTTTCTTCCGCGATGACAAGGCCGAGGAACATGTATTGCGCGCTGACAAAGGCATCGCCCAAGGAGTGGAGAAGGTTGAGATTCAACTCTTTAGGCCGGAACAGATTCAAGAGGCTCTGAGCAAGCGGAAGAAACCCGAATTCTAATGTTGACCAGCAGTTCGGTCGGCAATCTGCCCAACTTACGCTCAAGCCGAACTCGCGGGAGAGAACCGAGGCCTTGAACGTTTGCCACGGACTCATGATTCAGGAACGGCAGTTTGGGGATGACAACCTCGTAGCGGCTGCTTCTATTTTGAGTTGTCAAAGGAACGTACAAAATCAAATCTCTAGAGGCGAGTCAGGATCGTCGCGGGAAACAATCACGACCGGTCGGGTCTTCGCGGCCAACCCAAGATCGGCCAGCCAGACTTCACCGGGAAGTGGGTTCATCGTCGATCAAGTTAAGGACATCTTGCTCCACGGCTCGCGAACGACAAACGTCCAGCGTGTCGAGATCCGCCATCTCGATGATCTCGCTCACCCGTGTTCGAACATCGTTGGCGGTTTCCGGCGTCCATTCGCGCAGCTTAAGATCAAGTTTTTCAACGAGAAGCTCCATTGCTTGTGCCACCTCTAACCAGTGTATCTGCAGGCGTGAATGGTGAGCTGACCGGTAGCGGTTGCCATGGCTTTAGCTACCCAAATCCGCCGTCCGCCCCATTTATCTAGTCCCCTCGGCAGGCTCGGACCATACAGGATAATGAAAGAGGCATCTTATGTCCGACACAAACGGCAGCGGCTGTTTAGACCGCATCGAAGCGATATTGGACCAAATGGCTCAACGCCAAGAAGCGTTTGATCGCCGCTTTGATGCGATGGTCGCACATCACGAAGCTGAGTTTAAACAGCTGATGACCTGGCAGGTTTTGACCCAGGATCAGATCCGGGAGATGTCCGTGTTCTCTGACGAGACCAACAAGCGTCTGGCTAAGTTGAGTGAGCAGACCGATAAACGGGTATCCGATCTGGTATCCGCTATCGGCGAGCTGATCAAACGTATCCCCCTGCCCCAGTAGCTTAGCTTATCGGCAGCATCGTCGAAGGGCTTGCGAAGCACACCTAATTCCCCCGGAAGGTATCGTTTTTGCTATAATTTAGAAGGAATTTGTCTCCCCCGCAGTTCCCTGCTGATACGCTATTTAAGCCCGGTAAGGAGCTCCAAAAGTTAACATGGAATTTTCGGTAAGTAAGTCAGATCTCGTGCGGGAACTCGGCCTTACGCAAGGTGTCGTCGAAAAGAAAACGACCATTCCCATTCTCTCCAATATCCTGGTCGAAACCGACAAAGATCAGATCTGGCTCACCGCCACTGATTTGGAATTGGGCATCCGCTGCTCATGCCCGGCGCGCATCAAGAAAGAAGGCGCTGGCACTGTTCCCGCCCGCCGCTTGCTCGATTACGTTCGTCTCCTGCCTGACGCCGACGTGCAAGTCAAGTTTGCCGATAACCATTGGGCTAGCCTCATCTGCGGCCGTTCTCGCACGCGCATCGCCGGTATGTCGCGCGAAAGCTTTCCCGAATTGCCCGAAATGCCCGAACCGCTCGCCAAAATTCCCCTCGGCGTGCTCGCGCAAATGATCAACAGCACCATCTTCGCCATTTCCGCCGAAGAATCGCGCTTCACCTTAAATGGCGCTCTGCTGTTGCTTCGCGAAGACGGCCTTGTCATGGTCTCGACCGATGGTCACCGCCTCTCGCTCATCGAAAAGCATGTCCCACTTCCAGGGCTTACCGCGCAATTCAAAGCCTTGCTGCCACGCAAAGCGATGGCCGAAATTCAAAAGCTGGCTAGCGACGACTCCACCAAAACCGTCGATTTTTCCGGCAACGAAAACCACCTCTTCTTTCGCATCGATAAGCGCCTCCTGCTGAGCCGCAAGCTGACCGGCAACTTCCCCGATTACGAACGCGTTCTACCCAAAGATCATCCGCATCAAATCGTTCTGCAGCGCGACGAATTAAAGGCTGCCATCGAACGCGTCGCCCAGTTTGCCGACGAACGTTCGCGCGCCATCCGCCTGCAGATCTTGAAAGACGAATTAAAGGTTCACTCGTCCATCTCCGAAACCGGCGAGAGCGAGGAAACGCTGCCTGTGACATACGGCGGCGCCGCGGTGGAAATTGGTTTCAATGCGCAGTACATGCTCGAATTCCTGCGCACCATCAGCCAAAGTGAAGTCTCGTTTCACTTTAAGGATTCCAACAACGCGGGCGAATTGCGGCCGCATGGCGGCGATAGCGACACGGTCTATCGCTATGTGGTGATGCCTATGCGGATTTGAAAGGCAAGCGCAAAGGGCGCGGTCTTGCGCGGGCGTGCTCGAACCGCACGGCAACTAACCTAAGAGATTTTGTGGCAGGTCCGCTAGCGATTCCTCGTGCGGGCCTCCGCTGAAAGTGTGGCTAAATTGGCTAAAGACAGTAACGGCAACGACAATTACGATTCAACTAGTATCAAAGTGCTGGAAGGCCTGGAGGCGGTGCGGTTGCGCCCTGCCATGTACATCGGCTCCACCGGCGAGATGGGCCTCCATCACCTCGTCTATGAAGTCGTCGACAATTCTGTCGACGAAGCGCTGGCGGGCTACTGTACCGAAGTCGGCGTGACCATTCATATCGACAACTCAATCACGGTCGTGGATAACGGCCGCGGCATCCCTGTCGATATGCACGCCGAAGAAGGCGTGTCGGCCGCTCAGGTTGTATTGACCAAGCTGCACGCTGGTGGCAAGTTCGATTCCAATACTTACAAAGTGTCCGGCGGCCTTCATGGCGTCGGCGTCAGTTGCGTCAATGCCCTTTCAGAAACGTTCCATCTCGAGGTTTGGCGCGAAAAAGCCACCTGGGAGCAGGATTACGAAAAGGGCGTTCCCAAGGCGCCTCTCGCCAAAACCGGCAAGTCCAATAAGACCGGCACCAAGATCACCTTTAAGCCCGACACCACGATCATGGATGCCGGTGAATTTAATTTCGACACACTCGCCACTCGCCTGCGCCAGTTGGCCTTTCTCAACCGCGGCCTCAAAATCACGCTGACTGACGAGCGCGGCGATAACATCCGTACCGAAGAATTCTTCTATAGCGGCGGTATCGCCGAATTCATTAAGCACCTCAATCGCGGCAAGGCTTCGCTTCACGAAAAGCCCATCCACTTCGAAGGGGACCGCGATGTACCCAACGGCAAACTCACCATTGAAGTCGCTCTGCAATACAACGATTCCTATTCGGAAAACGTCTTCAGCTTCGCTAATAACATCAACACCGTCGATGGCGGCTCCCATCTCAGCGGCTTCCGCAGCGCGCTCACCCGAACCATCAATTCCGCCGCCGCCTCAACAGGACTCATTAAAGACGCCAAGGACAATCTCACGGGCGATGACGTACGCGAGGGCCTAACCGCCGTCATCAGCGTCAAGCTTCCCCAGCCGCAGTTCGAAGGCCAAACTAAAGGTAAGCTTAATTCCGATATCCAGGGCCAGGTGGTGCAACTCGTCAACGAAAAGCTCGGCGAGTTCTTCGATAAGAATCCGGCCGTCGCCAAAAAGATCATCAGCAAAGCCATTGACGCCGCCCGCGCCCGCGAAGCCGCCCGGAAAGCGCGCGACCTCACCCGCCGCAAAGGCGCGCTCGATTCCGGCGGTCTTCCCGGCAAGCTGGCCGATTGCCAGGAGCGCGATCCCGACCGCTGCGAACTCTTCCTCGTAGAAGGCGAATCGGCCGGTGGTACCGCCAAATCGGGCCGCGACCGCCGCTATCAAGCCATCCTGCCGCTCAAAGGTAAGATCCTCAACGTCGAGAAAGCTCGCTACGACAAGATGCTTGGCCATGAAGAGATTCGAGCCATGATTACTGCCATCGGCACCGGCATCGGCAAGGGCGACGATTTCGAGCTCGCCAAACTGCGCTACGGCAAGATCATCATCATGACCGACGCCGATGTGGATGGCTCGCACATCCGCACCCTCCTGCTCACGTTCTTCTTCCGCCACATGCAGGAACTCATCACGCGCGGCAAAATCTTCGTCGCGCAGCCGCCGCTCTACCGCATCAAAAAAGGCAAGAGCGAAAAATACATCAAAGACGACAAAGAATTCACGCGCGAAATTCTGCGGCGCGCCACGGAAAATCTAGCGGTGGAACTCGCGCCCGAAGGCAAAGCTGCTCCGGTAACACTCGAGGGCGGCGAACTGCGCAGTTTCCTCATGTCGCTTGACGAACTGGAAACAATCTCCCAGCGCCTCGTGCGCCGCGTCAGAGTTCCGCTGGTTGCCGAAATCCTCAGCGATGTATCTTTAGCCATCGACACAAAAGCAGACTGGCAGGACGAAAAGAACGTTAAAGCCGTCGCCGAAAAATTCAAAGAAGCCAAGCTCGAAACTGTAGTGGAACGCGAAGAAGAGCACTCGTCCTGGATGATCGGCTATCGCGATCCAACTAACGCCATGCGCATGATCAACACAGAATTCATTTCGTTGCCCGAATACCGCAAGACTCGCGCCCAAGCCAAGCACGTGTCCAAGTTCAATAAACCACCTTTTACCATCATCAAAGACGGCCAGAAACAAGTGATTGCCAATTGGCGTGAATTGTTGAGCACGGTGAAAACGGAGGGCACTCGCGAGGTTAACGTACAGCGTTACAAAGGGCTTGGCGAAATGAACGCTGAACAGCTTTGGTCTACTACCATGAACGCTGAAACCCGCACTCTTCTTAAAGTCGATTTGAACGACTTTGCCGAAGCCGAACCAATTTTCTCCACTTTGATGGGTGAGGACGTCGAAAGCCGGCGTAAATTCATTGAAGACAACGCTCTCGACGTCCGCAACTTAGACGTTTAGATTACTTCAATCCATTCGCGGTCGATCTCTACAGCGATGGACCGCTGCAGCATCGTAACTGAAATCACCAACCGGAAATCGGACTTTTTCTTGGTCAGAATTCCTTCAACTCCAGCCAGGGAACCTTTCTTGACGCGAACCCGTTGTCCTTCGCGTAGAAACGGGCACGGCTCGGTGGCGAGTCCCGAGCGTAAAATCAACTCTATCGCGTCAATTTCTTTATCGTCAATGGATGCAGGCTCTGACCCGCAGCCGACAATTGAAATAACCCCGGTCGTTGTCAAGACTGGCAAACGATTGAGCGGATCAAACCGGCAGAAAACGTAACCTTGGAAAAGCGGAGTATCCGCCACAACAACGCGATCTGACCAGCGCCTCCGGCTCTTATACGACGGCAGATACGGTGTCATGCCTTTATTTCCGAGGGCGACTGACGCTACTTTTTCAAAATTTGAACGCGTACGGACGGCAAACCAAGGAAGTGGGGTTTCCACGCTTGGCACCACCGGAAGCTGAATTTGACGGATTTCAAATGGAATGGAACTTGTTGACATATGCATAATTTTTCTCTCCGACCGAAAACGCCCCCTACTATAAAGACACTAAGGAAAAGGGGCTCGCCGCACATGGGGTTGTCTATTGTTTTACTACGTTTACACTGCCCGATACAAGTGGAAATCACGGGCTATATGTACTAGATAAAGAGAATTCATGGGAGTACCATCTAAGCCTCTGACCGTCAGGGGATATCCTGAAATACTAGGCACTTGAGATAATGGGTTTCGCTAACTGTGAGCAAAATTGGGTGGTCGTGCGCCTGTGTGCGACGCTCCAGCACACGTAACCGTTTACCGCAATCCAAAGCCGCTTGTGCAATTGTTTCAAATAGATGAGCCTCGCTCATGTGATGAGAACACGAACAGCTCACCAGTATGCCGCCCGGATTAAGAAGCCGTAAAGCCCGTAGATTTATTTCCTTATATCCCCGTACTGCCTGTTCTACCGACTCCCTGCTTTTTGTAAATGCGGGAGGATCGATAATAACCATGTCAAAAGCCCGTCGAGCGGAGACCAAGCTCGGCAGGTACTGTAATACATTTGCCTCGCGGAACTCGACGTTTTCTATCTTGTTCGCAATTGCGTTGATACGCGCAATTTCGAGCGCTGCACCCGAACTGTCGACTGCTTCTACCGCCGAACACGTAGCAGCCAGGTGAAGCGCGAACCCGCCGGACCCGGTAAAGCAATCCAGCGCTCGCCCACCCCGTCCATACTCCGCGACCGCCAAATAATTTTCGCGCTGATCTAGAAACACCCCGGTCTTCTGGCCGCCCATCAGGTCTGCGGTCATTCGCAAACCGTTCATCTCGATATCGATCGTCGGCGGAATTTCGCCCGACACCACTTTCGATTCGAGCGGCAGATTTTCTTTGCTCCTCACCGCGACGTCGTTGCGCGCCACAATGCCGCACGGCGAAAGCAGACGCATTAGTGCACTCACTACCTCGCCGCTCTGCCTATCCATACCTTGATCGAGCAGTTGAATCGCCAGATACTCGCCATAGCGGTCCACTATCAGTCCCGGCAGCAAATCGCCTTCCGCGTGAATCAGCCGGTAAGCATTCGTGTTCTTGACGATTTGCTCTCTGAACTGTAAGGCAGCCCGGCAGCGTTTGAAGAAGAACTCTTCGTCAATAGGCTCGACGTGCTGGCTAAGCAGACGAAGGACGATCTGCGAAGTGGAACTGTAGTGCGCCGTCCCCAGCGCTTTGCCCTTTTGATCGACGACTTTTACGAAGTCGCCCGGTTGCGCCTCGCCGCGGTCGATCACGTCCGACGCAAAGACCCACAAATGGCCATTTTGCAGGCGCTCAGCAGCTTTGCGGTTTACCCGAACCGCGTTTGACGTCGACATGCCTTACAATACAACCCGCACCTCCCCATCGCGCTTAGTCACTCTTTGACGATCGAGATATTCCAACAGCGGGATCGCATACTTGCGCGAAATGTTGGTCCAGGATTTGAAATCGGCAACCGTAAAGCGTCTTCCCTTATGCGCCGCCAGCGAATTTCGGATGTGCGCAATGACCTCGGCATGGAAGACGAGATTGCTCGAAACTCGAATCAACTTGCCATTCTTAATCAGCGCTTCCATTTGATTTCGCGCTTTCTGATCGGGTGCTGGTGGTTCAAAGCCTGCCCGGCGAAACGTCAACTCAATCTCAGCCAGCGCTTCGGCCTCAGCGCTCGATATTTTCGGCTGAAAACCGGCAAGCGAGATAAGATCACCGCGCACGCTTACCGCTGCGAACTGGTTCAACACCGCGCTGAACAAAGCAGCATCAATTCCCAGGCGCGCTTGTGCCATCGGCGCACCTTCAGCAGCAGGATGTTTCATGTGAAACGTTTTCAGCCATTCGATGAGTTTCTGCCGCCGCTGTTCCACCCAAGCTCTGGAAACAAGATGCTGTCCGCTCACAACAATGAGATTTTGCGTCCTAGGCAGCGTCGAATAACCCGTCAGTCGCATCACTTGTTCGGTGGAAAGCCCTTGGGCGCTTTCTTCCACCAGAATCTCGACGCGTGCGGCAGGCGAAGCCTTCACCAATCGGTTCAGCCTCTCAAAAGTTCTGGCGCGGTTCAGACGTCTCGGCGGAAATGAATCGATCACCGTGCCGCCTGCCACGGTCATTGCCGGCGAAGGCCGCCGCAAAACGAAGCGGTCTCCTGGCAGAGCCAGCACCGGTTCCGTCAGATGTAAGCGCGCCAGGTTCTCGCGCAGCGGTTTCAACGTGACCGGCAGTTCCGCCGTTCCGATATCGAGTAAAAACTGGTTTCCCTTAGTGGCGTTGAGCCACTCGAGCGACACATCCAGCACACTCGTCGTTTCTAAAGGATTGAGCGAGGTGAGCGTGTGTCCGCGCTTTATCTCAACATGCTCAATCCCAGCGAGGTTAACAGCCGTGCGATCGCCGGCCACCGCCCTTTCCACTGCTTTACCGTGGCGCTGCAAACCTCTGATGCGGGCTTGTTTGTTGGTTGGATGAATACGAACGGCATCGCCAACCTGCAAGGTGCCGCTCCACAGTGTTCCCGTGACAACCGTACCGAACCCTTTGAGCGCAAAACTGCGGTCAATCGGTAAGCGTGGCCAGCCGCTGGCATCGCGCTGGGTAGCCTCTCTTGCTATCTCCGCCAGTTGTTTCTTGAGTTCATCCAAGCCGGCGCCGGTTACCGAACTCACCGGAATGATCGGCGCATTCGCCAAAAACGAGTTTTCGGTCAGGTGACGAGCGTCACTCAGCGTTTTTTCCAACTGCGCGGGTGTGGCCAGGTCGGTTTTCGTCAACACAATCAACCCGCGGCGAAGGTTGAGCAGGCGGCAAATCTCGAAGTGCTCGCGCGTCTGCGGTTTGACCGATTCGTCAGCCGCAATCACTAGCAACACCGCTTCGATGCCAGCCGCACCCGCCAGCATATTGCGTATAAAGCGTTCGTGGCCCGGCACGTCGACAAAACTCAGTTGCTCGCCGCCTGGCAGCGTCACGTGTGCAAAACCAAGATCGATCGAAATACCGCGGCGCTTTTCCTCCGCTAAACGATCTGTGTTGATGCCCGTCACAGCGCCCACCAGCGAAGTCTTGCCATGATCGATGTGTCCGGCTGTGCCGATTACAATTCCCGCGGACATGAGAGATTGTCTAATGGTACTGACATGAGCATAGATCGTTTCGAAGAAGTGCGCCGCAGACACGCCCGCGCTGAAGAAGGCGGCGGCCCTGAACGGCAAGCACGCCAGCACGCTGAGGGTAAGCTAGCGGCCCGCGAACGCATTCAGCAATTGCTCGACGAAGGAACTTTCGAAGAGCTGGACAAGCTGGTGCGGCACCGCAGTCAGAACTTCGGCATGCAGAATACGGTGATCGATGGCGATGGCTTCATCACCGGGCACGGCTTGATCCATGGCCGGCCGGTCTTCGTGTTTGCGCAAGACTTCACGGTCTTTGGCGGATCGTTGTCGGAATCCAACGCGGAAAAAATCGTCAAGATCATGGACCTGGCGCTGAAAACAGGCGCACCGATCATCGGGTTAAACGATTCGGGCGGTGCGCGCATTCAAGAAGGAGTGGCCTCGCTGGCCGGGTACGCGGATATCTTTCTGCGCAATACGCTTGCCAGTGGCGTGGTGCCCCAGATCTCAGCCATCATGGGACCTTGTGCTGGCGGCGCGGTTTATTCACCTGCGTTAACCGATTTCGTTTTCATGGTGGAAGGCACCAGCCACATGTTTGTCACCGGGCCTGAAGTGATCAAAACGGTGACCCACGAAGACGTGACCAAAGAGGATCTGGGCGGCGCGGTTACCCATAACTCGGTGAGCGGCGTGGCGCATTTCCAGGCTGAGAACGACGCGGACTGCTTGCGGCGCATCCGCGAGTTGCTCACGTTTTTGCCGCAGAACAATCTGGACGGCGTGCCGCGCATGGCCACCCGAGACAGCGACGATCGCGCAGACAAGGACTTGGACACGCTCATCCCCAGCGAGTCCAATAAACCGTACGACATCAAAGAAGTGATCCGGCGCGTGCTCGACGACCGCTATTTCTTCGAAGTGGCCGAGCACTTCGCGCAGAATATTGTGATCGGCTTTGGCCGCATGTCGGGCGACACGGTCGGCATCGTGGCAAATCAGCCCGCCCATTTGGCTGGCTGCTTAGATATCAACTCTTCCACCAAAGGCGCGCGTTTTGTGCGCTTCTGTGACGCCTTCCAGATTCCGATTCTCACCTTTGAGGATGTTCCCGGCTTCCTGCCCGGCGCGACGCAGGAATTTGGCGGCATCATCCGCCACGGAGCCAAGCTCCTTTACGCCTACGCGGAAGCGACTGTGCCGAAAATTACCGTGATTACCCGCAAGGCATACGGCGGTGCTTACTGCGTGATGGGTTCGAAGCACCTGCGCACAGATGTTAATTTTGCCTACCCAACGGCCGAGATTGCAGTGATGGGTCCGGAAGGCGCGGTGAATATTCTCTATAAGCGCGAGATACAAGCGGGGGGCAACAAGGAAGAAGTGCGAAAGGCGAAGATCGACGAATACCGCGATCAGTTTGCCAGCCCCTTCGTCGCCGCCGAGCGCGGATATATTGACGATGTGATTGAGCCGCATGAAACGCGCGCCAAGGTGATACGCGCGCTGAAGGTGTTGGCGAATAAGACAGATACCATGCCGCGCAAGAAGCATGGGAACATTCCGCTTTAGATTAGGAAGCGGGATTGATCTCAATCGAACCGGCAAAGCTGGCGGGAAGCGGAATCGCAAGACCTTCTTCCCGGAGTCCCTCCACATGAAAAGCAATCGCTTCCTGAATTAAATGCTCGACCTCTTCACGTGAGTCGCCGACAGTGATCACGCCAGGCAAATCAGGTACGTAAGCTCCCCAGCTTTCAGGACCTTTCTCGTATATGACGGTATAGGTTATTGTGTTGCCAGCCGTTTGATTCCAGCAATCGCACCAAATCCCGAACTTTCACCGAACTTCAACGGTTATCGCGGAAAACGGCCGCCGAGCTTCTGATGGCGGCTTCTGATGGCGGCTTCCGATGGCGGCTTATGATAATCAGAAGGGGAACAGGGCCTAACGCTGCGCGGGGGTTCTTGGAACAATGAACCACAGAACGTTCGCGTCTCAAACCGCAACAACAATGCGCCGTCCAACCGTAACAACAACAACGGCTTCCGGTGTGTCGGGGATGCGGGCTCTTTTTTAACAAAAGAAAGGCCGGAGCCGTGCGGGAGTGATCCCGCCGGGCGTGCCGCGCCCGCTTCCGGGTCTTGGTCCCGGCGAACCGTTTCCAGCGGGGCGCCAAACACAAAGCGGCCGTTCCGCCCTGTGGTAGCTTGCAGCCATGGAGCGAAGCCCGGTGGAGCGGCCATCCTCAAAATCCAATGAGCCGGCGGTAGTGGTGCAGCGCGCCTTCGACTTATCCGTCTGGCTTATTCGGAAAGTAGAAAAGTTCCCTCGCTCGTTCCGCTTCAGTGTGGGCGAGCGGCTCACCGCCCGCGTTCTCGACTTACTGGAAACGCTAACGGAAGCAGCCTACTCGGCAAACAAGACGCCGCTGCTGGAACGCGCCAACCATTTGGTGAACGCCTTGCGGCTGCTGTTGCGCCTCGCTGTTGAGTTGCAGTTGCTGGGCGCCGATTCCCACGAGTTCGCCGCGCAGAAGTTGGAGGAAATAGGCCGCATGATCGGCGGTTGGACGAAAGCGATGGCGCGGCGGTCTCAAACATGAAGCGCGCTGGCGATCTCTGGGACAGCCTCCTGAGTTGGCCGAACCTCACGCTCGCCGTCAAGCGTGCCGCCCTAGGCAAGCGTAGCCGCCCCGATGTTGCCGCGTTTCTTCTCGATTGGGAACTGCACGTCATCCAGCTCCAGCGGGAGTTGCAAGCGGGCGTGTATCAGCCAGGGCTCTACCGAACGTTTCTGGTCCACGAGCCCAAACAACGCCATATCTCCGCCGCGCCCTTTCGCGACCGCGTTGTTCATCACGCCCTGACTCAGATCCTGGAGCCCATTTTCGAGAAGCGCTTCGCCGCACAAAGCTACGCCTGCCGCATTGGCTTCGGCACCCACAAAGCCATCCATGCCACCAAGCGCGCTGTCGCCGCCCACCCCTTTGTCTTGCAATGCGATATCCGCAAGTACTTCCCCTCCATCGATCACGGGATTCTTAAAGCGCAGTTGGCGCGCGTTATCAAATGTACGCCAACGCTCGCCTTAGCCGCGCTAATTATCGATAGCTCCAATCCGCAGACGCCTGTGGAAGTTTACTTTCCGGGCGACAACCTGTTTACGCCGTTTGAACGCCGCCGCGGCATCCCCCTGGGCAACCAGACGTCTCAATTCTTCGCCAATGTCTACCTGAATGACCTTGACCAGTTCGTGCTGCGCGAACTTCGTCCGCGCGCCTATTGCCGCTACGTGGACGATTTTCTGTTGTTCCACGAAGACAAGTCATTCTTGGCCGATGCGCGCCAACGAGTCGAGTCCCGCTTGGCGGAGCTTCGGCTGTTGCTGCATCCAGGTAAGAGCCGTGTCTATCGCTGCGCCGATGGCGTCACGTTTCTCGGCTGGCGATTGTTCCCAGATCATGCGCGGCTGGTGCGCGGCAACGTAGTGCGCTTTCGCCGCCGTATCAAGGCGCTGAAGGAAGCGTTTGACCGTGGCCAAATTCATTGGGGCGAAGCAATGACTCGCCTACAAGCTTGGAACGCTCACGCCGCGCACGGCGACACCTGGGCGCTTCGCGAGCAGATCTTCGGCCAGTACCCATTCACAAAAAAAAAGCCGCCCTAGGGGGGGAAATTTTTCGGGCGGCTTCGCCGCCCGAAAAGAAAAAAGTGAAAAAGGCAAATAGAGTAAAGGGTTATTCCCCGACACACCGGAAGCCGAGGTCGCTGTCACGGTTGGACGGCGCATCGACATAGCTCCGGACCGAGACGCGAACGTACCGTGGAGCATTGGGCCAAGAACCCCCGCGCAGCGCTTTAGTGTCACCGCCAGTCGGTCCTTGCGTATCGTCGCTGTCCTGCACATACGGTCCATACCAGTCAGCCGTCCATTGCCACACGTTGCCCAGCATGTCGTATAGGCCCCATGAGTTGGGCTGCTTTTGGCCTACCGGGTGGGTATGTCCGTCGCTGTTGTCTTTGTACCAAGCGATATCATCCAGGTCGCCGTACCGGTCGCGCTTCGATCCCGCCCGCGCCGCGTATTCCCATTCCGCTTCTTTGGGAAGGCGTCCGCCAATCGCCAGACAATATTGCTTGGCCTCGCTCCAGTTCACCTGCTCCACAGGAAGGTTATCGCCTTTGAAGTAGCTCGGATTGCTGCCGATCACGCGGACGTATGCCGCTTGTGTCACCGGCGTTTGGCCCAGCCAAAAGCCTCGGGCGATTGTGACGGTGTGTACCGGTTTCTCGCGAGTCTCCACATTGCGCATCACCCGGCGAACACCCCATAGAAAAGCTCCCCGGCGGAATCCAGACGTAGGTTTGGCCGTCACGCGGGCCCATCTTTGTGCTGCCCGCCTGCTGCGCGTTCATTAAAGCCGCCGCGCATAAACCAAGCGCCGAAAAAAGTAGAACACGTATTGCTGGGGTGGCTTTCACTGCTTTTCCTCCGTAATTATTGAATTTGAATAGTAATTGCTTCATCGGGCGTAGAGTTTGGAACGTCAGTGCCATAAAAGAGCAGGCGCATTTGGCGTAGCGGATGCTGGTCATCCAGAGAAGGAATCGAACTGCCAGGATCGCGACCAACTGGGCCTAAGAGAATACAGCCGCGCGAATGTTGCGGCTGATTGCCACCGTGAAACAGAATGTCAGTCCTTCCCCCAGGCACGCCCGAGATCTCCAACAGGAAGTCGCCCGTCTTGCCGATCGTGCCCATTGGCCCTCCAACAAAATTGTGGCCGGATATGTATCGAAGCATGCCAGGGTACGTGCCAGGCGGAATTTTCAGCTCGTCGTTTTCGTAGGCCATGCCGATCTGCTGCCCGTTTACAGAAATCGTTCCCGTGACAAGCCCTCGCGCAGCCTGCCCACGTTGAATAAGAATGTTGAACGGCGCAACTTTGCTGCCTGGCTCTTCAGCAGCGCCAACCGCCCGGCCCATGCTGGCGTTGTTGTCGGCACGCCTTACTTTGGCGATTAGTGAACCTGTGTCTACCGCTGTCACGGCCCACTCAAACCAGCCAGGGTCCTTCTTCTCCTGGCCGGGAGCGAGTGTCGCGCCGCAGCCATGCTCTGTCGATGGCTTCCCATTGCCGTCTGTAAAGTTGAACTGGCACTCCACCTTCACCGCTACCTCGTAGGTGTTTCGGAGTTTGAAATATTGCGTCTTGTTGGGCCACAACTTGAACGAGATCTCGACTCCGTTTTTGCCACCATCCTTCAATGGCAGCCAAGGCCCCCAGTCAGGTGGAGGCGCAGCGGAGAGAAGAGCTACAGCAATAAATAGGAGAAACGCTGGAAGTGTGCGATTCATTGGCATCGGCGGCCTCACTTCCACTCAGCTTTAACGTTGGAAAATTGAACGCCCGAACAGTCTGACGATGCGATACTAAAATCCGTCCAGCCGCCTTCCTGCTTCTGGGGAGCTATGGGCAGAGCGATACGGTCGCTCCCTTTTTCCCTTGCGTATGGATTGTAAGGCCCATGCTGGTCGGCGGGGACGTAGGTGAAGTCCCAGGTTAGAGATTGTAGAGTTTGTGAGGTGCTGTCATTTCGGATGAAGTATGTACAAAAATCTTTCTTGACGGTTACGACTCGCACAGAGATCATACCGGTGTAGCCCATCGGCTGCCAGCGGCCCTCGTCTTGGCTGCTGGCGGGGGCAGGGGAAAAAAGCGCCGCTGTTGCAAAGAGCGCGCCGGGTAGAAATTTCACGAGTCGGTTCATTGGCTTTGACCTTTCGATGAGTTCCGATTGCCCACTGTAATCGTGCTCCTGGGATCTAGTGAGATCGAGGTTACTTAGGATGCTACCCCGTCCGGCAATATGTTGTCATCACCCAAATGGGGTATGGGTGTTCGGAAAGTACCGAAAAGCCGGCAGTACTTTGGGTAGTAAACGGACGCCAACACGGAGTTCAACTCTCTTCCTCTCCGTAAAGTGGAAGCCGTGATTCGACGCGGGCATGATTAACGCTGCTTCTCCAAAGTGGCTGAACGCTTCGCGCTTGTGACGCATTCCGGGTTTGAACCTTATTAAAGCCAACCATGAAAGCGTGCGGCGGCTGACTTAGATCGAAGCTCATCATTGATTTCATATCGCGTTGGTTCGGTCACTCCACCACGCAGAACGCGCTATGCTAGGGGCACGTTATGACTGTTGCTCATCCCGCTTATTTCGAGTTCATCGACTTTATCGCTGCGGGTACTACGCCGGAACAAATCATCGCGTTTCGTCCTTCTCCGCAAGCCCAGCAACGCGTAGAAGAACTAATTGCACGAGAGAAAGAGGAGCAGCTTTCTCCAGATGAACAGTCCGAGCTAGAATATTTCTTTCAACTCGAACATATATTCCGTCTGGCAAAGGCGCGCGCTGAACAGATAATGACGCGTGCCTCGTGAGCTGCCGGAATCTGCCCGGCAGCAAGTCATCCGCCTTGCGCAAGTCGCAAACACGCCGCTAGTTCGACCCTCGACAATCTGGCCTATAGCTGCATCTTTTGTAATCGCTACAAGGGGTCTGACGTCGCGGCCATCGACCTCAGAACCGGCGAAGCCGTCAGGCTCTTCCATCCGCGCTTGCAGAGATGGTCAGATCACTTTCGCGTCCATGGCGGGATCATCGAACCGCTGACTCGGGAAGGCGAAGTAACGGCGCGTCTGCTACGGTTCAATTACGCCGAGCGAGTCGTTGAAAGGGCAATCCTTCAAAAGTCTGGACAGTATCCATATGGCGGCCGTAATCCTTCCGGTTAGCATGCTAATCCGCAAAAGAAGTGTATCAATGCGGTTAAATTTGTTATAAAGTATGCGGCATGAGCAAACGCATTGCATTTTGTGCGGATGGAACTTGGGATAAGGCGAGTAAGAAGACGAACGTTTACAAACTCTACAAAGCCTTATTGAATACCGCAGATCAATACCCGCTGTACGACGATGGAGTGGGTGCCGACGGCAACCCGATCGTAATGTTACTAGGCGGCGCCTTTGGGACCGGCCTTTGGCAAAAAATCAAAGAGGGTTACACGAGAATTTGCCATCTCTACGAACAGGGCGACGAGCTTTACATCTTCGGCTTCAGCCGGGGCGCTTTCACCGCGCGCAGCCTGGCCGGCATGATATCCATTTGTGGATTGCCAACCAAGAACTTTACCGATGAAACGGTAAATTTCGCATTTGACGCCTATCGCGATCAAGCCAATCGCGCGGCGAAACTGCAAAAGTTGGCGCTGTGGGACATGTACGCCGCGGACATCAAGATGGTAGGTGTCTGGGACACAGTGGGGTCGCTGGGAATCCCAGCGGCGGTGGGACTGAATGACCCGATCCTCTATGGATTTCTGGACACAAACTTAACGCCCAAAATCAAGAACGCGTTTCATGCAATGGCTATCGATGAGCGCCGTGAACAATTCATGCCTACCTTGTGGACCGGCACTCCGGCCGCGGATCAACATGTGGAGCAAGTCTGGTTCACGGGTGCACACAGTGATGTGGGAGGCGGCGAGCCCGACGACGCGCCGGGTGTGCAAGAACTTTCCGACATTCCGCTGTCATGGATGATCAACAAAGCGCGCGCACTGGGATTGCAATTCGACGAGAGCGCGGCCAAGCAGTATGCGCATCCGCTCGATCCCAAATATGCGCTCAACAAGTTTCACGAATCTTGGAATCTGGGCTGGGGCATTCCGCTGCGGCGTCGGATTCAGAAAGACGCGGCCATCGCCAATAGTGTACTGGTGCGCTGCCAGATGGACCCTGAGTGGCGACCGGGAAACCTGGATTTCGTGAACGGCACGCTTAGCGGCGGATATCAAATTGTGTCTGTTGTCGGCCAGCCAGCGGCAGCCGCCCAGGGAGCGGGGTGAGTGCATTGTCTGACAGTGCGAACAATGGGCGGGTGATTCCGCTCTATGAAGTACTGGCAGCCGAACTCGGAGCGTTCGAGCCGCTGACCCAGGAAGAACAAGACTACTACGATGCGCACACGCAGCGTCTGGCGGCCACAGCCGACGCGCGGGCCAAAGCACGCGATGCCGTCTTCGCCAGCAAGATTGCTAAACCGGAAGACAAAGCGGCCATCGACGACTTGGCTGAGCACGCGGAATTGCGCCGTCCGAATCCCGTTTTTTCCTTGTTGCATAACCGCGAACGCTCCGCCTTGTGCATCTCTGGCGGCGGTATCCGCAGCGCCACCTTTGCGCTGGGTGTACTGCAGGGTCTGGCACAGCACTCTTTCGCTGCCAATCAATTCCAAGAGCCTCCGCGCTTGCTGGCCGATTTTGATTTCCTCTCAACGGTCTCGGGAGGCGGCTACATTGGCTCCTGGTTTAGTTCTTGGGTGCAACGCGCCGGCGTGGCAAACGTGCTCCGGCAGATGGCGCATCATTCCGCCAACACCAACAAGATCGACCCCGAACCCAAACCAGTGCGGCATTTGCGCGAGTATACAAATTATCTCGATCCGCAGTTGGGTCTGTTCTCAGCCGACACCTGGACGCTGGCAGCCACCGTCGTGCGAAATATTCTGCTGAACTGGCTGGTTTTGATACCGTTTCTAGCCGCGGCGCTTCTGCTGCCGCATCTGTTCAACCGCGTGTTGAGAACGCCGCAACCGCTGGAGTTCAATTGGCTTTTGTGGCTCGGCTTTGGCTTCGGAGTATTGGGAGTGGGATCGCTGTTACATGGCCTTCCCAGCTTCGGTAAGTACGCCTGCAGTCAGCAGGATTTCGTCAAATGGTGTTTGCTGCCGCTGATCGCCGCCGCCATCTGCATTTCCATTTGGTGGTGCTGGCTTAGCACAGAAGAAGCAAGCGCGGTCACCTTGCTCGATTTTCTTCTGTTCGGAGCGGGCCTGCATACTGGCGGATTTTTGTTGGCCATTGTATTTTCCGTCTTTTCAAAATCCGAAAACTTCTTCGATATCCGTAAGACCGCTTTCACAACTAAGAGAGTGTTCGCGCCGAATCCGTTGCTTCTGATTAAGGGCGCCGTAGGGGCTATTGTTACGGGCGCGTTGGGCGCATGGCTGGCCTCGCTGGTTGCCAATGCCATCCACCCCTCGGATACCGACAACACCAGAAACTTTGCCTGTTTCGCCGTACCGCTGGTGGCCTCCATGTTTACCCTTACCGGAGTCCTTGCGGTCGGCATTAGCAGTAAGATCACCAATGATGAAGACCGCGAATGGTGGTCGCGCGCCGGCGGTTGGCTGCTAGCTGCCACGATTGGCTGGCTCGCCTTCTTTTCTCTCGTTTTGCTGCTGCCGCCTTTTGTTTTAAGTTGGGGAGCAACATCAACGGTTAATATGTCCGGCCTAGCGGCAGCGCTGGGCTGGTATGTGACCCAAGCAGGCTCCCAATCTAAGTCACGTCCGGAAGGGAGAAACTCGCCCGCCAATCCGCCGACTGTGCTCGAAAAGCTCAATAATTTCCTACTGCCGATTGCCGCAGTTTTGTTTTTGATTGCACTTTGCGTTGTACTAACGCTGACCAATGCCAAGATTGTAGAGTTTCTAAGCCGCTACAAATGGATCGGCGAATACGGATCGCTGCCTTTGTTCCTCATCGAAGCCGGTGTGGCTACGCTCGCCTCAAAGTGGGTGAACGTCAATAAGTTTTCGCTGCACGCCATGTATCGCATGCGTCTGATCCGGGCGTATTTGGGAGCCTCCAACGTACGCCGGGCGCCAAACCCTTTCACCGGCTTCGATGAGAACGACAACATCGCCATGACTGACATGAGCAGTGAGAAGCCGCTGCACGTTCTAAACTTGTGTCTCAATCTTGTGGGTGGTTCGAATTTGGCTTGGCAAGAACGCAAGGCCGAATCTTTTACGGTGTCCCGCTTTCATTCCGGCTGCCACCGGGTTGGCTATCAACCATCCGCCACTTATGGACATGGATCGAAACCAGGAGGAATCTCCCTCGGTACCGCAATGGCGATCTCAGGCGCGGCCGCCAGCCCGAACATGGGTTATCACTCATCGCCACTCACCGCCATCATCATGACGCTGTTTAATGCGCGGCTGGGTTGGTGGCTGGCCAATCCCGGCGAGGTCGGGCGGCCTTCCTGGAATCATGACGGCCCGGACTTCGCCATTAAACCATTCCTGGATGAGGCGCTCGGAAGGACGAACGATCAAAACCGTTATGTGTATTTATCCGACGGCGGCCACTTTGAGAATCTGGCGCTCTACGAAATGGTGCTGCGGCGTTGCAAATATATTGTAGTGATCGATTCGGGTTGCGATCCGGAATACACCAGAGAGGATCTGGGCAATGCCGTGCGCAAGGTTCGCATTGACCTCGGCATCTCGATCGAATTTGCCGATGGCATCGATATCGATCCAGACCTCGGCGAAAAAGGTAAGCGCTGCGCACTTGCAACCATTCACTACGACTGTGTGGACAAAGACGCGGAACCCGGGCATTTGCTGTACATTAAGCCAGTGCTTAAGGGCAACGAACCGGAAGACGTAAAGAATTACGGCAGCGTCAATACGGCATTTCCGCAGGAACCGACCAGCGATCAATGGTTCACGGAATCGCAGTTTGAAAGCTATCGCAGGTTGGGACTGTTCACTGTTGAAGAGATGACAGGCAAACATAACGAGGCGCTCAGCGTGCCCGCTCTTTTTCTAAGAGCGAAAGAATATTTGTTGGATGACGAAGACGCGATCGCGCTAGCGGCTGGCCAAGTATAATCCGAAACGTGAGAATGACCGGGGCGGAGTGCCTGCTGCGAACGCTCTTGAAGAACGGGGTGAACGTTTGTTTCATGAACCCTGGCACGTCCGAAATGCAGTTTGTCGCGGCGCTGGACCGGGTCAGTGGGATGCGGCCGATTCTGGGCCTGTTTGAAGGCGTTTGCTCGGGTGCGGCCGACGGTTACGCACGCATGACTCAGGAAGCCGGCGGCGACGCTGCTACACCTGGGTCCAGGATTAGGCAATGCGCTGGCGAATTTCCACAATGCGCGCAAGGCGCGTTCGCCGGTTGTGAACATCGTCGGTGATCATGCCACGGCCCATCAGAAGGTCGATGCGCCCTTGAGCGCGGATGTGCCGGCTTTTGCGCGCACCGTATCTGAGTGGGTCCGGGTAGCAGGCAGCGGTGCGGAGATGGGTCCGCTCGCCACGCAAGCGATTACCGCGGCGTTTGGTCCGCCTGGACAAGTAGCAACACTGATTGTGCCTGCCGATTTTTCTTGGAGCGAAGCGGGCGAAGTGGGCGAGTGGGCTTGGCCCGCCGAACGTGCAAGGGCAAGCGACCGAGAGATCGAAGAGGCCGCACGCGTGTTGCGGGAGTCGGGTCCGGCGGCTGGCGTCTTGATTGGTGGGCAAACGGTCAGTGATGCTGGATTGATGGCCGCACAACGCATTGCCGCGGGCAGTGGCGCGCGCTTGTTTTATGACCGGAACGCTTCACGCGCGGCGTTAGGAGGCGGACGTTTCGCGCCACAACGCGTGGCCTATTTTCCCGAAAAAGCCGAAGTACAATTTGCGGGATTACGCCATATGGTGCTCATTGAGGCGAAGGCTCCAGTTTCTTTTTTTGCCTATCCAGGAAGAAAAAGTACGCTGCTGCCGGACAATTGTGCGATGACAGTCTTGGCAGGCATAGAGGGCGATGGCATTTACGCGCTGCAAGCCTTGGCGGATTGCTTCCCAGTTCCCGAGTGGCGGCCCGGGCCGAACGATAGAACACATAGTGTAATTAGTGGCGAGGCGCTCTCGACTGAGTCTTTGGGGCGCGCGATTGTGTTTCACCTTCCGGAAGACGCGATCGTCTGCGACGAAATGGTTTCCTCGTCAGAGGCAGTGGTGCCGCTACTTGGACGCGCCCGCCGGCATGACTTCCTGCCGGTGACGGGCGGGTCAATCGGTCAAGGGTTACCGCTTGCAGTGGGCGCAGCGGTGGCATGTCCCGAGCGAAAAGTTGTGGCGCTGGAAGCGGACGGCAGCGGTATGTATACACTGCAGGCGCTTTGGACGATGGCGCGAGAAAAGTTGAACATCACCGTGGTAATTTTTTCGAACCGGCGCTACCGCATCTTGGACGTTGAGATGAAGCGCACCGGGTCGGGGGAATTGGGTCCGCTGGCGAACAACATGCTCGATATCGGGCGGCCGGAGTTGAATTGGGTGAAGCTGGCGGAAGGCGCAGGCGTCGAGGCCTCACGAGCGCGGACAACTCGCGAATTTGACGACCAGTTTACGGCGGCCTTAAAGTTTAACGGTCCGCGCCTGGTGGAGGCGGTGCTGTAGTCAACTCGCGATACAGCTTTTCGCCGACTATTTTGTGAACGGCCGTCGAAGGGTGACTGGCGTGGTAGTAGAAGTGGTCGGCGGGCGAGTGGCATTCGGTTGTGTCCTGATGAAAGATCGCGCGGCCGGCGCAGGCATCGGTGGTGTTGCGGATGCCGTATTGGCCGGGAGCATGCATGACTTCGTCGAAGAACGGTCCCCAATGGCTGAGAAGGATTTGGGCCTGCGGCAGTTCGGCCGCGAGTTCCTGCGGAATGAGAGCCAAAACCGGATTGAGGCGTTCACCTACGGCGCTGAAGTCGGGAATAGCGGTGGGCAGGAGAGCCAGCTCGAAATGCCGCGCGCCGAGCGAATAGAGCGTTCTGATTTCGCCTTTCAAATTGGCAACGGTGGTTTCGGTCGGGAGATTGCTGTCGTTTAAGCCGCCCGCGACGTAGAACAGCGTATTGCCTGGCGCGAACTCGATCTGATGAGACCGCACCAGCGCGGCAAAGTCGTTCACCTGATTCTGCATGCCATAGCCGAGCCAAGCTCCTTTCACGTGGGAACCACCACTTCCGCCAGTGCGTGCGCCACTGACCGCGAAATCGAGGCTTTGGCCGGCTTTATTCGGGATGTTTGAAGGCTGTAGCTTGAATCCGAGATGGTCCGCCAGGTAAGCCACGGCGGTAGGACCATCGCCATCCAGATACCCTTCGCCGATATCAGAATAGCTATCGCCGAAAACGTAGAGGCGCTCGTAAGGTGGGCGTTGCGCGGCCGAAGCTGCGCTCAGACAAAGAGAGATGGCGAAGAGAAAAGAACGAGTACGCACGATTCCATCATAGGAGGATGACTAAGCGACCCTGTCGGCGCGAACCGCGGCCCATTTCTCCAAAACGCTGTCCAGGTCTTTCTGCGAGATTGGCTTGCAAATAAAATCGTCCATGCCCGAGGCATAACAACGGTCGCGCTCTTCTTTGAGAACGCCAGCGGTCAGGGCGATGATCGGCGTACGCCGGCCGCTTGTTTCCAGACCACGAATGCGCTCTGTCGCTTCGAAGCCACTCATCGTGGGCATTTGGCAGTCCATTAGAACGAGGTCGTAAGCTTTATGTTGAAGAGCAGTGCAGGCTTCGAGACCGTTCTCAGCCATATCCACTTGGCAGCCCATCTTTTCCAGCATGATGCGCGCGACCAGTTGATTCACCTTGTTGTCCTCAGCAAGCAGAACTTCGACTCGGTGACTTGCGGAAGATTGCCCAGCTTCGGCCGCTTGTTCGTTCAAAATGCCCGTGAGGGCAGCTTCAATCGCGCGCAGAAGCGGCAGACGCCGCACAGGTTTTGGAACGAAGCTGATGTCCGAGTGGCCCTTAATCGCCGAAGATCCGAAGTCGGCTTGCGTACCCAGAATCAAAATGGGCGCCAAATCACAGGGCCATGCTTGGATTGCGATAGCGGGCTGCGTGAGCGCTGCGGAATCTACTAACAACAAGTCGAAGCGGGTGTGTTTGGTCTGCGGGATGCGCTTGTAATGGCTAACTCGCATGCCAACGGCTTCAAGATAGGAACATAGCCTGGATGTGACCGCTGACTGATTCGCAACCATCGCCACGTGCTTCCCCGCAAAACAATCGAGGTTGCTGAAAACCGGCGAAGTCTCCAGGCACACGTTGAACCAGAAGGTGCTCCCTTCGCCAATTTGGCTATGCACGCCCATAGTGCCACCCATCATTTCGACCAAGCGCTTTGAAATGGCGAGACCAAGGCCGGTGCCCCCAAAGCGGCGGGCGGTGGACAGGTCCGCTTGCTGGAACGCTTGAAACAAGTTTTCCTGCTGTTTCGCTGTAAGGCCAACACCGGTATCGCGAATCGCAAAGCGCAGCACGATCATTTGGTTTTGGTTGGCCTCGCGAGTGACGGATATACTCACCGATCCTTCAGGGGTGAACTTGACAGCGTTGCCTAGCAGGTTAAGGACGATCTGGCGAAGACGCGTCGGATCACCTACCAAGTCAAACGGCACCTTATCGTCTGCCAGGCTGTGCATCTGCAGATTCTTGGCCGTAGCCTGGGTAGCGACGACCTCGATGGCTTCTTCGAGCAAGGTAGAAAGGTCGAACTGGGTGCGCTCGAGTTCAAGGCGCCCCGCTTCGATCTTGGACAAATCGAGAATGTCGTTAATCACAATCAGCAAAGCTTCGCCACTGGAGCGAATGGTGTCCATGTAACAGCGCTGCTGCGATGTCATCTCGGTATCGAGCATGATGTTCGCCATGCCAATCACTCCGTTCATAGGAGTTCTGATTTCGTGGCTCATGGCAGCCAAAAACTGCGTCTTCGCGCGCGTGGCGGCTTCGGCTCGATCGCGCGCTTCGGCCAGTTCCAAAGTGCGCCGCGCCACAGCGGCTTCCAAAGCCTCCTCGCTGCGTTTTTGGTCGTCGATGTCGGTAGCTGTGCCAATCCAGCGGGTAATTTCCCCATCTTCGTTGAGCACGGGCCGGCTCACAGTTTTGAACCAGCGGTAGTCACCCGCTGCGGAACGTATGCGAGATTCGACCTCGAATGGCGAGCCGGATTGCAGCGAATCGCGCCAAGCAGCAATTGCCTGCGGGCGATCGTAGCGGTGCAGATAGCTGGCCCACTTGCCGCCAATCAACTCGTTCACAGGAAGCCCGGTGTATTCGGCAGCGCGCGGGCTCATGTAGTCCGGTTCGCCCATAGGTCCCGTGGCAAAAACGATCTGCGGAGTGGCCTCTACCAGTGCTCGCCATCTGAGCTTATTTTGCCGGAGTTCGCTGGTTCGCCGTGCGACCAGTACTTCTAACTCGTCATAGGCTGACTTCAGGGCCATCTCCGCTTCCATGCGCGCGCTAATGTCGTTGACGAGAGTTAAGCGCAAAGGCGCGGCCGTGCTGCGCAGATCTTGAATGGCAATTTCTACCCAGATCATGGAACCGTCTTTGAGGCGATGATGCCACGGACCGGTGCTTGCCCGTTGTCCGAGTAGTTTGTCTAATGCGGCTTCCAAAGCTTCCGCCTCTTCAGGGAGCCGAATATCCATCACCGTTAGCGCAAGAAATTCTTCACGGCTCCAACCGTAGTGAGCAATGGCGGCTTCGTTCACGGCTTGGATTTTGAAGGTTTCGGTGTGGTAGATCCAAGCGGGTAGGGGATTACGTTCAAACAGTTCCCGGTAACGCTCTTCGGACTGGGTCAAGGCGGCTTCGGCGCGCCGGCGTTCGGTGACATCGAGGGCCATGCAACCCAGAAATTTTTGTCCGCCGGCGTCGCGGAACATGAACTTGGTTGCCTGGTAGTGCCGCACAGACTCGTCCGGTAGAGTGATGGTATCCAAATAATCGGCAGTGGCTTCAGAATTAAGAACCGCGAGATCGGATGCTCGGAACTCCGCCGCCACTTCCGCCGGCCACAATTCTGCATCTGTTTTCCCCAGCATGTCCGCTATGTCGCGGCCCTGTTCGAAGAGCTTGCGGTTGGCATAAAGCAACCGGCCATCTTCGTCTTTAATACAGGTGATGGCAGGATTGTGGTCGAGGAAAGTACGGAACCGCGCTTCGCTAGCCTGCAACGCAGACTCGGATCGTTTTCGATGTGTAATATCGGCGTGCGAGGCGACCAGCCGGACTGCTTTCCCGTTTTTATCCCACTCGGCCTGCGCGCGCGCGTGAATCCAACACCAATGGCCATCCCGATGACGCAGGCGGTATTCAACGTCGTAGGTGGGCACTCGGTGTTCCAAATAATCCGCCAAATAGGCTTCCACGCGAGCTTTGTCATCTGGATGGATTCGTTGGAGCCATTTATCGTTACTCGGAGCCAACTCGCCTGGCAGATAACCAATTTGTTCAAACCATTGCGGCGAGAAGAACAATCCGCCGTTGCGTAGGTCTACATCAAAAATCGCATCCTGGTTGGCGGCAACCAAGAGTCTCCAGCGTTGCCTCTCTAAACGTAGCGTCTCTCTTTGTTGCGAGAGTTTTCGTCTCACAAACAGGCACGTCAAGCTAATCGCGAGCAAGGCTATGAGGACACCGGCGGCCAACAAGTAGCTGGCCTGCTCTGAGAAAAATTGCGGCGTCATCGAACCTAGTCCATTACCTCTTAGAAAGATTTAATCAGTTTGCGTATAGTACCGCTAGAGTTCTCTTCGGCACTCAGCGAGGATGCATTACGCTTGAAATTCAGGCGCTTCAAAGAAACTTTGAAAACTGGCAAACTCTATCTGATTGGTGCGGGTCCGGGCGACGCGGAATTGCTCACCCTGAAGGCTGTCCGGGCGCTGAGCGAGTGCGACGTAGTCCTATATGACAGGCTGACTACGCCGGAGGTGCTCGCTTTAGCTCGACCGGGTGCCGAACTGGTTTACGTAGGTAAGCATGATGGCGAACAAGAGCGGGAACAAGCGCGGATTTTCGAGCTGATTGTGGCGCACGCCAGCGCGGGTCGAACCGTAGCCCGGCTCAAAGGCGGCGACCCGCTGGTTTTCGGCCGGGGCGCAGAGGAATGGGATGTGGCGCTCGAGCACGGGATTGAAGTCGAGTTGATCCCCGGCGTTAGTTCGGCGATCGCGGTGCCCGGTCTGGCGGGCATTCCCCTTACTTTTCGAGAAGTGTCGCGCAGTTTTGCCGTCGTGACGGGGCATTGGAAATCCGGAACCAACATGGATTGGGCGCCCTACGCCAAGATCGATACGCTGGTGATCCTGATGGGAACAAAACAGCGCGTTTTGATTGCTGAATCGTTGATCGCCGTCGGCCGGGGCGAACGTGAACCCGTCGCTTTTGTCGAACACGGTTCATTAGCCGATCAACGCGTGCTGGAGAGCGATCTTAAAACCGTAGCCGAGGGCAAATTGGAAGTCAGTGGACCCGCCGTGATGGTCGTGGGGGAAGTCGTACGCCAGCGGAAAAAATTCGCAAAATGAAAAGGCTGCCAGAAATCCGAATCCGTCCCTAACAGCCCATTCCAACCTTACCGACCTAAATACAGCACGTGAACATAAGTGCCGAGACGCGGGTTGTATGCCAGATAATAGCCCGGGTGATCGGGGTCGGCATAAATGACAACTTGATCGCGATCCCAATACCAGTCACTGACAAAACCTAGGTCGAATGGCGCAACGCTGAAGAAAAACCCGCCAAAACCAAAACGATCCGGTCCGCCGCCACCGAGGCGCCAGACATGCCCGCGACCGATATCTCCAGCCGGGAACCGGCCATGCTCAAAGGGATGGTCAAGATGAAAGCGAGCATCATCGCGGCCTTGCTCATGACCTACCCATTGGCCATTATTGTGGACGTGCGGGGCTTCAGGATGCCCTTCTTTGTCTGCGTGATGCTCCTGCTGTGGTGCCTCTTGGTGGCCGCCGCTCGGGTGAGCAGCCGGACCATGGGCGGGAATAAAACCACCACCCACCTTGTCGCCCCGGCCGCCGCCTCCATGCTGCTGGCCACCGTGCTCGTCGCCCCGTTGAGCGAAAGTAAACGAAGCGGTCGCCATTGCCAAACCGGCGACTGCACAAATCTTCAATAAACAACTGGTCTGATACTTGGACATTTAAGTTGAATACGCCTCTGCAAAGAAGGACGCTATATATCCCAAAGGGGTAACGGATTCACTCGCAAAACTTTGGGTTTGCCGGCACTCGTCACTATTAAAAGGAGTTCTTAATTCCGCTTGGCGGGAGCTTCTTCTTTAGCCAGTTTCACCCGGGCACCGTCAAGCTTCTTCTGAACTTTCGCCATTTCATCGGGCTCCAGGTCGCCGGGCGCGCTGGAATTAAAGGCTTTAATCGACGATTGCCATTGCGAGATCGCCTGTTTCAATTTGCCTTGCTTGAAATAGACGTCGCCCATATGGTCGTGTATGGTTGGGTCCTTCTGCCCGCTCAGTTGCAAAGAACGGGTCAGTTGTTGTTCGGCGTCATCTAATTTGTTAAGCCGGAAATAGACCCACCCCAAGCTATCGAGAAAGGCATAATTGCCAGGTTCAATATCGACTGCCCGCTTGATATAGTCTTGCGCTTCGGGCAAGCGTACATTCTCATCGGCTAGCATATAACCCAAATAGTTCAAAGCGGAGGCGTTTTTGGGATCGGCGTCGAGCACCCTGCGAAATTCCTTCTCGGCCAAATCGAATTTCTTTTGCCGTTCGTACAGGGCACCGCGGCTGAAGAATACGGTAGCTCGAGACTTATCGTCTTTGGCGAGCTTTTCCGCAGCATCCAGGGTCTTGGCGGCTTCGCTGTAGTTGTGGCCCTTTTGATAGGTCTCGGCGATATTCAAATCGATTTCGAGATCGTCTGAGCCATCCATTAACTTGCGGAACTCTGCCACGGCGGCGTCTGTCTTTCCCTGATCGGAAAATAATTGCGCGCGCACACTGTGCAGGCGGGGCTCCTTGGGATACGCAGCTACGGCCGCGTCGGCTTCCTGCTGAGCCTTCACATAATCCTTTGCCTCGCGATGTGTTTCGATGACTTGAATCGCAACCAGGGGCGCCTGATCAGGCTCCAGAGTCGCCATTTGCTTGAAGCGATCAATCGCCTCATCGTACTGTTCATTGCGGCGGTACAGAACGCCTAAGTCATCCAGCAGTTGGATACGATTGCCCAGCTTCTGCGCCGGATCGAGGTTCGCTTTGGCAGTAGCATCCAGCACGCTTTGCAGCGTTGTAATCGCGTCGGGCAGCTTTCCTTCGTCGGCTAACAGCAACGCATCGGCACGCTGCACGTCGAGGCTGAATTTATCGATCTCCTTGGCCTTGTCCAGCAGACGGCGCGCCTCTTCCAGATTCTTTTGATCCTGGCGAATGGCGGACATCTTGAGATAGGGTCCAGCTTCCAGCGGTTTCGCATCGGCGATTTCCTGGTAAAGTTTAAAAGCTTCCTCAGTTTGGCCCGCCTCATACCGATCATGAGCTTCGGCAGCCTTGAACTCGACTTGCCCGGGTTCCAAATCGGCCGCCTTATGAAAAGCGTCCGCCGCCAGAACATATTCCTTCATCGACTCATAATTCTGGCCCAACATCACGTAGGCGCGTCCGGAAGGATTCTTAGTGGCGAGACGTTCCAGCAGTTCAGTGGACGCTTTGGCGTCGCCGCGCTCCCCATAAACACCGGCCAGACCCACTAACGCGTCTTCATTGTCTGGTTCAATCGCGAGGGCTTTCTTGAAGGCGGCTTCGGCATCGACTGAGTTGTCCAGCATGCGATTCAGACCGCCGACCATGATCAGCGCTTCCATGTCCTTGGGGTCTTTTTCGGCGATGATTTGAAATTGTTCCAAGGCGCGCTTAACCATACCTTCGTTAGCGCGATTCTGACCGTCCCCGCCAATTTGGCTGCGGTAAATGTGGGCCAATACCCGGTGCGCATTGAGCTGGTTGGGGTTCGCCTTCAGGGCACTTTGCGCTTCCTCAACGGCATCTTTAACGCGTCCGGCAGCCAGGTAAAGTTCGGCGATGTCCTCAACCAGAAAATCGGCGTCGGGGTCTTCTTTCATGGCAAGGCGGAAGTTGTCGATAGCCTTGTTTAGATAGTCGCTCCGGTTGCCGTAAGAGGCAGCCATCTCGGCATAGAGATGACCGAGGGAATAATGATAATAGGCTGCCGCCTTGGGAGAACTAGCCTGTTTTGTGGTGGGCGGCAGGATCGGACGTTCTGATTTCTGAGCAGCCTGCGCTGGCAGAATCGTCGCCGCCAAACCGGCGGCTAGGGAACACTTGAGTGTCAGCGATCTAAAGTGGGAGTGGAGCATTCAACTACTTTTAAATTGGAGGAAGTACCAACCTGACGCCTATTTAGGTTGACCCAATATGAGTATAACTCCAATCACCGAAAGCCCGTGCCGGAAGCGTATCCATTAATAGCCGTGATAGGTCCGACGGGTTCGGGTAAGAGCGCGTTGGCTGTGCGCTTGGCGGCTGAGTTCAATGGCGAAATCGTGAATTGCGATTCGGTGCAGGTATACGCGGGGTTGAATGTGGGTGCGGCCAAAACGCCAGTAGCGGAGCGAATGGGCATTCCGCATCATCTTTTGGATGTAATCGACCCTGCAGGCGAATTGACGGCAGGCGAGTATGCACGCCAAGCAAGTTGGGTACTCGCAGGCATTCGTGAGCGCCGGGCTGTTCCAGTGATCGCCGGCGGGACAGGTTTCTATTTGCGGGCGCTGCTCCACGGCTTGTCGCCCGCGCCGCAGCGCAATCAAGAACTCCGCGAACGCTTGACGTTGATGGCAGCGCGCCGGCCTCTGGCATTGCATCGATTTCTGCGAAAGTTCGGCCCAACGGCGGCGGCGCGCATCCATGCCAATGATCATCAAAAATTGATTCGCGCGATTGAGCTCATCGGACAGGCGGCCGAACCGCGCCGAGGCATAGAGGGTTTTCGCGTTTTGAAGATTGGGCTCAATCCAGCGCGCAGCTTGCTTTATGAGAAGATAAACCAGCGCGCCGCTTGGATGTTTGAGAACGGCTTATTGGATGAGACGCGCAGCTTGTTGGAACGCCGGGTTCCGCTGACGGCTAAAGCGCTGGCAACTCTCGGTTACCGGCAGGCTGTTGGCGTTCTGCGCGAACAGATGACGCTGGCCGAAGCGATTGGCGATTGCCAGTTGCGAACACGACATTACGCGAAGCGCCAGATCACCTGGTTTCGTAAGGAGAGCGATGTGCAGTGGCTGACGGGTTTTGGAGACGATGCGAGTGTTCAGGAAGCCGCGGGAGCTGGGTGCGTGAGTTTCTTTGTATGGGCAACGAAGAGCCAATTTTTGCAATTAAGCGCTAGATTATTCCCTGAAATCAGCTCGCGAGAAGTTGTCGCTCTTCCAGTTGCAAGGGTTGAATCTCAACAGCCATGCGAACAGCTTGCTCAATTAACTGCTGGACCTCGGAAGGCCAGTGGGCCGGATCGGCGGAATCCAGCCGGATCGTGCCAACGTCGAAGCGGCGGAATCTGGGTTTGACATTGGAATCGTTATTACGAGTACGTTCTTCGGCACCCGCCGAAACCGCAATTTCGTCGCCCTCTTCCAGGTTTGTCAGAGCCACCAAAACGTAGCGATCCAGCTCGGCCCGATAGGAGTGAAGGGTACGTTGCCAGCTGCCGTGCCTCTCCCCAAATGGATCTAGCTCCGTAAATTGCGCACCACTGCCGGCGTCATCCATTAAGCTTTGAAGGCGTAATAGCCTAGCATCGTTTGCCTTGTTGATCGCAATCATACGGCTGTCCTCTTTTTCATTACACCAACGGAACGGGCCAGTTCACCACTAGTGCAGCGAGCGGGAAACCGTTGGGCAAAATATCTTCGATGCCTCCCCCGAGCAACACGCGCCGCGGACCTCGCACCTCAGGAATTGAGTTAGGGTCAAGGAACAAGACGAAATCGCGCCGCGTCGGAGTCGGTAAAGCGAGCCATGAGATGGTTTCGATTGGTGAGTAAGGAGTGGGCGTAGCGAAGTTTACCTTGGATTTGCCTGTAGTGAACTGCCGATATTGCCGGCGCATCAAATACCTCAGCATTCGGCCTCCCGGTTCTGCGGAAACGTCCGCGCCGGTTCTGGCAGGCATTGCATGAAGCGGCGTATGCGCAGAGTACACTCGGGCTGGCCTCAAGTGAGCGCCGGAATGAATACCGTCTGGAAAACTTTATTGGACATTTTGTAGGTCCTGCAGGCGCTGCTGCAAATAAGCGAACACTTTTGGTGCGCGAGTAGGCAGCAGATGATTAATAATCCAACGTTATAATTAACACAGCCGCCACTATGTCCTCTGTTCTCAATCAACTAACGATGAAAGAATACGATCGAATCTACGGCCCCCAAACAGGTTGGGAATATCGATCTGGCGTAGCCTACCGAAAACCTGTGCCTACTCGCCTTCATGGTCTACTCGCTACTCTTCTTGCCGATTTGCTTCGTCTTGCCGGCTACATCTCCTCTGTAGAGGTTGATGTCAAATTAACGGATGATTGGTCCCCTCGACCTGATGCTCTGGGTGAACTTCAGGCCGCAGAAGGAGACTATCCACGATCGGTTGACGTGGTATGCGAAGTTCTTTCTGCTGGCGAAGACATCTTGGGCAAGTGCCAAGATTATTGGGCCACGGGAAAAGTTGGACAGATTTTCGTATTTGATTCCGAAGCTCGCTCTATCAAAAACTGGAATGGATCAAATCTGATATCTGTCACTAATGTTCTTCTCGGCAATGGCGTGACGATCACAGGCCAAAGAATTTGGCGGGACTTGGAAGAGCGGCGCAAAGCTGTACCGCCCAGTTCGTTGTTGCTGGATTAACACAGCCATTTAGATTTGTGTGATGCCAGCCGGCGAATTGACAGCGGGCGAGAGGCGCGTCAAGCGAGTTGGGCCCTCGCTGGCATTCGCGAGCGCCGGACTCTTCCAGTGATCGCCGGCGGAACAGGTTTCTATTTGCGGACGCTGCTGCACGACTTGTCGCCCGCGCCGCAACGTCCGGACTCGCGACGAGGCTCATACACTGTTGGACCTTGGTTTCCCCGGCGTGGAAAGCCTTGAACTGATCAATGGCGACTTACTCGTCAAGACGAAGAGCCGTCCGCACATTATCTGGCAACATCGCATACAAACGTGGCTTGAGAAAATCTTTGGAAAAAAATACGTTGAAACGGCAGCGCCCATTGACGTTGCGTTCGACGATAACCGAATTAACCAACCAGAGCCGGACCTTATAGTAACCGTCAAAACATTGGACGATTACACAAGCAGCCTTGGTCCAGACGAGATCCGATTGCTCATTGAAATCGCCAACTGCAAGTCTCATGTGGACCATGAATGTAAAAGCATCGATTTACGCGCGAGCGGCCATTACCGACTATTGGGTCGTCGATATTCCCAGTAAGTTGGTGCATCTGCACCGCAGCCCAGAAAACGGCTCTTATACTAACATCGTCGAACACGGCTTTGATGACGAGATCTCGCCATGGGCCGCGCCAACCATGAAAATCTGTCTCAACAAGCTTTAAAGATAGAGTCGCCGCCCGTGATCAAGGCGCAAAAATATTCTTCGGACACATCGCGTGGACTCCTACCTTGCCATCCACTAACTGAGTGATATCTACATCCACGGCTACGCTGGTGAGCGAGTAGGCATCCTCTCGACTCAGGTGCTTTTCCTTTACCAGGAAATCGATCATGTTGCGCACGGCCATCTCAGTCGCAGTCTTCAGGTCCTCATCGAATCCCATGCTGATGTAACTCGTCGGCGTCTCCGCACGCGGCCAGAGCAAGCGCTCGCCTTTATGCACCACAAACGTAAATGTGCCTGTTAGAAAAGTTTCCAGCGCCGTGATGTCTACCTCGCCGTTACCTTGACCCGCGTGCCCATCTCCCACCTCGAACAGTGCGCCTTTTGCGAACACAGGTATGAAGAGAACGGTGCCCGCCACCAGTTCCTTGTTGTCCATGTTGCCCGCGTGCATCCACGGCGGTCCGCTGTTCAACCGGCCGGTCGAAGGTGGCGCTACACCCATGCTGCCGAAAAATGGCCGCAGCGGCAGATTCACACCCGGCGCAAACCGCCCCATCATGTGTTGGCGATCCAGTGGCACAATCTTCGTGCGTGCATAGGGAAAATCGTTGGGCAGAAAGCCGCGGCCTGGGCCGAACGAATTACAGGCGAACGGCACATCGATATCGATTTTCCGAATCTGGACTTCCAGCACATCGCCTGGTTCCGCCTCCGCAATCGCCACCGGGCCAGTGAGAATGTGCCCACCCGGTCCCTTGTCTTTCACTTGATCCACCTGATCGTAGATGTCGCGCTCATACTGCGGAATGTCGCCGGGAGCAACTCCCGCCGCTTCCATACGCGCTGGCGAAGGACACGAGGAGGCGGTTTGTATACGCACCGTGTCGCCTGAATGAACCGTCAGCACCGGCTTTGCCTCTTGCGAGTAATAGCCCCAGGCAATCGTTGCGGGAGTGGCGGACAAACTGAAATCGGCAGCGGCTAATCTGCCTGAAACTATCAACAGCAGCGCCGGAAGAAGGAATTGCATGCTCCAATTTACCAGCATGAAACAATGATTCACATGTCGAGATCGTTGCTTCTAGCCCTATGTGTGTGTCGTTGTTTCGCTGCCGATCTACTGCCGCCCTTCGCCGATCGTACTCTCTCGCGTGACATCTTCAAACAGATCGTCGAAATCAAATCGGGCTTCACAACCGGTGCGACAACGCCGGTCGCCGAAGCCTTGGCAGCACGCCTCAAGTCTGCCGGTTTTCCAGCTTCGGATATCTTCATCGGCGGCGCTGTGCCTAACAAGGCCAATCTCGTGGTCCGTTATCACGGCACCGGTGTCCACAAGCCGCTCCTGCTGCTCGCCCACAGTGACGTAGTCGAAGCCAAACGCGAAGACTGGAGCTTCGATCCCTTCGTGTTCGCCGAACGCGATGGCTACTTCTACGGTCGCGGTACGTCCGACGACAAAGCGCAGGCTGCCGTTTGGATCGCCAATCTCATCCGCCTCAAACGCGAAGGATTCAAACCGAACCGCGACATCATCGTTGCCATCACTGCCGACGAAGAAGGCGGCGGCCCTTACAACGGTGTTGATTGGTTGCTCAAGAATCATCGCGACCTGATCGACGCGGACCTCTGTCTCAACGAAGGCGGTTGGGGCGAAATGTCTGGCGGTAAGCGCATTTCGAACGACATACAAGTGAGCGAAAAATACGTGACGAATTTCCGTCTCGAGGTGCACAACAAAGGCGGTCACAGCTCCATGCCCGTGCCCGACAACGCCATTTATCGCCTGGCTGCCGCTCTCGACAGGCTGGCGCATTTTTCCTTCCCGATTCAGACGAACGAAGTGACTCGCGCCTATGCCGAGAAGATGTCCCGGATCGTAACCGGTTCACTAGCTGACGATTTTCGTAAAGGTGCCGCAGGCGATAACGACGCGTTACAGCGAATTGCCGCCGCGTCTCCAGCCTGGAATTCGAGCTTGCGCACGACTTGCGTGGCCACTCAGCTCGAAGGCGGCCACGCTATGAACGCCCTCCCGCAGCTTGCCGCCGCCACCGTCAACTGCCGCATCTTGCCGGACGACACGGTGGAAAATGTCCAGACTACTCTCGATAAGGTTCTCGCCGATAAGGAAGTCAAGCTCAAAGTGATTGGCGAGGTCAAACATGGTCCAGCATCCCCGCTGCGCCCGGATCTCCTGTCGGCCCTCAGCCGCACCACAGATTCCTTGTGGCCCTCCGTTCCCGTCTTGCCGATGATGGTGCCCGGTGCCACCGATGGTCTCTACCTTCGCGCCGCCGGCATTCCCACTTACGGCGTGCAAGGCTTCTTTATGGAGCGCGACGACGTGCGCGCTCATGGCCGCGATGAGCGCATGTCCGTCAACAGCTTTTACGAAGGTCAGACCTTTATGTACCAATTAGTAAAAGCGCTGGCATCTGGTCAGTAGACTGGGAGTAGATGAAACTGGTTGTGGGGATAACCGGCGCGTCGGGCGCAATTTTCGGCGTACGCACGCTGGAAGCGCTGCATGCTTTGGGTGTAGAAACGCATCTTGTCATCAGCCAGTGGGCGCGCACCACCATTGCTCACGAGACGTCGGCCTCGCTTGCCCAAGTCGAAAGTTTGGCAACCGTCGTTTACCATTACGAAAATCAGGCCGCTCCTATCTCCAGCGGCTCCTTTAGAACCGACGGCATGATCGTTGCGCCTTGCAGCATGAAAACGCTGGCAGCCATTCGCATTGGTTTCGGCGACACTCTTATCACCCGGGCGGCTGACGTGGCTCTCAAAGAACGCCGGAAATTAATTCTATTGGCGCGGGAAAGTCCGTTTAGCGAAATACATCTCGATAATATGCTGGCTTTGGCACGCATGGGCGTAGTTATTTTTCCTCCTATCCCAGCCTTTTACAACAAGCCCGCCACCGTGGACGACATCGTCAACCACGTTGTCGGCCGCTTGCTCGATCAATTCGGTCTTGACATGCCGGGCGTCAAACGCTGGATTGGGTTCGAAGCGTAAAATGGCAGGCGGTCCTAACAAATCGTTCGTCACCGGCGGAAAATATCTAGCCTTGGCAAGCGCGCTGCCCGGTTACGTGTTAGCCGGTTTCCTGCTTGGTGCCTTCGCCGATCATTGGCTCCACTGGCCTATTTTGCGGGCACTGGGTGTAATTGTTGGAACGTTCGCCGGACTCGCCCAGCTAATTCGCGAGCTTTTACGCGATGAAAAGCGCGAGCAAAGGTCGCACGGGCAAAAGGACCAGCCAAAATGACCGAACCCGAAGCCGCAGTCATCGTGCGTCGCGTCTATTGGCTCGCCGTGGGCTTTGGCCTGATTGGCTTCGTTGCGTATTTCGGCCTGCAAGGCTGGCGTCCCGCCGCCGGGTTTGCTTTGGGCGCGTTGGGTTCGTTGGGTAATTTGTGGCTATTCGAAAAATTGACCCACCTCATCGAGCCTGCAGCCGCTGGAGAAACGCCGAAAAAAGTATGGCCCGCCAGCATTTTCGTGACCCGCTACATAGTAATGATTTTGCTCGGCTATGCTATAGTCAACACTTTGGATGTCAATGCTTTGGCGGTTATTTTGGGCCTTCTGGCCAGCACCGCCGCCGTCATCGCCTCCACCATTTTTGAACTGCTGGAAAATTTCTTTGTGAGCCGCCGCTCTTCGCAATAAGCAATCAATGGAACCGGAACTCTGGATCACCGCTTTTTTTAATCGCACACTGGCCGCCCCCGCCAACGCCATTCTTGACGCCGTTCACTATAGCCACGATGCTGCCCATCCCTGGGCCGACTGGTTCATCTGTGAAGTCCTCGTCGTGTTGCTGTTAGTCCTTCTTTTCTCATTTTTGCGCGCCCGCCTTTCCGTCGACAAGCCGGGAAAATTGCAGCACGTCTTCGAACTCTTCCATGAATTTGTGAGCGCCTCAGCCAACGAAATGGTGGAGCACGGCGCTAGCAAATACGTACCCTTCTTCGGCACGATTTTCCTTTTCATTTTTTTCATGAACTTACTCGGTCTGGTTCCCGGTTTTGTCGCCCCCACCCAATTCCCTTGGGTACCGATGGGCATGGCTTGTTCGCTTTTTGTTTTTTATCACGCGGTGGGAATCAAGGCAAACGGCTTTGGCTACATCAAACAGTTCCTCGGCCCCATCTGGTGGCTTGTGATCCTGATGTTTCCGATTGAGGTCATCAGTCATTTCGCGCGCCCACTCTCGCTGACTTTGCGTCTTTTTGCCAATATGTTCGCGGGTGAGCAGGTGTCCGACGCTTTTATCGGACTGACCAAAATCGTGATCCCTGTTCTTTTTATAGGCTTGCATTCTTTTGCGTGCATCCTGCAGGCTTACATTTTTATGATCCTCGCCATGGTCTATATTGGCGGGGCTGTTTCGCACGAACATTAGGCTTGATCCCGCTCCCAGTGTGAGCGCCCGGCGTCCCCACGCACGGTGTCGAACCACCTCCTGGAAGCCAATTTACTTAGGAGAAATACAATGAAAACTAAACTAATGACCGTTGGCCTCGGCCTGCTTGCGATGGCAACACCGATGCTGGCACAAGGCGCAGCGGCCGACCCCACCACTGCCCCAGAGGCGACTCGCAAAGCCGCGGCTTACTTGGCAGTAGGAATTGCTTCCGGTCTTTGCGGACTTGGACAAGGCAGAGCTACGGCTTCGGCTGCGGAATCCATGGCGCGCAATCCTGGAGCCATCGCAGCCATTCGCCTGTCTTTATTTATCGGTCTGGCCTTTATCGAGTCGCTGGCACTATACGCGCTCGTCGTTACCTTTATCGCGAAGTAATTTCTCGCAGTTTCACCAGCCTGCCAGTTGCCTTGCGCACTTGGCAGGCTTTTGTTCTTATGCAGACCACTTCCATGAAACTTCAAGGTATCTTCCCGGCACTCGCCACCTGCTTCGATCACCACGGCGCACTGTACAAAGTCAAAGTGCTGCACAATGTTGAAAAGCTCAACCAGATTGGCCTGGCCGGTTATACGGTATGCGGTTCAACCGCCGAAACGCCGCTGCTCAGCGTCGAAGAACGCCTCCAAGTAATGGAATGGGTCAAGCATGCGGCGGCGGACAGCAAGATCCTGATTGCCGGTGTCGGAGCCGAGAGCGTGCATGAAACGGTGAAGGTGGCGAACCGTGCCGCGGAAATAGGCTTTCACTATGCGCTGGCCCTCACGCCATTTTATTACCGCACGCAGATGCACCGGCCCGATACGCAGGCGCTCTACTTTCGCGCGGTGGCCGACCAATCGAAGATTCCCGTTTTGCTTTACAACATTCCGCAAGTGACCGGCTACGCACTGCCCGTCGAGACCGTGGCCGAGCTCTCGCACCATCCAAACATCGCGGGCATGAAGGACAGCTCCGGCGATAACGAGCGGATGAAGTACGTTTTGGCGGCGGTAAAGCCGGGCTTTCAAGTGTTTTCCGGGTCGGGAGCAGGCTTTGGCGAAGCTTTGCAGTTGGGTGCTGCCGGCGCCATTCTGGCGATTGCCAACCCTCTGCCCTATGCTTGCGTGACGGTGTGGGAAGCGTTTCGTACGCGCGAATTTGAAGCCGCCCAAGACTGGCAGGCGCGCATCTTGCCGGCGGCCAAGTTAATCGCGGGTAAGCTCGGCATTCCTGGTTTGAAATACGCCATGGATTTGAACGGCTACTACGGCGGCCCTCCACGCTTGCCCTTTGTTCCGCCGACTGCTGAAGAAAAAGCGGAGATTGAGAAAATGTTCGACGGCCTGCGAAGTTAGCTTGCGGGACGAATTAGCGCTCTTCCCGACCCTCTGCGCTGGAATGAAAGTCATCTTTGCCAGCAAAGAGGTGGGAGGCGACATTCTTCGCCTTTATCATCACGATTGTTGGCACACCTTGTGTTCTTGCGGCTTTTATATTCACGAAGTCTACTCCCTCGACTTGATCTAGGACGAACGCGGGACGAAGGTCGTCTTTGCTATACGACAGATCGATATCTTCCATTTCGATACCTCTAGCATGGCGGATGAAGAAGCCATGGGTAGGCAGAAGGCCGAACATGGAGGGCTCCGGGTATTCTTTTTCGCGCTCGGGTGTGTCGTAAGGTTCACGCGGAGGGACGCCGCCGCTGGCTCGGAAGAAGAATTGATTCACTAAGTCGGGAGTTTGTTTAGCCACATTGTCGAGGGTGAGGCCGCCGCGTGAAACGATGCGGAGACCGCGCAGCGTGACGTCTTCCACGTCGTGACCGGGGATTCCGCTGATGATGGAGGGGTAGCGAGGATCGGCATCGTAAGCTACCAGATTGCTGATCATAATGCGCTTGATGGAGCCTACCAGAGTGCCGTTGGGTGCGCGCATGCGAGCGCCAAGACGAATGAAAATCGGCGAGTTCGAGACGTTGCGCATAGTGATGTTTGAGACAGCCACGTCTTCGATGTGAGAGCCATCCACACTTTCCAGGGCAAGGCCGCGGGAGGTGTCGAAGACTACATTCGAAATTGTGATGTTGCGGAAATCGCCTTCGGACTCGGTGCCGATTTTGATACGGCCGGTGGGGCCGTCGCGATCGGGGGCTTTTTGGACAGTGTGTTTGTAAGTGCCGTCGAGAAGGGAGCCGATTTCGAAGCCACTTACTAGGCAGTTAGTGATGGTGATGTTTTCGCTCACTCGCGCGGCGCCTAGCGCGTGGGTGCCTTTGAGGGTAATGGCGTCGTCGTTGGGGGAGTTGATGCTGGAGTTGGCAATGCGGACGTTGCGGCACCCGTCGATGTCAATGCCGTCGCGGTTGGTATCGATGAGAACGTTGTCGATGGTCAGGTTGTCGACGCCTGTGGCGAGGAGGGCGAAGTGGCCGCCATTCGAGATAGCGATGTCGCGGAGAGTGACGTTATGACAGAGTTTGAGAGCGATGGCTTTGTCGGCGGGACCTCGGTCGCCGCGGGTTAAAGCTTTACCGGAGATTCGGCCGCCGCCGAGAATGGCGACGTTTTCGAGGTTCTCGCCCCAAATGAGGCTGTTATGGAAATGGCTGTGGCCGAAGTCCTGGTATTGGTTCCACTCGTTGGGTTCTGGGACGTCGTACGTGGTGGAGTCGGAACTCGCTTCTAAGATGGCGCCGCGTTCGAGATATAGAGTTATGTTGCTGCGGAGGTGGAGGGAGCCGGTCAGCCAGGTGCCAGGAGGGATGTAGACGGTGCCCCCGCCGGTGGAGGATGCGGCTTCGATGGCTTTGTTGATGGCCTCGCGGTTTTGGGTCTGGGCGTCGGGTTTGGCGCCGTATGAGGTAATGTCGAAGGTGGCGGCGGATAGAGACAGCGTTAGGGTAAACGCAGCAGCGAAGAGGTACATTTCAAGCGCCTTGGACTTTGCGGGCTTTACCGGCCCAGAGGGCGTCGCGGATTTCGCGTTTGAGGATTTTGCCGGTCCCGGTTTTGGGAAGTTGCTGCTCGGAGAAATTAATAACGCGCGGGAGTTTGAACCTTGCCAAACGTTGTTCTAAGAAGGACAGCAGTTCGGCGGCGGTTAACTGCTCTTTGGGTTTGAGGACAACGGTGGCAACGGGGATCTCGCCCCACGTGGGATCGGGTGCGGCGACAACGGCGCATTCGAAGACGGCTGGGTGGGCGAAGATGGCCTTCTCGACTTCTATAGAGGATATGTTTTCGCCGCCGCTGATGATGATGTCTTTCTTGCGGTCGACGATATGCAAGTATGTTTCTTCGTCCCATACCGCCATGTCGCCCGTGTGGAACCAACCGCCCGTCATAACATTTTCGGTGGCTTTGGGTTCGCGAAAGTAGCCGTCCATGACGTTGTCACCGCGGACGATGATTTCGCCCATGGTTTGGCCGTTGCGCGGGACGTCTTTCATGTTACTGTCCACTACGCGCACTTCCACGCCGATGCCGGGCCAGCCTGCCATGGCGCTGTGGGAGAGGCGGTCGTTTTCATCTTTGTATTGAACGGTACCCTTGGCGCGAGAAGTGCTGACCATCGGACTGGTTTCCGTTAAACCGTAGCCGACGACCACATCGCACTTGAAAGCTTTCTCGAGACGGTCCATTAACTCGGGCGAGGACGCGGCACCGCCCATGAGGATTTCTTTTAGGCTCGAAGTGTCGAACTTACCAAGGTCGGGAGAATTTAAAAGGGCGTTGGCCATAACCGGGACGAGACCCATATGGGTGGCGCGCTCTTGTTGGATAAGACGCAACACGAAGGTTGGCTCGAAACGGCGGACCATGACTTGCTTGCGGCCAGTCATAGTCGAGAATTGCGCGGCTCCCCAGCCGTTGGCGTGAAAGAGGGGGATGGTATGGAGGTCGACATCGTTATCGTCGCGGAAGCCAATGCCTAAAATGCCTAAGGCGTGCAGATATAGCGTGCGGTGAGAAAGTGCGACGCCTTTGGGAGTGCCCGTACTGCCGCTGGTATAAAACAACTCGGCGATCTCTGTTTCATCGAACTTGGTCCAATCGGGGCGCTCGATGCGGCTTTTCTGGAGGAGTTCTTCGTAGGTCAGGTGTGCTTGCGGGGTGGGGCCTTCGGTGGCGACATACGTTTTGATTTCGGGGCAGTCTTTTCGGAAGGCCTCGATGAGCGGGGCGAATTCGTTTTCGAAGATCAGTACATTGGCGCCGGAGTGATTGAGGATCTGCGTGAGTTCCATCGGCGTGAGGCGCACGTTAAGCGGCATGACGATGGCGCGGATGAGAGCGGGACCATAGTAGCCTTCGAGCAGCTGATTGGTATTGAAGCTGAGAAAGGCGATGCGATTGCCGGGCTTGACGCCCAGAGACAGCAGACCGGCAGCAAGGCGTTCGCAGCGCTCGCCAAACTGCGCATAGCTGAAACGGCGCTCGCCCGATACGACGCCCTCCTTTTTGCCGTATAAGTCGACTCCGCGATAGAGACAGCGGACAGGCGTGAGAGGAAGATGCATCTAGGCAAGCTCCGAAAAAGAAATGAATAGCTTTATTAAAGCTAGATGACGTAGCACTTACGGGTCAATAGGCGGACGGCGATTTTCCGGCGCAAAGTGACAGAATCGACCGGATCATATACCGCCAACGGTCTTAGTACGGACATGTTCCCATGCAGGGTCTCGCCTTCTGAGCAAGCGCCCAAGACGTTCCGGGCGAAATTGTTCGATGCGGGCCATGGCGTCTCGTAGAAACACGGAGGCCATCTCGGCGAGTTTGTGTGGGATGGCGCCGAAATCGGCGATGGCTGAAGATCTTCAGGCGTGAGGATTCGGCTGGGGCCGGTTTCCTCAATCGCGAACGCGCCACGGGTGGGCGGGGAGAACAGCTTCGGCTCTGGGCACGGTGCACTCCTATTCAGTTTGCGCCGACGTGGGCGGCATGAGTATTTCGGCGAAGCGCATGCGCAGTTCTTCAGGTATTTCAATCGCGCGCTGTGATCTCCGGTCCATGCACACCATAACCACCGCCCCGGTTGCGGCCGATTCGCCGTCTTTGAGAGCGGTGAAATCGAAACGCATGGAGGACGTGCCGAGCTTGGTTAAGCATACTTCAATCTCGATCAGATCGTCATGCAGAAGGGGCAGACGGATGTCGCATTCGGCGTGGACGCGCGGGAAGTTGAAGGTGCCGCCAGTGTAGCTGATATCGAAGAGGCGGAAGAGTTCGGTTTCGGCAGCTTCGAAGAATTTGAAGAGGGCGGTGTAGTGGATGCGGCCGCTGGCATCGGTGTCGACGAAGCGGATGCGGCTTTGGTGACGAAATGGTTGAACCATCTGAGACTAGTTTAGTGTTACCGCAAGAGCGCGGCGGCGCAAGCAGTTGCCGCTCTAGTGGACGCAACCAGAAAAGCATCCGCGCGGGTTTCGCAAACCGGGTTAACGGGATTTCCGTTGTTCAAGCTTGCGGAGCCAAAGGAGATCCTTAATGTGATCGGAAAGATCGTAGCTCTTAAGGGTTTCGTCGTCAAGATGCGCGGCGCCTTGGATGCGGCCAAGGCAATGCGAAGAACCGCAGTGGCAATGGAAGCATTCGGACATGGACCATTCGGTCGAAGGGTAGAAGAAGGTTAGCTCGTCGCCTTCGCGGATGGGGGCGACTGCGCGGAGTTGCATCGTGCGGACATCGAAAAAGACGTTCGGACGACAGTTGTGATTGATATACAGGAGAAATTCTGGGTCGAGGATAATGTGGCGGTCGGCTACCGCAGTTTGAACCGTATAGCGGTCCGGTTGCGCCATCACCTGCGAGGAACTAAAGGGACGGATGACTTCGCCTGCTTGAAAATTTGTGCGCGCGAAGAGGGCGCGGTGACCGTCAGGTTGAAGTTCGTGGATTTCAAAGCGCGGGTCTTCTATATCGATGATTACAAAGGATTGCGTTTCTAAGAAGGGGTTGGTGGCCATATGAATAACTGGAGGAACGTTAATATAATCGGATGTTCTCGATCAACTTTGTAGCCTCATGATAGCGGTTTTCTCGGATACTGTGGGAATTACGAATGGTATTTAATGCGAGTTTAACGGGGCGTTAATCCGCACCCAAGAGCGTAGCGGCAGGGCGATTTGGTTTTTTGAAATTTACCTAAGCCATCGCCGGCCTAACATAGCTTAGGAGGACTTCGATGATCATGCTCCAACCTGCGCTCGGTTTCATCGTTTTCTCGACCGCAATCCAAGCGCACGTCCAAGCCACGAACTCCGACACCCTTCAATTTGAGGTCGCCGCCATTCATCCGATCGATCCCAAACAAGGTGACGCGGATTCCGGCTGCTCGGACGATCCCGTCCTACTAAGGTGCTCGAACGTCACACTCAAACGCTGCATTGTGGGGGCATATGGAATCGGCGGCGACCGCGTTCTAGGTGGCCCTGATTGGATCGACACCAGCCGTTTTCAGATTACTGCCCACGCTGATCAACCCGCTGACGACAAAGCCATGATGGTTATGCTACAAACCCTCCTAAGCCAGAGATTCAATCTCCTCCTCCACCGAGAGTCGCGAGTGCGCCCGGCGATGGTATTAGAAGTGGCCAGGAGCGGGCCCACTATTCGGGTAGCGACCGACGGCGATGTCCATTCCTACAAAAATATGTACGACCATCTAGAAGCAACGAAGATCACGATGGCAGAATTCGCCGAGATTATCTCGCGTGATCTGGATTTGCCGGTGGTTGACGGCACAGCTCTCGCTGGGTCATTCAACTTCACGCTGCATTGGAACCGCAACGATGCAAGCGTCAGTGAGCGCGAGGAAGGCTTGGCGATACGCAGAGCAGACATGGCGGAAGCCATCTTGAAGCAACTTGGCCTAACTCTTAAGGTCCGCAAAATGCCGGTCGACGTGCTGGTAATCGACCATGCAGAAAAGCCGGTGGCTGAGCAGAACTGATCCGGTTCCGTGCGCTTCCCGAATACGATTTGCGTGGGGCCGACGTCGCTTTCGTGTCGCAATCCAGGTGGGATGCTGCAGACGCCGAGGACAATCTGCAGGGGTCGCCCGAGTTGGTCATTGAAGCGCTCTCCCGCTCAAATACGAAGTCGGAAATGCGTTGAGAAAGCGGCGCTCTATCTGTCAACAGGGTCGCAGGAATTCTGGCTAGTCGATCCGAAACGCAAGACGGTGCGGGTGGCCAAAAGAGAAGCTGATCCAATCCTTTATGCTTCCGGGGACCAGATCCCGCTGCCACTGTTCAACTCTCAGCTCGATGTTGAGTCGATTTTTCGCTAGCTCCGAAGAATCATTCCTTCAGCAATTGCCGCGCAATCACAAGTCGCTGAATCTCACTGGTACCTTCGCCGATCGTGCATAGCTTCACATCTCGATAGAACTTTTCCACCGGATAATCTTTGATGAAGCCGTAGCCGCCATGGATCTGCAAAGCCTGATCGGCAGCTCTCACCGCCATCTCCGAAGCAAACAATTTTGCCATCGCGGATTCTTTTGTCACGCGCTTGCCTGCGTCTTTACGGGCACCGGCGCAATAGACAAGCCAGCGCGCCGCCTCGATGTCGGTCGCCATGTTAGCGAGCTTGTCTTGAATCGCCTGGAACTCTGAAATGGAACGGCCGAACTGTTTGCGACTCTTAGAGTATTTCAGGGCGGCATCAAACGCGCCCTGCGCGATGCCAAGAGACAGCGCGGCGATGGAGATGCGGCCGCCATCGAGAATGCGCAAACTATCGACAAAACCTTCACCCTGCTTGCCAAGAAGGTTGGCTTGAGGAAGTTTGCAGTCCGTGAACAAAACTTCGCCGGTAGCACTGGCGCGCATGCCCAGCTTGTTTTCCTTCTTGCCGACGCGGAAACCGGGGGTGTCCTTTTCCAAAATGAAGGCGCTGATCCCATGCTGAGAAGCGCCGCGATCCGTCACGGCCATGGCCACACAAACGTCGGCGTAATGCGCGTTAGTCGTAAATGTCTTGCCGCCGTTCAAAACCCATTCGCCATCCCGCAAGTTGGCGGTAGAACGCGTGCCCGCCGCGTCGGAACCTGCCTCCGGCTCAGTGAGGGACCAACAGCCGATCCATTCGCCCGTGGCTAGCTTGGGAATGTACTTCTGGCGTTGCTCTTCGTTGCCGGCAAGGTAAATGTGATTTGTGCAGAGCGAGTTATGCGCCGCCACAATCAGTGCCACGCTCGCATCCACGCGCGCCAACTCTTCAACGATGATGGAATACTCGATATAACCAAGCCCGGCGCCGCCGAGTCTTTCGGGAAAGATGACGCCCATCATGCCCAGATGCCCAGCCTTCTTAATCGCTTCTAATGGGAAGATCTGGTTTTCATCCCACTCAAGAACGTGCGGCGCCAGTTCGGCGGAAGCAAAATCGCGAATAGATTTACGGAGTTGGAGTTGCTCGGCTGAGTATTCGAAGTCCATAATAATGATTCGCCCAGCTTTATCCATTCAAATAGCCGGGCCGTGGAACGGGGTTCCAGCGCATACTGGAGGCTGTCGCCAGCTTAGCATCCGCCAAATCAGATGGTTTGTTTTGGCCCAACAGTTAGTCTAGACATAGGATCTAATGCAATCAGTTATCCCCTCGTCGGTGAGGGACCTTACTACGGTTCTCAAGGAAGCTGCCGCGGAACAGCGGACCATTGAGATTACCGGTAACAATTCCAAGCGGCTTATGGGTGGACCTACCGAACCGGCGGAAACGAAAGTAAATACCGGCGGTTTGCGGCGCGTTCTTAAATACGAGCCGAACGACTTAACCGTTAGCGTAGAGGCAGGCATGCCTTTCGCCGATCTGCAAGCGCTGTTAGCAAAGAACCGGCAGATGGTGGGGCTTGATCCGCCTTTCTTCGCAAAAGCAACCGTAGGCGGGGTAATCGCGACTAATTCAAGCGGGCCGATGCGGCGCAGCTACGGCACAGCGCGCGATCAAGTTATTGGAATGAAGTTTGCCACCTTAGCTGGCAAACAGATAAGTAGCGGCGGAATGGTGGTCAAGAACGTAGCTGGTTTAGATATGGGGAAGCTGATGATCGGCAGTTTTGGAACGCTGGCGGTTATTACCAGCGTCAATTTTCGGCTCTACCCTATGCCTGAACAAACGCATACCTTTGTGTTCTCATTCGATGATGTCGATCAACTTCTGGAAAAGCGCAACTCGATTTTGTATAGTGTGCTGCGGCCGATCGCGCTAGATGTCATCTCGCCGCCAGCGGCCACGCGTTTAGGCTTACGCGGCCACGTGTTAGCAATGCGGGCGGGAGGCAGCCCCAAAGTGCTTGCCAGATACGATCGTGAACTGCAAGGCGCGATGCGCATGACAGGCGCGGAAGACACCATCTTTTGGACTCAGATTCGTGAATTCTCCGGCGACTTTTTGCGGCGGCAACCTAACGGCGTAGTCTTGCGGGTTTCTAGTAAGATTAGCGATCTGGCAACGCTGTTGCGTTTGGTTTCAGGCGCCTGCATTTGCCGGGCGGCCTCAGGTATAGCATATGTGTACTTGAATTCCTGGCAAGGAGTAAGTGCGCTTTGGCAAGCGGCGGCCGAAAACAACTGGAGCGCGGTTGTGGAGTTCGCGCCTCTTGAAACCCGCAACAGCAGGGAGCTATGGCTTTTGGGCTCGTCGAAAGAAGCTGGCGAAGCCTTTGCAATGATGAAGAGAGTGAAGCAAATGTTCGACCCTGACCAGCTTCTCAACCGTTCGCGGCTGTATGGAAGAATTTAAAGTACTTTCGGCGCTGGCCGAGGAACGAGATAGCAGCGGCCCGCAGATGGCGGACCTGGATAAATGCGTGCACTGTGGTTTATGCCTCACTGCCTGCCCGACGTATCGCGAATTGGGACTCGAGATGGATTCCCCGCGCGGCCGCATTTATCAAATGAACCAGGTAGCGAATGGCGCGCCGATCGGCGAATCGTACATCCGGCACATCGACCTGTGCCTCGGCTGCCGGGCCTGCGAAACAGCCTGTCCTTCAGGCGTTCCCTACGGCCGCCTGATTGAAGCGGCGCGGGAAGAGATTCTGCCGCACCGCAAGCTCTCGAGGAAAGCCGCTCGCTACCAGCGTTGGTTCTTCGATAAGCTGCTGCCGTCGCGCCCCGCGCTGCAAGTGGCTGGCGCCTTCCTGTACTTCTACCAAATGTCGGGCTTGCAGAAGCTGATGCGTTTGACCGGAGCACTGCGGCTGTTCGGGAGCAATCTCGCCAAACTCGAGGTACTGACGCCGAAGGCAGAAATTCCATTCTTCTACTCGAAGATCGGCAAGACCTTTCCAGCTTTGGGCGAAAAGCGCTTTCGAGTGGCGTTTGTGGCCGGATGCATTGCCAACGTGACGTTCGCCCGTTTGAATGAGGCCACAGTTCGCGTGCTGCAGCGCAATGGCTGCGAAGTAGTGATACCGCCGGCGCAGGGTTGCTGCGGAGCGTTGCACCTGCACGCCGGCATGGGTGAACACGCCAAAGCTCTAGCACGCAACAATGTTGACGCTTTCGTACCGGAAGAGTTCGACGCTATTCTCACGAACGCAGCAGGTTGCGGTTCCACGCTCAAAGAGTACGCCCAGTTATTAGGCGCCGACTATGATTACGCGGAACCGGCTGAGCGGTTTGCCGAAAAAGTTCAAGATGTGACAGAGTTCCTTGCCTCAATGGAATTGAACGATCAAATGGGCAGTCTGGAAGCGATTGTCACCTACCAGGATTCCTGTCACTTGGCGCACGGACAGAAGATCAAGGATGCACCGCGCAAACTGCTGCAGTCGATTCCCGGCCTGGATTATCGCGAGTTGCCGCAAGCGGATATCTGCTGCGGTAGCGCCGGCATCTACAACGTGGTGGAGCACGAAATGTCGATGCAGATTTTGCGGCACAAAATGGAACTGGTGAAAGGAACCGACGCGGAGATCGTTGCCACTGCTAATCCGGGTTGCATGCTGCAGTTGCAAGCCGGCGTGCGTATGTTCGGAAAGCATCAGCGTGTCCTGCACGTGGTGCAGGTTTTGGACGAAGCCTATCAGAACTACATGATGGCGCTGGTGCGCAAAAAGAAGTTAGCGAAAGCTGCCGCTAGAAGACGTCCGGCTTAGAACCGTTTCGATCCAATTCAGACAAACACCGTCCAACCAGAAGCGCGGCCGCCGGCGGGATAAGAAGCCGAGATGGCCACCGTGGCGAGGGGCGAGCAGTGTGATGGCCGGGTTGGTTTTGAGAGCGTCGACTTCGAATATTTCAAACGGGACCAGCGGATCATCTTGCGCCGTAACGATGAAAGCAGGCACACGGATCGCAGCGAGGAAGTTACTCGCGGATTGCGTGGCATAGTAATTCGCAGCCGTGCCAAATCCAAAAAGGGGCGCAGTGAAACGATCGTCGAATTGCCAAATCGATTTCACGGATTCCAGCCCATCCAGCGGATAAAGGTGTGGGAAAAGTGCATTCTTACGCCTGACTCTTTCGCGCAGCCTGCTGAGAAAGCGGCGCGCGTAAATAAGATTTAGCGGCTTATCGATTACTCGGACGCAAGCCGCCAGATTGATGGGAGCTGAGACGGCACAGACTCCCGCCAGTAAGTTCGACGTGCCCAATTCACCGGCCAATTTCAGGGCTACGTTGGCGCCGAGAGAGAACCCGACCAAGAAGATCGGACCGATATGACGAGCCGACAAACGCTCGCAAACAAAGCGGGGGTCGCCCGTAAGACCGGAGTGGTACATGGTTTCGGACAAATGTTCTGTGCCGCCGCAGGTACGCATGTTGAGGCGGTGAACACCGTAACCTCGTTCAAGCGCCTGCTGCGCAAAACTGGTGATGTAGCCAGCATCGGACGAACCTTCCAAGCCATGCAGAAAAACGATTTGGCCGCGTGCTTTGGAAGCGGGCTGATGTTCGTAGGCGACAACAGTATTGCGATCATCGACGGCGTATTCCACTCTACTCGCGGGGAAACGCATCAGATCGATTTCACGCGGCCAGAAATTCCCGGCAATCGTGAGCAGATGCCGATGGCGAATGAGAGGCTGGAAGGTGTCGGACAAGTTCGATTCTAGCGGGGCACAAAAAACCCGGCCGGGTTTATTCAGAACCCGACCGGGAAAAAGGAGGAGGATTAGAAGGAACTACTGGACGCGTTCACTCTTGCGGCTGAGATCTTCGGAAAGGATGATGGCCTCGGCTAATTCGCGCATCGGACGCCGGAGACGGCGACTTTCGTTGCGGAGCCTGAGATATGCTTCTTCTTCGGTAAGCGTATGGCGCTGCTGCAAGATGCCCTTGGCACGCTCGACAAGCTTGCGGGTTTCCAGCTGGCGACGCATCTCGGCGGTTTCTTCGATGAGCCTGGCGTTTTCCTCCGCCAGATAGCTCTTCATGATGGCGCCGCCCATCTGTTCGCCGACAAAGGTCAGCAAAGAGATTTCATCGGCCGAGTGTGCGTGCGGGTCGCGGTGGTGAACGTTGATAACGCCAATCACCTCTCCGCCACTCAGCAGAGGCACCGATAAGAACGCCTCGTAGGTATCTTCCACCAGCGCTTGAAAACGCTTGAACCGGCTATCTGCCGAAGCGTTCGAAGAGAGAGCCACGACGGAGTGGTGTTCAACCACCCATCCGGTCACGCCCTCGCCAACTTTCAATCTAATATTTCCAAGATCGCTTTGATGCGGAACCTGGGAGGCTCGCAGCACGATTTCGTTCGTCTCTCGTTCAATAAGATAAACCAAGCATGCATCGCAATTGGTTACCTGAACGGTCAAACCAACAATTTCGCCGAGCATCTCATCCAGCGAAAGCTCGGAACTCACAATATTGCTCACCCTGTGAAGTAGGCCAACCAGGGTAGGAGGTGGTTCCATATGACTCAGTGTCGCCATGATTCAGCGTAGACGGTAATTGCCAAGCGCGCCAATCAAAATAATTGATGCTGCTCATGCTTCCGCAAGATACTCAGCTGCAAGGATTTAGATCTATTTCAGTTTCGCTAAATCCGCTAGGCACCACCTACTATAGGTGGAACATCTGTTCCTGTTCTTCGCCCGTAACCTGCGCGAAACCTTTGCCAACGTAAACATTGACCTCGGAACGGATGCCAAACTCAGGCAAATAGACTCCGGGTTCTATAGAAAAACAACTACCTGAGATAATTCGCCGCTCATCGTGAGACTCAAGATTATCCATGTTTGCGCCAGTACCGTGAACCTCGGTGCCAATGCTGTGGCCGGTGCGATGGAAGAAGTATTCGCCATAGCCTTTCTGCTCGATGTGGCTGCGAACTACGTCATCCACCTCGAAGCCCGCAATGGTTGCACGCTGGGTAACACGGTCGATCACAAACTGCGATCCAAGTTTGCGGGCGTCGCGAACGACTTCAAAGACCTTTTGGACAGTGTCGGGAATGACATCGCCGCAGAAGCCAGTCCAGGTAATGTCGTAATAAACGGCAGCGGCTTGAGTCAGCTTTGCCCACAGATCAATGAGCAGCACGTCGCCGGATTGAATGTGGGCTGTGCGGTCGCAGGTGGGCTCGTAGTGCGGGTCGGACGCGTTCGCATTGACGGCAACAATGGGGCCGTGATCGGAATAAAGGTTGTAGTGAGAAAACTTGCGACGGATGAACTGCTGAACTTCGTACTCAGTCACAGCTTGCTTCGCGCGCAGCTTTTCACTGGTGAAATCGAATGCCTCGCGGAGAGCTTTGTCGACAAGCTTGCCAGCTTCGAGATGAAGCTGAAACTGCTTTTCGCTCCAGCGGGCTTCGAACTCCTGCACGAGATCGGCGGAGGTTGCAATTTCGACGCCAGTGGCGCGAACCAGTTCGATCGTGCCCGCATCAATTAAGGAAACGTACGGGATGGCACAATTCGGCGAATATTGCATGGCGATACGCTTGGCGCCGCCTAGCAGTGACTGAAGTTTCTGTTGCTGTTCGGCCCAACTCGAATAAACATCTTTGTTGCCTGGAACAGTATCGAGTGTGCCGCTCTCGATGCGGTGGACCAACTTGCGCGGTTCGCCTTCGGCAGGCAGAAAGTAGTACCAACGGCGGGTGGGCTGCAAATCCTCGGGCAGACCAAGGATGTGGTAAGCGAGCGGGTCGCGGCGATGGTGGTCAAAGAAGAGCCAGCCATCCAGCTTGGCAGTCCGAAGTGCAGCTTGAATTAGGTCAGTTTGCATCTGATTGGATTTTACGAGGTCTCGAAGGCAGCTAATTGTTTGGCCGAGGGGGGCGGAGTTAATAAACTTACAATTATCAAGCTGAGGACGGATGCGATAAGTGCGGGATAAACGGCGTCAACCTTTCCAATGATGCCCGCTTGGATTGCGGGGGGCCCGTACTTCTGAAGCAACTGCCACGCGACCGTGACGACTGTGCCCAGCACAATGGAAGAAACTGCGCCGGCGGTGTTGCTGCGACGCCAAAAGAAGACCGCCATGACCGAAGGTGTGACTGCTGCACCATATACGGTATAGGCATAAAGGGATGCCTTCAGCACCGATTGAAATTGCGACGCTTGCAAAACGGCGAACAGTCCCAAGAACACCACGATCAAGCGAGAGACAACCATAATGCGCAAGGGCGAAGGATTCTTGTTGATAAAGCGTTGGTACACATCGTGAATTAAGTTGGTGGAAGGTGAGAACAAGTAGTTGTTGGCCGTCGAAATGACTTTCGCGAAGACACCGCCAAGTAGGATCGCGCCTAGTAACGGGGGCAAAGCTTGTTTCGCAGTCAGCGCCAGGATTTCTCGCGGATGTTCGGTATGCAATTTTGAACTTGACACAACGGCCAGCACAATGAGAAGGGTTTCCAGGGTGACTGTACCGACGATCCACCCGATGACCGATTTGCGCGCATCGCTCTCCGATTTGGCGGAGAAGAACTTCTGATACATGCCCTGATTGCCGATGAGCAGGAGTGTGGTGGGCAGCATCAAGCCGAGAGCGCCGAGCCAATCATAGTCGCCGAAGACCTGAAAATGAGTGGCCGGAAGGCTTGCTGTTACCGCGCTCCAGCCACCAACCTTATGAAGCAGAACAGGGACCGCCACGATGACAGTGCACGTAACAACGGAACCTATGACCAAATCGAGATAAGCGATGGACGCCATGCCCGCCATCGCAGTAAAGAAGATCACGAAGCCCGCCATGATCCACAAGCCGGTATCTCTTGCGACACTCGGAAATATGAGGTGGAGAATATCACCGCCGCCGATGAATTGATAGCTGGTGATGATGACGTAAGAAATAACGATGGCAATGGTGGCGAGGATGCGGGCGGCAGTGTTAAAGCGCGCTTCGAGGAGGTCAGGGACGGTAAACTGAGCGAAATGGCGGGCTCGACCGGCGATGGCTGCAATCAGAATGAGCCCCAGCCAGCCGCCGGCAGGCTGCCAAAGCGCGGCCAGTCCATGGTTGTATGCATTTTCCGACCCGCCGAGAAGGCTCCCTGCGCCGATCCAAGAGGAAAGCAGAGTAAAGACGAGAACCGGCCAACTCAGTTTTCGGCCAGCCACCATGAAATCGGTTTGCGTCTTAACCTGGGTGTACTTGTAAACAGTAATACTCACCAACAGCACGACTACGAACGAGAGCGTGATGATGTAAATCATGAATGGGACTATATTAGCGAGGTGTGCAATTAACCTTGGCGCGAGCTGCTGGTCGAGTTCACGAAGGGGGGCGGTGGATAGCCGATAAGGCAGTATTGATCCAACGCAAAAAGTACCACGGTTTCGAGGCCTTGCGATTGCGCTATGTCTACTTCTTTAGGCCAGGCGCTCCAAGCATCGCCAATTCCCACAAGATGAGCCCGCTGTGAATTCGGAAACCCTTTGACGGCGCTCACGTTCATCGACCTGGTACAGTTCACCAGATCGTATCCACTGGTAAATCCAAAACTTTCGGTCTTGAGACAAGTTAGCTTGGCAGGCGTCCAATCGGCAGATGGATAGTTGACGAGGCTATTGAGAGGCGTGTTGTTTGTATCGGTAGGATAGAGCACTTCGAAGCGGCAGCCCGGGTAGGCCGATTGGAGAGCGGAGCGGATGGCCGCCGTATAAGCTCCGATCAGTGTTGGCAGGAAAACAACTTCGTTGGGGTAAGCCGTCGGATCGGCGGTGTTGCTCAGGATTTCTTTCATCGAAACGCCGTATTGGGCGGCGAATTGCTGCTGAGTGTACGCGTCGTAAAATGGCATACTGATGCTGGTGGATGGGAAATACCACCACTGCACTTCGCCCGATTGTAAATAGGGCACGAGGCCGGCTGAGCTTTGGAGCGCAGCGACATACAAGTAAACCTGGGTCCAGTAAGTCAGCGACAAGCGTGAAAAGTTTGTTTGAATCGAGGGAGTATTTAGAACTACGGGCGTTCCATCGAAGTATCTTTGCGCAATACCTACGGACGCTGACGGATCGCCGTTCATTAGTTCTGTGCTGAAGGAAGCAACTGCATCCATTCCGTAATTCGCAATAGCGGCGAAATAAGCGGCGTGCCAATCGCGAGCGGCACGATTGAGACGTGGAAGCGTAAGGTCAGTCCGCCAAAAGCTGGTAGCCGCCGTGAGCGTGCTGTTTAGGGCAGTGGTTAAATCTAAGTCATACGGAGCACCGTCGATGCCGCCGCTGAGCAGGTTGGACGGCGCGTTGACTGAGAAATCGGGGCTGCTCGAAGCCAATGCAAATAAAATGTTGTTGCCAGAGGTTCCCATGGCACGGGCCGTTAATAGCAGGTTATTTCCATTCGCACTGGCCCATAGCAGATTCGTTCCAACATTGATAAGTGCCGCGATTGCTGTAGCGACGGTGGAACTAGTGTCGTCAGGTAAAACCAAATGACTGATGATCGTGGGGCTTGAATTTGGATCGGACGCCAATGAAAATTGAAGATACGGGCTGTTCACGCCCGTGGATAGGTTCATTTGCACGGTGAGGGTTGAATATTGGGTGCCTGTCCGAACGATCTCATAAAACCACAGCGCTCCGACGTAGTGATTGACGCGACCCAAGAATCCGAGCTTTTGAATCAACCAAGCGGTACGCTCCGCCGGAAGAGATTGTGAATGGTAAGTGTCCCAATCGGTTGCCAACGCTAACTGAGTAACGGGAGGAAAATCGGGGAGGTTATGACTGGGATAAACAATTTCCAGAAAATCGAAGTACAGTTTCCAAGGGTTGCCATCTGGACTGACTGTATTGTCTACAGCAGCATTCGTCACAACAACGGTGTGGGAACCGCCCTGAACGGTACCTACAGAGTAACGGGCGAGGACGTCCTCCCCCGGCAGTGTCAAGGAGGTTGTTTGTGGTGCACCATCATCAACAGAGACCTTAATCGGCGGGGCTTCGGGCGTCCTACGGAGTCCTAGATAGAGTTGATGAGGCCCAGATTCGGTGTAACTTATAGTGCAACTATCGCCGATTGCGGTGGTCGAATGGATCTTGCTGCCCGAATAGTTTCCTGTCTCCGGCAGCCATACGCCCTGATATGAAATTGCAAGATCGGTATCTTCAATACGTCGACTGCCCGGTCCGGCAACGCTATAGAGGCGATTCGTTCCACTAACTGACCAGCTAGAGATAGCGACCTGAAACTCGGTCTGAGTGAATTCGTTGTTTTGGAGATCAGCCGCCCAAGTCCAACGCACCTTTCTAACATTACTCGTGGGTATTTTTACAAGGGGAGTGGCTGAGGTGATAGGGGCGGAGTTGGTTGTGCCCATGAGGTCACCAAAATCGAGCGTCACCTGGTAAGTAGCTGGGAAAGAGCCGTCAGAGAAATTCGCGGATGGCTGTTGCCAGACGGTCATATTTGGTTGAGATGAAAAACCGTACATGCCGATGCGATTACCGTTTGCTCCATCGAGGCTACCGTTACCGGCAGTGCCTAAGCAGGTAACTGTGACCGAATCGCCACTGGCGGCTGCGGTGAAATTGGCACTCGATCCAATCGCGGCCGCAACTCCTCGGGCGATATCTACGATTTCATCTCCATCGGCAACCTGGTAGTAGTAGTGTTCCTCCAAAAACGCAAGCCCAACGCGCTGGCCGATATCTGGAGAAGCCGCCAGAGTCATCGTGGCAGATGCAGATTGCGCCGCGCCATTGGCAACAACCGCATGCGGATATTGAGAACTAAAGAGATTGACGTAGTAAATAGTGTCGTTTCCGTCGGCGTCAGATACCCAAAGCCGCAAACGATCCCATTCAACGGTCGGGTATAGATTTGACTGGAAAGGAATACAACCCGTCCGCGTCTCTGCATAAGTAAGAGTTAGTCCACTTAAATCACCATCCGGTAAACTGCGCAACACTGGATGCTCGAAAACGTTGTCCCGGTTCCATTCGACAACGGCCCAGTCAAACTGTTGCCGCCATTTGCCCGACAAATTGAATGAGTTAACTGTCGCTGAACTAAGCGCAGCGATGGCTGACGGTGTTAAGAAGTACGCCTGTAGATCACGGCTCGGTGTTAATTTTCCAATCTGTTCGGGCATAAGTTAGAGCCTTATGGTCACAGTAAGATCGCGCCCCGGGCTAACTCCAATGGAAGCTGAACTTGTAGTGGAGAGGTTCAAAGCAACATTAATGGTTAGCAGAGCCCCCTCCAGCAGCGGCGGTAAATTTGCACCCTTGACAATCGCCGACGAAATAGAAGTGCCAGACGGAATCGTTAGGGACGCAAATTGCAGTCCGCCCTGTAAGACCTGGACCACTATGTCGTAGCCGTTTGAGGGCTGGTTCACCGTGGCGCGAATGTCTCTTATAGCGTGACTCGTCTCGACGACCAACGGAGGCGAAGCATTCTGCTGTGTTGCCAAGTAGCCATTTACCTGCAAGGAGAATTGACCGCCGGACAATGTTCGCAAGCCATCGTCAGCGGCCAGATATGCATAGGACTTCTGTGTTGTGAGACTCGGACCGAAAGCGTTGGTTACCAGAAATTCCGCAGCGAGGATGCGAACGTCGGGAAGCGAAACAGTATGAATGTAATTGGCGGATGCCTGATTCTGAAAAAAGTTCGGGGCAAATGGCACAACGAGCGCAGTATTGTCCAGTAAGAACACAGCATCGTTGGCGTTGTGAACAGTTCCGGTGGAACCTAAGGCTCCTCGATCGACGGTAAAAGAACCATCTGGATTTGGATTCAAGACCGTTAAGAGTTCCGAACCGATTTGGATCGCTTGGCCAAACGAAAGCGAAGCGGAGGGGGTCAGCGCAAGTGTATTTGAATTCAGATCCATGCCTACGGTAATCGAATAAGGAGTTGGGGTGTCCAATTCATTCCATTGGAAGAGCTGCAAAGTTCCGCTGGCGACAGAACCGGCGTTGGTCGTATCGGCAAATCCAATTGCGAACATGGTCAAATCACCCCCTCCTGGCGCGCCTAGGGAAAAATCAGGAGGGTCTGCGATTCCATAGTTCGCGTTGCCGTCGCCAAGAGCCCAACGGGTAATGGGGCAAAGGCTAACATTCGCCTCATCGTTCCCAACATTCGCGCTACGACCGGAAATCTCAATCACCTCTCCGCGCGAAAAGGCAATCTCAAATTGCACGGGACTGGTGGTAGAGACTGCCGCAAATATCCATGAAGATTCAATGACCACGAAGATACTTGTCGAGTCTGGGAGGGTAGACCACTGGAGCGAGACCGTCAATGTTATTTGGTCGTTGGACAATATCGGTCTTTCCTGGCCGGCTCCAGCGCCCTGGATGATCCGCACAGAAAATCCCTGGTAAGCACCAACTGTCGCGCCCATATCCGCACAGACAATTGTTGTTGCCGAAAATGCCGTTGTGGTGAAGGGGCCGCCGTATTCATATCGGTAATAGAAATTCGCATGGTCAAAACTGACGTCGGGCGGTCCCACAGGCCTAATTGAGAAACCATTATCAGCGAACGTGTTACTTATTGAGATTTCTGCGGCAATCTGGTAAAGGGCCTGCGGATTTGAACCACGGTAAACAGCAAATGAGGCTGCGTTCGAAGGGAAGCTAAGTTGCACCAAAGTAACCACAAAGGTATTTAGGCCGGCAGGCAGGGTTACAGACGCCGTAAACGAGAGTGCCCCTTGGTTGCCTTGGGAATCAAATGCACTAATCGCGTAGTAATAAGTATTCCCGGCTTCCAAGGTCCCGCCGGTGTTTGAATAAGTAGGTGCAAGACTGAGCAAAGGCAGCCCTAGCGAGGCCAGTGCTGGTGCAACAGGGGGTGAAAAGCCGACGGAAAGCGTGTCTGTAGTAGACCCATCATTCTGTGCTAAGATTTGCTCGCTTATTTCGAAGTCAAAGCCGACGGTTTGCCCTTGGCTATCGGTAACCGGAATTAGCCCTATGAGCGGCTTGGGTACCTGTATCTGGCTCGCGGGCTGGCGCCCTGCCGCCAGAAGAGTTGTTATGCTATCGCTATACCAGTCATCGTTGTGGATCTGCGCCTGGATCGAGACAAATTGAAAATTCATGGCAGGCGATAACCTGACCACTCGAAAAGGAGTTCTAGCCAAGCCTTCTTTTTGGTAGGTCACCGTGATGATATCTCCGGGCCTTAATTTTAAGGCGCGAAAGCTAGTCACGAAATTGATGAACAGGTTGCCGTCGGCCGCTTTATCAAGTTGTCGCAAGAGAACGCGGGTGGCCTGGCTGTAGTTTGTTATACCCAGAGCAGTAGATTGGCTACTGATCTCATAACCCATCAAAGCGATGTCTGTAGAGTTGACAGTCGAAAGGCTATCCTGCTGATATTCGTTAAATTCGTCTTGAAACTCCACGTTGAGACAGTTGGAGGTTTCGGCAACGCTGTTGGACGATAGAATCACCGTCGACTTACCACTTGGATCTCTGGCAATTCCGGAAAAGGGTGCTGATGCATCGCTAAACTCGTAGACGGGCCAACCACCATTTAGCGGGTCGGTACTGTTACTGCCATCGGGCAGAGCACTCTGCTGCAGCGCAATCGTCGTTTCCGGCAATAACTCCAGTAGGCCGGAAATACCATAGCGAAGCATCAAACTCGAAGCCACTCGAATACCTCGTACGATTGTAGCTGCGCTTTGCCGTTTGGTAAGCACTAAGTTGCAGCTATAGCGCGGCGCCAACATCTGTTTGCCGTTTAGGTCGGTAACCGAAATGAGCGTGTTGCAGAAATCCGCCGAAGTGACGAAGGTTGCAAGATTCAAATCCGTGAGGCTCCAGCCGCAGCGTCTAAGGATATCAAGAACTACCCAAGCGGGATTGTTCGAGAAAAGGGTAGCTTGCAGGCTGCCATCGGATCCGAAGGTGTCTAATTGTGTACCCTGCAGAAGTACTTGCACATTGGGTGACGATTGCCCAGTACTGATCCTATTGGGCACAACGACACACAAAGATGCAATGCTTCCATGGGGATCACCGAGCGGGTTACCCGAAGCATCCGTGAAATCGCCGTTAAACGCTCCTTGACGTGTTCCTGGACTAATTACGGAATACCAACCTGTGGCTGACATATCCGCTCCTGGAGTGGGCAACGGAATTTCAATATCGTCGACTACAACCTTAAGAATCCCCGTCACTGGACCAAGCCCGAGGAGGGTCTCCATATGCGTGAGGTTGCCGTCGTTCCTGGAGAAGACCACAGGGGACTTAAGCCACCCAATCCCGTATACGATCGGAACAGCGTCGTTGTACTTAGCGGTATTGTCGAGGACCGCCGAGAGATGAGACGATTTATCGCCGAATGTTCGCACCTGGATAGCGGAAGGAACAAATTCCAAGCCACCATAGCGTGCTGTTTGATTCCCGCTGGAATCGGCGCTAAACATACCGCGTTGCACGCATTGGGCACGAGACTTATCGCATGCGGTTAATGCCTGGGTTCCGCTAAGATTTCCAACACCTCCGATCATGTCGGCGGAATAGCCGCAGCGATAAAAGCGCGAAAACTTACCCATCATGCCGCCACTTACCGCTTCCTGCCTTTGAGTTGGATTCGCCGGAAAATTCCAAGGGCATGAACGTTGTACGCGAACGTCGGGAACGGGGATTCGCTGCAGGCTGAGTTTATTGGTAAAGCTAAGAGTCAGGAAATCTTCACCGATCTGATCTGGATCTCCAGCGACACCTCGAAACAGGACGATACTTTCCGATGTGATGGTGAGACTTGGCAGGTCGGCAAAGGCAAAGAACGCGGTCAGTTGTGAACCTTTGAATCCGATAGCCGAGTTCAGTTCCGATAAAGCTGAATCGGCATTCGCGAGAGTCAAGGACAAGTTGGTCAAACCATCCATGGCATCGTCAGCACATAGCTGCAGGTCGAACAGATTATGCTTAAGCACTCTAGCCGCGTAAGTGTCGTTCGTGAAGGAAATTGTACAGCTACTCCAATACTGAATGTTTCCTGACGGGAGCACACACTGAAACAATAATAGCGGCGTGTCGGCTTCCGCTAACTGCTTAATCTGATTTATCGTTGACATTAGTTAGTTCCAGACGCTTGTTTCGAGGTTGAAAGAAGTAGAAAACAAATTGGGAGCGTCGGCTATAAAGACAAGCTCAGACGTCGCCCAGTGGACATTCAAGTAGACCCCACACGTCGAGTAAGTAGGACGAAAACGCGACGGAGCCAGTTGTGGCTCAAGTTGTGGGCCGAACAGAGAAAGGCTCTGCCCGGCCGCAAGACTGATGGATATGGACAATCCGGTTCCTGTGTCGCTCAACATGCCACTCGATACAATGCGCAACCATTGCTGATTGATAAGAGCCACATTTGTTTGCTGAGCATTAGGGCTGGTTCGGCTGAGGCTGCAAGATCCCGCGGTTGCCGAGGCGGCGTAGACAGAAAAACAGTATTGATAATTTACCGGACCTGCGATGGTTTGCACAATTTGCTGTGCCGCAGGCGTTGAATTGGTAATGCTAAATGCCGAGCTACCAGACATCGGATCGGGCAAGCCAGTTGCGATCGAGATCCCCGGCAGGAACGGACCATGCAGACCCGGTCAGATCCGCACTGTAAAGAAGCAGATTTTCCGTTGGATCGAGAAACGTGAACCCGCGCAAGGGACCGGCACAAGCCTCAAAATGAGCTTGGATTGCAGCTACATCCCCGGTAGACAAATCAACGTAGGACAAGGTCCAGACAATCTTGCCAGCACCGGGATCGGAAGCAACAAGCACACTGCCATCAGCCATAAGGTTCTTAATCGTTCGAATTGTGGTCGACTTTCGAATTGGATACTGCGCAAGAGCACCACTGCTCAGTTGCGGAAAAACAAGGTTATCCATTGGTTTCGATCACCCACATTGAAGTAGCCGCTACGTCCGTGTCTTGATATTCACTGATCAATTCTGGTGAGCCGAGGCGGCAATTCGGCACACCTGTACCACTGATCGGGTCTGGGAAAATGAAGGTCAGATACTCACCGCCCATAGCGCTGAAGAATACCTCGATGGCTGAGATCTCGGACTCATTTAGCTGTCGAAGATCAATCAACCAGCGCCTGAGAGCACGGCTGCTTGCAAGGAACCGTTGGTCAGTCCCATCTACAAAACGGATGATCTGGGCAGGCCAAACATATCCGATAGGCGATCCGTATTGAGCAACGGCGCCTGAGGTGAGCGTTGGGAAGTTCATGGCTAAAGTTCTGCAATGACATCGTTCAATGAACTGGAATTGAGAAGCGCTTGCTTCACGGATTGAACGATGTGACTACTCTGGTTGGCAAATGGCGAAGCAGCGGCGGGACCGCCGTAGACTCCTGGAGTGGAGCCTGAACTGCCAACGTGGATCGTTTGCCCTTGGGACGTTGGGAGTTGATACGCAACTAATGCCGGCGGTGTAGTCTGACCACCTCCGAAAAGGCTCGCCAGCCCCGAGATGAGCGATCCAATGCCACCACCCAAACCGATAGCTCCACTGAACGAACTAGCTAAGCCGCCGGAAGTGGCTCCGGAAAGGAGGCTTAACCAGCTGCTGCCAGACTGAGGAGTCTTGGTCGTGGTCCGCGGCGCTTTACCTAAATCGATGGGTTTTGCCGCACTAATGTTGGAACCGCTGAGTTTTGAGATACTGGCGTCGCGGAGCGGCTTGGTTGAGGTACTGGTCTTCGGCGTTGCCGGTACACCGGGAAGGCCGGGTAATCTAAGGTTTGTTTTCTTCATCCCTGTTTTCCTTTACGCTCTCTTCCTGTAGGACGAGCATCGCGTCCGCACTCTTAGCATCCAAAGACCACAAGTCACCTCCACCGTGCTTCCAAAACATATACAGCTCGATAAATGACAAGCTCTGGGCGGTTATGATTGACTTAGGACAGCGAAGGGTCACCGTCGTTCCTCGAACCCAGACGGGTTTGCCGACGAAATCGTGCACGGCGAGCCAAGCACAGTTCCGGGACTTCGCCAAACCGCTACTGAGACACTCATCGCATTGCCACGCGGCTTGGTCCGAACAATGAAAATGGAATGCGATTACGAGTTTTTTATTTCGTCTTCATTGAGAGCACTCTCGGCCTGAATGAGTCGCGCAATCTCCTGAGCCAGGGCCTCCGGTCCTGTTTCGACGAGTGCCGCGGCTGTGGCATTCTTTCCGTCGATCAGGAGTCCCTCGATCCCTTGAAGGCCCCAATCGAGGTACAGATTCATGACGAGCAACTCCGAAAGAGATGCCTCCAACTGGTTCTGGGTGTCTCCTGCTCTCAAGAACTCATACTTGAGTGTCAGTTCCCTGACTCGCCGGTTCAATTCAATTCGTTGCCGCAGAGATACACGCCGAATCGCAAATCGAACACCGGGCGTAGTCTCGCTCGAATGCCAAGAAAGACTGCAATAATTTATGTTTTCATGCGAAAGCGACGTAAGCTTCATCATTTACCATCCCTTGTGCGAAGTTATTTTTGAAATTCCATAAGAGGAAAGGTTCGGAATCGTCGTATACAGGTAGTTCTGGGACTACCTTCGGCAAATAAACCGATATGATTTGTCCGGGCTGATGTCCCAGCTGCAGCATTGCTGATACGGGCGTTCTGGTTTTCGCGGCCGCATAGAGATTACTCGTATTTGCGTCGTCTTGAACAAGCATTGTGAAATTTGAACTAACTTGACGCGGCCCCAGTACAAGTGCTCTCGGATAAGAAGATCCAAACTCGCGGTTCCTGGTTAGAAGATTGTTGTTGATTTCCACTGCCGCCTCAGTCAATGTGAACACTTGGTTTAGCGGAGCACCCAGCCAGACCTCACCTAATTGACCAGGCACGAGCGAATAGTCGAAACCAGAAGATACGGGCTCCCCCGGAAAAGAGCTAATTCCTGAGTTGCCAAAATCGCCGCTGCAAGAATCCAGCAAATCTGCCGCCGGTCCGCTGAACGTCAACTCATGAAGGTCGCCCTTAACGTCGATCTGAAAGTGATCCACCCCCACACCAACAAGAAGCCGGCTGACAGCAGTGGACGAATCCCAGTAATCGTAAATCGACAGACTGTTTAATTGTGTTGCTAACTGATAGCAGGACGTTGTGGCGAGACTGGCCGCCACGCTAGGAGTAACAGAGAAGGGAGCGTTGATATTTACAGTAAGACGGTCGACAACGGTTGTAACGAATCTGACTTGCCCATCGCTGGCAACAGCGGAGCCAACATAAAGGTTGTGCGGAGATTGAGTTTGCATCTGCAAACCGCTAACAGTTGCAACAACAAGTCCATTGACCAACTCAGGATTACTACCCATCGCTGCCTGGATCAGGGGTCCATAGGAGGGTGTAGTCATTTGATTCCACGAAGAGAGATGCAATGACACTTCAAAACTGCTAACTCGGGGTGCCGTTGTCGCAGCTCCGAGATGTGTTCGCGCGCCCGTTTTGTCTCGCCTTCGAGACTCAGGTTGGCTTTGATGACAACGCAACTGTGCGGCCTGGAAACGATTTTGCCCCGATATTGTCGCTGGTATCCCATACTGCGCCTCCGTCGCTACATAAAAACGATTTGCGTCCGACAAAATATAAGCCATGAATTGCCTAGTTGAAACTCAGTTCCAAGTTAAACGTCAGTCTGGCAGACTGAACGAATCCGGCGCCACCCGATTTGGGCTGCTGCATGCGAATGTCATAAATACCTGAATAACGACAGCCATCGCCCCAATCGCCAAGATTTGCCCGTAGCAGGGCTGCGATTCCATCTACGTAAAAGTGCAATGCCATCTCAGTCTGCTGCTCCAAACTCGCACTAGACCAAACATCAGCCGCTAAGCTGGCGACTCCAGAAAAGGAACGGAACTTTTCGCGTTGGTTGTTCACAACCTCATTCGTATAGATACAAACTCTAGGGTAGGTGAGTTGAAGATCTAGATCTCCGAGATCTGGCCCTAAGAAGGTACCAATAATTTGAGTAGAGGGCAACGGCGCCACCTCCAATCCAGCGGCTGCGGCACTGGCCTTGACCGCATTTGATAAAGCATCGTTGGCCGTCAAGACAGCAATAAGTTTATTAGTCGCGAGCAAGGTTAGCGGCAGCATCGTCAGCCTCTCCTAATCTGACGCGAGATAGGAACTATATAATCCGGCAACTGGCCTTGGCCCGGTGAAGGACCATTCACAATTCCAGACGCCGGCAGACTCCAGGTCAAGCCAATGGTGAGTGGATTTCCATTCTGCAGCGTGATTTGATCCGCCGCAGAACCAACATAGACATTCCATCCAAAGGCCGCCGGCGGCGACTGAAGGGCGCCTTCGGTCATTTGCACCGAGATACTACTTTCGTTGGGGGCCACCAAGCCGTTTATCGGACTGAGCGCACTTTCGTTTCCTTGTGAATCCAACCAGGATGTTTGTACAAAGAGTGACTCTGCGGGGGCAGCACCTTGTTGGACCGAAACCTCTGGCATTTGAGGTTTCGGCAATGGTTTAAACACAATCCCTACACCGCCCTGAATTGTCTGGTCTGCTGCACATTTCGCCTCGTCCTGATACTCCTTCCATTTGCCCTGAAAACGGGTGTTTAGCTGCACGTTGTAAGCCTCTGCGAAGAATCTTGCAAGAGACTCTAAGCACAGCCAGAGTTGCAGCGGGGGAGTAATCACCACAGTTGACAACCCAATCACGCTGCGGCTCAGCCACTGTGGATCCGACATGCCAGTATCGTTCAGCAGGAGTAATAGCTTTTCACCAATCGAGCGGATAGCAAGAGCAATTTTTTTGTCAACATTAATTTCATGAGAAGACGCTACCTGAACGAGAGAAGCTTCGAACGGCAGCAAATCGTCTAGTGTTATCGTTTCAGCATCGGTAAATAACGACATGCGGTCTTACCTTGAGCTCTCAGGCTCTTCAGCCCCGTCTTGATCGACCGCAGCGGCTCGAAATTCGCTGTCTGAGACGATGGCAATCTGCAAGCGCTTTGTCAGCTCGGCCTTTTCAGCCAGCTTTCTCCGTGCCGCTTCCCGTATATGATGAGCCGTCTTCTGATCGGCGCTCGCCAGCACTGCGCGATTCTCCACAATTGCTCTGGCAGCTTCTTGTCGCGACACTTCGACAATGGCTCCAGGTTTTCCGCCGTCGGTTGTCTCGAGACTAACGAGTAGAGGGTATTGATCTTCGATCAACGCTTCTGTATCTTTGATTTTCTTGAAATATTGCCTTAGGTCCATTTGGTTTCCTTTCCTATCAAAAACAAAAGGAGCCGCCATCACGCGACTCCTTGCTGAGCATCAAATTAGTCCAGCTTTTACTCAGGCGCTGATTTGAACGGCGAAGCTGTTCCGTAATACGCCGCAACCGTAAAGCACGTCCACGGTGAACTGCTGTGCTAGAGTGTTCGGCTGGTAGCTCATCACGATGCGAAGTCCAAAATTACCAATCTCCGCATATTCAGCCACGGCGCCCGTTCCCGGCAACGGCTGAGGGAGACGACGCACGACTAAACCGATTGCGTCCTTAGTAAACGCCAGGTTATGAATAGTCGGGGCCGGGCTTCCGGTTGTGGCCACATATTGAGACCTGAAGATGAAGAAGTCTTTCATTTTTCCGACATTGCCTTCAACCAACGCCTGCAGTCCAGCCTCGCCAGCCGAATAGTACTCGCTAAATCGCGGAATCTGACGGATTGCAGAGTATGTGCTCGAGTCAACGATTAAATATTTCGGCATGCTCGGTGGGACTTTCGCCGAGAAAAGCGCAGTCTCCGCCGAGTCAATCACCGCCTCAGTCACGGGAGTTCCAGATATACCGAGAATTGGATTCGCCGTGAATTGACTGTACAAGTTGAGCAAATCCTGTTCGACTTTTGAAGCAATCGCAATTACCGCGGGCTGCATATAGGCCTTCAAGAGTTCAGGAAACGCTAGCGCTTTCGTAACGTCGGGAATCTGAAACGTTGCTTCGGCGTGAGTATTGAGAACGATTTGCGCATTGCCAAGGCTTGGGTTTTGCGTGGTGACCGTTCCACCTTCCGCAATGTTATTCGCCACCAGAACGGGTGGAATTGGCACGTTGACCGTATCGCCAGCGTTCGCCAGAACGGGTTCATAATCTCGGTTAACAAGGTTTCCCATCACCATGTTTCCCATCAAGGCCGGGAGCGCATCAGCCGCCACCAGCTTTACAATCGCATTCGCCAGATTGGCGGACGTAATAATAGCCATAAATCTCCTAAATCAATTTGCCGGCGTTGAGCGCCCTTTCAACATCTTGATTACACTTACTGCAATTTACTGCGAGCATTTAACACCGTTCCTGCGGACCCATTACATTCCGCGCAACATCTGCGACGCAAGCTTTGCAATCTCTTGCCTGACTCGGTCATTCTCGTCTTTGCTCATACCCGGCTTGATCTTCTCCAGTTCAATTCCGCCAGGAATGCCTTGCTGTACATTTCTTGCTGGAGGCTGTGCCCCGCTACCTCCGGGAATTCGCGCGGGCAGGAGTTCTGGATTCTCCTGTACGAAACCAACGAGATAGTCTTGCAGGGTTTTGCCCTCGGGACCTCGCGCCTGCAGCCGCCCGTCCTCCGTGCGCACAATGTCGTCTTTTACTGCGCGGAAGGCAAGTTCGACCTTAGCCACGCCAAGCCTTTGCAGTTCGCTGCGGATTTGTGAATTTCGATCTGCCTCGTCTGCCATCGCCCGCGCCTTGCGGTTCTCTTCGACTAGTTGGTTCATCCGGCCCTCGAGGCTTTCGCGCCGCTTGCGCTCATCCTGAAGTTCGGCCTTGTAAGCTGGCTCCGCTTTACTCTGTTCGGCCTGGACAAACTCCTGAATTGTTTGCCTGACGACCTCGCGAATCTCGATTTGTTGATCCACCGGCGTGTCTGTTATTCTTTGATCTGACATTTAGTTCTTCTCCACTTGACTCTTGATCTGATCTGCAATTTCCCTAACGATTTGGTCTTTTGTTTCCTGCCTCACGTCGCTTAAGTACTTCAACGCGAGCCGTTCGTATACTTGCCTCTTGAAAGTCGCCGATTCAATACCTAAAGCGAGAAGGTTGCTCGCTTGCTCCAACTCGCTGGCGAAATCGCTTATGTCCAATTCGTCCAAGCCGGTAATACTTACTTGCACTTCGTCTTGGCGCGCGGCAACAATCGCCTCCAAGACTTTCCTCATCACACCCTTCACCCAAACACCGTAAGAGCGCAGCATTTCTTGTGTCAACTTGAAATCAAGCTGTTTGCTCTGCGCCGATTGTGCATGTCCCGCGCTCATTTCGCCCGACGCTTGCGACAGGTAACAGACTCGATAGATCTCTTCTTTCAGGGTCTCCAAGTTAGCCGCCGCGATCTGATGAACCTTGCCATCTGGCTCTGCCCATCCAAAGCGGTCACCTGGGGCAAGTTGAATGAAATAGCTTTCACCCACAATCTGATTCCACTCCCGATCTGAGTAAATGACCGGCATCGCAAAAAGGCCCATCGTGATGGCCCAACCCAGCGCGTTTGACTTATTAAAGTGCTCCAACTGTAGTTGGGCTGCTTTATTCATCAACCAACTAGAATCATTGGCTTCTAAGTCGAAGATAGGTACGCGATTTTGATTAGAGAGGGCGTGCAGCCCCTCGCCCACTAGCTCAATACTTCCGTTCTGCTGCCCGCCTTCAATCCTTCGATACAAACGATACTGAGTTCGGTCATAGTACCGCCAAGTAGTCTCGATCACACGGGTGGGCACTCCGACATCAATTTGCTTCTCAACTTTGACCCTGATTACAGCCCATTCATAGACGCCGCTTTCGTCCTTACTCCAGTTAATAAGATCTTCAGCTTGATAGCTAACCAGAAAAGCTCGCGACAAACCAATCGCCTCTTCCTCAGCGCGATTGGAGGGCGTGGTTTCCGCTTTAGGAAAGTCGATCAGAATAATACTTCGCCCAACCACCAAGGCATTTCTGAAAGCCTCTTGGAAAAATGCCGACAGCGTCGTACTCCGGCGGTCGCAGTTGTCTTGTAACTCCGAAAGAAACTGCCGGGCAGGTTCTATTCCGCCGTCGTACTGCAAGCTTGGTTCTCGGTGGAAAAGGGTCGAACTGTACCAATCGATAATCGATCCAACATAATTCTCGTAGAAGGCTCGCGCTAACCGTTCTGCAAATACGTCCAATGGCTCCTTCTGCCTTCTGGTCAGATAGTTGATTGCGCGCGCTTTGAACTGTTGACCACCCACATAAAGGTCTCGGTACATGGCCCAGGTCGGCGCCAACCGTAAGTAGTCGGGGTGCTCCGTGTCAATCTGCATCATTGTTTTCTAACTCGCGAGCGGACCTCGTCAACAAGCTGCTCTCAGAAGTGCTCATCCGCTCATCAACTTCCCATTGCATGCATTCACGCAATTCGAAAAAAATCGCGCAAGCTATTGAAAACAAGTTAAAAACATTTTGTTAAGATTTTGTGATCGGGAAAACGCGAGCGCAAACCCGCGCATATCGGTGTCGTTGTGAGGGAGGTGTGAGCTATTCGCCGCGCAGTACTTCGAGCGGACGCTGATCTAAAATGCGCGCGCTCGCCAGCCAGCCAGCTAAGTTCGCGAGTAACGCAGTTCCCGCTACAACAACCACCAGCGAGACCCAGTCAAACTCGAACTTCGCATCCAGGAATTTGTCGGAAAGAATGCGCGTGAATAAATTCGCAAGCACTCCTCCAACAAATCCACCAATTGCCCCGAGGATTGAGAATTCAATCGAGAAAATACTGGCGATTCTACCCCTGGTTGCGCCCAGCGTCTTCAAGACAGCCACTTCGCGCACCCGCCGATAACGCGTACCCGCGATACTCGAACAAAGAATGATCGCCCCAGCCAGAATTGCGAATAAAGCAAGAAAGCGTATCACCAAGGCGACTTGATCCACCGCCTCTTGAATGCGCGCCATGACGTCCGCCAAATTCATCACGGTAATGGTGGGATATTTTTCGAAAATCGTTCGTTCGACTTCCGGAATTTTTTTCGGATCTACGTGAACGGCTCCATAGTAAACCACCGGAAAGCTCTTCAATGCGGCCTGCGGCAGAACTAAGTCATAGCGAACAGGTGCGCGGCTTTCGCGATGAAAGACGGCCACCACGCGCGCGTCTAAGTGACGACCGGCTACCTGAAAATCCACTCTATCTCCGAGATGGATTTGAAAGTCTCGCACGTCCTCTTCGGAAACGGCGAGTTGCGGGTTTGCAGCTCCGACATTCCACCAACGGCCATGCACAACCTTCACGCCGTCCGGTACCCCGTCCGCGCTGGTTAATCTGACGGTTTGTAACTGATCTCTTCTTCCGTTACTAATCGGCAAATTCGCAGTGGCAACTCCATTCTTTCCTAGCACGCGAGATACCACATAGCCCACTAATTCTAATTTCCCTTGAACCCCGGGTTGGTCCTTCAGCAGCGCACCCACCTGGGATGAATCACGAATATCCAGCAAGAACAAATTGCCTTGCCTTCCAGGACCTTCACTGCTCACCTCGCGCAGAACCGTTCGTTGCAGCAGATAAGTGGCGAGTGTAAACATCACTCCAATCCCAAGTGCAACCAGCACCGATCGGGCTTGGTTCCCTGGCCGGTATAGATTGGCGAACCCGTGCCGGAATGCCAGCGGCAAAACCGCTTGAAATGTCTTGACCAACTTGCGTAACACGACGAGCAATAGCGCGGCCACACCGGCCAAGAGAAGAATACTGACGCTCAACCCACTCACAAAATACAAACTCATGAGCCACGAACCGCTGAGCCAAACCGTGATCAGCAAGAACCCGGCGACGATGCAAACCCCACCCAGCCAGCCCGGTATCTTCTCTTTCCAATGTTTGCGACTTTCCAAAGCAGCATCGCTCATGTCACGCCGCAAAACCAGGCTGGGCCGTATATTCCGAATTGCCAGCAGCGGCGGCAAGGTAAACAATAACGTCGCCAGAACTCCCAAACTCAACCCCTGCAGACTGAACGACCAGTCCCAGGGAACCTCTGGCAACAACGCAAATACTCTTTGGATCAGCCAGGGAAAAGACTTTTGCACGATCGCGCCAATAGCAACGCCAATCAGTCCGCCCGCGAGCCCAAGCCATAACGTCTGCACCATGTAGATCTGGATTACCTGCTGTGCCCGTGCGCCAACCGCCTTCATAACGGCAATCGTGTCCATACGCTGCTGCAAGTGTGAATACATGGCCATTGCCACGCCGAGAGAGCCCACGATCAAAGCAATCAAACTAATCAAACTCAAGAAAGTAGTTGTTGAGTCGATCGCCTTCCCGACAATCGGACTCCCATCTTTGTAGTCTGTGATGAACACTCGGTGAACAGCAGCTTTAATATCGCTCTTAGCAGCGTTCAAATCTGCGCCAGGTTTTAATTTAAATAAGAACCGCTCAGCCGCGCGGCTGCCGAATTGAATTAGCCCGCTTCTCGCCAAACCCTCGCGATTCATCAACACTCGCATGCCCGGTCGAAATCCCGACGCCAACCGGTCGGGCTCCTTCAATAGCGTGCCAGTGATTCGGTACTCTTTTCCACCTAAGCGAATCGTGTCACCCACCGCCACGCGAAGGCGCATCAGCAACTCAGGCGTTACCACGACAGAGGCGTCATCTTGCAACAGACTCGCTAGCGGCTGCGGAGGACTCACCCCTAATGCGCCGTAAAACGGATAGCATTTCGGATCAACCGCCTTAATAGAAATCATTTGCGGTATGCCGTCTTTAGCCGATGCCGCCATCGATTCCGTCTCGGTAACGCGCGTCATCACGCCGAAACGATCGCTCAGCGCTGCCATCTTTTGCATTTCTTCAGGTGGCGGCTGTTGATAAACCTGTGCTTGCAGGTCGCTGGCAATCAACTGCTTCGCATTCCGCAACAACATCCCTTTAAATGCGTAGCCGAAGCCCTTCACGCCGCTGAGCGCAGCCACTCCAATCGCCACGGCGAAAATCACAAACAGAAACTTACCCGGCGCAACGCGCAGCTCTCGCCACGCGATTCTGGATGCCGTTCCCAGGAACATGCTTACGAATCCACCCGCGCATTCACGAACTCATCGCTCAGAATCAATCCATCGCGCAGCGTCAAAATGCGGTCAGCGTGTTCAGCCAGCACTCGGTCGTGAGTCACCAGCACCAAGGTCGCTTTCTCTTCTCGATTCAAACGCACCAGCAAATCCAAAATGTGCTTGCCGTTCGTCGAATCGAGGTTGCCCGTCGGTTCATCCGCCATCAGGATCGGTGGTTGCGTAATGAAAGCCCTCGCTAGCGCCACACGTTGTTGTTCTCCGCCTGAAAGCTGCACCGGATAGTGGTGCGCTCGATTTGTGAGCCCGACACGTTCCAGTAATTCACGCGCACGTTGACGCGATCCGTTATTCATACCGCTTAGCTCTGCAGGCAAAAGCACATTTTCTTCCGCCGTCAGCGTCGGCACGAGCTGATAATTCTGAAAAACGAAGCCGATTTTTCGCCCGCGCACCCGAGCCATAGCATCCTCGGCTAGATGCGTAATGTCCGTTCCATCAAGAACGATGCGGCCGGAAGTCACCGTGTCCAACCCGGCGAGCAAACCCAACAGCGTGCTCTTGCCGCTACCAGAGGCGCCCATAATTGCCAGGAACTGCCCGCTTGGCACCTCAAAGGAAATGCCGCGTAGAATCTCCACCTTACTCGGCGGATTTTCAATCGTCTTATTTAAGTTTTCGACTTGGATCACGGCCGGTGCTTTTCTGTCGTGGTCTGGGAATGGATCATGGCAATTTAGATATGTGAGAACTTCTCAGATTTCTTCCATTGTCGCAGTCTGTGTCGCGTGTGCACTCTATTACTCGTGCCAGCGCGCTGCCAACACTCCCAAGCAACAAGAACGTATGCCAGACCCTTCAAGTTCCACCTCCGCACCAATCAAGGACGACCGACCCGTGATTGTGACCTTCGGCGACAGCCTTACAGCGGGGGTAGCAGGAAGAAGCTACCCAGACGATTTACAGGATCTGCTCGAGCAAAACGGCTACAACTATCGAGTTGACAATCAAGGTGTCAGTGGCGATACAACCACGGATGGACTAGCCAGAATCGATAACGTAATCGCAGAACATCCAAGTCTGGTGCTTCTCGAATTCGGCGGGAACGACGGCCTACGCGGCGTACCCGTCGCGTCAACTGAGAAAAACATGGAAGAGATGATTAGCCGTTTGCAACAAGCATCGATTCCTACCATCCTGCTCGGCATCACTCTGCCGCCTAACTACGGTCCGGACTATGTGAAGCCATTCACCGCAATGTTCCCGAAGCTTGCTAAAGAGCATCACTTGAAGATAATGCCTTTTCTACTCCTGCATGTTTATCAAAGCTCCGCTCTAATGCAACCCGACGGAATTCACCCCAATGGCGAGGGGAACAAAATTGTCGCGCGCGATGTTTTCGATTTAATCAAACCCTACCTCGCGCGCGCGGCGAACAAGTAAATCGCCAAGACTGCCAACTAATTCGGCATAACTACAGTATCAATCACGTGAATCACACCGTTCTTCACCATCACGTCGGTCTTTGTAACCGTCGCCGTACCACCCTTTTCGTCAGTCAAAATTACGCTTCCACCCTTCAATGAAGCGGTCAACGTGCCACCCTCCACCGTTTTGACCGCCGCTTTACCGTGGCCCTTCTTGATCATTCCGATTAACTGCTTAGCCGTCACTTTGCCTGCAACAACGTGATAAGTGAGAATCTTGCTAAGCGTTTCTTTATTTTCAGGCTTAAGCAGCGTCTCTACCGTTCCCGCGGGCAACTTTGCAAACGCTTCGTTTGTAGGGGCAAACACCGTAAACGGACCTGCACCCTTCAAAGTATCCACCAAACCCGCAGCCTTCACCGCAGTCACAAGTGTGCTGAAATCGGGCGAAGCTGCGGCAAAATCCACAATGTCCTGCGTTGGAGCTTTCATTTTGTCCTTCGCTGACACTGTAAAGGCGCACAGCGCAAACAGGCCCACTGCAACTGCTGATTTAATATTCATTTCTTTCTCCAGGGATTTATAAAGTCTTCGCGTCCAGCGCTATGCGAAGATCTGTACAGCGTGGTAGATGCTGGCAAATCAAAGCGCGACTTATTAATTCACTATGCATGAAACTGCGCTGCGCCTCGATTGGCAAGATGGCGTTTCCCGCGCTTCCGAGTAAAAGCACATTGAGTTACCCCGATTCCGTTCAATACCTCTATTCCCTCGGCAACGAGATCAAGGCGGGCGCGAAGCTCGGCCTGGAACGGATGCAAAATCTATTGGCGGGTCTCGGCCATCCCGAGCGCTCGCAGCGTTTCGTGCATGTCGCCGGCACTAATGGCAAAGGCTCAACCAGCGCAATGATTGCCTCGGCTCTACAGTCCGCTGGCCTGCGCACCGGCTTGTACACTTCGCCTCATCTTATCGAGCCTACCGAGCGAATTCATATCGATGGCGCAGCAGTTTCAACTGAACGTTTCGCCGAAGCATTCGCCACTGTGCATCGAACCGCCGAGCAAATGCTTGCCGCCGGAACACTCGATGCCCATCCCTCCTATTTTGAAACCGTAACGGCCATGGCATTGCTGCTCTTCAAAAAAGCTTGTGATATCTCCGTAATGGAAGTTGGCCTCGGTGGAAGACTCGACGCAACCAATGTGATCGATCCCGAACTTTGCGTCATCACTCCCATAGCCTATGACCACGAAGCCTACTTAGGCAACACGTTAGATTTAATTGCCTTCGAAAAAGCTGGCATTTTGAAAGCAGGCGTGCCCTCCGTCATGGCAGACCAGCAAAACGTTGTTCAACAAGTGATCGAAAATCGCGCCCGCGAACTGAACTCCCCGTTGATCCGCACGGCAGATTATCAACTCCAAAACGTCGAAGTAAACGCGCAAGGCTCGCGGTTTGAGTTGGCAGACGAATCGTACCTCTGTCCTCTCGCTGGGCGACATCAGATTGAGAACGCGAAAGCCGCCATTCTAGCGTGCAAAGCGCTTGGCCTTTCGCATACAGCCATAAGTACAGGACTGCAGAACACGCGCTGGCCCGGGCGCCTCGAACCGATGTCGCGCAAGCCGGATTTCATCCTCGACGGAGCCCATAATCCCGCAGGCGCCGCTGCACTCGCTTCCTACATTCGCGAATTCCATTCCCAGCGTCCCGTTTGGATCGTCTACGGGGCCATGCGTGACAAGGCAGTTCAAGAAGTGGCCGAGCACCTGTTTCCTCTGGCAGACAAACTCATCGCCACCGCACCGAACTTTCCCAGGGCGCTAAGGCCTCAAGCAATTCTCGAATTAAGCGCTCATCGCGAAGCCACCAGCACCAACACCGTCGCTGAAGCTATCCAACTCGCCCGGCTTGCTCCGCCCGAAGCAGTCGTTTTCTTCACTGGCTCGTTATTCCTTGTCGGCGAAGCACGCGCCCTTCTCAGCCAACCCATTTCGTAGAATGAGGGCTTGCATGCGATGGTTACGGGGTGCCCTCATTGCCGATCCTGCCATTATTCTTTCCACCATTTGCTTCAGTTGCGTCAGTGTACTCCTGTCATTCTTCGACAGCACAGGCAGACTCCCCGCGGCCGTGGCGAGCCGTTGGGCAAAATTCCTCTTGCGCGCCAGCGGTGTCGCGGTAAACGTCGACGGCCTTCAACACATTGACCCGAACGGCAGCTATGTCTTCATGGCCAATCACACCAGCTATATCGATACGCCGGTGGTGCTTGCTAACATTTGCGTCCAATTTCGCTTTCTGGCCAAACGCGGCCTGTTTCAAATTCCTTTCCTGGGAACTCATCTCAGCCGCGCTGGTCACATTCCTGTCCCACGTGAAGATCCGCGCGCCGCTGTCAAAACGCTTCAACTGGCCGCCGAAACCATTCAGCAAAAGAAAATTTCCTTGCTGATATTTCCCGAAGGCGGCCGCTCCCCTGATGGCGTTCTCGCTTCATTCAAAGAAGGCGGTGCTTACATCGCTATCCGTGCGGGCGTACCGGTCGTACCCTTGATCCTGCTGGGCGGCAGACACGTCCTACCCTACGGCGGAGCAGTGGTTCAGTCAGGCAAGATCAGCATGCATATCTTGCCGCCAATCGAAACCGCAGGCATGTCCTTAAAAGACCGCGGACGCCTTACCGAACAAGTCCGCAACCTTCTTCTCTCCCAACTAAACTAAGAAATTTGCAGGTGCATTAAAATGAAAGTCACCAGATGAAGAGCGCCCCGGCTCTCCCGACCCTCGAAACCGAACGCGAGGACATCCAGCAGGAACAACATGGCCGTCTCTACCATGTCGTTTTACTCGACGACGATGAGCACACCTACGACTATGTCATCGACATGCTGCAGAAGCTGTTCTTTCTGCCGCTGGAAATTGCTCTTCAACACGCCATTGAGGTCGACACCACTGGTCGCACTGTCGTGATTACTTGCGAGCGTCCCGAAGCCGAATTCGCGCGCGATCAAATTCACGGTTTTGGAGCAGACCCACGCATGCCTAAATCCAAAGGCCCCATGTCTGCCATTCTAGTTCCCGCCTCCAACACTAAAACAAAGTAAGTCTATAGACTTCTCGGACATCGAACGGGTAGTAATGCTAGATTGTTCTTTATGAGTTCAAGATTGTTGATGTTGTCTTCACTGGTCGTGCTCTACTGCTCAACTGGCGTCGCCGCTGAGTGGAATATCGATCCGATGCACTCGCAAGCCAATTTTGCCGTGAAACACATGATGGTTTCGACGGTTCACGGTTCGTTCAATGGACTGAAGGGTTCGGTCGAATACGATCCTGAGCATCCGAAAGCATCGAAAGCAGAATTGACTATCGATGCAACCACCGTCGATACGCGCAACGAAATGCGCGACAAGGATCTGAAAAGCGAAAATTTCTTCGATGTAAGTAAATTTCCAACCATCACCTTTGTCTCAAGCAAGGTAGATCCCGCCGGTAAAGGCAAGCTGAAAATCACTGGCGACATGACCCTTCATGGTGTTACCAAGCCAGTTACTTGGTTAGTCGAAGGGCCTGCCCAAGCAGTCAAAGACGGTAAAGGAAATCTTCATTCCGGCGCTACTGCCACAACCACCATCAACCGCAAAGACTTCGGTCTCACTTGGAGTAAAACCCTCGATGGCGGTGGCGCGATGGTGAGCGACGACGTTGAGTTAAGTGTCGAAGTTGAACTTGTCGAAAAGAAGTAGTCAGTTCTAAGCGGCAATGGTTGGGAAGGTATTCGACATGTGGTCGTGCCAAGTGAGAGCATCTTCGTCCACCAAGGCCCAAACCAAACCGATCCCTGCTGCAAGAAAGCTGATGAAACTTGCTAATGATCGCTGATAGCGACGCTCTCTCGAAGGCGGATTGCCGTCAAAATCTACCAACCGCAATCCCATGGCTGACATGCCTACGGAATCGCGTCCCGCCCAACTCCACAAGAGCTTGTAAAGAATCGGCACGGTGAAAAGCACCGCCAGCCAGAAGGGCGCCGTGGCTTTGTTGATCGCCATGTTTCCCCCCTCATACAGGAAGATCGCCAACCCTAAGACAACGGGTCCGAGCATGATAGCCCCGTCGATCACAGCAGCTTCCACGCGGATCATGGGAGGCGCCACCGGAGCATCGCAGATAATATGCGACTGCGGCCGGCTCACCACTTCCTCTACGCCCAGAAAATCGAGACGCTGCTGAGTCTCAGAGGTTTTTTTGCGCGCCTTCGCTCTTTTAAGTTCTACTTTCGCTTGCGGAAGCGGGTCAGGCCGGGAAATCTCAGCTGCGCGCGCACGAATAGATCGTTGCTCGCTCGGACTTCTCAACGACTCAAACGAAATCACTCGCCCCGGATTCGGATTGTTGAAGAGCGCCGGCTGTTCGCGGCTGCTCTGCGCCGCTTCAGGCTCAAAATCGTATGCGGGCGCAGTTGCTCCCCCTTGCACCGGGAAACTTTCTGCAGCGCCGTGGCCTTCCCGCACTCTTCGTCCGCAACGGCGGCAGCGGTGGTCTTCGTCTAAAATTCTAGTTTGACAATGCTGACAAGTCATTCGGGAACCACTCTCGACCCGTTCCGCCCAACCTCTCCGGCTTCCGACTTGCGGCGCACAGGTTCAACGTGCTACGGTGCTCTTTTGCCTTTCTTATTCGCGAAGCAACCCTTCTCAATAACAACTTCTAGCACCAAATGTAATTCTTGTCTAGAACATTTCTCATGTAAGTTGTTCTTTTTAATAGTTGTGTTTATTTGTTCGCCCTCTGTTCGCTGTTTTGCGCAGAATGCCGCACGAGTTGCTCCCAAGGCGGACATTCCTGCCGATAACGAAATCATCCAACGTGCAGCCACTTTGGATTCGCAAGGCGAATGGAAATATCTGAAAGGCGCCGCCGAAGTTCGGACTTCGGAAATGACCATCACCGCCGATGAAATCGACTACAATCAGGACACTGCTTGGGCTTATGCGCGCGGGCATGTTCACCTCGTGCATTACGGCACGGGCGATGTTCTCAACGCCGACCACGCCGAATATAACATCAAGACAGAAGAAGGAAAATTCTTCGTTGTTAACGGCACATCGCCAGCCAAAATCGTAACCAGCATTGGTTTGCTCACAACGACAAACCCGTTTTACTATCAAGGCGAGTTCGCCGACCGCATCAAAGGGCGGCTGATTCTTCACAACGGTTTTATCACTGATTGCAAAGTTCCTAAACCCTGGTGGACATTTAAAGGGCCTGTTTTTGATATTGTGCCCGGGCAGCGTGCCATTGCCCGCCGTAGTGTTTTCACCCTCAAGCACATCCCCGTTTTTTACGTTCCATACTTCTACCGCAAATTGGGCAAGAACACGCGCCAAAGCGGTTTACTTTCGCCGAACGCGGGCCACAGCACCATATTGGGATACGTCTTCGGAGCGGGTTATTACTGGGCTATAAATCGGAGCTTCGACATGGATTACCTTTTCAACTACTACACACAGCGCGGGACTGGGCATAACTTCGATTTCCGCGGCAAGCCAAACGCCGTCAGTTCTTTTACTTTCTCGTTCTTCGGTGTGCAGGATAAAGGCATTCAACCGGGCCAACCAAACTATGTCACCCCGGTTGCAGGGCAACCTAACCCAAATAAACAAGGCGGCGTGCAGTTCGTCGCCGCTGGCAAAACTGAGATTTTTGGCTTCAAAGGCTTGCTTAGCGTCAATTACCTCAGTTCGTTTCCGTTCGCGGCAGCGTTCACCAACAACTTCAATCCGCAGCAGTATTCCTCCGGTTTTCTGCAGCGCCACTTCGACGATGACATTTACGCTGTGAACATCGTGTTCAGCCGCTCCGCGGTGTACGAAGGTTTTGGCGCTCAACAAAAGCCCGTGGTCACACAAAAGTTGCCAACAGTGGAAACATCCGGACGCCTGCAGCAAATTCTGGAAGGCAAGCTGCCGCTCTGGTTTTCATTCGATGCGGCCAGTGGATTGATCAGCCGCACCGAACCAGGCACTGCAAGCACGCCCACTCTCACCACCGGATATTTGAATCAACGTACCGATCTGAAGCCGACGATTTCTTCGGCCTTCAGCTTCGCTGGCTTCTCGCTTTATCCGAGCGTTTCTTTTGAGGCCACTGATTATAGCCATCGCTATTCTAATAACACTCCTACTGCCGCCGAAGTTGCGGCCGCCAACCTGTTTAGACACGATGCCGACTTCGTCGTCGATTTCCGCTTGCCTTCTCTCGAACGGACTTACAGTCCCGTCAAATGGCTGCACTTGGGTAATAAGATCAAGCACGTGATCGAGTTGGAAGCCCAATACGAGTACCTGACCGGAATTACTCAATTTCAGAAGGTCATTCACTTCGATGGCAGCGATATTGTTTCCGACACCAACCAAATCACCGTCGGCCTGACCAATCGTCTCTACAAAAAAGACAAAAGCGGAAACGTGAATGAAATCCTGACTTGGCGAGTTAAGCAAGCTCGCTACTTTGATCCAACCTTCGGCGGCGCGGTGATCGCCGGCCAGCGCAACGTGGTGCTGGCTCAGGAACTGCTTACGCCGTACACATTTCTAGACGGTCCCCGTTCTTATTCGCCCGTCGTTTCGTCGCTCACTCTCAGTCCGTATCCTTTCGTTGGTTTTTCGTATGACATCGCCTACGATCCGCTCCACAAAAGAGTAGACTCTCAGACCTATTCGGCCACCGTCCGCCATTCCAAGTACTTCGGCAACGTCGGCGAAACGGCGATTTCCCCTTACGAGAAGCTGCTTCCTCAAGTCGACCAATTGCAACTATTTCCGCAAACCAAGCAGCTCAATTTTGGCGGCGGTTGGGGCAGCACAAACAGGCAGGGCTTCAACGCCGCCGCTCAGGTGTTCTACGATCTGCGGCAGGGCGAAGTGACTTTTAGCCTGTATCAGGTCAGCTACAACTCCAATTGTTGCGGCTTCAGCATGGAACTGCGCCGCATCAATAACGTGATTCGCAACGACAACCAGTATCTTTTCTCGTTCAGCGTGGCCAATATTGGTTCCGTCGGTACACTGCCTCGCCAGAGCCGTATTTTCTAGCGGCGTGTTATTATTTGGGGAGTAGTTCCTCACAGGCGATTCCGTCGCTATTCGAACGAACTTCCCAGGACAGATTATGCCCAAGATGAAGACCCATAAGGGTGCGTCTAAACGCTTCAAGAAGACCGGTACCGGCAAGGTTATGCGTCATCACGCCTCCGCCCGCCATATCTTGACGTCTAAGACTCGTGCCCGCAAGCGCAAACTGAAGCAGGGTGTCGTCGCAGACGAGACCAACCAGCACACGCTGCGTACCATGTTGCCGTATTAAGCAGTTGATCGAATTCAGGAGTGGGAGCAGCGCGCCGCACGTGCCTGTCAACCCTCCGCTAATAAATTGAAGGAGCAAACGTGCCTAGAGTAAAACGAGGAACCGGCAGGCGGGATTACCGCCACAAAACCCTACGCCGAGCGAAGGGATTCTTTCTCACCAAGTCAAAGCTGAACCGTTCCGCGCAGGAAGCTGTTGAGAAAGCGCTGCGCTACGGATACGTCGGACGCCGGCTAAAGAAGCGCAACTTCCGCTCATTATGGATAGTGCGCATCAATGCCGCCTGCCGCCAGTCTGAGATTTCCTACAGCAAATTCGTCAGCGGACTTAAGCGCGCAGGCATTACGCTAAATCGCAAAGTGCTCGCCGATATCGCCATCAATGACACAGCCGGATTCCAGGCGCTCGTTGGTAGAGCGAAAGACGCGCATACAGCCCACGTCCAATAACTGCTATAGTTTTTAAAGTTATGGAAGCAGCCGCCCAGGAACAAGGGATCGATTCGCTCGCTCATCTGGAGGAGCGCATCACCAAGGCTGTGCAGGCGATCACTACTCTGCGCAGCGAGAATCAGCAATTACAGCAGCGCCTAAAGGTTGCCTTGGACGAATTGAAAGCTGCCTCTGGCGCGCGTGACACGGGCGAAGCCAGAGCGACCGCCATGCAGCGCGAACGCGATGAGCTGAACTTGCGAGTCAAGCGACTATCCGACGAACTCGACGATCTGCGCGGCGAACGCAAGCAGGTCCGAACCCGTATCGAAAAACTGCTCAATCAACTCGATCTGCTAAGCGCCAGTTGAGGGATTTCTCATGGACACGCCGGATGCTGAAAAACAAGTCGTCCGTGTGACGATCTTCAATCAGACGTATGCGTTGAGTACGTCCGGTGACCCGCAAGAAACAATGGCGCTGGCTCATGAGATTGACGAATTGATGTCGAGCATTGCCCGCCGCGCAGGCAATCTGGATTCGGCTCGAACGGCTGTTCTCGCCTGTCTTCACCTTGCCGATAGATTGCGTACCGCTGAAAAACAACTCGGCGAACTTCGCCATTCCGTGCAAGATAAATCGCGCGACTTCGCCCTCCTTCTCGATAAAGCTTTCGCTAAGTCAGAGTCCGAAGCATAAGATGTTCGGTCCGGCAGCGACAATAACATACTGATTGCCTTTCACCATAAATGTGATGGGCGGGGCTTTCATGCGGACGTTAGTCGGGAAATGCCACAACGTGTCGCCGGTCTTTTCATCGACAGCATCGAAGCCGCCGTTCGGCTTTCCATAGAAGAGAACACCTCCCGCGGTAAGAAGAACACCGGTCCAAGTCTTGGCGCGCGCCGGTCCAGGCTGCGGCACCTCCCAGGCGATTTGGCCCGTTTCGATGTTGACTGCCCGCAGATAGCGCTGTCCGGTTTGATCGGGATAGCCGGTTGGTTTGCCAATGCATTCTTCGAGTGCAAGGAAATAGTACAGACCAGTCGCGGAACTGTAAGCAGTCGGACTCCAGTTCGCGGCGTCAGATGGACAACCGCTGGGATCTACGACAACAGGCCGACCGTCGGGGCCAATGGAAGAGGCCCAATCTACTCTTTTCAAAAATGGCTTCGCTAGCAGCAGTTCACCGTTGGAGCGATCGAGAACGTAGAAGAAACCGTTACGATCGGCATGCAAAAGAAGCTTGCGCGGCGTGCCTTGGTAAATGGCGTCAATGAGTACCGGCGGTTCAGTGGCATCCCGATCAAGCACATCGTGCGGGGTGAATTGATAGTGCCACTTTAGCTCACCTGTCTTAGCGTTTAACGCGAGGATGCAGTCGGTATAGAGATTATCGCCGGGGCGATCTTTATCCTCGGAGTCCGGATATGGATTGCCGGTCGGCCAGTAGAGTGTGTCCGTTTGCGGATCGTAGGAACCGGTCAGCCATGTCGATCCACCAAGAACATCCGGTTTGTCCGGGACGGTCCAATGACGCCAGACAAGTTTGCCGTCTGTGATGCTGAAGGCAGCCACGAAACCGCGAATACCGTGATCGGCTCCGGCCACGCCAACCGCGACTTTTTCGTTTACGATAAGTGGCGCAATGGTGCCGCCATACTTGCGTGGCTCGTCAGGTATGGGGACGTCCCAGATGAGTTCGCCGTTGGCGCGGTTGATTGCCAAGAGGTGGGCATTGTCTGTGACGAAAAAAATCTTTTCATCGAGGATCGCGACACCACGGTTTGTGCCAAGCTTGGCATCTCCTTGAAGCCCGGGCGTTTGGGGACGAGAGTATTTCCAGATGTCAGCTCCGGTGAGCGCGTCGATAGCCAGAACCTGGTTTGGGGCGGTGAAATAAATAACGCCGTCCAAGGCAAGGGGAGAAGTTTCGAGGCCGAAATACTGCGTCGGATAGATCCACTTCAGCTTCAGGTTTGAGACGTTCCCGGTGTCGATCTGTTTGAGAATGCTATAGCGGTTAGACGACACGCCCCCGTTATAGCTGCTCCAATCGCCATATGTGACACCGTGCCAGGTGATCTTTGCGGCAGCGGGATTTGAGGGAGTTGGCCCATTGGGAGATAGCGTGCGGACATAAGAGACAAGCGAGAGCAGATCGGCGGAAGGAAGCTCTCCGAAAGCAGGCATACCGGCACCGGGGTTGCCCCGTTTTAGAAAGGAAAGCAATTCGTCGTCGGTCTGCGCCGAAACATGCGGATTCGCTTTCAGCGATGGCGCTTTGGCAGTACTGGCGTGGCAACTTGCACAGTGCTGATTGAAAAGATCAGGGCTTAGAAGAAATGCTAAAGCGAGGGTGATCACACAGCTCCTAATCCCAGGCCAGTGATGGTTTCAGTAGCAACTCGGCCGTTTCTGATATCGAAAATTCCTGGAAAACGCTTTCGCCAATCGGCGTTAGCGGCAGGCACATATTCTCGCGCGTTCCCTTCCATTCCCACGACACCAGGGACGTGAGCGGCTAGCCCGGCCGATTGAATGAACGACGCTCCGGGACAAGTAAGATCTTGCACGCAAAGGAACATTTTGTGAATTTGACCGGCAGCAGCCATTAAGAGGGCTTGCGACTGACCCTTGCAGGCTTTGAGCGCAATGCCGGTGTAACCCATTTCGCGCGCAAGTAAAAGCATGTCGAGCCCGGTGAGTGACTCATCAATGACGACTGGGACGAGTTTGGCGGCTTGATGCATTTCGTTATGACGATCGGCGGCAAGATCGCGCGCGGTCGGCTGTTCGATGTATTGAATGCGAGCAAAGGCAGCCGGGTTGCGGGCTTTGAGGGTGCGGATGAATTCCAAAAGATATTCGACGTTGCGGCAGCGCTCGTTAAAATCCAACGAGTAGAACCAAACGGCGTTTGGCCGGGCCTTGACGGCGACGGAATCAACTCCGAGAACGCGTGCGAGATCCCAGGACAGATCATCGCCGTTTAACTTGATCTTGATGTGATCAAGACCGGAGTATGGAATCCAATCGGCCAGCGTTTCGGGCAATCCGTCGTGGACGGGCTGGGAGAGATCTGCGGGCGTGAGAGCGTCGAGGGCGCCGACTGAGTGGTAAAGCGGGATTTCTGTTTGCGGTTTGGGCAGCAGGAATTGATGCAACCAGCGATCCTCGTATTCTTTGCCGAGATATTTGGAAAGATCGTTCGGCAGAAGATCGGGGCCGTAACACTGGTAAACACTTCGTCGATGAATCTTGCCGAAAGCATCGTGAATGGCGGCGTCGAAAGGACTGGCGGTAACAAGCGTGCAGAGTTTGGGAATCGCCGCTCCCGCTGTGCGGAGATACTCAGGTTCGAGAGTGCAATTGATATCGATCGGATGACCGTATTCGCGGTACGCAGCGGTGATCGCATTGATTTTTTCGGCCAGCGACTTCATGGAGGTTAGTGTTTGGTCGTAAGAGAGAACGTGAGAGGGGAACGACCAGACGTTGCCCATCGTCATGGAGCCGAACCCTTTCGCGGTGCGGCCATTGGGCAGACTGACAACGCAATCGACGTTGAGGAGAGTGACACGGTCGACAGCGAAACCACCGAATTTATATGGCGCGCGATAGCGGAAGTCTTGATAAGAGTGAGAGATCTCTTCAATGCGAATGGCTGTGGGATTCGATTTTACAATTGCGAACGCAGCGCCGCTCTTAAGAAGGTCTCGTCTAAGCATGGTTGAGATACTCACGAAGTTGGCGGAGATCGCGTCGCATGGCAGCGAAAACTTGCATCGGATCGGCGGTCAACTGCTTCTTGCCGGCGTCGGCGCCGAAAAGAGGGTATTCGAAATGAAGCTGCAAGGGACCGTCGAAGTTGGTTTTAGCAAGCATTGAGAAGAAGGCCGGAAAGCGCACCATACCTTGTCCTAGCGCCACCCAGGCGGGCTGGTAATCGTCATGCCCCTTTTGCCAGAGGAAATCTTTCACCGCGATACCGCGGATGAAGGGTTGTGCAATGCGGAAGCTATCGATCCACCCCCCCAAACCTCCTTCAACCGTGGCATGGCCGATGTCGTAGTTTATGCCGACTGCGTGGGGATCGAGTGACTTTAGAATTTCGACCATATCCCACACCGGTGCGCCTACGAGATCGACACCTGAGTGCGTGTGATACATGGCGCAGACTTGATATTCCGCATTCAGAGCGGCGAGGGCGGCGGAGCGTTTGTGAAAGGTATTGATCTGTGAAGTGATCGGTTGATCGGCTGTATATTTGAATCCGCCCCAGCGATAGTAACGGATACCGAGAGTGTTGAGAGTTTTGAGAACGTCGCGGGCATGCGGCGTATCGGCATCGACGATGTCGGTGGTGACCATGGGGACTGCGAGGTGGTGTTGGCGAATCAGGTTGACCAATGGAGCGAGTTGCCCGGCGGCCCGTGCGGGTTCGATATGGCCGCCAGCTCGTACCGTAAGGTCGATCCCGTCGAAGCCCATTTCGGCGGCGGCACGGGCGAGTTCGGCGCCTTGCAGAAATTGCAAGTGTTTGGAGAAGATGGCGACTTTCGCATTCATGGGAAGAGAAAGCGTTATCGTATCGCGGTCTGGAAAAAGTTTTTCGGACTGCGTTTATCTTGTTGGCAAGAAGTGGGTTTGGGATGAGCGCTTCGGGGATTCGTTCAGCAGCCTGAGAACTTCTTTTCCGATATTGAGATAGGCGTCCAGGTCAGGGCTCTTAACAAAAAACTCAGTAATACTGAAGGCTGCGAGTTTGGCACGCTCGCGCATAGAAGACGACGAGCTAAGCACGGCTACCGGAACATTAGCAAAGGCGGGTGATTCACGGAGGACTGGCAAAACTTCCAGGCCATCGCTCTTCGGCAGATTCAAATCCAGGATGATCAATTCTGGGATTGTTGGGCGTGAAGACGAATCCTGCTTACGAACGTAATCGATGATTTCGCCGCCATCCTCGAAGACGATCAGGTTGCATTCCACACTGGCTTCTTGCAAAGCTAAACGGAACAAATCGACGTCCGTAGAGTCATCTTCGATTAGGAAGACTGTGGGCATACAGCAGTCCCTTTATTATGCCCGTAAACTTCCTAAGTGACAACGAGATTCGCCGGCAAAGTGAAGATGAAGTTAGCTCCCTTTCCCAATTCCGATTCCACCCAAATGCGGCCGCCATATCTTTCGACTACTCGCTGGCAGATAGCGAGACCGATACCGGTTCCAGGAATACGCTTTCCATGCAACCGTTTGAAAGCAATGAAAATTTTGGAGTGGTAATCAGGGTCGATGCCAATGCCGTTGTCGGCAACGCAGATTTGGATGAAGTCCCCGACACGGCCAGCAGTGATATCTATTTTCGGTCTATGTTCACTGCGATATTTAATGGCATTACTGATGAGATTTTGAAACAGGGGTGTGTAGTGACTCTCGAAACCGCGAATAACCGGGAGACGAGCGACAGTTATGATAGCGCCGCTTTCCGCTATGACCAGTGCGAGGTTTTCACGAGCTTTTTGAGCGACAAGATTGAGGTCGACCATTTGGGCAGCCTCGTCAAAGCGTGAACCGATTTCGGCGTAGGCCAAAAGATCTGCGAGGAGTTCGCGCATGCGACCGGCGCCAGCCTCGATATTTTCCACAAACGAGGCGGATTTTGGATCAATGGCCCCGGCGTAATGGCGAACCAAGAGCTGCGAATAGATGCTGATCATGCGCAGGGGTTCCTGCAGATCGTGGCTGGCAATGAAGGCGAACCGTTCCAGATCTTCGTTGGAACGAGCGAGACTTTCATTGGACGTACGCAAATCCGCGTTCAGTTTCGCAACATTGTCCAGAGTGGTTTCCAGAGAGTCACGAGCATTTTGTGCAGCCTGGAGAGCGGATTCGCGCGCTAACAGCGCATCGCGCAGTTCTCGGTCGCGCGACTGAATGCCGGTTAGCATTTCATTGAACCCATCCACGAGCGTGCCAAGTTCGTCACCTGAAACTTTCTGAGCACGAATAGTGTAATCACGCGAGCTAGAGACGCGGGTAGTCACGCGCGCCAGTTCAATAATCGGTGTGGCAATGAGCGAACGAAGACGGGCTGACAAAAGGAACGCCACCACCGTAGAGAGGAGGAGGACTGAGAGCACAGTAGCGCCGTAAAGTTGGATGCGCTCGTAAACTTCTCCTAGGTCATATACGAGCACCAGCGTCCCAAGCGGCTGCCCCTGGAGACGAATTTGCCGCGAAACAATGAGAACTCCTTTTTGGATGCTGATGGTCCGACCGACTTGCGAATGAGGGCAGAGGGCCGTGGAGCCGTCGCGCGAATAGGAAGCAAACAGTTTGCCGGTCTCGCGAAAAACGCAAGCGGTCTGAACGTGTGGGCGGGCTCGGAGTGTGGCTAACGTCTCAGTGGCGGCAGCAGGATCGTCGAAACTGAGTGGCGCGGTGGTGTTATCGGCAATGATATGGGCAAGGGCAGAGAGATCGTTTTTGAGATAGCCGCGAAACAGGAACGAATCAGCGACGGTGATTCCGATGCCAGCCGATAGGAGGGCCACCGCGGTGGTAGCCATGATGACAAACATTAGTTTCTGGCGAATCGGCAAGTCGCGAAGATCCTGGCTCCAATAGGTGGTTCGACGGAATGTACTTTTACTTGTCAACGGACCTCGCCACAGAGAGGAGTTTGGAGCTGAGTTTAAGACTGGCGTTGGTGGCCGCCCTAAGACTGATATCGAAGCGGACACGCCGGTTATCGATCACGAAAGCAATGACACCACCTTGGCGGATGAAATCGTTGCCTTCTCCCACTGTGAGGACAGCGGAACCGGGCGCGTTGAACGCCGCAGGCAGCGCCATATTGTTGGCGACGTACAGCACTTGACAGGGTTTCGGCTGGTCGCTGCGTATTCTTTCGACAACGATGCGGTGGTGGTTCACCGACTCACCTTCCACGATCTGATCAATCGCCGATCCAAAAGGATCGTCACCAAGAATGCAGAGCGAGAGGGGGGCATTGGCATCGGCAAAGGCGCTAGCGGGCCACTCCACAAACTTCGTAAAATTGAGCAAGAACGCCGCTTTTACGTCATATTCGAGCGACGCCGATGCGGCGAAGAGATTGACGATGGAGAGGATGAAAAGCGCTAGAGATCGCTTGGCTTGCCTGGGCGTCATTTTTATTTCGTCCAGGTGAGTTGAAGATAAGCGCTGCGTTTGATGGCGACGTTTGGTCCCGCATCGGCCGGGTATTCAAAATGCTGAGGCTGTAAGAGGTTCCGACCGCTGAGTGAGAGTTCAAGAGCACCGTGGAGTTGCCAGGCGAGGCGAGCGTCGGCAGTTGAATAGGAGGGGATGCCGATGCCGCCTAGCGCGCTTATATAGCGATAGGAAAGATCTACTTTAAATTTCTTGCCAAGATCAAAGGCAGACTGCGCCAGAAATTCGTGTTTGGGGCTGCCGCCTTCGATGGCGGGGATAGTGCCGAGGTCGCCACTGGTTGGAGATTTCTGAAGAAACAGGTCGAGGTAGGAATAAGATCCCCGCAGTCTCCAGAAGTTAGTTGGACGCCATTCAGGCGCGATCTCAAAACCTAGCGTACGGCCCAAGAGACCGTTGCGGAATTGAACGGGCAAAAGGAGATGAAGCGGGGGCGGATTGTCAGACAGTGAGAAGGCTTCTTCGATGAATTCTTCATCGAACAGGTCGTGATAGTGGTTAAAGAAGCCTGCGAAATCAATAAGGACAGTCTTGCCAAGCAAGCGGCGATAGCCGAGTTCGTAACCGTTCAACTGTTCCGGCGCAAACTTGGTGTTTGGGAGGAAGGCAGCGAAGGCCTGGAGGCCCGAGGGAGTGGAGCCGACGTAGCCGCTCAGTGTAAAATTCTCTTCGGCGTCGGAAGGCGTGCGGACGGCGTGAGTGAAAGAAGCCCAAACGGTTTGATTGTGAGTAGGAGTCCACGCGAGACGCGCGTTGGATTCCGGTACAATGTCGGTGAAATTTGTGTGGAGGAGTTTAGTACCGAGAGTGAGCGTAAGACGGTCGGGAAGGATGGCGATTTCGTCTTGTAAGAAGGCAGTATAGAGTTGGTCGGTACGGTGAATTGGAGTAAACGTCAGGCCTGAAACGATGATGGGATCGTAGATAGGAATGACGCGCGCACCGAGGCCGAAGGAGAGTTGCTCCCAAGAGTGGGGTTTGACTCGCTGGAGGTAATCGACATCGTATGTGGTGCGATAGTCGGCAAGGTTTACCTCGCGATGATTGGTGCGGTCGATGTAAGCCTGAAATTGGATATCGTTCTTTGAAGAAAAAGATCGTTGCCAGCGGGCGAGAATGTTGGCGCCAGACAGGTATTCGTAACCGTAGAGATTCTGCGAATAAGGCGGCGTATAGCTGACGGCGTTCTCACCTTCACCGGCTTTGGACATATAGCCGTCTCCTTGGAGGGTGAAATCACCGCGGCGGTCTTCGCTCCACTGCATGCGGAAACCGGTTTGGATAGAGCGCCAGGCATCGTAATTGTTGCCGTCGGAGTGATCTTCGTGGGCATCGGCGAAAGACTTGGCGTAAACGCGATAAGTGAAGTCGCGGCCATTGCTGCCGCCATAACGAGCGGTGAGCGCACCGAGATTGATATTGCCACTGCGGGCGGCGACGAGCAGACCTTGCGTGTCTTTGGAGCTCTTAGTGATCACGTTGATGACGCCGTCGACGGCATTGGGTCCCCAGATGACGCCGCCCGGGCCGCGGATAACTTCAATGCGATCAATGTCGAACATGTTGGTATCCTGTGCTTCCCAGTACGTGCCAGCAAACAAAGTTGTGTAGACAGTACGGCCGTCGATCAGTACCAGTACGGAGCGTGTGAGGCGAGTACCGAAACCACGGATACCGACCGACCATCGATTGGCATCGATGCGTGCGACTTCTACACCGGGTGCGAGGCGCAGGGCTTCCGGAATGCTCGTGGCGCCGGCGCGGCGGATGTCGTCTCCGGTGATTACATAGATGGCGGTGGGAGATCTGAATGCGGATTCAGGTTCTTTAGATGGCGTAGTGACTTCGATTTGCGAGAGTTCTTCGAGGCTGAGGTTCTTCAGCGAAGTTGGATTGTCGGGATTGAGGGAACCCTGGGTGATAGAAAACGCGGAGAAAACTGCGCCAAAAAAGAATGTGATGATCCGAATACTGTTTGACGAGGCGCACGCAGACACGAACGGTTGCATGATAGCGAGAGATCCTTTGAGAAACCTTGGTGAATTCGGAAAGGATATTGTTATGGGTATCTAACACTCACAAATACCAGACTATAGGCTAACTGGAGGACGATGAACACTGGTAAAAGTTGTGGTTGGGTTTGGGGTTGCGTCCCGTTTGATAGAGGTGATTCGGACTTATGAACAGACGAACGTTCTTGCTGGCGAGTGGTGGCGTGCTTCTGGCGGCGCCTGCGGAGCAAGTCGTGTTGGGAGTGATTGGGAGTGGCGGGCGTGGGACGACGGTGATGGCCGTCTTTCAGAAGCATACCAATGTGAAGGTTGGAGCGATCTGCGATGTCTATGAGCCCAACCTGGAAAGGGCGCTGTCGCAGGCCAAGGGGGCGAAGGCGTATCGGAATTACCAGGACCTGTTGGCGGACAAAGACATTCAGGCGGTGTTGATTGCGACGCCGGAGCACTGGCACGCGCAGATGGTGCTGGATGCGATTGCCGCCGGGAAGGACATTTACGTAGAGAAGCCGCTTTGCCATATGCCGGAAGAGGGTGTGGCGCTGGTGCAAGCGGAGAAGAATTCGAAGAGTGTGATTCAGGTGGGGATGCAGCGGCGGAGTTACGACCTTTATCTGAACGCGCGAAAGATTGTGGCGGCGGGTCAGTTGGGGAAGGTACGGATGGTGCGATCGTGGTGGTTGAATAACTCGTTGGGAAGTGCTCCGGCGCGGCCGTTGGAGGGGAAACTGGATTGGGAACAATGGGAGGGTCCGGCTGAGAAGAGACCCTTTGCGGTGGACCGCTTTCGGAATTGGCGGGAGTATTCGGAGTACTCGGGCGGAATTGTGGCGGACCAAGGGGCGCATGTTTTCGACGGAATTCATTTGTTGATGAATGCCAGTTACCCAGTTGCGGTGAATGCGTCGGCCGGCCGGATACATAAGGTGGGAGTGGATACGCCGGAGTCGGTGGTAGTGATTGCCGAATATCCGGAAGACTTTTTGGCAGTGTTCACAATTAACTATGCGGCGATGCACTACCAGGCAAAGAACGATCAACTGACTGAGTTGGACGGGGATGCGGCACGGTTGGATATTGGGAGGGAGGACTGCAAGGTGTTTCGACAAGGCCGTGAGGAGCAGGCGGAGACCTCGCAGACGTCTGAGCGGGGATTTGGGTATGCGACTGACTTGCATGTGGCAAACTTCTTGGAGTGCGTGAGGACGCGGGCCACGCCCGCAGCACCCATAAAATTGGGGTTTCAAGCGGCGCTGGTGATTCAGATGGCGAATCTTTCCTTGAAACGTGGAAGGCGGTTGCGGTGGAATGCGGAGACTAACAAGGTGGAGGGTTAGATGGTTCGACTGATGGCGTTGGGGGCGTTGCTAATAGGTGTGGTGGGAGGTTTGGGAGATAGCGCGCATGTGAAGTTGCGGTCGCGCGCGCAGGTGTTCCGTGGGAGTGGCGAGTGGCGCGAAGTTGAGTCGGATTACCGGTTCGATCCCAAAAAGTGCGCGGTGATTGTTTGTGACATGTGGGACAAGCACTGGTGCACAGGCGCCAATGTGAGGGTGGCGGCGCTGGTGAAACGGCTGGAGCCGTTTTTGGAGGAGGCGCGAGAGAAGGGCATCGTGGTGATTCACGCGCCTTCGGAAACGATGGCCTATTATGCAGGCGCGCCACAAAGGGAGCGTATCCTGCGCCTGCCGCAGGTGACACCGCCACGGGAGGTGAAGGTGAGTTGGGAAGTGCCGGCGCTGCCCATTGACGATTCGCGCGGCGGGTGTGACACGCCAGGAGAGAAAGAGCACAAGGCTTGGCAGTGTGAGAATGCAGGGTTGAAGATTGCACCGGAGGATTACCTCTCAGATAACGGGCAGGAGATTTACAGTTTGCTGAAAACGCGGAGCATTGAGACGGTTTTCTATACCGGGGTGCACGCGAATATGTGCATTTTGAATCGGACGTTTGCGATCCGGCAGATGACGAAGTGGGGTGTGAGGTGTGTGCTGCTGCGAGATTTGACAGACGCGATGTACAACCCACAAGACGCGCCGCACGTGAGTCATGCGGAGGGGACAGAGTTGGTGGTGGAATATATCGAGAAGTATTGGGCGCCGACGGCGGTATCGGGGGATCTGCTGGCAGGGATGCGTTGATGCGAACGACCGGCGGTTTTCTCAAGCTTGAGAATACAAGTCGGGGCTTGACCCGCTGGATCTGCTTTAGAAGCAAAACAGATTCAGTGTAACGGGTGGCACGCCCCGAATTTGTGTCTGAAATGCAAAACCGGCGACTGGTCGGTCACCGGTTGATTATCGTATGAGATAAGACTTGGCTATGGCTCGCAGTGAACGAGCCGATGAACCGTTTCGCAGCCTAGTAGCACTTGCTGACGGGAGGCAGAGGACACACGGGAGTCGGAGGAACCACGGGCGTCGGAGGACACACGGGGGTCGGAGGAACCACTGGAGTCTTGGGCGGTGTGATGCAAAGGGTGGTCACAACCGAAGTGGCCGTCTTTGCAGACATTGTCGAAGTGGCAGCAGTCGTTGAGGTGCTTGCTGCACTGCTGCTAAAAGAAGAGGCCAAAAGCGCACTCGCCACACCAGTTGCACCGCTACCGGCGGAGACGAGGAATGCCTTGCTGCTCAGAACCGAGGCAACGCTTCTGCGAGAAGTCGGCGACGCATCTGAGGTTACAGTTTGTTGAGCAGCCGTATCGACACTGGTGACTTTGATGTTCGATCCAGCAGCCAATTTGTAGTCGAGGTTACCCGAGAGCAGAACAACGTTCGTGTTCGCTCCGACAGTGTTGAGTTTGATAGACGAAGCCTCACTCAATTTAACTGTGCTGCCATCATTGAACAGTAGAACTGCAGAACCGTCCGAAGTGGCAACAGTATCGCCCGCGACGAGAGGGAAAGATGTGACACCGGGTGAGCTAAGGTAATGCCCATCTAGTGTGAAAGGAACCGCGCTCGTAACCGTAGCAACCGAAGGTGCGGCTAGAGCAGTAAAAGTGAGAATTGTAGAACCAAGCAAAAAACTAAACCCGTTTTTAGCGACGCTCCGGAATTTGGTCATACTGGATTATATCTGGAAGGCTGAATGGGGATCAAGACCGGATTGGTATGACGAGGTATGACAGTTTTAAGGTTGGAGACGTCGTACTCGGACCCTCCAAACTCTGTCTGTTTGTCACCCGTAAGTTGTTGATTCTCCGTTGAAAGAGTCGATAGAACGACCAATCAGCCCTGCCACTACAAAGGATGTTCCCGGGGGTTTTTTCAGACCAACACTTACGAGGCAGTCATGTGGGGGGCGAATCGCCCACAATTCGGCCAGCACCACACACTGGTGTACCATCCACTTTTGATTTGAGATTAGGACTAGACGGTGAGCGCCATAACAAGTAGTTCCATCACCAACCGATCATCTTTATAGCCTTCTCTGAACTTCTTGTCGGTATCGTAAAGAAGCTCAACCGCGCGCGCCAAGCCGTCAAGGGAGAACGCGTTCGCCGTAACCAGCACTTGCTCGGCGCGGTCGCGCCAGATGCGCACACCCATTCGCTGAAAAAACGTCTGCGCTTGCTGGACGGAGTTGACACGGCCTTCCTTGGCGGCCAAAGCGAGTCGAAATTGCGTTCCCAGGAACGTCAAAGCGAGCGGCAGATATTCACCATCACGCACCAAGATATCGAGTGAGTGGAGCGCCATTTTTCGATCGCGCTTAGCCAGCGCATTGACCAACGCAAAGATCGTAGCTTGCGCGGCGTTCGGCACTAGAGCGCGCAAATCGTCCATCGTAACCGCTCGCTCAGGGCCCACGAAGAGTGCTAATTTTTCGATCTCCGAAGAAAGCCGCCCCGCGTCTCCCGCAATGGCCTCGAGCAAAACAGCCAGCTCGGCACTCGCCAATTTCAGACCCGCCTTACGCGCTAGTTCCTGCGCTAAATAGCGACTGGATTCAGGAGTGAAATGGCGAAATTCTACGGTGGCGGCAGGCCCAATGCTGGCATAATACTTCTCCACCCGTTCCAACTTGGCCTTGTCATCGCCAGTCAAGTCATAGCGGCTGCACTCAAACACGAGGACGACTCCAGGAGTAGGAGCCTTCAGATACGCACCTAAGTCAGACTCAACTGGCTTGCCGTCTTCGCGCGGCTCTTCCGCCGACGGAGTAAGTCGGCGAGGCAATGCCAATTCGGCGCTACCAATCCAAATCAGCCGCTCGGAAGCGAACAGGGAAAGAGAACGGGCGTCGTCTAGCACCTGAGTTAGTGAGCTGTCATCCAGATCGACGTGCGTGAATCCCTCAGCACGGGCTTCGCCCGGGAGCACTCGCGACAAGAGCGCTTCGCGGCACAGCTTCCTTTGATAGCCTTCTTGACCGACAAAAAGGTAAGCAGGTGCCGGCGGCTGTTTTGCGACCTTGGCGAGAAACTGTTCCGGCGTCAAAAGTTCTCCAGCACACCACTGACAAGGTCGCGCGCAACATCGCGATTCAAGCGATCGAATGCAGGTCCACTCTCGTCGAACAGCTGATGGGGATCGACCGCCGCGGCGTAATCTTGCCGGACCGCCCAATTCGAACGCGCGTAGAGCACATTGCCCGTACGGCTCTCAACAAGCCGCACAGCCATTACCACGACAACGCGGATGCTAATGGACACGCCAGTTGTGGGATCGCTCACATTCGGATAAGCGTTGGCGGCCATGATACTGCCATGTAACACCGCGTCGGCTTGGCTCGCATCATTGACGATGCGAAAGCGTGTCCGGGTGAGAAACTCCGTGGCAATCGCTTGCGGCAGAGAATCCACGAGCTTGTAGCGCGCTGTCGTTGTCAAGAAAGCCGGAATCGCGATCGTCTGAATGTTCTTCGGGACTAAATCGGCTTTTCCGCCAACGCGATAGCCGCAAGCTGCGAGCAGGGGCAAGAGACTGCCCGCAAAAGAACGCACACAAGATCGGCGTGTCATGATTTCTGAGACTGGATCGAACGTACCAGCGTTACCGCCATGTCGGCTGTCATGCGGAGATTGTCGCAAACAACCCAAAGCCATGCAGCTCGCGGATTGTGGCGGTCTATACGGATATCACCGGCAATCAATCCGCTTTGACCAGCGGCGCCAATACTGTTCGGTGCTTCCTGAGTCGATTCACGAACTTCGATCTGGGCCGATGCTAGTGCTTGGCCTAATTCGTTGACCGTAATATCCTTGGCAAATTCGATCCAAAACGAAATACTGTAGGCGTGGAACAACGGCACCTGGATCAAGCGGATCGACGGAACAGGCAGCGACTTGCCTAGCAACAGATCGATGTGGCGCTCGATGCGCCGCTCCACCGCCGACAATTTCAGCGGCGCGGCAGCTCCATACTGCGGCAAAAGATTGAATGCCAGCTGAGCGTCGAAAATATTCTTATCGAGACCTTTAAACGCAAAAACGCTGGATGTTTGCTGATGCAACTCGCTTGCGCCCGCTTTTCCTCGTTCACTGGCTGGCTCGAAGACATTCACCACCGAACGGGCGACTGGCCGCCACCGAGACAAGCGTCGAAGAGTCTCTGCGATCGCAGCAGCCGCCGGTTGCGCAGTGATCAACAACCAACTATCCGACGGATTCAACTCCCCGGGGATCGGCGCAAGCACGCGCGCCTCCGGTTCTTGTTCGAGATGACCGGCGCAATCTATGACTGTGACTTTACCTTTGAGCGCCTTGGCTACCGAATATGCCTTGAGCGATCCAGCGGCCGCCCCCGCCGTGACGATCGCGCTTGACGATTCGGCTGCTTTAGCGTCGAATGGATCGAGGTAAATCGCTTCGCCCTCTTTTTCACCAAAAGTACCTTCACCGGTGGCGGCGTAGGCGTTTATGAAAGCGGTCTTAAGTTGCGCTTCAAAAACATCTTTGAGTTCGCCGCCGAGCAGCGTTTCGCCGCCGATGAGCGCAACCTGAAACAAATTAGTTTTTGTGTTAGCCAACTTGATGCTCCGGCAATGAACTGGGAGGTCGGGTCCCCTTATGACGTTTTACGAAACTGCTCAGACGTATTACTATTCCGCTCATCAGGTATGCGCACGAAACGGCGAGCAGCACGGGTTGCGACCACTCCCAAATTAGAAATGCGCTGCCGCCAATCACCAGAACGATCAACGGCGTGCGTGGCTTTGAGACATTGATCTGCTTGAAACTCGGATAGCGCCAGGTGCTCACCATGAGAATTCCCACCAACACAACGAGCAGCAGCCAACCAATGGAAAACGCGAAGGATCGAACCGGCGATGCGCTCATATAGACAACCGACGCGACGAACCCCGCCCCCGCCGGGATTGGAACTCCCACAAAATTCTTGTAATCCGGCCGGCCCGCAGTTTTGGCAGATGGATTCGTCTGCACGTTGAAGCGTGCAAGGCGCACCGCGCCGCACAATAGGTAAAAAAATGCCGCCATATAGCCAGAACGTGTCAACTGAGTTTGCCAGTCGGCGGGTGTTGCAACAAAGAGCACGCCCCAAACGAATACCAGAACCGCGGGCGCGATTCCAAAAGTGATTACGTCGGCCAGCGAGTCTAGCTCGCGGCCAAAATCGCTAGTGGTATTCGTCATTCGCGCAATACGCCCATCCAGGCCGTCGAAGAGCACTGCAAAAATGATCGCTTTGGCGGCCAATATAAAATGCGGATTTTCGCCCATATCGCCCGCCGCCGCCTGCAGCGCGCCCTCGAACGCTTGAAGAATCGCGACAAAGCCGAGGAAAATGTTTGCGCTGGTGAAAAGAGTGGGCAGCGCATACGCGGCGCGCCTAGGCCTCTTTGCTCCGACAGCCGGGGTACTTGAGAAACGCTCTTTGAAACTCAGATCGTTTCTCCTGAATCGGAACGGCGAGCCAGAATTGTAGCGCCAGCGGTCACTTTATCGCCAATCTTCGCAATGGGCGTCCATTCGGGTCCGAAGATCACATCAACTCGTGAGCCAAACTTGATATAGCCAATGCGCTCCCCCGGGAATACCGTATCACCTGGTTGTTTGTAACAAACGATGCGGCGAGCGATGAGGCCAGCGATTTGGCGACAAACCACACGTGTGCCCGAACCCTCAATCACCAAAGTATTCTGCTCGTTTTCGGTCGAAGCTGCTTCGTGACTAGCCACCAGAAACTTGCCTTTTTGGTAAAGCACGTCTGTGACTGCGCCCGGAATGGGCGTGCGATTTACGTGAACATTGAAGATGTTGAGAAAGATACTGATGCGGGTTTCATGCGGGCCGAGTTGCCGCATGTCGACAATCCGCCCGTCCGCCGGCGCCACTAAAGAATCGGGCGGTGGAGTCGGCCGCTCAGGATCACGGAAGAAATAGATGCAAAAAGCCGCCAAGACAAAAAAGGGTACACCTATCCAAGGGTTCAGGAAGTAAGACAGACCGAGTCCGAGGACGGTTAGCCCACACGCAAAGTTAATACCATCAGAAACTATCCGCAAACGCCATTTTCTCACGAAGCAAAAACAAGCTTCCCGAGCAAACGAAATCCCCTCAGAGCAGATAGCGGATGCGCGTGCCACGACCAGAGATGAAATATCGCCTCGACTAACCAAACCGTGAAACACCTGGAAGAGTCAGGTCTTTCAGATCGGGAGGGTCGTGAAAGTGATCCAGTCGATTTCACATCACGCGAACTCACTTTGCCGACTTGACGGTATCTCGTGCAATTCGTCCAACCTCGGCGGAATTCTTGGCAATCTCACGGATCGACAACTGCATCTGTTCCCGCTGCTGGCAGCTAACATACGTTGGGCGTCTCTCCCAACATCGTTTTGGCTTTTAGTTCCGTCTTTTGCCTGGGACGCTATGCGTGGTTCTCGATCGGCAAGCTGGGAGACTTCAGGACGGGAATGGTCCAACCGAGGTCAACTGTCTTCTCGGTATCTAAGACAAAAAGCAAGCGGCTTTTAAGTTTATAAATGCCACAAATCATTTCGCGCACGTTCGCCGCAACGTTTGCCGGCGTCTTTTCGAAGGCGCTGGAATTCAGCTCTAAAACATCGCCGATCTCGTCGACCAGCAGGCTGACGGCGCCATCTTCTGTTCTAACCACGAGGTTCATTGGTCGTTCATCGGCTGAACGCGCCTCAAGATAAAGCCGCCGGCGCATATCGAGTGCCGGCACAATCTGGCCGCGAAGATTGATCAGTCCGACGATCACCGGAGGCGCTAAAGGGACACGCGTCATGTGCTGATAACGCAAAACTTCCTGCACATTGAGCACATCGACACCGAAAAGAAACTTTCCCACAACGAAGGTTGCGAGCTGCGCGTTCTTTATGTCTTTCGTAGATTTCGTCGTAGTTACCATTACAAACCTCTCAACTCAGTCGATAAACGAGCGGTAGATCGACGATCTAAGGACTGCGATAACCGCTCAACAGACCGCAACATTGCTTCACTCTCGTAACGTACTTGATAATCGTCGAATTCCGGGTATAAAGCTCGTCGCTGTTCGATTTCACTGAGACTGTTCACTAGACCAATCACACGCATTTCGGTCGAATCAGAAGCATGTCTCAGCCGCTCAAGAGCGGGCGGATCCACCGCAAGCAGATCAAATCCAGCCACGAGCAAATTCACAGTCTCGCCTTCGATTTGCTGGACCATCTCGGCGCAGGTGGCCGCCTCGATCACCCGATAACCGGCCATTTCAAATTGATTTCGCAAAAGTCCTCGATTGAAGGCCGAGGAGTCGGCTAGCAGCAACGTGGCCGGAGCCACCGGGGATTCACTCAGAACATCTTCCTCCGCTGCTTTCAAAATGGCTTGGAGGTCGACAAAGTCCGCCACTCGCTTCCCGACAACTCCTGAGCCCAGTAAACCGCGCCTCGGTCGACTGCGCCGCCGCATAGAGACTGTCTCTTCGACGATATCGATGATCTGGTCGACAACAATGCCGACAAACCTGTCATCGGCGCCGAAGACCACGACCTGCACCGGATCGATTTCCTCCGATGGCGCCGAAGTCCCGGGTTCCAGAATTTGTTGGAGAGACACTAACGGCAAGATTCTTTCGCGATACTGCACGACGCGCCGGCCGTCGGCCCATTCCAGCGTTTCTTTTGAGAACTCCTCCAGTCGCGAGACAAGAGAAAGAGGTACCGCCAACCTCTCGAAAGAGCCGGCTTTAAACAGGAGAAGTCGCTGCCGGTCGGACACACTTGGACGCGGCGGCGCCTTCTGTTCGCGCGTCTCGGTCCGATTTTCGGCTAGCACCCCGGACAAATGACCAATTCCTGGAACGTCTAATATGAGCGCCACCTCTCCGTCGCCCATGATCGTTGAACCGGAGTAGCAGCTAAGCCCCTTTAGTTGCTTGCCCAAGGGTTTCACAACGATTTCTTGAGTATCGTTTACGCCGTCAACCACCAGACCGAACTGTTTATGCTCGGCCTGCAGAACGACGATGTTGCAAACGTCGCCCGAATAAGAAGGACCAAGCTTGAGCACCTCGTTCAGGTAAGCGATTGGCAGCAAGGATCCACGCCGACGATACACGGGCACGTCATGCACATAATCGATTTTTCCAGCAGGATTGTCTTCCAGCCGGATGAGTTCGAGCAAACTGACTTGAGGAATAACAAAGCGCTGACCGCCGCTCGTAATGAGCAAGCCTGGAATGATGGCAAGGGTCAGTGGGATTTTCAATTTAACGGTCGTTCCAAAGCCTGGATTACTGACGATATCGACCGCCCCGCCAATTTTTTCGACATTGGATTTTACGACATCCATGCCAACGCCACGGCCTGAAACGTTAGTAACTTGTCCCGCGGTCGAAAAGCCGGGAAGAAAAAGCAAGTTCATCGCCTCTCGTTCGGAGAGCTGAGCTGCCTGATCCGCTCTAATCAGTCCGCGTTCGACTGCTTTGGCCCGTACGCGCTCGACATCTACTCCCGCTCCGTCATCGGAGATTTCGATGTTAACTTGGCCGCCTTCGTGATAGGCCTTCAGGGTAAGAGTGCCCTTGGCTGGTTTACCTCGCAGGCGCCGCCGCTCCGGATCTTCGACACCATGATCGCAGGAGTTTCTAACAAGATGGGTGAGCGGATCCTTGATCGCCTCAATGATCGTTCTATCGAGTTCTGTCTCCGCCCCTTCCATTTGCAGATCGATCTGCTTGCCAAGTAAATGAGCGACATCGCGCACAACTCTGGGCAGTTTATTCCATACAACGCCGATGGGTTGCATCCGGGTCTTCATGAACCCCTCTTGCAACTCTGACGTGATCAGATTCAAGCGCTGAGAAGCAGCGTTTAGCGCACTATCGTCGCGCTGGGTAGTAAACTGCAGGATTTGATTGCGCGCCAGCACCAATTCGCCGATAAGATTCATCAGTTTGTCTAACAGGCTGACATCCACACGAATTGTCGTGTCTGCAACCGATAATCCTTTGTCGATCTCGGCATGAATCGCGGGCGCAACGACTATCGTTGACTGCTTCTCCTCCGCTGTCATGGGGGGCTGAGGTCTAGCGGCCACCGCTAACTCTGGTTCGGTTAAAGGAGCAGGCGTATCTTCATAGACGGAGTTATCCAGCAACCCATCTGCCGCCACACGCGCCAAGCGTTCTTTGAGAGCTTTATAGTCTTGCTCCCCCTCGGCACCAGTCGCTTCAATTGTCGACAATATCACGCGCACTGCGTCTACGGTTTCAAGGATCAGGGAAACGAGACCACCACTTACCTGCTTCTGGCCGCTTCTGAGTTGGCTAAGAATATTTTCGGCGTGGTGTGTTATGCCTTCTAGTGATGAAAACCCCAGAAATCCACACGTCCCTTTGATGGTGTGGATCGTACGAAAGATGCTCGCCAACCTTTCAGGTGCAGGGCTCCGTTCCAAGTCGACAATTTCGGTGTCGAGACGATTGAGATTTTCGTTGCTCTCTATCAAGAACTCACGGATCACTTCATCATCGAAAACCGGACTGGCAGTCTTTTCGCCTGATGCGAGTTTCTGTTCGTTTGTTTGCATGGCAGTGTAGTCGGCTGGAGCGGATTTGGCCTAAACGGTTTCGACGACCATCGGATGAGCGCGCAACGCGCGATGCGACATCTGGAAGTCCCGGTTGGGCATGAGACAGAACTTCAGTTCCATTTCGTCGGTGCCGGATTTGAGCGGGAAGACCGTCCAAGCCTGTTGACCAACGCTGCGGGTGGCAAAATTTCGTCCGAAAATTACCGTCGGAATGCTTAAGCCCAAGGAACCCAATCCCTCTTCAAGTTCAGTCTTGACGCTCCCGAAGATCATATTTGCCATCTCCGCCATTGCATCGAGGACGTCTTCATTGACCGATTCGTATTCCGTCATGAGCATCAAGGATGCAATACGGCAGGCGAATTCGGGCGAACAGCCAATTACGCCGGTACCGATCCATTCACCAGCCAAACCGATCAATGCAACAACCTTTTGACTTTCCGCGGGCGATTGAGCTTCCACAAAACTGGCGCCCACTTCGATATCCAGTCCGAGCATGGTGCTAAATACGTCCTTGGTTGCCCGGGAGACAATGCCGACTATTTTTTCTTGGTCCATTACTTACCTCTCAAACCTTTCTCTCTTATGCCTTGCAAGTTCATTGCTATTCTGCCGGTTTCAAACAGGCCAAAACTTTTTCTTTGATTTGGTCGGCAGTAAACGGCTTCCGAACGTAGCCCTTTGCGCCTAACTGGACGGCTTCCATCACCTTAGCTTGGCTACCCTCGGTGGTAATCATGACAACGGATAGATCTTTCCATTTCGGACTGTCACGCAGCTGAGTCAATAATTCCAAGCCGTCAACATTCGGCATATTAATGTCGGAAAGAATAAGCGAAACGTCGTTCGCGGCGACAATCTTGAGCGCTTCAGAGCCATCGCTTGCCTCATGTACCTGCTTGATCGGCAGATCGGTTTGCGACAAAACTCGAACCAGAATTTTCCTGATAGCAGCCGAGTCGTCGACAATTAAAACATTTAAGTCCATTGGTTAAGAGTCCTTTGTAAATCGCCCTAGGACGCCTGTCCGGTTGCCGGACAGATGGCTCCTGTGTGGCTCAGTACCTATATCGTCCGATCAACGCTGCCTATGTAGTGCGATTTAAGTGCCGGGCGCGAAATCCGCAAGAAATTAATGGCCTGTAGCGTGCAAAGAGTTGATAGAAGGCGTGAAGGTTTAAGTGTTTTCTGCCGCTAAGGAACGTGAGTATTAATTGTGGACGACGATTCTGTAGAGAAGAAACTTACGGGCCTGCAAAAAGCTGCTATTTTCCTTATCGCCATCGGACCCAAGGAAAGTGCCCAAATCGTTAAGCATTTGCCTGAAGAACAGGCTGACCGGCTAGCGAAAGCCATCGCCAGACTTGAGCATGTGCGGCAAGACGATGTGGAACTGAGCCTTTCGGAGTACAACCAATTTGTCACCTCACAAAAGCTGCTCGTGCGTGGCGGCGTTGAGTACGCTCAAAGAATTCTGATTGAAGCCTATGGCGAAGATGTGGCGCGTAAACTAATTTCGCGTTTAAATAAGTCCCTCGAAACCGATCTCGGCGTTTTCGATAACTTCCGCAAAGTCGATCCGCAACAACTGGCTAAATTTATTCAAGATGAACATCCTCAAACGATTGCCTTGATTCTCTCGCACCTTGACCCAACACACGCGGCGCGTTTGATCAGTGCGCTGCCCGGCGAGATCCGCGCAGACATTGCAGTTCGTATGGCTGATATGGACGAGATTTCGCCGGTGATCGTGCGAAATATTGCCCTCGTCATAGATCAGAAACTCCGCAACTTAGGAGAATTGAGCCGTCAACAATTTGGCGGCGTGCGAGCGGTAGCCAATATCTTCAATCGTCTCGATCCCAACACTTGTTCGCAATTGCTCGACTCTCTCGAGTCTGGTAATCCGGCCTTATTTGAAAATGTAAGGCGATTTATGTTTGTATTCCGCGATCTAGAAAACCTGGATGAAGGGTCAATCAAAACTATCATCACGAAGGTAGATCGTAAGGTGCTGGTGGTAGCGCTCAAAGGCGCGAACGAATCACTTAGAACCAAATTTCTGAAAACCCAATCACAACGCGGAGCGGAGATGATGAAAGATGATATCGATTCGCTGGGCCCGGTCAAGTTAAAGGATGTAGAAGCGGCTCAACAACAAGTGATTGCCACAGCACGCGAATTAGAAAAGGAAGGCACGATTAGCTTAAGCGCGTCGGCGGAAGATCAGGTGATTGAATAATGCAGTTGATCGAAGGAAAGAAGAATCTAATGGATTTCCAGATCGTTGAGAACGTCAAAATAGTAATCAGCGTTGAATTGGACAGAAGATCGATTGGCTTTCCGGAACTGATGAGGTTGGAACCTGGCAGCATTTTAGAACTAAAGCGGCCGACCGGCGAAAACGTAGACATCTACGCAGGAAAAGTCCTGCTCGGCAACGGGGAAATATTGGTCGTCGAGTCCAATCTGGCCGTTCGAGTAGCAGATCTGTTCTACCGCAACGGCGTGAGAAAAGAAGAGACGCTCGAGTTAACAAAGAGCCCGTCCAGTTAGGGAGACCAAAAATGGAAGAAAGTATCAGCAGTTTTTTTGAACACTGGGC
>CAVVLT010000037.1:0-15333 GCA_963749105.1 Bryobacterales bacterium | reverse complement strand
TGTAGAGCATACAGGAAAGTTTGGTGGCGGAAAGAATGGCTGCAATGTGAGCTTTGGTTTCGCGCCAATCGCCCAAATAAACGTAAGGTGGAAGCACCATAAGTCCACTGCAGCCGACTTCTTCGGCAGTCTTGGCGAGTTCAACGGCTTCAGCGGTGCTGAGAGCGGAAATACCTGCAACAACGGGCGCGCGGCCGGCAAGAGTTTCGACGCAAGTCTTCAACGCCTGTTTTTTTTCGGCAGCCGTCAAGGTCGCGCCCTCACCCAGGGAGCCAAGGGCAACCACACCTGTGCAACCGGAATCGATCATCCACGTGCAGTGCTGCGCGAGAGCTGCATGATCGACACTCAGATTGTCATCGAATGGCGTGGTCATGGCAGGAATCACGCCTTGCCATTGCATTTTCATTTAAGAGAACTCTCCTGAAGCAGATTTTCCAAACGAGTGGGAAACAGCGGCGGCCTGATGGACGCAGGCTCCCAACCCAACATAAACTTTACAGCAGGTCCACAGATGCGCCCCTGACATGGTCCCATGCCGCAGCGTTCGTGCAACTTTGCCGAACGCCATGAATTGGCATTGTGCAAAGCTGCCAGCGTTACGTCTTCGCAGCGGCAAACGATGGTATCCGGTTGGGCAAGCGAGCGAAGTTCGGGCCTCAGACGAAAGGTTTGGTTGAGAAGACGGGCGAAAGACTTGGCTTTGCGCAGCTTGGATTGTAATCCTGGCGCGCCCGCGGCGATTTGACCTTCAAGCAGCGCCGTGTCGACACCGCCTATGCCAGTCGTTTCACCTGCGCAATAGATATTTGGGACGGAAGTTAGCTGAGATGCATTGACCTTAACGGCTCCATTTTCTATATTGCATCCCAACAAGGCGGCGAGTTCGGTGTTAGGAACAAAGCCGTAGGCATTAGCGACGTAGTCGCAGGGTTCCTCCCAGACTCGCGCATCTTGGCGGAGGCGGACGCGTTCCACGCGCGAGGTTCCGAGAGCAGCCTCGATCCAACAACTGGACAGGTAACGGTTAGGACGGAGGTGGATAGCTTGCCAGATTTTGGCGGGATGTGCGCCTAAGGAAACGACAAACTTAGTGAGTGATTTTAAGGAAGCTTGTTCGGCAATAAGTGGAACGACAGCGCCGCACTTTTGTAAGTAAGCGGCGACTGCTAATAGAAGAGGTCCGCTGCCAGCGACGATTATGCGTTTATCTTTGATCGGGAGGCCGCATTTGACAAGAGCTTGCAACCCGCCGACTCCCATAACATTGGGGAGAGTCCAACCGGGGAATGGCAGGAACAGTTCGCGCGCACCGGTAGCGAGGATTAGTTTCGAGTAGGAGAGGGATTCAGCTTGACCGTTTCTTTCGACTAACAGGGTTTGACGGGTGGCATCAGCGGCGATAACACGAGTGCTAGTGATTACTTTCGCCGGACTCCGAGACAAGCGCTCGAACCATTCGTTTGAGTGACCGCCGCGCCAGATCTGACCGCCCACGGTGGGATTGTCATCGAGAATTATGGCTTCTCCGGCGGTCGCAGCCGCGGCAATCCCAGCGGGGCCGGCACCTACTATGACGATGTTACTCATGTGGTTGTTACCTGCATCCCGGGGCGGCAGACGATTTGGCAGCTTCGAGCATACGGCTCGCCATCAACAGTGACGCGACATTCGTAACACACTCCCATGCCACAGAGAGGTCCGCGCGGTTCTCCTGAGACCGAGTGACGGAATGCCGAGTGGCCGGCGATCAAGACGGCGACTGCCACGGTAGTACCCTCTTGAACTGAGACTGCGGCACCGTTGACGGTGAGTTGTAAGTCAGGCATGAACGAAAGTCCTGCTGGGAGAGTATGGTTCGCGGGGAATAACCGACTCACGATTCAGTAACAGATCGCATAAGAGCTTGGCGGTGGCGAGCGACGTGGAGATACCCAGGCCTTCGTGGCCGGTGGCGAGGTAAACTCCCGAGCTTTCAGGAGACTCGCCGATAAACGGGAGTTTGTCTGGCGTGGCGGCGCGAAAACCGGTCCAGCCGCGAATTGCCGAGACAGAGGCGAGCGCGGGCATGTATTCGATGGCGCGACTCAGCATTCGGGACATGATAGCTTCATCGATTATTGGATCTTCAACGCCATATTGACGCGAGGAGCCAATCAGCAATTGCCCTGTTTTGCGTGGCTGGACGTTGAAGGCGACGGAATCCGATTGCACGGAATGCGCACTTTTTAAATAACCGAGTTCGATTAACTGATGATTAATAAAACCTGGATAACGGTCGGTGATGAGCAAGTGGCCTTTGCGCGGCTGGATATCGACTCCCGGAGTGGCGGTACCGGTGGCGAGAATTGTGGCGGCAACGGAGAGTGTAGTGCCGTCGTCGAGATAGGCGGTTCCAGGCTGAGCTTTGACGATGCGACGGCCGGGCAGTAAAACAGCGCCGCGTTGGCAGGCTTCAGAAATGAAATGGCGGGCGGCACAGGGTGGATAGATGACGGCATCGTTTTTCAGAACGAGTCCGCCAGCTAAACCACGGCGGAGATTTGGTTCAGCTTCGCTCAGAGACTTTTCATCGAGGATTTCCACAGGCAAGTTGCGAGCAGTGTAGTAACTATACTTGCGCCGCACTTCGTTCATCTCCATTTCGTCGGCGGCGACCCAGAGGGACCCGCAGGGAAGGTATTCGACGTCTTGAGGCAGATCGGGTATCAGTTCTCGCCAAAGCGTTTGTGAGTAGCTGGTAAGGGCAAACTGAGCGGGCGAATCGTCCATCACGGCAAGATGGCCCATACCGGCGGCTGTTGCGCCACCGCCGATTTCCGCAGGTTCGACCACGACAACAGTAAACCCTTCGCGCGTAAATTCACGGGCGCAAGCTGCGCCAACGATGCCGGCACCTGCGATGGCGAGGTCGTGAGTTTTTCTGTTGAGGGCGGTTGGCACCGAAAGAGTCAGTATATCGAGGCTAGCGATTACTTGTTATGTTGGTTAAAGGAGGATTATTTTGCTCGAAAAGTTCCGCAACAGCCTCGATAGATTACGGCGGAACGAGGACCAACTCGCTCTTGTTCTAAGTCTCGTTATTGGCGCGCTGGTGGGTCTGGTCGTGGTCGCATTTATTTTGCTGACAGGCAGACTTTCCGCCCGCATGTATCCGGCGGGAGGAGCGGGATGGCGGCGTATTATCGTTCCGATTATCGGATCGCTGGCAACGGGATGGCTTCTTTGGCGATATTTTCCAAACGCGCGCGGCAGTGGAATCCCTCAAACAAAAGCCGCCATTTTCATCAACGACGGGCGGATTATGTTCCGGACCGTGTTCGGTAAGTTCTTCTGTTGTTCGGCTTCGCTGGCGAGCGGCATTGCTTTAGGGCGCGAGGGTCCATCTGTTCAAGTGGGAGCGGGGATCGCTTCTGTCATGGCGCGCAACATGGGACTTACGCCGAAACAAGTTAAGGCGCTAGTTCCGGCCGGGTGTGCAGCAGCGCTGGCATCCGCGTTTAATACTCCTATCGCAGCGATCTTGTTCTCTCTCGAAGAGATTTTGGGAGATCTGCATGCGACAGTCCTCGGATCGATCGTACTCAGTGCGGCCACGTCCTGGGTGGTCTTGCATCTGGTATTGGGCGATGACCCACTCTTCCATGTCTCTGGCTATCAACTGCTGCACCCAGCTGAATTTGGAGTCTACGCAGTGCTCGGCGTGGTGGGAGGACTAGGATCGGTTTGCTTTGTAAAACTTCTGCTTGGATTACGTGAATGGTTCCTGGGGCTTCCGAAATGGACGGCCTGGTTTCAGCCAGTGGCAGGGGGGGTCACAGTGGGATTGCTTGGATACTTTGTGCCGGAAGTCTTGGGGGTTGGCTATAACTACGTTGAAAAAGTATTGAACGGCAACATTGTGATTAAGCTGGTTGTGTTGTTTGCAGTGTTGAAGATTTTGGCCACTGCCGTTTGCTACGCGTCTGGCAATGCAGGCGGCATTTTCGGGCCGGCGCTGTTCATCGGCGCAATGATGGGAGCTTCGGTGGGAGGCGTGGCGCATGCACTGTTTCCAAATGTGACGGCGGGTCCGGGGGCGTACGCGCTGGTTGGAATGGGGACGGCGTTTGCGGGGATTGTGAGGACACCGCTTACATCGGTAATTATGATCTTTGAGATCACGCGCGATTACACGATTATCGTGCCACTGATGATCTCAAATATGATTGCGTACTTCATCTCGCAGAAGCTGCAGCCCGAGCCTATCTATGAGGCTTTGTCGCACCAGGAAGGCATACATTTACCGACGGCGGAGACGCGCACGCTGGGCGAGAGAATGCAGGTGCAAGATGCGATGTGCCCGGTGACTGAGAGCGATGCGCCGGCAAGTGACTTGCCGCACCTGCACCCCGACCATAGCCTTAGCTTGGCGCTGCAACGAATGGGAGCGAATGGGCTGACGGTGCTGCCGGTTGTGAGTCGAGCGAATTCGCATCACGTGGTGGGGACGCTCTCGCTCGAAAACATTTTGCACGCTTATGGAGTGGAGAAGTGAGCGCTGTCGTGGCAGGCAGCCGAGGGTTTTTGGGTACGATTGGTCTCTCCTTGCTGGCCATAATGGGGGTCTTTATCGTGGATGAATTCCTGGCGAAGATGGATCGAGCAGAGAGTCAAATTGAAGCAGATCGTTTATTCGCGCTGGGGCGATCGCTAATGAAGACCGGCAAGAACGACGAGGCGATCGAGCGTATCAACGATGCGCTGGCGATAGAGCGGGGTAAACGCGAATACCTGCAAACGCTGGCGCAAGCAGAGTTAGCAGAGGGGCGAGCGAGCGATGCGGAAACGACTCTGAATCAATTGTTGGGAAGTGACTCGACTGATGGTTTTGCGAATCTCTTGATGGCGCGCGTGTTTGAGAGAGAAGGAAGGATTAACGAAGCGATTTCTTACTTCCATCGTGCGATTTATGGACATTGGAGCCAGGATAGCGATGGCAATCGAAAGCGCGCGCGCTTTGAATTGATTGACTTACTGGTGCAGCGGAACGCTAAAGCAGAATTACTGGCTGAGTTACTGCCTATGCAAGGGGAGCCGTCGGAAGATCTAAAGACGCGGGCACGGATAGGAGAACTGTTTCTGCTGGCCGGGTCGCCGTCGCGAGCGGAAGAAGTGTATCGAAGCATTGAACATGACGCTCCTAACAACGCCGACGCTTATGCAGGTCTGGGACAGGCAGAATTCGCACAGGGCAACTACCGAACGGCGGAACGAGACTATCAGACTGCCCTACGCTTAGCGCCGGGCGATCAAGCGACGAAGCATCGATTGGAACTCTGTAATGAGATCATGCTGCTCGATCCAACGCAACGGGGCATCACACCGGAGGCTCGTTATCAGCGTAGCTTGAAGTTGGTGGACCTTGCTTCCAAGGATGTCGACGACTGCACGAAACAGAATCCCTCGACGGAGGCGCGCTCACTGCTGGAGCGAGCGGATGGCGTCCTGAAAGCCCACGTAGCTCAGGGTGGCCGCAGCGACGCAGCAGAGAGTAACTTGGATCTCGCGGAGCAGCTTGGACAGGTTCGTAAACGGGAATGTAAAGGCGCGCCGAGCGGTACTCCGCTTGAGTTGATTCTTACTAAAATGGCCCAATAGAACCAGGCAAACCAGAATTTCTACTCGCTTGCATCCTTTTCGTAAGAAGACTTACACTTACAAAGGTCTGACTTATCAGACGCGAGAGGTGTGAATGAGGAAGATGAATGTTGGATTACGAACGCTGACGACTGCAGTTCTTAGCGTTGCTGCGATCAAAGCAGCTACTTTTACAGTGCAGACCGTGCAGTACCCGACCGACCCGGCATTTACCCAGTTGCTTGGAATTAACAACAGCGGAACGATTGCCGGGTTTCATGGAGCCACGGTTGCACAGGGCTTCACGCTTACTCTCCCAAATACGTTTACCAGTCAAAACTATCCGGCCTCTGCACAAACTATGGTCACCGGCATTAACAGCGCTGGCAGCACGGTAGGCATCTACGTGGATGCAGGCAATACGACGCACGGCTACACGGAAATTGGTGGGACTTTCAAAACGGTAGACCAGCCAGGAACGGTTTTCAATCAAGGCCTGGGCATCAACAGCAGCAACACGACAGCGGGTTATTCATCGGCGACCGATCCGGCGGGAATGACCGGTCAAAAAGCATACACGCAAGCGGGCGGCGTTTTCACGGACATTAACGCACTGCTACCGGCAAACCAGAACAGCCAGGCGGTGGGGATCAACAACGCTGGAAATGTTGTTGGCTTCTATATGCCAAGCGCCACCACCTCGATAGGGTTCGAAGATATCGGCGGAGTGATCTCGACGATTGATCCATTTGGTTCGGCGTTCACGCAGGCACTCGGCATCAACAATTCAGGCGAAATTGTAGGTTTCTACACTGATGCGGGCGGCGTGCAGCACGGTTATACGGACCTCGGTGGATTGTTCACGAGCTTTGATCCAACGGGTTCGACAAGCACAACGATTAATGGGATTAACGATCTCGGCCAGATCGTCGGGTTCTATACGGATGCGAACGATAACGTCATTGGGTTTGTGGGAACGCCGGTGCCGGAGCCGACTGCGCTTTCACTGATGGGTGCGGCATTGTTAGTGGGCGGAATCATGCGGCGCCGGCAGCGGGGATAGTTGGTTATAGTGAGAGCGGGTTAGTGATAACTGGGGGTTTGGGAACTTCGCCGGAGGGCTGTTCGATGGTTAGATCTTCGAATAGGAGAGAGGGGACGACGAAGGAGACTAAAGTGGGTGCGGCGAAGAAGGTGTTGAAATTGGGCAAGGCGCGCTGAGGCGGAGTGAAGGTTTCGGTGTAAACGGTTGGAGTATTTGAGACCGCAAGAATGTCTTTGAAGATGGCGGGGCCGGCACCGGTGACGGTGGCGTTGCGAATCAGTTCTTCATGGCCGTCTGGATAGACACGGTAGGCGAGTGATGCAGCGCGATTGGACATGCGGCGGATAACGATTCCGTAATCCAGATTGCGCGTCTTCACTAAGTCGAGGAGTTGTTTCTTCAACTCGTCCGGTGAGACGGTCTTACTGGAAGTGAGCAATATGTTGCTCGGAGCGACCCCAGCACCGCGCAGATTGCCGGTACTTTGCAGGATTCCGCGTACGGGGGCACGGGAGGTCAGCAGTGTTTTTAAGATACCGTTTTCGACGATGACTTTCTTTTGAGCAGGCGTACCTTCCTCATCGACTTTGTAAACGCCGAAGAGTGGTTCGCCATTGAACTGAATGACGGTGGGGTCGTCGACTAGGGTCAGGAAATCAGGCATGACACGTGCGCCCATCTTGGTTAGCAGCGACGATTCCTGCTGTTGTCCACGGGCGGCTTGCGCGAATTGGGGATTGTCGGAGATGACGCGGGGTTCGGCGGGAAGCTGCGCAGCAAAGATACGCGCGACCATTTCGCCGGCGGCCTGCTGTTCGAATAAAACGGGGCCGTTGTACTCTTTGGCGACGGGAGCGGATTGCAGCTTTTGGAAACGTGACAGCATGTCGCGAATGCGCGAGGCGAGAGTCGTTTCGGGAGGGAGATCTTTGAAGGCATAGGCATGGACGCTAAAGCCCCCAGGAAGAGGCAGACCGTCTGGCGCTTGAGCGGAACCACTCACGTGGATTGAGACCATACCATTGCGCCGAGTGAAGCTGGTGCCCTCGCTGCTGAGGTAGCGCTCAAGAATGTTTTTGGCGTTCACATCAACGTGTGAGGTTTGAACAAGGGTGGATTCACGAAAGACGGCCGAGAGACGACGCGCCAGATCGCTAGCCTCTGGCAGAGAGACTTCTGCGCGGGGTCCAAGGTCATCAATGGTGGTGGGGGATTGCTTGCTGAAATCGGGCACTTCCTCGGTGCGGTGTTTGTTCTCGAGAGCGGCGCGTTTGTGAGAGAGATCCTCGAGTGCTTTCTTGTATGCGCCGTCAGTGGCGAGCCAGATTTGGCGGCGGAGTTCGTCGTAGTTGTCGTCGAGGGGAAGTTGCTGAAAACCGGTAAACACAACTCCATTGCCAAAAGAGAACGAGAAGAAGTTGCTGTTATCAAGCGCATAATCGCCCACACGCACGTTGACGGTGAGAATGCGGCTGCGATCCTCGTTGCCGTGGATGAGACTGCCTAAGACCGCATTGGCGTCTTTCGATTCGGACTCGACGATGCGATAGGAGATGAAGTACGGGCGTTGCATTTGCTCGAGTTGGAGCTTCTTCATAGAGCGCTGCAATTCGTCGCGCATGGCGCGGGAGACGGTGTCGTCTTTGGTCTGTGCGGTTAAGCCAACTAGCGCGAGCAGGAAGCTACAAACGAGTTTGTGCATGGGAATCTCCTTTCTATCTGTCGTCGAATGGTGGGCCCAAAATGGGGGATCGTTCCTGGGACTTCACTTTTTTCTGAACTTCGATTTGAGAGACGAGAATGGCAGGACCGCCCGCTGACACGGGGACGCCGCCGGATTCGGCTCCGCAGATGCCGTTGAAGACGGCAGTTTCGTTGTCGGCGGCGATGATTTTGCTAAACACGGTTAGCGGTGTGCCGATCAGATCGACGCCGCGCACAAGTTCCTCCTTACCGTCGGGGAACACTTTGTAGACGATGATAGGAAGGACGTTGAAAGCGTTCGGGATCATGCGGCCGGTCATGGTGAAGCCGCCTTCGATGTCGTCAAACAGCAAACCGAACGGCTTGTTTTGCTCCTTCAGCTGGGCAATGAGCAGTTTTTTCAATTCGTCTTTGGACACGGGTTTAGAGTTTTCGACGATCAAGTTGGATTGACGAGCAACCGGTACGAAGCCAGGCTGGGCGCGGCCATGACCGTTTGATTCCGGGAAGCCTTCGATGGGAGTGCGCGACATGAGGAAGTTCTTGAGGATGCCATCCTGGACGGCAGCCACGCGCCGGGCCTGTACACCTTGGTCATCGAAATCATAAGAGCCAACGAGATCGGTGTTTCCGTAGTGGCGCTTGGTGGGATCGAAGTACACCGAGAGAAATGTTGGGAGGACGGGTTGACCGACCATCTTCTTGAAAGTCTGACCTTCCATTTCATTCTTTTGGCGGTGGCCTTCGATGCGGTGGCCGAACACTTCGTGGAAGAAAACGCCGGTGGCGCGACTGGAAAGGATGGCTGGTCCAGTGTAGGGATCGACGATGGGTGCAAGTTTGAGAGCTTTGAGATCGGCGATCATTTTGTCGACGGCCTGTAAGACAGTGGCGTCGTCGGGGAGTCCCTCGGGAGTGAAGGAGAAGAACGACTCATAGCGTGGGAGTTCCATGCCGTCTTCCGACTTAGTGAAGCCATAGATGAACAGACGATAGTAGATCTGGGAGGTTTGGAGCTTGGTGCCTTCGGTTGAAACGAACCAGCGAGTGTCGCGGTTGGCGCTGAGCGTGGCGGTGGCTTCGTAAATGTTGCCGTAACGCTGAAAGGGTGCGGTGTATTTGCGGACCTTTTCCTCCCAGAGTTTGCGGTTGACCGGGATAGGAGGAATGTTTTCGACGCGCTGATGCGATTCCTCCTTGGAAAAGTCGCCGGACTTGTCTTCCTGTTCGACTTTAACTTGCGAGTTGGTTTTAACGGTGGTTAATTGTTCGACGGCGCGCTTGTATTTGCGATCAGTTTCATACCAGAGAACGGAGCGAAGGGCATCGGGATTGTCTTCAATGGGAACCGAAATATTGGAGAAACGATCGCCGAAGTTGGGAAAGCCGCCGCCGCGAACTTCGCGGGTGTTGTCCAAGTTGTAGTCTCCAACGCGCAGGTCGATGAGGAGTTGACGGCGATGGTTTTCGCCGCTGTTCATAAGGGTGCCGAAGGAACCGTTGACATTGACGGAAGTGGTATCGACGATTTCGTAGCTGAGGAAGTAGGGAGGGACGGACTGTTTTTTGAGTTGGGTAAAGGAGCGGGTGAGTTCGTCGCTGGCGGTGGTGAGGACGGGCGAGGGAGTGGGAGGTGCAGCGGCGGAAAGGAGGCAGGTCAGGAAGAGAAGAGAGAAGCGGACGCTGGTGCGCATGATGACCCCAAAATGAGTAAGACGAAGACTAAGATAACAGATTTTTGAAGATTTGGGTGTGTGGGGTGGATTACAGTTGGGGTGGTTGACAGCGCCGGATATGGCGACCAGGTTGGGAAGGCGGCACCGAGAGAGTTAGTAAGTTGACGCTTGACGTGCTAGTTACTGAGATGGTTACTCGAGGGCGTTGAGTAGCTCTTTGCGGACGGGCCAGGAGCCGAAGACGTGGGTATCGCCGACTTGGAAAGCGCCAGCGGAAAGGAGGCCGGTGAGATCGGCGGGGTTGGGTTCGCGGTTTTCGTGGGCGAGTTCGAGACGGAGCATGCGGGTTTGAATCTGGAGTTGCTTGCAGGTGGTATCGGCGCTAGGGGCGTTGGGAAAGGAGGCTTGCAGTTGCACGGTAAAGGCTTCGTTGTCATGTTCGGGTTGGCCGGCGGAGAGGGTCACGGTTTGCGCGGCTTGGAGGGAGATGGCGAAGATTTGGAGCGGCTTCGGAAGGACGGTCGGATCCTTGATTAGAGAAGACGCCACACTCACCCAAATAGGATCGCCAAGAGGGATGTCTTGCAAGCGGCGGCCGGGGGGACGCAAGAGGTCGGCCGCAGTAGTGCTCTGGCTGATTGCTAAGCCGATGGTGTCGGGCTGGATGCGAATGAAGTTTACCCAGCGATGAGGTTTGGTGCTGGGTGCGCGGCAAGCATCATCGTCGCAAGAACCGCTATGGGCGATGGCAAACTGGCGCAACTTAGACCAATCGAAGCGGCCGCGGATGAGGAAGAAGATGTCGTTATCGTTGTTGACGCCGCCGGCCAAGGCGTCCATATCGCGGGAGTAATCGAAAGCGGTTTTAGCAACGAAGTCGGCGTAATCATTTTCAGGGGCGGCGGTGATGCCGGTGAGGAGATGCAGCAGCCCACCGTGGCGAAGGGCTGCGATGTTGATGTAGAAGGTGGTGAGATCGCCGGGAGGGAGAAGTTTGACAAGATCGGCGTCGGTGCGAACGAAGCGGTGTTGGTAAAAATTAAAGCCAAACCAGGCGGCGGCTGCGATCGCACATAAGGCCAGCAGAAACGCCGTGAATTTAAGAAAAGCACGCAAGGGGCGACTCAGGCGGTGGCCAATTCGGCGACGCGCGACTTCTTCCAGAGAGCGATGTAAGGTTCGAGATCGGCCATCATGGCGGCGAACTGTGGAAACGTAAGGGATTGCGCGCCATCGCTGACTGCCTTTTCGGGTTGAGGGTGGACTTCGATGATGAGAGCGTCGGCTCCGATGGCAACACCGGCGCGCGCGAGTGACGGGACCAGACTGCGTTTGCCGGTGGCGTGACTGGGATCGAGAACGACGGGCAAATGAGAGAGTTCGTCCAATACAGAGATGGCGGTGATGTCGCAAGTGTTGCGGGTGGCGGTTTCAAAGGTGCGGATGCCGCGTTCACAGAGAATGACGTCGGGGTTGCCGTGAGCGACGACGTATTCGGCCGACATGAGAAGTTCTTTGATGGTGGAGGCGAGACCACGCTTCAACATGACGGGCTTGCCGGCTTTTCCTAAAGTTTTGAGTAAAGAAAAATTCTGCATGTTGCGGGCGCCGACTTGAATGATGTCGGCATATTCGGCGACCATTTCGACGTCGCGGTCGCTCATGACTTCGGTGATGATGCCGAGGCCGGTTTCCTCTTTGGCTTTGCGGAGCAGTTTGAGGCCTTCGAGTTCCATGCCCTGAAAATCATAGGGCGAGGTACGGGGCTTGAAGGCGCCGCCGCGGAGGAATTTGGCGCCAGCTTTGGCGACGGAATCGGCCGTGTCGAGAATTTGCTTTTCGCTTTCGACAGAGCAGGGGCCGGCCATGACGACAAACTCGTCGCCGCCGATTTCGATGCCGTTGGCTTTGATCTGAGACTTGGCACGCTTGAATTCGCGGCTAACGAATTTATAGGGAGCGGAAATGCGAACCGCTGTTTCGACTTGCGGCATGGCTTCCAGAGATTCGAGGCAGGCGGTGACATCGCCGACGCCGACCGCGCCGATGACGCAGCGCTCTTCTCCTGCAATGGAATGCACTTTGTAGCCGAATTCCTTGATTCGGTCGCAAACTGCGTCTATTTCCTGCTTCGTGGCATGAAGTTTCATTGAGATGATCATTTGCGCCTCGACGAGTGTTCCTTTAGGGGAAAATTGTGCCTTGAAAAAGCAAAACCCACTCGTTTCCGAGTGGGCCCTTTCTAAAAACTCTGTCCGCTGCTTTTTAATTCGTTGCGGAAGCCCCTCGGCGCGACTTTGGCGAGCACCAAAATCGGAACCAATAGAAGCTGTGTACGAAAGCAGTCATGAACTAGTAGTATGACACAACAGCCGGAATGTCAGGCGTAAGACGCGCGCGGTGTCGAGCGAAACAGCCTAGAAAATAGCAAGCTTGAGCAATATTATTGACATGTACGGCAATTTGCCGTAATCGTATAACCGTTATCGTTATGGCCGAAGAGAGACAAACCACAGCCCGTCTTGAAGCACGTCTGCCGAACGACGTTCACGCGCTGCTGAACCGTGCCGCTGAAATCGAGGGGCGCACCCTCACCGACTTTGTCGTTCGGCGGCGCGTGAAGCCGCTTGCCGGACCATTAAAGCCAGCGAGATTATGCGGCTTTCCGCCGAGGACCAGCGGCAAATCGCAAGAGCGCTTCTCAACCCGCCTGAGCCCACCCCTGGCGCTGAAAAAAGCCTTTCAGCAGCGGCGTGAACTCCCCGGCGTCAAATGACGTTCCCGTTTCGTCTGGAGGCTCTCGGTGAGGAACACGAGCGCTCTTTATTCCGCTGCGGCGAAGATGTACTTGACCGTTATTGCCAGACCCAAGCGGACTCAAGACATTCGCCGCCGCATCGCTAATTGCTTCGTGGCCGTCGAAACTGCCACCCACCATGTTGCCGCCTATTACACGATTTCGGCGGCGAGTATTCCCCTCGTGCACCTTCCGCCGGACGAAACCAAGCGTTTGCCGCGTTATCCTACCGTGCCCGCTGTTCGCATCGGCCGGCTGGCCGCCGGAAGGAGATGCGATTAGGCGGCTCTGAACTCGGTTCGGTGCTGGGTGAGGAAGCGGTAGAGGTTTAGAGGCTCCTCGGTAAGGGGGAGTTGGGCTTCGTTGCGTTGGCAGTAGGCTTGATATTCGACAGTTGAAAAATCGAACCCAAACTCGGCTGGGCTGAAGGGATGGTTGAGGCGCTGGCAGTTGGCGGCGATTTTTTGGGCGCGTTCGGCGGATTCTTGTTCTTCGCGCGCGTGCTTTTCTTGGCGTTCTTGTTGGAGTTGGTTGAGTTTGGCCATGTCCTTTTCCAATTGATTGCGGAGGTGGCGCTCCTGGAGATGCAGGTTGCGGAGTTGTTTTTCGTAGGAGAGCGCGATTTTGGTGGTGATGAGGGCGGCGCGGCGAGCGGGGTCGGGTTCTTCGGGGAAGGCGTCGGCAAATTCGAGGCGACCGAGGGCGAAGATACCGTCGGCAGGCTGCGCCATCAACGACTACGCGGATCGCAGCTTCGACCCGCACCGTGCCGCGCACGCGGGGAGCGCCCACTTCCCCCCCCCTTTTTTTTTTTTTTTTTAAAAAAAAAAAAAAAAAAAAAAAATTATCGCTCGCGGCCGGACGCATCACCGCCGCTCGAGGCGTTGATTCTGTTCGCGGCGCTGTCCTTGGCGGCGCTGCTGCTCGCGCTGCAGCTGAATCGGTTGACGCTCCTGTGGGCGGTCGCGGCGCCTTGTGGCGGTGACCTATCCCGTTCGTCAAGCGCTTTCTGTCCGTGCCGCAGCTCTACCTCGGGCTGACTTTCGGCTGGGCATCCCGATGGCCTTCGCCGGCGGAACTCGACACGTGCCGCGCATCGCGTACTGCTCGTGATCGCCAACTGCTGTGGGTGACCGTGTATGACACGATCTACGCCATGGTGGACCGCGACGACGACCTCAAGATCGGCGTTCGGTCCACCGCGATCTTGTTCGGCGACTCCGACCGGCACATCATCGCCGTGCTGCAGGCAATGACGCTGGAGCGCTTTATCTCGCCGGACGCATGCTGCACATGAGCGCTTGGTATTCCGCGGGGCTCATCGCTGCCGCCGTGTTCTTCGTCTTATCAGCTCTGGCTGATCCGCGACCGGGATCGGGACCCCCTGTTTCCGAGCGATTCCTCAACAACAACTACGTCGGCATGGCCCTTCTCGATGACACGTCTATGCCGAAATCAGACCTTCGAGCGGTCGCATGACGAATTGAGGGCGGCGCTGATAGTGGCCGGGAAAGAAATCCGCAAGCTCAACTTTGGCCGGGGACACGCCGGTCCTGAAGCTGCTGCGCCGGGTGCTGCGGAAGCGCGGGCGGTCGCGGCGGGGGGATGTGCGGGCCGGGGTTCTACGCCTTAACTTTCATTTCCAGATCAAGCCTGAGCGACTGGCTGAACCCGTCGAGGCCGGGGAAAAGCGATGCCCTGTGAATGTTCATGGCCCGCAGGTTCTTCAGGAACGGAATTCGAAGCTCGGGTTTCAGGACGAGTCTTCTGACCACGGGATGATCCGGGACAGTCGGCTCGTCCGCCACCTTGGGATGAGTCATCATGCCCATCAGAATTATGTTGAACGTCGCTTGGTGAAACAGCTTGCAGAAGAAGAATCCTCGCTGGCCCACCATGCGGGCATCAAGCCGTTGCGGATCGATCCGCAGAATAACGGGCTTCTCGGTGTGGCTGAGCAGGCCGTTCACGCATTCCGCGCGGCGTTCAAGTCATCCGAAGCGAGCAAGGGGGCTTCCGGCAACTTCTCCTGCCCTCCTTCTTCTCAAGCCCGTCTAGATCAATCGCCCAGCCAGCACTAAAAGATTCTGCGAAATCGTATCGTGCAGATAGCTGCAGATATCGTGGCGCCCGGCCGCCTGGGCTTCGAGGAATTCCGCGGAAAGGGAGGCCAGCGCGTTTTCGGTCTTACGAATTGCCGTCACGTTGATCGCCGTCTTGACCAGATACTCCACGTTCCCAGCCTGGTCGCGCGTCACAGTGTTGCACCACGAGAACAGGCGCGCGCTTCCATCGCGCATCCGCCAGCGGTTTTCCTTGCGCAGCACTCCCTCCGGACGCGACATGAAATGAGCCAGCAACGAGCGCAGCTCTTCTGCGTCTTCCTCAAACAGAATCAGAGCGCAGGCGTCTTTTCCGATGACTTCTTCGGCGGAATATCCGGTCAACGCTTCGGCCGCTCGGTTGAAACGCACAAAGCGGCCATCCTTGTC
>CAVVLT010000036.1:0-46916 GCA_963749105.1 Bryobacterales bacterium | reverse complement strand
AGCCCCCAACACGTTGCGGGATCACTGACCCGAATATCCTCACCAAGTGCAACTGCCCACTTTGGGCTTATGGCGTTCCGGCGAGCACGCTAAATGCGAAGCCAATCCGTGTTTCAGTTTTTGGAGAATTATCATGCACAGCGGAACGCTAAACGCCCAGCGTACTTGCTGAAGGAACGAGTCAGCATGGCGGAGGGACAAGTCAAAGAGCTAGGTCATCTGCGCGCCTTCTTCACTTTCTGTGTCGTCAGCGAACGGATGCTGGAGAGTCCAGCAAAGCAATGCAAATCTACTAGAACCTGGCTTATGTCGCAACGCAAAAACCCGCTTGTAGTGGCAGTTCAGCGTAGCGATTGGCATTTTGTGGACGTTGGAGGTAGCTTCGCTCGGTTATCCGCCATTAAGAACTCGCAGCCGCCCATGACTCGCGCCAAAACGCTACAGTTATCTCAAGGCGCAAAATAAGCCGCCAGATCCAGAATCAAGTTCGTCCTGTCTGTCGCGTAGAACTTAACAGCACCATTTGACGTTGGCACGATCGCCGTGTTCGATGTAATCGCCCCGTCAAGCGCATTCAAGGTTGATACCGTTGGCTGTGCTTGCCCGGCCGGCCACAGCGTAGATAGGAAAGTCTGCCAGACGGCACAACCGTGGCGTTCAGGACAAAAGCCTTTGCATTTGCCCCCAGGGCATGCAGCTGCCCGGATCGATGGTGTACGCCCCAATCCCTTGAAAAGCGCCCACCGCCAGCCCGTATCGAAACCTCGGCACGGCGTCAAGTTATAGAGGGACAATCCTCCGCTCGCAGCCGCCGCAAAATATCCGTTCACGTCAATTACCAAATCAGTATCGTTGGCGGCGTACGTATCGATGCTGCCGGCTGTGCCCGCCGCCACAATGGCTCCGTTTGCCACAATCGTTCCATTCGAATTTAGTGTGGAAACGCCAGGTTGCGCCCGCCCTGTGGGCCAGACAGTCAGATAACCCAGCAACGAGTGCGGAATCGCAGTGAAATTGAGCGAAAAGGCCTGTGCGCTATTTGGTATTCCGCAACTGCTGGTGGTGATGGGAAACGAGCGGCTCGCCCCCGCGCTAAGATAGGGTTCGCCGAATGTCCCATTCCCTCCCCGGGTATCCGCGATCCGGCACGGCATCACTGGGTAAAATTCCGATGCGGTGCTGTTTCCACTCAGAAAGTATCCACTGATGTTTAAGTTTACGTGGCTTGCGTCCGTTACGTAAACCGCCACTGCGCTATGCGTGCCAGCGGCACAATCGCCGCGTTCGCTTTAACTCGCGAATCTGAATTCAACGTTGATACCAGCGGTCGCGCCAAGCCCGCCGGCCAAATCGTCAAAAAGCTCAGACCTCCTGCTGGCACCACCGTTACGTTCAAGGCGTAGGCAGCCGCGTTCCCTGGAATGCCGCAATTGCTGTTCGGAATCGTAAAGTCTCGCTCGCTCCCCGCGCTCACAATCGGACCACCAAATGGGCTATTAGCCAGCCGCGTATCGGCCACCCGGCATGGTGTCAGCGGCACAAACTGCAGCCCCGCGGTCGCGCCTACGTCTATCACCGTAATCGTTTGCGAGACCGAATTCGCAGCTCCATAGCTTCCATTTCCCGCCTGCGAGGCGGTAATGACACACGTGCCGCTGCTTACGAACGTTGCGCTGTTGCCGTTTACTACGCAAACGCTGCTCGGCGAAAAACTGTAGCTCACGGCCAATCCCGAACTCGCCGTCGCCGTGAGTGTCAACGTTCCTCCCACGGTTTGCGGTGCAACCGGGCCGAACGAAATAGTTTGTGTATTGAAAACTGAAAAGCTTTGTGAAACAGACGTCGCCGCCGCATAGATGGTGTCTCCGCTTTGTGAAGCCGTGATGGTACAAACGCCGGCTGCAATCAGCGAAGCGGTACTGCCGGATACGGAGCAAGTATTTGTCGTTGAGGAACTGAAACTCACCGACAGTCCCGAGCTGGCCGTCGCGTTCAACGTGAGTGCTCCCCCCCACCGTTTGGCTGCTAATCGGGTTGAATGTAATCGTCTGCCTAATCGTCGATGTGGCAAGCAGATCCGTCATTAGATTCGCGCCGTTCATGCTTCCCCAACCAGTCACCAGATCATAACCAGTGACGGCATTCCAATAAACGCTCTGGCCGCTCGACCGATTGTTGCCGATGACGATGTCGTGGAAGTCCACGTTGTAGCGCGCACCTTGCCCAATCTGATACAGCGTTGGGTTTAAGAATCCCAGGCCTGCCGCCTTACCGTTAAAGACAAGCTGCTGATTCACCAATGCCAAATAAGCGGCCCAGCGTGGCGTGGCGAAACTGGTGCCTCCCCAATTCGTGCTGCAACTGCCGTTGTAGCAAATATAGTTCACGTAATCCGATTGCAACGCCACATCCGGTGCGTTGCGCAGCGTGGTTGAGCCCTGATTTGAAGCATTAATGACACTCGCCTGCCACGAGGGTATTGCGAAGTATGTCGTCCCATTGTTTGCCGGCCCACCGCCGCTATTGATCCACGTGGTTTCTGAGGCCCAAGTACCGTCCGAAGATACTTGCAGATCGGTCCCTCCAACGGTGGTCACATGTGAATCTTCAGCAGGGTAGCTCTCATCGCTCGAATCGCTGCCGGCATACGCGCCCTTATCGCCTGAAACCGAAAAAATGCTCTGGCCCTGCGCGGCTGCCTCTTCGAAATAGGGCTCGTCCACGCTCGGGTCATCTGGATACCAGTACCAGGAATTGCTGATTTGCTTGGCCGTGTTATCGGTCACGATCTTATTTAAGATGTCGCCATCCGTTCCGAAACCGCTGCTGATGTAGACTTGCAGCGAACTCAATCCCGGCGCCACACCTACCGCCTGCTCAATATCTAGACAAACTTCGCCTTCGTTATTAACATTCGTGTAACTTGTTACGTTCGCTCCGTCCACCGAAATATTGGCAATCGGCACATTGTTAATTTGCCCGATATTTCGGAAATATGTGCTGATGTCGTTCGGATTGTAGCCGGAGAACTCAATGAGCGCCAACACTTGGCCGGCCCCAGTATTCGAGCCCATGTTGTAGGCCGTGCGCATATCGCTCCCGAGGAACGTGCCCGAAGGCCCTGTGCCTGTCAAATGAGCTACCAGTCTTGCCTGTCCTGGTCCCGCCGCTGGCCTCGGCATGGCGTAGGTGTTCAAACCGGAGATGTGCGAAATAGGCACCGTTATGTTCAATTGCGGCTCGGCGTCGGGCGAATAAAACGTCCGGTTTTCTGTGGGGTGCTGATATACATTCATGTGCACGCTAAACGCTCTCTCGATTTGCGCTGTCGAGGCCGTGACGTGCAACAACAGCCTATTCGGCGACCTCTCCACTACCGTAAAGCCGTTTGCTTGCGCGTAGGCCACCACCTTTTGGTAATCCTCCGCAGTCGGGCCGAATCGTTCCGTGAACTCACTCACGCTGAGCCAATGCCGGTAGTTCGCGCTCCCGGGATCGGATAGTTGCTTGAGCAAAGTAAGAAGCTCCGCGTGATTTCTGACCGGAAGATGTAATCCGAGCCGCAGTTGTTGATCGGTCGGAAGGGTCCCAACTCGAGCGGCTCGTCTGTCCACAACCGCGGGCCGTACATGATTGTGTAACACCTGCAAAGGCCCTTGTGCCGAGACGGACACGCCTACAAATAACAATGTCAAACTGAACAACTGGCGGACCATCCCACTCCTCCGAGGCTTTCCAGTATAACGCCATGTTGTGTCGCCCCCAATCGATTTGGACACAACGTTGTACACGTTGCCAATTGGCGGTGGCGAAAAGCATATCGCAAAAGCTACCCTTTATAAGAACGCTGTTGACAGAGCAGGGGCGCTCAACGGGAAGTCCGGCGAACCTTCAGATCCATCATTTTTTGCGGAGGCCGATCGCCGATTGTTAGTTGCCCAAGCTCAGTCCACTCACCGTTGTCATTGATGCGCAGAACTGTGGAGGTCTTGAATTCGCCGAGAGCGAATCCCCAAGAGATCGACTTTCCGTCGTCGGCCAGCTTCACCTCGGTTTCGACCCATCGCCCGTCGTTGAAGGCCCGCATCTGGTATGTTCCTGCATCATCGTCGAAGGAAATCAGTCCGAGCGATTGAAGTGCAGGACGATGGTCAGTCTGGCCGCGGCCAACGCCTTCAATCACCAGCAACAGCCCATCCAGTTTGAACTGCGCAGACTCAGTTTGAGCTAAGTCTACGAATTGGCCCGGTCCGCGAAGTACGGACGCCTCACCCGACCAATCCCCAACCAGAAACTCGAGCTTTTTCATCGCTGCTCGTTGAGCCTCGATGTTCGGTGTCTTGGGTGGTTGTGCCATGCACGCGACTCCTAGCCAGCCCGCGAGTAGTAAACGGATAGTTTGTTGCGGACCATATCAATATTAGATACCAGTTCAGTGCGGGCGTGACACCTTCTAGACGATGAAAGCCCGTCCCACAAAGGACTCTTTTTGACATCGTGCGACCCATCGCCGATTTAAGTGAATCAAAAAAAGCCGATCACAAGTTTGCTTTTCTTCACTTTGAAAGTAGATTTTTTTAGGTAATGGTTGAGAGGTTCTTCGGTTAGGTGGATTCTGAGGATACAGGCGCATCTGCCTTAGCGCATCGGCGTATTACTCACACGTGCATCCGTTTAGGAGGAAGCGCACTCTTTTCTAACATGTTGGTCACGTGGTCCGACGCGCTTTAGGGTATTGATTATCATGGTTATGCTAGTCGTGCTCGAGAATAAGGTCGCGCTCCTATTACCATCGCCGGCTCTGTCATGGGGACGCCCGACTACACGGCGCCTGGCAATTTGAAAGCGCAGCCGTAAGTACTGCCACCGATATATACGCATTCGGCGTGGTGCTGTATGAAATGGTGACAGGCAGACTTCCGTTTGAATCTTCAACGACAATGGCCGCCGCCCTGTCTGCTCCAGCGATTCGCCGACACTGATCCGCTCACCTGCCTGCTGCCGACAATGCGGCGTGTAGAGAGCACACGGAGCCAACCAGTCAGGCAAGATTGTGAACCTCTTCCGGCAAGGTCGATACATTCTCCGTCGCACCCAAACAGCTTTACGCTGATCATCGTGGGCTGAACGAATTCGTCGCCCATGGCCGATGATCGTATGCTTTCTGGAGAGCGGCCACTGCCACGGCAAGCAGTCCAGTGGAACTACCCGGCTCCAAGTTATCTTTTCCTTCAGGCAGTGCGATAAAAAGAAGCAAGGCGGGTGTGAAGGCCTCGCTCGCGGAACTCGTCCTGCCAAAGAGTCGTTCTGCTAACCTGCGCCTTCACCCTCCGCTTAAGTTAGCTTCCAACAAAAAAAGAATACCGCTTTGCCTTGCTCCCAGCCAACCAGTTCGCTCCTGGCCATGTGGCGCTGGCGATTCTCTCCCCTTGAACATTGGCCGGTTTAAAACGACGTTCGGACGAAGGCCGACGCGTGGGGCTTCCGCGGCTTTTCGTGAACTGGACCCGGCAGCTAATTTTCCCCTGTTAAGACGCCTGTTAATCATAACCGCTTCCCGGATAAGAACAGAACCGTCGCCGAGCCCGGCCTTCCTATTTGGCGCAAAACGAGAATTGCTGTAACGCTCCCCACCGGGAAATCACTGAACCCACGAGGAGGAAACAACGTTCTATGCGCAACTCAAAGCAATCTAACCCGGCAGCTTTACCGCCCGATCAGATTAAACTAAACGGCATTCAGGCACAACGTTTTGCCAGCCTGACGAACATCGACATTAAGCAGATTGAGGGGCAGGACCTCGCGACTCTTGCCGAGTCGCTGAAGTGGCAGGTCGACCCCGATTGGTTTCTCTTCCGCCGCATTTGCGGTCAGGTTGTACGCTGGGATCCCAAAAGCGGACAATACCTGCCCGTTCCCTTTGCCACGGTGCACGTGATGGACACAGTGTGCGACTTCATTGGCTTTTTCCCGGACGAAGTCATCTGGGCGTGGCTCTTCCCGATATTCTGCCGGCAGGAACAGATCACCCAGGTAGTTACCGATGAATGCGGTAACTTCTGCGTGTGGATTCCTTGGTTCGACATCGAATGGGTAATTCGGTGGCGGCTGCAGCTTATTTGCTTCCCGGAAATCTTTGTGCAACCCAACCTGGGAAAGTTACTCCAGTCGGTCGGCGTTCTGCCCAAGAGCGGCCCCGGTCCGGACCCCGGTCCAATTGATTTTCGCAATGCAGGGCTCACGCTGGATCGCCTGGCCGCCATTGTGGGTCGCCCCACTGCCAGCCGTTTACTGTTGGCCAGCCAGTCCGCGGGCGCCGTGAAAAACACTTCGGCACTCAGCGGCCTGCTCAACCAACCGGCGTTCCTGCAGCCGGTCCCCCCTCCGAAATCGGCCAGCCTAACCGCGCTTCAAAAGCAGTATCAGGACGGCGGCGCCGCAAAACTAAAAGCGCTGGTGCGCGGCAAAGCCGATAAAGACTACCAGCTTAATTTGAATAACTTTGTCGGGCCGTTTCCCCGCTTTCGGTGCGAGTGGGTGGTGGAGGAAGAAATCGTTCCGCTCCTCGAAATCCCGGACATCACGTTTTGGGTCACTCAGGACGTCAATGGCGACGGCGAGCAGGAAACGATCTACTCGCAAGGCTACTTCGGGGTGGGCTGGCAGTCCGGTTCCATTTCGGATGTGACCATATATGCCTCGTCGATCGCCCGCGTTAACACTACAGGCACATGCATAACACCGCCGGTGGACGACTGTAAAGACACGCCGCAAATTCTGTTCGCTGGATTGATGCCCGTCAACGAGCCGGGGTACATAGACACCAGCGCCTTCCCCAGCCCGACACGCGGTTTTGGACTGCGGCCGAATCCGCCTCATGCCGACGCTCTCATCCGCAGTTCCGTTTTCCCGCCCTCGTCATGTCTCGATACGCCGTCCAACGCACCGTTTACGGGTACCATTCAGCTCTATGGGTGCAACCAATACCCGAACGGCGACTACTATCGGCTGCTTTACTCCTACAACGGCGCGCCCGCCACACCGTTTACCAATTTGGATTGGTACCTCGATCCGTTCCCAGGGCCTGGTGCCCCGCTCCACGTGGTGCCCGACGCGCAGGGCTGGTACCCCATCCTGGCAGCGGCAGACGCGTGGTTCCCACCCGATGAACTACTGGATTGGCCAACGACCAGCTACCCGGACGGCCTCTATGACGTGACCATGGAGATCGGGGATGCATCGAAGGCCGTGATTTACACCACTCCGATCTCCGTGCCGTTCTACGTCGATAATTCCGCGCCGGCGCCTTCCTTCTTGTCACTGGCTTGGAGGGTTGCCGGAACGAGCGTCTGGAATTACTTCGCAGACCTTGTGTGTCCCATCGTTACCCGGACCCCCGGCGATAACCTCGAGTTCCGAGTCAGCTACCAGGTCTCCATGCCGCATTTGCTCAAATTAACCTTGAACGCCTCGGGCTGTGGAGGAGGTGTGACGATCCAGACTGAGCCCGCCCCCAACTGGTCTGACCCGCCAACCGCTTCCTTTGATACCAGCGGAATCACTGTCTGCAACCCGACCGGAGTTTCGCTCGATCCTTACGACCACTGGTACGAGGATCCCTCGGATAACTTCGTCTCACGAGCAGCGATCTTCTACCTGCCGGCGGCCGCTCTAGCGGGCTGCTATGGCTTCTCATTAACCTCCTACTCGAGGGCATTCAACCCATCGGGTGGGGATGCCTCTAACCCGCAGGCCAACGAATGGTACGTGAACATTTCTAGCCTGAACTGGAATCAGGCCAACCTTTCCGTGGCTATCATAGACGCCTGACCTGACATTTCGCTGGGCGTTAGAGCAATTGGGGGCGGCCAAACCGCCCCCGCGGGTATTCCAGGATGGCATCACAATTCTATTACCTAATCCTTGGCATCTTAGTTGTCTGGCGTGTTGCCCATTTGCTCTACGGCGAGGATGGGCCATGGAATCTGTTTTTACGGTTGCGTCAAAAGCTCGGCGAAGGGTTTTGGAGTAGCCTTCTGGATTGCTTTTATTGTTTGAGCGTGTGGGTGGCGCTCCCGGTCGCCTTTTGGACCGGCCAAGGATGGAAGCAGCGTCTATTACTGTGGCCCGCCTTATCAGCTGGTGCCATCATTCTGGAGCGTGTCAGTTCGAAGAACGAGCGTGGCACGGATGTAGCTTATATCGAAGACAAGGAGAATGACCATGTGTTGCGGCAGGAACAGAAATCAACTGAGAACAACGTCGAAACCTCCCATCCCTAGGCCCGCTCATGCGGTGCATCCTCAAAAGTCACCCAAGGTCCCGTTTGTCTACGTCGGCACCACGGGGATGACCGTGACCGGGCCTGCCTCAGGCATGCAGTATCGTTTTGATGGTCCTGGGGCGCGCGTCGAAGTTGACCCGCGCGACCGTATTTTGCTGGCGTCGCTCCGGCAGCTCAGACAGGTGTGAGCGAGGGGGTGGGTCGTATCACGCTACTCGTACAAAGCTCTGATTCGGTTGTCGAGTATCGTTCTCAGAAAAACACCGATCGCGTCTGGAATCCACTTCGACCGTTGGTGGTATTACGGTTTGAGAACGATCTTGCCATGCGTGTGGCCGCGTTCGAGCTCTTGGTAAGCATCGCGAACGTTGTCGAGGGAATAGACCGTGGCGATCGGGATTTCGAGGCGACCCGCGGCCATTAGTCCGGCGAGCTCGCCGAGCACGCCGGCATTCGCGGCCTCCATACTGCCTTCGGTCTTGACACCATGCTTCTCCGCCGCGGCGAAATCGATGATGGTGTCGATTCGATTCGCGGGGATGCCCAGGCTGAGGGCAAGCTCTACGTAGCCGCCGCCGAAGGTGTCGATGAAGGCGTCCACTTTTCCTTCGGATGCGGTGCGAATCCGATCTTCTACGCCTTGGCCGTAGGCAACAGGAATTACGCCATGGTCGCTAAGCCACTTGTGATTTGCTTCGCTGGCTAACCCGATTACCTTGGCCCCGTAGTTCCTGGCTAATTGTACGGCAATGGAGCCCACGCCACCCGCGGCGCCTGACACAATCACCGTGTCCCCCGTGCGCAGAGCGACGCTCCTCACCGCCGCATATGCGGTGGTGCCGGCCACGAACAAAGCGCCAGCTTGCTCCCACGATACGTTTGCCGGCCGCATCACAACACTGTTCGAGTCGACGAGTACGAACTCGGCCTGACTTGCTCTATTGTGGGTGAATCCAATAACGTCATCACCTGCACGAACGTTGGCCACTCCTTCGCCGACCTCCGCCACAACGCCGGCAAAATCACTGCCTTGGCCCGAAGGAAAAGTTGCAGGCCAGCGCTCGGCGAACGCACCCTTTCGGATCATCGTCTCACCCGGATTAATACCCGCAGCTTTGACACGAACAACTACCTGACCTGGCCCCGCTGTGGGGCGGTCGACTTCTACCACCTTCAGAACTTCAAGTCCACCATAGGTGTCAAATTTCACAGCACGCGGCATAGCTCTCCTCCTATTGCAGCCGCCTATAAGATTCGCTTCAACATTCCTTGGATTCGCCTAAGGATAGACCTGATTCGATTCTCGTGATTGCGACTCCTTAGAAAACAGCGATTGAATGCTTTTCAGAAGCAGCGCAGGCAGCCCTAAATGGCTGACGGCGCGCACTGGCAACTTGTATGAGTACTCATTTGTGTCCAAATTAGCGGAAACGTAAAAAAAGACGTGAAGCCCTTGGTAGCGTGAGTTCAGTTCCGCAAAAACGCACGTTAAGCAACCCAGGAAGGCTTCACCAGCAAACGAGTATGCAGCATCTTCAGTCAGATTCTCCAGTTAATACCGCGCGACAAGTTCGCGGCGGCGCTGGAGGAGTATCAGGCTGAAAGACGCGTGCGAGGATTTAGCAGAGGGAAAGCTGGTGGCCATGTTGTTTTGCCAACTGGCGCAGCCAAACTCATTAAGAGATTACTGAAGGTCTGCGGGCCAGCGAAGGAAAACTGAGGCATCTTGAGTTACCAGAAGCGCCCGCGCGTTCCACGCTGGCGTATGCCAATAGTCATCGACCGTGGCAGGTGTTTGAGACAGTGTTTCAGAGCTTACTGGCAGATTGTCAGAAACGCTTAGGTGTGGCCAAAGCGGGCGCGAAACTGGGATTGTCGGGCAAACTGTTAAGCCTGGACGCCACGGGGATCGACTTGTGCGCGGCGGTGTTTGACTGGGAACAGTTCCGTACCACGAAGAGAGCTGTTAAGTTACATCTGCTGCTGGACCATGCTGGCTATCTGCCGAGCTATGCCGTGATCACAGAGGGCAAGGTGCATGAGATTCAGGTGGCCCGCAAGCCATAGAGTTACCCATCGGCGTCGTCATCAAGAAAGTGAGCAATTTGGAGACAACTGGTGTTGGCTGTCCAGCGTGACCCACTTGACCGCCAGTAATGATATTGAAGGCTGTTGACTTGCCGGCCATGCAGCAGGCTCTGCCGGAATGGGGCGAAGGCTTTGAAGTCCAACGAGCGATACGCAATAAGGGTATCGTGATCATGCATGAGCCGCAAAGCGCACGAACAGTGTTCCGTCTGGGAAAGCAGGATCGTGGGCACTTGCAGGCATTATCGTAATTCCGGGATTTTGGTTAGCAAAAGAGTCTAGAGTTCATTTAGAGTTATTGCTGCCTCCCACAGCTCAAACGATCGAGTAACTTCCGACCTTGCCGAGCTAGCGCTTGTGCCTAATCCTGGGTGGATAGTAAGTTCAATTCCGAAGCGTGGGTTGCGCAAGAGTACGGGCTCTGCGGGCAATCAAACCGAAACCGCAACGGTTTGCTTTTTCCTGAATACTTGCAAAACGGGAGCGCGCGACCCAAACCTGATGCCAAGAGATTTCGATTTGGGCCATGAGGAGTTGCGCTTCCAACTCATAGGCTACGAAGCCGCTCTTTTGGGCGTCCGCGTCTATCTTTCGAAGCATGGCTAGCGCTTCCGCCGGATTGCCAGCTTTGAAATTGAGAGCCGCGCGCGCTAGTTGAGACCGCAACTGAACGCTGCGGTCTTGGCTTTGCCGACACAAGGGGCCCGAGCTATCGGCTGCAATTTGTGCGTCTTTAAATTTTCCTTGGGAGAGCAAGGTGTGGACGAGAATGGAGCCAGCCACGCAGCCATCGTCTGTAGCCTTCTCTTTTTCAAATTCTTGGGCAACACTGCGGGCTAGTCTTTCGGCCTGCGACGCATTGCCTTCTTCCCATTCGATTTCGGCAAGTTGCATCGTGCTTTCGGCGATGCCTGTTCCATCCTTTAACTCTTGGCGAAGGGCGAGGGCCTCTTGTGTGGCGGCACGCGCCTCGGGCAAACGATCCTGTGCTTCGAGGACTCGCGAAAGACTGGAAAGGACAAAGCCTCGCCCGCGGCGATAACCAATCTGCTGAAAAATAGAGAGAGCCTGCTCGAAATGGAGTTTGGCAGATGCGAGATCCCCACGATCGGTAAGCACGCTTCCTAGATTGTCGAGGGTGGCCCCTTCGCCGCGCCTGTCGCCCACATCGCGAAAAGCTTGCAGGGTTTGCTCTTGCATGGCGGTGGCGCCAACCAAGTCGCCTATACCTTGGAGCACGTTGGCGAGGCTGCCCAAATCGCTGGCGATACTACGCTTGTCATTCAGGAGGCGGTCTGTAGCAATACCTTGCTCATAATGTTGGCGGGCGGCTTCGAGCTTTCCCTGATCGTAAAGAACGTTACCAATGTTATGGTAAGCCGCAGAAATGTCGGCTTGTGCGCCTGCTTGGCGGGCCACTTCAATGCTTTCTTCATAGACTTTGAGGGCGCCTTCCAGGTCGCCCTTGTCGTAAAGCACGCTACCGACAGAATTCAAATTTCGTGCGGCCTCACGAAGGTTGCCTCCCGCTTGCGCCAAGCTGCCAGCCGCGGAGAACGATGACAGGGCTTTATCGAATTCACCTAAACGATCCCAGGCCCAACCCTCGTCATGTTTGGCGCGCGCTTCGAGCAGGCGGCTGCCTCTGACGCGGGCTTTCTCGGCGACCGCGCTGGTGATTTGCTGAGTTCTCCTAAAATCGGCAAGCGATTCGGAGGCGGCGGCGTCAATTAGGTCGATCCGCAGATCGGCGCTGCTTGCTTCTGGTAGTTTTCGTAATTGGGCGATCGTGAGCAGGGCATCCTTGGCGAGCGAAGCCTTGATCTGAGAGGCCGCGACTTTCAAACCGTAGTCCACGTTATCCGGAAAGAACCTCCATAAGGTTCGATAGACATCGAGGGCGGCCGGGTAGTTGTTGGAGATTTCGCGATAGCGGCCCTCAACCAAAAGTTGGGTCTCCGGCGGCAAGCTGTGAGAAAGTTCGAAAGCCGTTTTGGCCTCCGCTTGAGCGCGGGCATCATAGCCCAGGGCAGATAGGCTTTCGGCTAAGGACGAATAAGAGAGAGCGTGATTAGGTTCGAGGGCGATCGCTTTGAGAAATAAATCGCGTGCGGCGGAGGCGTCAAAAAGTCGCAACATGGCTAACCCTTCGGAATAGAATCGGGCGGCCTGCGAGTTGCTGGGCAGGATTGCGCGAACCTTATCGAGCGACCCGGCGGCAAGGGGCGAAACTCCCAATTGTTGGCGAAGACTCACGCCGGCTTGCGAGACCAGATCGGCGATTTGCGTGTCACTGCCGGTTTCGGAAACGGCTGCGATAGTGTCACCGCGGTCGGCGTCCTGCACCTTTAGATCGATGCGCAGATGGGCGCCGGCTGAAAGCAGATAAGAACCCTGAATAATGGCATCGGTGCCCAAATTATTGCGAATCTTCTTGAGAGTGTCGGGTCCATAACCGACGGTGGACGGGAGAGCGAGGTCAAGCTTCATGTGCGCGACGCTTTCGCCTGGAATGATACGCAATTGCTGTCCGGCTGCGAGTTCCGTAGAGATCATCTCCGCGAGGGCTGTTGAGACCCAGTCACCTTCGGGCTTGCCCGCAAGATTGCGAAAGCCCAGAACGGCCACCGAGCGAAGGTGTTTGGCATATAAGGGCGATGCGGTGGAAGGGGTGTGAAAGACACGTCTTAGCAAGAAGCCGAAACTCAGGCCGATGAATAGGACCAGCGGCACCGCCACCAAAACGAGCCGTTTGCGCGCGAGCCAGCCGGTCTCCGCACCAAGGCGGTCCCGCAAACTTGCCAGATCTCGCGCTAGGTCGCCGGCAGAGGAGTAGCGATCGGCGCGGTCTTTCTTAATTGCCTTATTAACGATGCGGTCCAGTTCGGGAGGGAGTGAGGGATTGAGTTGCCGTATCGACGGTGGTTCGCGGTGCAGGATGGATTCGTGAACGGAGGCCCAAGTTTCACCCGTGAAGCCGCGGTGGCCGGTAGCCATTTCGTAGATGACTAAGCCCAAAGAGAACAGATCTGTGCGGGCGTCAAGATCTTCTCCGCGCACTTGTTCCGGCGACATGTAATGGGCAGTGCCCATTCTCATTCCCGTGCGAGTCAGGTGCGACTTGGTGGGCGAGTCCGGCGCATCTAGTTCAAATTTGGCATCACTCAAGCCGGCTGTCGGTTGGTCCTCAAGTACTTTCGCTAGACCGAAGTCTAGAATCTTCGCTTCGCCGCGATTCGTCACGAAGATATTGGGCGGTTTGATATCCCGATGAATGACCCCCTTCTGATGCGCGGCAGCGAGGCCGTTTGCAGTTTGGATCGCCAAATCGAGAGCTTGGCTCAAGCGAGAACTCGCCGAAAGCTGGCCGGCAGTTTCGATCCACTGGCGCAACGTCTGCCCTTCGAGCAATTGCATTGCGATGAAAGGGCTGCCCTGGTAGTCCCCCAGTTCATAGATGGAACAGATGTTCGGATGATCGAGAGACGAAGCGGCGCGCGCTTCACGCTGGAGGCGTTCAAAGGACGCCGGGTTGGCGGTCACCTCACCAGGTAGCAACTTGATGGCTACACGACGCTGTAAGTTGATATCTTCTGCCTGATAGACAACGCCCATGCCGCCGCGTGCTAACTCGCGGTCCACCCGATAATGCGACACGATGCGGCCAGTCATCGACCAGGTGACGGGCGCGGTCAAATCGAGATCGGCTAATTGCGTAATGGCATCGGCCATGGGTCGTTCCGGGAAATGGGTGGCGCTTTGATGTTTGGCCAGCAGACGTTCTACTTCCAGTCGAACTGTTTCGCTCGAGCAATGGCGGATAAGAAAATCGGTACGGGCTTCCGGCGATTGAGCGAGAGCCTCGTGAAGGCGCTCTGCGACTTCGGCCCGCTGCTCGGAGGTCATGGCGTAGCGGCTCGACCGGCGAGCTCTCCGCGAAGCCATGCCTTGGCGACTGCCCCCTCGCGTGGGACGGTCACCGACGAAATACCTGGCGCTTCCTCGGGCTCTTGGGCACTAAGGCCATCGAAGTAGCGCAGTTCGACGATGCGTTCCTGTCGGGAACTGATTTTGCTCAAGCTGTGGAGGGCGTGATCTAGGGCAAGGATGTCGTCGTAATGCTGGCGGGCGAGAAGGGTGACTTTCTTAAGGTTGACACGCTGCGAGGAAAAGGAGTGTTTGGCGCTCACATGATCGAGAAGGATTCCACGCATTGCTGAAGAAGCTATCACGAAAAAATGGGTGCGATTCCGCCAACCTTGGCGAGCATCAACCAGGCACAGATAAGCATCGTGAACTAGCGCGTTGGCTTGGGGCGTGTGTTCGTGATGCTCGCCCAGGCGGCGCAGTTCGGCGTGCAAAAATTCAAACGACCTGGGAGCGTCTTGCGGCTCATGCTGTCTCAGGGCCACCAACAAACGAGTAACCTTGCCAGACAATCGATCCATTACTTGCACCCCATCGCGCCATTCTACCTTCCCAGTTTTGACGCAACGGATACGCGCTCCATAGACTGTTTGCCGTTCTTGCATTGTGCCCAGCTGCGGCTAGCGACTGACTTTGCTCATTTGTAGGTTTATGGCGAGTGCTGCGGCGCCGATCGGGTTGCGATTTATGCTAGAACGCACTCCGGCGGATTTCGCGCCAGAGGTGTTTGCCGGAGAGTCGACGCGCCGCCAGGTAGTCTTCATCCATGAGCCGCAAACGGCTGAGGAACTTGCCGTCCAGAGTTTGGTTCCGCAGGGCGTTAGCATTCCTCTGGGCGCTCGAAACGATTCCGCCGCTGGCCGCCGGCGCGGCACCTGTGCTGATCACCGGCGAAATCGAACCGGCAAGGAATTCAGCGCCCGTGCCAAGGTCTTCGAAAACGAGATGTTTGGCCACGCATCATCGCCGCCACCAACCAGGACCTGGAGACCTGTGTGCGCAAAGGGCAGTTTTCGCGCCGACCTCTGCTATCTGCTGAAGGTGCTGTATCTGCTGCTACCGCCTCTTCGCGAGCGGCCACTCGATATAGCGGTCCTCTCCAGGCATTTCCTTGAGATGATTCGGGTGTCGGGTGAGGGTACGCACCAGCTCTCGCTTTCGGCCCTTCGCAAGCTGCGGTCGTACTCCTGGCCGGGAAATGTTCGCGAATTGCACAACGTGGTGCACTCTCCAGTCCGACGGCGGGCGTCAGCATCCGCGGAGTCGGTGTGGCCAGTTCCGCTTCGGTGGTGAACGTGATCGGAGGCTACGAGAGGTTGTTCATCCGCTTCTTCAGCAACGGCGGCGCGGCGAGTGTTGCCACTTTCCCGAGCCGCTTCATCTCCAAGATCGATGGCTACCCGTACAAACAATCCGAAGTGAGCTGCGAACACTTTCTGCACTCCACGCGTAAGCCCGCGCAAGGCTTCGTGCTGGGACAATTGGCGCCCCAGGTCCCGCCAACGCCAACAGCGGTGTTGGCGACCTACTCTACTTGCTCTGGGACGTCGATGACGCTACAGGCACAGTTTCTCTTACCACCTGCTGTACGTTGATGGAAAACAGGAAACACCCACCAACGATGGCTGCGCGAAGGTCTGCGCAGTCTGGCAGAGGTCGAGCGCGTAACCGTTTCGGCAGCGTTAGCGCCGGCCGCGCGCCCGGCGATCCACGATTCCACCCGACTGGGCGGAACTGGAGGGCAGCCGCTGTTCAATTCTTCCCAAATCGGAGGAAATGATTGTTCACGCCTGTGGGGTCAGCTACTAGCTTCGCGTTCTGATGCTGCGCCAAGTCGTCCTGCGGCAGCACACGATTCGCTACTACCTGGAGAAACGTGATCCCGGCCTTCGAAACCAAGATGGTGCCGTGCTCCACGTCTATCATCGGGCAGTTGGTCTTTGCTTTTAAAGCTGGCTCCATTGAGGGTCTTTCTTTGCCGCGGAATCCTTCGGCCGAACCGGAGTCGCTGGTCATTCGCGTGCATTTCGATAATCGAGCCGACTCGCTGGCTGCGGATCCAAATGTCTCAGTTCCTGATCGCTTTGTGGCACTTACTGGATTCCCGCGGGAGAGACTAAGATATGCGAAAAGGCTTTACGAGAAAACCGCAGAGCGACGAGCCCGCGACGCAAAGCAAGAACTACATAACGCCCGGCGGTTTGCAGCGCCTCAAAGAGGAACTCCGGTTTCTGCTCACCAGAGAACGCCTGGCCGTGACAGAGGTCGTGGCGTGGGCCGCGAGCAACGGCGATCGCAGTGAAAACGCCGACTATCAGTATGGCAAGCGGCGGCTGCGCCAGATCGATGGGCGGATTCGCTTTCTCACTAAACGAATCGAGGCCGCGGAAGTAGTTGACCCGGAAACCCCTCGAGCCGGGCAGGCCGCGACCAGGGCATTCTTCGGAGCGACCGTGCGCTATGCCAATGCCGCTGGAACGGAGAAAGTGGTAAGCATTGTGGGGACCGACGAGGTGGATCTCAACCGCAACCACATCAGTTGGGTTTCGCCTCTGGGGCGCGCATTGCTGAAGTCGGCGGTGCGAGATGAAGTAGTTCTCCACGCGCCGGGCGGTATGGAATACTTGACCGTCCTGGAAGTGTGTTACCAGCGCATTTCGGTGGAACCTTTCCGTGAACCACCTGGAGCCGAGTCCTCGGCAAAGGGACTCTCCCGTCCACGCCAATCCACCTGACGATGGTTAACGAGCGCGCATATCCACTCGTTGGTGTCTGGCGACCACTACTTTTACTCGTGTTGCCTCAACAAGAAATGTTACCGTAGTTGCAGATGTCGTTTGGCTGCGTAGTTGATAGGCCATGGATTTTTCGATTTAGCCCGGATATCTCACAGTACATTCCAAGTTGGCCGCGGGAGCGCAAGGTGCGGTTTGCTCGACCTGGGGGAAGGCAAGCGCGGCGGCTATCGTGTCATTACCTTTTTTTGAGGAGATGGAATGAGCACTTTAGCTAAGACCCGACCCGAACCCCGCGCCCTCCGCGTCACTTTTGCAAAGGATACTTTCACGGTCCATTTGAACGACGGCCGCGCGTTGTCCGTTCCTTACGTGTATTCAGCAAGACTTGCCGAAGCCAGCGCGAAACAACGCGCCGATTATAGGCTGATCGGCCGCGGTATTGGCATTCATTGGCCTCAAGTCGATGAAGATTTGTCCGTTGCCGGATTACTCCGCGGATGACGTCGCCATGACAAAAGCTGAAATTAACGCCGCTTTGGAGCGTGCCACTCCTGCCCAACTTGCCGCCGCGTTAGCAAGGAAAGCCAATGCCGCCCGTAGTTGGCCGCGCCGTACTCCCAAACTGCAAAAGTGCCCGAAATGCGGCCAAGAACAAACGCCCGCCAGCGGCGTTTAGAATGTCCCCATGGACTGTAAAAAAGAAATAAAACCAGAACCCGGCCGCCAAGTCCGATGGATTCGCTCAATGGGCCAGTCTACGGATGCTGAGTTCACGGACCGCGTCAAGAGTATCCGAGTTAAGTTGGGCTCCGCCTTCCAGACGCCAATTGGCAAAGCGATAAGGTTTGCCGTCTCGAACGGTATTGGCATTCTCGCCGTCGTCCCAAGCCTAGCAGCAAGTGTATTGGACTCCTTCATACTCAACAGCCTTTTGTAGGTCGGTTTCTGCAATCCATCTTGACGGGTTGTCGGCTTATCGTGAGAACTACCTCGGTTAGCTGAGAATCTAGACATCCCCAACCGGTTCAAAACTGCCCAACTTATATTCCAAGCCTTTTCAGGAAGTTAAACCGGTTTACCCCACACGCCCGTTCGCCCCTCCTCTTAACCTAACTAAAGAAAGGTGCCCTTAACGGCGTCGGCCAACACGCTCGCAACCGACCAAAAGAAAGGACCAACGCCCGTATGAACGTCTTTGAAATACCTCTCACGCCCAGCGAAATTGGCTTCGGTTCGCAAAACCGCCCCACCAGAATTCGGTCTGCAAAAAACGCCTTTTCTTCGCCACCCCTCCATTTTCTTTCCAACGAAAAATATTCTTCGCCCCCGTTCATCCCAAGCCCGGTAGTATACTTTGAACTTCCAGGCCAAATCGACTCGCCGAGCAGCGCCGTCATCTATGGCTGCTTGCCCCATCACTAATTTATGTGGATCGTTCGCCTCGCTCTTAGCCGCCCATACACCTTCGTCGTCATGGCCGTCCTCATCGCCATCCTCGGCGGCACAGCCATCGTGACCATGCCCGTCGATATTTTTCCTTACATCGACATCCCCATCGTCAGCGTGCTCTGGTCTTACAACGGCCTCGCTCCGGAAGAAATGGAAAAGCGCGTCGTCACCGGCTTCGAACGCAGCCTTACCGGCAACGTCAACGACATCGAACACATCGAATCGCAGTCCTACAACGGTTACGCCGCCATTCGCATCTACTTCCACTCGAACGTCAAAATCGACATGGCCGTCGCGCAAGTCACTGCCACCATGCAGTCGAACCTGCGTCAAATGCCGCCCGGCATGTTCCCCGCGAACGTGCTGAAATTCGACGCCGCCAGCGTACCCATTCTGCAACTCGGCCTTTCCAGCAAGACCTTACGCGAAGCCGAGATTTTCGATATCGCGAATAATTTCATACGAACGCCGCTCGGCACTGTGCAAGGCGCATCCGTCTCTTATCCGTTTGGCGGCAAACAGCGCGCCGTCATGGTCGACCTCAATCTCGACGAACTTTACGCCAAGCAACTCTCCCCAATTGACGTCTCAAACGCCCTCACGCTGCAGAATCTCATTCTGCCGGCAGGTACCGCGAAAATTGCCGAAACCGAATATCAAATCCGCCTCAACAGCAGTCCGCTGCAACTCGATGATCTAAACAATCTGCCCATCAAAACCGTAAACGGCACCACAGTTTATATGAAAGATGTGGCGCAAGTGCGAGACGGCTTCAGCGTGCAAGGCAACATCGTACGCTCAAATGGTTCGCGCGGCATTCTCCTTACCGTCACGCGCAACGGTAAAGCGTCTACGCTCGACATCGTCAATCAAGTGAAGGCCGCGCTGCCGCGCATTCTGTCCACCGTTCCGCCGGAATTGAAGGTTGTCCCGCTGGCCGATCAGTCCATCTTTGTGCGCGCGTCCATCGAAGGTGTGGAACGCGAAGCCCTCATCGCCGCCAGCCTCACTGGCCTCATGATCTTGTTGTTCCTCGGAAGTTGGCGCAGCACGTTGATCGTTTGTATCTCCATTCCGCTCTCCATCCTCGCCTCGCTCTCGATTCTCAGTTTATGCGGCGAGACCATCAACGTCATGACGCTCGGCGGACTCGCCCTCGCCGTCGGCATCCTGGTTGACGACGCCACCGTGGCCATCGAAAATATCCACCGTAATATCGGTTTGCAGAAACCGCTCACCACGGCGATTCTTGATGGCGCGGGCCAGATCGCCATTCCCACGTTCGTCGCCACCATCGCCATCTGCATCGTCTTTGTTCCCGTGTTACTGCTCACCGGAGCGGCGCGCTATCTCTTCACTCCGCTCGCCATGGCAGTTGTCTTCGCCATGCTTGCCTCTTATCTGCTCTCGCGCACGCTCGTGCCCACCATGGTGGCGTATCTGCTGCGTGCCGAAATCAGCATCTACCGGCTCGGCGACGAAGCTACTTCCGCATCCAAAGGCATCTTTTGGCGCATCCATCACAAGTTCAATCAAGGCTTTGAAGCGCTGCGCTATCGCTACGTCGGGCTGCTCGATTGGTGTCTGCGTCGCCGCGGCGTCGTACTTGCTTCGTTCATGACTTTCGCCATAGCGTCTCTCGGTCTCATCTGGCTGGTAGGCGAAGACTTCTTCCCCAACGTCGATGCCGGCCAGATTCGCCTGCACGTGCGCGCGCCCGCCGGCACTCGACTCGAAGAAACAGAAGCCCGTTTCGCATCTGTCGAACAGGAAATCCGCAACGTCATCCCGCCAAGTGAGATCGACAACATTCTCGATAACATCGGCATCCCCAACAGTTGGACCGCCATCGCTCAAGGCGACCCACCCAACATTTCCAGCGCCGATGGCGACCTCTACGTGTCTCTCAAAGCAAACCACGGTCCTACCGGCGACTATGAAGTCATCCTCCGCAAACATCTGCACGAGAAATTTCCGGATATGACGTTCTTCTTTCAACCCGCCAACATCACGGCGCAGATCCTCAATTTTGGTCTACCCGCACCGATTGATGTGCAGGTCGTCGGTCGCGATAGCAAGGCCGGATACGAGATCGCTCAGAAACTAGCTACGCGCATCTCCCACATCCCGGGTGCCGCCGATGTGCACGTTCACCAGATTGTCGATCAACCGCAAATCCGCCTAAATGTCGATCGCATCAAAGCATCGCAACTGGGCCTCACGCAACGCGACGTCACCACTAACATGCTGATCTCGCTCAGCGGCAACGGTGCTCTCGCTCCCAATTTCTGGGTCAATTGGACGAACGGCGTGAACTACAACGTGGGCATCCAAACGCCTCAATATAAGGTTGATTCGCTAGACGCTTTGCTACGCACGCCGATTTCGCCTGTTTCGAGCGATCCTCAAACAATTACTTCCTCAACTTCCGCCGCTCCGAACGGTTCTTCACTCGCCTACGGCAACCCGGGCGCTATGCCAGGCTCGACCCAATTACTTTCCAATCTCGTCTCCGTCGAGCGCGGCGTTGCGCCTGTCATCGTCAACCACTACAACGTGTGGCCCGTGTTCGACGTTTACGCCAACGTCGACCGGCGGGATTTGGGCGGCGTAGGCACAGCGGTGCAGAAGATTATGCGTGAAGAGGAAAAGCACCTGCCGCGCGGCACAACCTTCGCCCTGCGCGGCCAGATTGAAACCATGCAATCTTCCTTTCTCCGTCTGGGCTTGGGCATGATCTTCGCAGTCGTCCTGGTCTACTTGCTGATGGCGGTCAATTTTCAATCCTGGCTCGACCCCTTCATCATTCTCACTGCCCTTCCCGGCGCTATGGCGGGTATTTTGTGGATGCTCTTCGTTACGCACACAACCTTAAGCGTGCCATCACTGATGGGCGCGATCATGTGCATCGGCGTTGCTACGGCTAACAGTATTCTGCTCGTCACCTTTGCCAACGATGAGCGGGCGTTTGTCGGAACTGCGCGTGAGGCCATGCTATCCGCCGGCTACGCCCGCATACGACCCGTGCTCATGACAGCCGCCGCTATGATCCTGGGCATGTTGCCTATGTCTCTGGGCTTGGGTGAAGGTGGCGAGCAAAACGCTCCTTTAGGCCGCGCCGTCATTGGCGGTTTGCTTTTCGCTACGGTCACTACACTTTTCATCGTGCCGATCATTTATAGTTACCTGCGCACGAAACCTCCCGTGGATTACGAACGCCAGTTAGTGGAACAACAACAGGCGGACGAACTGGAAATAAATTTTCGATGATACGGCCCGAACCCAATCCCACAGAAATCGATCAGGCACAATTGCTTCGCGAGAACGACGAACTGAAGCGCAAAGTAGCCGAACTGCAGGCATTGGTTCCAGCCACAACCCATAACATAGCTGCGCCTGCAATCATGTGGCGTCCTTCGCGCCTCACACTTTTATCGTTGTTGCTCGGCCTCGTGGTCCTGATCGCGCTCGCCTTCGTCGCCGGGTTCATTCCACTCCAAAAGCGCAACGCTACGCTGCTAGCCGAAGCTGCCGATCAGACTCAAGCGCTTCCACGCGTGGAAGTGATCTCGGTCAAGCGTGCACCTTCTAAAAGCGAACTGCAGCTACCCGGCAGCATTCAGGCTGTAACCGAAGCCCCCATTCTTGCCCGCGCCGACGGCTACGTTCGCAAACGCACCGTGGATATTGGCGATCGCGTTCGTGCCGGCCAGGAGGTCGCCGTAATCGAGGCGCCCGAACTCGATCAACAAGTTTTACAAGCCCAGGCCACTCTGGAACAAGCCCAAGCGGCGCTCGAGCAGGCGCAAGCCAACTATCAGCAAGGCAAATCCAACCTGGAGCTGGCCAAGATCACGGCCCAGCGCTGGGGAAATTTGGGTGCTAAAGGCGTCGTGTCTCGCCAGGAAAACGATCAATACCAAGCGCAGTATCAGGCGCAGGTGTCAAACCAGCAGGCGCTTGAGAAAGCGATTTCCGCTCAACGCAGCAGCATCGCCGCAGCCGAAGCGAATCTCGCGCGCCTGCGTAATATGCAAAGCTATCGCGTTGTCCGTGCACCGTTCGATGGCGTGGTTACGCAACGCAACGTCGATGTGGGAGCGCTGGTGAATGCCGGCAACACGCTGCTGTATCGCGTGGCGCAAACGGGCACTTTGCGTACCTATGTGAATGTGCCGCAAGCCAGCGCTAGTTCAATTCACGTCGGTCAAACGGCCACCTTGAACGTCTCGAATCTGCCGGGCCGCACGTTCACGGGCACGGTTGCTCGTACCGCCAACTCTCTCGATCCTGCCACCCGCACGCTCTTGGTTGAACTGCATGTGCTGAACAACGATGGAGTCTTGTTGCCGGGAATGTATTGCCAAATTGCCATCAACAGCCCGCGTACCAATCCGCCCTTGGTGATCCCGAGCGATTCGTTGATCGTTCGCACCGGCGGCACGTTGGTAGCGGTCGTGCGCGCTGACCACACAATTCATCTGCAAACTGTGACGGTCGGTCGCGATTTCGGTGACCGCATCGAAGTCCTCTCCGGCTTGGAAGAGAGAAATACGATTATCCCCAACCCGGGCGACATCGCGCGCGAAGGCTTAAAAGTCGATCCCGTGGTGCGCACCTCGGACAAGTAGAAATTACTTCACCAAGGCTTTCGCTTTGTCGCGCCAACTTTCGTACACATAGTTGTCTTGTTCCCCGTCCCAGAGCACGTCGGGAATCGCCCGCAGATCGGCGCGCGGCACCGCTGGAATATCCGTGCCAAGAATCATCGGGCCGCCTTGGCCTTCGGGCGCCGGCGACTCCGCCATGGCGAGAAGTTGCTTCTTGGTCCAGTTAGGGAACTTGAGTTTGTCGCTCATCCACAGCGCCACCGGCTTTGTCAAAAAATAAGGGAAGTGGCCGCCACCCTGCAAGAATTGATACTCGAAAACATCTTTCTTACTCCCCAACATCGCCACCGTCTGCTCATGCAGTTTCGCAAAGAACTCTTCCCCATGATTCGGAATATCCACCACTTTGTCGGCCGTCCCGTTATAAACCAACGTCGGTCCCCGCTTGGCATTCAGCGCATAAATCGCTGGCCCTCGTTCACCCAAAAAACTCAATGACTGATACGGAATGCCTTGACACATCTTTGCGCTTTTATCCCAATAGCCGTCCGGCCCGTCCAGATCTCCTCCACCTACCAGCACGCAGGCGCGCAGCGAAGTATCGATGGCACAAGCGAAGGATGAAATCAGCGACCCCATTGAAAATCCCAACACCGCGATGTTCTTCGGATCGACATCCTGCCTCTGCGCCAGATAACGCGCGCCTTGCATGATGTCGGTGATCATCAAACCATCCAATCGCCTGGCCATGTCGTCAGGCGTAAGTTCAGCATCATGTTGGCGAGTGGCCGATTTCTTTTGCCAATTACGCTCGAACTCACCGATCGGATCATAGGTCAGAACAACTGCCCCCGCACGTGCATACAGGATTCCTGCCCAATACGCATACCAGGAAGACTTGTCGCCGCTGTGCCCGTTCACGATGATCAACGCTGGATGCTTGGTAATGGTCGCGCCGGCCTGATGATACACAATCGCAGGTACGCGCATGCTGTAGCCGGTTGCGTAGGAAACTCGATCTGCCGCGACATCTTTAGCCGGCGCGAACCGGCCGTATAGTTTCTCTTTCAAATCAGGCAACGGGTCAGGCACATGCAGCGTTTGCCGCATTTGGGCGCGCATAGCATCCCAATCCGTCTTGGCGGACCACGTTATGATCATCAGAAGAAAAATCGTCAGAAATCGCACACCTTCATTATTCACAGCCTGCCTGTGAGAATGGATGTAATGGCAAAGCGCGTTTTAATCCCGTACCGTTACGAGAAGAAAGTGAAGCCCTACGCCGAAGCGGCGCGGGAGGGTGGTGCCGAACCGGTAATCGCCAGTGTCGAAAACAAGCTTTCCCTCGATGGCTTCGCCGGCCTGCTCTTGATGGGCGGCAGCGATGTGAACCCGGCCCGTTTTGGTGCGCAGCCCGCGCCTGAAACAGATGTGCCCGACGATCAGCGCGACGAAGTGGAATTAGCTCTCATTCACGAGGCGATCCAACTCGATCTCCCTATCTTCGGCATCTGCCGTGGCTTGCAAATTCTGAACGTCTTCCACGGCGGCACTCTCGTGCAGCACATCGCCGACACTGTCCGCCACGATCCCGAAATAGCGGATCACTCCGAACCAGCGCACGACGTAACTTTCGTGCCCAACAGCAAACTTGCCGAAATTGTGGGTGCCCACACTTGGCAGGTCAACTCACGGCATCATCAGGCGATATTGAAGCTGGGAGAAAACTTGCACATTTCCGCGCGCGATGATGTCGATAGCACCATAGAAGGAATCGAGCGCCACGACAAGCGCTATGTGCTAGCTGTGCAGTGGCATCCGGAAGATCAGACGACAAAATACCCTGCACAACTAAGGCTTTTCGAGAGCTTCGCTGCCGCGCTTTAGCTCGAATACGACCAACTCGGGCGGGCAGTGAAAACGCACCGGTACCGACGAACAGCCTATGCCCGAAGTGGTGTACCCTTGCATGCCTCCGTGCTTCCACAGTCCATAAGAGAATTCCTTGGGGCAATGGGAATTATGCTTCAGCGAGCCGATCACCGGCAAGCGGATTTGTCCCGCATGCGTATGTCCGCTCAAGTATAAATCGATTCCATGAGCCGCCGCTTTCTGGTACACTTCAGGGGCATGCGCCAGCAGAATTTTAAAGCTATTCTCCGGCACATCCCTGAGCGCAGCATCCAGATCCGCACAATGATAGTCGAAGGGATCATCCACGCCTAGCAGCCAAAGAGAATCGCCACCATGAACGATCTCGGCACTGTCGTTGACCAGCATTCGCACCCCTAAACCTTCCAGCCCATAGGCAATTTCTGCCGAATCATGGTTTCCTAAAATGCCCCAAATACCGTGTTTTGCAGTGATGGCTTCAATTACCTTGCGCATTCTGTGGTACATATCCCCACAAGGGCCGCGATCTTCAAAGCGATAATCGCCGGTAAAGACGCATAAATCGGGTTTGATAGCAGCCAGAAGAGGTTCCAACCGTTCAGCCAAACCATGTACGCCGTCAATATGGAAATCAGAGAGTTGCAGCAAACGGAAACCATCGAAGGCCGGAGGCAGGTTCGGATAACGCAGGGTAATCTCTTTGATTCGAGGCGATAGCGAATTCTTGACACCCACCTTGTAAAGGCCCACCGCTCGCAAACCGATTTCTAGGCCGGGCCGCATAACGTGGTGGTCGAAAAAACGGAACGCCTTGCCATGACGATAGGTATGGCCAATTTCAGCGAAATGCTGTTCCACAGCAATTCTGGGCTTAAGGCGTTCGGCTAGGTTTGCCCGAGCAGTGGTCTGCTCTTGGACGTCGCCAGAGATCATAATACTTAGTATCGGCTATGAAAATAAAACACCCCAGTGGCTTGCGCCGACTGAGGTGTTCAAGACAAAACTGATCGCGAAAAGACTGTTACTTCTATTACTTCGCCAAGCGCCTGCGCGCCGTGAGACCGAAAGCGAAGAGAGACGCACCCAACAGACCGAGCGACGCCGGCTCTGGAGTGGTCACGTTCGCCTGTATACTGGTCACGCCGTCATTCGTCACCGGCGGAACAAGAAAGTACGAAGACTCTAGGATATAGGTAATCTGACCAATGCTGAAGGTAGTCGGCGAAAACGTCAGATTAACACCACTCGAATTGGACAAGATTGTTCCTGTGACCGAAGTCGAGGAAGTGGCCGAACCAGCGGTGGGGACACTCTGCGTAATCGTCAAAGTAAACGTATCACCGGCTACAAACGTACCGGTACCACCGGAAGTCGTCATGTTCCCGATGTTAATGTTCGAGGGTGCATCCACAGAATAGCTTCCCCCTGTGTAAACAATCATTGCGCCGCCGTTCACGAGGTTACCGCCGCTCAGATCGGGACCCCCAAATGCGCCCGTCGTTGAGTAAGTAACAGTTCCTGCGAACGCAGCCGCACCACAAAAAAGCAACGCAATAGCAAGCTTCTTCATTAAAATTCATTCCTCCAAAAGTACAACCAAATACCAGCCCAATTTCCCGCCAAACTTCACAATCGGTTAGGCGTAAGACTTACCGGGCTACCAGGACCTATTCTATTTCCAACCCAATGGCAAAATCAACAAAAATCACATTTATTAACGTGGCTAATTAGGCATCATTTAATTTACAATTACCTGCAAAAACAGAAATGTAATGCAAATTAACTACTTAGATCTCTGCCTGTGACTTTCCGATCTTGCACGTTGTCTAGTAGTTTTGAGGGCTAGCGAAGGAGGCAGGTACAATGGTTCTCTGTCTTAGCCCCAGTGGCAGTAGGCTAGTAGGGCTTCTCAGTGACAATAAATATGAAAACAAAAACATTTCTTCTTGGCTTTGCTGTCATAGCCGCAACCCTTTCAGGACAGACAGCGGCAAAACCTGATCCCGACGTTTTGGAATTGAACGATGGTGAAAAACTAATCGGCCACTTTGTGAGCGCCGCTGGCGGATCTTTGACCTTTCATAGCGACGCGGCCGGTGATGTAAAAATCGACTGGTCTGCCGTTAAGACTCTAAAGTCCTCTGCGAAGTTCGCAGTCGCCGAAAAGGGCGTGGTACTCGATAAACACGCTGATTTGAGTAAGGTCCCACAAGGCACAGTATCGGCTAGCGATCAGAAATTGTCGGTTGACCCTGGTAACGGAGCGGCATCGACGGTCATTCCAGTGGCCAATGCCGCCAACGTAGTTCCGGAACCGAGTTTCCTCAACGCCTTCAAGACGCCCGGGTTCGGCCAAGATTGGCACGGCTCTGCCGGTCTCGGTGTCGATCTGGTGAGGGCTACACAGAATACCCGCAACATTACTCTGGGTGTTTCCCTTCAGCGCACAGTATCGGGCGAAAGTTGGGTGAGCCCGCGTTACAAAACGCTTGTAGACTTCAATTTGGCAGACAGTCAGATTTCCCAGAGTCCGGAAGCCTTGCATCCGACACTCAAGACTGACTTGCTCCACGGCAGTATTGAGCACGACATGTTTCTCTCCAGCAAGCTTTTCGCCTTCGTTTCCGCAGACTTCCTTCACAGTACTTCGCAGGGCATGAAGTTGCAGCAAACCTACGGCGGCGGCCTGGGCTACGTAGTATTGCGGGATGAACATCAAGAACTGGACGTCAAAGCCGCAATCGATTATATTCGCCAGTCGTTTGAACCAGCGATTCCAACGCTAGCCGACAAAAGCCTGGTTGGTGCGTCGGTCGGTGAAACCTACTCGCGAAATTTCAAAGGCGGCGTAGCCTTTCACGAGGGTTTTACATTTATCCCGGCTTTTAATGACACTGAGGCCTACACGGGTAACCTATTCGCTAACTTTTCCATACCGATTCACAAACGGCTAAACATTACAATAGGCGGCTTGGATTCTTATGTGAATTTGCCTCCCAACGGATTTAAGAAAAATTCGTTTGAATTTGTCACGCAACTGGCGTACAAAATTAATTAATTCACTGGTTAAAGCTACCGGAAAAGACCCATGCTTTGTCAGCTAGGGTCTTTTTTCGTTGAAGTATGTTCAGAGTCGGATTAATCCTAGGGACACACTTCTCACCACCGACGAGACGCTGCCGATGTCTCTGATAGGGTCACATTTGCGAGAGAATCCAACCTACACCGCCGCTAATGCGACCCGCGGCACGATTCTCGCGACGCGGATTAAGGTGGCCGCCACGAGTTTGGAGCGAAGGCAAGGCTTGTTAAAAAGCGAACGGTTGCAGTCGGGGGATGGCCTTTGGATCGCACCCTGTGAGGCAATTCACACCATTGGCATGAGATGGCCTATCGATGTAGTTTTCCTTGATGGCGGCTATCGCATACGGAAGATAGCCAGAGAACTTGCGCCGTGGCGCATGGCGGTCTGCTTTACCGGTTCATCTGTACTCGAGTTGCCGGTTGGAATTCTCGATGATACAGACACTCAAATTGGCGATTTTCTCGTATTTAGCGTCAGCTGAATAAACTCTTTCGAAACATCCACCGATTTGTTTTACAGTGTTACCGCTGCTGAAGCTCACCCTGTTGACCATCGCCCTCATTGGGGGTTGGACTGACTTGCGTTCGCGGCGAATACCAAATTGGCTCAACCTAAGCGGCGTTGTCTTAGGAATTGGACTAAACACCTTATTACTGCAGCGAGACGGCTTCAAGATTGCCGCTAGCGGTGTGGGTGTGGCGCTCCTGATTTATACGCCCTTATACCTACTGAGGGCTATGGGAGCCGGCGATGTAAAATTCATGGCGGCGGTTGGCGCATTTATCGGTGCCCAGCATTGGCTGGACCTCTTTCTTACGACTGCAATTTTGGGCGGTATTGCGTCACTCTTCCTCGTCATCGCTCGCAGTCGACTGCACGTTACCATGGCGAACTTATCAACGATTACGACTGAGCTGACTCACGGGCGGATGCCGTTTCGCAAGGACCCGACCCTTGACATTCACGATCAGGGCTCGCTAGGGCTGCCACACGGTACGGTGATAGCAATTTCCGTCGGAATCTTCCTCGCCTTCTTGTCTCGATAGTCTCCGGGCTTTTCATACGGACTATTCATTACTTACGTAGTTCCCAAGCAAATTAGTACACCTAAACTTTTACTCTCCTCGAACCGATTAGTGTTGTAGATGCAGTCTGCCACCATATCTGCCGACGTTCTACGCGCCCCTTTTGAGCGCTGGGCCTGGCGGCTGATGCCCTGCCTTACGGATGTTGCTTTTCTATTACCCGCCGGTTTGCTCTTTTTCAAGATGAGTGGTACAAAGACCCTTTTTGCCGATGGCGATACGGGTTGGCACATCAAAACTGGGGACTGGATCATTCAGCATGGAACCGTTCCAACGCAGGATTTATTCTCTTATACCAAGCCCGGTCAACCTTGGTTTGCTTGGGAATGGGCGTGGGATCTTCTATTCGCCTTTATTCATGGCGCTTGGGGTTTGGCCGGCGTGGGGTTCGTCACAGTTTTAGTTCTCGGAGTGATCTCAGTCCTTCTCTACAAACTTGTTGTAAACGCTTGCGGCAACGAAATTCTAAGCTTTTTTGTGACGGCGTTTGCTCTTTGCGGTTCTTCCATACACTGGCTCGCCAGGCCGCACCTTTTCTCGTGGCTGTTTTTCTTACTATTCCTTCACCTGTTGCCGTCTTTACAGCGCGGATCAAAATTTGCGCTTGTTTCCCTACCGATCCTAATGATGCTGTGGGTCAACACCCACGGTGCATTCCTCATTGGCATTGCGTTGCTTTTGGCAACGGCTTGTGGTGAGTTCATGGAAGGATTGCTCTTTCGCGAAAATAGTTTGAGGGGATCTCTTCTCAAATGTCGCCGTCTACTGGAAGCATCGGCGCTTTGTTTAGCCTCCACATTTGCAAACCCATACGGTTGGCGTTTGCACCAGCACGTTTATGTTTTTCTTAGCGACAAGAAGCTTTTAGACAACATCCAGGAGTATCAGTCAATCAGTTTCCATTGTCCGCCCGCAATCTTCTTTGAAGTAATGATCCTGCTGGCCGCTGGAGCGGCATTTTGGAATCTGCAAGCGGGTCGAATTACACCCGCATTGGTTGGTCTAATGTGGACCCACCTAGCCCTGCTCTCCGCTAGAAACATCCCATTGTTCATGATCGTTGTGGCTCCATTTGCAGGAACCTGGCTACAGATGGTGCTTGTGCGTCTCCAACCAATGCCCGTGATCGGCGCTTTTTTTTCCACAGTCCGTGAAATCTGCGAAGAATTGAAGCCGCTGGAACGCGCGCCGCGAGCCTATCTGCTTTCTGCTATTTCAACTCTACTGTTGGCGGCGTTGTTCGCCTGCGGCGCCAAGGGATTTGAAGCAGAATTCAACGCGGAATCGTTCCCTAGTCAAGTCATACCCCTTGTACAACGCTCGGCGGCACAGCGGATTTTCACCTATGACCAGTGGGCTGACTACTTAATTTACCGTCTTTATCCGAAGAAGCCTGTATTCATGGATGGTCGAAGCGATTTCTTCGGTACACCGATCGTAAACGCCGCTCAGCATATTCTGGCCGCGCAATATGACTGGAAAACTCAACTAAACCGATTTGCTGTCGACATGATTCTAGTGAAGCCTGACGCTCCATTGAGCGAAGTCCTAAAAATGTCGCCCGACTGGGCGATGCGGTTTGATGACGGAAAAGTTCTGGTCTTTGAGGCAACACGTCTAAGACCAAGCACCTCGACATTTTGTGACCCGAAGTTCCGAGCGATCTCGGAGTTAGCTAAAGCAAATACAACTCATCTCAATGACTCGATTCTAGAAAGGAGAACCCCACATGATTAACCCTGCCCTGCAAGCGTTTTGGAACGGTGAAGAAGGACAAGATATGGTCGAATATTCCCTCTTGCTCGCTTTCATCGCCTTGGCCGCCGTCGCTCTGCTTAGTGGTATCAAAAGTCAGATCAATGGAATCTGGCAATCCATCAGCACCACTTTAACCAGCACAAACACAGCTGCTTCCTAAAAGGCGTGTTACGGGAACCGTCACTGTCAATCAAAGTCAAACGGTAACGGTTCCTCCGCGCTTAGACGTTATCCCTTATCCCTTTTAATCTTAGAAAGACATCCGCATGAACCGACGTTTGATTTCTGTACTCATGTTTGCCCTGGTGGTAGCCAGCCTGACAAGTTATGTTCTTTATCGCCTGATACTCGTTCGCGTACAGGCGCAAGGTCAAGGCCGCACGGTCGCTACAAATCGATTGGTTGTGGCCAAGCACGATATCCAAGTCGGCTCCTTCATTGTGGACGGAGACTTGGACGAGGTGGCTTGGGGTGCCCCAATCCCTGATGAAGCCTTAAAAACGCGTCAAGAGGTGGTTGGCCGTGGAGTTGTTGCCAACATCTACCAAAATGAACCATTTCTCGTTGGACGTTTGGCGCCCAAAGGCGCGGGAGCAGGTCTGGCAGCCACGATTCCGGTTGGCATGCGTGCGGTTGCTTTACGCGTCAACGAAGTCGTAGGTCTAGCCGGCTTCGTTGTTCCGGGTATGCGCGTCGATGTACTGATGGCCGGCAACGCCCCTTCGGCCGATCAAGCCCGCCTGGGTACGCTCTGCCGGACCATTCTTCAAAACATCGAAGTTCTTTCCGCCGGTCAGAAGTTAGACAAAACAAACGACGGCAAGCCTGAATCCGCGCAGGTCGTTAATCTTCTGGTCACGCCTACCCAAGCTGAAATCTTGAACCTGGCAATGAGCGAGACGAAGGTCCAACTGGTTTTGCGCAATCCACTGGATAACGAAAGCCAGACACCGCCCGGAACGTCTATTGCCGGTCTTTTTGGCGTACCCGGTCAGCGCTCCAGCGCAATTCCCGCAGGCGAGCCGTCCCTGCATCCCTTACCCTCAGTGTCAGCCACGCCTGCGCCGGTAAGAGCACACCCGGTTGTCGCGAAAGAACGCGAGATGGCCCACATTGAAGTTTTTCGCGGCGTAAAGAAATCTGACGAAACATTCGATGTTCCAGCAGGGAAGAAATAGATGATTATGAAACTCACTTCGGCGCTATTGCCCCTCTTAATGGCAGCCACGGCAATCGGCGCTGACTTAGCGGCTACTGGCCTAAAAGCTGATTCAGCCATCAGTAAGTCAGCCATCTCGGTATCCGTAAATGGATCCACAGTGCTCGATCAGGCGGTCGGTATCCGGCGAATCTCGATTGCCAACGCCGAAATAGCTGAAGCCGTCGCCGTCAGTACAAATGAAATCGTCATTAACGGCAAAGCAGTCGGCGATACCTCCCTAATCGTATGGGACCTCAAGGGTAGCCGTAGCATGCTAGACGTTCACGTCGTCGCTAACACCGCAAAGATAGATATTGTCCGAGCTGAACTGTTAAAGGAAGCGGGCTCGGATGTGACAATCGACGCCCAAGAAGGCACCGTCTTCCTAAACGGTATCGTGGCAGATCAAACTTCAGCTTTGCGTGCTCTTAATATTGCTTCTACCATGGGCAAAGTAGTGAACCTCTTGCGGGTCTCCACACCTGCCGCCGAGCCCCAGATTTTATTAAAGGTTCGATTCGCGGACGTTGATCGCTCCGCAGCCTCGCAATTCGGACTCAATCTATTCACCATGAGTCCTACTGGAATCGGCACCGCGACCACGGGACAATTCGGCCAGAATCCTACGTTCAACACCTCACAGAATCAGGTCAATTGGACACTGAACAATTTGCTGAATATATTCTATTTCCGTCCAGACATCAATTTGGGTGCGGTCCTTCAGGATTTGGCAACTCATAACGTGCTGCAGATCCTCGCCGAACCCAATCTGCTTACGATGAGCGGCAAACCAGCTAGTTTCCTAGCCGGCGGCGAATTCCCGTTTCCAACGATTCAAGGGGGCGCGTCCGGCGTGGGCCAAATCACAATCCAGTTTAAAGAGTTCGGTGTTCGTTTAAATTTCCTGCCCGTCGTCACGCCGCGCGGCACGATTCACCTAACCGTCACGCCCGAAGTGAGTTCGCTCGATTATGCGAACGGTCTTTCCATCAGCGGCTACACCGTGCCAGGTCTGGCGACACGGCGGGTACAAACCGAGATTGAACTGGAGAACGGACAAAGTTTTGTTATCGCCGGACTGCTTAACAACCAAGTGACGGATCAACTCTCAAAAATGCCAGGCTTATCGAATATTCCGCTCCTTGGGAAACTCTTTCAGTCGCGTAGCACAAGCAAAAGCAGCACCGAGCTATTGGTTATGGTCACGCCGGAACTGGTTAATCCCATTCCGGTCGGCGGAAAAGCGCCAGCGATGGATTTTCCCCGCGAGTTTATTAAAGAAAGTTCAACTAGCGCTCCGCAGCAGCCATCCTATGCGGAAGCTGGGAATGCACCTCTCTTGATTAAACGCGACGTCATACCGATCGAGGACCTAGTCACTTCACCACAAGGAACTACTACGCCTGCGCCAATACTTCCTGCCATTGGACCAGTCCCATCCGGAGCCGGTCGACCCTAACAATAAAGAGAATAAAAATGAGTTCCGTTAAAGTCCTCTTACACATCAAAGATGAAAACCTGCGGCGAGAAGCGGTAGACGCCCTACGCGAGTCTGCTCAACAGGTTCCTTTCGAGCAGCACGATTCCGATTGGACAAGCCTCTTGGAGCATCTCGGCAAACTCAAGCCGGAAGCCCTTCTCCTTGACTTGACCACCGTGCCAACCGATCTAGCGGTGGCAATGCGTCAGATCAAGATCCATGCACCTCGGACCAAAGTCGTCGCGCTGCACGGTGCCGAAGACCCGAAGATGATCCTGGCTGCTATGCGCGCCGGTGTCAACGAGTTTCTGCATCCGCCGTTGGAAGATAGTCTGCCCACCGCCCTTGAGCGCATCCTAAGTTCGGATGAGGCTGATATTGGCGCTGCAAGTCGCGGGAAAGTGATCGGATTCCTTTCAGCCAAGGGCGGTTGTGGCGCGACCACTCTCGCATGTCACGTAGCTTGGGAGCTTCAGAATCAGACGCGCAAGCGCGTTCTCCTTGCCGACCTGGATTTGACATCCGGTCTGGTGGGCTTCCTCATGAAAACTCCGAGCTCCTATTCAATTCTCGATGCGCTCAAAAACCTGTCTCGACTTGATGAGAGCTTATGGAAGGCTCTGATTGTCGAAAATCGGCCAAATCTCTCGGTCATTCCGGCGCCGGCCGCTTACTCAAGATGGGACCACCCGGATGAAGCACAACTCAAGCAGGTTCTTCAATTCATGCGCACCCAACACGATTGGATTGTTTTAGATTTGGGGCGCAGTCTGAATTCGATTGCAACCGCCGTACTAGACGAAATCGATCAACTCTTTCTAGTTTCAACCCTGGAGGTAGTGGCGCTTCATGGACTCAAATCCATCGTTCATGGACTATTCGATCAAGGTGAAAAGCTTCAGCTAGTGTTAAATCGAACACCCAAGCTCATGGATATCAGCACACAGGAGCTTGAGAAAATTCTCGGGCGCTCACTCTACGCCGCTCTTCCAAACGATTACATGGGTCTATATCAGTCATACTCCAGCGGTAACCTTTTGAACTCGAATACTAGACTAGCTCAACATTTTGGATTGCTGGCCTCAAAAATCGCCGGCTTGCCGCCAGCCAAGACGAAGAAGAGGTTTGCACTTTTCGGCTAAAGACACCCTATGCTTACCACGGACTTCAACAGAGGCGATACTCGGACTGCCGATCCACTAAAATCGGCCACCCGGGAAACATCGTCGGCCCAATATCAAGAACTTAAGTTCTCGATACACAGAAAACTGCTGGATCGTATAAACCTGGAGGCGGTATATTCAACCCCAGGCGACCGCGTCAGGCAGGAAATTCGTCCTTCCGTTGCCAAGTTGGTGAACGAAGAGAGGACGCCGCTCAGCCTTACCGAAAAAGACCGCCTCATCGAAGAAGTACTGGATGAAGTCTTCGGTTTGGGGCCGCTGGAACCACTGCTCCGCGACCGCACGATTTCGGATATTTTAGTCACTACGCCTCGGCTGATTTATGTCGAACGGAACGGCAAACTGGAACGAACCGCAATTGAGTTCAAAGATGATGCGCACCTAATGCGCATCATCGAGCGAGTCGTATCCAGGGTCGGGCGCAGAATTGACGAGTCTTCTCCGATGGTCGATGCGAGGCTACCGGATGGCTCGCGCGTTAACGCTGTCATTCCGCCTCTCGCGGTAGACGGGCCGCTGCTTTCCATCCGCCGCTTCGGCGGTGACCCTCTACAGCCCGCCGACTTACTTCGGAATTTATCGCTAACCGAAGGCATGCTGGAACTGGTCAAAGCTTGCGTTAAGGCAAGACTGAACATCATCATTTCGGGAGGCACCGGCGCAGGGAAAACCACCTTTCTTAATCTGCTGTCCGGATTCATTCCAGCCACAGAACGCATCGTCACAATCGAGGACGCAGCAGAACTTCAACTCCGCCAGACACATGTGGCTCGCCTTGAGACTAGGCCGGCGAATATTGAGGGCAAAGGCGCGGTACTACAGCGTCATCTCCTGATTAATGCACTTCGAATGCGTCCGGACCGCATTGTGGTCGGTGAAGTCCGCGGTGAAGAAGCTCTAGACATGCTACAGGCCATGAATACCGGCCACGATGGTTCTATTACTACAATTCACGCCAATGCGCCACGCGATGCTATCAGTCGCCTAGAAGTCATGATAGGTATGGCTAACTCCAACTTGGGAACCAAGTCCATTCGCCAGCAGGTCGCCTCTGCCATCGATCTTTTTGTTCAAATTTCGAGAATGAACGATGGGTCGCGCAAGGTGACTCACATTACAGAGTGCTTGGGGATGGAAGGCGAAATGGTCACTACACAGGATATTTTCGTCTTTGAACGTTCCGGTTTGACCGTTGATGGACGCGTTGCAGGCCGTTTTAAACCCACAGGAGTTCGCCCGAAATTTAGCGATCGAATTAAGGCGGCAGGCATAGAACTGTCGCCCAACGTTTTCCAGAATATCGTCGAAGTGAAATAGGAGTTTAAGTGACGATTCTGATCCCCATTTTCCTGGTGGCGTTCGCTTCCATTCTCGTGGTCGTCGGCATCTCCACATCCTATTACAAATCCAAGCAGCGCAACCAGATTCGCTCCATGCTACGTAATGCAGAGGCTTCACCTGCAGAGCAGCGAAGCAGCACGCTCATGAGGGACAAGGTTGAAGACCGCGGTATCGCTGATCTTTTTAAACGGTTTGCCTTTGTCGAAAGACTCGATCTTACCATCGCGCAATCGGGCCAAAAAACAACAAGTTCAAAGGTAATCCTCCTTTCGTTCTTTGGAACTGTCGCCGGATTTCTCGTTGGGTCGCGATTCTCCTTCTTGCCCGCCGGACTTATTGGGCTGATTAGCGCCCTGATCGGCGGATCGCTTCCGATGCTCATCCTGCTGCGTAAACGCGCAAAGAATCTCGACGAATTTGAAAAACAACTTCCGGAAGCTCTTGATTTCCTTTCGCGGTCGATGCGCGCCGGCCACGGATTCTCTATCGCCATGGAGTTGCTCGCCAGCGATTCGCCCGACCCGCTTGGCTCGGCATTTCGTCGCGTAGCGAACGACATGCAGCTTGGCTCTGCGCTCGATGTGGCGCTTGGAAAACTCTCCGCACTAGTGCCACTTCTCGACGTTCGTTTCTTCATTTCCTCAGTTAACTTGCAGCAAGAAACCGGCGGTAACCTGAGCGAGGTTCTTGCCAAGCTGGCACTGATAGTTCGCGAGCGCTTCCGATTAAAAGGTCAGGTCAAAGCCGTGAGCGCACACGGCCGAATCACCGGTCTGGTGCTGGTTTTGATGCCCGTCGTGGTCGCCATCATAATGATGATCACGTCGCCCGAATATTTGGTGGATTTGGCCGCCGATAAAGTTGGACGCATCATGATTTACGGCTCACTGGGCGGTCAGATCTTGGGCTATTTCGTCATCCGAAAGATCATCAATATAAAGGTGTGACCGAGCATGATTATCGCAATCGCAATCATATTGTTTTTTCTGATTCTGTCTGCTATCGGCGCGTTCGGCTATCACTATTACGTCAAGCCTTCGAGAATGATCGACCAGTTGACCCACTCGAACGATGCATTTTCCCCTGCTCGTGAACAGAGACGAGCCGGCTCGGATATCGCTGCCGAAATTCTGAGCGCTATCGGAACTTTGTTGCCGATGTCTCCTCAGGACACCGCTCTGGCGCGCCGCGAACTCATCGCGGCAGGTATTCGAAATGAATCCGCAGTGCAAGTTTTTTTTGGTTCAAAACTCATATTGGCCGCCCTCCTGCTTGGCATCGCTCTCATGTTTCGCTCGCAAATTGGAAACCCAGTGTTGAAGATACTAGAGCCCATTGCGGGTGCGGGTCTGGGCTTTTCCTTACCTGCCTTTCTGCTAAACCGACGCATTGGTCGCCGCCACACTGAAATTCGCCTATCACTCCCCGATGTATTGGATCTGCTGGTCATCTGCACCGAGGCTGGGTGCGGAATGGATCAGGCTCTGGTGAACGTCTCCCGCGAATTGAAATCCGCTCACCCCGCAGTAAGCGAGGAGCTAGGAATCGTCAACATGGAGATCATGGCGGGCACTACCCGTGCCGATGGCTTACGAAATTTTGCCCGCCGCGTTGGTGAAGATGAAATCAAAAAATTGGTCGCTATGCTCATCCAAACAGATCGTTTCGGAACCAGCGTGGCGGACGCCCTACGTACACAATCGGATTACTTACGGATCCGTCGTCGCCAGGAAGCCGAAGAGCGCGCCGGGAAAGTGGGTGTAAAGCTCGTTTTCCCGATTTTTTTCTTCTGTTTGCCATCGCTGCTTGTCGTAACGGCTGGCGCCGGTATTCTGCAACTCCTGCATAACCTTGGTTCAATTAATGCGCACTAGTAAAGTGGCTCTGCAGGGCGCAAGCGTGTTCAGCCAGGGATCGAGTGCTTGGGTTGCGGTCGGCTGTTGAAAGAGGCGGCGGACGTCAGGTAACGGGAAGTGCGGGATCTGCCGTGTAACCAATATCGAAACTACGCTGGTGATCGAGTTTATACCGGCTGCGCTGCCCGGACTGTGGCTTGAAGGGGGAAGGTGGAGCAATTGCCGAGCAAAGCGCCGTTTAGTACGCAACTTGAAGACGCGGCAGGGAAAGCTGTCTGGCGACAACTACTTTTACCCATCGTGTCGCCTTAACAAGAAATGGGCAATAAATCACTTGACTAACCGGACAATCCCCGGTACCACTGTTTTATGGAACGGAATGTGTTACCGAAAAGCCTGCAAGAAACCATGGTCTACTTTTCGGATCAGGACGTAGCGATTGACTTTCTGCGCGATATCCGCTGGCCGAACGGCGTAGTATGCCCAACATGCGGAGCGGAAGGCGCGTACTACATTTCGACTCAGCGCCGCTGGAAGTGCAAAAACGTTCACCCGAAACAACAGTTTTCCGTTAAGGTCGGCACGATCTTTGAGGACTCTCCTTTTGGCCTTGATAAATGGCTCCCGGCAGCGTGGTTAGTGACCAACTGCAAAAACGGTATCAGCAGCTATGAGCTTTCGCGCGATCTCAAAGTAACTCAGCGTACAGCGTGGTTTATGCTTCATCGTGTACGGCACGCGATGCGCTTGCTCTCGTTTGAAAAATTAGACGGCGAGATCCAAGCGGATGAAACATTTATCGGCGGCAAAATCAACAACATGCACAAGAAGTCTAAGCGAAAAATCAAAGCGGTGAATGACGCATGTGGGGCAAGAGCGTTGTGCTGGGTTTGCTGAACCGTGAGAATGGCGAAGTACGCGCCAAGGTAGCACCGAACCGCAACAAGAAAGCAGTACATGAGCATCTGAAGACAAACGTGGCTCCCGGCGCATCGCTCTACACCGATGAGTTCAACGCCTTACATGGACCTCAAACCAGAGTTCGCGCACGCTGTTGTGAACCACTTGGAATCGCATGTAAATGGGCGCATCCACACGAACGGTATGGAGAACTTCTGGAGCTTACTCAAGAGAACACTTGGCGGCACGTATGTTTCGGTTGATCCGTTTCACTTGTTCCGCTACTTGGATGAGCAGTGCTTTCGTTTCAACAAACGCCGTCTCAGCGATACGGAACGCTTGGTGATCGTGTTGGCGCAAATTGGCATACGCCTCAGCTACAGAGAACTAACGGGCAAAATTGATACGCCAGTCGTTCAAGCATGAAGGCGCTGCCCTACGCAAAACAAGGACAGGGCAAGCACAATAAAGCAGCGTGAGTGCCTATTGCTTAGAGCGCTTCGGCTTCCTGCCGGGGCGCTGCTTGTGTGTTGTTTCGGCGTGACGTTTCAACTGCTCCTCCAAGTCGGCCTTGGAGACGGTTACCAGCTTCCGCATCGTTTCCTTGAATTGCTCGAACGGGTGAACGTCGGTTTCGCGGAGTTCTTCCATGCTCCTAGCATGACATGAACTCAGCGTTTTGCGATTGGGCCGCCGTCAATGGATAGCTGAATAGTTTCGGCGCTGTCGTCCCATCCAAGGTAAATGCCGTGAATCTCTTTTCTGGCCCCAGAAGCAGTTCGCAGAGTCTTAGCTTTCCCTGATGAAAAGGTCACCCCGAACGTCACTTGGCCAGTCTCCGAATTCGTCTCTAAAGATTTATGGTTTCCCAAAGTTTCAATTGATTCGCTGATCCATCAAAGTCTTCGCTCAGGAAATCAAAACTGTATAGCGCCAATACTAAACCGCTCAAGGTTAGTCAAGTGATTTATTGCCAGAAATGTTACCGACGTTGCAGATGTCGTTTGGCGGCGTCGTTGATGGGCCATGGATTTTTCGATTTAGTTTTGGCACACTGGGCCTGACCTCGGCAAAGGATAAGGCAACGCAGGGATGCGACCTGAGCGCTGACTGAGGGGCCACACCAGACCGGGGCGAAAGAGTTCGCTCCGGTTTTTCTGTTGGCTGGGATGGCGATAGAAGCGTTAAATCCTCGGGGTTTGGGGGCGAAGCCCGGGCAAGACCCCATTACAATGTGACTTAACCGGCCAATCTCTGCCCATTTTTAGGAGGGTTTGAGTTTTTTGGTTTGAGTGAGTATTTTGACGATGCGATTGGCCAAGGCGATCAAGAAGACGGCGAGCGGAAGGATCGACAACGTTGCGACGATAGATCTCGAGGACGTGCTGAGCCGTCATCAAAGAGTCGATCAAGGTTGATAAATCTGCGCGCGGGGTTGGACCTTGTGGTGTGGTCCGAGTGGGTATCAGGTGTCTGGGATGGGAGAGAGCTAAGTGGAATTCGCGCTGGAGATCCTGCTGAGTGATCTCAAGATACTCCAAGGTCATGTGGGGACTCTTGTGGCCGAGGAGTTTGATGACCGCAGCAAAGCTGACGCCGGCGCGCAACATCTCCGTTCCATAGGTGTGTCGAAATTGGTGCGGGACGATGCGGACAGGAATGCCGAGGACGGCGATGACTTCTCGCAAGGTGGCACGCAGCTTGCGAACCATCTGTAGCGGCCGCGCAGTCGAGGCAACAGGAGAAGACCGGACTTAGGCGCGGTGGGCGGCCGCAGAGAACGGATGCGTTCGACCAGTTGACAGACCACGGAATCTACCGGAACCAAGCGTTCCGTTTTGAGTTTTCCGAGCGGCACGTGGATAGCCCACTGACCGGGGCCGACCAGACGCAAGCAATCGAAGGAGAGATCGACAGATTCGCTGATGCGCATCCCGGTGTGACGCAGTAGCAGCAAGGCATTGCTGAGCAGGTCATCGCGCCGCAGTAGTTCCTGCTGGATCAATGCATCCTGCTCCGGGGTGAGCGGGCGCGGCAGATGATGTGCCTTGCGCGGCACATCATCGCGACCAAGCAGATGAGTCAAGTCGGGGAGGTGCTGTGTCCAGGCGAGTTCCTCCAACAGGCGGCGCAGATAAATCACATAGTTTGCGTACGTGATGGTGGCGAACGGCGGACGGTGCGCGCGCAAGAGAGCCAGCCAGCCGAGGATATGGGGATCGCGGCGCAGTTGCTTAAGAGAGTGAACCTCAGGATACTGAGCGCCGAGGTATGTCAGAAAAAGGCGCACGGTTCCGCGATAGGAGGTGACGGATGCATCACTGAGCGAGGTCGTTACCGATTCCACCGCTGGTGCGAAGAAGTTGGTCAACGGGTGTGTGGGGAGCGGAAAACGTGGTCGTTTCATAACTGCTTCGGCGGAGTGGGTCGAGTGAGTTGGGCAACCGCGCGAGCGTATTGCTGCCAGACATCTTGTGGAGTGAGATGCAGGTAGACCATCGTGGTTTGAATCTGTGCATGCCCCATGAGATGCATCAGCGCCGGCAGACTAATACCGGCCCGCAGCATGTCGGAAGCAAACGTGTGTCGAAAGCGGTGCGGGTTTGCTTTTCTCACGCCGGTGGATTGCCGGTGATGACGAAACAACGAACGCAGACCGGCCGGCTGTCATGCGATGGCCGCGAGAAGGTCCTTTGAGAGAGACGAATAAAGGTAGGCCACAATGCGGAGGCCGTTCCAAGTACAGGTAGTGATCGAGCAGCTTCACGGAGTCGCGATCCAAGGGGAGGACGCGAATCTTTTTGCCCTTGCCGAGGACGCGGATTTGCAGTTCCGAGAGTTGGAGGTCCTCGCGGTTCAGTGCTAAGACCTCACAGGATCGCAAGCCATGCAGCACCATCAGGCCAACGATGGCTAAATCGCGCGTAGTGCGAAAACTGTGCCAGAAGCGATGGACCTCATCGATCGACAAGGGCACAATCAAGCGCTTGGGCGTCTTCACCCGCAGCTGAGTCAGCGCCGGACGTAGTCGTCCATAGCCTAGCCGTGATTGCCGCCAGTACCAGTTCTGAAAGCCGGGCGCAAACAACCGAGGGGCGTCGGGAAACTCAAGCCGGAGGGCCCGCTCGACCGTTCCGACTCTGCGGTTGATGCTCGCCGCTGCAGGTGCGGGATCCTGGCCGGCCTGCCAGCGAATATAGTCGAGGAAAGTGGACTCCGTCAGCGTCTCTTTGGTGATCGCGGCTGTCTGATGAGCCTCCGCCCACCAGCGGAGGAAATGAAGTAAGTCGTGGGCATAACTGCGCAGCGTGGAATCCGCTACGCCTCGCACTCGCTGCTGGTCGAGGAAACGATTGCTCCATTCCACTTCCCGACCGTTTAGTTGAGTCACGCGAAACGGACTGTGCGCGTTGCTCAGTTTATGCTGTTCAGCGACACGAAATCTCATGAGCAGGCCTGCTCCAGCAGGAGCTGAAACTCGGCAACGTTGCCGCCACTGACAAAGAAACTGTTGGGATCGTGACCCGCGGGAAGTTCGACGCGCCGCGTGATGACTCCTTCGGCTCGCAAGCGTTGCGACAAACGCTGTGCCGCTTTTGAGCCACTCCCGTTGGCATCGGAATCAAAGGCCAGGTACAGCGTGCGAGGTTTGCTACTGCACTCGTGGTCCGCGCACAACTGGCGGAACTGCAGCGCATTCAGGTGAGTTCCCAGAGCGCAGGTAACGTTGTGGAATCCAGCTTGCCAGAGCACGGCCAAGTCGAACAAGCCTTCCACGAGAATGATCTCGGGGTAGTGACGAACTTTCTGCCAGGCATACAAGCCTCCTTTGCTCCCCGGTAGAAAGCGATGCGGGACAGCGGCACCGATGCTGCGTCCGTACAGATTCGCTTCCAGCGGAAACACGATCCGATGACTATAGGTGTCGTATCCTTCGGCGTTCACCAGACCGGCCTGCTGAAGATCTGCCAGTGGGTATCCCAAACTGTTTAACCAGGCGCGTAAACAGCGGCCGGGAGCGTAGCCAATGCGCAGTTCCTCTATCACTTTGGCCTGTAAGCCGCGTTGCATCAAGTAGGCGGCCGCCTCAGCGTGGCGCTGTAAATGGAGCTGGTAGAACTTAGCGACGGCCGGCAGCAGAGATCCGAGTCCGCTCCAATGCCGCAGAAGTGCCATGGCTTCTGCAAAGCGGACGCCGTGATACAGCTCGGCGAGACGAATCACGTCGCCACCGCGGCCACAGCCGTAGCAGTAGAACAGATTCTTGCTGGGATCGATCAAAAAGCTAGGCTGATGATCGGCGTGTAGCGGGCATAGACCCAACAGTCGGCCACCAGCCGACCGTCGGGCTGGCTTCCAACCTTGTCCTTGTAAGTAATCCAACAGTGGGATCTGCTGTTTGAGTAAGTCCGCCGCCTGCCAACTCATGGCGAGTTTGTCTCCAGCAGCAGAATACGGCTGGCGGCCGGCCAATCCCAGGCGAGGATGGTGGGTGCCCGCAAAAACTTTCCAACGCTCAGCCCCGACAAGCAGGCTTTTGCCTCAGACCAAAGGCTGATCATTCTGCGCCAAGCCCAGCGACGCAGCGTACTCGGATCGGGCAAACGAGTGGGATCTTTGCATAACGGCGTGGCCTGTTCCCACCTTTCACCCTCGTTGCAGACTGCGTCCCAGGCTTGTTGTCTACAACGCAGAGTGTAATGCCCATAGGGCAGCGACCAGCTGGGCAGGACGGTGAACGTCTTGCCACACAGCCGGCAGAGTCCGCGCCGTACCCACAGACAATCGTATTGATCGTCGTGCGCCGACTTGCGTCGTTGCCCGTGGCCGATGATCGACGCCTGTCGACACACTGGGCACCAACGTGGCAGCTGCTGCAGGCTGATCCGAGTTACCCCGGCACCGTCTTGTCATCTGTCGGCGGACATGAGATAAAGAGAATCACGGCTGGCGTGAAGGCCTGCCGCTGGGTTCTCCCTGCCAGGATTCGTCCGGTGACCGGCCTTCACCCTCCTGGTGTATTCAATATCAAACGAAAAAAGAATACTTCTGTCGCTCAGCCGCTACCGTCACCTTAAGATTGGCCGGTATAAAAGGACTTCCTTGGCGCGTGCCTCGAAAAGAGGCATAGTTTCCGGATGCCCCGTGATCCAGGAATTGACCGGCGACGCATGACGAGACGGATCACTGCGAGGAGAGGTCGAGTGTAGGGCCGAGTGGACTCAGGTCGCATCGGCGTTTGTCGACTCGTAATCTTTGGGAAATGACAAGACGAGATCGGAATCAACCTTTTGCTTCGGAGCGACCCAACGGCGAACGTCGGCCACCAACGGCAATCAAGAGCAGGATCAAAGCCCCGCTCCCGATTGGCCACGTCTCGAATAGAATGTAGCGTCTTGTGCCGGATATTGGCAGTTCCAGCACTTTTTTGCTGTGTTCACCTATCAGAAACCGCAATAAGCCCCTATACGGTATTTCGTGGGTCCCACTAAGCGGGTACTGTGTTTCTTCCACCTCCAAAGAATGGCCCGCCTTATCATCGCCGCCAAGACGTACTACCTTGGCGGTCTCCTATTAAAACTCGCGGTACGTCGCTGTAGCCCCACTACAGCGGTCAGCGGCTCCTTCCCACGTATATCGAAACCGAACATCCGCTGTGGCTTCCGACATCTGCGGTTGACCACATCACGAGTCTCTCGGATCGGATGACCGTTTCCGTATTGCGGAATCGACGATTGCGAATTCCGCCAAGCATCCCGCCGGAGTGCTCCTATCTCGTTTGGTCCGAGTCGGCTGCATCCTGGACTGCGAGGCCCAAGGGCGGTGGTCGTCTGCAATCGGCGCACCGACCTCGGCTAGAGCGTCAGCGGCACTCGATTCCTTGAATTTCCGCAAGGCCTCGAAAGCCCTCACGACCACGAAAGTACTGTCTGATTTCAAAGCCGCGACCAGCGGATCAATAGCGCGGGGATCAGCAATATTCCCCAGGCTGTTGCGGCCATCTGTCGCAGGTCGTGATCGGGATCGTGCTGCAGAGCCGACAATAATGGCTCCACCGAGCGCGGGTCTTCTACGTTCGCTCAGAGCGAAAGCCGCACTCCAACGCTCGGTGGGTTCGAACTCTTCTTCAGGTCGCTGATCAGCCCATCGAGCACCTTGTCTTCGCCCGGCTCCCAAAAACGGTGACTGCGGCCCATTGATCTCCCTTACAAGAGACTAACCACAGGCATGATAAGCACAGGCACAACGAAGTCTTGGAATCCATCTGCGCATGGCTTTTGCCTTGTTTGATTGAACCATTGACCACCTCGCGGTTTCCATGGTATCAGCACGCTGCTCGCGTCGTCTTGTCGTGGCTACGAGCGATCAGTTACGGCAGAGTTTGCCGTTCGGAAGTAACGAGCTCTTCCGTTCGGTTAAACCGTGAGCGGCTGCGAATTGAATTTGAAGAGGGTCCGATGAATCCAGCACGTCTGCAAACATTTGACCGGATAAATGAAGGTCTTCCTGTCAAAGTGTTTGATTCTTAGTCGCTTACTCTGAAATCTAGGACCAAAAAGTTGGGTGGCTTCTTAAGAATATGGAAAGCGAAAGGCACCCCCGAAAGAACATTGCTACTGGATTAAACGGTTTCGGTCTAAGCATGACTGATATCAAGTTAAAGCCTCGCGCAGAGGTTATATCATAAGCAGGGTGCGGACCTTAGCAGGTCGACCTTGATGCTGATTGTTGGACACTTCTGTCGGCTATGCAGACCTTTTTCGGATTGGATTAAAAAATGATTGACTGGGTTCAGATTTGTTTAATTCGCGATTGGATGTATAGGGGCGTTGATACCGGAACTATTGCACTGGCAGCGGATCGTAAGGCGAGGGCGATGGCCCCCATACGGTTCCACATTCCAATATCGGCTTGTCACCTTTCTTGTAATCGTACTTGAGGGGCAGTTTCCGCCCTCCGTTTCGCCTGCTTCCTCGTCGCCGTACAAGTGCTTTTGGCTGGTATTGTTGGCCCCGAGTTATTGCATTCTCTTGCACAATCCAAGCGTCTCGCCAGCAAGGAAGACGAGCCTCACCTTGGATACGGCACGGCAACACTGGTCGATTTCTGGGCCAGTTGAAACAGGATCAAGCGAGTTCTAGAACCCGTAAGGAGATCAACATGGCAAGCGTAATGTACACTCCAAACCCAGGCAACTCGGGGAGGTCGAATAACTCAAGTCGAAGTCGCAGTACTGCAAGTGCCCAACAAATAGAGAATACTCGAACAATCGCCGGACTGTTCGCGACCGGGTGCGTCCTTTTCTTCAGCTTCGCGGCCTTTCAGTTCGTTGGGATAGTCCTCGGTGGCTTGGAACCCTTCGGCGCACTTGCCATCCTCGTGATCTCAGTCGGTAGTCTTACTTTCACCGCGTTGTCGATCTTCAAAACTGTCTCTGGGGGTGGAGTCCGAGTCATCACAGTGCTTTCAATTGGATGTTTCCTGTCGGGATGGTTGGTGCCGGGACTACCGGCTTTAGTTGGTCTCGTTTGCGTCGGTGCAAATTTTTGCATTTTGGCTTATCGAGGAGCCTACGCGACGATCCGTTCCCCAATTCTTGCGGTCGAATTGTCGCACTACCCTGGTTGGGGGGCCTTCCTATGTCCCATCGAGCATCGAAGACATCGGCCTCATGACGCAATCCGCTCGTCTTCAATCGCTTAGCGGCCCTAACGTCCCCTATGAATTCCGACCTCATCAGAATTCAGCAGTTCGTCGCTTCAAGGAAAGGGAATGTTGCGGTCATTTCATATCAGCTGCGAGGGCAACCGTCTTTACGCCGACGTCACTGAGGATGGCTCCGCAGAAAGCATTGCTCTTCCATCGGATAAGCTGGCGGAGACGAGTTTACCTGGGTTGAAATGGAACATGTCGCGAACGTTGGACTACCCGGCCGAGGTCCCTGGGCGGCAACAGCCAGCTTGCCGACATCCTCGCCCCCTCCGTAGGCACGTTACGGGGCAACTATATTCGTGATTGTGGCTGACGGAGTGCTTC
>CAVVLT010000035.1:0-6856 GCA_963749105.1 Bryobacterales bacterium | reverse complement strand
TGTGAGCGAAAGCTTGCATGAGCAGACAGCCGAATGAGTGAGCAACGAGCACATACGGCTGACCGATTTGGGCCGAGTCGAGGGCAGATGCCAGTTCCGACACCATATTCGCAACGGTTCGCGGAGTGAGTTCGCCAGTGCTCCAACCGAGTCCAGCGCGATCGTAAGCCACCGAGTGGGCGAACTGAGCGACTAACGGTTGTACGGTGGCCCAGCTCAAGCAACTGCCGCTGATGCCCGCTTCAAAGACGACGGTAGGAGCGGAGGCGAGGCCTTGCGAATAAACGTGGAGGTTGAGTCCGCCGGGAACTTGGATGTGCCGGCCGGGCGCTGGATAGCGGCGCGCATCGAGGTAATTGCCCGCCGTCTCAAACAGTAATCCTCCGGCGAGAAGGGCGGCGACTAAGACCAGGGCAATCACTGGACCTTAATCAGCCACCATAGCTTCACCTGGCAAAATAGGCCGAGTGCGTGGCAACAAGCCGAGCATAGACGCGATGCCGAAGGAAGCTAGAGAAACAACGAAGGCGCAGAGCTTGACGATATCGGTGAAATGGCTCTTAGGTACAGTTTTCCAAAGGAGCAGCAGCAAGATTTGCGAAAAAGTGACGGACCAAACGGCGCCATAGAAATAGCGGCGTTCCATTCCTTCCCCTTTAGTAGAGCGGCCCACTCGTGGCAGCAGACCAAATAGACCAAGCCCCAAAACGAGCCCGAAGATGACGAAATAGTAGCGGGCGTAGAGCGGCTTCATGTGCCAGTGGCCGGTGATGACCGCGTCGATAGAGCCAGCAAGATTCAGCAGCGCAAAGTTCAACAAAGCGTTCCAGGCGAAGGTATAGCAGACACGCCTATACAGCGGGTTCGCTTTGTCTTCCGAGAAGAACAAAATGTAGGGACGTGGTTCAACGCCTGGCAACTGACCGAACAGGCCGGCGATTCCGGTCCCGGCAAAAACGATCGAGAGCCAATACCAATTCTGAAGGTTGCCGCCGTGGGCGAATAATTCGAACGTCAAAGGGCCGGGGGCCAAAAAAAACACCCAGATCCAAATGGGCCAGTGGGCAACACGGTACCAAAATTTATTGCGCTCGCGAATCTTGCGATCGGCGGCGAACTCAACTTTCAACGCGTAAGGCATTGGTTCTGCGTTGATGGTACTACGATGGGTCACATGCGTTCTTTCCTGATGGGGCTTATCGTTGTGAGCAGTTTGATGGCGCAGCAGCCGATTCTGATTCAAGCGGGAAAACTGCTGGATGTGCGGAATGGGCGCGTGCTCGAAAATCAAAAGATCCTGATTGAGAATGGGCGCATTAGCCAAGTGGGGCCGAATGTGGCCGCTATGAACGCGCGCGTGATCGATTTGAGTAACTCAACTGTTTTGCCGGGTTTGATCGACAATCATACACACGTGCTGCTGCAGGGCGATGTGACTGCGGCCGATTACGACGTGCAGTTGCTGAAGGAATCGATTCCGTACCGGACGATTCGCGCAACGGTGGCGGCGCGCACGGCGCTGATGAACGGATTTACGACTATTCGCGATTTGGAGACGGAAGGAGCTATGTACGCGGATGTGGATGTGAAGAAGGCGATAGCAAACAACGTGATTCCAGGACCCAGGATGTTTGTGGCGACGCGCTCGTTTGCACCGACCGGTATGTATCCATTGCTTGGCTATTCGTGGGAGTTGCAACTGCCGCATGGCGTGCAGGTAGTGGATGGGGTGGATAACATTCGCAAGGCGGTGCGCGAGCAGGTGCAATACGGGGCGGATTGGATCAAGTATTATTCAGACCGCAAGTATTACATGAAGGAGGGTGCGCTGCATTCATGGGTGAATTTTACGGATGAGGAAGCTAAGGCGATGGTGGATGAAGCGCACCGGTTGGGTAAGAAGGTTGCGGCGCATGCCATGGGCTACGAAGGAATTGACGCAGCACTGCGAGCCGGCGTGGACACGATTGAACATGGCGACGGGTTGAACGACGATTTGTTGGAGAAGATGGCGAAGCGGGGAGTGTATTGGTGCCCGACGATTTACGTAGGTGTTTGGGTGGCGAAGGGCCGGGCGGAGACAGGTGCGCCGATCTGGCTCGAGATGGAAAAGCTAGTCCCGATTGCGTTTCAGAAGGCCTTGCAGAAGCACGTGAAAATCAGTTTTGGCACGGACGTGGGCGGGTTTCCCTGGACGGAAAACGAAGCGCAGGAATTCGGCTACATGGTCAAGTATGGGATGACGCCATGGCAGGCGATCCAGTCGGCGACGATTACGGCGGCGGCACTGCTGGATCAACAGGATCATTTGGGGGCGATTGAGGTGGGTAAGGATGCGGATATTGTGGCGGTATCGGGAGATCCGCTGGCAGATGTGGCGGAATTAGGACAGGTGAAGTTTGTGATGAAGGGTGGGGTGGTGTTTAAGAAGTGAACTTTTTGAGTCGCCTGAACCCTTTTGTGCGTATTTAGCAAGTGAAAGGATTTAATGGCGGCTTTGCTGGCGGCGACGACATCCATTGCGGCAGTTCGAGAAGGCCGCGGCACGCTGCCGGCGTTCGCAAGCGCGGTGGACCAGCACAAAGCAATGGTTTATAGCATTGCCTGGCAGTTCTTGCGCGATCGGGTGGCGGCCGATGAACTGGCGCAGGATGTATTTCTGCAATTGCACAAGAGCTGGACGAAGATTGAATCGCCGCCGCACTTAGCGTTCTGGTTGCGCAAAGTGGCGACGCATCGGGCGATAGACGCAGCGCGTAAACGGAAAGCGCATGCCGAAACGAGCCTGGAAGAAACCGATGAGCCAACCGTTCTCGAGCGCGTGCATGATTCCTTTCTCTCTTCCTACTTGCAGCGCATGGTGGCAACGCTGCCAGAGAAGCAGCGCAGCGTTATAGTGCTGCGCTATCAAGAGGAGATGGAACTGGAAGAGATCGCCAAAGTCTTGGATATGAAGGTAAGCACGGTGAAGACGCAGATCTCGCGGGCGTTGGAATTGTTACGCGGCAAAGTGAGCCGCCGCCTCGGCAAAGGAAATGGGCAATGACACCTTTTGAAGAAGACCTCAAACGAGCGTTGCAAAAGCAAGAACCGTCTGCCGACTTTACGGCGCGGGTACAGGCACGTTGCGCGGAACAGACTCCTAAGGCGCACGGCGGGTTCTGGCGTCTCAGTCTGGCGGCAGCGGCGGCCTTGTTGATGGCAGCGGGCGGCACTGTTTACCAACGGCACGCGCACGAAGCGAAGGGCCTGGCGGCGAAACGGCAACTACTCTTAGCCATGCGAATTGCGGGAGCGAAATTGCAGGAAGTACAGCAGCGCGTCAAAGAAAGCGAACAAATAGAACAATGAAACGGTCTCTTTTAAAACTAGCCATTATCGCCATAGCCGTGGCGCCGGTCTGGGCCGCCGAAGATTTCAAATTGCCCATAAACCTGGACAAATTGGCGGAGCGCGCCACTGAATCCGTTGATGTCACGCTCGATCAATCGACGTTGCAACTCGCCAGCGGGTTTTTGTCGAAAGACGATCCCGATGAGGCGCAGGTCAAGAAGATGATCAGCAAGCTAAAGGGCATCTATGTGCGCAGCTTCGAGTTCGACAAAGTGGGCCAGTACGCGATGAGCGACGTACAGGCGCTGCGCGAACAATTGAAGGGACCGAAGTGGTCGCGCATCGTGGGGGTGAAGTCGATCAAAGGCGAGAATACCGAAGTTTATCTGCTCAAGAATGGCGATCAAATCGGCGGCATTGTGGTGCTGGATGCGGAACCCAAAGAACTCACTATCGTGCATGTTGACGGCAACATTAGTCCCGAAGAATTAAGCCGGTTGAGCGGCCACTTAGGAATTCCGGAAATGGGGAAAGACAAGAAGAAGACGAAGAGCGAGGGCGGATTTAAAGGGAAAAGCGACAAAGACGATGACGAGTCGGAGAGGGAACAATGAAGTTACTAAGTCGATTAATGTTGTTCGCGATTTGCATTCCCGCGGTTTTGCCGGCAGACGATTTCAACGGACTAGTGCGGGAGTTTTCACGGCAAACGGGAGCGCACCAGGTGTACATTCCGTTCTTCGGGCTGGCGCGTTTTGTGGTGGCGGTGGCGCATCCGGCGGGCACCAGCGAATTAAAATTGGCGGTGTTTGAGAATGTAAATGGCCGGCAAATGGATTTTGTCGATTCCAGCAACGATTTGGCCTTCAACGCAGGTTGGAAGCGCGTGGTAAGAGTGCGCTCCAAAAAGGGCGAAGCAACCAATATTTACACGCAGACCGATGGCGCGCGACTACGAATGCTGATTACGACCGTGGATCGCGATGACGCCGTGTTTGTGCAAATGCGCATTAAGCCGGAAGAGCTCATGAAGTTCGTCGACGAACACAGCGGCAAGCGGCATCCGACTGGGATGTAGCGAACGCTCCCATGAGATACCGCTGAATTGTGGCAGAACTTAGTAATAACTTACAGAAGTTTGAAGACACCGCTCCTTCACAGTCACGGCTCGGAATCACGAAGCGTCAACGAAATGTTAGTTTAAAGACATTTTACGCAGCAGCTTGAAGTCTTCGAGCATTTTTCCGGTGCCCAGAACAACAGAAGCCAGCGGTTCACTCGCCACTAACACCGGCATACCGGTTTCGAAGCGAATCCGCTCGTCGAGGTTCTTGAGAAGCGATCCGCCGCCGGTCAAGATGATGCCGCGCTCGCTGATATCACCAGAAAGCTCTGGGGGTGTGCATTCCAAAGCAACGCGAATCGCCCTGACGATCGAATTCACGCAATCGGCCAAAGCGTTACGAATTTCGTCATCCTCTATGACGACCGTTTTCGGGAGGCCATAGATCATATCGCGTCCTTTTACGCTCATGGTGCGCGGCGTACCATCCTGGTAGGCCGTACCGATTTCAAGCTTAATCTTCTCGGCTGTGCGCTCCCCGATCAGCAGGCTGTGTTTGCGCTTAAGATGCTCGCTGATGGCCTCATCCATTTGGTTACCGGCCATTTTCAAAGAACGGGAATAGACGATGCCAGATAACGAGATTATGGCAATATCGGTAGTTCCACCGCCTATATCTACGACCATATTGCCGCCTGGTTCGGTCACGGGTAAGCCAGCGCCGAGGGCCGCCACCATGGCTTGATCGACCAGATGAACATGGCTCGCCTTCGCACGGTAAGTGGAATCCAAAACAGCACGCTTTTCTACTTCCGTCGTTTCACTCGGTATACCGATAGCGATGCGCGGATGAATCAGCTTATGACCCTTATTCGCTTTTCGAATGAAGTAATTGAGCATCTGCTCGGCGAGTTCAAAATCGGCGATCACGCCGTCGCGTAATGGACGAACCGCAATGATATTGGCGGGCGTACGACCAATCATTTCCTTCGCTTCAGTACCACACCCTACAACTGCTCGGGTTTTGCGGTCTACAGCAACAATGGAAGGTTCGTTCAAAACGATGCCTTTTCCTACGACATATACCAACGTATTCGCAGTACCAAGGTCAATCGCCAGATCGGAAGAGAACATTCGAAACAAGCGTCGGTAAGTCATTTCACTCAACTAGTGAATACATCGGTTGGCAAGTCTCAAAATTCCAGAGGAATTTTCTTGGATAGGGTAGTAGTACAACACTTACATCGCTCAGCAGCGCAAAAGTACTGGGGTCCTCATTATCCGTGAGATTTTTGCGTGACGCAATGACTGCTGGAAGACACCCGGGTTCCGAAGGTTTTGATCGCCCAAAGGAGCAGCGAAAAAACGCACAACGTTATCAGTGCCGTTCGCAGATAGGTGGCCGCCGCGATGGAAATCCCAAGGCCAGAAGCCGCGGCCACAAAAGCTACAAAGCAAAGCGGGCACTTTGGCAGGACTGCAAGGATGGCAGCCGGAAGCAGCCATCCTCCTCTACAGCAGCCGGACCTCACACGCGGGTCGCTTCCGCATGGCAACAGCCAGCTTTGGGTTGATTCTCGTAGCGGTCGTGATAACGCACCCAAGCCATGCTGAATCCCAAGCCCTCTTCGTCCCGGCCTTTCGGCGCTAAGTCAAGATAGTTGTAAGTGCCCATAACTATGTCTAAGCCGCGCGAGTAAGTCGAATATGTATGAAATACTTGGCCCTCTGCATCTTTGGTAAAGACGCTCAATCCTGGGGCTTCATCCTGAGGAAAGCCAGTCATAGAGTAGTTATAGTAGACCTTACCGTCCACACGGGCGTCTTTGTTAAAGGAGACCTGGTAGTCGAAATTAAAGTCGCTGCCATGCGAAGAGACCCACTTAAACTGCCAGCCCATACGCTTCTGAAACGGCTGAATGTCCGCGAGGGGCGCACGAGAAGCGACCAATAGCGTGACATCGCGCTGCGCCAAGTGCGGAAGGCTGGCGTCGATATGATCGGCCAGGAATGAACAGAGCGGACAACCTTGTGTCGCGCCTGGCGGGAACATGAAGTGGTAAACGATCAATTGACTGCGTCCGCTGAAGAGATCGCTGAGCGTTTCTGGTCCGTTCGGCCCTTCAAAGACATAATGCTTATCCACTTTCTCCCAGGGCAGCGCGCGCCGCAAGCGGCTGACTTCATCGCGCTGGCGGCAAAGCTCCTTCTCTTTCGCCAGCAATGCCTTGCGCGCCTCTAACCATTGATCCGCCGTAACTACCTGGTGTTGTAAAGCAGTGCCGGTGCTCATTTCGTTTCCTTTGCCCGCCGTTCTGCCGCGGCCTTAACGCGGGACATATAGGAGTTCCAGCCCGTTCCCACCCGCGCTCCATCGGCAATGTCGGGTGGAATGAGCCCCATCGCGCGGTGCACAAAATGCACGCGCGTCTGGCGGCCGTCCGCCTTGAGCCGATAGAT
>CAVVLT010000034.1:0-130351 GCA_963749105.1 Bryobacterales bacterium | reverse complement strand
CGCCAATCACTTCGCCGCGAATGTTGAGCAGCGGACCGCCGCTGTTGCCGGGGTTAATGGCCGCGTCCGTTTGCAAGAAGTTCTGGAAAGAATTGGCGCCCGGCAAATCGCGGCTGGTGCGTTGTGCACTGATGATGCCGGCCGTAACCGTGGCCTGCAAACCAAAGGGCGAACCGATCGCAATCACCCAGTCGCCAACTTGCACTGCGTCGGAATTGCCCACCTGCACTGGAGTGAGCGGACGTTTGGCGTCCACTTTCAAAACCGCTAAATCTGTTTCTTTATCAAAGCCGATCACGCGGCCGCGGTATTCCGCTTCGTCGCCTGTCATTTTGACTTTGATCCGGTCGGCATTTTCCACAACGTGATAATTAGTGAGAATGTAGCCATTTCTGTCGACAACGAAACCGGTGCCCGAGCCTTCTGATCTAAACGCGCGCGGTTCCGAACCCCCGAAAAATCGCTTGAACAATTCGGAGGGGTCCTTCTGCTTCGGCGTGTCCGTGGAATCGCCATTGTCGTCTTCGTCCTGATCGCTCTTGCGACTCGGCTTGGCGCCAGCCTTAGGTAAATAATCCGATTCGATGTAGACCACCGATGGCTCCACCCTCTTGGTGAGCTTCGTGAATTCGTTACTAATAGGCTCCGCGGACGGAACAACCAGAGGCGTGGCGTCGGGCGCCACAGCGGAGTTCTGGCGTTCCGCCTTCACTCCGGTATTGATGACGCTACCGATCACAATACCCAGAATCAGAGTAAACAGCAGGAGTGCGAAACTTAACACCTTTTGCTGCTTCAACTTGTCAAAAATCGGTGTCACAGAAAACCTTTCGAACCAGTATCTTTAGTATAGAGTCTTTTCAAGAGGCGGCTGGTTTCAATTCGACGGTTAAAATCCCAGTCAGAATTAAAGCACCACCGCCCACTGCGTAGAGAGTGAGCGTTTCACCACCCAACGTTACAGCCGTTGCCAAGGCTACCACCGGCTCCAATGCGAAGATCAACGCCGTACGGGTAGCTGTCGTATATCGTTGAGCCCAGGTTTGCAGCGCGAAAGCTATAGCCGTAGCGAAAATGGCCGTGAGAAGAATTGCGATCCAGACGGCTCGACTCCAGGTGACATGCGGGGGTTCGAGGCGTAACGACAGTCCTGACAGTACTGCCGCGCAGGCTATCTGGCCCAGGGCAAGCGGTTGTGTCTTCAATTGCTGCGAATAGTGCCCCACCATTAAGAGATGAAACGCAAATGCTAGCGCACAGCCGATGGTGAATAGATCGCCCCTGTTCATGCTGAAATGCGCCAAGGAAGGGAGCGTCATCACCACCATGCCGGCGGTCGCCATGGCAATACCCAGCGTTTCGCGGCCAGTGGGGCGCTTGCGAAGAATGGCCCCGCCGATCAGCGGGACCAGAACAATATAGAGACCGGTCAAAAATCCTGAGTTGCCTGCGGTTGTGTACTTGAGGCCTACGGTTTGCAGGATGTAACCGAGCCAAAGAAATAATCCAGCGACCACGCCGCCGCCTAAACCAAGACCGATGTCGCGGCGCGCCATTTTACGAAAAGCTGGGGCGAAGAGCACCAGCAGACATAAGCTGGCGAGTGAGAAGCGCAAGAACAGAAAATATAAGGTTGTTATGTCTGCCAGCGCATGCTTGACGATGACGAAGGTGCTGCCCCAAATGAAGGCCACAAACAGCAGCGCGGCGTCGGCTTGCCAGCGCGAATGATATTGGAGCCGGGCAGGTTGAGTAGCCGCCGAACTCAACCGCTTACCCTGCCGCTTCAGCCACTGTTCGGCTGTCTTCAGCCAGCGCTGCCAGCGCCAGCAGGATGCGGCGTAGACCTAGATCGCGAGTGTCGGGCTGATACCACTCCTGGTTGGTATGCGCGCCGCCGCCTTGTCCGCCTGCGCCGATTGAAACTGCCGGCAAGCCCATAGAGAGCGGCACGTTCGCATCAGTTGAGGCGCAATCCACACGCGCGCGAATGTTCAAAAAGGCATCGACCGATTGCAAAGTCCGCAACAACGGCGAATCGTCCGGCAGTTTGCCCCCGGGCCGCGAGCCGAGTTCTTTAATTTTGGCAGTCAGGCGGTCGGAGCGAACGTCGCGATTTTCACGCTCCAGGCTGCGCTCAACGGCTGCGGTCAGCAGTCCCGCGATTTCGTCCAGCAGTTGTGGATCTTCCGACCGCAGATCCAGCTTGGCGCGCGCACTCGATGGGATCGAGTTCACGCTGGTGCCTCCTTCGACCAAACCGAAATTGTACGAGCAGCGCGTGCGCCGTTCCGTCCCAAGGCGTGCGTCGGCCGATTGCGCAAACGCGCTAATAACCTCGCCGATGGCATGCACCGGATTGGGAGTGCCGTAATCGTTCCAGCTATGGCCGCCGGGTCCCGCAAAGCTGATTTCGAACCGGCGGCTGGCCAAAGCTTGCGCCGTGATGTGGTCGGTGGAAGGTCCATCTAACACTACGAAAGCGCGAATCTGTGCCAGCTGCGCCGCTTGCTTGCACAGGAAACGCATGCCGCTTAAGTTGCCTTCGCCTTCTTCGCCCACGTTGGCGACCAGCAGCAGCGACGAAGCCAAATGCTCAAGATCGGGACTTTCCACAAGCACGCGCGCCAATGCCAGTAGGGCCGCAAGTCCAGCGCCATTGTCTGAAGTGCCGGGACCGAGTAATCGGCCATCGGGCGAAAAGTGAATATCTTCCGGTCGTTTGGGAGGAATGACGGTATCGAGGTGCGCCGAAACAATCAGGGTCGGCAATTCGTTTTCGAAAGGCCGGGACGCGAGTACATTGCCGGCGCGGTCAATCTTGGCGTCCCAACCGAGAGTGTTCAAGCGGTCGCGAAACCACTCGGCGCGCTGCTGTTCGAAGAAGGTGGGAGCAGGAATACGGCAAAGCTGCACCTGTTGATCGTTAATCCACGCACGCTCACGCACAAACCAGCGCTGCGCGTTAAACAGCGCCGTTTGCTCAGACAATTGAGCAATGCGGCGCGGTTCCGGAGCAGGGCGGACCGGGAATGGCGGCGTCTTTGAGGAGGCAGGCAATACTGATACCGATACTGTAGTTTACTTCGCCTTCGTTATTTAGGCACGGCCGAACGCGGCGCATAGAAGAATTTGCGAATCCAGTCGAAGGCCATTAACACATCTCCCTGCGACAACGTGTGTCCGGCGGTTTCCCAATGCAAGGTAACCTCAGCATTCGCCGCGCGAAATATGTTGGCCAGTTCGGCAACTTCATCGGTGCCCACGATGGGATCGTCCTGGCCGCTCAACAGCAACACCGGACGCCGCTTCAAATCGATTGCCTGATTTGGAACAAAGGGGACCATGCCTCGCATCAGAACGGCTCCAGCCAGCGTTTCGGGGAACCGCAGAAGCAAGCTGGACGCGATGTTGGCGCCGTTGGAAAAGCCTGCTGCCACGAGTTTGCCGGTTGGAATAGAATAAGCCGCGCTCGCCTTGCCGACAAACTCTGCCAGCTCTTTTGTGCGGTTTTCCAAATCTTCCTGATCGAAGACCCCCTCTGCGAGCCGGCGGAAAAAACGCGCCATGCCTTGTTCCATCACTTTTCCCCGCGGGCTCAACAATGCCGAACCCGGCGCGATGGCTTTCCCTAATGGCAGCAAGCTGTTCTCATCGCCTCCCGTGCCATGCAGCAAGAGGACAAATGGTGCACCCGGAGTCGTCCCCGGTTCAAAGCGGTGCTTAAAGCCGAAGTCTGGCTGCGCTGTCAGACCCTCGCCTCCACTGCTGCCCTCAATGGCGGCAGCGTTCCCTCTAGTTGCCTGCGCGCTGCTTCGTATTGCTTTGGCAGAGCGAGGCTCTCTCCAAGATGCTCAACCGGTTCATCCACAGCCATGCCCGGCGGGTCCGTGGCGATCTCGAAAAGGACGCCGCTCGGCTCGCGGAAGTAGATGGAGTGAAAGTATTTGCGATCCATGACTGGCGACGCGTGCAAACCCAGACTAGCAATATTTTTCAGCCACTCGAGTTGGCTGGCGTCGTCCTCCGTTCGAAAGGCCAGGTGATGGATTGTTCCCGCCCCCATGACGCCCCGGCCACCTTCGCCTGAACGGATGTCGAGATACCCGGCACCTTCACCCTCTCCCACTTGATAGCGCGACTCGGAAAGCTGTTCAAACTGCAATCCATGCGTGAAAATTGCGCCAGATCTCGCTGGATCTTGCAGGTTTAGCGCTACGGAGTAAATGCGTTGGATCGCCTCGGACTCAGCCGCGGCAGGCCCTTCCAGCAAGTGCACTTGCATGCCGTCCGGATCGGAAATGGAGAGGCGGCCGTCGTTTTCCTTGACGTGCAGCTTTTGTTCCCAAGCGGCCATGGTTCCTTTAGGGATTTGGAAAGTGACCGCTACCGGTTCGCTGCTGCCGGCTCGCCCCTGGGCTGCACCAGGCCAAGCAAAAAAGGTGAGAAGTGTGCCCGGCAAACCAACCTGGTCTCCGAAATAGAGGTGGTAACTGCTAGGATCGTCGAAGTTTACGGTTTTTTTAACGAGACGCAGGCCGAGCACACCCGCGTAGAAATCGATGTTTCTCTGCGCGTCGCCCGTGATGGCAGTAACGTGGTGAATACCTTTGAGTTTTTTCATGGCTCACTTAAGTTGATGCGCCGATTGGCCAAAAGTGGCGAGGGGCAGGTTAGCGGTAGGCGTCGCGGCGCGCGCGGACGGAGTGCACGGTGATGGCGCGTTCGGTTTCGTCGAAAAAGACGCGCTAAATTCCAGCGCGGAGGCGCAGCAAGCCTTCGAAATCGCCAACCAACGGCTTGACCTGGCCAGAACCGAACTGGGCGTACCGATGAATTGCCCTCAAAATCCCGATGGCTGTTTTCTGCTCAATGGCGCGCATCTCCGCCGGCACATTGGGGGTTGAACCTAATTGCTTTCACGCGTTATCAGTCTGTCCGACCAATTTGATCGATCGGCAAGCCACACTCGACGGCGACTTCCTGAAGTAAGAGGCCGCCATCCGGATTGTTGCGGAAGTATTCCCGCGATGCAGCAACAGCCCGGGCAATCGCCCAACGAACCGAATTCTCTTCAAACCAGAATAAATCTACACTCACCGAAAACATGTTCGCGTCGAAACGTCATATACTGAAAGCAGATTGAAAGCGATTCTGCATGAATACTTACGTTAAATTTGGCTCCATCATGGCGGTCATTGTGGGCTCCCTTGTTTGGCTGGCGGTGGGCGGCGTGGCGGACACAAAGACTTACTACAAAACCATCCCGGAACTCCAACAAATGGGCAAGCAGGCGCAAGACCATAAATTGCGCGTTGGGGGCGACGTCCAGCCGGGGTCCATCGTGAAGAACGGCACGGAGACAACTTTTGTCTTACACCAGGGCGCGACGATGTTGAACGTGGTTTATGCCGGGTCCGATCCGCTGCCTGACACGTTCCGCGACAACGCACAAGCATTGGCGGATGGCCGGCTAGGTCCCGATGGAGTGTTCCGCGCCAACAAGATTCAAGCCAAATGCGCCTCGAAATACGAAGCCAAACCAAATCAAAAAGGCGTTTCTCACCCAGCTCAGTTGCCCGAAAAAATTTCTAGCTTACGCTAGCGGAGTTGCATGGAAAATATCGGCGCGTTAGCCATTCTGGTTTCGTTCTGTCTCGCGGTGTTTGCCATCGCCGCATCGTTGGCCGGTAAATATACCCAGCGTCCTTTTCTTGTGATCAGTGCCGAGCGAGCGGTTTACGCGATTTGCGCTCTCCTCACAGTTGCCGCTGGCCTCTTGATCAATGCGCTGATTGCTGGCGATTTTCGCTTAGCTTATGTGGCTGCCCACAGTAATAGAGACATGCCCGCCATCTACAAGTTCACTGCCTGGTGGGGTGGGCAGGAAGGCTCTTTGCTGCTCTGGGCTTGGCTCTTATCGGTCTACTCGGCGATCATCGTTTTCACGAACCGCCGCAAGTTTCGCGAGATGATGCCGTTAGTCACGTCGATTTTGATGACCACCTTGGCCTTCTTCATCGGCATGATCACCTTCGTCGCCAGTCCTTTTAAGGTCTTGATGGCGGGCAAAGGGATTATCGATGTTGGCGACGGCAGCGGCTTGAGCCCGCTATTGCAGTGGTGGACCATGGCGATCCACCCACCGTTTCTTTACCTGGGCTACGTGGGATGCACTGTGCCTTTTGCTTTCGCCATGGCCTCTCTGATCACCAAACAGCCGGGCGAAGCGTGGATTCATACCACTCGCCGTTGGGCGATTCTGACTTGGTTATTCCAAACCACCGGCATTTTGTTAGGCATGGGTTGGGCGTACACTGTGCTCGGTTGGGGCGGCTATTGGGGTTGGGATCCGGTGGAGAATGCTTCACTCATGCCCTGGATCACGGCCACTGCGTTCTTGCACTCGGTCATGATGCAGGAAAAAAAAGGCATGATGAAGGTCTGGAACATGGTGCTGGTTTCGGCTACGTTCCTGCTCAGCATTTTGGGCACTACGCTGACGCGCACCGGCTTGGTTTCATCCGTCCATGCGTTTGCCCAATCGCCTGTTAAGCCTTATTTCACGAGTTTCCTGATCAGTGCGACCGCGCTCACGATCATAGCCATCCTTTGGCGCTTACCCTATTTGAAGAGTGAAGTGAAACTGGAAAGCGTCATCTCTCGCGAGTCCAGTTTTCTATTCAACAACCTGATTCTTTTGGCGAGTTGCTTTGCTGTCTTGTGGGGTACCTTGTTTCCGGTGGTCATGGAAGCGCTCACCGGCGAAAAAGAAACTATTGACGCTCCTTACTACAACCGCGTCAATGTGCCGATTGCCTTGTTCCTGATTTTCCTGACGGGCGTCGGTCCGCTCATCGCGTGGCGCAAGAGTTCCCTCGCCAGTTTAAAGAAATCGTTTATGATCCCGAGCATTGTCGGCCTCGCCGTGATGGCAGGCTTGTTCGCAGCCGGGGTTTATGCGATTGAAGCGGTGATTTCTTTTGGTTTGTGTGCCTTTGTCCTTGCCTCCATTGCCAGTGAATTCTGGAAGGGTTCGCGCGCCATTCAGGCGAAAGAAAAGCTCAATTTGTTCCGTTCAGTATACGAGCTGACGTGGCGCAACACACGCCGCTACGGCGGTTACCTGGTTCACATGGGCATCGTGATCATGTTTGTGGGCTTTACAGGGAGTGCCTTCAATCAGCACGAAACCGTCAGTATCGGCCTCAATCAAACCGTTTCTTTCGGCGGCTACGAATTCAAAGTGCTGAGCGTCAATGACGGCGACAACCCAAACTATCAATTCAGTCACGCTTCGGTGGAGTTGTCGCGGCATGGCAAAGTTCTCGATCAGTTAGAAACAGAAGTTCGCAGTTATAAGGCCAGCCAGGAGCAATCCTCGATCATCGGCATTCGCCGCCGTATCAACGAGGACGTTTATATTAATTTTGCCGGACTTTCGCGGGACAACACAAAAGCTATTTTTCAGCTTTACGTGTTCCCCTTGGTCACTTTGATTTGGGGCAGTTTTTATATTTTGCTGCTTGGCACCATCATCTGTTTGATTCCCGGAAAGGTTCGACTTCAGTACGCTCGTACCGAAGTTGTTGGTATTGCCGATGCGCAGCCCGCGACAGTTCAGCCGTAGATTTTTTTTCGGGTTTGCGGGTGTTTCAACTGCGCTTTATGCGCAGTCGGCGCCGGAATCTTATCTGACACCCGACGTGGTTCGTGTGGGCAGCCGCCTTTCGTGCGGTTGCGGCTCGTGCCGAAACACTGTTGGCGATTGCGCCATGCTGCATTGCAGTTACTGCAGCCCGAAGCGCCAGCGGATCTACGAAATGAAACAACAAGGTATGAGCGACGATGCGATCGTAAATACCTTCGTTAAGGAAGACGGGATTGTGACGCTCGCGTCGCCTCCGACCCAAGGAGTCGGACCGATCATCACTTGGATTGGTCCTGGAATAGCATTGCTGTTCGGGTTCGGCGTCTACTCCTGGTACATTCGCCGCAATCGGAAAGAGCCCACGCCGCTCATGCCGAGTGACGAAGCGGTGCTGGATCGTTTCAAAGCCCAGATCGATCGTGAACTGGACGACACGCCGTTGAGTGGCGGCCCTGCGAAGAAATGATCATTGCTTCCGCCGTACTTCTGGTGATGGCTGCTTTGTTCTACACGCTCTTTGTGCGCGACAAGGATGTTCCTGAGCCGATTCCGGTCTCGCCAATTCAGCATTTAGAAGATCGCAAACATGCCATCTACGATAACTTGCGTGACCTGCAATTCGAATACCGCTTAGGAAAGTTAACGGATGACGATTACCAGCAAACCAAGCAGGCTTTGCAGCGGGAATTGGCTGTGGTGCTGAGCGAGACCGAGCAGACCCTTAAGAATTTGGGCTTGGGCGCAGTGCGCAAACCTGCCACGCCCACCAAGCCCGCGACGGCAAAAGGTACCGTTTGTCCGCACTGCGGCGCGAAGTTCAAAGAGAATCTCAAGTTCTGCGGCGAGTGTGGAAAGGCGATCGTGTGAACCGTTACGCCCTGTACACATTCCTCTTTTGCGCACTATCTTTGCGTGCCTCGATCGATGGCACCGTAGTCAACAAAACGACCGGCAAGCCTCAGCCGGGCGTGAACATCACGCTTGTGAAACCTGGCCAGCAAGGCATGCAGACTATAGGGACCACCGTAAGCGACGCCGCCGGGCGCTTCGTGTTCGAAAAAGATCAGCCCGGTGGCGGACCCCAGCTTTTGCAGGCAGCTTACAGCGGTGTGAATTACAACAAGCTGATGACCCCCAACATCCCGACATCGAACGTTGAGTTGGACGTGTTTGAAGCGACAAAATCGCCCAGCGTGGCGCGCGTGGCACAGCACATGATGCTGTTTGAACCGACAAGGAGCGGCATCGGCGTAAGCGAAAACGTAATCGTGCAAAACGATTCCACCAATACGTACAACAATCCGGCCGTCGGCAGTCTGCGGTTCTTTCTGCCGCCGGAGGCCAACGGACAGGTAAGGGTGCAAGTGCAGGGGCCGCAGGGTATGCCGTTACCGCGCACTGCTGAGAGAACGGAAGCGGAAGGGGTTTACAAAGTCGATTACCCTATCAAGCCGGGCGAAACGCAATTTGAAGTGGATTATGCGCTGCCTGCTGGCTCGCCTTTTAAGTTCCGCGGCAGGGTCGTGAATATCAAAGACATGCCTGCAGGCCCTTTGCGCTTGATTGCTCCCGCTGGAGTAACGCTGGCTGGCAACGATTTGCAAAGCGTGGGCACGGAACCAAAGACGCAGGCGAGTATTTATACGGTTGTTGCGCCGGGCGCTTTTTCCGTTGACATCACGGGGGTTGGTTCGCTACGCGGTCCGGAGACCACGCAGCCAGACCAGAGTGATTCGCCGCAAGTCACCGAAGGACAACCGCAAATCTACCGCCACCTGGGTTGGCTGCTGGGTTTGGCGCTGGCGATTCTGGCTGTTGGTTTGGCATTCCTCTATACGAATTCGCCGGTGCGCGCGCCGTACGGCAAATAATGAACCAAGCCATAGAGCTGAACCAAGTCTGGAAGTTCTATGGCGATTACCCCGCCTTGCGCGATTGCACGCTGTCGATTCAGGAAGGATCTTGTTGTGCGCTATTGGGCCGCAATGGGGCGGGGAAGACGACCCTCCTGCGGATTCTGGCGGGACTCACGAATTTCCAGCGCGGTGCGGTGAGCCTCTTTGGTGAAAAGCCCCGGGCGGATAAGGCGCGGCGTCAAGCTGGTTTTCTCGGGCATGGCATTGGCGTATATGAAGACCTCTCCGCCCGCGAGAATCTTCATTTCTTCGCCGGTATCGCCGGCGTCGATCATTTGCATGCCCTGACAGACACCTGGCTCAAACGGGTAGATCTGGCAAGGGTTGCCACCATGCCTGTGCGCCAATTTTCGCGTGGTATGCGCCAGCGTTTGGCGCTGGCCCGCACTTTCATTCACTCGCCGAAAATTCTTTTGCTGGACGAGCCGTTCACTTCGCTCGACGACCGCGCGATCGCCATGCTCAGCGAACTTCTCAGCGAGGCTCGCCAGCGCGGCGCTACCATTGTCCTTTCCACTCACCAGTTGCGCGAAGCTCTGGCAATTGCGTCACATGTGGCGCTGGTTGAGAATGGCCGCCTCCGCTATACCGGTGAACGCACTCGAGAAATGCTGGACGACCCAGCGCTGCTGTACCGGCTCTATACAGAACTGGGAACGGCGCAGTGAACTTGTTTACTCAAGCCTTCGCGGTGGCGCGCAAAGATTTGGCGATCGAACTGCGCACCAAGGAATCGTTGAATGCGGCGGGATCCTTCGCGATCGTGATTCTGCTTCTCTTTAGCTTCGCCTTTGACGCCTTCGCCGACGAGATGAATGAGTTTGGCGGCGGACTACTCTGGCTTGTTTTCGCTTTCGCGGGCGCGCTGGTCTTCAACCGTGGTTTTGCCCGCGAACTCCCGAACGAATGCCTGGACACTCTCCTTGCCTCACCCCTATCCGCCGCCGCATTGGTCCTCGGTAAAGCGATGGCCAATTTCGCCACGCTCCTCGTAGTGGAGTTTGTTTCCATGATCGTATTCGGCATCTTCTATGGTGTCGATTGGCTTCCACATGCAGGCGCGCTCGCCATTGTTTTTGCTCTTGCTACCTGGGGTGTCTCCATATTGGGAGCGGTGTTTGGCGCTCTCACCGTGAATCTTCGTCTGCGGGAACTTATGCTGCCCGTGATCATTTATCCGCTGATGATGCCGCTGCTCATTGGGGCGATCGAACTCACCGACACCGTGCTGCAACATCAGCCGATCAGCGGACAGATGCAGTGGGTGCGGGTCTTGGTGGCATCCGATATCGGGTTTTCTATGTTGGCTTGGGGACTCGCGGATACAATTTTGGTGAACTAGTCGACAATAGAAACAGGGACTTTTTTATGCGCGAAAAACTCGTAATCGCCTTTGCCGGAGTGGCCGCAATTTTGTTGGCCTACAATCTCTACAACATTTTCCTTGTGCTGCCAGACGAAGTCGCGCAAGGCTACATGTACCGGATCATATATTTTCACGTGCCTGCCGCCATCGTCGGCATGGTTGGCTACTTTGTGGCCATGACATTGAGCGTGCTGTATCTGGCCGGCGGTAATTTGCGCTACGATTCGCTGGCAGCGTCCATTGTTGAAGTGTCCGTCGTATTTTCGCTGGTGAATATCGTCACCGGCAGTATTTGGGCGCGCGTGCAATGGGGAATTTGGTGGACGTGGGACTACCGTCTTACGTCTGCGCTCGTGTGTGTCTTGATATTCTCCGGCTATCTTATGCTGCGTCGCGCGATTGACGAGCCTACCCAGCGCGCGCGCCTCTCCGCCGCACTGACTATTTTCGGCTGCTTCGATGTAGTGATCGTGTGGAAATCCATCGAGTGGTTCCGCAATAATCATCCCGGCCCAGTGCTGAGTATTCGAACGGGCGGCGGCAAAATGGACCCTGCCATGGAGCATACGCTCTTGTTAAATATGCTCGCCATTTTATTCGTAGGTGTAGCTTTGGTTTTGGTTCGCAGTTGGCAGGATTCTACCGCGCGTGAAATCGATTCGTTGCGCCGCGCCGCACACGTTTAAGGAAACTATGGACGCTCGCAATTTTACCTTTATGTTCTACGGCTTCTTAGCCGCGTGGTTGATTGTTATGGCGTACGTAGTCAGCTTGGCGCGCCGCGGCGCACGCCTGAAAAAAGAACTTGAAGATGTGAAACAACTGATTGCCACAACGCCTGAAAATAGAACTTGATCGAAGACGTGGACTCTTAGTTGAGTAAACACACTCTCAAAAGCCCGCCGCATGCGCTTCTGTAAACTCAACAGATCCGCGTCCAAACTCGGCGCCGCAATCCGCTTTCCGGTCCATCTCTGCATCAACTCCGCAATCATCTCGCGTTGTTCCGGCGCAGCGGGAATCCGCTCTTCCGTACGTCCCGTGACGACGCGCAAAGCGTGATCGAGCGCCCGAAAGTAAGTTGTTGCTTCCAGCAGGAACTCCGCCTCCGCGCAATCCAGATGCCCCATTTTTTCCACCACATCAATGCGCTCCGGTGTGTTCAGACTCTTATAAAACATGCCCGCGCCTTTGAGCCGCAGATACATCAAAATGAAATCGGCGTCATAGTAACCGCCTTCCGCAGCCTTCAGCGGAGTGATTGCGCCTTGCTCCCGCTGCAAACGCATGCGCATCTGTCGCAGATCTTGGCGCGAGCGTCCACTTTGTCCCCAACGCCGCCAGTCCACTTTCTGTAATTCGTGCAAAAACGCCGTCGCGCGATCGGTATCGCCCGCCACGCCGCGCGCTTTCATGTACGCGATTCCTTCCCAAGCTTCCGCTTTCGTCGAGAAGTAGTCGCGATAGGTCGACTCAGTCTGTACCAGCACACCTTCGCGCCCATTTGGTCGCAAGCGCGTGTCCAGAGAAAGAATGGTTCCGTCTCCCGTGTAGGTAGTTAGAATCTCAATGAGATGCTCAGCGACGCGTGTCCAAAAACGCAGCCGATGCCCTTCTGTGTCGGGGATAACGAACAACAAATCCGCATCGGACGCCAGATCGAACTCGCGCATCCCGAGACGTCCCAATGCGACAACCATCATTTCGTTTTGCGGATGGTAGAACGGTTTGTCGATAGTCGCTCGCGACTGCGCATGCGCCAGCGCCCGTTCTAAAGCTATGCGGTAAGCACGCGCAATCACGAACTCAGCCAGCGCTGAAGTGTTATCCAGCGTTGCGAACACCGGTTCGCGCAGGCAAATGCTGGCTGCTTGAATGCGAAACATTTCGCGCCGGTAAAAGCGCCGCAAGCCATTAATATCGTTGAGTGGAGCAGCCAAGCCCTCGAATGCCCAGCGCCGGTTGGGATGATCCACGGCACGGCGGATCTCTTCCAGCAGCTCGGGAAAGCGCCCCAGTTGCTCGCCTAAATAAGGACTTAGCTCGAAAACCTCCAACATCCAATCGGCCAGCGCCGGATGACTGTTAAGCAATGGCAACTGCTGCGGCTCGCGCACCAGGGTAGCCAGGAACGCGTTCAGCGCCCTTTCAGACCGCCGCAATCCGCGCTGCCGCAGACGTTCGGCAAACAGCGACGCTTGTGCGGTTAAAGCCTCCAGAATTTCGCCTGAGACGTCCCCCTCGCCGCGTTCTTTGGTTGGCTCGTGATTGCCGGATGCGTGGTTCGAACTCAGCGGCGAATATTGCAGCGGCCTTTGTGCGTGCACAATTCGTTCATAAATCACCTGCACGTTTTCGAGCCGCTGGTTCAAGTCTTTCAATAATTCGCTGGCGATTCCCAGGGACGCCCGCGGCACATTATCCGGTGAACTCATGCGCCGAGCCAAACGTTCCAAGTCCGCGGGATTCTTGGGCAATGTATGCGTCTGGCGGTCATCTTCCAGCTGCAGCAGATGCTCCAGCCGCCGCAAATATTCGTAAGCATCCACCAGACGCGAATACTCAGTCGTTGATAGTAAGTCGCGATCGTGCAAACGCGCCAGCGCCAGCAAAGTCCCGCCGTGGCGCACTCTTGCTTCGCGACCACCGTGCAATCGCTGTAAACACTGCACCAGGAATTCGATATCGCGAATGCCCCCGCGCGCCAGTTTCACATCCAAGACATCTTTGCTGAAACGTTTGCGCGCCAACTTCTCAGTGATGCGTTCTCTCGTTACCGACATCGTCTCTATCGTCGTGAAATCGAGAGTCGTCGAGTAAATGGAAGGTTCGACGAAATCAAGCAGCGCCTGTCCAAGCGACTCGTCGCCCGCTGCCACACGGGCTTTGATCAACATCTGCAGCTCCCAATCGCGCGCGCGTTTCGAGTAATACTCTTTAGCCGCCGGCAACGACAAGCAAACTTCGCCCAAAGTTCCTTCGGGTCTCAACCGCAAATCAACTCGGTAACAGACTCCCGCCGCGGTGTAAGTCGAAAGCAAATTTGTGAACTTGTTCGCTACCTTCTTAAAGAATTCCTTGTTCGTGATGACTTGCGGACCGGAAGTCTCGCCGTTATCGCTGTACAAGAACATCAAGTCAATGTCCGAACTGTAGTTGAGTTCGCGGCCGCCCAGTTTTCCCAACGCGAGCACCGTGAATGCCGCGGCTTGACTTGCTTCTCCTTCTTCCCGGCAAAGCGGTTGTCCATGGCGCGCCTCCACATCCTTGGTGACCGCCGCCAGCGCACAAGCAAGAATTGCATCCGCTAAACTCGAAATTTCATCGGTTACCGCTGCCAGCGAAGCAACGCCCATCCGGTCTCGCAAAACGATACGCAAGAGTTCGCGGCGCCGAAACATAGCAAGATCCAAAGCCGCCGGTTTCGCCACCGCACGTTGCTGCAGAAAGTCGACTAAGCGCTCTTTATAATCGTGAGTAGTAAGTTGCTGGTGAAAGTCGGCTACACTCGCAAGCCACTCAGGCTGGCGCAAAACCTCCTCAGATAGAAACGTGCTGCAGCCGAAGATAACTGGAAGCCAGCGCGCTCGCTCTCGATCTGAAGCCAATGAATCGAAGGTGCCCGGGTGCCGCGCCGCAAAGTCGTCTATATATCTTGATACGCGAACAGGATCGGGGGAACTTTCAATCCACGCGTGAATAGGGTGGGAGAGTACCGGCAGCGGCGCTAAGTCGGTTGTGGCGGGCATATCTCCACTTCGAAAGAAGTGCGGACGGGGCTAGGAAATTCGCTCCACTCCTTCGATTATAGCGTCTGTGATAAGTATTCCGTGTGACAATACCGCCGCGTAGAAGCCGCTTTCTCCTGGCTTGGCCCGCAGCCGCTTCTGAATCCCCGGGCCATATGGATTAAGTGTCTTACAAGGTTCGCGTGGCGTAGTCAGTTCCAACAGAACGTCGCCGCAGCGAAATCGCTGACCCCCTTTCCACGTTGCATGATCCAGCCCCGCAGTCGTAAGATTCTCGCCCAGCGCCCCGTAATAGAGTGGCCAACCTTCCGCACGCAAATTATCAATGACTTCCGAAGCCAGCAGTAACAAAGCCTTCTTCGGGCCGCCATGCAAGCGAAAGCGATGCCCATCGCCCGCGATGCCAAGCCGTCCTACTTCAGCTTGAACAACTGGTGTCTTCGGCACGCCTCCCGCGGAAATATTGATTTGCACAATGCGCCCGCGAGCGCCTTCATTCGCCAATCGAAACTTTCCGTCCTTCGCGGCAAGATTGATATACCGACAACACAAACTCCAGTGCCCGGTACCCATCTTCGCCATTGGACAAAGGCTCACGCCGCTTGCCGATGGCGTCCGCAAAATCGCTAAACTGCCGTTCAAACGTGGTAACCGAAATCGCCATCGGATCAGAAGAACCGGATGCCACCGCGCTCGCGATAGGCGCCGGATCAACGTGATTCGCCTTTTCATCGTCCAAGACGTCCCACGACGTCAATTTGTCGCCGGTGATAATCGCGCTGCCCTTCGTGCCGTGGATTTCGATCCGCTCCGCATACCCTGGCCAAAACGCAGTCGCCGCCTGAATAATCCCCATCGCTCCCGATTGATAACGGAACTGCGCGCTCACCACATCTTCCGATTCAATCTTGTGCCGCGCGCCGAGTTGCCACATGCCATTCACTTCCGTCACTGGCCCAATCAAGTGCAACAGCACGTCCACTTGATGAATCGCCTGATTGATCAGCGCGCCGCCTCCTTCCGTCTGCCAACTGCCCTTTATTGGACGCGAATAATATTCGTCGCTGCGAAACCATTTCACATACGCATCGGCTTGCAGAATTTTTCCGAGCCGGCCCGCTGCCAGGGCGCGTTTTAGAAACACTGTTGAATCGTCAAAGCGATGCTGGCTCATTACCCCCAACGTGATGCCCGCGATGTGCGCCAGATCCACCATCTCCTTCGCTTCCGGCAGATTCGTGGCTATCGGCTTCTGCAGCATAATCGGTCGCTTGATCTGCGCGCAGATTCTTACCGGTTCGAGATGCGAGTCGGGAAAACTGCAAACGTCCACATAATCAAGCCCAGGGCTCCGGCACAAATCATCAACCGATTCCAGCAACTCCGCATGCCACTTTTGTGCAAACTCGCGCCCGCGCGCTGCCGTCTTGTTGTAGCAGGCAACCAGTTCAAAGCCGATGTTTTTATACGCGCGCGCATGCATGTTTGCGATCGCGCCCGTTCCGATCAATCCGACTTTCATCTGCTAGAGTCCAGTTTCCGTACCGCAGATGAAAACGTCGAGACCTGCTTCGCGAAAGAATGCTGCTTTGGCCGCCAGCGCTTTGCGTGCGCCCTCTCTATCAGGCGCATATGCTACTTGAATATGATTTGCTTTATGCCGCGCCATCATTTGATCGCGCGAAATACCGTGCAGCACCGCATGCATAATCGGCCACTGCGGCGTCGTAAGGCTCCAGCGCCGTTCTGTCTCTTCTTTCGGCAAGGCAATTGCCTGCGCCAGTCCCAAATCCGCTTTTAACTTTCCATCTTCAATAAACACCCGGCTCCAGACGACTTCGCCCGGCTTGGCCACGCCTTTCAGCGATCCGCCGCCCAAACGGAAATACATCGCCGGTTGTCTCTCGCTTACCGTACCGGCGTATCCACCCACATTGTGCTCTGGCGGCACTGCTCCTGAAATCTCAAACACCCAGACAAACTGCCCTTGATACATCTCTCCATAGCGCAAATCGTGCAGCGTGTTTTCGGGCGCGAAGCCAAGCGCCTTCCAGACGCGATAAGTCACCAGGCCATCTAAACCTGCGCACTCATCCACTTCATTGAAGTGCGGCAACGGCTGGCCCTCATACAACACACGTCCGTCAACCGATTTCACCGGCGGACGCTCGCTGTTGTTCAGCATGCCCTCCACTAAATCAGACGCGGCTGCTAAGTCTTTTAAGCCTTGTTGATACTGAATGCCGATCGTATGACAGCCAAACTCATCGGCAATCCGCAGTGCCGCAATATACATGCGGCATTGATCCAAAATTTGTTCATCCGTCAAGTCTGTTTCTGGATTCGGGCCCGTTCTAAACTGCACACCCTTCGCGTCCAGCCATTGTCGAATCGCTGCCGCTTCCGATGCGGGCACCTCGCGCATCGCCGCATAGAGTGCCGATTGACTCAGTCGCTCCTTATAGACGCCCGCGGCATTCAATAAGTGATCGGGCACTATAGCATTGAACATGCCCATGCAGCCTTCGTCGAAAACGCCCATGATGGCTTTCTCCCGCTTCAGTTGGCGCGCCAGTGTGACGCCCAACTGCTCCGCATCGGCGGGCACCTTCACTGCCGACAACGGTTTCACATGGGTGGTGTCGTGGGAAACTGTTTCTCCGTTCAACCATCCTTGCAGCTTGGAAAGGAACGCCTGATCCGTGAAATCGTCAGACCACAACGTTGAGTAAGGCACGCCCGCCTTTGTCAGGGAACCATTCAGGTTTAACATGCCAACCAAGCCCGGCCACTGGCCACTCCAGTTCGCTACCGTGAGGATCGGCCCTTTGTGCGTTGCCAAACCATGCAAAACGTGATGGCTATACTGCCAGACGGCTTCCACTACAATGAGCGGCACGTCTTCTGGGATCGTCTGAAACACCGCCATGCCGTATTTCTGCGAATCGATAAAGCCGTGCTGTTTCTGCGGATCGAAAGGATGGCCGCGCTTCACGTCAAAGCCGAAGCTGTTTACCGCTTTCGTAACGGCCGCTTCCGCCGCAGCCTGCGCCGGCCAACATACACGGTTGGCAGAAAGACGAAGATCGCCGCTTGCGATCAGAACCACGCTCTTAGACATGGTTCCTATTTTTACAAACCTAGTAAACCCAACCGAGGGTTACCGTCAAAGCGCGCGGCGTCACCCAGTGGGTCCCGCTGAAAGTAGACAGAAAGTTATACAGTGCCGCTTCATTGGTCAGGTTCATGGCGCTAAGCTTCAGGTCGGTCTTGAACTTCTCTTTGTGAAAGAGATTGTCCGTGCCAATCCCCGCATCAAACAGATTGCGCGAGGCAATACGCGGCGGATTGTGGTCCGCGTTGAATGTACCCGCTGCGGGAATCACTAACCTCGTCGCGCCATAACTTCCGCTGCAGGAAGTGATAGGGCTGCCCAGGGTCGCATACTGGCTCCCGCAGTGGAAACCAATCGCTGCCTGTTCGTCCGCCGTCAAAGCTAAAGCATCTGCTAAATCAGTGACCGCGCCAGCAACCTCGCCCGAATCATATCGCCAGGTAAACATCGCCCACCAGCCATCTTTGCCGTGTTGGTACCGCAGGTAGGAGGTCTGTTGCAGGTTCTGGTCATGATCAATCCGGAAAACTCCGGTATCGAGGGGCGAATTGAAAATCAAGCCGCCGGACTCTGGTCCGAAGAATCGCGAGCGGGTATGTCCGATAGTCGTGTAAGCTTGAAAACCATGAAAGTTCGACGTCGATACGCGCAGCGACACGCCATCAATCTTCGATTGCTTCCACTCGATTGGAAAAGCGATAGACGTGTTGAACAAAGTATCGAAATCAAAAGCGTCCTTGGTGAATTTCCAAAAGTAGTTTGCCTCGATTTGTACGTACTTCTTGATTGCCTGCTCCAAGCCGACGCTATATTGATTGCGATGTCCCGGCCGCAAAGGTGTGCTCGCATAGGCGCCGAAAACATTTGTTGCTAATCCGCCCGCGCCGGTATTGCTGGACAGCACCAGATTCTCGTTGTAGGGAGTCTCCATGGCGCGCGTATACGAACCGCGAATCACCGTCCCGGTCATCTTGACTAAGTACGAAAAACCGACCCTTGGCTGCAGTAACTTGTCCTCGCTAATTCCTTCGTAGTTGTCAAAGCGCAGCCCCGCGCTAATAGTCAAATTCTTGATGGTGATCTGATCCTGAAAGAAAACATCTTGTTGGTTGATATTCGCGTTCCCGTTAAACACAAATAAATGGCCGCCTCGCGTTAAGTCGAACGGCAACAAACCGGGAGAGAATCCTGGATTCGCCGTATACCCAGCCTGCGAACAAGCTCCAGGCACCGAAACATTGCCAACCGTCACCGGGTCGCCCGTCGTTGTCAAACACACCGGATTGAAGGTTGGGTCAGTGATGCCCAACGAAAAGTTTTCGGCCAGGCGTGTCTGCTGAATCTCGGTACCGATCTTGATATTGTTAATGCCGCTCGCGTATGAAAAATCCGCGCGTGTTCCCCAATTGGTCAAATGCCGGTTCTGCGCCAGCGTTGCGGGCGCGTCCGCGAACGGATTGTCGCTTGGATAGTAATCCACGCGATCCTGCCGCACAAACGGGCTAATCGTCATCAACATTTTGGGGTTGAATGTATGCTGGAAACCGAGCGCAAAACTAAACGTCCGCGCTTGTTGCCGCTGATCTTGGTTCGTCTGGTCGTAAGTATCGGGGATTTGAAACCAGTTCCGGGCGCCAAACACATCTAAATGAAACGAATCGCGCCCGGTGGGTTGATAATCCATGCGATCGAAGATCGATTCGTTGTTGCCATGATCGTGCATCGGCGAAAACTCCGGACTGTCCAGAAATCGCCCCGTGCGGCTCGTGTCCACCAGGAAGAAGTTGCCAAATTTCGAGCCGCCGTTCGAAATCGTAAAATCCTCGCCCACCGTTCCGAAAGTGCCGTAATACGTGTCGAGCGAAACATGCGGCGGTTGCCCTAAGCCTGAGCGCGTCACCGCGTTCACCACTAAACTCGTCTTGCCGCCAAACTCTGCATCCGGTGCGCTGCTCACCAGTTCTAACGATTGAAACGCGTTCGCAGGCAATTGGGTGGAAAATGTCTTGCTCTGTTGATCGCCAATCTCATAACCATCCACCACATAACTCGTCTCGCCATGGTCGCCTTGTGGATGGAACATGCCGTTCGAATCCGCAACCACGCCAGGCGATGTCAACGTGATCACTTCATTCAGTCCAGACGATGACGACGTGATCGGCAGATTGCCAATCAAGTTTTGGCTGACATCGACGTGCGCCGTTGCCACATTTTCAATCGTGTCCGGCGTTGCCTCCACCGTTACGGATTGCTGCGTGCCCGCTAAAGCGAGTACTACATTTTGTTCCAGCGGCACCTGCGTTCGTATATTGATCGTTTGCGAATATTTCTGAAACCCGGTTGCATCCACCTGCAGCGTATACGTGTTTGGCGGAATATTGGTGAACCGGTAGGTTCCGTCCGCTTGCGTCTTAACGCTCTGACTGTATCCAGTCACCCCATTGGTGAGTGACACCGCCAGTCCGGCCACTGGTGCCGCGGTCGGATCGCTGACTACACCTTGTACGGTGCCGCCTTGCCCCGTCGCTTGTGTCGCTGAAACCGATGCAGTCGCGAATGTGACGGTAAGTCCAAATAAACAGGGTGCGCTCAAAGCAAGCAACACGGCTGTCGAGGGAAATAGAAATCGAATCAAAACGGAAACTCCTTAAGGGGCCCAATCATCGGAGACGTGCCAGACGGCCAAACAGATACGCCAGACGCACGTCCAAAGCTAGAGAGAAAGGAGTTGGCTCGGCGGAGCTCGCGGAATTCGTACCCTTCGTTCCGTGCTGTCCACCAAGTTCCGGCCTGAATTCTTGATCAGCAGGAGCGAAACTGAAACGAGAGGGGCAGTCGAGATCGCTGGCTGCGGCCATTCAGCTCGTGTTGAAGCATGGCAAAAAAGACAAGAAGCATCTTGCCCCGTGTCATGTTTATGAATTGGCGCACACAGGCATGCCACCAAAAGCAGGCTCATGCAAATCAAAGCGCAAATACGTAGCGCGCTTTGACGATGAACTGTTGGCAACATTACTCTAATTATAGGTCGCGCGAAGGCGGTTGTAGTGCGGGTCTCCCCAAACTTTTCACTCCAGCAACCAAAAAAATTCGTGATTCGTCACATAGAGTAGGCACTTCTTCACTGGAGGCGCAGCGAAACTAGTAGATTAGAAGTAAGCTTTCTTTAATATGGATGAAACCGCGACCCCTGGCTTGACTCCTGAGCCGCACAACCTGCCCATCGCGAAAAGCCCGGCAACAACCCCGCCACAGCCGCCGTTCATCGCTGTCATCGCCTGGTTTCGCGATCTAATGCTCTCTGTTCTAATCGCGGTTCTCGTGATCCTCTTTTTGTATCGACCGGTAAAAGTGGAAGGCACCAGCATGATGCCTACGCTGCTCGATCAGGAGCGGCTCTTCATCAATCAGTTCAGCTATAAGTTTGGGCTGGGCGATATCAAGCGCGGCGACACGGTCGTTTTCTGGTATCCGGAAGATCGCACCAAGTCGTATATCAAGAGAGTCATCGGTCTTCCCGGCGACACCGTAGAAGTGAGGGACGGATCGGTCCTGATTAACGGCAAACAGCTCGAAGAGAATTACGTCCCTTTAGAGTACCGGGACGACCGCCCTTATCCCGCCACCGTAATTCCCGCTGATGATTATTTTGTTCTGGGCGACCATCGCATTTCCTCCAACGACAGCCGTGCTTGGGGATTCGTGCCGAAAGCCTACATCTACGGCAAAGCGGTTTTCGTTTTTTGGCCCTTGGAACACTTAGGTTCCGTTCGCTAATAGATCCGTAGTCTTTCGAGCGACAATTTGCGAATTGACGCGCTATCTCTGCCGCACTTACAATCGCAGATATTTCGCTTTAGGGGCTGCTTATGTCTAACTCGCGATTACCCTGTTTTTTTCTCGGCGCGGTCGCGCTGGCACTTTTCTCAACATCGGCCAACAGCCAGGAGGTCACGGCCGCCATCAACGGACAAATTACCGATCCCTCAGGTGCCTCGGTCTCTGGCGCCAAAGTCACGGTAAAGGACCTTGACCGCGGAAACGTTTTTTCCACTTCGTCAGACAACGGCGGACGTTACAGCCTGCTGCGTTTACCAGTAGGTACTTACGAAGTTCGCGTGGAGAATCCGGGCTTCCAGGTTTCCGTGAAATCCCCTGTCCTGCTTGTGCTGAATCAAGTAGCAAAGATCGACTTTCAATTGGCCGTCGGCAATGTGAACCAGACCGTCGAAGTAACCGGGGCTCCTCCTATTTTGCAGACGCAAACTACCGAGTTAGGCACCGTTCTCGATGCGCGGACGAATGTCTCGTTACCGCTCGCTACCCGTAATTACAATCAACTGACGCTGTTGTCGCCAGGATCGGTGACAACTAATCCTGGCGAATTTACCGGTGCGCAGACTACGTTTAGCAGCGGTCGGCCCTATATAAATGGCAATCGCGAAGAAGCTAATACTTATTTGTTGGACGGCATGAATAACGACCAAGTCTCTGAAAACGACGTAGGTTATGCGCCGAGTGTCGATTCCATCCAGGAATTCAATTTGATCACTCAGAACGCGTCCGCGGAGTTTGGCAATTTCATGGGCGGCATCGTTAGCGTAATAACCAAGTCGGGGACGAATCAGTTCCACGGGGTCGCTTTCGAATTCATTCGCAATGACAAGCTGAATGCCAATCAATGGTCGGATAACTTTCAAAACATACCGCGCCCGTTGCTTCGCTGGAATGAATTCGGCGGTGGTGTCGGCGGCCGCATTATCAAAGACAAACTGTTTTTCTTCGCGGATTACCAGGGCTCGCGATATGATCAACCGGCCACCGGTGGCGGCTTCACCGTTCTCACCGCCGCTGAACGGGCGGGCGATTTCTCCGCTCTTTGCAAAACTGGTTTCGCTGCGGGCCTTTGTACCACGCCCTCTCAGCAGTTATATAACCCATTCTCAAGCGCCACTACTGCGGGCAGGGCTCCTTTCCCCAACAACCAAATTCCGCTCACTCTATTCAGTCCGGTCGCCACGGCAATTCTCAGTTCACCGCTCTACCCCGCAGCCACCAGTACTGCCTTGATTAACAATCAAGTCAACTTTCAACATACCTATACCAACAGCGATCAGGGCGACATCAAAGTGGATTGGGTACCTACCGAGCGAGATCATTTCTTCGGACGCTACTCCGAACAGAACGTGGTCAATCCAGCAACCAACAGCCAGCCCCTCCTCTACAACAGCTTCAACAACTTTCCCCTTTATAATGGCGTGCTCGATTATACGAAAACCGTCACTCCAACTTTTGTGAACGACTTGCGTGGCGGCGTGAACTACTTTCCGGTTGCTACCGGTAACGATATCCCCAGTACAGCCAACACCTTTGGCATCGGCGGCGCATCTTCCAATTTCCTTCCTGGTTTAAGCTTCAACGGCGGGAACATCTCCAATTTCGGTAACTCTGATGTTGTGCAGGATTTCGCTTCAACCGTCGTCCAAGCCGAAGACACGGCCATCGTCACTATCGGTTCACATTCGATTAAGGCCGGTTTTCAATATTTCCGCGAACGTATAAATGTTTTCTATTCCGGTAACGAGGGCCTGGCCGGACAATTCACATTCAACGGCCAATATACCGGAAACAACGCCGCGGGCGCGAAGGGCTATCCTGAAGCTGACTTTCTCCTTGGCCTTCCGGAGCAAGTCGGAGTGGGTGCGGGGGGCGGTACTTGGGGCCAGCGTTCGACGATCTATGGCGCCTTCGTTCAAGACGACTGGAAAGCCAGCAGTAAGCTCACAGTCAATCTTGGTCTGCGATGGGAATTGCATACGCCCTGGGATGAAGTGCACAACAGGCAAACCAATTTCCAGGAGTACACTGGGCAGGTTCTGCTCTCCGGACAAACTAACTTATTCAACGACAACAACGCTTTGTACAACCAATACAACGGAATTACAAACTTCCAGCCGCGCATCGGCCTTGCATGGTCGCCTTCTTCCAATACCGTGATTCGCGTATCCTATTCGCTTTCCAATTTTCTGGAAGGCACCGGCACAAACCTTCGCCTCACGCGCAACCCGCCATGGCAAACCGGCCACTTAGTGACTTATGCGACCGGCGCTGACCTCGTTCTGCCGCCCACTACCTTGTCGCAAGGATATTCAGGTTTCGGCAGCAGCAGCGGTTGTACTCCAGCAGCGGCACTCGCCTCTTCTCCCGCTTGCTTCGGCGGCGCAACCATCTTCACTTGGGATCCTAACGATCGGCCGGCCGTTTCGAACCAATGGAACTTCAGCATTCAACACCAGTTCGGAAATTCTATGACGCTGCAAGCCGCCTATGTTGGCCAGGATAACGATCACCTGATGGTTCCGGTGAACGCTTCGCAAGGCGTCCTCACTGCCGGCGGAACCGTTCTGCCAAGTCCTTACCTTGCCGGGAATCCGACGCTGGCCGCCGATAATCCCACCGACAAACTGACCATCACCAATGGAATTCAAAACTACAATGCGCTTCAGGTCAGTTTTCAACAGCGCCTCAGCCATGGCCTGGAATTTCAGGCCAACTACACGTGGTCTAAGTGTCTGACTGATTCCATCGGATACTATGGCGGTTACGGTCAAGGCGGCGGCAACTATTATTACTGGCAGAACACTTACAACGCCCACTCATACTATGGAAATTGTTACTACGACGTCCCGCAGGCGTTCAACGGCTATGTAACATACGACATCCCCTTTGGCCGCGGCCGCATGTACGGCAAGAACCTTAACCGCGCCATTAACGCGATCGCCGGCGACTGGCAGATCAACTCCATCGTCACATTCCATTCCGGTTTCCCGTTCACCATCGGGGCCAATGATGTTTCCGGCACTGGCTCCTTCGGGCCGTTAGCCAGTTGCACTGGATCTCCAATTGTCTACGGCAAACAGAATAGTCCGAGCGGCGGCTACCAGTTCTGGGATCAGGCTACATTTGTCCAGCCCACCTCTGGCTTCGGCAACTGCGGTGTCGGCATCATTCGCGGGCCAGGATTGCATACTGCCGATCTCGCCATCTCCAAACTATTCACGGTGACCGAACATCAGAATCTTGAGTTGAAAGCACAGGCCATCAACTTCACCAACACGCCGATTCTAAATGCTCCTAGCACCGGACTGGGACCTACTCTGGGCTTAGTCAACAGCTCGCAAGGCGCGCGCCAGATTCAATTCGGTCTCAAATACAACTTCTAGGTAGGGTGTCGCCATGCCCTTCATAAGCGCTAAGATAAGGCCGGTCAAGTTTCCGCGCGCGTGATGCCGTCGCGCTTTGGTGCACGTTTCGAAACTGGATTGGTCAATACTTGGCGACTGATCGGGAGCTGAGCCGATCGCTCTACCTTCGCCGTTAAAGCGTCATTTTAAGTCTAGTTTTGGCCGCCTGTCGGATTACTTCTGGTAAGCTCGAACCCTTACTGCCGTTTGTGGGGCGTATTACGGGCCATCGCGAACTTTCCGCTAGCAGGAAGTCGTGGAAGGGTTGCCGACCAACCGGACACAACCTGCGCGTTCACTTCAACGACTAGCGCGTTTTACGGCAAGGTGAAATCCGCCCAATGAGTGCTGGACTCCAACTCCAGTCGACGTTCCAACTTCGGCGGTAATGATCCCTAGATTGCAGTCCTTAACAGCGAAATCCAATACGGCGTAATCTTAGTGCACTGAAGCGGCTCTGTACCATGAAGGGGAATACAAATGACGGCACGCTCAAACCGTCGCGACGTAATACGGTGGATGCTCTCAGCTTCGTTTGGTGGCCTTGTTGCAGCGAAGCAGAACGCCAGTGGAGCTTTCTCCCATGATGAAGCGACCAAGGTAAACTTCGAGCCGGTACGCAATAGAATTCAGCAGTCGATTGCACGAGGTGACGCGACCGGCGTAGCTGTCGCCGTGGTAAAAGGCGGACGCATCATTTGGGAGGAAGGTTTTGGTTGGGCAAATCGGGAAGCGGCTCTGAAGGCGACACCTCATACCCCGTTCAGCTTGGCCTCCGTCACAAAGCCGTTCACCGCGACCACTATCATGACCTTGGTCGCCGAAAGCAAGCTATCCCTGGATGAGCCCGCGAATAGATTTCTGGCAGGCTGCAAACTCGTGGGTAAAGACCGCAACGCGGAAGCGGTGAGTGTCAGGCTACTCGGTGCGCACGCCAGTGGTCTGCCCGGCATATATGAATCCTATGACGCAAATGAAGCGAAGCTTGTCCCCAGTCCAGACGCCCTTCTTCAACAATATGGCAGGCTGGCTTACCCTCCGGCAGCCTGCTATGAGTACAGCAACCTCGGGTTTGCGGCGCTGAATGCAATCGCTTTAGCTCTCACGCAGACGGAGCTTGGAGCCCTGATGCATCAAAGAGTGCTCGCGCCTCTAGGTTTGAGCGACAGCTTTTTCGGCAGTGATACTGTTCGAGTGCGAAGCGGCGCAACGCGTTACGATTCGCTTGGCCGACCGATCCCGCACTACACCACATCGACGCCTGCTTCGGGCGAGCTGTACGCGAGCGCTCACGATCTCGCTCTTTTCGCTCTCTTCAATATGCGCCATTTAGCTAAAAGTCAATCGGCCATCCTTAGTGAGCAGAACCTGGATGAACTGCATCGACCTGTCTTCACTGGGCCATCCGGTGTCGCAACCACCTTCGGCTGGTTCAAGAGTCAAACCACGTCCGGGGTGCCCTTTTTCTTTAAGACCGGCGGGGACCCAGGAGTCGCCAACAGAATGTGTTTTGTCCCATCGAAAGACTTAGGTTGCGTACTCGTCACCAATCGGTCCAACGCATGGGAACTGGCCTACAGCGTGTGCGATGAACTGCTGACGAACTACCTGCCGGACTGGCGTCGGCCTGTGGAAGACTGCAGCCTTCAAAGCAAACCGTTCGTCGCGACTCCGGCATGGAGAGGACAATGGCAGGGACTGCTGGAAGATGGCGGCGCGAACATGCCGGTTAAGATCAACATCAAATCCAGTGAATCTGCGAATCTAGCTATCGGGAACAGCCGCACCGAAGAAATCATCGAGATGCTGTCGGAGGGTGGAGCGTTTACAGGCTTGTCCAGCGGGAAAATCGATGCACCTGATGCAATAAGAACCCGGGCCAAAACACTTCAAATAAAGCTGCTTCCGCGTGACAATCGACTCCTCGGCAGAGTGTTTGCCATTGCCGGTGACCCGAACGTAAAGAATGTAAGGCTGCCTTTTGTGCTTACGCTGACGCGACAATAGTTCCTCAGGTCTGGAATCCACTTGGCCATGTAATCGGCATGTCGCAAACTGGAGCGTGCAGTTTTGCCGGAATCAAATCCGCGGCATGCGCGTTCTACGACCAAGTGATGTCAGTTGGTTGCAGAACCCTCCAGACTAGTCTGCCCGGGAGGTCGTCAAGATATAAAGTCGGTCGAACCCGCACTTGTTCCTACAACGGAGCCGTTCACGTGAAATGCAAGCCATGTGACAATAGCTCTGGATTCCGGCCTGCAAATTAAGATGACGAGAGCAGCTTATCAAGCACCCCGACGCCAATTTCTGGATGACAGCTCTGATGCCATCATCGGAGCATTAACGGCAAACGCATTCTTTGCCGTTGAGCTAACGCAGCGGAATGCGTGGATCAAAATCATTGAGCATCTCAGAGCCACTTGGGAGGCCATTGACGAAGGATTTATATTTCTGGAGTTCACAATACCCCGAATGGGCAGGCGCGTAGACGCAGTCATCCTCTATCGTGGCTCTGTCTTCGTCTTGGAATACAAGGTGGGATCTGGGCAGTTCAGTCCTGCAGACATTGATCAGACCGTTGGATATGCTCTTGACCTAAAGAACTTCCATGAACCGAGCCACAGTCTCCCGATTTTTCCCGTCTTGATAGCTACGGTGGCGAAACCGACCAAACCCGCGTTCGAGATGGCAGAGGATAGGGTTTGCGAGTGTATTCTTTCGAATGGAAACGATCTAGCCGATATCCTTCGTCGAGCGTCCGCAATTTACAACACCGATGAAATCGACCCGCTTCGGTGGGTTGATGGTCGATACAAGCCGACCCCTACGATAGTGGAAGCGGCACAAGCCCTTTACAGAAATCACCAGGTTGAAGATATCACTCGTAACGAGGCTGGAGCTGAAAATCTATCGATTACCGCAGCATATGTCTCTTCGGTCATTGAAAACTGCAAGTCTCAACCGCCGGAGGGCAATCTGTTTCATCACCGGAGTACCCGGATCGGGCAAAACACTTGCCGGCCTGAACCTTGCCAGCACACGAACACGAATCGCCCAAGACGAATATGCCGTCTTTCTCTCCGGCAACGGGCCGTTAAGTCAAGGTTCTTAGAGCAGCGCTTACCCTCGATGAGAAGGATCGAGTGAAGACGGAGGCTAAGAGGACGACAGGAAAAGGGAAACTCGAAGCATCGAGCAGTTCATTCAAAATATCCATCACTTTAGGGATGCGAATGTGAACTCCCAACAACCGCCCATTGAAAAGGTTGCATTGTTCGATGAAGCACAGCGAGCGTGGGACAGACACACAACTAGCCAATTTATGAGGAAGAAGCGCAAGTGTCCGGACTTCGATGAGTCGGAACCGGATTTCTTGCTATCAGTGATGGATCGTCACAAAGACTGGTGCACGGTGATCTGCTTGCTGGGTAGCGGCCAAGAGATCAATACGGGTAAGCTGGAATAGGCGAGTGGCTGAACGTGCTTGCGAAGCATTTCCCTCATTGGCAGGTTCACATATCGAACAGCATTGTTGAGGAATCTGATTCCCTTGGTATTTCGGGGCTTCCCAACCCCCTGATCACAAACGATGACCTGCACCTCTCAACTACTTTCCGATCGTTCAGATCCGATTCTGTCTCTGCGTTCGTTTCGGCAATGATTGATGGCAAACCGAATGAAGCTTCAATATTTGCGAAAAGGTTGGGAGACTTTGAATTTAGAATCACGCGGGACGCAAACTGTGCACGCAACTGGCTCCGCTCACGCCGCCGTGGAACTGAGCGCGCCGGAGTGGTGGCTTTTTCAAACGGGATGCGTTTGAAATCGGAAGGAGTTTTCGTCAAATCAAAAATTAATCCTATACAATGGTTTCTCGCTGCACGCTCGGACGTTCGCTCTTCAGATTACTAGAAGATATCGCTACGGAATTCGATATTCAGGGCTTAGAGCTAGACTGGACCTGCGTTTGCATTGATGCCAACCTCCGCGTGCAGGACAACGGAATCATCATCCCGGTTGCTTTTCGTGGAAACAATGGCAAGCGGTTAACAACGTTGCCGGCCGGAAATTCATAATAAACGCGCATCGTGTGTTGCTCACCCGCGCTTGTCAGGGAGTGATTGTTTGCATCCCCGAAGGAAATTGTAAGGATCCACCCTAAATCCGAAATGGTACGACGATCTCTACAGCTACTTCCTTAGATGTGGTCTGCAAAGACTTTGATCATCCCAAAAACGGCAAATCTGCGGGCAGGATTCTTCCCGTTTGGGCTATGTGCTCTCTTCCTCATTTGCTATTACATCTATGGGTTACACCGTTCCACTAAATGCACCTCGCGATCAAGAATGAAAAGCTTGGAATCCACTCGGACGTGTCGTCGGCATATCGTCGAAGTGACCGATCTGGTCATTCCGCCCAACTCCCGATTTACCGCGTACTCGGAAGTTGGCGGTGGTTTTCAAGGATAACTCCTGGCCAACGGCGCATGGTTTACTGATTCGCCCTTCGCTTAGCCTGATTGGCGACAGTTTTGACACTAGGGCGGCTCGTCCGCTGCGCTGCGACCCTATCTTAGCGCTTACGTGGCCATGCCCCGCCTTATCGCCTCTTCAACAACCACATCACCACTGTACCGAGCAAACTCAGCAGCAAACAAGTGACCCAAGGAAAATAAAAAACCCCATTCTTCCCACGCCACACTAAATCGCCAGGCAAGCGCCCGAGCGGCAAATTGAGTTTCGAAAGCCCTATTGCCAGCACTCCCAAAGCGATCAAAACCGCGCCCGCCATCAGCAGGAAACGACCAAGTTGCACAACTTAATCTTAATTCCGCCAAGTTCCTCAACACAAACGAATAAACTATAAATTCATACTTCATCTCAAGAGGAACATGCGCCATTCCAAGTTGATTCGCTGGCCCATGGCATTCGCTTTCACGGCGTGCCTATGGAGCCAAGAACCCCGCGCCACGGCAAACACGTCAAAAACAAACGACAGTGGCGTCAGTGCCGCAGCCATCTCCGGTTCCGGCCAAGACCCCGCAGCTTTCGAACGCGGCGGCAAAGTCTTCGCGACCTTCTGCGCGGGTTGCCACGGCACAGCCGGCAAAGGAGGTCCCGGCGCGCCTGATCTCATCCGCTCCGTTCTCGTTCTCGATGACGAAAAAGGCATCCTCATCGCCCCCGTCATCCGCGAGGGCCGCCCCGACAAAGGCATGCCCAAACTTCCTCTCACCGAAGCGCAAATCGCCGATGTCGTCGCTTGGCTCCACGTCCGCACCTACTCGGCGGGCCATCGCGGCACCTACACTTTTGGCGACGTCGTTACCGGTAATGCTGAAAAAGGTGAAGCGTATTTCAACGGAGCAGGGAAGTGCAGCACTTGTCATTCGCCCACCGGAGACCTCGCTGGCATCGCCAAGAAATACGACCCCTTCTCTCTTCAATCACGTTGGCTTCAACCGCGCGGCAATTCCCGTCGCAGCCCTACCACGGCTTCCAACAAAGCCGCCACCACCGTCAAGGTCACGCTGCCCAACGGCGAAACATTCTCTGGCCCTCTCGACCGCATTGACGATTTCACCGTCTCCCTCCACGACGCCTCCGGGCAGTTCCACTCCTTCACCCGCGAATCGCCAGACAATCCCAAAGTCGAAGTGCACGACCCCCTCCAAGCCCACACTGACCTGCTTCGCCAGTACACCGACGCCGACATCCATAACATCACTGCCTATCTGGTGACCCTCAAATGACTCGTTCCTTCTGGCTGTCTCTCCTCGTCTCAGCGCTCCCCATTGCTACTTACTCCCAGGGTCTCGATCCTGCTGCCTTACTTCACCAGCCGCCCAGCCTCTGGCCCACTTACAACGGCGATTACTCCGGCCGCCGCTTCAGCCCTCTAAAGCAAATCAATTCGTCCAACGTTCAGAATTTATCTCTCGCTTGGGCTACCCGTTTTTCCAGCACCAGCGCTAATCCCATCACCATCAAATCCACTCCTCTGCTGGTTAACGACATCCTCTACTTCACCGCGCCGAATAACGTCTGGGCTGCCGACGTGCGCACCGGCCGCGAACTCTGGCATTACACCTACCCGCCCAACACCGGCAGCACCATCGGCAATCGCGGCGTCGGCATGTATGAAAACTGGCTCTTCTTCGAGACCCCCGATAGCCACCTCGTTAGCCTTGACGCCCGTACCGGCAAAGAACGTTGGAAAGTCGAAATCGCCGATCCCAAGCTCGATTACACCTCTACCGTCGCCCCTGTCATCATTGGCAACCACGTCATCCTTGGCATCGGCGGCGATCACCTCGATAACCCCGGCTTCATTCAATCGCGCGATCCCGAAACCGGCGCTCTGCAATGGAAGTTCTTCACCACTCCGCGCAAAGGCGAACCCGGCATCGAAACTTGGCCCGACGAATACGCCGCCGCCCACGGCACGGGTCAAGCCTGGATGCCTGGCACCTATGACCCCGAACTGAATCTTTACTACGTCGGCACTGGCAATCCAAATCCCGTGATGGCCGAGAAAAGTCGCAAGGGTGACAACTTATATACCTGCTCCATCATCGCCCTCAATCCCGATACCGGCAAACTCGTCTGGCATTATCAAGTCTCGCCCCACGACGTCCACGATTGGGACGCCGCCGAAACACCGGTTCTCATCGACGGTACTATCGATGGCCAACCGCGTAAGTTAATCGCCCAGGCCAGCCGCAACGGTTATTACTTCTTGCTCGACCGCACCAACGGCCAGCACTTAGTAACCGCCCCCTTCATCGACACTCTCAATTGGGCCAAAGGTCTGAACGCCCACGGCCAGCCCATTCCCGATCCCGCTAAGTACCCTTCTACAGATGGTGTCCTTGTCTCGCCTTCCTCGAACGGCGCCACCAACTGGCCCGCGCCCACCTTTGATCCCGAAACAGGTTACCTCTATGTGGGCTCCAGCCGCACTTTCAGCATGTTTTATCTCACCGATACCGACGAACGTCCTGAAGGTTGGGGCGGTCTCGACAGCATGGTCGGTGGTAATGGGGGCGCACTCCTCGCCATAGACTATAAGACTGGCAAAATTGCTTGGCGTCACGATTGGCCCAGTGGCGGAGGTGTCGTGTCCAACCTATCTACCGCTGGCAAGCTTCTTTTCACGAGTAACTTGAATTACCTGATCGCCTTCGATCCCGCCAATGGCAAGATCCTCTGGCACACCGGACTAACGGGCATCCCCAGCGCGGGTCCTATCACTTATATGTTGGACGGTAAGCAGCAGCTATTAGTAGCGGCAGGCGACACGCTCTTCGCGTTCACTCTCAATAAGTAGGGCTATGTCGTGCCCTTCGCGAAACCTTTTCCTTGCCCTTGCCTCAAACCGCAAGAGGTATCACGTTTATGCCAACGAATTCGCATAAAAAAGCAGCCGAGCATCATGAAAATGCGGCCAAGTCTCATAAGACAGCCGCCGAACATCATGAGAAAGGCGATCACGACGAAGCAATGAAGCACTCGGAGACCGCTCATGAGCACTCAACTAAGGCTCACGACGAGTCCAAGAAAGCCCACACTGCTTCTTCCGAGGCGTCCAGCAAGGCTGGCAGTTCTAAGAAGTAATCGTCCTTTTGGGGACGGGTTTTCGAACTCGTCCCTATGAACTAAACCAATCCGCCAAGTTCGAAAGCTTCAACAACTGCATGACGCGCGGTGTCATATGCTCAAACTTTACGCTGACGCCACTCTCCTTAATTGCATGCAGCTTCAATCTCATTAATCCGCCCAAGCCTGAGCTATCCACGTAGTCCACATCGCTCAGATCCATCACGATCCGCCCCTTAAAAGCGGTCTCGTTGAAAATCTGGTCCAGGCGATCTCGCGTTTCGGCTACGATCTGGCCATGACACTTGACCGTCGTGACCTTAGTGCCGCGCGAGTCCAAGTCTTGTGACTTGTCGATCTCAGAATACTCAAATTCCCAATTCAACGACTTTCCGGTACTCATATTCCCCTCTCTTTCAGCCACTGTCATCAATTTTGATCGCACTAAAGTTACAGAGGAATGACTGCTATATGACCGTCGTGTTTAGACAATCTCAAAAGAGCCACGCCAGAGCGATATTACCTTCAGTCTTTCGTCTGAAAATGTATTACAGGTTCATACGGCGTAATCAGCAGTATGCAGTGGTCCGGAGCTGATTCGCCCATTGAATCCAATGGTATAGCCAGTACTAGAACAAACCTCCAAACTTTGCAGAAAACTACTGGAGCTAGTGTAAAGCGCAGCCATGTGGTAGTTTTTACCCTATCCAGGAGGATTTCAGATCCAATGTCTTTGGTTCCAAATCGAGCTTCCGCTCTCGCGTCTCTAGCCGCATCTGTTCTGCTGTTTCCTTTAGCCTCGGTGAGCGCCTTCTCGGCCGCTCCCACCCTCAAGTCCGGCATGCCCATCACCTTCGAGCAAAACGACGGTCAAGCGGCGTCCGACGTCAAGTTTATTGCGCGCGGGAAGAGTGGCATGCTCTTCTTGAGTTCTAACGAGATCGCTTTGCGTGCGCCCGGCAAAGCCTCAACTTTTCGCCTCAAACTCCGCGGATCAGATGCCAACGCCTCGCTTCTCGGAACAGGTGAGCATACCGGAGTGGCCAACTACTTTCTGGGCAAAGACCCGTCGGCCTGGCTCACCAACATTCCTAGCTTTTCTCAGGTCACGTACAAAAACGTCTACCCCAACATTGATCTGGTCGTCTACGGAACCAACCGTCAGTTTGAGTCCGATTTCGTCATAGCGCGCGATGCCGATCCCTCTACCATCTCTCTCGAGATCGATGGCAAACTCAATCTCCGCCAGGATGGATCGCTGGTCGTCGAATCAGCTGACGGCGCACTTCAGCTTCATCGCCCGTTTGTCTACCAAATTGCTTCCAACGGCGAGCGCCAAGCGGTCGATTGCCACTACACCATCAGCGACCAAAACAAAGTCAGTTTCGCGCTCGGCCAATATGATCACTCTAAATCCCTCGTCATCGACCCCTTAATAGACGTTTCCACTTATTTGGGCGGCGGCGTCGAGGACGCAATCTTGGGTATCGCTGGTGACATCAACGCCAACGTCTACGTTGTCGGCCAGACCACTTCTCCCAATTTCCCAACAACTCCCGGTTCGCTTCAAAGCAAGCAAAACCCTTCCTCACCCGCTGCCACTGCTGGCATACCTAACGACCCTGCTTCCGATTGCTTCGTCGCAAAATTCAGCTTCACTGGCCAATTGATTTACTCAACCTATCTGGGCGGCTCGGCATTGGACAAGTGCTCCAGTGTTGGCGTCAATGCGAACGGCGAAGCTTTTGTAGGTGGTACCACGTTCTCCTCTAATTTCCCCACGAAGAATGCTCTTTATTCAACCCTCACCGGCGCCCAGAACGGATTCGTGGCCCACCTGGACCCCACCGGATCGAAATTAATCTTCTCCACGTACCTCGGCGGTGGTGGCGAGTTCCTCACAGCGACTGCCGTCGATACCAACTCGAACGTCTACGTTGGCGGCGAAACTAACTCGCCGCACTACCCAACCACCACCGGAGCTTACCAAGCCACGTTCCTCGGCACACTTTCTACTGGTGCGTATCCTCACTACAACAACAGTGGCTTTTTGTCTAAGCTTTCCGCCGATGGCTCAAAACTGATTTATTCGACTTACCTCGGTGCTGCGACGGGCGACACCACAATCAACGGACTGGCCGTCGACTTCACAGGTTCGCCCTATGTAGGAGGCGAAACGCATTCAGTCGCGTTCCCTGTCACCCCGGGTGCCTATCAAACCACTCTCGGCAGTGGAGCCTTAGAAAACGCCAATGCCTTTCTAACGAAATTCACCACCGACGGCACCGGCTTAGTCTACTCGACTTTTGTAGGTGGCGCAATATACGATAGCGGCACCGCTGTGGCTGTCGATTCGTTAGGTTACGCTTACTTGACTGGGTCGACGCAATCGCCGAACCTTCCCACAGTCAAGGCCGTTCAGTCCTCGCTACAAGGCACGCAATCCGCTTTTGCCCTTAAACTGAACACCACGGGAAGCGCGCCCGTCTACTACACCTATTTGGGTGGCTCGAATTCCTCGACGCAGGGCGCGGGCCAAGGTTTCCAAATTGCCTTTGGCGTCGCTGTTGATTTCTTCGGCAATGCCGCCTTCGTTGGCGAAACCACCGCTACCAACTTCCCACTCGCATCCGCTCTCCAGCCCGCTTACGGCGGCGGTGTTTTGGATGCCTTTGTAACCTGTTTCTCCCCGGCCGGGACCGAGCTCTTCTCCACCTACGTGGGCGGCAGCGGTGACGATTACGGCTTCGCAATCTTGGCCGATCCCTACGGCTACTTCTGGATCGCCGGCCAAACGACTTCGCCGAACCTTACTGTCGCCAATGCTTATCAACCCAAACTTGCGCCTGCTCTAGGGTCAATTGCTATTCTGAACGGCTTCCTCACTCGCATCAATTACACCGACATCAGCCCGCCCCCCACCGCCACTCTCTCCACAACCAGTCTTTCGTTTGGTAATCAGAGCGTCGGCACTGTCAGCGCACCCAAGGTCATCACGGTAACCAACAACGACCCTGATCCGCTGAGCATTACGGCAATCACCATTACCGGAACGAATCCGGGAGACTTCGCCAGCACCAACACCTGTGTAGGCAAAGTCGTCGCAGCCTCGGGCGGAACGTGCACTATCACGGTCACCTTCGATCCAACTGCTGCTGGTCCCCGTACCGCAAGCTTAGTACTGACCGGCACGGCCCCTGGCTCTACCCTGACGGTCGCGCTCTCCGGCACTGGCGTTGGTGCCCCTCTCGTTTCGTTGTCGCCCGCCAGTCTCGCCTTTGCCAATCAGAACACCGGTACCACCAGCGCGAGCCAGTCTATCACTCTCAAGAATACGGGCAATGCGCCGTTGAACATTTCCTTGATAACGCTCGGCGGCACGAATCCAAGTGACTTCGCCACTTCCAATAACTGCGGTACCTCCGTTGCAGCCGGCAGCAGTTGCACCATCGCCGTCACGTTCAAGCCGACCGTGTTCGGTAATCGTACCGCCTCACTCGTCATTACGGATAACGCCGCTGGTTCGCCGCAGTCTGTTCCTCTCTCCGGAACCGGCTTGGCCGCCATTGTCACTCTTTCGCCCACCAGCCTCACGTTCGCCGGTCAGAACACCGGGACGGCGAGCGTCAGTCAGTCCATCACTCTCACCAACAGCGGCAACACTCCGCTGCTCATCAGTTCGCTGGTCCTCGGCGGCGCCAACCCCGCTGACTTTACTTTGTCTAATACCTGCGGAAGCAGTGTCACGGCCGGCGCAAGCTGCACGCTGACGGTAATCTTCAAGCCCACCGCCACTGGACCCCGTAGCGCTCAGATCGTGATCTCGGACAATACGGCCCTTTCACCGCAAACCATCGCTTTAACGGGGACAGGTACCGCTCCGATCGTCACTTTATCGCCCACGAGCCTCAACTTTGGATCAGTTGTGATCTTCAACAGTGCGTCGCTGACACTAAAAATCAGCAACACCGGCACAGGCCTATTGACGATTGGTTCCATCGCCGTGAGACCACACGTAGGTTGCTCTTTCCAGATCACCGCCACCACTTGCGGCAGCACTCTCGCTGCCGGTTCTAGTTGCACTGTGACGGTCGCTTACAAACCCACTACTTTGCTCGGCGAAACCGAGACTCTAAACATCACGGACAACGCTGCGGGCTCTCCTCAAACCGTAACCCTGACCGGCACGTCAAAGCTGTTTTAGTTCAATTAACTGAGCAGGGCAAGGGCGTCAACAGCGACCTTTGCCCTGCGTACGTCCTTTTCTGTTGCTTAGATACTCGTTTTCCTCGCATTAGAAAGTGCGGGACGGGCGAGATCGTGGTTAATGGCAGGGGACAAGTGTGGCGACGGCAGCAGGATCGTTGGTGCGAGCGGGCTATCCCGGCGGGGACTTCGATCAGTCTTTTTGAAGATAGGATGGCAGGGTTGGCGGCGGGGAGACTCCCACTGATTTCGCGATCAAAGAGCCTCTCCCGCCGAGACACCAGATCTGAGAGTGGAAGCTCCCAGATGGGATGATCCTATGCAAATCCTACACCCGTTTCCCGGCACAGTCCAGCAGTATGAAGCCGAGCTCTCCGATCCCGAACGCTACCGGCCGCGACACTGCCCGCAGTGCGAGGCGAAGCGCCCGTTGACCGCACATGGATTCTATTGCCGCACCCGAGCGCAAAGCGTCCGTCGTTTACAAAGCGATCCTGCTGGATGCTACCAGTCAGGCGCTACTATGAGCACTACCTCCAAGAAAGCCGAGACCACGGTTCCCTCACTGGCGCAACTCCTCGAAACAGCAAGCCAGCCACACCGCCGGCGAGTTGGATCGAGCCGCGACTACTGCCACCCGAGGGCATTCTGTTTGTAGCGGAGAACCCAAAGTAGGCAAGAGTCTGTTCGTCGCCAATCTCGCTCTGCTGCTGGCCGCCGGCAAGGAGCGCGCCAGTTTCTCCGCGCCCGCAGCACGCCGTGTGCTGATGTGCCAGTTCGAACTGCCCACGCCGCAGTTTGTGGCGCGGCTCGCTTCGATGCGACGATCCTTCGGAACAACCGCCGATCACAATCTATTCATCGACACACGCGCCACTGGTCATCTGCTCAGCGCGCCGCAGGGACTGAATCACTTCCTCACCGCTGCCCGCGCTGCAGCCGCCGAAGTCATGGTGCTCGATCCGTTGTACTCGGCGCACGATCAGGATGAGAACGATACGCGCGCCATGGCGGCGCTGTGTCAAAGCTTGCTCAAACTGCGCGAGGTTTCCAAGGTGGCTCTCATCGTCGTGCATCATGTACGCAAGTCAGTGGGCCGCGACGAGATCGGCAGCGCCTTTCGTGGCTCGTCCGCCTTGCATGCGGTCGGTGATAGCTACTTGTTGCTAGCTCGGCCTTCGGCGCATCTACCGCAGGCCACCATCGAGTTGCGTTTTCAGTTCCGCTACGCCGCCACCCAGCCGTCGCGCCTGCTGTCTCTCGAACCCAATACACTGTGGTTTTCCGCCGCCGGTCTCACACCCGCGAGAACTCCCCCACGTCCAAAAGTAGAACAACGAGACGTTGCTCAGGCGCTCAACGCGCTCGGCCATCAAACCCGATACAACCAGCTCCGCCAGCAAATTATGGACCTCACCGACTGTTCCAAACGTACCGCGCAACTGGCCATTGCCGACGCCTGCCGCGACGGTATCATCGTGCACGCCGACGGCCAGTATCGCCTACCGCTTTGAGCGGCTCCCGTTTTTGCGCTTGGGTCGCGCCGGCGCAAACCCTGCCTCGCGGGTCAGCGGGGTCCGAGGCTGAGGCGACGGTTCTGTAGCCCAGAAACGTTCTTCAGTCAGTCGCAACTCCGCTGGATCACTCTCCGGCGGAGTTGCTGTCTCGCGGCTGCATCCCATCCTTATCAACTGGGAACAGTTTCCCGAGCTTTAGCCTCGGAAATTAAAAACGCGAACGACGCCCCGACGCTTTTCGTCGGGGCTTTCCTTGCTGACTATCGCATTGTTTTTCCGTCTGGCGGGGCTGGCATACCGGCTTTGGCCTACACAGCGAGTATCCTATCCCAACGTGCTCCTGGCACTGCGCTCCTTGCCGGAAAACTGTGTGAACCCCTCAGCCTCAGTTAGCGTGATTCGATAGGCGGTGAACAGTGTGAACCGTTACACCCTGCGTCACGCAAGCGTTTTTCTGTGGCCATAAATCAGTCACGGCCCGAACAAAACTTTTATCTTCCAGCGTCCCAATAACTTAGCCTCGCATCTCCACTTCCGTTGTTGCGCGTCATTCCATACTCAAACCAGGAACGATGCGATGGACGTGAACGAAAACATTTGCGAACTGATCAAGGCCATGGCCAAACTCGGCCTCCGTCACGCCACCATTGCCCAGTCCCTTGGCATGTCGCCGCATGTTCTCCGCCAATACTTCGCCCGCGAACTCCTCCAAGCCGCCACTGAAGCCGAACTCGAAGCCCTTGCCGCCACCCAACACTCCGCCGCCCTTGTCCGTCTCAAATTCCAACAACCCAAACCGCCCAACCATCGCGACAGCAAGCCCGTCGATATCCCCGATCTCCCCCCACCCCACAACAACGACGGCGAACCCAATTATCCCTTCTGAGCGAATTGCAAACCCGTTCAGCAAAATGCGCCTTCTCTTCGCCCTTCTGGCCAGCCAGGACGACAGACTTCCCTTTCCCATCACCACTCAACCTCAACTGTCCCAAACCTTTAGTTCACCGGACAAAGCTGTCTGTCGCGTTCGACCAATGCACTACCTATGTTGCTTGTTCGTTCTGCAAAAAACGCCTTCTCTTCGCCCATATCAAGTGCGTTCGACCTGCTATCCTAAATTTTCACCTCACCCTCCTCCCTCTTAATTGAGCGAATCATGGACGTTTTCCAACTCACGCGCGCCCTTATCGACATCGAATCGATAACGCCCAACGAGCGCGAAATCGGCCAATTTCTTTTCGATCACATCAACACCCTCGCCCAGCGCTTCAACGGTGAAATCGAACGTCTCCCGGTCGAAAAGGATCGCGACAATATTTTCGTCCGCTTCGGCGCCCCCGTCGTTACGCTCTCCACCCACATGGACACCGTCCCGCCCTTCATCCCTTCTCGCGATGACGGCACTCAAATCTGGGGCCGCGGCGCATGCGACACCAAGGGCATCATCGCCTCTATGCTGCTGGCCGCCGAAAACCTCCTCGCCAAAAATATTCGCAACTTCGGCCTTCTTTTCGTCGTCGGCGAAGAACGCAACAGCGCCGGAGCCATCGCCGCCGCCAACACTCCGCGTGGCAGCAAATTTCTCATCAACGGCGAACCCACTGAAAACCAGCTCGCCCTCGGCTCCAAAGGCGCACTCCGTTTTGAAATCGTCGCCCACGGCCGTATGGCCCATTCCGCCTATCCCGAACTAGGCGAATCCGCCATTGAAAAGCTTCTCAACGCCCTCGAACGCCTCCGCAAATTGCCCCTGCCTGTCGATGCCACCCTCGGTCCCAGCACTCTCAACATCGGCATCATTCGCGGTGGCCGTGCGCCCAACGTCATTCCCGATGAAGCCGTCGCTGAAATCTTCATCCGTGTCGTTGGCGACGTCACCGACCTCCGCCAACAAATTAAATTCGCCGTCGCGCCCGACGCGGAAGCCAACGAAGTTCTTTTTATCCCCGCCGTTCATCTCGGCTCGCTCCCCGGTTTCAAGACCACCGTTGTCGCTTATACAACTGACATCCCCGCCTTCGGCTCAGCTTGGGGCCAGCCCTTTCTGCTGGGTCCTGGAACCATTCACGTGGCACATACATCGGAGGAGCGTATTGAGAAATCGCAGCTCATCGCCGCGGTTGACATATATTCACAATTGGTAGAAAGGCTTTCGCAGCAATGAAAAGTATCGACGTCGGAATTCTCGGCGGCACCGGCATGGTCGGTCAGCATTTCATCCGGTTCTTGCAAGGTCATCCGTGGTTCAATCTCACTTGGCTCGGCGCCAGTGACCGCTCTGCCGGGAAAAAACTCAAAGATGCTACCGCATGGCGTCTCGATGGCGATTTCCCCTCGCACGCCGCCGAAATCGTCGTCTCCGATTCCAAGCCGTCCGCCAGCGCCCCACGCCTCATGTTCTCCGCTATGGACGCCTCCGTCGCTACCGAAATCGAACGCGCTTTCGCCCAAGCCGGTCACATCGTCGTCTCCAATTCGCGCAACCACCGCATGGAACTCGACGTGCCCCTGATCGTTCCCGAAGTAAACCCGAGTCACTTAAATCTTCTGCACGCTCAACAAAGAAACCGGGGTTGGAAAGGCATGATCGTCACCAATCCGAATTGCTCTACCATTGTCCTGACCATGGCCCTTGCGCCCCTCGTGCCCTTCGGGATTCAAAAGATCATTGCTGCCACTCTGCAAGCCATCTCCGGCGCAGGCTATCCGGGCGTCGCATCTATGGACATCCTCGCCAATGTCGTCCCCTTCATCGGTGCTGAAGAAGAAAAGATGCAGCAGGAGACCCAGAAAATCCTCGGCACTCTGGGCAACGGCTCAGTCGCTCCCCACGCTGCCCGCGTCAGCGCACATTGCAATCGCGTCGCTGTCATTGACGGCCACGTCGTCACCACTTCCATCGGATTCTCCACGAAGCCTTCCGTTGCTGACGTGCAATCAGCCATCGAAGACTTTCAAAGCGTTCCGCAGCAGCGCAAGCTTCCGAGCGCGCCGGCGCATCCGCTCACTTACTTGCCGCAAGCCGACCGTCCTCAACCCCGCCGCGATGCCATGCGTGAAAACGGCATGGGCGTCACCGTCGGCCGCATTCGCGAATGCCCTGTTCTCGATATCAAACTCGTCGCTTGCGGTCACAACACGATTCGGGGCGCGGCCGGTGCCGCTGTGCTGAACGCTGAACTCATGGTCTCGGAAGGTTTTCTCGACTGACATGATCGTCATGAAGTTCGGCGGCACGTCCGTCGAATCCCGCGACGCCATTACACGCGTTACATCCATCGTTAAGAAATACGAACCGCGTCACCCGATCGTGGTGGTCTCCGCCATGGGCAAGACCACTAACAGACTTCTCGCTGCCGCCCATGAAGCTGCGGCCGGACGCCGCGATCAAGCCCTCACTATCGTCGATGAACTGCGCGGCCATCACCTTACCCACGGTCTCGCCCTCGCCGGTCCCGCTGCGGCCGATCTCGACCGCTTCATCCGCACGCACTTCGAGTGGCTCGACGAACTCGTCAAAGGCCTTTCCGTTGTCGGCGAACTGTCCGACCGTTCCAAAGACGCTATTGCCAGCGTCGGCGAACGTCTTTCCAGCCTAGTCGTCAGCTTCGCCTTCCGCGCTGCCGGCATGTCCACACAGCACGTCGATTCGCGCCGCGTCATCGTCACCGACGATCGCTTCACTCAAGCCCAAGTCCAGTTCGATGAAACCTACGCCGCTCTTGCCGAAAAAGTAAAACCCATTGCTGAACACTCCGTCGTCGTCATGGGCGGCTTCATCGGTGCAACCAAAGATGGCGTCACCACCACCCTTGGCCGCGGCGGTTCCGACTACTCAGCTGCCCTCGTAGGCGCCGGCGTTCACGCCGAAGAAATTCAAATCTGGACCGACGTCGATGGCATGCTCACCGCTGACCCCCGCATCATCCCCGGCGGCCATCGCGTCAAAAGCATCTCCTTCGCTGAGGCCGCCGAAATGGCATTCTTCGGCGCCAAAGTCCTTCATCCTGCTACTGTCTTGCCTGCCGTCGAAAAGAACATTCCCGTTCTCATCCTCAATTCCAAACGCCCCGAAGTCGACGGCACCCGCATCACGCTCGACGCCGCTCCCTGCACCAACCCCGTAAAATCCATCTCCTGCAAGCGCGACATCACCATCGTCAACATCCGTTCCACCCGCATGCTCATGGCCCACGGCTTCCTGCGCCGCATCTTTGAAATCTTCGACCGCTACGAAACCAGCGTCGACATGCTCTCCACTTCAGAAGTCAGCGTTTCTCTAACGTTGGATAATACGGAGAACCTCGATGAGCTCAGCCGGGAGGTCCGTCAATTTGCCGAGGTGACAGTGGAAGAGAAACAAGCTATCGTTTGTTTGGTGGGTGAAAACATCCGGCACACGCCTGGTATTGCCGGACGCGCCTTCCAAGTGCTGTCCGATAAGAACATTCGCATGATCTCGCAAGGGGCGTCATTGTTGAACCTCGGCTTCGTTATCGCCGATAATGACTTGACCGGCGCGGTCGCTGCTCTACACAAAGAATTTTTCTCTACTCTCGATCCGGCGGTCTTTGCTTAGATGTCTGAAAACCAAAAACTCGCTCTTGTCGGCTACGGCAAAATGGGCCATCTCATCGAACAACTTGCGCCCGAATACGAATTCGAAGTCGTACTCCGGCTCGATGAATTTAATAATGCCCACGGCGCCGGCATGACGCCCGAAGCTTTCGAAAACGTCGATGTGGCCATTGAATTCTCCACTCCTGAAACTGCCATCCAAAACTTGAAGCGCCTTGCTGAACTCAAAAAGCAAGCGGTCACGGGCACCACCGGCTGGCTTGATCATCTTGCCGAAGTCAAGCGAGCTGTCGAAAACTCCGGCACCGGCCTGGTTTGGAGCCCGAACTTCTCCATCGGCGTTGCCGTCTTCCGAAAACTCGCTGCCTTGTCGGCGCAACTCTTGCGCGACGAAGCCGAATATGGCGCATGGGCGTGGGAAATTCATCACGACGCCAAGAAGGATGCCCCTTCCGGCACTTTGATTCATCTCGTCCAAGCCATGACGGAGGCCGGTTACAAACGCAACATCGATACCAGTTCCAGCCGCGCAGGCAAGCACCCGGGCACTCACGAAATCGGTTTTGACTCTGCCGCCGATACCATCACCCTCCGCCATACGGCCCGCAGCAGAGAAGGCTTCGCGCGCGGCGCATTGAAATCCGCCCGTTGGATTCTCGCCCGTAAAGGCGTCTACACTTTCGAAGAAGTATTGTTTGGATAAGGAGTATCGAATATGTTTACCGGCTGCGGCACTGCGCTCATCACGCCTTTCAAGCACGACGGCTCGCTCGACGAACCAGCCCTGCGCAACATTGTCGATCGCCAAACTGCCGCCGGAATCGATTTCCTCGTCCCCTGCGGCACCACCGGCGAAAGTCCCACGCTTTCACACTCCGAACACCTACGAGTTGTCGAAATCACTATCGAGCAAGCGCGCGGCCGCGTCCCTGTCTTAGCAGGCGCCGGCGGTTATGACACCTCGCATGTCATCAAGCTGATCGCCGACCTGCACAAGCTCGGCGTTACCGGCATCCTTTCCGTCACGCCTTACTACAACAAGCCCACGCAAGAGGGTTTGTATCAGCATTACAAAGCAATCGCCAATTCCACGCCACTTCCTGTAATCGTCTATAGCGTGCAATCCCGCACATCGGTAAACGTCGAAACCGCCACGCTCGTGCGCCTTTCTGAAATCAAAAACATTGTCGGCGTAAAAGAAGCCTCCGGCAGCGTCTCGCAGATGGCCAGCATTATCGCGCGTGTTCCAGAATCTTTCGTCGTTCTTTCCGGTGACGACGCCGTCGCTCTCCCACTCATCGCCCTCGGCGGCAGGGGCGTCATTTCCGTCATCTCCAACGAAATTCCCGGCGAGTTTACCGCTCTTACCCAAGCCGCTCTCAAAGGCGACTTCATCCAGGCCCGCCAGCTTCAGAAAAAATATCAAGCCCTCATGGAAATCAATTTCGTCGAAACCAGCCCCGGTCCCGTTAAGTTCGCTATGTCCCGCATGGGTCTTTGCGAGCCGGTCTGGCGACTTCCCATGGTCGAACCCGCGCCAGCCTCCCAGCAAAAAGTCGAAGCCGTGCTCGAATCTCTCGGCTTGCTCGCCGGAGTTCGCGCTTGACACCGCGCGCGTCTTGCGCCAGTTCCCTAAAAGAGGCCATTGAAGCACTCTTCGACGAGAAGCCCGCTCAGTACACCGACGAACACCAAAAGTTATTCGCTGAGTTTATAGATTTGCTCAACACGGGCAAAGTCCGTTCCGCCGAGCCCGACTCCTCCCAGCCCACCGGCTGGCGCGTTAACACCTGGGTCAAAAAAGGAATCCTGCTTGGCTTCCGCATCGGCGGCATCGTTGAAATGTCTGGCCAGTTCTTCGACAAATCAACCTATCCGCTAAAGCACATCACCCCTCAGGACGGAATTCGCGTTGTCCCCGGCGGTTCCAGCATTCGCGACGGCTGCTACATCGGACGCGGAGTTACGTGTATGCCGCCCATGTACATCAACGCCGGTACCTACATCGACGACGGCACCATGGTCGATTCGCACGCCCTTATTGGTAGCTGCGCACAGATCGGCAAAAGCTGTCACATCTCCGCCGCTTCGCAAATCGGCGGCGTGCTCGAACCCGTCGGCGCCATTCCGGTCATTGTTGAAGATGATGTTTTGATCGGCGGCAATTGCGGCGTCTATGAAGGCACTGTGATCAAGAAGCGCGCGGTTCTCGGCAGCGGCACAATTCTCAACCGGTCTACGCCCGTTTACGATCTGGTGCGCGAAACCGTCCATCGCGCCACTGAAAGTCAGCCCCTCATTATTCCCGAAGAAGCAGTTGTTGTAGCAGGCTCGCGCGCCTTAAAATCAGGTCAAGGCCGCGAGTGGGGCATCTCACTCTACACACCGGTCATTGTGAAATATCGCGATGCCGGCACGGAAGCCAAAATTCAACTGGAAGATTTTCTCCGCTAATTGCTTTCTTCGCTGCTCGCCTCAAATAACTTCGGCCCAGTGGGTTTTTGATAGTCGCCGCCAATGACTTCTTCTGTCACCAGGAATCCACTCACTTGCGATAGCAATGATTTGTCGCCATCGTAGTGCACAATGGAAGGCCCATTCTCGGACTGCGGCAGGATGCCTGCGCTCACCGGGTCTTGTCCTTCTTTGCGCAAAACCCAAAGCTGAAGAACGTGATCTTTTGTAGGAGGTAGATTTGAACCGATAAAAACGAGCCGCGAATTTGGCGCATAAACTGCATAGCACACACCCTTGCCCGCTGCCTCCGTCGCCTTCAACGGGAACAATCGTGCACCGGTTCGCTCGAACGTATTGACGAAGGTGAGCATCTCACTCTGTTGCTGTTTATTGCGCTCAGCCGCGGCCTTTAACTGCTCTATCGCCGCCTGCGCTTGCAGCAATCCATCTTCCGCCGACTTCGCTTTTGCGATGGCAGCACGCCCCGAAGACCCGGTTTCCGCCTCCGCCTTTTGGCGCCGATCTATCTCCTGCTCCAGCTTAAGTTGATTCGCCGCGAGATCCTGCGCCAGACGTTCAATGTCGTGTGTCGAGGACGGCCGGTCAATCCGTATGGAGGCACGTGCGGCATACCATGTTGCCACCAGTAAGATACAAGTGACCGCGCAAATAATCAGCAGCGTCGAAATCGGCACGGACGAACGCTCGCGCACCGCCGAGTTCTTCGGAAATGTCAAAACTTTCCGACTAAGCTCCGCAATCCTCACTATGCGGCCGCGAAAGTCTTCGGAAGGCTCGGCGTTTTCCAGTGTCTCTGCAAACACCAGCCATAGATTCATGCTGCGCTGTACGCCCGACAAGCACGCCGGGCACTGTTCTTGTATTTGCGTTTCCAACTGCGAACGATCCGGCTCTTCCAGCAGTCCCAGTACATACCGGTCGTAAGTATCGGAATTGAATCCTGCGCAATGCACTAAATGTGAGTATACGTCGAACTCAGCGCCTGATTAATCCGGCCGCGCCCCAATCCGCCGGCGCCGTTTCGCGCCCTTTACCAAAAGGTTTTTGCAGTTCTTTTATCTGAAAACTGACTTGATCTCCATGCACATGCGCCAAGGTATGCGCGAAAAACCAACCGTGCTCGTACAATTTGTCTTCCCGTAAATGGCCGCCGGAACTCGCCATCGAAAGATACATTACACCGTCCAGGTCAAAGTGCAGCATCTGATGAATGTGCCCGGCTATAACGTATTTCACTCCATATTGCATTGCGAGTTGGTGCAACGGAAACGCTGGATTTCCTAAGACTACTTGCAAAATCCAAGCAGGCCTGTGCGAAAAAATGAACTTCACTGGCTGCTTTTCGTGCACCGTCAAGTCTTGCTTTAGAAACGCTAATTCCTCTGCCGAAAGTTCATCTGCCCGGCTATCGTCAAGCACCGTTATGTGCACCTGTTTGTAATCGAAACCGTAATGCAGCGGCCGTTTACTGTATTCGACGTACGCTTGCGCGGATGCCCTTGACCAAACATCGTGATTGCCAGGTGTAAACAGAATAGTGAAGCGGCGATAGGGCGCCAAAAGAGCTTCCGCTTCCTCCCATTCCTTGTCACAGGTCCGGTCGTCGCCACCCTGAATGGTGTCACCCACATTGACCACAAACGCCGGACGGTCAAGCTTCGTCTCGCGCCAAGCCTCTTCATAGACGCCTTCTACCGTTTCACCGGTTCGGTCACCCAGAATCGCAAAGTCGAAATCGCCGGCAGGGCTGAAGGCTGCCCACCCGCCTGCAGCCAGTGCAGACAGAAGCACCACTACCGTTGTGGCAAATCGCGCAATCTTCATGGGACAAGTCGATAGTAGCAATTGTTTTTTTGTGCATAGCTTAGAATCAAGGCGTGTTCCCCAAAGGTGGCCATACTGCGCGAACCTACCGGCTTTTGCTGCTCACCTTGCTGCTCCGGCCCTTCGGCAATCTGTCTTTAGCCTGGGGTATGCATCATTTCCCGCGACTGCTGGCTTTTGAGCCGATCCCCTATTTGCAGGCGCTCTTGAACCCGTTTGTAGCCTTGGGCATTGTTATGCTGATAATTGCGCTTTTGACGCGAATGGCGTTGTTGAGCGTCGCTGATCTCAGCTTTGTTCTGCCGCTGACGGCGATTGGCTATATCATCTCGGCAATGCTCGGCAAGGTGTTTTTGAGCGAGGATGTACAGCCAAATAGCTGGTTAGGAACTTGTATGATTTTTGCGGGGGTTGTGCTCGTTGGTTCGACGCCGGAGCGGTCAGAAGGCCAATAGTTTGGTTTTAAGAATCGTTGCGTAACCTTGCTAGCGTGAATGGGCGTCCATACGGCAGCGGCTAAATAGTGTTATGGGGAGGACTCGCTCAAAATATATGAAAATCGGTGTACTTGGTGGAGACGGTTACTGCGGATGGGCGACCGCCCTTTATTTATCGGCACGGGGGCATTCTGTTTCCATCGTCGATAATTTTGCCCGGCGGCAGTGGGACCATGAACTCGGCGTACAAACCCTCACTCCGATCCGCTCGCTTTCAGACAGGCTCAAGGTTTGGCAGCAACTTTCAGGACATACCATCGATTTATATGTCGGCGATTGCACCGACTACGACTTTCTCTCGTCGTACGTGAAATCGACTGAACCAGAAGCAATCATTCATTTTGCCGAACAGCGTGCCGCCCCCTATTCGATGATCGACCGCAAGCATGCGGTGTTCACCCAGGTTAATAATGTAGTCGGCACATTAAATCTTTTATTTGCGTTGCGTGAATTGGCGCCCGAATGCCACTTGGTAAAGCTCGGCACAATGGGCGAATACGGGACGCCGAATATTGATATCGAAGAAGGTTACATCGCCATTGAACACAATGGGCGCAAAGATGTGCTGCCGTTTCCGAAGCAGCCCGGTTCCTTCTACCATTTGTCGAAAGTTCACGATAGCCACAACATGATGTTCGCGTGCAAGATCTGGAAATTGCGCGCGACCGATCTTAATCAAGGAGTCGTCTACGGAACCATCACGGATGAGACCGCCTTGGACGAGGGCCTGATCAATCGCTTCGACTACGACGAAGTGTTCGGCACTGTGCTCAATCGTTTCTGTGTACAGGCCGCCGTTGGCCACCCGCTTACGGTTTATGGCAAAGGTGGACAAACGCGGGGATTCCTGGATATTCGCGATACCGTGCGCTGTGTCGAACTGGCCTGTCTGAATCCGGCTGCGCCTGGTGAGTGTCGCGTGTTCAACCAGTTCACCGAACAATTCTCAGTACTCGAAATCGCCAAGCTGGTACAGACTGCGGGCCGCAAAATCGGTTTAGATGTGGCGGTGGATCAACTGCCTGACCCGCGCGTTGAATCAGAAGAGCACTACTACAACGCCAAACATTCTAAGCTTATCGATCTTGGACTGAAACCTCACTTCTTGTCCGATTCGCTGCTCGACTCGCTCATGAACATAGCGATTCGTTACCGCGACCAGATCGACACTGCCATGTTCCTGCCGCAAGTGAATTGGCGGCAGCCGACCAACGCGCGCAATCTGCTCCCGCATTCGGCTCCAGTGCCTGTCGTTTCGCGCTGATTTAATTAGTCTCCGCTGGATACCAATTCGCCGCTACGAATATAATAAGACCCGCCGCGCCAGCGGATCGTGTTCCGCAGGAAACTAGCTGCCCACATGATGAGCGCGAAAGCATCCCAGCAGAAAACGACCGGCATTTTTTGCCATAACCTTTCTTGCTTCAAACCGTAACCACCGATCAGCCAAGTCATTACAATTCGCAAAACAAAGTAAGTGCCAAAGTAAGCTGCGGCCGTGGTCCAAGTGGGATGCACTAGAACCGCCACGGCACACCACAGCAGCCCTTGCGTGAAGATTAGCCCAAGGTGTCCTGCGGGTCTCATGTGCCGCATAACAACCAGCCAGCGTAACCTTTTGTGCAACAACTCGCTAAGCGTCTGATAGTCGGAAACGGTGTCGACGGCGTAACGTGACAGCTCAATTTGATAACCCTGCTCGGCTATGAGACGTCCGACAAGCAGGTCGTCGCCTGGACGGTTTTCGATTGCTTGATAACCCCCAAAGCCGGCAAGACGCGTACGAGTGGTGGCGATTGTAGGACCAAGCGCGAATTTCACGCCATCGAGTTCACGAGCAACTAACAGGCCGGCGTAGAAGTCGGATAACATTCCGGCGGTCTGCAAGTTCTCAATAAAGCTATGCTCTCCAATCGACACATAGAAACACGTTACCGCGCCTACTTTGGGGTTCTCCAAGGGAGCAATGATGCGCCGCAAGTAATCGGGCTTCACGCGCACATCGCTGTCGTTTATGACTAAATGTTCGTATTGCGCCTCATTCGCTAATCGCACCAGCTTAGCGACTTTGTCATTAGCGGCGACACGCCCCGAACCAAATAAAACGCGAATTTGTTTCTCCGGAAAATCGCGTTGCAGCCTTTCAATGGCTGGCATACACGGATCGTTCATTGCTCCCACGCAAAAAACGATTTCGTATTCCGGATAGTCTTGTAGACAGAAACTGGCGAAGTTTTCGTAGGCGTCGGGGTCCAGTCCGCGAACCGGTTTCAGAATGCTAACGGGGGGTGTAAACTCGTTTAACTTTTCCTGTGGTCGAGCGAAGAAACGCAGCGCGCCCCAAATCGCCAACAAATAATAAATGAAAGGGAAGCTTGCGATCGCAAGCAAAAGATATGTGATTGCAGATGGATGCATTAACCCTCAAACATATTTCAGCGACGCACCCCAACCCGCACGAAAAACTGCGTTCCCCACCTAAAGAATAGCATCGGGACTATAGAGTCATACCGGGCGGGAATGAGCTGAACTGCTATTTTGTGGGGAGCGGGGGAGAATTCAATATTGTCAAAACGCAGGGTTTATTTGCCGGTTGTACTGTTTGCGGCGGCTGTCTATTTGGGGTGCATCATTTCGCCTCCGTCGTTGATGGACGACGTCGACGCGGTGCAAGCACAGATCGCCGCGAATATGGTTGCTTCAGGCGACTGGGTGACCGCCCGGCTGGATGGCGTGGCTTACCTCGAAAAATCGCCGTTACTCTACTGGATGATTGCGGTTTTCTTTAAGTTATTTGGCGTTGTGGACTGGATCGCGCGGTTGCCGATTGCTTTGGCGTCCGTTGGGCTAGCTGTGCTCACTGCTGCTTTCGCACGCTGGGCTTTCGGCGCGCGCGAAGCTGTTTACGCAGGGCTCGTGATCGCCACATGCATCGGGTTATTCCTTTTTACGCGCATTCTAATTCCCGACGTGATTCTAACGTTGACCATTGCCCTCTCGATGTGGGCTTTTTTGCGCATCCTGGAAGAAGAGGAGCCGCACCCCCGTCTTTGGAGTTGTGCTTTTTGGGCTGCTATTGCTGTTGGCCTGTTGTTGAAGAGCTTGATTGCCCTGATTTTTCCGATTGGCGCCGCTCTCGTCTATCTCTTTATCACCAAACAATTGTTTCTCCACCGCACATGGCGGCGGCTGCGGCCCATTTCCGGCATCTGCATTGCAATTCTCATTGCTGCGCCTTGGCATGTTTTAGCGACGTTGCGCAACCCTCCGTATTTTGTCTTTACAATGCGCAGTGCACCGGGCGAGTACCACGGGTTCTTCTGGTTCTATTTTTTCAATGAACAGTTGTTGCGATTTCTGAATATGCGGTCTCCGCGCGACTACGACACCGTCCCGCGCCATCTGTTCTGGCTGTTTCATCTACTCTGGCTTTTTCCCTGGAGCGTTTATCTTCCGGCCATCGTCAAGCTCAAGTTCAAACCGGTGGATCGGGCAGGGAAGACCCGCCTGCTGGCACTCTGTTGGATCGGTTTTGTGATGGTGTTCTTCACTTTTTCCACCACCCAGGAATATTATTCGATGCCGATTTACCCTGCCGTCGCCCTGCTGCTTGGGTGCGCCATTGTTGCTGGAGGAAACTGGATTCGGAACGGCACGCGGGTGCTTTGTTTGATTGCGGCGCTAGCGGCGGTGGTGGTGATCGGACTGCTGGTGGAGGTGCGCGGTTTGCCGGCGCCGGGCGATATTGCAAGCGCGTTGTCGAGTCATCCGGCTGCCTATAAACTGTCGCTGGGCCACATGGAAGATCTTACGATCGAGTCTTTCGCCTACCTCCGTCTGCCTTTAGCCGTAGCGGCCCTGGCGTTTCTGATTGGCTGTTTCGGCACGATGCGAAGTGCCGGCCGGCAGGTGTACTTTTCGGCTGCTGTGATGATGGTGATTTTCTTTCACGCGGCGCGGCTGGCGTTGGTTGTGTTCGATCCGTATATGTCTTCACGGCCGCTAGCGGACGCCTTGCTCGCCGCGCCTCCCGGCCAACTCATCGTGAATCATCACTACTATGAATTCTCGTCGGTCTTCTTTTACACTCAACGCGACGCGCTGCTTCTGAATGGGCGTTTTAATAATCTCGTTTACGGTTCGTATGCTCCGGGCGCGGCGCCTGTTTTTATCGACGACGCCGATTTCGTCCGGCGATGGCATGGGTCAGAGCGTTACTACTTCGTGGTCGATAAGGCTGGGCTGGCTCGCGTTGTTCAGAAGTTGCCAGCGAAAGACCTTTACCAAGTGAAGGCGAGCGGGGGTAAGTTTCTCTTCTGCAATCTGCATTGAAGATGCTTCCTAAACTGCTGGGGTTCAGCCGATAAAGATATGTGGGCGCAGTCTGCCAAATATTAAATGAGCTTTTCCACCACTAAACTCCCCGCTGAAACCCAAGCGCGATTTGACATCGCCGTCCAACTGGATCTTCTCGATGGCGCGCGACAGAATATAGCCGCACGCCTGCACGGGGTCAGTCCGGGACTTTTTGAGGTGAGTTGTCCCGAGACCCTTCGCGTGGGTCAGCGATTGGCGCTTTCACATGCGGGCCGCCGACTACAATTGGAGGTCTCGCCGGATTCGCAGAAGGCAGCAGGAGTTTATCTACTTTCGGTAAAGTCAGCCGATGATCGAATGAGTGACGTGCGGTCGGAACTGCGATTGCCGATCGATCTGCCAGCCATGCTGCGGGTTGCTGGCGAAGCGGCACAGATTGCGGTCAGAGTTGTGAATATGTCGCCTTCTGGAATGGGTATCGAACTCACCAAAGAGCTGGAGCAAGGGGCAAAAGCCTGCATAGACCTGGAGCAGGGATTGGCGTTCGGAGAGATTCGTTTTTGTCGGCCCAAAGATGCGCGTTTTTATAGCGTTGGCTTCAGGCTTGAAGAGTATATCTGCCAAGAAGACTTGTAGGCGCCCGCTAAGGTTTTGGTCCTGTCGGTTTTGATTCTGTTCCGGTCTCAAGAAGTTTTGGCGCTAAGGGAGGAACAATTGCGACTTTGCTTGGAGCGCTGATGGTGGGAGTCGTGATTTGATCTGCTGTTTCCCAAGATGGTGCAAGGTCTTCTTGCGCAGTTGTGTGCTCGGGAGGATCGATTCCCAGATCCGCGAGTATAGTTGCGACATAATTTTGAGTTTCGACGGGGTAAGGTGCGCCTGACGTTTGATCGGCGCGGCCGGGGCCTGCGTTATACCCTACCAAGGCCAGACCTACGTCGCCGTTGTAACGGTCGAGCAACTGCCGTAAGTAGGCAGCCCCAGCCTGTACATTTTGTACCGGGTTAAAAGCATCCGTGACATGGAGTTCACGGGCAGTGGCCGGCATAAGCTGCATCAAGCCCTGTGCGCCTTTGACCGACACGGCGCACGGTTTAAAGCCGGATTCTTGTTTCATGACTGATCGCAAGAGTGCGGGTTCTAGTGACTGCTTTTGCGCCGCAGCGGTAACAAGCTCATTGACTTTGCTGCTGTCTAGCGCCGGACAATCAGCCTCATTTGCTGCTGGCATTGGCACCATGAATTGTTCTGCTGCATCGATGGCAATTAGTTTTTCATTGCCTATGGGCTGCCGCTGAATGGCTTGCCGCTGTATTTCGAGCGAAGCCCGTTGTTTCTTGAGCGACTCTTCGAGTGCTTTTTCAGCGCTCAAGATTCCAGGTGAAGGAGTATTTGACGATAATGATTGTGGCCCAGGTTGAGCGAATAAAAAACCTGCTAGAAACGCCAGTAGGGAGAACAGTGAGAGCGAGTGCCGCAAGTGTACTTATCGGCAAAAGAGAGGTTCGGCATTAGGCTGCGGTTGAGGGTCGCAAAGAAAAGAAGCGACTATGAAGCTAAGTGCTGTAGGCTCTCCTCTGGGCAGCGGATTTCTCGGGTGTTAAAGCGTTCCGGCACCTTAGAGCGTACGATGAGGCGGCCGCTGGCCGACTCCAGCCAAACAAGACGGCTTTGCTCACCACCTAAATCGTTTCCTTTGAGCATGACTCCGTGACGCCAGAGGCTTTTTTGGACCGCTATCGCTAATTGTTTGCCACGCCCGAATGTTTGACCCGTCACATCGGCGCCCCCAATGGCGGAAACAACGATGTCGTCGGTCAGAACGTCCATAGAGCGGATGCTTTGAAAGAGCAACTCAATTGCTTGGTCCGCGAAATTCCAAAGGGTTTCCAGGCGTGCGCGCGAAACCGTTCTTTCTACCGGCGCGCTGAAGCGGAGCATGGCGGCAAAGCCTCCCGCCGGAACTTGGATTGTTAATACGACATCCGCAAGTATGTTTCGAGCTACCAGACGTTCGCCCAATTTAGCGAGTCGGCATTCATTCGTTCTTACGATGATTTCAGATGGTGCTTTTCGGTTCGGCTGTGCCAACGATTTTTGCATGAGATTGCCGATCCTGGCGGATCTAAATCTCTATCGCTGCTAGGCAAGCAAAAGTAGAGACGTATTTTTCCAGTTATGCTATTTTTTGGTCTCGGATTTTCCAGATGATTTCCCTTCGCCAGACTTGCTGGCCTCTTTTGGCGCGCTCTCCGCATGGCCTTCCGCCGGCTTACTTGCTGGACCCTTGGCGTCTGCAGGTTTGGCGGCCGCGGGCTTTTTGCCGGCCTCAGCCTCTTTCGCGTCCCCATGCCCTTCACCACCCTCTCCTTCTCCTTCTTTGGTTCCTTTAGCTCCTTTTGCAGGTTCGGGCTCCGGTTCGGGCGTTTGTGGATATTGCACGATGATCGAGACTCTACGATTTGATGGGTCTTCGGGCTTGTCTACAAGGCGTAATTGCTGGTCAGCAAAGCCCCGCACCTGCGTTACTTGATCCGCGCGCAGACCGTTTTCCTGCATGATCTTGCGAGCGGAATTGGCACGATCAGCCGAGAGTTCCCAATTCGTGTACTGTGCGCCTTGATACTGCTTCGAATCGGTATGTCCCTCTACTAAAATTGTGTTTTTCATCGTTCCCAACTCTTGCGAAAGTTTGGTTAGCAGTTCCTTTCCAGTTTCGGTGGGTATGGGTCGCCCTTGTTCAAAGAACATACCTTTGTCCGTCTCCAAGAGTTCAATGCGCAAGCCTTCGCCGGTGACCGTCATCTGCACATAGTCTTTGAGTTTTTCAAACTGAGGACTTTGCTTCATCGCTTGTTCGAGTTTTTCCTTAAGGGCAGACATGTTTGCTTTAGACAGGGTGATACCCTCACCGCTGCCTCCCATGGCGCTGCCCATCTGCCTGCCATATCCCTTTGGATCTCTAAAGTAGCCGGCCACCGCTTTCTTCACGTCCTCGCTGCTGCTCAGCAGCCAAAGCACGATGAAGAGCGCCATCATCGCAGTGACGAAATCGGCGTAGGCGACCTTCCAGGCGCCCCCGTGGTGGCCGCCGTGGCCCCCTTTTTTTTGATAATGATGACTGGCGGAGTTGCTGGTGCTGACATTGTTATTTCTTTCGGCTCGCTTAGTGGCCGGCCTCGGCCTTTACGCCTTTGCAGGCCGCTTCCATCTCTTTGAACGAAGGCCGCACGGCCGACGGAATCGAGCGGCGCGCAAACTCGACTGCTAAAATCGGTGCTGCGCCCCGCACAAAAGCGATCAAACCTGTTCGCAAGCAATTGTAGTATTGCGCTTCCGAGTCGTTGATTTTTGTCATCATACCGGCTAATGGACCTAAGAATCCATAACAAAGAAGAATGCCCAAAAATGTTCCGACTAGCGCCGCCGCTACCTTATGGCCGATTTCCGCGGGAGGACCGCCGATAGCCCCCATCGTGATAACTACGCCCAAAACCGCTGCCACGATGCCAAGTCCAGGCAGAGCGTCCGCTACCGTCGATAAAGCAGCGATTGGTGCCCCTACTTCGTGGTGATGGACCTCCAGGTCGAGCTCTATCATCTGGTCTAAGTCGAAATGGGAAACCGTTCCGGTCATTGCCATCCGCAGGGTGTCGCAGATGAAATCGAGTACGTGATGGTCCTTCATGACGAAATCATATTTTTTGAAAACCTCACTCTTATCCGGTGCTTCTACGTCAGGCTCCAAACTGCTGATGCCGCCCTTACGGCCACGCGAAAAAAGATCGTTCAACATCTTGAGTGTGTCAGTATAGCGAGCTTTGTTAAACTTATCGCCGCCCAACACCGCCAGGATCATTTTGATCATTTTGATAACCACCGGGAGTGGGTTTGCGATGAGCAAAGTCCCCAAAGCCGCTCCGCCAATGATGACCAGCTCGGCCGGCTGGACCAACACCATCAACTTACCCTTTTCCATCAAATAGCCGCCCACGATAGCGCCTATCACTATTACCATCCCAATGATCGAAAACATCTTTTCTGGCCAAACCTCTACTGAGTTATCGGATTACCGGGGAAAGTCACATATGAGGATTCGCCTGAGGAGTATCCGCTTTTGCGGTTAGGGTTGACTGCTTGAAAAATAATTTCGTGAGACCCTCGAACTTAGCCATCCCTATTCGATAAAGCTTTTCGGAGAGAAATATGGGAACTGAACAAACTAATCCATACCAGGCATATACAGACGGCAGCATTTTTAGCGACAACCCCCTTAATTTGGTGGTGGCTCTTTACGAAGGCGCGATCACTGCCACACGGCAAGCCGAAGCCGCTTTGCAGGCCAGAGATATTTGGGGGCGATCTAAGGCGATCAACAAAGCGATCGCCATTCTCACTGAGTTGCTCGTTTCGCTCGATCATGAGCGAGGTGGCGAGATCAGCCAAAACCTCAAGAAACTTTACGACTATATGCAGGTGCGGTTGTTGGAGGCACATGCGCGGCAAAAGGCCGAGCCTATCGTCGAGGTTGCCGGACTTCTGAGCACGCTGCTAGACGGCTGGCGTCAGGCCGGGTTGAAGCAGGCCGGGGTTCTCGAGAATGCTGTTGTCGCGAGTGAGCCCGTTGGTGCAAGCAAACAGTTTTCGGCTTCGGCGGTTTGCGCAAGCGCAGCGATTTATGGCGGGTACATGGATGATATGGCTGGATCGATGTCCGGAACGGCTTACTCGTTCTAGGGCGAGCGAAGGGCCGATTTACATGCGCGCGGCCTGGATTTGAGGGAGTTAGTGCCGTGAAAGAGGGCGTTATCTGTCTCTCGTCCAGGAAGGTGAACGGTAGGAAGACGGCCTAAGTCGAGGGCTATTTGCCGTTACTTGTCAGCGGCGTTGAGTGGTCGTTCGTTTCGAGGGCGTGGCGAATCGTTTTGGCCAGTCCGAAGCCGCCATTTTGAGACATCGTTTGCGCCAGTTGGTTTTCGGCAATGCCAAATGCCGACTCTGCGCTGCTGTCGGATCCGCCCCCCAGCCAGCCATCATCGCTGGCTTCCCGAACCGACTTCAGCATTTCGCCGATCAACAATGCTTCGAACTGCTTCGCTGCGCTCGCGATTTTTGAATCTTTCGCACCGGGCTGTGCGCTGCTGGGCGCCATCTGCGGCGAAAGTTGCATTTGAGAGATATCCATAAAAATTTGTGGTCGGCCTAAATGATCTCCAACTCAGCCTCGAGAGCACCGGCCGCTTTCAACGCTTCTAGGATTGCCACAACATCGCGGGTTGTGGAGCCAATGGCTGCGAGGGCGCGCACGAGTTCTTCGACTGTGGCGCCTTCTTTTAGCACGAGATTGTGTGATTTGTCGTCCTTCGCTGTAACCGTTGTTTCAGGAACCGTACTGGAGGGCCCGGACGAAAGCGGTCCAGCCGGAACGATGAGTGGCTTTGTCTGAATCGATACCGTCAGATTGCCGTGCATTATGGCGACCGGAGCGATATGAACGTCTGCCCCGAGTACCACAGTGCCAGTCTTCTCATTAATAACCACGCGCGCTATCCGGTCTGGCTCCACTGTTAGACGTTCGAGTTCCGCCACAAACTCGGTCGGCTTGGTCTTGTAGTCTTCGGGCAATTTCACGCTGACAAGCGCGGAATTTTCAGCGTGCGCTAGCGGTTCGGCGGACGGAAAGTGTTGATTAACGGCGGCGCTGATGCGGGCGGATGTTTCAAAGTCGGCTTCCTTCAACTGGAGCTTGACAACGCTTCCGATCGGCACAGACGGAGATGCTCTTTCGATCGTGACGCCGTTCGGGATCCGGCCGGCCGTAGGATGATTAACGGTAGTTGAATTCGAGCTGCGGCCCGCCACAAAACCGGCCGTGACTACTGGCCCTTGTACCGTTGCGTAAACCTGCCCGTTCACACCGCGCAACGTACTCATGACAAGGAGTCCACCTTGCAAGTTAGTCGCGTCGCCTATTGCTGCCACTGTTGCATCGACCAGTGTTCCCGGCTGTGCATAGGGCGGCAGCGTTGCTGTCACGATGACCGCCGCCGTGTTCTTTACGGTGATCGAACCAGGGGGCATGCTTACGCCCATGCGCTGCAGCAAATTAATAAGGCTTTGGGCTGAAAATTGGGTTTGCTGCCGGTCTCCGGTGCCGTTTAGTCCGACCACTAAGCTATAGCCGATCAATTGGTTTCCCCGCACACCTTCGATGGCCACCAAGTCCTTTAGGCGGGTGCCATGTTCGGAGATTGCGCCTGCAGCAAGCGTGGGCGGCCAGCCGATGTAAAAGAGCGCTAATAGGCCGTAAGCGGCTATCCGGGTGGCTGCCGTCCTGCGTTGATTCCATTTTTTTCCTGACATCTTCTTTTATTCCGTGTTTTATCCCGTGACATCTTTAGACGAGGACATTATTTAGAAAGGCAGCAGACCCAGAAATAGCCGGTAAATAAAATTCGGCCGGTGGATGGCGTCATTGACTACGCCGCGACCGTTGATGCGCAATTCCATTTGACCGATGCTGCCCGATTGCACGGTGTTAGCGTTAGTCAAGTCCGATGGGCGTACGACTCCCCGAATCGTGACTACTTGGTTTTCAGAATTGACTAAAACGCTACGATGTCCTTCGATCACCAGATAGCCATTCGGTAGTACATCCGTAACGCGAGCAGTGATAGTGGTAGTGAGCGTTGTTTGACGGGATGTGGTGCCCTGCCCGTTGAGTGAGGTAGCGGAGTTGACGTTTGCCAAGTTAGCGAGCTTGCCGGCAGCGGGCAATACACCCGCGAGGGAGGTAATCGCTGAGTTAGCACTTGAGGCGCGCGATGTCTTGGTGACGCCAGTCGAAACCGCCGAAGCCTGTTCGCTGACTACAATTGTCACGATATCGTCGGTTGAGCGCGCCCGGTCATCAATGGCCAAATTCGACCAGATCGCTTCCCCGGAGTAGAGGGAGCCTGGGCTCGCCGATTCGTTCGCTGCCGCTCGTTTGTGTGCTTGTTCGACGAACTGATCGAGCGCGGACGGCTCTTCGAATTTCTTGAGGAGCTTTTTAACGGCAGGCGGCGTCAATTGGCCGAAACTGAGGACTGCGCCTAAGTTGAATATAGCCAGCAAGAAAAATAAGCGACGCCGGAGACTAGAGAGTTGATTTGTCATAGAGTTTTTCCGTTGGCGCTCTCCGTGCCCGCGAGTCCAGCTGACGTTCCTGGCAATACTTCGACGCGGCCAGAAGAAACGATGCGCGCCTTAAACGTCCGGTTAGAACGGGGATTGCGGATGAGGATGATGTCGTTGCAAGCCCCAGCGTTGAGCGCCTCGCCTGGCGCTTCGATTTGGGCAGCGCCTACACCGGCGACAACCGTCACTGTGTCGCCGCGCTCTACGGCTTTGGGCCGTTCAAAAAATAGCGCTGGAAGGGCTGCTCCGTCGGCGAAATCGCGCCGCGCGACCAGACCATTAAGTTGTCCGCCGTCACTCAAAATGTCTTCACGCATCGGCGGTCCTTGGTAGGATTCGGCACGCCAGCGACCCGTTTCGAGCCGCTCACCAGCACGAATGGAGCCTTGGGCTTTCAAGTGAGTCTCATTGACCCGCACTCGAACACTGGCCCACGTATCGAAGCGGCGTGTTCCAGCGTAAAGCACGTATCCTTTCCAAACGACAGCGTTATCGGAATAGGCGCTGAGGGCTGAGAGCGGAAATACGATTTGTCCGATCGGTGCATCCGCCTTGCTTTGGGTCAGCATTTCAATCTGAGGTCTGCGCCCCGCAAGCGTTTTCTCCATTGCTTCGAGCAGTTGCGCCGGAGAGAGCGGGGCCAGCGGCCAAGCCGCGCAAGCGTTCGCCGTTAGTCCTGGATCTGGCAGTCCGTGCGCCCGTGCCAGCCGGCGAAGTTCGTCCGGATGAAACACGCGTTCGAGGCCGGGCACCGGTGCGTAACTGACCTTTAGGTCGGCGGGGAGACCAGCCAGGGTCGGTAGTGCGGTTGATAGATCACTTCCCGTGATCCAATCGCCTGACGGTGTAAAACAGGCGACGCGCGCCGAGCTGTTTGCTGACGAAACTGCACCCAGCAGTGCGAGGAATGGAATGAGGCCGCGCATAATTGGACTTACTGCGTCAATTGATTGACTTGCTGATACATTTCGTCAGCGGCCTTCACGACGCGCGAATTCGCTTCGTAGGCTCGCTGGCTTTGGATCAGATCGACAAAGGCACCCACCACATCGACGTTCGATTGCTCGGTATATCCCTGCGCTAAGGTGCCCAATCCCTCGGGTCCACCGGGATTCGCAACCTGTGGGTCGCCCGAAGCATCTGTCGGCAGATACAAGTTGTTACCAATACTGTTCAGGCCACCGGGATTCTGGAAATTCGCCAATTGAATCTGACCGGCCTTTTGCGCTGCCGTCTGTCCAGCAAGCGTGTAACTCACGGTGCCGTCCTGTGCAATAGTGATGTTCTGAGCATTGGCCGGCACGGTGATTTGCGGTACCAGCGAATTACCGTTGGGATCGACAATCGTACCGTTCCGGTCCAGTTGAAACGAACCGGCGCGTGTATAGGCTAGCGTGCCTGAAGCTTGCTGAATTTGCAGAAATCCTTTGCCTTGAATCGCCACGTCCAGAGGATTGCCGGTTTGTGAAAAGGCACCTTGCGAGAAAATAATTTCGTTGGAGGCGGCGCGAGTGCCGAGGCCTAGTTGCAAGCCGGAGGGGATGGTTGTCTGTTGTCCGGCGGCGGCTCCGGGCTGAACCATGCTCTGGTAGATCAAATCTTCAAACTGGGCTCTCCGCATTTTGAAGCCTGCCGTGTTCGCGTTCGCCAAATTGTTGGCGATCGTATCGACATTTAATTGCTGGGCTGTCATGCCGCTGGCGGCGCTATTTAATGCTCGAATCATAGAAACTGTTTTCCCCTTCGTCTTATTTGGTTCTGGCCCTTACGAACCGACTCTGGCCACTTCTTCAATCGCCTGTTTGTTCATATCGGTCCCGATCTTTACGGCTTTTTGCAGCATTTCAAAGTGCCGCAGAAGCATCACCATACGCGCGGCCGATTCGGCCGAAGATGCGTTGGACGATTCCAGCTTCCCTTGTGCCACTTGCACGTTCGTGGCCGCTTGCGGAACGACCTTTTGCGGGTCCGGGCTTTGAAAGTTCGTTCCGGAGACTTTCTCCAGGATGCTTGGATCAGCGAAATCAACCAGCTGCAATTGACCGAGCGTGGCACCATTTTGCGAAACCGACCCGTCGGCGCCCACGACCAGTGCGGAGTTAGGGTCGAGGGTAAGAGGTTGGCCATCGCTGAGCCGCACGCCATAACCTTCACTTGTGACCAGTGTGCCTTGTGGCGAAACTTGAAATCCGCCGTTGCGCGTATATAAGGTGCCATTGGGTCCGTTGACGGCAAAAAAACCGCGGCCGGCCAAGGCTAAGTCCGTAGGATTGCCCGTGCCAGTGAGCGAGCCTTGGGTGAAGTCGGTCCAGTGACGCTCGACGACCGGGGAGTCTCCTACCGCAGGATCGGGCGCATTAATTGCGTCCGCAGAAAGATAGGTGTTATAAAACTCGCGATCGGCTTTATAGCCGCTAGTCGAGGTATTCGCCAAGTTATTCGCGAGCAGATCGAGCGAATCCATGCGCGATTGAAGTCCGCTGGCGGCGGCGGAAGTGAGGGGGTCCATAACCGTTACAAAGCAAGTGCAAGATGGTGGCCAAGACCTAACGAAGCGAAAACGAGCTATTTCCCGATCACGGTGCGGCCCCAAATAGGGTGGGCGTCAAGAGTTCGACGCTCAGGCACGAATGGTGCGCAACTTTTTGACGTTTTTCCGGTTCGGGAGTCTGGGTTGGCAGTCATTGGGACGGCTACGGCGTTGAAAACGAAACACCTTGGCTAATTTGGATGGTTCGGTCCTCGCTTTGCATTCCGTCAGCACGTGATCTCGCCTTCATTTTCTGACTTCGGTTTTGCGTCAACCGTCCTGCTCAACGGAACGCCAAATGCTGGGACAGCGAACACCGGCAATGAACCGGGTACTGAAGATTCGTTTCAAAGCATCCTGGCACAAGCTGTGAATCCCCCAGCCGATGCCGAGCCGCTGCGGTCTTTAGCCGAACGTCAACCAGGACCAGCGTCAGGCGCGTCAGCACAGAATTCAGATCGAACCTGGAGGACCACGGGACGAACGGCACCTTCGCGAGCCAGTGCCGGGAAGACAGACCATGGTAGCCACACGGCGCATGCGGAAATCAGCCACTCCCATACGACGGCGAATGCTGCAAATGGAAACGGTGCGGGCACGCTGTCAGTTGAGGAAACAGCGACTTCGAACTCGGCAAGTAATCTAACTGCATTTGACAAAAGAGAGACATCGGGCTCTTCCACAGCGCAGAGCGGATTTCCGGTAAGCGCTTCTACAGCGCTAGGTGGCATAAAAGCTTTGTCTGGCGCAGCCTTCGCATTGCATATAACGCCGTCGACCAATCCAGTGAACGCCAATGCTCCCGCGAACGCGAGCGCCGCCAAGATTGTAGCTAGCGACGCGAATCCGTCTTCCAGCAACTCGGGACAGGACGTTAATGTTCCTGGCAGCAATCCCAACGGCCTTGCTTTGCCAATCGCGAGTGTTTCGTCTGCAAACAGCGTAAACGCTCAGCCCGTCGCCCAGTCGACCGCTTTATCGAATTTTCTGATGGCGTCCACGCCATCTTGGACCGCGCCTCAGGCGGATCTTTCATCGACCGATCAAACCCAAGCGACTGAAACGGCGCCTCCAGCTGCCGAAATTAGCGAAATTGCTTCCGAAGATTCGACTGGAGTTCCGCAAACGATTCGTACACTTCAGTTGCAACTTGGGTCCGACGAGGCAGGAAGGGTGGACGTACGTCTCGTGGAACATGCCGGCGGCCTTTCCGTTAGCGTGCGCGCCTCAGATAATAACCTCACCCGCGGTTTGCAGGACAATCTTCCCGAACTCAGTGCTAGTCTCGCTGCTGAGAAGTATCAGACCCATAGTTTTCTGCCTGCCGCGAGCGAAGCCTCCAATGGGCAAGCGTCGTCTCACGGGTCCGATCAGTCTTTCGGCCAAGGGCGAGAACAGAGCGGCGGCGGCTCCTTTTCGCAGGGAGGATCGTCTGCTGGCGGGGATGGCAACCCTCAGCAAGGCGCACAGCAGGATCAATCGCAAGCCTGGTGGCGCCAACTCGCGGCGCTCAACAAATTGTCCGCCGGCACTTCTACTTCCGGTCTAAGTTCGCAATCCAGTTCGGCCACGAACGCGGTCCTAAACCAATGAAAATTATTTCAATCCAGTCCACTTTAACAAGGAGAAATCATCCATGGCATCCATAGGCACAACCCTCCCGTCGACAACGGCGGCCTCTACGACGAACTCAACCACGACAGGCACGAGCAGCACTAGCGGGTCCAACTCACTGGCCAGCCAGCAGACGTTCCTTCAACTGCTTGTTGCGCAACTTCAAAACCAGGATCCGACTCAGCCCGTGCAAGGCACCGAATTTGTGACCCAACTCGCAACGTTCAGCAACGTTGAGCAGAGCTTGGCGGTACGGCAGGACGTCGATGCCATCAGCAATAAGTTTTTGGGTAGTGTGCCGTCCGGGGGAACCGTCGCGACGACAGCTAACGCCGCAACTACCGCCACTAGTACGGCCACTGTTTCGGGTGGATAGCGCCCGTTCACTACAAAACCATTCAACCAAGTTCAAAGAACCAATTCAAAGCAACAAGAAGGGAATCTAATCAGTCTATGTCCAGCGTCTTTTCCATTGCGCTTTCTTCGCTCCAAGCCGAATCCGCGGCCATCAACATTACTGGCAACAATCTGGCCAATATGAATACCGACGGTTTTAAGGGCAGCGCCGTCGATTTCAAAGATTTGTTCAGTCAATCCATGGGGGCTGCGAGCGGCAGCCAATCCGGCTTGGGCGTGGGCCTGCCAATCAACAATCAGCTGTTCACGCAAGGATCCGTTCAAAGCAGCGCGGCTCCGCTTTCGGCCGCCATTCAAGGAAATGGTTTTTTTATGGTGAACAGCCCTAACGCACAACAATTGTTTACCCGAGACGGCAATTTCACGCAGAACGCGGCGGGCGTCTTGCAAACGCAAACGGGCGAGAACGTACAAGGCTGGACGGCAGCCGCCAACGGTACAGTCAGCACCTCAGGCCCGACCGGAGACATCGTTTTGCCTCTGGGCACCACCTTGCCTCCGCAGCCTACGCAGAATTTTTCTATCGATGCGAATCTGAGCGCGACCGGTGTGGCGGCAACATCGACCGGCACCTTTTCGGCCCCTATGTCGGTAGTGGATTCGCTGGGCAATACGCACAACTTGACGATTACCTTCACGCGCAGCCCTACTACACCTAGTAGTTGGAGCTATGACGTTACCATCCCAGGCGGCGACTTGACGAACGGAACCGCAGGCACACAGCAATCCGTTTTGGCTACAGCACCGATCCAGGGAACCGTAACGTTTAACACTGACGGGACGCTAGTCAGCAACCCGCTTGGCAATTCCCCTGTCGCAGTTAACATCAATGGTCTAGCCGACGGGGCTGCCAATATGAGCATAAACTGGAGCCAATTCGATGCTAACGGTAACGGTCTGCTCACCCAGTACTCGCAGCCTTCAAACCTCGGCTCCTCCAGCCAGGATGGCAATCAGGCAGCGCAATTGAACTCGGTCTCGATTCAAACCGGTGGCCAGGTTGTGGCCGTCTACTCGAACGGCCAACAAAAAATCGAAGGTCAACTGGCGTTGGCCGCTATCCAGAATCCAACCTCTCTTGAGAACGTCGGCAATAATAATTTCTCGGTATCTACCAGCACGGCCACGCCTGCGATTGGCGCAGCGCAAAGCGGCGGCCGAGGGCAGATTTTAGGCGGATCGCTCGAGAGTTCAAATGTCGATATGGCCACGCAATTCACAAACTTGATTGTTTATCAGAGCGCTTATCAGGCTAGTTCGCGTGTGATCTCCACGGCGAACAACATCGATCAAGATCTCATGCAGCTTATTCATTAAAGGAAACGCAGATGTTGTCTCCGGCCTTGGCCGTTTTTCTTGTCTTGTCGCTGCTGTTCGGGCTCTTGTGGCTGGCACGCCGCAAGGGTTTGGCAGCGCTTTCTCTGCGCTTGCCCAAGCCGGGTGCCAGCCGCGCTGCCAGGCAATTGCGCGTCGTCGAACGCGTTCCTCTCACGGGGCAGCATTCCCTGCACCTAGTCGCTTGCTCCGGGCGCTTACTCGTCGTGTCTGTGTCGCCCAGCGGCTGCAGCATGCTGGTCGATTTTGCCGAGCAGCCCGCAGAAGTGTTTTCGCTTGCCGGCGGCGCACGATGACTTGCCCCTGTTCTTTTCGTGCCCGTCTCGTTGCTTTGCTGCTATCCCTCACGGCATTGTCAAATGGAGCCGCACCGGCGAGTCCGCTGGATGCGCTTGGCGTAAGCGTGGGTTCTGCGGGTCATGGTGTCGGACTTTCGGCTCCTTTACAAATTGCGCTTGGCCTGACGCTGCTGAGCCTGCTTCCCGCGGTGATGGTTTGTATTACACCTTTTTTGCGCATCTCAATTGTTTTGCATTTCCTGCGTCAGGCATTGGGCACGCAAACGGCTCCATCCAATCAAGTGTTGGCCGGACTCTCGTTATTCCTCTCGTTGCTCATCGTGCAGCCGGTTTTTTCCGAGATGTATACGCGTGCTTGGCAGCCACTTGAAAAAGGTCAAATCAGCACCGAGCAGGCATTCGATCAAGGGTCTGCGCCGTTGCGAACATTCTTGTTGCGCTTTGCACGCGAGCGGGACATCCAACTCTTCCTTGAAATCAGCCGCGAGCCTGCACCGCAACATGCGGTCGACTTAAGCCTCAAAATCTTGATTCCTGCCTATATTTTGTCGGAATTGAAAGCCGGTTTTCAAATCGGCGCCGTCCTTTATCTTCCGTTTTTGGTAATCGATATCGCTGTCGCTTCCGTAACCCTATCCATCGGTATGATGCAACTTCCTCCGGCCATGGTATCGGCACCGTTCAAAATTCTACTCTTCGTCTTAGTGGACGGCTGGAATCTGGTGATCGGCTCACTAATGAAGACTTTTCTCGGGTCTTGACCTGCCCTTGGGTGCTAGGCGCTTCCACTATGCAGCAGGTTGCCCCTTCTGCCGATGGTCTAAGCAGGTTCGATTTCTTAGCAACAGGAGCTTTTCATTGACACCTCAAATGGCCATTCACGTAGTCAGCGATGCTTTACTGGCGGCGTTTTTTATTTGCGCGCCGCTTCTGATCATTACCTTCGTCCTCGGAATTGTGATTAACATCATCCAAATCGCGACCTCTCTTCAGGACCAAGTGTTCAGTACCGTGCCGCGTCTAGTTGCCTGCTTGGGTGGATTCCTCCTCTTGATGCCTTGGATGCTGAGCAAAGCCACAGGGTATGCCCTTTCTGTGATGCGTGATTTGGGCCGATTTACTCACTGATCCGAGCGGCTTCCAGATGGCACCCCCACTCAGCATCCCGGCTGGCCTTCCGCTCGCGTTTGCCCTGGTCCTAACGCGCGTTGCCGGAGTTTTCTTCTTCCTTCCTTTACCGGTGCGTGATGCTACGCCGGCGATAGCTCGCGTGGGATTTGCGGTCGCGGCAGCGCTGGCGCTGTTTTCTCACTGGCCGCAAGTGGATGTTCGTGTCACGACTACCGGCGTGTTCGCGTTATGGCTAGCGGGTGAGGCTGCTTTCGGCCTTGCGGCCGGACTGCTCGTGGGATTTCTCGCCGAGACCCTTACGATGAGTGCTCAACTAATAGGATTGCAGGCCGGTTATGGATATGCGTCGGTGGTCGATCCCACCACCCAAGCCGATTCGGATGTTTTGCAGGTAGCCGCGCGCTTAACGGGGGGCTTGCTGTTCTTCGCCTTCGGACTCGATCACCAGATTCTACGTGCCCTCGCCCTCAGTCTGGAAATTCATCCACCTGGTCAATTCGCGTTGACACGCCCGCTTGTGGACACTGTAATTCATTTGAGCGCAAACGTGTTCTCGCTGGGTTTGCGGCTGGCCTTCCCGGTGATCGGTTTACTGATGTTGGTTGAGGTTGCCCTCGCTTTGATCGGCCGTCTAAGCGGTTCACTACAACTGGGACATAGTGCCGCGCCGATTAAATTGCTGCTAAGTCTGGGGGCTTTGGCGGCCATCTTGAAAGTCGTCCCAGGTCTTTATTTCGCCTATGCCGAGCAGTTGGTAGCCGTATTGCGGCAAAGGTAGCTAACGTGCGATGGCAGGCGAAAAAACAGAAAAACCAACACCGCAGCGCCTCAAAAAGGCGCGTGAAGACGGTCAGTTCCTTTCATCGCGCGTAGCTCTCAGTGCTGCGCAATTTCTGATTTTCGTTACCCTGATCGATCGTGTGCTGCCGGCCTGGTGTGATCGTATGGGCCGATCGCTGGTCCATCTCTACCAGACCGCATTGACTGGCGATATCAGCCTGCTGGCATGGCCCACCCTGGTGCGAGATCTGTTTATTGAAACGCTTGCTCCTTTACTGTTGCTGGGCGCTGCCCTTTTTGTGGCGACTCTCGCCGCCCAACTTGCTGTTACCCGGCTCGGTTTCAATCTGGGCCGTTTAGCCCCGCAATTCAACCGTCTCAACCCATTATCGCGCCTGAAGGATCTACCCGCCCAGAATCTGAAATCGGTGGGCGAAGCAATAGTGTTGATCGTCGTTCTCGGCCTTTTTCTGCGCTCATTCCTCACTTCACATGCCGAAGCCCTGTTGCGGTTACCTTTCGGCAGTGTGCGGGCCGCAGCCGCCCAGGTTGGTGAAGCTATAGACGCTTTGTTGTGGAAAGGAGCGGCGCTCTTCATCGTTTTCGGCGCCTTCGACCTGCTGCAGCAGTATCGCCGCCAAATGAAGACTCTGAGGATGACCAAACAGGAAATCAAGCAGGAAAACAAAGGGAACGAGGGCGATCCTCATATCAAACAGCGCATCAAAAGATTGCGCCGCGAACTGCTGCGCCGACGCATGATGCAGCAAGTTCCGCAAGCGACTGCGGTGATCGTCAATCCTACTCACTTCGCGGTTGCGATCCGCTTTGACTCTGAAACGATGGCCTCTCCCGTTGTAGTGGCTAAGGGTAAGAATTGGTTGGCTCTCCGCATCCGACAAGTGGCCGTCGAAAACGAAGTACCGATTGTTGAAAATCCACCCCTCGCCCGCGCTCTCTACAGTGCCGTGGAAGTGGGCAGCGCCATTTCGCCGGAGTTCTATAAGGCTATAGCTGAAATCCTGGCTTATGTTTACCGACTAATGGGCCGTAAATTGCCCTAGATTCCATAGCGTTTTCCAATCCTGAATGTCCGCCCAACCACTCGCCATCGCCGGTGCTAAAAAATTCTCGTTGCCCGACTTGGGCGATATGGCGGTTCCGATCGCTGTGCTGGGTATCGTTATTGCTTTGATCACCCCCATGCCGGCGGTGTTGCTCGATCTTTTGATCGTCGTCGACATCATGATGTCCGTCATCGTAATGATGGTAACGATGTACATTCTGAAACCGGTGGAGTTCAACGTTTTTCCAACTGCGCTCCTGCTCTTAACCCTCTTCCGCCTGGCCCTGAACGTGAGCTCGGCGCGCCTGATTCTATTGAACGGAAATAGTGGCACGGGGGCGGCGGGGAGTGTTATTGAGGCTTTCGGAAACTTTGTCGTGGGTGGCAATTATGTAATCGGAGCCGTCATCTTCTTGATTCTGATCGCCATTCAATATGTCGTTATCAACCATGGTGCGGTGCGCATTTCAGAAGTATCCGCACGCTTCACCTTAGACGCTATGCCCGGCAAGCAGATGTCGATCGATGCCGAAATGAACGCTGGGTTGATCGATGAAGCTGAGGCCAGACGCCGCCGCAAGCAACTGGCAGCCGAAGCCGAGTTTTATGGCTCAATGGACGGCGCCTCCCGTTTTACACAGCGCGACGCTATCGCCAGCATCTTAATTACGTCAATCAATATCATTGCGGGATTTCTGATTGGGGTTTTGCAACACGGCATGGAATTGAAACGCGCGCTGCAAACCTACACCGTTTTGACCATTGGCGACGGTCTGGTGACAGTCATCCCGGCGCTCATGATCTCCGTTTCAGGCGGTTTAATTGTGACACGCGCCAATTCCGACGTGCGCGTGGGACAGGAATTCAGCCGCCAGTTATTCGGTAAACCGGAACCAATGCTTTTGTCGGCGGGTGTCCTCGTCGTGCTCGCGCTATTTCCCGGACTGCCCACTATTCCCTTTCTCTTGTTGGGTGGCGGTCTAGGCTGGGCGGGTTGGACAAAGCGTAAGAAACTTGACGCTGCTGTCAAGAATGAGACGGAACACGCGCCAATCAATGGAGCCCCGGCGGCCGCACCCAAAGAGGATCTTGAAGCCCTTCTGCGAGTGGAACCGCTTGCCATCGAGGTTGGTCTCGGCTTGGCTGGCCTGGTTGCCGGCGGCAAAACTTCGCCGTTGTTGAAACGCATCGCCGCGATACGCCGTCAGTTCGTAGCCACTCTCGGTTACATGATGCCGCCGGTGAGAGTTACTGACAACCTCGGCCTTAAGGCGCGCGAATACCTCATTTTGCTCAAAGGCAGCGAAATTGGCCGGTATGAGTTGTTGCCGGGCTGTGAATTGGCGATTCCGACGAATAAGGCTGACAAGACTTTTCAGGGTGAAGCGACACGCGAACCCGCTTTCGGTTTGCCTGCCCTCTGGATTCCAGCGGACAAGGTGGACGCGGCACGGCTAGCGGGCTACTCCGTCGTCGATGCGGTGAATGTAATGGGAACTCAATTATCGGAACTAGTCCGGCTTCATGCGGGCGAGCTTTTCTCCCGCCAGGACGCCAAAATATTCTGCGATCGGGTTGCGCAAGAAAATGCCAAGCTCATTGAGGATTTGGTCCCCAAACTGCTATCACTAGGTTCGATACAGAAAGTGCTGCAGAATTTGCTACGTGAACGTGTTTCAATTCGGGATGGTGTTTCCATTCTGGAAGCCTTAAGCGAGGCTGCCGGGACGGCGCGCAATCCAGTGCTTCTGACGGAGTACACACGCCAGGCGATTCGCCGTCAAGTTGTCAAACCTTATCTGAATCCTAAAGGCGAACTCCCGGCCTTCTTCCTCGATTCCTCGGTCGAACAAACCATCGAATCCGCAGTGCAACACAGCGAACAGAACAGTATTCTCGCCTTAGCGCCCCAAGTAGTACGCGAAATCCTAACGCGTCTGGAACGTAAAATTGAGCGGCGTGAAGTACCGGTCGTGATTGTCACGTCTTCTGGCGCACGCTACTTTATGCGTCAGATGGTCGAATCACAAATACCGAATATCTTTCCGGTGTCCCACAACGAAGTGCCGTCGGGCGTCAAAATTTTGTCATTAGGAACCATATAAACAAATGCGAATCAAATCTTACTTTGCCGGATCAGTCGAAGAGGCCATGGATAAAGCCCGCCGCGAACTCGGGACAGAAGCCATGTTGATGAACTCTAAGAAGACAGAACTGGAATTGCGTTCGCTAGGCGCCTATGAAGTAGTTTTCGCCGTAATGCCAGAAGAGTCGCGCGCGAGTGAGGTTCGTTCCACCGGCATTCCTGGTAAATCCGCTGAAAGCCTGGCTGCGGCTGTTGAAGCGCGTGGTTCTTCTAACGATTTGGTTCGGGAACTCGCCGAATTGCGTAAGCAAATCGAAACGGTTCGACGGTCGGTAGATCGCCGGCCCACATCTTTGCCAAGTGCTGGCCCACTTGGCCCCGATGGCGCCGAAATGGTCGCGCGCCTCAGGGATGCTGATATATCCGAAGGGCTGGCGGTAGATTTGGCGGCGGCCATCGAGAAGCGCTATTCACGCAACGGCGCGGCGGGATCTTTCGAAGCTGCAGTGCGGGCCGAATGTGACCAGCGCTTACGATTTTCTCCTGCGCTGGTGTCTTCAGCGGCTGCGCCGCGCGCAGTAGTCTTTGTAGGTCCATCCGGTGCGGGCAAAACGACCACACTGGTCAAGCTCGCCTTGCGTTTCGGCCTACGGGCTCGCTTGCCGCTGCAACTTCTATCGCTCGATACCTTGCGAATTGGGGGTTGCGAACAACTGGCCAGCTATGCGCGGATTGCGGGTATTCCCTGCCAGGCGCTGCACACGCCCGCCGCACTCGAACAGGCGTTTACTGAATTTGGGGGTAAGAAGCTTATGCTGATCGATACGCCCGGTTTTTCACCTGCTGACGGCGCTCAGATTCGCAGTTTGGCCGCAAGGCTCAGTTGTCACCGTGACTTGGTTGAGACTCATCTAGTTTTGCCGGCTACGGCCCAGCCCCGCGTCCAATTTGCAACGATTGAGCGCTTTGCGAATTTTACGCCCGCCAAGCTTTTGTTTACGCATTTGGATGAGACTGAGAGCGCTGGGCCGCTCCTCGAGACGGCCTTACGAGCAGGCCTACCTCTTTCCTTCCTCGGGAATGGCCAGCAAGTGCCGGAGGATATTGACGAAGCCTCGCTCGACCGTATCCTCGGGTCATTAGCAGGCGGAAACCAATCTTCTAGGCGAATCGCTTCCGCCGCCTGACCACCTCGTTTATGTACGCCTACGAAACAGCCGCGCGCAGCGAACAGGAACGCGAGGAACTTATCCTCGAACACCTGCGCCAAGTGCATTTTATTGCCGCGCGGATTCATGAAAAGCTGCCGCCCAGCGTCGAACTCGATGACTTGATCTCGGCTGGCATTGTTGGTTTGTTGGCTGCTGTGGACAATTACGACTCGTCCAAGAACGCTAGTTTGAAAACGTATGCCGAGTATAAGATCCGCGGCGCAATTCTCGACAGTATCCGCGGTCTTGACGGCATTCCGACGCATAAGCGCAAGCGCGTCAAGTTGGTGCAGGAAGCCATGCGCAACGCTGAACGCAAGCTGCAACGCACGCCTGGGGAAGAAGAGATAGCGGCTGAACTGTCCATCTCACTCGCCGAATACCAGCAATGGGTGGTTGAACTGCAAGCCGTTTCACTAGGTAGCCTGGAAGTCGTCGAAGATGGTGAAGATCTAAGTTTGCTTAAGTTCATCGGCGACGACGGCCAGGAAACACCGGAACGAATTCTCGAAAGGTCTGAATTAGAGCGTGTGGTCGCCGAAGGTATGAAAAAGATGCCGGAAAATGAGCGCCTCGTGTTGAGCCTGTATTACAAAGAGGAACTAAATTTACGTGAGATTGCCGCGGTGATGGAATTGCATATTACGCGCATTTCGCAATTGCGGGCGCAAGGCATTCTCCGCTTGCGTTCGTATCTCGAACGGAAATGGCCAGCCGGTAAGGGTGGCTACTAGATTTTTTAAGACGATAATCCTTTGACCGAAAAGCCCGATGAAACCTTTAAACCAAGAAAACGAACATGATCAGTATTAACCACCTTTTAGTTTGGGCCCCGGTCATTTTACTGGCAGCCGTTGTGCTGCTCGGCAGTTATCTTTACTTCTCCCTTAAAGTGGAGCTGAAGTTGATAACCAGGCGGACGGTTAGCCGCGCCGAACTAGAGGCTCGCGTTAGCGAGATGGTGACGGAATTGGAAAGTCTGCGCGCTCGCCAGTTAGCCGCTGAGGTGCACCCTGTTTCTTCGCACGATTGGACGTCGCAATCGCTCAACCTAAATCGGCGCGGGCAAATTCTACGCCTTCATGGAAAAGGCCGTTCGACTGCGGAGATCGCCTCCGATTTGGAGATTTCGCAAGGCGAAGTGGAGTTGCTATTGAAGGTCCACGATTGGCCGACGGCGTCCGCGCTCTAGTTTCGCTCAAATCAGCCGATAAACATAGTAGGGCTCTACGGAGCGGAAGACGAAAATGAAACTAACGAATACCAGTATTGAAACTCTTGCACCTAGCAGCGCAGGGGGAGCAGCAGGGACCGGGTCGGTTGGTAGTGTAGGAGGCAACTCTCGCAGCAGTTCCGCTAAAGCCGCAAGTTCTGATAGCGTCAGTCTGTCGAGCGCTAGCCAGTTGGTGAACTTGGCCAAGGCGAGCGCCGCGCCAGACCGTGCCAGCAAACTCGCCAATGTCGCCGCGCTGGTGCGAAGCGGTCAGTATTCAGCCGATACCGCTAGTGTGAGCCACGCCGTCGTAGAAGGGCATATCCAGTGATTGGCAGGCCACAGGTGGTCATAGATGCCGAGAGGTGTATGCGGCAAGTTGAAAGTCTGCTTGATCAGGCCGCAGAAGATCTTTGCGTCATCAAAGCTGCAACGCCCGGTGCGCGGTGTGCAGCCGCTCTCAGCGAAGCCGCCATTGAGTTGCAACGCTTGAGCACTCTTTTGACGGAGTCTGGCTATACACGGTCTTTGCCAGAGGCACAGACCGCTAAGCTCCGAAGCCAGCTTAGTGCTCTATTCTCGCGGACTTCCAAAGTGAATCGGCTACTGTTAGCCGCGGCCGAGTTTTATCGGGGATGGTGTGCCGTTGGCATGTGTTCTGCTGAACCAGCGTTCCCTTACCCAACCAGCCAGGCAAGCGATCAATGGTCGCGTGGCCCAGCGTTATTGGCGTTCGAGGGTTGAGCGCCGAACTTCAGAAAGGAGATTGTCATGGGTAGTCTTTTTACGGCGCTGGGAACGGCCGGCAATTCTCTGGATGTTCTTGAACAGGCAATTGGCGTCGTTCAGAACAATGTTACCAATGCGACTACGCCTGGCTATGTAACGCAAACACTTCAGCTGTCCGCACGGCCCTTCGACGCTGCAAACAATCTTTGGGGTGGTGTTGATGCAGCCGGCGTGCAAAGCTCACGGGACGCGTACGCGGAGCAATCAGTATGGAGCGCCACTCAGCAATCGGGTTTTTCCAGTCAGCAATCTGCCAGTCTGAACCAGTTGCAGCAACTTTTTGACGTATCTGGCACAAGCGGTATTTCCGGCTCCCTTAGCACCTTGTATTCTGCGTTTTCCGCCTGGAGCGCAAACCCATCGGACGCGACCACTCAGCAATCCGTTCTGACGGCGGCGCAAGGTCTCTCGTCTGCTTTTTCCGCGACATTCTCACAAGCGCAGCAGGTTAGTGCCGATACCGACCAACAACTTTCGGCTTCAGTGAGCCAACTGAACCAATACACTGCACAGATCGCCAGCTTAAACGGGGAAATCCGCACAAGCTCTGGCGATGACGCAGGACTGCAAGCGCAGTTGTACAACACGCTTCAAGAAGTCTCAAACCTTACTCCCGTTACGGTCAACATGGAAAGCGACGGTACCGCGACGGTACTTTTGGGCGGCCAATCCCCTCTGGTACAAGGCACTACCCAAAATAATGTAACACTGGCCTATACACAACCGGTCTCGCCTACCAATGCGAATGCATCGCCCAGTGCGCAACTCTTGAGCTCCGATGGCCAAGACATTACTGCTCTGGTCACTCAAGGCACTATTGGCGGCGCGCTCGCCTTCCGCAACACTACCATCCCGGCTATTCTTGGCGACGGCCAGCAGCAGGGGAGTCTGAATCAACTCGCACAGGGTATCGCCGACCGCGTCAACACTCTGCTAACAAGTGGACAAAGCAGCGCGGGTCCACCCGCCGTCGCGGGGGTTCCTCTTTTCAGCTACAACGCAGCTGCTCCAACCGGTATTGCCGGTGGTCTATCGGTTAGCGCGAACATTACCGGTTCGCAACTCGCAGCTATCGATCCGGGAACTCCAGCGCAGCCCGGACCGCCAGCGGTGGCCGCAGTACCAGCGGTGGCCAACGGCATAGCAACCCAGCTAGCGGGACTTGTCAATCCAACTAACCCCGCAGATATGTTGAATGGGTTCAGCTTTACCCAGTTTTACGGCAATATCGCTACTGACGTCGGGCAGCAATCCGCTACTTCATCGACCAACGACGCCACCAACACTACAATCTTAAATCAAGCGACGACCTTGCGCGACCAAGTTTCGGGCGTGTCACTGAACGATCAGGCCACCCAACTTTTGCAGTTCCAAGAGGCATACCAAGCCTCAGCCCAGATGATTACCACCATCAACAGTATGAACCAAAGTTTACTCACCATGATGCAGCAAATTCAGTAACGATATGAAAATCGATCCAAATTACCAGAAAGCGTAACGCATGTTAGCAGGTCTTGACTCCTTCAACTCAACATTTCTCAGCGATTTAGGCTTAGCTGAAACCCGTATCAACAAGGCGAATGAACAACTGAGTTCCGGCTATCGAGTGAACCAGCCTTCCGACGACCCTGGGGCGATTGATGCCATCCTCGGCTTTCAAAGTCAGATCGACCAAGTCACTCAAGTTCAAAAAAATCTAAGTAACGCTACGACGCTTGCCAACGTCGCTGATTCGGCTCTGACTTCAGCAGATACCATGCTGAACCAACTTACTTCTATTGCCAGTCAAGGTGCCAGTTCTACAGCGACCGCAGCCACCCGCAGTTCGTTGGGTTCGCAGGTCCAGGGCATTGAAGAACAAATGGTCGGACTTGCCAATACTACGTTCAGCGGCCGCTACGTTTTCGGTGGCGACGCTACCAGTACCCAGCCGTACACTTTTAACTGGAGTGTGCCAGGTGGCGTCGTCCAGAATAACACTTCTGCCAGCACTATTTCAGTTACTAACAGCGACGGCGATTCAATGTCGATCCCTGGTCAAACCGCCCAACAAATTTTCGACTCTCAAAACGCTAATGGCTCGCCGGCGACGGGTAACATCTTTCAAAACGTTTATGCTCTTGGCCAGGCCTTACAGAATAACGATCAAGCCGGAATCCAGGCGGCAACTTCCTCGCTGCAAGCTTCTGAGGCGCAGTTGGGTCAGGCTACAACGATTTCCGGAAATACGTTGAGCTGGCTTCAGCAGTCGAGTGACGTTACCACTTCAAAGCTGACAAACTTGGACACACAACTCAGTGGTTTGCGGGATGCGGACGCGGCGCAAGCGGCTACGGATTTGTCTACCGCTCAAACGGCTGAGCAAGCTGCCATTGCCGCCCACGGAACTATGCAAATAAAAACGCTATTCAGCTACCTTGGCTGAGCGAAATTGGTTCCGAAAAGCCGAGCCGTTATATAACAGAGAGCATGCTTGCTCTGCGATTTACCGCACTCACGCTGATTTCCGCCACTTTGATTCTTGCCCAAGCTCCCAAAGAGACGATTCTCCTTTGGCCGGACGGAGCCCCCGGCGCACTGGGTACAGCGGACGACGATAAACCATCCCTCGCAATCTATCCCGCTCCCACGCCTGCGAAGACTCAAACGGGCGTAGTCGTTTGCCCCGGTGGCGGTTACGCCCACCTCGCAATGGATCACGAAGGGACCCAAATCGCGACATGGCTCAACAATTTGGGAATCAGCGCTTACGTGCTAAAGTACCGTCTCGGGCCCAAGTACCATTACCCTATCGAGCTTTGGGACGCCCAACGCGCCGTCCGCTACATCCGATCCCGCGCCGCCGAACTCGGCATCCGTCCTGACAGAATCGGCATTTGGGGCTTCTCCGCGGGTGGCCATCTTGCCTCTACTGTAGCCACGCACTTCGCCGGTGTAGACAAGGAAGCCGACCTGATCGACCGGCAAAGCGCTCGTCCGGATTTCGTCATTCTTTCTTATCCGGTCATTAGCATGCTTGATCCTTACGCGCATCTCGGCTCCAGACGCAATCTCCTGGGAGACAAACCCGATCCAGCTCTCACTCTTCTTCTTTCTAACGAGCTACAAGTCACCACCCAAACCCCGCCGACGTTCCTCTTTCACACGACAGAGGACCAAGTAGTTCCGGTGGAAAACAGCATCTTCTTCTACTTGGCGCTGCGCAAGGCGGGCGTCCCCGTCGAGATGCATATCTACCAAAAAGGCCAGCATGGTGTAGGCCTAGCCGCGTCTGATCCTACCCTCCGCACGTGGCCGAATCATCTATCCACCTGGCTACAACTACAAGGTTTTCTTTAGTCGGCGATATTACACAAGTCTTACAGTACATAGGAAGATTTCCTGGTAGGTTGAAAGCACAAGTATTCTGAACGGAAAATTCGTGACAATCACAGACGAAATCATATTTCACAAATCCGAGCGGCTAAATTGGGCAACAACTATCGCCATGGTGATTTTCCATGCCGGTGCGATCGCGGCACTTTTTTTCTTTACCTGGAAACTCTTCTTTATCACCGTGGTGCTCTATTGGGCCACCACAGGTTTAGGTATCAGTTTGGGATATCACCGTCTCCATACTCACCGATCCTACAAAACGCCAATTTGGCTCGATTATGCGTTCGCCGTCTGCGGCTCACTCACGCTGGAAGGCGGACCGATTTCCTGGGTTGCCACCCACCGCATCCATCACCAGAAATCAGATCAAGAGGGCGATCCTCACTCACCGCGTGACGGCGCATGGTGGGCACACGTCGGCTGGCTGCTTTTCGGCGAAGCCAATCACATGAACACGCAAGGTATGTCCAAATACGCGCCCGATCTGGCCAAGAAGCCCTTTTATGTCTGGCTCAACAACTGGCACTGGGTGCCTATGGTAATCATGGGGGTTATTCTTCTGGCGTTGGGCGGTGTGCCGTTGTTTCTGTGGGGCATCTTCGCGCGCGTCGTTTTCGGCCTGCACGCCACTTGGCTTGTTAACTCTGCCACGCACATGTGGGGTAGCCGCCGTTTCAACACGCGCGACGATTCACGCAACAACTGGTGGGTTGCGCTAATTACTTTTGGAGAAGGCTGGCACAATAACCATCACGCACATCCGACCTCCGCTCGTCATGGTCTGGCTTGGTACGAATTCGATCCGTCCTGGCTACTTCTGAAAGTGCTAAAGGCTGTTGGCTTGGTCAGTGCGGTCCAGGTTGCCAAGATCAACCGCGAAGGTCCAGTGGAACAGCGGAAGGCAGCCTAATTTAGTTCCATCAACAAGCGAAGGGGCAAAGCGTTTCACCACGTTTTTGCCCCTTTCGCTATTTCAGACCTTGTACTTTCTCGCTCAGCTCTTTCAGCGCCGTATCGTTCGGCGCGCCATGCGTTCGCCAGCGGATCTCCCCAGCGCTATCCAACAGCATTAGATACGGTTCATTCACTTCTGAAAAAGCAGCAGCTTTCTTCAATTCCGCTTCGCCTTTCACCACCACCAGAAAATGGTTTTGCCTATCTGCCGGCGTCGATGCTTTCATCGCGTGCTTGATCATTCCCCTGACAAACGATGGCGCATCTTCCAGCACAGCCATCTGGTAAACATCGAAACCTGAGCCCAACTCTTTGCGCGCGCGTGTGTCCCAAGCCTTCACCGCGTCTTGCGAACTCTTGCTGAAACCGACAATTATCAGAGCAGGCTGGCCTTTTATCGAATCCGGCAGAACCAACTGCTGCCCGGCCAAGCTTTCAGCCGGCGTCTTCGGAAGCTGGTCGCTCCAGGCTGGAACGATGGCAAGAAAACAAAATAAGAATGACAGTGTGAGGCGCATCGTTTTCAGCCTGAACTAGCGCCTAATGTGGCCGGTGGCAACCAACTCTACTTCCACAGTCTTGTTGACTTTGAAAAGGAAGTTGCTCGGATCTTTCATGCCCCAGTCGACGAAAGGCACCACGAACTTGCCAGTTCCGCTGAAGTCAGTTCCGTTCATCGTGACCTGCAACGGGATGCTCAATTCGTGGCTTGCTCCGTGAATCGTGAACTGGCCCACGACCCGGATACTCGATTCGGGCTTTACCGGTTCGGCTCCTTCCAGCTTTGTTACTTTGAAACGAATCTCCGGGTACTTGTCCGTCTCGAGAACTTCCTTCTTCATGCGCTTGTCGCGTGCACTATTTGCGCTTTCGCCGCTATCAGCCTCGACCAATAGTTCTCCGCTGATTTGCCCGTTGTTGGCGTTCACGTCGACGTGGCCCTGCTTTAGCTGAAAAGTCCCGTGGGTGGTGTGCACATTGCCCGCCAAGCTCCAATTGATCTTAGTCGCCGCCGGGTCGAAATCGATCGCCATCTGCTGGCCAAAGCTCGCAGGCGCCATGCATAAGACCACCCCGCACAAGCCCCAAAAGTTGTGTTTCAAACGAATCGCTCCTTAAGCGGTAAGAAAATCTACACCAAATCCGAGCCACTGCCGCGACAACAAACCGGTTACCGTTGTCTCGCCAACGTGAAACTTCAACAGAGATTCGAAAAGCTGCGGCCGCTTCGCCAAACTGGCGAGCGCGCGCCTTTGCACTTCAGAATGCAATTCCATCGTCAGCATCAAAGAAGCCATCAGCCGAGGCTTGGCGCCGATTTCTTTGTGCCGGGCCGCGTATTGCTTCAAGTCGCCCGCGCGTAACGCCTGCGCCAGCGCGTCTGCTTGTTTGAAAGCCAAGCACATGCCTTCGCCGGTGACCGCATCCACCGAACCGGAGGCGTCACCAAGCAAGGCCAAGCCATCTTTGTAAACGCGCTTTAAGTTTCGCGAGATAGACATCGATCCCATTTCATGCGAACCATGTTCAGCACCTGCGAGGCGTTCGTCCAACAGTGGAAAATCGACCAGCGCCGCGTCCAAACGCAGCTTCGGGTGACGCGAAATAAACACCACGCAAATTTCATTTGCCGCGACTGGAGTAATGTAAAACTGCCCTCGCGGTCCCCAGTAGAGCTCGACGTAATCGGACCAGGGGGCGAGGAGATAATGTCTTCTGAAACCGTAGCGCCGTTTCTCGCTCTTCACCGCATCCAGACCTGCACTGTGGCGAATGCCCGACTTCAGCCCGTCGGCGCCCACCACAAAACGCGCTTCGATGCGCTCGCCTTGAATAGACACGCCGCCTTCGCAGAGGTGTACATTCTTGGCACCCCAGATCATGTTCACGTTGACTGCCTGGGCATGCTTCACCAACAGTTCATGCAGCAGAAAGCGGCGGACACCCAAGCCGCTGCCGTTTGGGAAATCGCCAGTGACCGTAGAGGAACCGTCGCTAAACCGAATGCCCTTGAAGGGATATCCGACAGCTGCGTCCACATCGACACCCAAGCGGCGCAAGGCGGCCAGACTATCCGGCATCAAGCCTTCGCCACATGCCTTATCAATAGGTGGAACTGCGCAATCCACCACCGCTACCGTAAACCCTTGTTGGCGCAATGCCAACGCCGCTGCCAGTCCTGCCGGGCCGCCCCCTGCGATACAAACGTCGTTTACCATGTCAGATATTCACCGCCCTGCGCGCTAAGCCGATTGCTTGACTCCAGAAATCTGAAGGTGATTGCGCCAATGCGACGACCGCCTTTACCCCAGCTACGCACCTATCGATTTGTTCGCGCGTGACAATCAACGGTGGGGCCACTTTCAAAACCGTAAAGTTGTTGCCGCAGATTTGGGTAAGTATGTTGTGGTCGCGGAACAACCGCATGACCAGCACTTGCCCGAACATGGCAGGATGAATCGCCATGAACGCTTGGTAGGACGCCCGCAGCGTTAGTTTACGGGGCGCCTTGAACGCCACGCCACAGAATAACCCGGCTCCGCGGATCTCGTCCACCATGTCGAACTCGGCCAGTTCAGCGCGCAGTTGCGAACGCAGATACTCGCCCATCTCTTCCGCTCTGGCGCCGGCGTTTTCCCTATCCAACGTATCGAGGACGGCGAGTCCCACGCGCATTGCCAAGCCGTTTTCCGAGTAGGTCGAAGTGTGGATTAGGGATTTTTTCAAAGACCCATACACAGCGTTGTAAATTGGATCAGTCATCAACACCGCGCCGCTCGGAATCAACCCGCCGCTCAGGGCTTTGGCCAAAATCACAATATCTGCATGGACGCCGAAATGCTGGGCGGCCAGAAACTTGCCCGTGCGATAGAAACCAGTCTGGACTTCGTCGCATACGAGCAGCGTGCCGTAACGTGAACAGAGTTCGCGCGCTCGCGCCAGATAACTGGCGGAAGGTACACGGATGCCACCTTCGCCTTGCATCGGCTCAACTACGAATGCCGCGAACTTCTTGGTCTTCAGCTTCTCCACTAGCGCCGATTCGTCGGCAAACGGAATCTCTTCCGTGTCGCTCAGCATCGGTCCGAAGCCTTTTTTCCAGAAGCCATCTCCCATTAAAGAAAGGGCTCCGCAAGTCAATCCGTGAAACGCGCCCTGCGTGTAGAGCAATCCCGTGCGGTCAGTGTAAACGCGCGAAAACTTGATGGCCGCTTCCACGCCTTCACTGCCGGAACTGCAGAAGAAGGCCTTCTTTAGATCGCCACCTGCCAGTTGGCATAAGCGTGTTGCCAATTCGCCTGCCCGCTCGGGCACGTGGCTTTGCAGCATGGCCGGTCCCATTCGGTCCAATTCATCTTTGATCGCGGCGATAATCGCTGGGTGGTTATGTCCCAAATTGTGCACACAATAACCAGATAGACAATCCAGGAGCGTGGCGCCGGATGACGTGATCAATTCAGCGCCACTGCAACGCACATAACGCACGTTCATCTGGAGTAATTTGAGAAGCCGCACCCAATGCGGATTAACCCCATTTATGTATTGCTCTTCAAAATTCGCCGCGCTCGTTTGCTCGATACAGACTGGTATTCCCGATGTGGCTGTCGCCATAATCCCTTTGTTTTGTAACGCTTTATTTTTGCAGTTAGTGGCGAACGCGCTCCGAGACGGTCGACCTTATTACCGTTTAGACGCCTGTCAAAAAAACGAGGTTGCATTCAGTTTAGCGAGAAACTGCGTCTGGAAGGAAGTGGGCGCAAGGACCAAAGGATCTCTGCTGGTCAAGCGGGCCTTATCCATAAGCCGTTCATCGGCAATGACGCCCATCACACTGAGGAAAGGGGAACGGTTATCTTCGGCGACGGTGCCGTCGATATCCGCGATGTTGCGGTTCGCTCACATAGCCGAATACCCGATTCTGCGAAATTGCCCCAACCACCAACTCAGGGCCGTTTGGCAAATTCTTTGTTAAGGGTATGTGCTCATTCAGTTTGACATCCTGCCGGTAGAACTCACGCTGATTTGTTCGCACAGTAATGTCGTATGTGTTGGCCGCAGTGTTAACCCCGGTTAGCCGTAACTCGACATCACCGATGTCTTGAAACTCTGGAGTCACGGGAAGGTTGAATTCGGTAACCGACAAATTGCGCGCTTCGGGCAATGCGAAATCTTGTAGATCTGCCGGTGGCGCTGGCGACATGGCTTTAGCGTCTGCTGACGGCTCTGGAGGAGGTGGGTTAAAACGCACGCGTTGGATTGTGTCGGTCACGGCCCCTAGGGTTTCACCGCTTCGCTCAAAGAGATTGCGCTGGCTTACAAACAAAAACGCGAATGCACAGGCCGCACAGAGAACGCCGACGCGGATCGCTTTCCATACCAAATCCGCCGGTTCGGGCGGGACGTCCAATTCACCACGCTGCAAGACTCGGCGATTGGAGTAGCGCGCAATCACCATTGCCGCGGCGTGCTCCGGTGGACGTAAAACCTTGAAAGGACGCCGTTCCGAGCCCGGATTTATGTGTGCAAAATCATTCGTCACAATGAACTGCAAACATTATCCCTCTTATTGTCGAGAAATGCGCCGTTTTTTGCCGTTCGACCCAAATCGACACCTTTCGCTGGCGACTTCATCTTTCTGAGATCCTGTTCCGCATCCGATCTTGTAAAGCGGCTGTTCTGAGGAGTATCGGCCACGGCAGTTGTGGTATCTTTCCCTTGCGATGTCCGAATCTTCCCAAATAAGTCGCCGCCACTTGTTGGCTGCGCTCGCTGTCACCCCGCTCGCTGCAACTGCGAAGCCGAAGCACATTCCCGTCGGTCTCGAGCTGTATTCAGTACGGGGCGAACTGCAGAAAGATCTGCCGGTTACGCTCGAAACTGTTGCCAAACAAGGCTATGAATGTGTCGAGTTCTTTTCCCCTTATTTCGAATGGACAACTGATTACACCAAACAAGTCCGGCAGCAACTCGACGGGCTCGGCATTAAATGCTATTCGACTCACAACGGTCTCAAGTCTTACCAGCCCGAAGGACTGGAAAAAGCCATTGAGCTGAATAGCCTTCTAGGCGCACACTACATTGTGCTGGCGAGTGCCGGCGATCCGAAAACCGCCGACGGATGGAAGCGAGTCGCCGAAACGCTGAACCACGGCAACGAACTGTTCAGCAAGGCCAAAATGCACGCCGGTTACCATAATCATGATGTGGAATGGCATCCTGTCGATGGCCAGCGTCCGATGGATGTTTTGGCCAAGAATACTGATAAAAGCGTGATGCTCCAATTGGATGTGGGTACTTGTGTTGAGGCTAACTGCGATCCGGTCGCCTGGATCGAACAGAACCCGGGCCGCATTCGCTCGCTTCACCTCAAAGACTGGTCTCCAGAGAATGGATATAAAGTGCTCTTCGGTGAAGGCACCGCCCCTTGGAAGAAAATCTTTGCCGCCGCTGAATCTGTGGGCGGGGTCGAGTACTATCTCATCGAACAGGAAGGAAGCCAGTACACGGAGTTCGAGACCGCCGATCGCTGTCTTGTCGCCTTCCACAACATGCACCCGGCGTGAGTCCCATACGCGTATTGATCACGGGCGGAACGTTCGACAAAGAGTACGACGAGATTCAAGGGCGTCTGTTCTTCAAAGATTCCCATTTGCCGGAGATGCTTGCATTGGGTCGCGCCAAACTTCCATTGGAGGTTCGCACTCTGATGATGGTGGACAGCCTTGACATGACAGAGGCCGACCGTGCCATCATTGCTGAGCATTGCAAGGCTACTCCCGGCGAACGGATTGTGATCACGCATGGCACCGATACCATGGCAGAAACCGCGCGCTATGTGGCTGAGCGTGTGCATGGGAAGACCATTGTTCTGACCGGGGCAATGGTGCCTTATAAGTTTGGAAGTTCAGACGGTCTGTTTAATCTTGGAAGTGCGCTGGCGTTTGTGCAGAGTCTAGCGCCGGGCGTGTATGTTGCGATGAACGGCCGCTGTTTTCCTGCGGCGCGAGTGCATAAAAATAAACAGACCGGCATCTTTGAAGAGCGATAGGGGCTCTGTTGCTGCCAATGGGTTTGACGGTAAACTGACGGCTATGAGCCGATTCTTGATCCTCAGCCTCGCAGTAGCTTCGTCCATCTTCTGCGCCGGTCAGCAGCCTGCCTCTGATCCTTCCGCGAATCATCATCCCGCTACTCCTGCTCCAGAACCCGGCCCCGAGGCAGTGGTGCAACAACTCTTCGATGCCATGACTGCGCGCGATGCGCTTGCCGCCAAAGAACTGTTCATCCCCGAGGCTGGGCTCTTTTCAGTGGGCAAGAACGGCAAACCGGTCAAGATGCCGCTTATCGATTTCCTCGATGCCATTGGTTCCGGCAAGGCGCCGTGGAAAGAACGCATTTGGGATGTGAATGTGCTCGTTCATGAGTCAATCGCAATAGTCTGGGCACCCTATGATTTCCATAACAACGGCAGTTTTAGCCATTGCGGGTACGACTCTTTTAGCCTTTTGAAAACGGCTGCAGGGTGGAGAATCAGTTACATCTCAGATACGCGACAGACTGAGGGATGTGTGAATCCGCTGGGTCCGCCGCGCTAGTTCGCCCGTTACTTTTTCTTAGCCGGGAGTTCGCTGCCCTCGCCAGGAAACGGCCAGTTTTTATCGAGAACAATTTCCTTTTCACGCTGCTCCGGCGAAATATTGCTCACTTTAAGATTCTCTAACAAGTGAACCCCGCTTTTGCCGGCGACCGCGATATCGATATCGCCATCGCCATCGAGGTCTTCCGTGATAAATTGCGTTCCCCCGCCGGCTGTGCCTCCAATCGAAACGGGAACGCGATGGAATGACGCGGTTGCGCGGTCGATCTTGTAGTAGTAAATCACGAGCGGGTCATAGGAGCCCGGGTCTCTGCCTTCATGTCCCCTGTAACGCTTGCCCGCCAACAATTCCAATTGGCCGTCGCCATCAATATCCACCAGTTTCAAAACGTGGATCTGCGAATAGGATTCGTCAATCGTATGTTTCTCCCACGTGTGATCCGCTTTTTGTTCGAGCCAATACAAACCATAGCTGTGTCCGCGGCCATAAATCAGGTCAAGACGGCCGTCATTGTTGACGTCAAAGCCAATGATGGGGAAGCCTGTTTCGCCTAGCTTCCAATCGCCATGCCATTCCCACTTGTCGTTATCGGCATCGATGTTTTTGAACCAGCCGAAAGGAGTCAGAACATCGTTTTTGCCATCGCCATCCACATCGGCGATGCCGACGCCGTGGCCATCTTCGTCATGGCCGCCCAGTTTGTGCACTTTCGGTTCCGCGCCGGCAAAATCTACCCACAGAATTCCAGTGCGGCCATAGTGTGCCAACGCTAAGTCGGGTTTGCCGTCGCCATTGATGTCGGCCATCCAGCCGCCCTCGGTATCGATGGTGTGGGCAATCAAGTGGCGCTGCCACATGACGCCTTCCTTTTTTGGATTTTCGTACCACCACAAGCCATCGCTCTGCCAGCCCACCGTAACCAGGTCCATGGCGCCGTCGTGATTGACGTCCACCGCCCATTCACCACAATCGGAAACGAACTCGCCGGTGATTTCGACGGTGCGGAATTGATGGCGTTTCCATTCGCCGCCTTGCGAACCTGGATTCTCATACCAATAAGCGCCGCTGACGATGTCGAGTTTGCCATCGCTATTCATGTCGATGAGAGCGATTCCTTCAGCGTGATCGGTCCCAATGCGGTGCACGGTAAAGTTCAATTCGTGAACGTTATTAGGGCCGTTACCGCGCTCTTTGTTCAGTTGCGCATAAAGCGCGAAAGACAGGCAGCCCAAGACTAAAGACGACAACATTACGAATGTTCTGGATTTCATTGCCATAGAAATAAACATTTGTAGTTTATACCTTTACTACACTGCAAGAAGTGGCTCTTCACCGTTTCGGGCGCGTTCTAGGGGTTGGCGTCGCCTCCATCTTGGCTGTCAGTTTTTCCAGTTCGTGCCTGGTACGGACTCGGACGGTGGTGCCTCGCGGCCAGCCGTCGAACAAACCGGTACTGACGGCTAACAAGCAAGAGTTGCTGGACCGCATTCACCGTTTGGCAGATCCCATTCAGTCTTTCAGCCTCAAAGTGGATATGGCTCCGTCCGTGGGCGGAGTTTTTGGCGGTAAGGTAACGGACTATCCAACCATTCATGGCTTCATTCTGTTTCGCCGCCCCGATCAGATTCGCGTGATTGGTTTAGACCCGGTTGTGCATAGCACAATTTTGGACATGGTCTCGATGGGTAATGATTTCCGCGTTTCGATTCCGACGAAGAGCCAATTCGTCGAAGGATCGAACGACGCGCCTGCGACTTCGAAGAACAAGCTTGAGAATCTACGGCCCATTGCCTTTCTCAATTCGCTTTTGATCAATCCGCCGGCCCCCGGCGAAGCGGCCATTCTGGAAGACGACAGCGATGAGACCAAGGCCATGTACGACCTCATCTTTGTTGAGCGCGACGGTGCCGATTTGCGGCTGGTGCGTAGCGTTTACTTCGATAGGTTCACGCTCGATATTGTACGCCAGAGGACGTTTGACAAAGCGGGACATGTTTCGAGCGAAACAAAATACGGCAATTGGGAAGTGCACGAAAAAGTGCGGTTCCCTGCGACGATCGATATGGCGCGGCCGCAAGATGGTTATTCGCTTCAGTTAACTGTCACGGAGTTCAAGTTGAATTCGCCAGATGTAACTGACGAGAAGTTCGTTTTGAACCCGCCGCCGAATGCGGAAATCAGGATTTTGACTAAGCCTTAACGGGCCCGCAGTGTGCCGAGGCCGCCATCAATTCCAAGCACTTGTCCAGTCACCCAATTGTTGGATGGATCGAGCAACCACGCGATTCCGGATGCGACATCTTCCGGTTTGCCAATCCTGCCCAGCGCGTGCATGCTGGTTGACATTTTCAATGCTGTTTCGTTTGAAGTAATGCGGCTGGCGAGGGGAGTGTCGACCAGTCCAGGTGCTACGCAGTTGACGCGGATGTTGCGGGGTGCGTAAGTAGCTGCGGCCGACAACGTTAGCCCGATGACACCGCCCTTCGCCGCCGCGATAGCCTCATGGTTCGCCATACCCGTGCGCGCCGCCGCCGTTGCGCAGAGCACAATAGAGCCTCCCTGGGCGGTGAGTGCTTTGGCTCCGGCGCGGACGGTGGCGAAGGCGGTAGTCAGGTTGGTGTCGAGGGTTTGACGCCACTCCGCTTCGCTGATCAAGTGAGCGGGCTTAAGCAGAATGCTGCCGGCGCAATTTACAATTCCTTGGATTAAGCCCAGTGCTAATACTGCGCGTTCCAATTCCTCAATGTTGCTGGCTTCCACCACTATGGACGGCGCGTTGAGTTCTGCGGCCAAACCCGCCAGACGGTCCGCCGAACGGCCGAACAAGATCGGTTGCCCATTGTTTTGCTGCAACAGACGAGAGACGGCGGACCCAATACCGCCGGCCGCGCCAATAATTACGTAACGACCGTTCTGAAAATTCAAAGAGCGTGTTCCTTGGTAGAGGTATTTGCGATCTGTAATGCTTCGCGTCGAATGCCGTTGAGCATTCCTTTAAAAACAATCGCGTGAAACGGCACCACGGCGTACCAATAAAGCAAACCAAACAGACCACGCGGGATGAAGAGCGCTTCCTGCTGCAAAATGCAGTGTTCAAGATCCGTTGGCTTGACTCGAAATTCCAGTAGCGCCTCGCCCGGCAGTTTCATTTCTGCGCGCAGCGACAATCGCCGATCATGCTCAATGCCAACGACGCGCCAAAAATCCAATGCTTCACCAAATTCGACATTCTCCGGGTGCCGTCTGCCTCGGCGCAAGCCAGGACCGCCGACGAGCAGGTCCATCCAGCCGCGAATTTTCCAGAGCCAGTCGGCGGCGTACCATCCATGGCCACCTCCGACGCGACAAACGGCGCGAAAAGCAGCATCGGCTGGACTATCAATCGGAATTTCACGTGTATCGCGGTAAACTTTTCCACCGGCCCAATCCGGGTCGCCGGGAATTGGACCTGCCATAGACCAACTCGTTTCAATATCCAGGCCCGCTACTTTGGAAAGCGCAGCGCGAATTGCCTCGCGCACCGTTAACAAGGGCTGGGGGATGAGCGACTGAATGCGGCATTCGCGGCACACCACCGGATTCTTCAGTCCCTCGGCCAACGGGCCGCCAATCTTGTGACTAAGCGGAGTGACGAACTGTATCCAATAGGAACTCAGTCGAGGAGTCATAACAGGAACCGCAATGATCCAGCGGCGCGGCAGTTTCAACTCCTCTGCCATAACGCGCATGATGTCGCGGTAACACATCACCTCCGGACCGCCGATGTCGAAAACCCCGCCAATCGTCTCCGGAATCGCGAGCGCTTGGACAAGGTATGTGATTACGTTGCGAACGGCAATTGGCTGGCACGGCGTGCTCACCCACTTGGGAGTGATCATTACAGGCAGGCGCTCGACCAGATAACGCAGAATCTCAAAAGAAGCCGAGCCTGAACCGATAATCATTGCCGCTCGCAGCACGGTAACTGGAACGCCAGTCGAGCCCAACGTTTCCTCCACTTCGCGCCGCGACGATAGGTGCTTACTGAGATGCGCGCCCGTTTCTCCCAGGCCGCCGAGATAAATAATGCGGCCTACCCCTGCGCGCTTAGCGGACTGCGCGAAATGTGCCGCCAAATCGCGATCGGTTTTTGAATAGTCACTGCCGGCGGCAATCATCGAATGCACGAGATAGTAGACGGCGCTGCAACCCTCCAGTTGCGTTTCGAGGGACGCCTCATCGTGCAAATCGACCGCGCGGATTTCCACGCCTTCCCTATGCACCCACTCACGATCTTGCAGCTTTTGCGGAGATCGCACAAGACAGCGAACCGCGTAGCCCGCGTCGAGCAGACGGGGCACCAAGCGGCCGCCAATGTAGCCCGTAACTCCGGCAACTGCAATTCGTGCGCTCATGAACGTTGTGGCAATAGTAAGTTAGATGCTGAGGTTTGAGCGCTGGATAGAAATGAATTAGCCGTCACGTTCGTCATCATGGCAGGCTTGCCCGGCACTGGCAAGAGTACGCTCGCCCGCCGATTGGCCGATCAGTTGCCGGCTATCGTGCTCGATAAGGATTCACTGCGCGCCGCTTTGTTTGGCGAACGCTGGACGGAATATTCTCGCCAGCAAGACGATTTCTGTGTCGATCTTCTCTTGCAGGCAGGCTCCTACTTGGCTAAGAGAGAACCACCACCGGCCTTCATATTCATCGACGGACGCACTTTTTCTTTTCGCTATCAGATTGAACGTGTGGCCGACTACGCTGGCAATCTCGGCTGTGGCGTAAAGCTAATTCATCTTGTATGCTCGGACGAAACAGCTCGCCAGCGCTTGGTGCAAGATCATGTCGCGAAGAATCGTGATTTTGCTCTTTATCTCAAGGTCAAACATTCGTTCGAGACGATCGAGAGGCCGCACCTCACGCTAAACACGGATGGCGGCTTGAGCGAAGCGGCAGTCGACCAGAGCTTGTGTTATTTGCGTGGTGAATAAATGCCGCGTTCTAAGACCGCACCGAAACTTTCGGGCCAGATGATGAGGCGCATCCAAAAAGAATCCACGCGCCCAAGGGACAATCGCGATTCAGCGTTTCGGCGTGTGATTCTATCGATACCGAAAGGTAAAGTCGCAACATACGGCGCAGTGGCTGCCGCCGCCGGCTACCCGTTATATCATCGTGCCGTTGCTCGCTTGTTGCGTACCGAACCGGCCAATCGTTTGCCCTGGCAGCGAGTTGTTGGAGCAGGCGGTGAGATTAAGCTGCCATCCGAGGCGGGAGCTGAGCAGCGCTTCAGGCTGCAGATGGAAGGTGTTACGTTCCGTGGATTACGCGTAAATCTGTCACTTCACGAGCATCAGTTTCGTATGTGGGAAACTGAGTGAAACAGTTAATTTTCTTGACCGGCTCAATCTTCCAATCTGTTACGAGTTCATGCACAAGATCTTAGTAACTGGCGGCGCAGGATTCATCGGTAGTCATCTGGTGGATCGCCTGATCATGGAGCCAACCCATGAGGTAGTCGTCTTAGATAACCTTAGACGGGGAAAAATTGCTAATCTGCAGGCGTCGCTTGAGCGGATTACGTTTGTTGAGGGGGATATTCGCGAGCGCGCGATTGTCGAAAAAGCGCTGCAGCAGGTTGACACAGTTTTTCATCTGGCGGCCCAGTCGAATGTGATCGGGGCTGTCACCGATCTTGACTATTCGTTCGAAACAAATGTCATCGGCACTTTTGAAGTGTTACGCGCGGCCTCTGCCAGTGGGGTCAAGAGATTGGTCTTCACTTCTTCCCGGGAGGTCTACGGCGATCCTAGCGTATTGCCGGTTCCAGAATCCGCACCGCTCGCACCGAAGAACGCCTACGGGGCGAGCAAGGCCGCTGGTGAAGTTTACTGCCGCGTGCTGGGTTCCCAGAGCTTTTCGACGAGGATTGTCCGCTTAGCCAATGTTTACGGAACGAGAGATTTTGATCGGGTGATACCGATATTTTTGGACCAGGCACTTCGGAACGAACCCCTGACTCTGTTTGGCGGACAGCAGGTTTTGGATTTCGTTTGGATTGATGAAGTAGTGAAGGGATTGCTTTGCGCTGCCACCTTGGACGTTTTCCCCGGCCCGATCAACATTGGGAGTGGAAAACCGACAATCCTGAAACATCTTGCGGAACGCGTCGTTTCTGTGACCGGTTCCCGATCGAAAATTATATTGGCGCCGGTGAGACAAGTCGAAGTGGCTCGGTTTGTGGCCGGTACACAGCTCCAAGAGAGCGTGCTAGGATTGGAAATTCCGGAAGACCCGCTTCACCGCCTGGTAGATCTTCTGGTTTATTCCAAGCTAAAAGTACCTACGCATTTGTTCTGATCTTGAATTCGGCTTTGTCGCGTCTAACAACGTCCCGCACCTCGAAGTCTGCTTAAGCGCGGCTTAATTTGAGCGGAGGATATTTTGAAGTGAGCAAAATCGACTCATGAAGTTACTCATTGCAATTCCTGCATATAACGAAGAACAAAGCATTGAGCCCATCATTCAGCGTTCGTTGGCGGCGCGAGAATACATCACCTCCACCTCTCCAGTAGAAAAAGTGGACATTTCGGTCGTGAGCGATGGATCAACTGATCGGACACTGGAATTGGCGCAGAAACACAATCAGGAAGTTAATGTGATCGCGCTACCGCAAAATCGCGGATATGGTGCCGCAATTCAGGCCGCTTGGGGCGAATCAGACGCTGATTTGCTCGGATTTCTCGATGCTGATGGTACCTGCGACCCTAGATTTTTTTCGAATTTGTGCTGTTTAATTGAATCGGAACAGGCCGACGTGGTTTTAGGATGCCGCTTGAATAAGGCCAGCCAAATGCCTATCGTGCGCCGCCTCGGCAACGTAATGTACGCCACATTGCTGGGCCTTTTCTCGTCTTCCAAAGTTCGCGATACCGCAAGTGGCATGCGAGTTGTGAGACGGCAAAGCTTACACAAGCTAGAGCCGTTGCCCGACGGGATGCATTTCACTCCGGCCATGAGCGCGCGAGCCATGTTGGACCGGAGTTTGAAGATCCGCGAGATAGACATGCCTTATGCCGAACGCGAGGGCCACTCCAAGCTAAGCTTGCTGAGCGACGGCCTGCGTTTCTTTAGGGTGATTTTGGAAGCTGCGTTTCTCTACCGGCCGCAGCGTCCCTTCGGTTTTTTGGGTTTGCTTTGTGCGTTCTTTTCTGTCGCGTTAATGTTGACGCCGATTTACTACTATTCCGTTCATCGAGCCGTGGCTGAATGGATGATTTACCGCTTTGTAGTTGGGCATCTTGCCGGTATTGCCGCTTGCCTGCTATTCTCCACGAGTTATATAACATCAAGGATTGTTGCCATGACGTTGAGTGAATCCAGAGACCATAGGTCACTAATGTTGAAGGCGCGGGGAGCGTTTGAGAGTCCTTTCTTCTGGGCGATTCCGATAATCCTTGGCGTGGCGGGGGGCTGGCTGGTTTTGCCCAGTTTTTTCCAGTTAGTGAAGACTGGCGCAACCTTCGAGCACTGGTCGCGGTTTATTGCGATGTCGTTTCTTTGGTGCGTCGCTATCATTCTGGTGGCAACGCGCGCCTGCGACTACATGCTCTCTCTACTCGAAGAGCGCCTTATTTTTCTGCGGAATCGTGCCGTCGATCGCCAAGGGAAGTTGTGCGTTGGCTGAAGAACTCTTCGATCTAAGCGAACAATATGAGGAGATGTTGCGGATGGGCGTCAGCCTATCTGGGGAAGAGCCAGCTTACTTCATGAAAGGGCGTATCGATGACTTAGTAAGTCAATTACAAACGGGTTGGAAACCTGCCCGAATCCTGGACTTCGGTTGTGGAACCGGTGAGTCTTCAGCCTATCTAGCCCAGAAATTTCCAGGCGCCCACATTGTCGGCGTCGACACTTCAGCGAGTGCTACAAATCTCGCCACCGAGCGTCATGGATCAACGCGCATCGAGTTTGGGCCCATTCAACTCCTCCAGACCCTACCGTCTTTCGAGCTTTGTTATGTGAACGGCGTTTTCCATCATATAGAACCGGAACGCCGGGCGGAAGCGCTTCGAACGGTATTTAATTCCGTGGGGTCGGGAGGGTATTTGGGATTGTTTGAAAACAACCCATGGAACCCAGGAACCCGGCTGGTTATGAGCCGGATTCCCTTTGATCGAGGGGCGCAGACCCTTTCCTATCGAGTTGCCGAGAAACTTGTTACGAGCGCTGGTTTTCGTTTGGCAGTTGCCACGCGTTTTCTGTTCTACTTTCCCCGAAGCCTTGCGATGCTTCGGTTTACCGAGACGGCGCTCCGAAGTGTACCGCTAGGTGGGCAGTATTATGTGCTGGCTGTAAAACCCTAAACCGACTGTATTGGGTTTGTCACACAACCGCAACCTAAACTCAATTTCAGTCTGGTACCTTTCCACGAGGAGGTTTGATGAGAACTCGCTCTTGGGGACTTTGTGCGCTTACCGTTCTTACGGTAATGCCGGCGTTTGCGCAGTTTGACACCGCGGAAGTTTTGGGGAGTGTTCGCGATCAGTCAGGCGCTGTGGTGCCGAAGGCCGCGTTGACATTGCTCAATGTGGACACCGGCATTTCGGCAAAAACGATAGCCGGTGAAGATGGCGACTACACTTTTTCCAATGTAACGATCGGCAAATACAAGGTGACCGCGGAAGCAAAAGGTTTCGCCACCGAGATTGCCTCTGATGTGCAGGTGAACGTTGGTGCTCGGCAACGCGTCGATTTCTCCCTTCGTCTGGGTTCGGTTACGGAGACCGTGGAAGTCAGCGATGCCGCTGCGGCGCTAGAAACAGATTCCAGCGAGCACGGGCAGATTATTCACGGCGCGGCCATTGTGGAACTCCCACTAAACGGGAGGAACTATGCGGATTTAGCTCTGTTGTCCGCGAACGTGGTGAAATCTCCTATCGCGGCTTCGTTTTCGCCCAGTGGCACTCCGCGCGAAGGTTCATTCAACGTGAATGGTATGCGAAGCACTTATAACAATTTTCTGCTGGATGGCTTGGATAACAACGCGTATGGCACAAGCAACCAGAGTTACTCATCGCAAGTGGTGCAAGCGTCGCCGGACGCTGTCGCTGAATTTGGGGTGATCACCAGCAATTACAGCGCGGAATACGGCCGGGTAGGTGGCGCTGTAGTGAATGCGGTCCTGAAATCGGGTACCAATAGCTTCCACGGCACGGCGTATGAGTTTCTGCGAAATACTGCGCTGAACGCGACCGGCTTTTTGTTCAGCCCGGCGGTGTTCGTGAAACCTACTCTACAGAGAAATCAATTCGGAACTACGATCGGCGGTCCGCTGATCAAGAATCGCTTATTTTTCTTTGCGGATTATGAAGGCTATCGGCAGTTGCAGCGTTACCTTAATTTTGATTCGCTGCCAACCGCGACCGATCGTGCGGGCATCCTCCCCGTCCCTGTCGTGGACCCACTTACGGGCATCGTTTATCCGAAAAATACGCCAATTCCAATCGCAACATTGAACCCATTTGCAGCCGCGCTTTTGGACGGACTTCCTGCGCTTAATGGCCCGGGACGATCGAACAACTATGAAGCGCTGTTACTGATACGCGACTACAGCGATAAGTTCGACGCGAAGATCGACGGCAAGATCAACGACGCAATGACGGCGTTTCTGCGTTTCAGTCAGCGCAAAGACCTACAGTATTATCAGCCATCGTTCCCGGGTCCTTCCGGTGGCGACGGTAATGGCTATATCCATGCCATCGATCAGAACGCCGCAGCAGGCTATACGTGGACCCTGACACCTACGTCAATTTTGGAAGCGCGGCTGGGATGGACTCACATAGTCGCGGGTAAGGAACCCGCCCTGTTGGGGGGACCGAGTTTAGAATCTCTCTATGGGATACAAGGGTTGCCTACGACGCCGAATTTAACCGGCGGCTTCAATACTCAGTCAGTAAGTGGATTCACCGCATTGGGACGGCAGACAAGTAATCCGCAGTTCCAGAACCCAACCTCTTGGGATCCAAAAGTCAACTTCTCGAAAAGCCTGGGACGTCACTCGATCAAGGCCGGCTGGGAATATCTCAATGTGCACACAGAGATTCTGGACGTCAACCCCCTCTATGGCCAGGACGTGTATGCGGGACAATTCAGTAAGCCGAGTTGTGCGGAACTGGGCCAGCCTAAGGGATGTGCCATTGTATCGGATGCGACTAGTTACAACTTGGCGGATCTGATTTTTGGTCTGCCGAGCCAGATCAATCAGGGCAGCTACACGGTGGTGAACCTTCGTCAGTATGTGCATTCACTCTATGCGCAGGATGATTTTAGGGTGAATTCAAAACTCACATTGAACCTGGGTCTGCGATGGGAGTTTGCCACGCCTCTATTTGAGCGGGATAACAATTATTCGAATTTTGATCCAACTACAGACAGCATGCTCAAAGCAACTGGCGGCAGCTTATACAATCGAAGCCTCGTTCATCCCGACTACAAAGACTTTGGGCCGCGCATTGGGTTGGCCTACAGCGCAGATGAGAAAACTGTTGTGCGCAGCGGTTATGGCATCAGCTACACATTCTTCAACCGGGTGGGAAGTGCGCTGGAAGGGATCAACGCTCCGCAAGCACTCTTCGGCGTGTTGAATCAAAGCATACCCAACGGTGGCATGGCCCCGGCGGGGTTTCTCACGACGCAGAATAGCTTCACCACCGGGATAGCGAATCCTTCCAGCTTCAATCCGGCCAACTCGAACGTAGTTTACATTCCGCCAGATACGAAATGGCCCTATGTCCAAAATTGGTTTTTGTCGGTACAGCGGGAGATTACGAAGAGTACCCTCGTGGAGTTGTCTTACAACGGCAATCACAGTCTACGGTTGCCTATCTTAGCGGATTACAATCAGGCCGCGCCGAACGCCGTCACAGCGACTTGCAATCCACTAGCTGTACCAGCGGTTATCTCTGGGTGTTTGGGCGTCCAGGCGCGGCGTCCGATTCCAAGCTACGGACCGATTACCTGGGTCGATCCGGCTGGCGACAACGATTACAATGGACTCTCGGCCAGGCTGGAGCATAGATTTGGCGGCGGATTGTATTTCTTGAATTCCTTCACTTGGGGAAAAGCGCTGGGAGATTCAGAGCAGGCGTTGGAATATTACGCGGGCTACTTTGAAGCGAATCCGCAAAATATTCATGGTTTGGCGGCAGAGAGAGCGCCATCGAGTTTTGACGTGGAATTCAACAACGTGACGAGCGTGGTTTATCAGATTCCATTCGGCAAGGGAAGAAAGTACGGCGCCAATATGAACTCGTTGCTGGATGCTATTGCCGGCGGATGGGAATTGAACACCATCAATAGCGCGCATACCGGCAGTCCGCTCGATGTGATCTATGCGGCATCGACGATTAATGACAACACCGGGCTCTCGAACGACTATCGGGGGCAAGCCTTTTTGAGGCCGAATGTTTCCGGCAGCGCGCTGAGCCAAAGTAAGTCCCAGATGTTAAACACTTACTTTGCAGGGTACACATTTACGACACCGGTAGCCACGTCGCCATATGGGGATCTAGCCCGGAATGCGTTTCGTGCGCCAGGATTTGAACAGTGGGATTTCGCGGCGGACAAAAGTTTCCGAATTCGCGAGGGAATGAATTTGCAGTTCCGCTCGGAGTTTTTCAACCTGCTCAATCACACAAATTTTGGGATACCGGATACGAAGACGACCGACGCGGCGTTTGGCACGATCAGGACGACGTATGCGGCGAGACAGATTCAGTTTGCGCTGAAGTTGCTGTTCTGAGTTTCCGCACAAGGTCGCGTTTCACGATGCGCGAATGGGTCTCGCTCGATAGAATGCATCTTTGGGGAGAATGCCATGTCGCGATCATTGCTGTTGTTTGTGAGTTTCTGTGCGATCTTCAACGGTGACGATTTTCTTAGCCGGCCGAGAATTTTGGGTGTTCCTCATGCGGCGTTTCGAGTTCACGATATCCAAGCATCACGACATTTTTACAAAGACTTCCTTGGTTTCAGCGAACCGTTTTCGATTAAGGCGGCGGATGGCAGATTGATCATGACCTTTATAAAGGTGAATGACCGGCAATACATTGAACTTTCGCCGGAGACTTCACCGGACGAACCGCGGTTCTTACATTTGGCTTTAGAAACAGACAATGCCGAAGGGCTGCGGCAGTACGTAAGGTCGAAAGGCTACAAAGCTTCCGAAACACCGGCAGGGAAGGGAAGAATCGGAAACACGGGAACGTCGCTTGAAGACCCTGACGGTAATCGCATCGACGTCACGCAATACGAGCCGGATGGCGCCAGCGTTAAAGATGTCGGCAAAGACATGCCAGATACGCGTATTTCGCGGCGCATCTTGCACGTAGGATTTCACGTTTCAAATCCGCTCACAGCGCGTTACTACATCGACGTTCTAGGATTTCGGGAGTTTTGGCGCGGCACGGCTGACGGCAACGCGGCGAGCTATTCGAATCTGCTGGTTCCTGAAGGTACTGATTACGTTGAATTCCTTCTTGGGCCTGCGCCGCAGACCACAGCTCAAAAAGGATCGACTTACCACATTGCGCTGGAAGTTCCTGATATGGATGCCGCCATTGTTAAGCTCAACGCGAACCAGGCCCGCAAAGACTACAAACGCGAAATCGAAGTGAAAGTGGGCAGAAATCACAAGCGGCAGGCAAATTTGTTTGACCCGGATGGAACGCGCGTGGAACTGATGGAGGATCACACCATTGATGGGCTTCCGTCTCCGATGACTGTTCTGCCGATGTTCAGGCAATAGCGGTAATTTGCGTGACCAGGAAGTCAGCTGGGAGATCCATGTGATCCGGCACTGACATCAGGCGGATGACCAAGGGGCTCACGTGGCGGAGAACTGCCCGTAAAATCAGGCGTTTGAAGGAAACAGCAGCGTCCATCTTCCAAGCCTGCGCACCTTTACTGACCCGCGACCCTTTGACGCACTACGGGTTTGGGTGGCGTGGCGGTTTGCGGGCGAGAGGCCGAAGGCAGACATGGAACAAATAAAGCTCCGCTAAGGGTGATTCACGAGCCAGGATTGGAAAAATTGGCCGTAGCCGTCGGTTGGCGTGCCGTTAACGTCTTGGATCAGGATGAAATCCGGGCCGGGCCAGATGTCCCATGTCCAACCCACTACAGACACGCCGTTCGCATCGGCGAAGTTCGTCACGGTTTGCATTAGAGGAGCGCCTACGGTTCCTGCGCTGTCCTGATCGCCCGTCTCGGTAATAATAACCGGAATGCCCGCAGCCAAAATGTTCTGCACCTCCACGAAGACTTGCGGCGCATAGTTAGGCTGGGACCATGCGTACGATCCCCAAACGCTCGGGTATGTCGGGTAAGCGTGCCAAGTCGCGGCCATTTGATTAAGTGGATCGGCCGGCACGTGGGAGAGCCATCCAGTTAAGTCCGCCGTATAGGCGACGGAGCCAATCAGCACAGGATTGGTGGCTCCGGTAGCGCGCACCGCGTTAATCATGTCTTGAAAACTGGCTATGTTCCAGGGCGTTGCAATGTTTTGCAAATTGCCTCTGTTGCTTGTGGCCGGATAACCGCTGAAGGCGCCGCCGGTTCCGAACATCATGTACTGCCAGGGGTCGCCTGTGAAATCGTTAGCAGTGTCGAGCAATGGTTCGTTGAACAATTCGAACATCACGGCTGGATTATTCTTATAGGCGTTGGCGAGCGACGTCCAGAAAGCGAGTGAGTGATCGGAATCGGCCATTTGCGTTTGCAACAAGGGACAGGTGCTGCCGGGCGCCGCCCAGTGGAGGTCGAGAATGACATAGAGGCCTGCGGCATTCGCCTCTCGCACTAAGTTGTCCAAGGCCTGTTTATAGTTACCTCCTGGATCAGCATAATGCGACAGTCCGTCTGTATCAACACATGTCAAGCCAAGCCAAGAGTCCTCGTTTAGAGGAATGCGCACGATGTCGGCCTTCCAGCTCTGAATCGCGGCCCAATTTGGATTATTCGGCTGCCCGAATTGGCCGCCTGTTGGATCGGCGGGATCCCATCCTTGAACCGCCACGAATTCCAAGGCGCTCAAAGCCACGCCGCGCAGCTGCAGCGGAGTACCCGCGCCGTTGACGAATTGATTGCCACTGATCTGAATGGAAAAGACGTTTGGATTCGTGACGGTAACGCCTGCGTTGGCGTAGGCTGAGCCACCTACACTCGTGCAGGTAATCGCATAGCCGGCCGTCGCAGTCAAAGCTACGCTTTGCGTTCCGCTGGGTGGTACAGGTCCGCTCCATCCACCGCTTGCGACGCACGATGTTGCGTTGGCGCTTGACCAACTGAGTGTGACCGTGCCCGGCGATGTGAGCAGAATCGGATTAGCACTGATCATAGCCGTGGGTGGCAGGACGGCGGGGATCGACGGTGTGAAACCTACGTTGTCGATGTACCACGTGTTCGTTGCGACGCCCGCCTCATCCTGGATCGTGAAGTTGGCAATCGAAGCTCCTGAAACTCCCAGGTCCGCCAGCGGAATGTTGTAGACGCCCCATTGGCCAGCCACTGGCGCTGGACCATAGTTGAGCACGCTGACCACGGTGCCAGGCGAGAGCGCGCCTGTCGTCATGAAGTAGCAGTTCCAAGCTTGGCCAGTTACCGTCGGTTTCAAGGCGAGGGTCAAGTAGTTGTAGGGAGTTAGGTCGAGAGAGGATCCTGGCGCATACGGTTGCCAACCACCTCCTTGTTGGGTGACCATCTGTATGGAGAATGAACCGCTGAGAGCTGGTCCCGCGGAGGATGAATAACTGGGAGTGCCGGCGAAGGATAAGTCGCCTGGCCAGGTAAATCGGCCGTTGTAATAGACCCAATCAGGGAGGGCCGCAGTGGCGTTCACGGCAACCGAGGCTGTCGCTTGCGCCGGGCTGCCGGATGAGCCGCTACACGTCAGAGTATAGGAAGTGGTAGTAGCGGGCGCCACGCTGGTAGTGCCGCTGGTGGGTTCTGGCCCACTCCAGCCGCCGCTCGCGGTACACGAGGTGGCGTTCGTGCTCGTCCAGCTTAGTGTCGAGCTGCCGCCTATCGTAATTGCGCCGGGGTTCGCAGTCAGGGTAACTGCCGAAGTCTGGCCCACACCATTGGAGAAAATCTGAATGCCGCTAATTGTCGGGAAATTTACCGCACCCAGCGTTAGCTCTATGGTTATGGTTCCGACGCCACTGGCCGTTGTCGTGAACGATTCCACAATGGCGATATCGGGCCCACCCGCCCTGGCTACAATATCAAAATTCGATAACACCGGCACGCCGTTGATAGCGGCATTGAAGAGACGCTGTCCCGGAGCAGTCCAATAGATCTCGACGAAGTGAAGGTTGACGATATAGCTTGATCCCGGCGTGAGGTTGGGTATGGTGTAGGTGTAGTTTGTGGTGGAAAAGCGCTGGGTCTGATACACGGACTGAGGCGCCGGGTTGGCCACCAATGACGTATTGATGCTGGCTACAGTGGATACAGGAGCTCCCGCTGAATAGTACTCATCGGCAGCCCACGCGCCTGCGACCCCTCCACCGGCATTGATAGAGACGATCGCCGGTCCAGTGGGGCTTGGTGCCGCAACCGTGAGGGCGATTGGTACGGACGAGGTCAGGCTGCCCGAGGTGCCGGTGATGTTGATGGTGAATGTGCCAGTGGCGGCTGTGCTGGTAGCGTTCAACGTCAGGACGCTCGAGCCGGTAATAGGATTGGTGGCGAAGCTGGCGGTGACTCCGCTCGGCAGGCTAGAGGCTGCTAGCGTGACGTTACCGGTGAAGTTGCCTGTGCCGACCACGGAGATAGTGCTGGAGGCTTGGCCGCCTTGCGTGATGGGTAAGCTATTCGGCGAGGCGGCGAGCGTATAACCGGCGAGTGCGGAAACCGTGAGGGCGATTGGTATGGATGAGGTCAGGCTGCCTGACGTGCCGGTGATGTTGATGGTGAATGTGCCAGTGGCGGCTGTGCTGGTAGCGTTCAACGTCAGGACGCTTGAGCCGGTAGCAGGATTGGTGGCGAAACTGGCGGTGACTCCGCTCGGCAGGCTAGAGGCCGCTAGCGTGACGCTACCGGTGAAGTCGCCTGTGCCGACCACGGAGATAGTGCTGGAGGCTTGGCCGCCTTGCGTGATGGGTAAGCTATTCGGCGAGGCGGCGAGCGTATAACCGGCGAGCCCAGAAACCGTCAGGGCGATTGGTATGGATGAGGTCAGGCTGCCTGAGGTGCCGGTGATGTTGATGGTGAATGTGCCAGTGGCGGCTGTGCTGGTAGCGTTCAACGTCAGGACGCTCGAGCCGGTAGTGGGATTGGTGGCGAAACTGGCGGTGACTCCGCTCGGCAGGCCAGAGGCTGCTAGCGTGACGTTACCGGTGAAGTTGCCTGCGGCGACCACGGAGATAGTGCTGGAGGCTTGGCCGCCTTGGGTGATAGGTAAGCTATTCGGCGAGGCGGCGAGCGTATAACCGGCGAGTGCGGAAACCGTGAGGGCGATTGGTATGGATGAGGTCAGGCTGCCTGAGGTGCCGGTGATGTTGATGGTGAATGTGCCAGTGGCGGCTGTGCTGGTAGCGTTCAACGTCAGGACGCTCGAGCCGGTAGTGGGATTGGTGGCGAAACTGGCGGTGACTCCGCTCGGCAGGCCAGAGGCTGCTAGCGTGACGTTACCGGTGAAGCCGCCTGCGGCGACCACGGAGATAGTGCTGGAGGCTTGGCCGCCTTGCGTGATGGGTAAGCTATTCGGCGAGGCGGCGAGCGTATAGCCGGCGAGCCCAGAAACCGTCAGGGCGATTGGTATGGATGAGGTCAGGCTGCCTGACGTGCCGGTGATGTTGATGGTGAATGTGCCAGTGGCGGCTGTGCTGGTAGCGTTCAACGTCAGGACGCTCGAGCCGGTAGTAGGATTGGTGGCGAAACTTGCGGTGACTCCGCTCGGCAGGCCAGAGGCCGCTAGCGTGACGCTACCGGTGAAGCCGCCTGCGGCGACCACAGAGATAGTGCTGGAGGCTTGGCCGCCTTGCGTGATGGGTAAGCTATTCGGCGAGGCGGCGAGCGTATAGCCGGCGAGCCCAGAAACCGTCAGGGCGATTGGTATGGATGAGGTCAGGCTGCCTGACGTGCCGGTGATGTTGATGGTGAATGTGCCAGTGGCGGCTGTGCTGGTAGCGTTCAACGTTCAGGTACGGCTCCAGCCGGTAGTGGGATTGGTGGCGAAGCTGGCGGTGACTCCGCTTGGCAGGCCAGAGGCCGCTAGCGTGACGCTACCGGTGAAGCCGCCTGCGCCGATTACTGAGACGGCGCTGGTTATTGCACCGGCTTGGCTTAGCGAAAGGCTGGCGGACGAGGCGGAAAGGGTGAATGCCGGAGAAGAAGCGGCCGCTGCCGTCAAAATTTGAATACCGTTGATGGTCGGCAAATCGGCCGCGCCGGTGGTGAACGCTATGGTGATAGTGCCTGCGCTACTGGCTGTAGCAGTGAATGATTCCACGATCGCGATATTCCGTCCACCCGCCGTGGCGAAGATGTCGAAGTTCGAGAGTACGGGCGTGCCGTTGATGGCGACATTGAACAGGCGCCTTCTGGGGCCGTTCCAATAGGTCTCGGCGAAGTGCAGATTGACGGTAGAAGTGGAGGCCGGCGTTAGGTTAGGAATGGTGTAAGTGGTGTCGGCGTAACGTTCGGTCTGATATATCGACTGAGGCGCCGGGTTAGCCAGCAAAGATGTATTGACCGTCGCCGAAGTAGACGCCGATGTGCCGCCTGCGTAATACTTATCGGCACTCCACGTGCCTGCGACCCCTCCACCGGCATTGATAGAAACGATTGGCGTTCCAGAGACGCTTGATGCCGCAACCGTGAGGGCGATGGGTACGGATGAGGTCAGGCTGCCTGACGTGCCGGTGATGTTGATGGTGAATGTGCCAGTGGCGGCTGTGCTGGTAGCGTTCAACGTCAGGACGCTCGAGCCGGTAGTGGGATTGGTGGCGAAGCTGGCGGTGACTCCGCTCGGCAGGCCAGAGGCCGCTAGCGTGACGCTACCGGTGAAGCCGCCTGTGCCGACCACGGAGATAGTGCTGGAGGCTTGGCCGCCTTGCGTGATGGGTAAGCTATTCGGCGAGGCGGCGAGCGTATAACCGGCGAGTGCGGAAACCGTGAGGGCGATTGGTATGGATGAGGTCAGGCTGCCTGACGTGCCGGTGATGTTGATGGTGAATGTGCCAGTGGCGGCTGTGCTGGTAGCGTTCAACGTCAGGACGCTCGAGCCGGTAGTGGGATTGGTGGCGAAACTGGCGGTGACTCCGCTCGGCAGGCCAGAGGCTGCTAGCGTGACGTTACCGGTGAAGTTGCCTGCGGCGACCACCGATATAGTGCTGGAGGCTTGGCCGCCTTGCGTGATAGGTAAGCTATTCGGCGAGGCGGTGAGCGTATAACCGGCGAGTGCGGAAACCGTGAGGGCGATTGGTGCGGACGAGGTCAGGCTGCCTGACGTGCCGGTGATGTTGATGGTGAATGTGCCAGTGGCGGCTGTGCTGGTAGCGTTCAACGTCAGGACGCTCGAGCCGGTAGTGGGATTGGTGGCGAAACTGGCGGTGACTCCGCTCGGCAGGCTAGAGGCTGCTAGCGTGACGTTACCGGTGAAGTTGCCTGTGCCGACCACGGAGATAGTGCTGGAGGCTTGGCCGCCCTGCGTGATGGGTAAGCTATTCGGCGAGGCGGCGAGCGTATAGCCGGCGAGCCCGGAAACCGTCAGGGCGATGGGTATGGATGAGGTCAGGCTGCCTGACGTGCCGGTGATGTTGATGGTGAATGTGCCAGTGGCGGCTGTGCTGGTAGCGTTCAACGTCAGGACGCTCGAGCCGGTAGTGGGATTGGTGGCGAAGCTGGCGGTGACTCCGCTCGGCAGGCTAGAGGCCGCTAGCGTGACGTTACCGGTGAAGCCGCCTGCGCCGATTACGGAGACGGCGCTTGTTATTGCACCGGCTTGGCTTAGCGAAAGGCTGGCGGACGAGGCGGAAAGGGTGAATGCTGGAGAAGAAGCGGCCGCTGCCGTCAAAATTTGAATACCGTTGATGGTCGGCAAATCGGCCGCGCCGGTGGTGAACGCTATGGTGATAGTGCCTGCGCTACTGGCTGTAGCAGTGAATGATTCCACGATCGCGATATTCCGTCCACCCGCCGTGGCGAAGATGTCGAAGTTCGAGAGTACGGGCGTGCCGTTGATGGCGACATTGAACAGGCGCCTTCTGGGGCCGTTCCAATAGGTCTCGGCGAAGTGCAGATTGACGGTAGAAGTGGAGGCCGGCGTTAGGTTAGGAATGGTGTAAGTGGTGTCGGCGTAACGTTCGGTCTGATATATCGACTGAGGCGCCGGGTTAGCCAGCAAAGATGTATTGACCGTCGCCGAAGTAGACGCCGATGTGCCGCCTGCGTAATACTCATCGGCACTCCACGTCCCGGCCGCCCCGCCGCCGGCGTTGATGGAAACGACCTTTTCACTCGACTGATTTGTGGCGGCCACGGTCATGGCGCCTTGGCAAAATGCCAGCGAGCCCGATAAAAGAGTAAATAGGCTGAGGAGTTGACGCACACGGCAGGAAGCTCCATTCTTAAGCATGAGGCGACCTGCGACCTGGAACCGCTTGGTGATCAAAGATCAGCTGCCGAGCCACTTTAGCGCGAGCCACTACAGACGGCCGACCGAACGCACCCCGCCCCCCAATCCGCCATGCTGGCAACCAGATGAGCAGCAGGCGAAGCTACCTGCAAAGCCAGCGTAGTGGCGAGCGATAGCAGCGCCAACGATGTAGCGGTGCGTGGTGAATTCTGCGTAAAATCGCTTAGTTTTGAGAACGGACAGGTTATTGGTGGCAAACGGCCTTTCGAGTTAAGATGTAAGAACAGGGTACGACGCATCATCGCTAACAGGGGAAGTTGTACCGGTACTGCACCAAACCAAAAGTCGGGGCGAGGCGCAGGCGAGAAGGGCGCGCGGATGATTTGGCGGTCAGATTCGGCGAATCATGGCTGTGCACCCCATAATCGATCGTCTGGTTCGGATTACTGATCGGAAATCTTCTTTAAGCCCTGCTTATTGTGCGGAAATACGAATGTGCCGCATAAATAACAGTTTTAGCGGTTTCGCTGAAGGGTGTTCGCTCGAAGCTCGCCCGTGAGCTTGCAAAGAGTCGTTGGTTTGCGCGGTCTGCTCTTTCATGATTTGCGCCGCAGCGTGGTGCGGGACATGATTCGAGCTGGTGTTTCAGATAAGGTCGCGATGCAGATCTCTGGCCACAGAACTGCCGCGATGCTTTGGCGATACGACATCACCGACATGCGTGATGTGGTGGAAGCCGGTCGGCGTAAGGAAAAGTATTTGGCAGATGTTCAAGCTGGGCCAGTGGGTCGATCTCCGAAAAGGAGGTCGTTGCGGCGAAAAGTAGCGGACTGAAGGCGCATCTAGGGTTTAGAATTCCTTGCAAGTTGTTGGTGCGGATGGGGAGACTTGAACTCCCACGCCCTTGCGAGCGCTGGAACCTAAATCCATTTTCCATAGCTCTCCGTATCTCAAAAGCATCGATTTTTGGGGTTTTTCAGCCGGCATAGCTATTTGCCATTCCCCCACTTTCCGCAACATCCAGCGGAAAAGTAGCGGAGTGATTTTTCTCGCCGCACATCTCCTGCGGCAATTCCTTCAAAAAACAGCGGGCCAGTTCGGTGCTACTAACACCGTTCCAGCCCTACGACTTTCGACCTGGTCAGAGGCCAAATGTCTTACTCGAATTATCGTCTAGCCTCCCAGAACTTCAAAGCTTTTACGCACACCGTCGAAGTGTGCGCCAAATCTGGTCGCTCGCTTTCGCAAAGAAGACATAGGCGATCTCAATTCAGGAAAGGACGAACTATGAAAGTAAAAACACTAACATTGCCGCTCACGCTGGTGGAGCAAGACCTCGAGGAGTGGGCGCGCACGGTGCTACTCGTTACGAAGAAGCCAAGGCAGGATCGGCTAGCGGATGTGCGGACGTTGGCCGCTCGACGAATTCTGAACCGAGAGGCAAAAGCATGAAAAAGACGTTTGTTCCGTTCATCCTGACGAGCGCGTTAGCGTTTGCGCAAATTGCCCCAAGCGCAACTTCACAAGTGAGGGTATTGCCCGGTCATCGGCACGTGGCAAGGTACTGGCTCACGCCGAAACCCGGTCAAAGGATTGCCGGGGCGGAAGTCAAAGCGATCTACGTCATCGCTGCTGATCGCCAACATCCCGGCGCTGTGCTGTATGCGCAAGAAACCTGGATCGGGATTCGGCCTGGTGCGGACACGGAAGAAAAAGAATTCGCGACGGAAACCGCTGCTCGGCAGTGGGTAGAGGGCGGTAAGTAGGCATGAGCGACGAAGAATTTGAAGCCATGACGACGCCAGCCGAGCGCGCCGAAATGCAGAAAAATCTTTCGCCACTCGAACGGGCGCTGCTCGTTCGGCAATTGGAAGACGGGCAAACCATGAATTTAATAGACACCGGAAAGGAAGAACAATGAAAGCGTTGCTCGCGTGTTGCTGCGTCGGTCTTTTGGTTACAGTTTACGGCTCGTGGGAATTCATTGTGGGCGCGTATGAGCCGAACCGGCCATGCACGCAAGTGGAGGAAATACAGCAAAAACAAAGCGCTGAGCAGATGACACGGCAAATGGAAGGTTCACCGTTCGCCAAGCGTGAAAAGCCTATCGATGTTCCGTGGTGCTACCCGCAGAACAATAAGGTTTTCACGACGGAAGAGCGCATCCAGGGCCTGCGAGCGAAGCCCTCAACGTACATTCCCATGTTTCTGCTTTTGGCTGCATTCGTGACTGTGGTCGCTTACGCCGCTTGGTCCCTTTTAGTCGATGGGATTCTGATCGGGTTGCGTTGGACCGTTGAGGCGAGAAAGCGCAGAAGGGTCGAGCGCGTATGAGCACAGCCCGCCCACTGGCACATTTCGGTGGCACCGACTTCTTTATGGACCAATCGCGCTCCATCGCCGACTTCCTGCGCAGGACCTACGAGCCGACGGACAGGGAGTTGGCGTATTGGCTCGAGCACGAAGAAGAGATCGATCCGCGAGTGAAGGGCACTGAGTTCGAGGCCTTGCTCTCGCATCACCCAGCCGCGGCGGCGCAACGCGAAGGCATTCTGCAAGCGCTAGCAATCTCGCCACAAATCATTTCAGCAATCAGTCACTAAAGGAAACCCAACTATGAAAAATTCTCTCAATTCACGGGCCTCCCTGGCCCTTCTTCTGTTCGGTCTCACCGCAACTCTTTGTTTCGCGCAGTCGAGCCCTTTTGGGCAAGTGGCGCAAGGCGTGTCGACCGAGGCAATCGCGATTGTGAAATGGGTCGGCATCATTATCTGTATTGTCGCCGGGGTCACGATGGCGGCCGGCGGATCGCACGGCTCGCACATGGGAGCGAAGGTCTCAGGCTTGATCATCGGCCTCACTTTCGCGTTGTTTGCCACTCCTATCGTGACTTGGGTGCAAAGCCTGTAAGCCATGAAGACGACCAGGCCAGCCGCGAAAGCCATCAACAAACCCCTGCAAATCGCGGGCGTCGACATGCGCCTCGTGGGTCTCGCGATGACCATCGCGGGTGTTGCCAGTTCCGCGAATGATGGGGTTGTTTACAAGTGCTTTTGCGGCGCTCTCTTTCTTGCCGTCTGCGCTGGGGCGCGGATCGCCAGCCGCAAAGACCCAAACCTGCTAGCCGTCTGGAATGCGGCGCGCCGTCATCGCTGGATTTACGATCCGGCGAAGCGCGCCTTCTTCCGCGTCATCTACACCCACAAATCGGAGTCATTGTAAATGCTGCCGCTCCCCAAATTCCTCAAACCGTATAAGGACGCCGGCGAAGGTAATGCAGTCTTCGCCCCGTTCGCTTTTCTTGACCAGCATGTCTTTCTGAACAAGACCGGCTCTGTCGGAGTTATCTACGAACTGAGTGGTATCGATCCCGAATGCTTGACAGACGCCACGATGGAGTCAAACACGAAGCGCCTGGCCGCGGCGTTCCGACTCTTCCATGACGATATCCGGCTCTATCAGTACGTCGTCAAACAAGATGGCGCGAATGTCGAAGCGAAGACCTACCAGAGCGCGGCGGCGACAACCACGGCCACGAACCGCGCCGCCTTCCTCAATGAGAAAGGTTTGTATTCGATCAGGCTCTATCTTGCTGTCGTGTTGGAGCCAGCCAATCTAGGCAAAAAGTTGCACACAGCTTTGTTGAACAAGCGTGTTTTGCGCCTTGTGAAGCGCGAAGTAAACGAAAACCGCGAGCGGTTACTCGCGACCGTGCGAAGGATTCGAGCGGCACATCGGCGACTTGCTGGGGCTTGCGCTTATTGCCGAAGGCCGACGCTTTCCGATTCCTTCGAGTGCTGGCGAACCTCGACCAAAAACCGCCGAAACCGACAGCCTACGCCATGACTCGCATCTCGATTTCTTTATGGCGAGTTCAGCGATCGCGCCACGTCAAGACGGCCTGCGCATCGGACACCAAAATGTGGAAGTGCTCAGCATGCGCGAGACGCCGGCAGAAACCTTCCCAAACGTCTTCCGTGACCTTTTGAAGATCCAATGCAATTTCATCCTATGCACCGAATACCGGCGAATCCCTAACGAGGAGGCGATCACTAAGATTCAGGCCGGCGCAATCGCATCACTACTGGGGCCAATTTCTCTCGAGCCCGATGGCGCTGTTGAATCTGATCCTGAACTTCGGCAAGAAAGACGACCTGGTGGCTGATGAGTCGGAAATGGACGACGTAGACGAACTGACCGAAACTCTGAAGCGCGTGAAGAACGGCGGCGAGTCTCTCGGGGAGTTTTCCTTCACCGTTGTTTTGTTCGGCGAATGCAGCCGGGCGAAACTGCGCACCGCCGCGCAAGACGTTGCCAAAGTTTTCGGCGCGCACCAATCGCCTGTCATTCAGGAAAGCTACAACGCCCTCAACGCGTCTCTGGCGATTGTGCCAGGCGGCACGCCCTTCAACCTTCGCCGGAATTGGCTGCTCAGCGGGAACTATGCGGACGTCAGTCTGGTGTATCGACCGAGCACGGGAGACGCGCGCAACCCGCATTTGAACAGTGACGCAACCGTTGTTCTCGCCACAGACGACCAGACAGCCTACCACTTCAACGTCTACGAAGCCGATCGTTTTGGCGTGCTGATTTTCGGCGCGCCAGGCGCGGGCAAATCGGTCACTACTAATCTGCTGATCGACCACTGCCAGAAAGATGACCCGTTCACTGTCGTTCTCGACGTGGGCGGCAGCTACAAGAACACCACCGCGAAGTACGACGGAACTTACGTCCACATGCAGCTCGGCGAAGGCCGGCAGAGTTTCCGACATCAATCCATTTGTTCTGGAACCAACACGCGAGAACCTGCAATTCCTCTATGAGTTTGTTCTGTCCCTCATGGGTGTGAACAAATTCACAGCAACGGCGGAAGACACCAAAGAATTGTTTGAGGCGATTGAAGGCCTCTACATAAGCGACCCGGAGCACCGCACGCTCGGTCGCCTGGCACGTCACATGCTCCCGCCAAAGATGCTGCCCTATCTTGAGCCGTGGATCGGCCGCGGGCAGTACGGCTCGATCTTTGACAACCGGGTAGACACACTCACGTTCTCGCACTTCCAGACTTTCGATTTCCAGGGGATGGACGAACTCTACCCGCAAGTGCTCGAACCGCTATTGTTTTACATCTTTCAGCGCGTGAGCCAGGTCGTTTATGATCCGGCGCTCAGCACGCGACCGAAACAGCTATGGGCGGATGAGGTTTGGCGGTTCCTCGCCAATGACCGGGCTCGGGCCTACCTGGTCTCGGCAGGTAAGACGTGGCGGAAACACAACGGTGGAATCGCGCTCATTACGCAGTCAGCCGCCGATCTTGCCCTCGGCCGGGCGATGCATGGATCGTGGTCAATGAGATTTGCCCGACGAAGCTCCTGCTAGCCAATCCAGGCGCCGATCTGTCGAGCTACGGCAGAGACTGTTCAAACTCAATGAGCGCGAAGTGGAACTCTTCGCCGCTCTCATTCCCAAACGCCAGTTTCTTCTCAAAACGCCGACCAGTTCACGCGTTCTGAATGTCGATCTTGATCCAGCTGCGTACTGGACTTACACGAATTCGCCCGAAGACAATGCCAGGCGCGCGGAGGCGATTCGTCAACACGGCATGGATGAAGGCATACGAATTCTGGCCGCAACGGCGGCGAAATAAGGAGCAACAACACATGAATCAATCGACTCAAACTTTCCGCGCTTAGCTTTGTGCTTGGCGTTTCCATCTCTTTGCGGCTGATCCGTCTGGAACCTCTCGCGACGTCAAGTACAAACCGACCGATATTGTCCCGCTGCCGACCCAGCTCCGCTTCACGACGTTGATCGAATTGCCCGAAGCGGAAACGATCCTCGAAGCCACATGCGGCGACAAAGACAACTGGGAAATCAATTGGACCGGCAACCTCGGGTACATCAAGCCGAGTTTGGCGAAGGCCCGAACTAATATCAACCTCGTCACGCAAGCGGGCCATGTTTACAGCTTTATCGCTTACGAAGTGACGGGATCTACAACGCAGGCAGAGCTGAAGTTGTTCGTCACCCCGACCGATAACAGCGCGCTTGTCACGTTTCGCGACAAACCGCGCTTCGTGCCAGTCGCCGACGTTGAGCGCGAGAGAAAACGCGCCGACGCCGCCGAAGCTAAGCTCACGGAACATCAGCAGACCGCAGCCAAAGAAATTGCCAAAGAAAAGACCGAGGCCCTCGCCGTCGTGACTGCCGCTGTCGTCCACGATTACAAGTTCAAGCAGAACGCCGCTCACGAGCCGTTCAACGTTTCGGCCATTTATCACGATGACCGCTTCACTTATATCGAAGCCACCCCCACCGAAGCGCCCGCCGTTTACGAAATCAAAGACGGTAAGGACTCGCTGATTCAGTTCGAATTTGACGAGTCTCACCACCGTTACATCATGCCCAAGATTCTCGATGCTGGCTATCTGCGCATCGGTAAAACATCACTGAAGTTCAAACGCCAGGCGAAGGTCACTTAGCCACTGGGCGTTTCGATCCCCAAGACCAAGAAAAGGAAAAATGAGATGGCGACCACTACTACCAGCAATCCCGGCGAGACGCCGATCCCGGACCCGTCGACAGTGCAGCAGCCCGGCATTACCGACCGCACCAAACGCAAGATCTTCTTCGGATTACTCGGCCTTGGTATCGTAATCGTCGCAGCCAATGTATTGAGTCCGACCGCGCCGCCGCCCGTACCCGGCCAGGGACATGGACAAAAACAAGCCGCTCAAACCCCGACGCCGCAGCAAATTCACGAACTAAAGCAGTCCATCGACGAGTCGTCTAAGCTTTTGCAGGACGCCATTGAACGCGACAAGAACACCGCGGTTCGAACCACGGAACAGAAGCATACACTCGCGGAGTTGCAGGCCGCCGATGCTGAACGCGATGCGCAGCAGCAGAAAGAGATTTACGCCGCTCTGCATCCGGGCGCTGCTGGCGCATCCGACGCCCGTACCACCGCCGCCGAGCAAGCACGCAAGGCTCTCTTCGCCGACAATCGCGTTACGCAAAGCACGCCGCCCGTGCAATTCCATCGCGACGGCTCGCCAGTAACGCCGCCGCCGCCAACCACACCGCAACCACCGGCAGCAGAAACAGCAGCCAACACGTTGCCACCGGGCTACACGTTACCGCCCGGTTTTCCCATGCCGCCCATGCAACAGCGAACGGCCGAAGAACGAGCCAAGCCTGAAAGAAGAAACGCCGGCCGCTCGACTTGATCCCGCTGCGCAGCCTCTTGTATTGGTTACCCGAAGGGACTGTCATCGAGGGCGAACTCACGAATAAAATCGAGGGCGAACAGAACGGCCCGGTCAATGTCATGCTCACTAACGATGTTTACAAGACCCGGTACTCGCCTCTTCGTCATTCCGGCAGGAGCCAGCGGGATGGGTGAGGCTAAGGCGGTCGACGCTTTTGGACAGCAGCGCTTAGCAGTCGCGTTTCATCGCATCCTGACGCCAGGTTTGCATGGCTACGGCATTCCACTCGACAAGATCGAACCCGGACTTGGACAAGCCGGCGAGTCGGGTCTTCACGACAAAGTCAACAGTCACTATTTTTCGATCTTTGGCGCAGCGATCGCTGTCGGAGCAATCGGCGGCCTCGCGCAAATCGGCAACAATGCAGGATCTCTGAGCACGCTGAGTTCATTTCGAAATGGCGTCTCTTCAAGCACCGCACAATCGGCAGACCGCATCTTAGACCGCTTTCTGAATCGGTTGCCAACCGTCACAGTGCGGCCAGGTACGCGCGTGCGAATCATCCTCACCGATGATTTGGCACTCCCCGCATACGTACCGGACATGGAGTAAATCAACATGGACCCGACGACAGAAAAACTCTTACGCCAACGCTTGCGAATGGATCTGGCCGAGCCCACTTTCCTTGTCTATGTTTTTCTTTTCATGCTCGCGGTGGGATTTCTCGCTCTCATCGGAGGGTATGTTTTGCGACCGCTCGAAGAAGGGCGGCCGTTGTTTCAACAATCACCACAACACCAACACAAAGGAAGTCAAAAATGAAAACACGTTTTGCGCCTTATCTCAAAGGCAGCGCTGTTACCGCCGCCGTCGTCTTGTTTCTTCCACTCGTGACGCCACGCCGCGCCGATGGTTTTCTGCCGGTCTTCGATGCTTCTACATGGGCTGCGATCGGCCAGGTCTGGAACCAAGATATATCCAATGGCGCCAAGCTCATTCAGGAGTACAACGAACTCGTCAAGATTTGGACCAGCGGCATGCAGATCTACAACCTTGGCACGGCCATGGCTCAGAGCTTCACAAGCGGCAACAAAAGCGCATGGGTGACGCTCGCCCAGATGGCCACCAACGACGTCACGCAAAACCGATACGGCGAGACGATTACCTGGCCCATGATGGTCAACGGCCATCCCTCTCTCGCTCCGCAAGCTTGGGCCACTGCTACTTATCCGGTGACGCACGACTCGTTTATGGCCACCCAAACACCCGGTTCGAGTACTTTGCTGGCGAAACTTGCGACTGTGAACGCCATTGACGGAGCCTCCGTCAGTTGCCTCCAAAACATCGCGAATTACTCGGGCAACGCATCCGCAAACCTTGCGCCGATCCTCGCTCTCGCTCTCAAACACATTGATGGGTCCGCAGCCACCAACAGCAACATCGAGCAACTCAATATGATCAATGGCCACCAGGAACAAGCCAACAACGAACTGCGCGCGCAGGGTGCTCTCGCTTCCTGTCTCGCTCAACAAGCAACCCTGCAAAACAAATTGCAGCGCGACGATATCGCCGAGTCGCTCGACTTCCAAGGGCAGATCCACGACTTGAATCAGGTTGCAGATCTGAACTGGGGCGGCTCCGCGGCAACCATCACCAATTACCGACCGAAGTAAAAGGAGACACAAATGTTCAGCGCCATTAACACCAAACTATTGCTCGTGATTACTCTCACCCTGGCCAGCATCGCCGGCTCGCTCGCATATCAGAACGCGCGGCAAGCGCAGCGCGATGCGGAGGAAGCCAAAGCCAGGGCCGAACAAGCTAAAGCACAGGCTGAATTACAGAGAGCAGCCAAACAAATGTACACATGGGACGGCGCTGCCGCTGCCAACACCATCAAAACCTACCGCCCAAAGTAAAGGTCGCGAAATGATCCGACTACGCCAACTCATAATCTTGTTCACCCTCAGCGGAGCGCTTGCCTTCGGGCAGGCGCCCGTTAACTACACAGGCGTCATCACCAACATGATCGACCAAATGACGACGAACTTCGCGCCGCTCTTCCTCGCCGAAGCGAATACGGTTTTCTTTTCCATCTCGGTCATCATGTTGATCATTCTCGGGCTGCGCATCGCTCGCGCCTCGCTCAAAGCGCACGCTTTTGTTTTCCCGCTCGACGAGTTGATCCACTTCGCTTTTTTGTGGTGCCTCTGTGCCTTTTTGCTCCGCTACTGGGCCGCTCCGACACCTGTCCTTGCCGGTTATAGCGTGCATGCGGTCATCCCGACAATTGCCTATGACCTGGCTGGCAAGATCAACATCACCGCGCTGAACACCATGACAGGGGCGGTCGACCAGATTCTCACCAACACGCCCATGCCCAACGCGCTGCGAATCCTCGAAGTCGCTTTGTACTTCGAGTTCACAGGCCTGCTTGTCATTGCATCGGGGATTCTCTTTTGTCTGACGCTGCTCGGGTTTGTGGCGATTGGTCTCGGTACGCTCATTGGTCCCTTGACGGTTCCGTTCATTTTGATTCCGCGTTTCGATTGGCTGTTCTACAACTGGGTGTCGTTCACGATCAAGTACAGCTTCTATCAGGTTCTTGCGAACGCTTTGGTTTTCATTTGGGCTAGTTCTTTCAACTTCGTCATCAGCAACGTGTTCAATAGCCAGTTCACTTTGGCCAACGGAGCGCGCGAAATTCTCGGTCTTGCCTTGTTGACGGGCGGCATGATCGCCAGTATTTGGTACGTGACGCATTGGGCCGGCGATCTGTTCACTGGTTCCTCAACTGCTGGCACTTCCCTCTCGGGTGCGGTGCGCGGTGTCGTCACTAAAGCTTTAACGAAAGGAAAAGGGTAAATGACAAACTCCTTCAATCCCGCCGCCTTGCCCACGATGGAGCAAGCAACCGCTAAACACTTCGAGTACTATGGCTCGACTCTCACAACCAACACGGCGCTCAAAGTTCTTCTGCTCATCGCGCTGTTGGCTGTCGGAGTGCTCAGTTTAAACAACTACCGCATCTCGAAAGCGATGGCGCACATCCGCCCCGTTATTGTCCGCATCGACGCTGTCGGACGAGCGGAAGCCGTCAACTCCGCGCACGAAGACAGCAAGCCACAAGCGAAGGAAACGCGATACTTTCTCAGCCGCTTTGTGGAAGGCTTCTACGGCCGCAACCGCGCCACGGTCGCCGCCAACTATGTGGAGTCCATCTATTTTTTGGAAAGTCGCGTCGCTGATGTGGTCAATACCGCCGACCGCAAAACGATGTGGTTGCCGAAGTTCATCACCAGCAACGAAGACAACGTCGACATTCAAGTATCCAACGTTGTCATCGAAGAACTCGAAACCGAACCGTACCGCGCACGAGTGGAGTTCACGAAAGTGTTCAGCACCGTCGCAGGCACGGAAGACAAGCGCGAGCACTGGACGGCTGAAATCCAGTTCCGCATCAACCCCGAGGTTCCCAATGATGTGGTTCCTCACAACCCGCTTGGTTTTGCCATCACGTATTTCCGCGCAGACCAGGCGTTTCAGTAGTTCTCACTTCACCAAGAAAGGAAAGCAAAACACCATGCCACTCATCGAAAAAGAAGATCGCCGCGAAGAAGAACCGCTTCGCGTTCGTCTCAATCCTGGAGTCGCCGAGCAATTGAAAGCGTACTCAAAATTCATCGAAAGTTCCGAAGGACACATCGTCAATGCAGCGCTGCAGCGTCTGTTCGGAGCTGACAAAGAGTTCAAGGAATTCTGCGAGACAAATCCCGACGCAGGCAAGCCAGAGCCGGTTCAGCAGCAGCCCGTCGCTGTCAAACCGCCGCGGCGTAGGAAACCGGAAGGCGAAGAGGCTGTCAGCGCGGCCTAACGATCTCTCAACCCTGTAGCTGGTGTTCCACCACCAGCCACAGGAATCAAGCGGCCGCTTTTAACGACGGCTGCAAGTCAATCCACAACGAACCCGTTCAAAGGAAACATTATGAATCTGAAGTCTATTATCACCACAGCAGGCGTCGCCCTGCTCTTCTCAATGTCCACTGCCTTCGGGCAGAACAAAGCACCCACTACTACGACACTACCCAACGGAACCGTTCGAACCTACCAGTACTGCATCGCGAGCGAAGCCGAGTCGTGTTGGTCCTTCGACTTTGGCGGAACGTCGTTCAAAAGCCGCAATTGGTGCATTACTTACGAGAACGACGACACAGGCTTCTACACAGAGACCGACGCGTGTAATTATGAGCCGACCTATTGGCCAGAGGATTCTCCACAGGCGCCGGAACCGCTGGAGGAGACTATCGCCAGGCGTCAACCCTTTTACAAATTAGCCTCATTAAGACAAGACGAACCCGAGGATTGCGGCTTTGCCTATGCCATTTTTTATGGCGATGGCTGCTGGGTTCGTGTTGATCAGTGTGGTAACGAGACATGGCACGGCCAGTGCTACACGGAAGAGGCCGCGTTCACCACCAATCAATCCAGCGTGGCCCTGGTGGGCGCAAACCGCAATAGGTCGATCCGAAAAGAGGAGGCCTAACTCCGCTGCGATGAGGGGCGGAGGCGTTAAGTCCATCCGCCCCACACTTGGGATAAACCAATGCCGGAAACAGCAACCATTACTCAAACGCAGGAATATGACTTCTCCGCAACGACGGCGGATGGACGACACGTTGACCAAGCGCTGACCGCGTCTGGTGTCGAAGAGGCAACGCTCCAAGCGTGGGATGTCATTCAGCAACACCAACGCAACGGTGTGCAAATTGAGACCGCGCGAATCGAATGGAGCAACGACGAAGGTCCGCAAGTCAGCTACATTTACGACCGCACGCAAGGGTTTGAAATCTCGAAACCGGAAGGTCTCGACCTCCAGAACAACCCCGCCACGTTCCAGATGCGGACCATGGAGGACGCCATCAGACAGCAGACTCCCACGCAAGCAGTAACGCAGGAACATCCGCACGAACACCATCAACAACTCACCTTTAAACCGCCAGCACGAAGAGCAACAACATCACGAAAACTCCATCGGCTTCGGCTACTGACTCTATGTTTTTTCCGCCACAGTTGCGCACATCTCGAACGACAAACAGCTTTGTTTTGTGCGCAACTCGTGCACGATCCGCGCAAGAATCTTGCACGATCCGTTCACAAAGTTTGCACGATCCGTGCACAAACCGTGCAGAAAACCTGCATGATCCGTGCACGAAACTGACACAGCCCATCGGCATTTCGGCCCCTACAGGAATGTATGCCTTCGGCATACCCAAGTTCAGAACGACACGCCACCCACTACGTGTATACGCCGGTATACATGTCTGATTCTAAAGGCTTTAACGTCCTTCGTGTCTACCGCGGTCAAACTTCTTGATTTTAAGGACTTCCAAGAACTGTATGAAAGCTTACACATTAGACCTAACAACTCTCGTTCACGCTCTGTGGCGTTTCGCATGACCGGACGCTGAAGCCAGAGCCGCATCGCCGACCGCCGCCGACAAGCGCAGGCCTCAGCGTAAGCGAGTGGGGAAGACAAACCTTCTTGCGCGCGCTCGACTGCCCACCGTGGGCGCGCCTGATGCTTGGCGAGTTCCTCGCACTGCGCAGTCGTTGTCGTCGATCTACAGCGCGACTTGATTCAGCGGACACCAGCCACAACCGACCGGGTCAAAGCCATCCTGGAGACCGCCGATCAGCGTAAGCTATCGCTCGCCGATGCCCGGCTGCTCACCCTCGCACCCCTACCAAAGGACAAAGAACAATGACTAACCCTGAAGCTCAAACCACCTGGCCGCGCCTGCTCCCCTTCTACCGGATAGCTGCGTCTTGTCCTCGGCCTCGCCGCCGCGCTGGCGATCCTTCGCCTCGGCGTGTCGACGACCGGGCCGCTTGAACAGTTCTACCTGCCGACCGCCTTAAGCTGGCACTGACTAAGGATTTCCCCGCGCTGCCCTCGATCTCCGGCAAGCCAACTGACGGTAAGCACGTTTACAAGCTGGCCTTCCTAGACGGCGAACTCGCCACCCCCGAACTCATGGCCAAAGATGGAAAGCTGAGCGTTCGCCCAGTTCGTCTAACGCCGGCGACGATCGGCCGCTTGGCTGCACGATGACATCTATCACGCAGACCTATCCGAGTTCTTTCGGATCTGGCTCTTTGCTGGCTGGCTCGGTGTTCTTCGCCATCTTTCTTATTGGCGCCCATCTTGACCGCGAACGAAACAACAAGGCGAAGTCCGGCCGCCTGATCCGTGGGCCTCGCCTGGTCTCGCGCTTCGTCTTCAATCTCTTGACACGCGGGCAATGGGCTCAGCTTCCCGCTTGAAGAACCGCCGCAACCTCATCGAGATGTTCATGGGCAAGCGTGGCCGCTGCCTCTTCCTTCGCCGAATCCGCGAGGCGCATCACATCCAGATCGTCGGCGACACCGGCTCCGGTAAATCGACTGCTCTTCCGCGAAATCCTGTATCAAGTTGAGCGGCGCGGCGACACCGCTATCATCTTCGACCCCGACCGCCAGTACATTCAAGAGTTCTACCGCCCCGAGCGCGGCGACATTGTTCTCAATCCCAAAGACGACCGCTGCCCCTACTGGTACCTCGGCGGCGAGGCAAAGGACGAAGCCGAAGCCACAGCCTTAGCGGTTGGCTTGTTCCCAGATGAGCCTTCAACACAGAAATTCTTTCTGAACCAGGCTCGCGCCATCTTCGCCTTCCTAGTCGCGAAGTACAAGCCGACCGTGCAAAGAGTTGGCCTACTGGCTTAGCTCATCCCGAAGAGATCGATGCTCGCGTGAAAGGAACGGAGCACGAAGTCACGCTCACGAAGAACGCGGCGCCGCAACGCGCCGGTATCCTGGCCACCCTCAACGAAATCGGCAAAGCATTACGCATGATGCCGGGCCCCGACGAGGGTCGGCCGCTCTTCACCAGTACGGAATGGGCGAAGCATCGCCGCGGCTGGATCTTCATCACCAGCTACGCCCGACACCATTGACGCCGTTCGTCCGCTGCAATCCCTCTGGCTTGACATGCTCATCCTCAAAGCTACAGAGCGGCAAACGGCCGGCATTGCTCAATTGGTTCGCCCGCGCCCAACAGTTTTGCGGCTTTCGTCCCACCGTTCCGGTTTTACCGCGAGTGTGGCTGATGATCGACGAGCTTGCCGACCTCAACGTACTAGCCGCAATTGGTCCGCGCGTTGACGAAGCAGCGCAAGAGCGGCAACCCGATGGTCATTGGCATTCAGGGTATAGCGCAAATCGAAGCATCTTACGGCGCAGAAGAAGGCCGAGACCATCGTTAGCCAAGCTTTCTATAACTTCGTTCTTCGGACACGCGAAGCTCACGCCTCCGAGAATCTCAGCAATTTGATGGGTAAGGCTCAGATTGAGCGTGTCCGCGAATCGAAGCCGGCCTTCTGGTGGCAGTGGCGCTCCCGGTCCTTTTATACAGAGCGTGTCGTTGAGCCTGTGGTGATGGCTTCGCAGATCCAGACAGAAGATGACCTGCATGGGTACTTCGTTGCGCAAGACAAAATCGTAGACATCGAGCTTAAACTTCGGCCTGCTCGCGTCGTTGCCGAAGATCTTATCGAGCGGCTGATTCCGGTCGCCGAGTCCATCCCTGAACCGGAGCCAGTCGCCGCCGCTCCCGCTCCCGACCGTTCGATTGACGCCGGATGGCGCATGTTCGCCAAGTGGTGCGAAGGCCGCATGGTCCCATCACTCCCCGCCACGCCCGACACCGTCGCCCTGTTCATGGTGACGATGGCAAACGCCAATCGAAGCCCCGCTGTCATCAATCGCGCCCTATTCCAGATAGCTCAGAGGCACGTTGAGGGAAACGTAGACAATCCCGCTTCGCTGAATCATCCCGCCGTTCGAGAAGCGTGGGAAGTTATCAAGCCGAGGACTGCCAGCGTTCCACCGGGTACGCCTGCGGCAACGCCCGAAACACGATCAAACGATGATTACATTGACGAACCCGCCGCCGATCTAGGACTCGCAAGCTAACCCCATGCTGAACATGTCCAAACCACTCACTGCCGGCAAGATCAAAGACTACTTTAAGGAAGAGTACGGCGCGGCTGAAAACGCCTACTTCAGTCAAGGCGGAGCCATTCGCGGTGAATGGGTTGGGAGTTTGGTCGAGAGCCTCGGCCTTGAAGGCGCTGTCGGCGCCGAAGCGTTCAACCGCCTGGCAGACGGTCAACATCCCGATCAGCGGCGAGCAACTCATCCGCCACAAAGACACCATCAAGACGCAAAGCGGCGAGGAGCTGGGCCACCGCGCCGGATGGGATCTCACTTTCAGCGCACCTAAGAGCGTGACCTTAACAGCGCTGGTAGGCGAAGACGAACGCGTCAGAGAAGCTCACCGCCGCGCTGTGCGCCTGGCACTGTCTGAAGTGGAGAAATACATTCAGGCCCGCACATCGGCCTTTGGACCGGCAACGACCACCGGCAAGATGATCGGCGCGACGTTCGAGCACGATACCGCGCGCCCCGTCGATGGCTATGCCGCGCCGCAATTGCATACCCACGTCATCGTCTTCAATATGACCGACGTCGATGGCCGCGCCTATTCGCTGCAGCCTCGCGAATTGTTCAAGATCCAAGCGATGGCGACAGCCGTCTATCAGAACGCTTTAGAGAGCGACCTTCGCAGTTTTGGTTATCAAATTGAGCGCGGCAAGAACCACGCCCCAGAAGTCAAAGGCTACACGCCCGAATATCTCGAGAGCGAAAGCCAGCGCGCGGCTATCATCCGCCAGGCGATGGAGGCGAAGGGACTCAGCGGTGCCGAAGCCGCCAGTATCGCGGCCCATGCTGGCCGCGAATGAGAAGCTCAAACTCTCGCCCGACGAACTGAAGGCCGCTCATAAAGAACACGCTGCGCAGTTCGGCAACCAACCCGCTCAGATTGTTAGCTGAGTCCCTCGGCCGCCATCCTAAACAATGGAGCGCGGAGAAGATCGCCGAACGCGCCGCCGCCGCTGTTGCTTTCGCCCGCGATCGCTTGAGTGAACGGTCCCAAGTCTTCGAACATTTTGAGGTAGTCCGCGATGCCTTGCGACATACCCAAGGCCGCGCATCCCTCGCCGATGTCAAGGCCGCGCTTACCGCTGCCAAAGAACAAGCCCAGCTCGTCATCGTCAATCACGTTCGCCCGTTTGCGCCGGCGTTTCGTTACACCACGCCCGAAGCCGTTGAGGCTGAGAAAGCAGTCCTTGCCAAGGTCCGCGATGGCCACGGGCAGGCCACCCCGCTGAATGTAACGCGCGCCGCGGTGGACAAACGCTTCGCCGCATCTCAATGAAGACCAGCGTTCCCTCATCGTCTCCGTTCTCAATTCTCGCGATCGCATTATCCGGAATTCAGGGCCGAGCCGGTACCGGCAAAACGTCGGCAGTGTCCGCGATTCGCGAGTTAGCCGAAGAGCAAGGATATAAGACCATCGGACTCGGCCCGACCTCGAAAGCCACGAAGGGATTGAAAGAAGCGGGTGTCGACGCCATGAACCTGGCCGGATACCTGGCCACTGCTGGAACCGCGCCCGAGCATTACGATGGCCGCCCGCGCCTCTTCTTTGTCGATGAGACATCACTCGCCTCTACTCGGTCAGTCGATTCCTTCCTAAAAACCATTCAACCGAATGACCGCATTCTCTTGATCGGCGACACCCGCCAGCATCAAAGCGTAGAAGCGGGCCGGATCTTCGAGCAACTGCAAGACGCCGGCATGCAGACCGCAACCCTATCTAAGATCGTTCGCCAGAAAGATGAAGGGCTGCGCCAGGCGGTCGAATTACTCGCCACGGGCCGCACCGTCGAAGCCGTCGAACTTCTTCAGAAGCAAGGCCGCATCCATGAATATCCAAACCGTCAAGAGCGTTTCGCCGCCATGGCGAAAGAATACGCTCGTGAACCCGAAGGCGCTCTCAACCTTTCGCCCGATAACCAGAGCCGCAAAGAACTCAACGCCCCTGTTCGCGCTCAGATGCGCGCCCGTGGCTTGATCCAAGAGGACGCCTATGTCGCGTCCATCCTCATCAATCGTCAAGACCTCACCACAGCCGACAAATCGCGCGCCGGGTCCTATCGCATTGGCGACTCAGTGTACTACCGCAATGGCAGCGACAAGCACGGCATCGAGAAGAAATCTTACGCCAGCGTTCTCGGCGTCGATCATGAGGCCAACGCCGTGACCGTTAAGCTCGCCACCGGTAAAACCGTCACTTATGACCCCGCCCGTTTGCATGGCGTCTCGGTCTACACTCCCGAGGCTCGGCCACTCGCCGTGGGCGACCGCATTCAATTTACGCAACCCTGGAAAGACCAGAGAGTCGCGAACCGCGATTTGGCCACCATTACTTACCTTGATGCGACTGGCAACGTTCGCGCACGGCTCGACGATTCCAACCGCTCCATCGGCTGGAACCTCCGCACGCATGCCCACATTGACTATGCGTATTCAATGACCAGCCATTCAGCGCAAGGCACGACGGTAGACCGCTCCCTCGTCCATGTCGATACCGGGGACAGTAAGGTCCGCAATCTCATCGATGAAACGTTGGGTTATGTCGCCGGTTCGCGGCCCCGCTACGACTTGCAGATCTTCACCGACAACGCCAGCGAACTGGCTCGCTCGCTCAGTCGCTCACACAAAAACGAAATGGCGCTTGCCCCTGAAGAGTCCCTCGCCCACTTCCAATACACACCGAACGTGCGCAAGCCCGCCGCCGTCGAACTCGAGGCCGAGCAACACCAATCAATTGCCATCTAAAGGACTGGACTCCCATGTCTCTCGAAACTTTATTGCCTTACCTCAAGCCCATCGCTCATCTCATCACCGATCCCGGCATCTCCGAAATATGGGTGAATCCAAACGGAACGATTTTCTTTCAGCGCAACGGCGTCACCGAAGAATTCATTGCGGAACTCGACTACCGCCACGTTCTGCAAGCCGTTAAGACCATCGCGCGCACGAACGGCAAAGACATCAATGAGTCATCGCCCTTGCTCGATTGCCGTCTGCCCGATGGCTCCCGCATCGCCGCCGCGATCCCACCCGCCACCGAAGCCGTACTCTTGACCATTCGTAAGTTCCGCCCCAATTGGTATAGCCTCGCCCAGCTCGTCGACGCCGGCGCGCTGTCGGCTGAACTGGCCGAAGTCTTACGTCTCGCTGTTCTCAATCGCAAAAACATTCTGCTCAGTGGTGGAACAGGCACAGGCAAAACGACCTTCGTCAAAGCGCTTGTCGATCTCATCCCGCCTCATGAACGCCTCGCCGTCATCGAAGATACCCGTGAATTGAAGATCGATCACCGCAACCTTTTCCGCTATGAGGCGCGGCCTGAAGTCCGCGCTTCGAACGGCGACCTACTCACGTCCGCTATCACTATTCGCGACTACGTCAAAGCGTCTCTTCGCAATGGTCCTGACCGCGTCATTGTTGGCGAAGTTCGAGGCGCCGAAGCCTTTGATTTGCTCGACGCTATGAATACCGGTCACACAGGTTCGATTTCTACCCTTCACGCGAATTCCGCTGAGCATGCTCTTTCTCGGTTAGCTTCGCTTGCGATTCGTGCCGATTCAGGCGTTCCGCATCATGCTCTTCAGTGCGAAGTTGGCGATTTGATCGACTATTCGGTTCACGTTCGCAGAGTGAATGAGCGGCGCTTTATTGACGATGTTGTCGAAGTTCACGGCTTTAATTCTCAACTCAATCGTTACGACGTTACCAATGTTTACACTGCTTAGAACCATCTCGGGAAGGCGGCGACCTTCCCGCGCTCGCACTCCGTTGCTCCCTCCCATCCCTAGCGAGACTTTCCCTCTCGCAACGCTCTCCCTCTTCTTCAGTGCGCTTCGCGGTCCATGCGCTTCTCCTTCCCGCCGCGAACATACCGCTTCGGTCCTTCGTTCGCAAGGGCGACGCCCTCCGGGTTTTGGTTCCTTCGCTTCGCTCTTCCAAAAAAGTGCTGCGCACTTCGCAACCCTTGCCACCTTCGGACACTCCGCAAGTCGCTCTGCTTATGGAAGGCGAAGCCGCAGAAAAAATGCAACGCTTTCCCAATTCCCGCAAAGGTATCTATGATCACTCATTCGTTTTTCCGTGTAACGTGTGTATGTGGCGAGCAGCTCCGCACCGAAAGCAAGACCGGCACTTGCCCGACGTTGCAGCCGGGAGTTTCGGATCGAGTGGCCGGCTGAGTATGAGACAGAACAGCAACAACAGAAAGAGCCGGCAGCCGTTGCGGGAAGATGTCGGCGGCGTGACGGTGTAAAGCATTTTGCCTGCATCGTGTTTTTGCGGCATTCTAGAAAGAGAGCAGTCTATGAACCAAAGCAGCGTGGTAACTCAGGCGGTCGATCTTCGAGAACTGGCGCGCGAGTGGATCGCCGAGACAATCTCGAAGCACCTCCACCCCGAGCTCGGCGGCGCTGAGCGCATCAGCCACATCGCGGCGTCCATCGAAGACGAAGCTCACGATAAAAACATGCCCATCGAAGTGGCGGTAAGCCTGGCGGCTGATTGGGCGCATGAGCAAAACGAGGAAGCCGGGCTCGCCGATGCAAGCGATCATAACTAAATCGGGTGCTCAAAGTACGTTAATAGATGCGCGGTTACTCTATTGGCATCTTCCTGGTGGCGATCGCAACGAGGGGTTAGTCATTAGACTGCTCCAACAAACCTGTCTATCAAATTCCGCGACGATGGCCCACTTATCACCTCTGGACACAAGACGTAGACTCGATTTTGTTTCGCCTTCATTTGCCCGCGTATTCGGCGCAGTAAAATCGTATGCTTGTCGTAATCTACTTGCACGAGATTAGGAGCAACTTCCCTAAAAGACGGATTCGACGCACGAAGCGTCAAGGACGTGTAGTTCCGAACTTTCGAGGCCATCGTTAGAACAACATCGGAAAGCGGCACATCGGCTTTTCCATAGTATTCCTCGAGCTGCTCCGCGTAATACGTTCGGAACTGGTCCAGGTCGACGATCTCAATTGAATGACACCAGGCTTGTATGGTCCGCCAGATTTGATCGCGCTGAAGGGCGTCAATGTTAACGCGCGCATTATCAGTTCGAGTTATGTTCGCCGCGGAGGATGAGCTGCTGGTGATCTCCGAATCGATAGCGCTTGCAGAAGACACCTCATGGGCTTGCAAAGCGGGTCTCCAGTTGTCCTTGCCTTCGCGCTCTTCGTCTGCCAACGTCTGGCTGACTTCTTCGCGTTGGGCGATCAGTTTGTTCAGTGTCTCCGGGGAAGTGTAAAACGGATGTCCGGCGGCAGGCCCGCTCGGATGGAACGCTCGGCAACATCAATCAGCGTGTCGATCGTCTGTTGGCGTGACAACAAGTCTTTGATTTTCTGCTGACGCGTTTCAGATGGAATATCTGGGATATTGTCGGATGAGTATTGCTTTGGCCTCGCATTCATCGGTTTGACCGGATTTATTGTCTTTGAAAGTGCTGCCGGATCTGTCGACGTCTGGCCGGGTTGGAATACACCAACAAGAAGCACGACTACAAAAAAGGGCTAATACTACGACTCTCCAAGTCTGATACCATGGCACGCTAGCACTCTTGGTCAATCCGCACGTTATGCAGCGTTTTGGATAGAAAGGAATGGTAAAAAGCCAGAAACCGAACGTAAACAAAACCGCAAAGAACGTTCCGAAACCAATGACACGTTTGAACCCCGTCAGCTTATTGCAATTTGGGCAAACTATCATCTCCATGTGCTCTTACCTCCTGCTGATTTATAATTCTACGCCGAACTTGTCTAACCCGTAAAGGCCCGAATCCCATGGTATGGGTCTCCATTTTCGGTTTCGCGTGTCATTGACGTTCTCACCCACGTGAGCTAACGCACGGCCGATGCACGTTTTTCATTGCCTTTGTTGCCGGGAAATCACCAGCGAAACGACTCAGACCGAGCCCCTTGGTGCCACCGGCAAATCAGGCTCGTGTGGCCGGCTGACACCGATACGCCTAGGCCGGTTGACCGTGCGAAGCCGCTGAGCGCTGCTTTCCCTCCAGCCTGTAAGTGATTTTCTGAAGTCGAAATCTACCTTCGAGAACGAACACAACGAGCGGCAAGAATATCAACTGTTAAAATTAACGATGCTCAGATTTGTAAGAAGTCTTGTTGACCTGTAGGCAAACATCTTGAGGAACGACCTCAGCCTGACGCATCTCTGCCTGAGCGAGCGCTTTTTCCGACAACATTTACATCTCGCACTTCTCGCAAGCACACATCGTATTCATCGTCTGGCAGCTTCTGTAGGTTCTTAGCCATCTGCTTTGAACTATAACTAGCTCCTCCATCACTAAGTATTTCGGTTTCGCGCTTCCTAGTGATGTAAAGAACATTTGCCGCACACTCTTTATTGGCTCTTAACTCGGCTATTTCATGATCGGAGACCGGTTCGACCGCTTGCTTGGTCCAAGGCGAGCCCGCGTGCGCAGATGTGGGCTCCTGTTGCATTAGGACTCGCCGTTCCATTGTTTGACGATGGCTGAGAACTCTAGTTCGTATCGGCAGCAATTGACCGAAGTTCAGATGCCGCACTCGCAATTGTCGTGCATGCGGGCATATCCAACAGCGTCTTTCCCGGACAAATGCTGAGCCCCGTTTTTAAATTGGTCGCGACTGGAATCACAACGATGCGCGCAATTCGGCTCATGTTGGTGATATCGTCGGCGCGTATTGCGAAGCGCCCGCTCACTCTACGGAAGGCATTAAGATAAATTTCCAGTCCGCGGTTGAGGAGTGGGGTGATCTGAAGCAGGGTCATCATCTGTTCGCTCTCAACGTTTGCCCACGATCGATCCCAGCCAACTCCGGTGCAAATTTGGATTGCTCTTCCCTTCAAAAGCGACCCCCCACGCTCATCGACAACATCGACGAGGAGACATAGGCTCATAAAATCCGACAGCAGGGCTGGATCTTCGGGCCTTGGATGAAAGGGGCTGTCGGGAAATTGCGCTTGATAATCCGCGGGAGGTAGCGGGAAGCATGTGTAGCCGTAACCCATGACTTGATCGTTCAATTGTGGGGCGCGGGACGACGGCGCAAGACTATCACCAATACACACTTTCGAGACCGTCGAACTATTGGCGGGCCTACCAGCGCTGGAGCGAGACTGAGAGGCTAGCTGAGGGTGTAAAGTATTTTCGCCAAGCCCCGCAAGAGGGGGATGCTGGGATTCCTGGCGGATTTCCCCTTTGCCGCGGGAAGTTGATGAGGAGTCGGTCAGCGTAGTGACTCCCTGCTTGAAAGCAGTCACGAACGCCTCATCTGTTGAAAGCGTGTAATCAACCATGATCAAATTTGGATTGATCTCGTTTAGTCCAACCTTATCTATTTTGATCTGAATGGCTTTCCCTGGATATCCTGAGAAAAGACGCCAAAAAATCTCGCGCGGGCCGCTCTGGTTGCAAGCTCACCCTGCAGGCTCGCTGCCAGATCCGACCCGCGAACTGGACCGGCTCCGCCGATTGACGTGCCTAAAAAATTTTGAATCCGTGAATTCGAAACGGTAATATCCGCCTCTACTGCAATATCTCCACCGTCTTTAAAAGTTCGGATGACCTCACATTTATCAACGAACCCATTCATCGTACTCATGACCGTATCTCTAAGCACTTTGTCATCGCTGACCACCCGGTCAGCAATAACTAACTGGCGTGTAGCCGCCTGTAGTGCTTGACGAACCGCATCGTTTCCTGCTGCCCACTCCGACTCGCCGCGTCCTATCACTCGCACCGTAACTGCGCGGTCGCTCGGAGGGGGAAGGGAATCCCATCAGGGGCAGGAGCATCACGAGGATGGCCAATTTGGGACGATAACTCTTGGATAGCTGCATCAGCTGCCGGGGGGAATGCTGCCGGGGGGAATGTCACGCTCACCCCGATTCTCACTTGGTTGTTGCTTGATCTGTTCTGGGCTATCCTTCGCCGGGATCGGATTAGACGTTTTCCCGCTCGGTGTCGCGTTGCCTTGGCGTATGCCTTCAGCAATCCTCATCGTGGCGCGGCTGAAACCTACTTTCACCCAAGCTTCCTCCGCCGTAGAGTTGTACCCTTCTCCCAAGATGGTGAGTCCCGATATGGTGCCACGTGAGAACGAGCGAGTAAATTCGCGAACGGACTCTGACATGACACGCTGAGTTGATTTTGCGAGGTGCTCCTTCTCCGAACCCGTTTCATGCACGGCGGTTTGCAGGGTGGTGTCCACCTCGTCGACCAAGCGTTCGGAGGAAACCTCTTGGTTAAGAAACCTAACAATCTGCGCCTTCCCTTTTTCTTCTCAAATCTACTTGGGCTTTCTCACGCCTCGCCGGTCCGGTACATCGACAGGTTGTGTGTAAGTGGAGTAGATCTTATCCCATTTTCCACTGGCGTCGAATACGATATCGAGACCGTCTAATCGAAGGATGTTCGTACTGTCCGGTCCGCTTTCCAGTTTGGGCTGAAAAATGCCGACAGAAGTTTGCGTTTGGCCAAACACATTGGCAGAAAGAGAAAGGAGAATGGAGATGCTTAAACAGATGTTTCATATACTTCAAGCGGGCGCTCCTAACCGTGGTCGTTCGGCAAAATTATATCATTCTATCTGCTAACTGCGTTACCCGGAGGGATAGCGTTTTCGCCTCCACTCTATATGAGGAGTTTTAGGCGCGACTCTGGCCCGGCAGGTTGCCTTTGCCTGGCGCGCCGGTGTTTTTGAGACTAATATTCGAAGAACACGCGAAGGTGTGATGTTTTTAAACTGGCGCGTTTGCAATGCAAGAATGAATGGGTTTCCGGCAAAATTTCTTCCGGCATGCGCCAAAGGCGGGCCGGGATACCGGCGCCGGCAGGCAACGGAAGACGGGCGCAAGGGGGATGATGTCACACAAAGTCACGTTACTGCTATTAGCATGGTTGCTAATCGCGGACTGTCGCAGGCTCAAAGTCCAGCGGGTGGTCGTCGCTTACCCGGCTCATTGGTCCGGGGGCGAATATCGCAACTGTGCCTTGCACCGGGCGGGATTGGACGTGATCGATTCCGATCTTCCGGTGCTAGCGGGCAACTTACCAATACAACTCCAAGAGACCGACAAGTTGTCATGGAGGTGAACTTTTCGGGAAAGGTGTAACCCGTCTACGATAGCGGTATCTGACTGGACGTGCCAGGGGCTTGACGAGAAGCTGGTTTGCAGACAATGATTTTCCACACTCAGGACCCGGCTGCCGAACTCTGCCAGCAAGGTCTGTTCGAAGACACGAGCGATACCCTTGAATAGCGCATCACAAACACAGAGGCGAAAATACAATGAGATGTTCTAAGTGCGGAATCGAAGTCGGACCCTACGATGTCGTTTGCTCATGCGGAGCTGATCTAAAAGGAGCCGGTGGGACTACCGCGACTCCACCCATACAACGACCACTTCCGGGTCAGGGCTACCTCTGCCGCGTCTGTGGCATGCCGACGGTCTATCACGTCAAAGCGGAGGTCGGATGACTGTCCCGATCGGCTGGCTTCTCATCGTTTCATCAGTCTTTGCCATTGTTTTTACCGCGGGGTTTTCCCTGATCACTTTAATCTTGGGTTTACTGCTGATCCGCCGCAAATCTTACCTTCAGTGCCGAAACTGCGGAGCCCGCATTGAGGCAGCGCCGTGAGCTAATTGCATTATGAGCCAAGACGTCGACGACATCACCCGCTACCGATGCGCGCGGATGGCCCGTGTGATTCTGGGGGCGATTCGCCGGCGTTTCTCTAACCTCATCTGGAAGGTTTTGACGGCGCGACTTTGGCCTGCAATTTGCCGTTGCCTGGCGCGCCGTTCCGGGATGCGCCAATCATTCAGCAATGAGTTCTTCTTTCATGGTGATGGCATTATTATGCAAATTCGGCTTGCTACGCTTTTAGGGTCTGTTTCGAACTGTGGTGAGTGCTGGAAGCAGTTGTAAGAGCTTCACAAAACAGCAAACCCCACTCTCGCAAAGTGGGGTCGGCAATCGAAGCAGAAAGGCTAAAGAATCAACAACATAAAATAGATATCAGCTTGCCAAAACCAGACTTGGATTGGGTTTATTGGAAACGATAGCGCATTGACCAACATCCAAAAGATGCGTATAATTATACGTAAACTGCTGGTTTTTGTCGATATGGTTGGTAAGAATATCGCACTACCCCGTTGGCATTTTAAAGCTGTGGGCGTTCTGAAGGAGAAACAATGTTGATGGCTACTGCCGCGCTTGTCGGGGTTTTCGCCGATGAAGTCTATTCGTCGACTGATTTGAATCGAAGACATACACAGGTACTAAACCAAGCGCGGAAAACCCCGTGACAATATCTCGAAACAATGAGCAATTTGCTCTCATGAAGCGGTCGTGGGCGGCTTCCTTGTTTAAAGCTGTGAGATCTATCGGGAGACTCTCGAGCTTATCCAGGTCGCGGTAGGCGCCATGGAAGGAAAAGAATTGCCAGCCCAGTTTGAGTCGCTTCAGGCATTCGACAAAGCTGACCTTGTGCAGATGATTGACGAAGTCGTCGCTGTGACAAAAGGAGCCATGGATGGCGCACGCGAATGGGAGGACGTCGCCGGTTTGGTTCACCAGTGGCACGAAAGCTCGTTGGCTACAGCCGGCGGCGTTCTGGACCGCGCACTTGCGGATGACCTTGATGAAATGCCGTTGACAGATCCGGCCTCTATTGTGGAGCTGGCATCCATTGACTGACGAAACGGAGGAACCGATATCTGAAAATCTTGATCTTGTTCCTCCGACATCGAGTGAGTCGGCACCTGCCTGGAAGTTGACTGCCTGGAACAAGCGCGTCCTTCGTGACTGGGAATGGCTTTGCCGGAATACCCCAG
>CAVVLT010000033.1:0-336645 GCA_963749105.1 Bryobacterales bacterium | reverse complement strand
TTGCGCAATCTGCGTGCGCTAGCACGGCAAAACAAACGAAAAGAGAAGTCATTATGACTGCTACAGAACCTTTATCCAAATCCTCTGAAGTGCCACCGGGAGACGCCGCCGCTCCCAAGAAACGCGCGTTCCCCCGCATTCTCATTCCTCTGGTATTGCTTCTCGTAGGCTTCGGTGTTTGGAAACTATTCTTCTCGCATCCCGCCTTGCCCGATAACATCGTCGCCCTCAGCGGCCGCATCGAAGGTGACGATTCCGCCATTTCGGCTAAGACAAGCGGGCGCGTGATCGATATCCGCTATCGCGAAGGCGATACGGTTAAGGCTGGCGATGCTATCGCCATTCTTGACGATCAACAAGTGCGCGAACGCGAAGACCAGGCGCGCGCAGCCGTCGCTCAATCGGAAGCGCAAGTACACGCGGCACAAGATCAGATTGCGGTGCTGAATGAGCAGCTCTCGCAAACCCGCCTGGAAAGTGGTCAGGCGGAGGTGGACGCCAGTGGGCGCGTCAATCAAGCGCAAGCTGACTTGGCCGCGGCGGAGGCAGACCTGGCGCAACAGACTGCTTCTCTCCAGCTTGCTCTTTTCGATAAAGACGCCTACACCCGGTTGGCGAAAACCGGCGCTGTTTCGGAACGTCAGGGCAAGCAGGCTGAAACCACCGCCGCCAGCCAGCAAGCGATTGTAAACTCGGCTGAGCGCAAAGTGGAGGCCGCGCGCGGTGCCTTGAACATTGCCAAAGCGAATCTCTCCAATCCAGGTATCCGTAACGCCCAATCCAGCGCGATCCGCAAACAAATCCTTCAGCAACAAGCCACGATAGCGAATGCCCGCGCCGACGCCGCCCGTAGTCAGGCGCAACTGGCTGAAGCGACATCCAATCGTGCCGATCTTGCGGTCCGCGCGCCATTCGATGGAACAATCGTCACTCGCAGCGCGGAACCCGGCGAATACTTGCAGGCAGGCACGGCCATTGTCACTCTCCTGGATCTGACAAAAGTTTATTTGCGTGGCTACATTCCCGAGGGGCAAATCGGCAAAGTCAAGATTGGTCAACCGGCACACATCTATCTCGATTCCAACCCCAGCAAGCCTGTCGATGCGGAAGTCTCGCGCATCGATCCAGCGGCCACGTTCACCCCCGAGAATACCTATTTTCGTGACGACCGTGTCAAGCAAGTGGTCGGCGTCAAACTGCGCTTGAAAGGTTCGTTCGGGTTTGCCAAACCCGGTATGCCCGCCGATGGCGAAGTGCTCGTCTCCGGCGATCAATGGCCTGCGCGGAGTTCGCACCAGTGACGCTGGCCGATTCCCTCGTCAGTTCCAAGGCTGGGAGCCGCCAGGAAACTTCGCCTGCTATTGCCGTTCGTCAGCTGCACAAACATTATGGAAAGATCCAGGCAGTGCGCGGCATAGATCTGAGTGTGTCCCGTGGCGAAATCTTCGGTTTGATCGGGCCTGATGGCGCCGGCAAGACCACAACTTTCCAAATTCTTGGGGGAGTGATGGAAGCCACGTCTGGTAGCGCTGAGATCTTTGGACAGCCTGCCCGCATTGCGCGCGCCCAAACCGGTTATCTGACACAAAGCTTTAGCCTCTATCCCGATTTGAGCGTGGCAGAGAACATCCGCTACATCGGCGATTTGCGTCGCGTCGCGCGCGCAGAAATCGAAACCCGTGGCAACCGCTATCTCTCGATGTTCGACATGGACAGATTCAAGAGTCGCTTGGCTGGCAGACTGAGCGGGGGAATGAAGCAGAAGCTCTCTCTAGCTTGCGCGTTAGTCGCCCAACCGCACGTACTCTTGCTCGATGAACCCACCACTGGTGTCGACCCTGTCTCGCGCCGCGAATTTTGGGACACACTCGCGCACCTTGCTGCCGACGGCCTCACCATCCTCGTTGCCACTCCCTACCTTGATGAAGCTGAGCGCTGTCATCGCGTCGCACTCATGTATCTGGGCGAAATTCGTGAGGTCGGTACTCCTAACGAATTGCGCCACAATCTGCATGCTACGCGTCTTGAAGTACGCACGCCGAATCTTAGCAAGGCCGAAGAGATTCTGCAAAATGAAGTGGACCAAAATACCGGCCTGACCGATGTGCAGCGTTTTGGCGACCGTCTCGATGTGATGGCTCCCGACGCCGAACGCGGCCGCATTGCCATCGAAAGCGCTCTCCACAATGCGGGCCTCGCGTTCGACAAAATCACCACTGACCAGCCCACACTGGAAAATACCTTCGTTGCCACGTTGCGCGCAATTGGTCAAGAAGTGAAATCGCCGCCCTTTCCGGGCAAACATCCGCATCGCGACTTGGCCGGCAAAATTGCGATCGGCGCCAGCAATCTTACCAAGCGCTTTGGCTCCTTTACCGCTGTAAAGAACGTTACTGTGGAAATACAATACGGCGAGATTTACGGCTTGCTCGGCGCCAACGGAGCTGGCAAGACCACCACCATCAAAATGCTTTGCGGCTTGCTTGAGCCCACCAGCGGCGTCATGCGCTTGGCGGGAGAGAGCGGCAATCTTCGTTCTCCCGGCGTGCGCAGCCGCATCGGTTACATGTCGCAAAAATTTTCGCTTTATGACGACTTGACCATTAGCGAAAATCTCGATTTCTACGCCGGAGTTTACGGCGTGCCCGAACTCGAGCGCGAAGAAAAGAAGCGCTGGGTGATGGCGTTTTCGGGATTGGCGGGCAAAGGCGATCTCATCACCGGCAGTTTGCCCGGCGGTTGGAAGCAACGCGTGGCGTTTGGCTCCGCCATCATGCATGAACCCAGTGTGCTGTTTCTCGATGAACCCACTTCCGGTGTAGATCCGCTGGCTCGCCGCGCTTTCTGGCGCATGATTAATCGGCTGGCAGACATGGGTACCGCGATCCTTGTCACCACGCACTATCTCGAAGAAGCGGAACAATGCAACCGTCTGGGCTTCATGGTGGCCGGCGAGATTGTCACGGAGGGCACGCCCACTGGCGTGAAAGCGCAGCAAAGCGGCCATTTGCTTGAGTTCATGGTTGATCAACCACAGAAAGCAGCCGACTTGCTGAAAGGTGAGGGCGAGCGCTGGCGCGTTTCGCTATTTGGCGATCGCTTGCACGTCATCACCGAACACGATGTGGCAACGTGCATACGCGTTACCACGGAAAAGTTGCGGACGGCGGGAGTCTCTGTTCTGAGTGCGCGCGAAGGCGTGTTCACGCTGGAAGACGTTTTCATCACCGTTGTCGAAAAAGCTCGTTTGAGCGGCAAATTCGCGGTGGAGGATTAGCATGCGCCGGATTTTCGCGCAAACCCGCAAAGAACTGACGCAGATCGTACGCGACAAGTTGGCGCTTACCCTGGCATTGCTGCTGCCGCTCATTCTGCTCATGCTTCTGGGGAACTCGATCTCCTTGACGGTCACCGACATGTCTGTTGTAGTACAAGATCTGGACGATTCTGAAACATCGCACGATTTTATTGATTCGTTTCGCGCTTCGGAAACTTTCCATGTAGTGGCTTGGCCGTCGAACCGCCAACCGGAAGAAGCGCTCCGCGCCGGCCGCGCACGGGCCGCTTTGATCATTCCGGAACATTTTGGCCGCGATTTGGCCCGCGGCGTCACTGCGAAAGTACAACTGCAGGTGGATGGCACGGATTCCAATACCGCGAAGCTCGTTCAAGGTTATGCCGGACAAATCATACGCGCCTATGTTGCGCGCACGTCGGGGGCAACGCGCGTAGACCCAGTAGCGGCCGAAGTCCGGCTCTGGTTTAATCCAGGGCGCGATTCAAAAAAATTCTATGGCCCAGGTATTTTTGTGCTCGGTCTATCCATGTTCCCGCCGCTCTTGGCCGCCCTTGCAATGGCGAAAGAAGGTGAGGAAAAGACAATTTTGCAGGTCTATGTATCGAACATTTCCGCACACGAGTTTCTGCTCGGCAAGATCTTCGCGTTTATGATCATTGCGCTCGGCGAATGGGTCCTGAATTCGATAGCGTTGTTTACCTACTTTGGCTTGCATCTAGTGGGCGATCCAACTCCGTTCCTGGTGGCCACTTTGCTTTACGTTTTCTGTGTTGCAACCTTCGGTACTCTCATCGGCGCGGCCATACCCAATCAGGCCGCCGCCATTCAAGCTGTAGCTCTGGGCGGTTTTCTGCTGGTCTTTCTGCTATCCGGCTTGATTTTCCCCGTTGCCAACATTCCCGACAGCCTCCGTTGGATCTCGAACATTGTTTGGGGACGCTACTACATCGAGATTGTGCGCGACGCACTTCTCAAGGGCGGCGGCTGGACCGCGAACTGGTTCTCCGTGCTCATGATAGCTGTCATCGGTTCGGTTTTTTATCTACTGGCATGGCGCAACATGCGCCGCATGCAACTAAAGGCATAACGGCAATGGACGACTTACATCAAGAGAACTTCGCTCGCCGGCTGCACTCGCTCATCGTGAAGGAGTTCAACCAGATCCGGCGCGATCGCCGCTTGGCGATTTCGCTGATCATACCGCCCACGGTCCAGTTACTGCTTTTTGGCTTTGCCTTGAACTCAACCGTGTCTAACCTGCATCTGGGCGTCATTGACGATAGCCGCACACCCGAAAGCCGCGAACTTGCTTCCACTATGACCGAGAGCAAGAGCTTTGCCTTAGGCGGAGACTACCTTTCGCTGAACGAAATGAGTGCCGCCATATCTCGCGGAGATCTGGATGCCGGCATTGTGATTCCTTATGACTTTGCCCGCAATCTGCAACGCGGCCGCCCCACTTCGATTCAAGTTCTCCTGAATGCCACCAATGCCAACACCGCCGCCATCGGCCAAGGCTACGCCGAAGGAATCATTCAAATGTATAACCAGAAACTCCTGGCCACGGGCGGCATCCATGCACAGTTTATGCGCGTGGGCTCAAATGAATTAGATCGTCGTGGAGAAGTGCAACTCATCGCCGCCTTCCTGTTTAATCCCGGCTTGGTTAGTTCTTGGTACATCGTCACCGGTGTTTTCGGTTTGCTGCTCATTTTGAATTCGTCGCTGATCGCCGCCAGCGCCATGGTGAAAGAACGCGAGCGCGGCACCATGGAACAGCTTTTGATGACGCCGGCTACTACCGCTGAAATCATATTCGCGAAGATCTGGCCTCTGTTCCTCTTACTGAACGTGATGATTGTGTTCGCGCTTTTGATGATCAAGTTCGCTTTCGATACGCCGTTTCGCGGCAATCTGCTGTTAGTGTACCTAGGCGCCGATTTATGCGTGCTTTGCGGGATTGGCATCGGCACCTTCATTGCGACGTTTACCAAAACCGCTCAGCAATCCATGCTCACCAGCTTTTTCGTTAATCCGCCGATGTCCTCACTTTCGGGCGCTTTGACGCCCATTGAAGCGATGCCGAAGTGGATGCAGCCCATTACGCTACTCAATCCCATTCGCCACTTCAGCGTCATTGCGCGGAGTGTATTTCTCAAGGGAAGCGGCCTGGAAACCTTGTGGCCAAATTTTCTAATGCTTGCTCTTTTTACCATCGTGCTGCTGTCACTCAGCGTATGGCGTTTCCGCAAACAACTCGGATAAAAAAAATGACAAAGATTTATTCATTGTGCTGGCTGGCGATCTGTTCCGCCCAAATGCTGCTTGCCCAAAGTGGCGGCTCTTCAGCAGCGACGCTGCCACTTTCGGGCCGTAACGGACAGTCGGGCTCGGTAACTCCTTCGGAAACACCCATTCCAGGCACAACCTCCAGTGTCAATGCGCTGAACACCAATGTTTCGGTGCAGGGTGCGTATGCGGGCAGTCGCGCGGGCAGTCCTGCGTTCTCCGGCAAACTCTCCCTGCGCGAGGCCATTCAACGCGCTTTGGAATACAATTTGGGCGGAGTCGGCATGTCCACCGCAGTCGAGCAGGCGCGCGGGCAAGCGCGCGTTTCGCGCAGCGCCTTGCTGCCAAACCTGAATGCAGCGTTGCGCGAAGCCGTGGAGCAAACAAATTTGCGCGCCCAGGGCATACGCATTAGCTTGCCGATTAAAGGGTTCAGCTTCCCCACTATTGTGGGTCCATTCAACTATTTCGATCTGCGCGCCACTCTTACGCAATCCGTTGCCGACATGACGGCGATCAACAATTACCGGGCGGCGCGTGAAGTTGTCCGAGCCGATGAACAAACGGTGCAGGACGCGCGCGATTTGATTGTGCTCGCGACCGGTGGCGTTTATCTGCAAGCCATCGCGGCCAGAGCGCGTATCGATTCCGCCAAGGTTCAACTCGAAACCGCAACAGCTCTCTATAAGCAAACGCAAGACCGCCGTCAAAGCGGACTGGTCGCTCAAATTGACGTGAGTACGAGTCTGGTTCAGGAACAAACACAAAAGCAAAGATTGGCGACTCTAGAAAACGATTTTGCCAAGCAGAAAATAAGCCTAGCTCGCATCATCGGCATCCCGCCCAACCAGAATTACGAGCTGACTGACGAGATTCCATTTACTCCCGCGCCGGCCGCAACGGTGGAGGAAGCACTTGCCAAAGCGTTCGCTTTCCGCGCGGATTTAAAAGCGGCCGAGTCGCAGTTGCGCGCCGCAGAAAACGCTCACAAAGCAGCACGCGCGGAGCGCCTGCCTTCTCTTGCCCTTTCCGCTGACTATGGCGCAATCGGCATCAACCCGTCGCAGTCTCACGGCACGTTTACCGTGGTCGGAACGTTGCGAGTGCCGATCTGGCAAGGCGGCAAGACAGAGGGCGACATCGAACAATCCGACGCGGCTTTAGTCCAGCGGCGCGCCGAGTTGGACGACACCAAAGGCCGCATTGAAAGCGACGTGCGGAATGCATTCTTAGATTTAGAAGCAGCCGCGAATCAAGTGGAGCTTTCCAGGGCCAACCAGAATGTTGCTCGCGAAACACTTTCGTTGACGAAACAAAAGTATGACGCTGGTATTAGCGACTCATTAGAAGTAGTGCGCGCGCAGGAAAGCGTGGCGTCGTCCGATCTCGACTACATCACAAGCTTGTTCGCCCACAACCTTGCCAAATTAAGCTTGGCGCGTGCTCTGGGGCATGCGGCCGAACATTTAGAAGACTATTTAAACCTCCAGAAATAGTGGTTCGCTACAATTTAAATGACTCCGTTTCACGCCTCAAGCCGGCATAGCTCAGTTGGTAGAGCATCTGATTTGTAATCAGAGGGTCGGGGGTTCAAATCCCTCTGCCGGCTCCATTTCGCTTCCCGACTCGCTACCTCTTCACTTCCGCCCCTTCTTCGCACTGCGCTTTGCCTTTGCCGCACCTTTGGCATTCTGCTCCACCATCCGCTCCAAATCTTCCACCCGTCTTCGCAGTTCCTCGACTGTAGGTCCCTTATCCGCCTGTGCAGTGTGCGCTGCGTCACTGGTTTGCTGCGCCGCAAAATCGAACGGCACCGGCCCGGCCGCGAAAGCTCTGAATGTGTTCTGATACATCTCCGACATCGCCTTCACGTACCCAAGCACCCCATCTCGACCCACCTTGCCCGACGCGATCACCATCTGCCGCAGCATATCCACCGGAAACGCCGAGTCCGCTACTTTCGCATTTTCGGCAATAATCTGCGTCAGGACTAGCCGCGTCAAATCCTCGCCAGAGGCCGCATCTATTACTTGTACATCGATTCCGTCGCGCACCATCTGGGCAATCTCTTCCAAATTCACGTAGCGCGAGTTCGTGGAATCGTACAACCGGCGGTTCTCATACTTCTTAATAATTACGCTTTGGGCTGGCATTGTGCGTCAAATCGGGGCTACTATCTCTCAGTCTACTCGTTCCACCGCAGGTTCGCAAAATAAATGCAAATTCTTCTTGACTTAATCGCCAGCGGGCATACAATGTAATTGAAGATGCTGCAACGCAGCATTAAGCAGGAGGCAGTAAAATGGAAACCAAAACTCAATCCCCGTCGGACGCTTCAGTCGGAACCCCCTCGGAAATTCAAGACGCTACCGCCGCTTTCACGATGTTGCTACACAGAAACGTCGAAAGAATGGCGAACTTACAAAAAACCACTCTTGATGTGCTGAACAGCCAGACCAAAGACCTGACCGATACGATGCGCACCAAGATCAAACCACCGGCAGGCACTCCTATCGCCGCTTTCTTCGACTTTGCCGCACAAGGGATGGAGAACTGGGTCAGCACGCAAAAAAGCGTTCTTGATTTGGTCGTCCAACAAAGTGCACAAACCGCAAATGTAACCGAGAACAAGGGTACATCGGCATTTCCATCCGTGAGCAACCTGAGCGAACTGATTCAACAATCCGTGGAACGGACGAACAGCGCGCAAAAGGCTATGCTCGATTTTGCCGCCAAGCAGAATGAAGCAGCCGTACAAGCCTTCAAAGGACAAACCGGAGTTGCTGGCACGCCGCTCGATAAAGTGGCAGACTCAGTAGATAAGGGCGTATCGACGTTTGTCAACAAGCAAAAGGAATTCCTCGATAGCGCCACCAAAATCACCAAAGACGCCGTTGCTACACGCGCCGCTGGTCACTGAATAGAATTGTCCTGAGCCATCGCCGGGTTGCGAGAAATACGCGCGCCCGGCGGTCGCTTGGCCGCGTTGATCAATCGTCGCCTGGCGGCGGCTTCACTGGGACGTAGGGCGATAAATTGCTTAAGAGAGGACATCATGAGTGAATCGAACAATGCCGCAAACCCGTTCGACCCGTTAGAAGCATGGCGCAGTTTACGCAATGACAGTTTAGACGCGTGGTCGAAAATGATGATTCAAGCGGTCAATTCAGAGGAGTATGCCAAGAGCAGCGGCGCCATGCTGGATGCGTATCTGACCGCCTCCATTCCTTTCAACGAAATGCTGAAAAAGGCCATGGCCCAAGCTTTACAACAGGCTAATATGCCTAGCCGGACCGATATTATCAGCCTGGCGGAACGCTTGACTCAGGTCGAAATGCGCATCGACGATCTGGACGCAAAGCTCGATGAAGCGGCCGCTCATACCAACGGCTCGCCAGATAAGAAACAGAAGCACAAAGGCAAGGAGAAAGTGAAGGAAGGAGAATAACATGGCCACCGCTCCAATGGAAATTCTAGATTTTGCGAAGGCTGAAGAGCGCTTACGGAGACTGAGTAAGATCCTTACTACTAAGGCGTTGATCGCACAGACGCCGAAAGAACAGGTCTGGGCCTTAAACAAAACTAAGCTGTATCGCTATTACCCCGTTGTTGCGCCTGAAAAACGGCATCGCGTGCCATTGCTACTCGTGTTTGCATTGATGAACCGGCCGCAAATTCTCGATCTGCGCCCTGGCAACAGTTTCGTAGAGTTCATGGTGAGCCAAGGCTATGATGTGTTCCTGCTCGATTGGGGCGCACCAGGCATCGAAGATAAAGACCTGAAGTTTGACGACTATGCGCTTGAGTATCTGCCGCGCGCCATCCGCAAGATGAAAGCCGTCTCGGGTTGTGAAGAATTCAGTATGCTCGGCTGGTGCATCGGAGCCATTCTGACCACCTTGTACGCCGCCGTTTTTCCAGACCAGGGCCTGCGCAATCTATTGTTGTTAACAGCCCCGCTGGACTTCTCTAACAAAGAAGCAATCACGTTTTCGCAGTGGACCGACGAACGCTATTTCGATGTCGACAAAGTTTTGGCGATGTTCGGCAACATGCCGCCCGAAATGATCGAATACGGCGCCAAAGCTCTCAAACCGGTAGAGAACTATATCGGCAATTATCTACGCTTGTGGGACAACCTGGATAACCCAAAGATCGCGGAATCCTGGCACGCCATGAACACCTGGGTCACCGACAACATACCTATGGCCGGTGGCGCGTTCCGCCAATTGATTGTCGATCTCTATCGCAACGATCGGCTGATGCAAGGCACCTGGGTGATGCGCGGCGAGAAAGTGGATGTCGGCCGGATCAAGGCAAATCTGCTCACGGTCATCGCCGGCGACGACCATATCACTCCGCCTTGCCAGTCCGATTCGCTACAAACCCGAGTAAGCAGCACAGACAAGGAGCTTTATCGAATTCCGGGCGGCCACATTGGCATCATGGCGGGCAGTGCTGCCGCCAAAAAAACCTGGCCGCACATCAACAAGTGGTTAGCGGCCCGCTCGGAAGAATGATAACGGAAAATATATGGAAATCAAAGGTTCAATAGCTGTGATAACAGGCGCTGCCAGCGGTATCGGCAGCGCCGTCGCCACGGATCTCGCACGCCGAGGCGCAAAAATGCTGGCGTTAGTCGACATGTCCGAACGTGTCTCCGAAGTCGCCGATTGCCTTACCAAAACCAGCAAAGTGAAGGTTCAGACGTATATCGGCGATACCACCGACCCGGTGTTCCGCAAGAGCGTTTTCGACGATCTCTGCGAACATCATGGCGTGCCTAGCATCTGTGTTCCGGCCGCCGGTATCGCGCGCGACGGCATTGCCGTCAAAATGAATAAGGAAAAGACAGCGCCCGAGATCTATCCACTCGAGTTGTTTCATAAAGTGGTGGAGGTCGATCTGATCGCGCCCGTTTATTGGGCTTTGGAAATGCTGGCGCGCATTGCCAAAAAGCGCAGTGACCTGGGCCTGAAGCGCTGGGTTGCTGCCGAGGGTATGCAAGGAGTGGTTATCTTCATTGGCTCGATTTCGTCCTCCGGAATCAAAGGCCAGATTGCCTATTCTGCCTCCAAGGCTGGTCTTGAAGGCGCAGCCAACACGCTTACCAAAGAAGCCAACTACTTCGGTGTGCGCTGCGGCGTCATCCATCCAGGGTTTACCGATACGCCCATGGTTCGGGCCTTAGGCGAAGACTACATTGGCAAGTACATCCTGCCAGGCACGCAATTGGGTCGTTTGATCCGGCCTGACGAAATCGCCGATGCCATCTGCTTCATGGTCTCGAACTCAGCAGTAACGGGCGAGCTATGGGCCGATGCGGGTTGGCATCCCTCCGCTGCATAACCCAAACTGCCAAAGACAAATTGGGCCGCCGAAGAAATCTCCCTTCAGCGGCCCAATCTATTTACTGAACACTCGAGCGGAGAATTTCGGCGAGCTCGCCGATCGTGCGAAAAGCCTCCAGTTCCGTATCCGAAATAAGTATGCCAAGTTGCTGTTCAAGCTCCATCGTAAGCATCAGCCGCTCTAAGGAACTAATCCCCAGGTCATCCAATGTCGTACTCTCGTTCACCGAGGCGCCGGGAGAGTATTGTCCGACAATCGCCATCACCTGATTAACGCTCGGCGAGGAGAATTGCGGCTGGACAGCGGCACTCACGATTGGACCGCCGGCGGCTGCGGAGGCCGCGAAAGCCTGAACATTCGTCTTGATTGCCGCCTTGATCTTCAACACACCATGATCAAGTCGCGCCGCCACTTGGTCTACATCCACCTGCTTAGGCAGAGTGAAGCGCCGAAACACTTGCCGCTGCCCGAACTCGCAGGCATAATCGTCGGCACTATCCTTTTCGTGCTTCTGTGTAGCTACTGCATGCAGGATGATGCACTCAGGCGTGGCTACAATTTGGATGTCTTTGGCCTCGAATCCAGGAACGGCAAATTGAATCTCGAATTCACCATCCTTCTCTAGCAGACCGGCTTCAGGAAATCCAACCAGTTCCTGTTCGCCCGTCCACTGATCGTTGACCTTCGATCCAGGTCCGTTCAAGCGAACCTGAAACAGCTCAGACGCGCGCTGGCGAATCCGCTCAAAAAGTTTTGCTTCTACTTCACCCAGAACTGGCCCTGATCCAGTCCCAGCATCCCGGAATTTACCTATTTCAATTCGTGGCATAACGAGGCCCTCTTTAAATTACTGAATCCCTTAAGACAGCGGCTGGCGGTTCATCGCCGCCAGCCGAAAAAATGGAGACTTGAGCGTCAGCGCTCAGTTAACGTAGATGCCGCCGTTCACGTTCAGCGTCTCGCCGGTAATGTAATCCGCGTCGCCCGCCAGAAAACATGCTGCCTTGGCAACATCTTCTACACTGCCGAAGCGTCCCATCGGAATGCGCGACTTGATTTGTGTTTGTACGTCTTCCGGTACTCTCGACAGCATATCGGTGTAAGTGAACCCTGGCGCAATGCAGTTCGCCGTGATATTGAATTTCGCCAGTTCGAGAGCAATAGTGCGGGTAAAGGCAATAATCCCGCCCTTACTCGCAGCGTAATTAGCCTGGCCAAAGTTACCGGCCTCGGCCACATACGAACTGATGCTGATGATCCGTCCAAACTTACGTTCGATCATACCCGGAATGGAAGCACTCGTTATGTAGTAAGTGCCGTTTAGATTCACGCTAATGACTTCATGCCATTCCGCATCGGTGATCTTGCGAATCGAATGGTCGCGCGTGATGCCTGCGTTGTTGACGAGAATATCGATGCGTCCCCATTCATCCTGCACTTTTTTCACAATGCCGCGGGCCTCGACAGGGTCGCCGATCTGCCCTTGTACAACAATCGCCCGCCGGCCCATGTCACAAACCTGCTTAACGAGTTCGTCCGCTTCCGTTTGGGATGCGTGATAATTGACCGCGACGTCGGCTCCACGCCGCGCCAGTTCCAGTGCGATCCCATGACCAATGCCGCGCGATGCGCCGGTGACCAAGGCAATTCTGCCCGCCAAACTTCCATTTCCATTTCCATTACCATTCGTAGTCGTGTCGCTCATATAAGTCTCCTTAGCTCATCCGTTCGAAAATTGCAGCAATACCTTGGCCCCCGCCGATGCAAAGCGAAACGAGAGCATGTTTCCCTTGAATGCGATGTAATTCGTACAACGCTTTCACCGTGATTAAACAACCAGTCGCGCCGAGCGGATGGCCCAGTGCAATCGCGCCTCCATTGGGGTTCGTCTTGTCTCGTGGCAGTCCCAGTTCTTTGATCACCGCCAGCGCTTGCGCCGCGAACGCTTCGTTGACCTCAATAACGTCCATATCTTCTAGCCGCAAGCCGCTCTTCTTCAAAACGCTGCGAATCGCGGGTACTGGCCCAATTCCCATGAAAGCGGGATCCACGCCCACCACTGAATAAGCCACCAGTTTGGCCATCGGCTTCAGGCCGCGCTGTTCGGCTATGCCCGCGTCCATCAACACAACCGCGCTTGCCGCATCGTTCATGCCCGAAGCGTTGCCGGCGGTCACCGTGCCTGGATTGCTGAATGCCGGTTTCAATTTCGCCATGCCGGCCAAAGTGGCGTCGGCGCGCGCGTGTTCGTCCGTCGTAAACAGTGTCACGCCTTCTTTGGTTTTCAGTTCCACCGGTACGATCTGTTCTTTGAACCAGCAGTTCTTGGTTGCTTGTATCGCACGGCGGTGACTTTCCACCGCGAACTCATCCTGTTCTTCACGGGTGATCTTGTACTTGGTCGCAAGATTCTCTGCAGTGGCGCCCATATGCGCGCCCGAGAACGGATCGCTCAGCACAGCTACCACCGCATCCACCACCGTGGCATTCATCATCCGCTGCCCCCAGCGCATATTAGGCAGCCAGTATTGTCCGCGGCTCATCGATTCCGCACCACCCGCCAACGCTGCGTCTATATCGCCGAGCATAATGTTTTGCGCGGCGGAGACGATGGCTTGCAGACCGCTACCGCATAAGCGGTTCAGGGTGAGTGCCGGGGTTTCTACAGGAATACCTGCATTGACTCCGGCTACGCGCGCCAAATACATGTCTTTCTGTTCTGTGTGCACCACGTTTCCAAAGACAACGTGGCCGATCTCTTTCGCTTCGATGCCTGAGCGAACGACCGCCTCCTTTGCGACGAGTGTCGCCAGATCCGCCGGAGACTGCTCTTTGAGCGTCCCTCCGTACTTACCAATCGCTGTGCGCGCTGCGCTGAGAACTACAACTTCGTGGGTGCCATTCATAGTAAAATGTTCGTTTCTTGTCGGGTGTAAACACTCAGACGGTTGGGTGTGATTACGCAGAATTCGAGAACAAAATCGCCGCACTTTTCTGAGATTCGTGGGCTATCGCTCGCGTTCTGAAGGAATAAGGGCATTTCAGTCGTAATCACCGTAAGCATTTTCTCTGCCACGAAGAATACTCACTAAACTAGCCGATTTTCTAAGAACTTGAAGCGCAAAAAGAAGCGGCGCGCGACTAATTTTGTCTTATATATGCCGCAGCCACAGTCTCGTTGACGTCAGGCGCGGCTACTGCATAGCTGGTCGGCAGGTTGTAGAGCCAGCAGGCTGCGCAAAGCGCGTTTTCGAACGATAGGCGAAGCATCTTTCGAAAGCGTTTGCAGTGAGGCAATGCCTCTTTCATCGCGGATGAAACCAAGGCACCATGCTATCGCCATCCGAAACGGAATATGTGGACTCTGACAGAGTTCCACCATCTGCCCGAACGCCGCGGCCGATCCTTGTAAATGCAGACCAATGAGAGCGTTTATGACCACCCGATGATTGCCGTCGGTGGTAGCGGTTTTGAAGATTTCAATCGCCTCTGGCGTGTTCACGTTCCACAAAGCCTCAATGGCATTCGCCCTTACGCGTGCGTTTTCGTCCATCATCTGCCGGTCAATCTGGCTTTTACTCGGGCGAATTTCACACACTAACTTAACCGCGCGCGAGCGCACATGTTCATCGCTGTGCAGCGTCAACTTTTTCATCCAAGGCAGCAGTGCGCTATAGTCGCCAATGGCGGGAGCAAGATACAAAGCCCGCAAAATCTTCACGGGTACAGTGAGCTGCTCCGCCTCTCTAACAAATTTTGTAGGGAATTGCGGATCTGCTTTCCTCAATGCGGCCGTCGCCTTGAAAACAACATCGCTCTGCAAATCGCTGGCCTCGAACAGCGTCCTAAAGCACTTGCCATCGAGCACCAGCCAAAATGCCATGCTTCGGCCGGCGTCGTCTAGTCCCTTCTGCGCTAAGTAACGAAGGCAAGCTTCCGTCACCTCTGTCGGAAACATCTTGCGAATCTTAAGGAAAAATTTCGAGAACTTATCCGCCTCGCTTTCCGCCATGTTCCATAGAGCTTCCTGAACCGATACCTCTTGCGTAGCGTTTTCCATTGGTGTCGCTAGTCTGTTATCGGCAGTTGCCCTTCGGTCTTGATGCAAAAGGACGCTACGGAACTGGAGTGGCGGTTACCTCTACCTGCATTTGAGACTTAGTATCCACGTTTTCGGAGGAGAACAGTAGGGTCGGCTTCTTTAACGCCACGAGCATGGATGATGCCCAGCGGTTCTGGCGAATCGTAGGCCTGCCTAGCTCGGGCAGACCTCCCGGTACAGAACTCACCTCGGCCATCACGTAGAACGCCAAGCGATCTTGCATCTCCTTGATTCCCCTCACATCGATGTTCACACCAAGGTCAATTTGCTGATAGCTGCCTGGCTGAGTAGTGAAAGTAATTTTGCTTCCAGCACGAATTTCGGTACTTTGTCCGGTCGAGACCATCGTGGAATAAGTCCGCGAGTTTAAGACCTTCGCTCCATCGACTTCTTTAACCACAAAGTCCATCTTGTAAAATTTGGGAGGCTCAGCGGGCTCTTCCGCCACACATGCGCCAGCCGCTATCGTGAGAGCCAGCAATCCGGTAATCCATCTTTTTGCCATCGTCATCTCTTCCTTTCTACTGTCCTCTGCCAATCTCAAGCGGTTTTATCTCTAACGGCGCGATCTCAATCGGGTCGTTCCGTTTTTGCAAACTTTGAAATGCTTCTGCCGTGCCTTGCGGATCTCGCTCAACCCACGCCAGCAGTCGATGCTCTTCATTCGTCAAAGGTGTCGGCGCAGGGAAGACCGCTAGTTTCGGCGAAGCCTTCACCTGAACGCCCCTAGGCCGACGAACAACTCGCACCACCGCCTTTGGGGCAATCGCAACCGCGGGTCGCACCTCGGCAGCCAGCTCCACCACTGGAGGAACATCTTTATGCCGAAGCGGTACGAGGAGCACTACCGCCAGCCCAACCGCCCCCGCAGCACACGCCATCCCCCAACCCGCCATGCGCCGCTGTGGCTGCTCCGCCACTCGAATTCGCGTCAAGACGCGTTCTTCCATCCCCGCCAAAGGTTCACTATCGGCGTACGTGGAAATAGCCTGTTGCAGAATTTCTTCAAGCCTGTCGTCCATGCGGTCCTCCCATCAATCGCGCCAATTTCTCTTTCAACACCTCGCGCGCCTTCATCATGCGAGTGCGCACAGTCCCTTCCGGAATCTCCAAAATTTCCGCAATCTCGCGCGATGTCAATTCGTCCACCGCCGACAGCGCTAATGGCACCCGCAACTCCTCCGGCAGCGCATCCATCAATTGATGCACCACCGCCGACCAGTTCGCTTGCATCGCAGCCTGCTCCGGCGTGTGCGTTTCTGACGCCGCATTTTCGCTCAGCGGTTCGCTTGCTTTTGCTCGCCGCTCCACCGCAAACCGCCAAGCAACCCGCGCCAAATACGCTCGCTCATCTTTAATCCCATCCCAAACGCCCGACCGATACAACTTAAGAAATACCTCTTGCACTACATCTTCCGCATCGTGCGAATGTCTCACCGCGGCATATGCGACGCGATACACAAAGCGCGACTGCCGCTCCACCAACTCGGCGAAGCGCTCTTCACACCGCGCACTCAATCGCCCATGGGTCAACGCCGCCTCACCCATCGCGACTCGTTCGGTGTGCCCTATCATGCGTTCATTAGCTAAGACTGGCCGACAGGTCTTACTGTTCAAGTATTTTCCCAGATACTTATCAGTACCAAACCTTAGTTACTAGACCTCCCAGTACTACCACTTCGGGCGCTAAGTGAGTTATCGTAAGGGCGCTTGTAGTTATGTGCCTCGGAGGGCCTTTCTATGGCGGATCGCCGTTCCTACCCGTGTTTCGCTATTTCGCCGTGTTTGTTCCCAGCCCCAACCAGGGTACGTGCACAACCTCGCCCAAGGGCAAACCAAAGATCCCTGCGTTTCCGAGCATCCGCGCGGTTGTGCGTTTTCTTCCCTTCGATTCAAATTTATGCCGAATTTTAGAAAATCCATGTCGATTGAGTTCTTAAGCCGGAGCCTTCAGACCCTCGTCAGGAGCGCTCTCGCCTCTGCCTGTTGCCTGGTGTCGCTTGCCCAGACGAGCGTCTTGACTCAGCATAACGACCTGGCTCGCACCGGTCAGAATCTTAGCGAAACCATACTCACGCCCGCCAACGTCAGCTCAGGCAGTTTCGGCAAAGTATTTTCACTCGCCGTGGATGGCGTTGTCGCCGCCCAGCCTTTATACGTACCTAACCTGAAGGTCAACGGCGCGCTCCACAATGTGGTCTTTATAGCAACCGAACACGATAGCGTGTTTGCTTTCGATGCAGACCTCGGTGGAACGCCATTGTGGCAAGCCAGTCTCTTAGATACAGCCCATGGCGCGGCCGCCGGCGCGACCTCGGATTCATCTTCCAACTCTGGCTGCTACACGGTGAACGGCGAGTACGGCATCACGGGCACTCCCGTTATCGATTCCACCACCGGCACTTTATACGTCGTTTCCGACACTTACGAAAACAATTATCCTCTCCAGAGATTGCACGCGCTGGACATCACAACCGGTGCCGAGAAATTTGGCGGCCCGACCGTAATCAACGCGTCCACGGCGGGTACCGGCAACGGTAGCTCAAACGGAATACTGAACTTCGACCCCAAATGGGAGCTCCAGCGCCCCGGGCTCTTATTGGTGAACGGCACAGTTTACGTGGGCTTTGCGGGACACTGCGATCTCAGCAATTACCATGGATGGTTCTTGGCTTACAGTGCAGCCACGCTGGCACAAACTTCTGTCTTTCTCGCGTCGCCCAATGGCACGGACAGCGGAATTTGGATGGGTGCCGGCGCACCGGCCGTGGATGTCGAGAACAATGCTACCCGCATCTTTATAACCACTGGTAACGGCACTTTCGATGCCACCGCGCCTTACCTCACCAACTCCATGGATTACGGCGATAGCATTCTGCGCATCGATGGGTCGAACGGCATCAAAGTAGAGGACGTTTTTGCGCCGTCGAATCAAGCTACCCTATCTACTACCGACAAAGACCTCGGCGCCACTAACCCTTTGATTTTGCCGGATCAAGCAGGGGCCCACCCGCACCTGCTCTTTGAGGGCAGCAAAGGAGGTGTGCTCTTCCTGTTGGACCGCGACAGCCTGGGCGAATACAGCACCACCACCAATCAAGTGGTGCAGGAAATCGACGGCCAAGCGGGTTCGTCGTACGGCTCACCCGCTTATTGGAATGGCAACGTGTATTTATGGCCGGCAGTTGACCATCTAAAACAGTTCAGCTTGACGAATGGGCTCTTATCCTCCACGCCCGTTGCTGTCTCATCGCAGGTGACAACAGTTGCCTTTGGCGTTGGATCGAGCCCGTCGATTTCGGCGAATGGGAACACCAACCCCATCGTGTGGACCGTCGACTCGAGTCAAACGCCTCAAGTGCTCTACGCGCATGACGCCACCAATGTAGCGAATAATTTGTGGAACAGCGCCGCCAACTCAACCCAAAACAGCGCGGGGAACCCAGTCAAATTTGCTGTGCCGACCGTTGTGAACGGAAAAGTGTATGTCGGCTCGGTCGGGTCGGTCATGGTGTACGGTTTGCCGACGGGGTCGCCCGCCACCATGACCGCTACTCCCGGCAGCACGCCGCAATCCGCCACCATAGGGTCTGCCTTTGCCAACCCACTGTCGGTAATCGTGAAAGATGGCTCAGGAAATCCAGTGGTTGGCACCAACGTGGTCTTCACTGCACCATCGAGCGCTCCATCTGGAACATTCAGCAATAACACCACGACGATCACCGTCCCGACCGACTCTACTGGAACTGCCGCGGCTTCGTTTACCACCGTCGCGACCCTTATTGCCGGCTCATATCACGTAACCGCGGTGGCAGGCAACTTAACGGTGACATTTGCGCTCACCAACGTATCGTCGCCGGCACAGCTTTCGGCCTATACGGCTGGGACGCAGACTGGTGTCACCTCACGCACTCTCCCGCTGCCTTTCATTCTGGCGAGGCAAGCCCCCGTCGCAGGCGTGAACATCACCTTCACGGTTGTTCCGAGCAGCGGCGGCGCGGGCGGAACGTTTGTTGGCGGTGGAACTTCGGTCGTAGTTGCTACCGATGCGCAGGGCAGTGCCACATCCCCGCAACTTACTGCGAATTCCACGCCCGGAACCTTTGCTGTGAACGCGTCGGACGGCACTAACACCGCGACATTTAATGTCACTACCGTGGCCTGTGTCTCGAATCCCATCGTTTCCGGTACCGGCGATAGCGCGACGGACTCCACCACATTGCGCTATGCGGTTACCAGCGCCTGCGCTGGCTCGACCATCAAATTCGCCAGCGGATTAGGGCCGAAGATCACACTCGCCAGCCGCTTGCGCATCGACGATAGCCTCACGATCCAAGGACCCGGCGCTGCCAGTCTAGCCATTGACGGCGGCGGCAGCTCGCGGCTGTTCTTCATTGGTGGCGGCACCGTCTCTATCAGCGGTCTGACGTTACAGAACGGGCTCGGTCAAGGCGGCGGCGGCTACAATGGCGGTGGCGGCGCGGGCATGGGCGGCGCCATTTTCCAGAACAACGGCAATCTCACCGTGAGTAACGTTGTCTTTAGCAACAACGCAGCCCAGGGTGGCAGCGGGATCTACCTTCAATCAGGGGAAGGTGGCGGCGGTTTTGGCGCTAGCTCTACCATGGCTGGTGCAGCCGGTGGTGACCTCTTCGGGATCGGCGGAGGCGCGCTCTATCCCCATTTTGGTGACAATGGAGGTCCTGGCGCCGGCGGCTTCGGCGGTGACAACTTAAACGGCGTTGGCGGCAACGGCGGCTTCGGCGGCGGTGGCGGGAACTACGGAGGCGCCGGAGGTTTCGGTGCTGGCGGTGGCGCTGCTCCCTTTGTTGCTTACGGCTATCCCCTCCGCAATGGCGGCTTCGCTGGCGGTGAAGGCGCGGGCGGAAACCAGGGTAGTGGCGGCGGTGGCGGTGCAGGACTTGGTGGCGCGATCTTCGAATACGCCGGCACGCTTTCGCTTGTCAACGACACGTTCAAAAATAATTCCGCAGTAGGCGGAACCGGCGGCTATCAGAACGGCCAAGGCAAAGGTGGCGCACTATTCATCTACAGTGGAGCAACTGCTTCTTCCTCGGGCTCGGTTTTTAGCGGCAGTGTAGCGGCTGATGCCGGCAGCCCCAGTGTTGGTACTTCCCCTTCTCCCTACGCCTTCGGAGCGACCTGCCCCGGCCAAGATACAGCCGACCTCTGTGGTTCTGTTACCGTGAATGCGGTTCAAGTCACAATCGCCAGTTCTCCCTCTGGCCTGACATTCAGCTCCAGCGGAACTGGCTGCGCCGCAGGCTCAACCTACACCACGCCGCAAACGCTCACCTGGATCCCTGGCAGTGCCTGTACTGTCTCGTTCTCAACGCCACAAGCCGGCCCGTCTGGGACTCGTTACGCGTTCACCCAATGGGAAGATTCTTCCACTAACCCGGCACGTGCAATCACCGCTCCAGCATCTGTTACTGCCACTTACACAGCGACGTTCGCCTCGCAATACTTACTCACCACCGCAGTCAACCCAGCCGGTTCCGGCAGCGTGACCGGCGGGGGCAGTTACTACACCGCGGGCACAGCAGCGCCAGTCGTTGCGACACCAGCCGCAAATTATTTCTTTTCCAATTGGACCGGCTCCGTTGCTTCTGCTAGTAGCGCCAGCACCACGGTCACCATGTCCGCGCCGGAAACCGTAACAGCGAACTTTGGAACGAACGTCAGCAGCACCGCTTCCGCCACCTTCCTCCCGGTCAACACCACCACCAAGGGCACCTGGACGGGCACCTATGGCGCCGACGGTTACATCATCGCCAATGATGCCAACACGCCTCCGCCCTACGCCATCGTCAGCCTTACCGGCGATGCCACCTGGACCTGGGCCACGCCTACTAGCGATACGCGCGCGCTCCAAACGGCGAGCGGCGCCTCAACCCGCATCGCTTCCACGTTCTATTCAACCGGCAACAGCTTCAACATCAACGTCAACCTGACAGACGGTAAGGCACATCGCGTCGCTTTCTATCTGCTCGACTGGGATACCACGTCCCGCGCCCAAACCATCTCCATCTTAAATGCGTCTACCAACGCCGTCCTCGATACCGAATCCTTCTCTAATTTCTCGAACGGCGAATACGCTGTCTGGAGCCTCACGGGCAACGTCATCATCCAAGTTACCCGCACTAACGGTATCAATGCAGCCGTAGCTGGTATCTTCTTCGATACCGCCCCCGTTTCCACTGCGCCGGTCATCTCCGCTGTTACGGCCACCAACATCACAAACACGTCCGCCGTCATCACTTGGACTACCGATCAAGCGTCAACTTCCTTGGTGAACTACGGCACCACCACATCCTACGGCTCTTCCTCTACTCCGAGTTCCACTCCGGTCACCAGTCACATCGTGACCCTCAGTGGCTTGACGCCTGGCGCCACTTACGACTACGAGGTCGTTTCCGCCAATGCCAACGGCTCAACCACCTCCGTGAACTACACCTTCGTCACACCCAGCAGCACGGTCACCAGCAGCGCAACTTATTTGACCCTCGATACCACCACCCAAGGCACTTGGACCGGCGTTTATGGGGCAGACGGCTATATCATCGCCAACGACGCAAACAGTGCTCCCACTTATGCGTCCGTCTCCTTCACCGGCCAAAGCGCCTGGACCTGGATCACACCAACCTCTGACCCGCGCGCCCTGCAAATTGCTAGTGGTTCCTCCACGCGCATCGCTTCCACGTATTACGGCGCTGGCAGTTTCTCAATGAACGTAAATCTCAGCGACGGCAATACTCACAAAATCGCCCTTTACTTACTCGATTGGGATGGCGGTTCGCGCGCCGAAACTATCTCTATCCTTGACGCCGGCTCTCACGCCGTCCTCAGTACTCAATCCTTCTCCAACTTCCAGAACGGCCAATACGCTTCCTGGAACGTCAAGGGCAACGTGATTATTCAAGTGACGCTCACAGGAGGAGAAAATTCGGTCGTCGCCGGCATCTTCTTTGGTGGTACAGTCGCCACGGCTGCGCCCGTTATTACCAACGTCACCGCAACCAGCATAACCAGCAACGCGGCCACCATCAGTTGGACAACCGATCAACCTTCCACCTCGCTTGTTAACTACGGCGCCAGCACCGCTTACGGATCTTCCTCCAACCAGGGTTCCACCCTGGCGATGAGCCACTCCATTACCTTGACCGGTCTAACACCCGGAACCACTTACAACTACGACGTGGTTTCCGCCAACTCGGCCAACGCCTCCACCACGTCCGGCAACTTCACATTTGCCACTCCCGCCACGCCGCCGCCGGTCGTTTCGGCCGTGGGCATCGTCGTCACTACGACCACCGCAACAATTGTCTGGACCACCGATCAGGCATCGACCACACAAGTGAAATACGGCCCGACCACCGCCTACGGGTCTTCCTCGCCCCTGATTACTATGTACACCACAAGTCACGCAGTCACGCTCACTGCCTTGACGCCGGGCACCAGCTATTACTGCGAGATCATCTCCACTAACTCATCGAACGTCACGACCACTTATACAAACTGCAACTTCACCACGCAGAGCAGCGGCGGCGGCTCAAGCGCTAGTTATGTCGGTCTAGACACCACCACCCAAGGTACCTGGACCCCGAATTACGGTGCCGACGGCTTTGTCATTGCCAACGATGAAACCAGCATCATCTCTTACGCAACCGTGACCTTTACGGGAACCAACACCTGGACCTGGGCAAACAACACCTCCGATCCGCGAGCCCTGCAGGTTTTCAGCGGCTCCAGCGGACGTATTGCTTCCACTTACTACGCGCCAACCAGTTTCACGATCAACGTCAATATCACCGACAGCAACACCCACAAGGTCGCGCTGTATCTCCTCGATTGGGACTCGGGCAATAGAGCCGAGACGATTTCCATCCTCGACGCCACCACCCAGGCGGTTCTCAACACTCAAACGTTTGCCAACTTCCAAAACGGTCAATGGGCCTCTTGGGATATCAAGGGAAGCGTGACTATTAAAGTAACGTTAACGGGCGGAGAAAACGCGGTCGTCGCTGGTATTTTCTTTGGGGGCGCAGTCTCCTCTGGGGCTCCGATGATCTCTTCTGTCGCAGCATCGAGCATAACGAGCACGTCGGCCCTCATCACCTGGACCACCGATCAAGCCTCTTCTTCGCTGGTGAACTACGGCGCCAGCATCGCTTATGGTTCATCTTCCACACTGAATTCCACGCTTGTGACGAACCACTCTGTCATGCTCAGCGGCTTAACGCCTGGCGTGACGTATGACTACGAGGTGGTTTCCGCCAACGCGAGCAGCACCTCGTCTACCTCGGCGAATTTCACTTTCGCTACTCTGACCAGCGGCACACCGACTAGCAGCGCTGCTTACATCGGCGCGGACACTGCGACGCAGGGCACGTGGACATCCACTTATGGCGCAGACGGGTACATAATTGCGAACGATACAGCCAATTCTCCCGCTTATGCTGCGGTCAGCCTCACGGGCCAGAGTGCTTGGACCTGGGCCACACCCACGTCCGATCCACGAGCTTTGCAGATCGCCAGTGGTTCTTCGACGCGCATCGCTTCCACCTATTACGCGGCCAGCAGTTTCAGCATCAATGTAAACCTGATAGACGGCAACACGCACCGGATTGCGCTCTACTTGCTCGATTGGGATGCCGGCTCGCGGGCGGAGACGATCTCGATTCTTGATGCCAGTACGCACGCGGTGCTTAGCACTCAAACGTTCTCGGGCTTTAAGAATGGCGAATATGCGTCTTGGAACGTAAAGGGCAATGTGATTATTCAAGTGACGTTGACGGGGGGAGAAAACGCGGTAGTGGCAGGCATCTTTTTTAGGTGAGTTCGCGAGTGCCGCCGTTCAAGCGATTCACTACGACAGATAGCTGAAGCCGAAATCTTCGCGAACGGAACAGCTTTGGAGGAGGGTAAATGAAATGTAGTCTCAGAACTCAACATATAGGTCTATTAGCCGGTTTCATCTTGTTAATTGGGCCCTCCGCTCCTGGCGCGGTTGGACAAAGTGTTTTTACCAGGCATGTAATCAGCCTTCCGCTCCATCAAGCTCCCGCTAGCAAGAGTGAAGCAAACGTAGCCGCCGTCGTTCCCTCGAGTTCTGTCACGTCATTTCCTAGTTGGGATTATTCCATTGTGGCTTATGATGGCAAGACTTATTCTGGAACACTTTTGGGTCGCAGCCCTTATAATCACGGCAAGACAACCACCACCATCCCGCTGCAGATTATTCCGCTGGTCATTACGATTTCGGACAGCCTCGGCACACGCATTTATGACCCTACCGTAGCCTATACTCCCGATTCTTGTAACCCAGGAGTTTCAGCCGTAAATCTTGTTTCGGGTTCGCCCCTCTTGACGAACAGCACTGACTGGTCTATGAACGGCCAGAACATTGGACCCGCACAATACATAGACGCTCACACACGCGCCGAATTCTGGTCGTTGGTCTCAAACACTCCTTATCATCTGATTTTCAAACCCCAGGTCTTACCGGCTCAATCGCTGAACATCTCCGGCTTTAACAACCCTGGGTGCGACGACTTATTCGGGATGGTCCAATTGTCCGATATCGACGCCGCCATCGATTCCTTGATGACTGGGCCGCTCGCTGGGCAAATTAACCCGGGGACTCTCCCGGTATTCATTACCACAAACGTGCTGTTCGATAGTCTTGGCGCTAGTATTGCGGGTTACCACGCTGGCAGGGTGATCGCAAACAATATTCAATATTACGACGTTTCCGATATCGAGACGCGGCAGGTCGTTTCCTTGGGTTATGTTTCATTTCTAGCCCACGAATTGGCTGAAACTGTAAACGACTTTAAAGGTACCAACGCTACGCCACCTTGGGGGCACGTGGGCCAGGAGCCGAGTTGCCAAACCAACCTCGAAGTAGGCGATCCTCTGACTTTCAACGATAATGTTTGGACCGTTCAGGCAAACGGGTTGAAGTACGAAATGCAGGAGCTTGCTTTCTTCAGTTGGTTCTACGGTGCACCCTCGTTGGGTGCGGGCGGGCTGTACTCCAACAACGGCACCTTCACCACCCCCGCGGCACCCTGTTCCTAAGGGAGAGCGGCCCATGCAACAGAAACTGAGTTCGCCCAACAAAGGATTTCGTGTGCCGAAAATGAAAAAATTGATAGCACTCAGCACTCTTGCGCTAAGTGTAAGTGCGGCGTTTGGAACACCAACCTTGGTCACCAGCGTAGCGGCGCTCGGCACAACGGATTCCTTGGCATGGAGCTATCTCGGTGGCGATGGATCGATCGCGCCCGCGAATTCCACTCTAAAGACCAGCGCTAACATTAGCGTGACAGTGGCTCTGGCGGGCAACCAAGGGTTAGCATCGGTGGTGGGCACGAGTTGGAGCGTGCAAACCGGGCCGGCGATGACGGGCGACTCGCTGCTGTGGGCCTATGACAACAGCGTGGGCGTCAACGCTGGCTCTGGACCCGTCACTCTTACCTTCCCGGCTACCTCGGGCGTCGGCGCGGCAATCCAAGCCGATGTCCCGGGTCAGTTTACTGCCGTTCTCACGCTTTATAGTGGTTCGACCTTGCTCGCGACAGTGATGGAAACCAGTGATGCCAAGGGAGATGCCATTTTCATTGGCGCGGTTGATAGCACTGCCGATATCACGTCAGCAGTCTTCAGTCTCTCCTCTAGCAGCGGAGATGTTAACGATTTTGCCATCGATACGGTGTACTTCACGCAGGCGGGAAAGACCAGTGTGACCGTGGGGACCAATCCTGCCGGCGCGTCCTTTACGGTCGACAATGTTAGCTACCAAAGTTCGCAAACCTTCTCTTGGGTGAAGGGTTCCTCGCACACCATTGCAACCACGGCCACCCAGCCTGCTGGAACGGGGACGCAATACGCATTTACAAGTTGGTCGGATAGCGGTGCCCTGAGTCATACCGTTATCGCCAGCGCTTCTACCTCGGGCTACACGGCAAACTTTAATACGCAGTATCAACTGACCACCGCGGCGGGCATAGGTGGAACCGTATCGCCCGTCTCAGGCACTTATTACAATCCAGGGACGGTGGTGACTGTTACCGCAACCCCGAATCCGAACTACCTGTTTAGCAGTTGGACCGGACCAGTCGCAGCGGCTTCGTCCCCATCTACGAGCGTAACCATGAGCGCGCCAGCGTCGATCACCGCCAACTTTAAATCCACAATCAGCGCTGCCGCCATTTACCGCGGCCTTGACACGACAGCAAAGGGCACCTGGACGGGCACCTACGGCAGCGGCGGTTACATCATCGCGAATGATGCCAACACTCCGCCGCCTTACGCCATTGTCAGTCTTACCGGCGATGCCGCCTGGACCTGGGTCAACCCGACGACCGATATGCGTGCGCTCCAAACGGCGAGCGGTGCCTCTACCCGCATTGCCTCTACGTTCTATTCAACCGGCAGCAGCTTCAACATCAACGTCAATCTAACAGATGGCAATGCGCATAGGGTCGCTCTCTATCTGCTCGATTGGGACACCACTTCACGTGCCCAAACCATCTCCATCTTGGATGCCTCCACAAACTTGGTCCTCGATACCGAATCCTTCTCAAACTTCTCGAACGGCGAATACGCCATCTGGAATCTCACGGGCAACGTCATCATCCAAGTCACCCGCACCAACGGTATAAATGCAGTCGTCGCTGGTATCTTCTTCGATCCAGCACCCGCGGCCACTGCGCCTATCATCACTGCAATTACGGCCGCTAACATCACCAGCACGTCCGCCGTCATCACTTGGACGACCGATCAAGCGTCTTCTTCCTTGGTGAATTACGGTACCACCACGGCCTATGGCTCTTCCTCCACTCTGAATTCCAGTCTGGTCATGAGTCACTCCGCTACCCTTACTGGACTGATACCCGGCACAACGTACAACTACGATGTCGTGTCCGCCAACTCAGCCAGCGTCTCATCCACCTCCGCCAACCACACATTCGCGACACTCAGCAGTACGCTGGCTAGCAGCGCCACTTACTTACCTCTCGACACCACAACCCGAGGCGCCTGGACCGCTGTCTATGGATCAGACGGCTATATCATCGCCAATGATGCGAACAGTGCTCCCAACTATGCGTCCGTCTCCTTCACCGGCCAGAGCGCCTGGACCTGGATCACACCAACCTCTGACCCGCGCGCCCTGCAAATTTCCAATGCTTCATCTACGCGCATCGCTTCTACTTACTACGCCCCCAACAGCTTCTCGATCAACGTCAACCTCACCGATGGCAACGCTCACAGAATTGCTCTTTACTTACTCGATTGGGATGGTGGCTCGCGCGCCGAAACAATCTCCATCCTCGACGCCGGCTCTCACGCTGTCCTCAGCGCACAATCTTTCTCCAATTTCCAAAACGGCGAATACGCCTCTTGGGACATCAAGGGGAGCGTGAGCATTCAAGTAACGTTAACGGGCGGAGAAAACGCGGTCGTCTCGGGTATCTTCTTCGGGGGCGCAGTCTCCTCTGGGGCTCCGGTAATCTCTTCTGTCGCAGCCTCAAACATAACGAGCACGTCGGCTGTCATCAGTTGGACCACCGATCAAGCTTCTTCTTCGCTGGTGAACTATGGCACCAGCAACGCGTATGGTTCATCCTCTGCACTGAATGCCGCGCTTGTGACGAACCACTCTGTCATGCTCAGCGGCTTAACGCCTGGCGTGACGTATGACTACGATGTGGTTTCCGCCAATGCGAGCAGCACCTCTTCCACCTCGGCGAACTTCACTTTCGCTACTCTGACCAGCGGCACACCGACTAGCAGCGCAACCTACCTGGCCCTCGATACCACCACCCACGGCACCTGGACTGGCCACTATGGCTCCAACGGCTATCTCATCGCCAACGATGGCAACAATCTTCCCGCATTCGCCACCACCAGCCTAACCGGCGACTCCATCTGGACCTTTGCCTCCGTCACCACTGATCCACGAGCACTCCAAGTCTCCAGCGGTTCGGGTGTGCGCATCGCGGCTGTGTTTTACTCCACCTCTGGCAGCTTTAACATCAACCTAAACCTGACCGATGGAAAATCGCACCGCATCGCCCTCTACCTACTCGATTGGGACACCACAATGCGCGCCGAAACTATCACAATCATGGACGCCAACTCGCACACGGTGCTGAATACGCAATCTTTTGCCAGCTTCCAAAACGGCCAATACGCATCCTGGAACATCACCGGCAATGTAATCATTCAAGTTGCGGACACCGCCGGCATCAACGCCGTTGTTTCTGGTATTTTCGTGGACTAACCGTCCGAACATCGTCTTAGTACCCTGGACCGGAATAGAAACGCCCAGAACTTTAGTGGCTAGTCCGGGGTGCGTAAAAGGACCTAAGATAGAGGGACTGCCGCTTGGGGTTTCGGATCTGCTCGCCCGCGGTGTGATCAATGTTCATTGTTCCACCACTGCGCCAACGGAGGGCACCAAGTGAGCTACCATCCAGTCAAAGCAAGGTTTTCGACTCGTTTTTATATCTATATCGCTGTCCTATCGGCTCTGAGCGCGAGTCAAATGTTGGCTACCCAGCCTGTTCCGGCCAGTGGGGTCTTAGCGTGGGGCGATAACGCCAATGGCCAACTCGGCAACGCGTCCAACGCGGACAGTTCGTTCCCTGTGCAAACGCAAAATCTTACCGGCGTGACGGCGATCGCGGCAGGCTTCTATCACAGTCTGGCGCTCACCGGCGACGGAAACGTTTGGGCCTGGGGACAAAACGCCGACGGCCAACTGGGCAACGGGACTAACACCGATAGCAGCGTGCCTGTGCAGGTCAGCGGGATCACTGGTACGGTCACCGCAATTGCTGCTGGGTATTACCATAGTCTGGCGTTAACGAGCGACGGCAAAGTTTGGGCCTGGGGCCTTAATTCAACTGGCCAACTCGGCGACAATACGCAAATCAATCGCAACGCAGCGGTGCAGGTGACTGGACTCAGCAATGTGGTAGTGACCGCCATCAGTGGGGGAGGCTATCATTGTCTCGCCTTAACCAGCGATGGCCATGTCTGGGCTTGGGGCTTCAACGGTAGCGGTCAACTCGGCAACGGCACCAACACAGATAGCCATGTGCCCGTGCAGGTGAGTAATCTGACCAACTCTACGGGCATTGCCGGCGGGAATAACCACACTCTGGCACTCACCGGCGACGGCACTGTGTGGGCCTGGGGCTACAACGCTAACGGGCAGCTCGGCAACGGCACCAACACGGACAGCAACGTGCCGGTGCAGGTGAGCAATTTGAGCGGCGTAGCGAAAGTGGCCAGCGGTCTTTCACACGGTTTGGCCTTAACGAATGCCGGCCAGATTTGGACGTGGGGATGGAACAACCAAGGGCAATTGGGCAACGATTCCAATACGGACAGCAACGTGCCAGTCCAGGTCGCCGGTTTGGCAAACGTGACAGCGATCGCCGGCGGAGCTCTTCATAGTCTGGCGGTAACCAGTGCTGGCGTTTTTGCATGGGGATTCAATAACCACGGACAATTAGGCAACAGTTCTACCACCGCCAGCTCTTTCCCGGTGCAGGTGGGAACCTTGAGCAATGCAACCTTAGTAGCGGGAGGGGCGTTTCACAGCCTCGCTTATATCCCGCCGCCATCCCCGCTGCTTTCCATCAACAAATCGCACACCGGCAACTTCACGCAAGGCGCTACCGCCACCTGGACGATTCAGGTTTCAAACACGGGAACTGGGGCCACGGAAGGATCCGCGGTAACGGTGCAAGATAATTTGCCCACCGGTTATACCCTCGCCTCTTATACAGGAACCGATTGGTCCTGCAGCGGCACAACCATCGTGACTTGCACCAACAGCGACATTGTTGCGGGCACCAATACGAACTTCACTGCACTGAAGATCACTGCGAACGTACCCGGAAACGCGGCGTCTATCTGTCTCAATAATGTATTGGTCTACGGCGGCGGCGATCTCGTACATAAAGACGCCACCACGGCGGCAAAGAATTCGGATTTGGCGGTGGTCCAAGGCTTCCAAGTAACAGTCGGTACTAATCCCTCAATGCCTTTGCTCTACTTTTACGCGGATGGTTCTAATTACAATTCGCCGCAAACTTTTACCTGGAGTACCGGCACTCAGCACTTGCTGTTTGTCGCCCAAACTCAGTCAGCTGGCGCCGGAATTCAGTACTACTTCACAGGCTGGTCCGATGGCGCAGGAACAGTCGATGCCCTCGTCGCGACGGCTGCCACTACCAGTTATACGGCGAACTATAAACTGCAGTATCTTCTGACGACGGCGGCTGGCACAGGCGGAACGGTACTTCCAGGCTCTGCCTACTACGATGCCGGGACGGTGGTGCCCATCTCCGCGAGTCCTGCTCCCAACTACAAATTCACCAGTTGGACCGGCCCGGTGGCCAGTGCTTCGTCGGCCTCCACTACGGTGACCATGAGCGGGCCGGTATCGATCACAGCAAACTTCGTCGGATCGAATGCCGCTAGTTATATTAGCCCCGCCGACACCGCCCACAAGGGCAACTGGACGGGCAATTTCGGCGCCGACGGTTACATCATCGCCAACGACGCCAACCTGCCGCCGTCTTACGCCAAGGTCACCCTCGGCAACGACTCGATTTGGACCTGGGCTCTGCCGACAACGGATTCCCGCGCTCTACAGACCTCGCCCGGCGCAACTACACGCATCGCCTCAACGTTTTATTCCACGGCCACCACGTTTAATATCAATGTCAATATGACGGACGGCAATGCTCATCGCATCTCGCTATACCTGCTCGATTGGGATACCACAGCCCGTGCCCAAACGATTTCGATCCTCGATGCCAATACGCAAGCAGTTTTGGACACCGAAACGTTTGCCAGCTTCCAAACTGGCGAATACGCCTCCTGGACAGTGAGCGGTAACATCGTCATTCAAGTGACCCGTAACGCGGGCTATAACTCGGTAGTGGCGGGTATCTTCTTCGATCCGACAAACAGCACGCCTGCACCGCCGCCTCCTCCGCCACCACCAACAACCGGAGCCACGGCCTCTTATGCGGGACCGGATGCCGCCACCCAAGGCAATTGGACTCCGACCTACGGCGCTGATGGGGACTACATTGCCGCCGACGCAGCGAACAATCCAAACTACGCCACGGTCAACCTGACCGGCCAAAGTCTCTGGACGTGGGCCAATCCCACCACCGACCCGCGCGCCTTGCACACCACCGGCAGCCACGGCATCGCGTCCACTTATTACGGATCGACGTTTTCGATCAACGTAAATCTCACCGATGGCAACAAGCACCGCGTGGCGCTATATCTGCTCGATTGGGACACCGCGGCCCGCGCGGAGACGATTCAGATTCTCGATGCCTCAAACAATGCCGTTCTCGACACCGAAAAGTTCTCCAACTTCCACAACGGAGTGTACGCAGTTTGGGACATCAAGGGCAATGTGATCATCCAAGTGACCGGGACGGCCGGCTATAACGGAGTGGTTTCTGGTATCTTCTTCGGCCCGGCGAGTGCTCCCGTGACGTCCGTTAACACGGCCACCTACACTGGTTCAGACGCGACAACAGAGGGAACGTGGACCGGCCACTATGGTTCCAGCGGCGTACTGATCGTCGGCGGCACAAAAACCCTGCCGTCCTATGCGAAAACGACTCTAACCGGCAACGCCACCTGGACCTTCGCGTCCTCCACTACCGATCCACGCGCCCTGCAAATCGCCAGCGGTTCGTCGAGCCAAACAGCTGCCGTCTATTACTCAACCGCCAGCAACTTCTCCATCAACCTGAATCTGGCCGATGGCAAAGCCCACAAGGTCTCGTTGTACCTGCTCGATTGGGACACCACCGCGCGCGCTGAAACTGTAACGATTCTCGATGCCGCCTCGAATACCGTGCTGAATACCCAATCATTCTCCGCCTTCCACAACGGCGAATACGCTTCGTGGACCATCACCGGCAACGTGATCATCCAGGTCGCCAAAACCGCCGGTATCAATGCCGTTATATCCGGCCTCTTCATCGACTAACGATCAATCCACGCCATCCTCTGTACCAGTACAGAATAGACCTTTGAACTGCCAGCGTAGCCTATACATTGCCTTCAACTACAAGTAGATTAGGGTAGACACGGCAAAGGCGTCCAGCACCACGGCGCGCGGCGTGATCGTGTTTCAATCTGTTGAACCGTTTTGCCACCGGAGGCCACTGATGCATTTCCCCTTGACTACGAAGAACGTGTCGAAACCAACAGCCTTCGCCAGCCTCATTCTGATCCCCTTCCTGGCCCTCGCCGCCCCGCGATCACCGGCGAAAGTAGACATGCCTGCGGGTCTCAAGCAAGCCTTCGACAACGCCCGCTACGCCATCGAACCCGCCACCCAAAACACCCAGCGCGCCGATAATCCGGCCAATAGCTTTTCCGTGCAATTTAACGGTGCCGAAACCATCATCGATACCGGCAAAGGCGGAACGCCCGCCAAACTCCACGTTTCGCAATTCGGCTGGGGTTCTGCCCTGCATCCCGCCGGCCCCGTCACGCACGTCGATTCGTTAGGTAAGCGCCTCAACCGCCAATACGGCAGCGCGCTCAGCGAATGGTTTGAGAACACCCCGCAAGGCCTGGAACAAGGCTTCGTGCTGGCACAGCGCGAGCAAAGCGCAGCCGGACCGCTCCGCATCCAACTGACCGCGGCCGGCGGCTGGCACGTGCAACAGTCCGCTCAGGGCGTGCGCTTGACACGTGGTACCGTCACTCTCGACTACGCAGGTCTGCATGCTTGGGATGCCAGAGGTACGGCGCTGAGTTCCCACCTTCGCGCCGCCGCTGCGGATAGCATTGAGATCGAGGTCGATGATGCTCACGCCGCCTATCCGCTGACGGTCGATCCGACTTACACCCAGCAGGCGCAACTGGCGGACCCCGGCGGGTCGGCGTACGACTCGTTCGGCCTTTCCGCGGCGCTGTCGAGCGATGGCAATACCGCGCTACTGGGAGCGTCGGGCGCAGGAACCGGTCCGGGAGCGGCGTATGTGTTTACGCGTTCGGGCACCACATGGACACTGCTGGCAAAATTAACCAGCGGCAGCCCGGTCGCTGACTATTTCGGCTTTTCGGTAGCGCTGTCAGGCGATGGCAGTACGGCGCTAGTGGGGGCGTATGGCGTTAGTAGCTATCAAGGAGCGGCGTATGTATTCACTGGTCCCGGTTGGACCACGCAGCAGAAACTAACCGCTGCTCTTGGTGCAAGCAACGATAATTTCGGCTTTTCGGTAGCTCTGTCCAGCGATGGCAGTACGGCGCTAGTCGGGGCGTATGGCGTGAAGTCCGGTCAAGGAGCGGCGTATGTATTCACGGGCAGCGGTTGGGGACAGCAGCAGCCACTGACCGCTGCCGGTGGGGCGAATAACGACTTTTTTGGCATATCCGTAGCGCTGTCGAGCGATGGCAGTACAGCACTGGTGGGGGCGACAAACGTTGTTACCGGAGGGGCGGCGTATGTATTCACGGGCAGCGGTTGGAGCGCGCAGCAGAAACTGACGGATCCCGGTGGAGCGAGCCGCGACCTGTTCGGCAATTCCGTGGCGCTATCGAGCGATGGCGGTACGGCGCTGGTGGGCGCGCCTGGCGTTAATTCCGATCACGGCGCGGCGTATGTATTCACCAGTACCGGCTGGAGCCAGCAGCAGGCGCTGCTCGATCCCGGTGGCGTGAAAGACGACGATTTCGGCTCGTCCGTCGCGCTGTCGGGCGATGGGAGTACGGCGCTCGTGGGGGCGCTCTATGAAAATTCCCATTACGGTGCGGCGTATGCATATACTGGCAGCGGTTGGAGCCAGCAGCAGCAACTGACGGCCACGGGTGGGGCGCCCAACGGCCAATTCGGCTCTTCCGTAGCGCTGTCGAGCGATGGCAGTACCGCACTGGTGGGGGCGGAATACGCTGATTCCTATCAAGGCGCGGCGTATGTATTCACGCTGCCTCCGACGGCAGTCCTGGTCATCTCCAAATCCCACACCGGAAATTTCACCCAAGGTGCCCTTGCCACCTGGACCATCCAAGTGACCAACACCGCGAGCAACGTCTCCGGAGCTACCGACGGTACCGCCGTCACCGTGCAAGATACTTTGCCGGCGGGCTACACCCTCGCTTCTTCCCCAGATGCCGCTTGGCATTGCAGCGGCACAACCATTGTGACCTGTACCAACAACGAGGTTGTCTCGGGCGGCGGCGGAACGTTTTCTCCGCTCACGCTCATCGCAAACGTGCCGGCCAATTCGCCCACCAGCATAACGAATAACGTGCTGGTCTACGGCGGTGGCGATCTCACGCACACTAACGCCACCAACGCCGCAACGGCTTTCGATACCGCTACCGTGGTCCCGCCCACTCAGAGCGTCACCATCACCGTACCCGCGGGCATTTCGTTCACCTTGAACAGCACCCCATATAAAGGAACGAACGCCGTGTCGCTACCTCCTGGACAATACACGCTCTCGACTGCGCTCATCCAGCCCTTGGCTACCGGCTCGCAGATCGTATTCGCTTCCTGGTCCGATAGTGGCCCTGCCTCGCATTCGATCACGGTCGGTTCGTCACCAGTCACAATCACCGGGACGTTCAACACGCAATATCAACTCACCACCGCCGCCGGTGCAGGCGGCACCGTCACCCCCGCCTCCGGCACTTACTACAATTCCGGGACTGTCGTGCCCGTCACCGCCACTCCCAATGCCAACTACGGATTTGTCAGTTGGACCGGCCCCGTGGCCTCCACCTCGACAGCCTCCACCTCCGTGACTATGACCGCGCCCGCTTCCATCTCGGCCTCCTTCAAAGGCTTGAACGCGGTCACGTACGGCGGTCTCAACACCACCACAAAAGGTACCTGGACTGGAAACTACGGCGCCGACGGTTACATCATCGCCAACGACGCCAACCTCCCGCCCTCTTACGCCAAGGTCAGCCTGACCAACGACTCCGTTTGGACCTGGGCGTTGCCCACCACCGATCCCCGCGCCCTGCAAACCGCGCCCGGCGCAACCACCCGCATCGCCTCAACTTTCTATTCCACCAGCACCGTCTTCAATATCAACGTCAATATCACTGATAACAACGCCCACCGCATTTCGCTGTACGTCCTCGATTGGGACACCACGGCACGCGCCCAAACCATCACCATCATGGATGCCACCACGCAAGCCGTGCTGGACACCGAAACCTTCGCCAGCTTTCAGAATGGCGAGTACGCCTCGTGGACCGTCAGCGGCAACATCATCTTCCAAGTGACCCGGACAGCGGGTTATAACTCAGTGGTTGCCGGCATCTTCTTCGATCCGTCCGCCACTTCTCCCACTCCTCCACCCCCGCCGCCTCCGCCGACAACCGGCGCTACTGCTGCCTATGCAGGACCGGATGCCGTCACCCACGGCGTTTGGACGCCGACCTACGGTGCCGATGGCGACTACATTGCCAACTATGCGGCGAACAACCCAAGCTATGGGACCGTCAGCTTCTCTGGCCAAAGTCTCTGGACTTGGGCCAATCCCACCACCGACCCGCGCGCCTTGCACACGACTGGCAGCCAAGGCATTGCGTCCACTTACTACGGATCAACCTTCTCGATCAACGTGAACCTCACCGACGGCAATAAGCACCGCGTGGCGCTATATCTGCTCGATTGGGACACCACGGCCCGCGCAGAGACGATTCAGATAATGGATGCCGCCACAAACACCGTTCTCGACACCGAAAAGTTCTCTAACTTCCACAACGGCGTCTACGCGGTTTGGGACATCAAGGGCGACGTGCTCATCCAGGTGACCGGGACAGCCGGCTATAACGGGGTCGTCGCTGGTATCTTCTTCGGCCCGGCGAGCGCACCCGTGACGTCCGTCAATTCGGCCACCTATACTGGTTCGGACGCGACAACCGAGGGAACCTGGACCGGCCACTATGGTTCCAATGGCGCCCTGATTGTGAACGGCGCAAACACGCTGCCAGCCTATGCCAAGACGAGTCTAACCGGCAATGCCACTTGGACCTTTGCGTCCTCAACCTCCGATCCACGCGCTTTGCAAATCGCCAGCGGCTCAGCAAGCCAAACGGCGGCCGTCTATTACTCAACCGCCAGCAGCTTCAACATCAACCTGAACCTGTCCGACGCCAAAGCGCACAAAGTCTCGCTGTATCTGCTCGATTGGGATACCACGACGCGCGCCGAAACCATAACCATTCTGGATGCCGCCTCCAACACCGTGCTGAACACCCAATCGTTCTCCGCCTTCCACAGCGGCGAATACGCTTCCTGGACCATCACCGGCAATGTAATTATCCAAGTCACGAAAACGGCGGGAATCAACTCGGTGATCTCCGGCATCTTCATCGACTAGTGGTCTACACAACAATGGGCAGCCCGCGCCGCGCTGCCTGAATAACACCGCGGCTATCGTTCACTAGACAGTGGTAGTGCGATACCGGATGCACGTTGAATGGCAGCACTCACCTCGCTGTAGAGGGCTCGTTCTGGGTCACAGTGCCCACTTTGCGCCAAATAGCTCACATTCATCCCATAGGTCTAACCTCAAATGCCCGCAAAAGGCAACGCTGCGCGGAAGTGTGCCTAAACGCCCGCTATCTCGATGAGAGTTGCGATTGGCGATCAAGTTGCACTTCCCGATCGCAGCAAATAAAGGCTGTTAGCAAAGACTTGCGACAAGCCTTACCAAGCCACATGAATTGTGAAGGAGGAGAGTTGTGCTCGCACAAAGGAGACCTAGCTATAAGACCACGTGGGCGGCGTGTTTGATGTTCGTGATGACGGCGGCCTATGGGCAAACCGTGACGGCCAACGTGGCGGTTGGAAGTAACCCCTATTCCATAGCAGTGAACCCAATCACAAACAAAATCTATGTCACGAACAGGTACCTCAACACGCTGACGGTGATCGATGGCGTCACCAATCTCACGGCAACGATACCAACGGGCGCTCAGCCGCAAGCCGTGGCAGTCAACCCGCTAACGAACAAAATTTACGTTGCCAACGAAAACAGCGGCAATGTGACCGTGATCGACGGCGCGACGAATACCACAGCAACCATAACTACCGGAGGCGGCTCCAATTCGGTGGCCGTGAACCCGGTGACAAATAAGATCTACGTTTCCAACGGTTCCGACGGCGATGTCACTGTGATCGACGGCGTCACCAACGACACAACAATCGTTGCGGCTGGCAGCGGACCCACTGCATCAGCAGTGAACACGGTGACGAACAAGATCTACATCCCAAATTACAATAGCGGCAACGTCACTGTGATCGACGGTGCGACCAACGCCGCGACGACGATTCCCACGGCGCCTAATCCCTGGAAAATCGGCGTCAATCCGGTGACCAACAAGATCTACGTCGCCCACCAGCATGGCGCGACTTTGACGGTGATCGACGGCGTCACGAATTCCACCGCAACCGTTCATTTGGGCGGAGATTACGCCAATAGCGTGGCCGTGAACACGATAACGAACAAAGTCTATATCCCCATCTACTCCAGTAATGTCGTGACGGTGATCGATGGAGTCACTAACAGCACCATCAACGTAACAACGCCCAGCATACCTTTCTCAGCGGCGGTGAATCCGGTGACGAATAAGATCTACGTCACCAACGAGGGCTCCACGAACCTCACGGTGATCGACGGCGCTACCAACACCACGACGGGCGCAACGATGATCGGTCTCTCTGAAGCGGTAGTAGCAAATCCGATTACGAACAAGGTCTACGTTGTCAACTACTACTCCGCCAATGTCACGGTAGTCGACGGTGCGACCAACAACACGGCAACGGTAGCAGCGGATGGCCCGTTTCGGATCGCGGTGAACCCCGTCACGAACAAGATCTACGTGGGCGGGAATTCGGTGACGGTAATCGACGGCGTCACCAACAGCACAGCAACCGTCTCCCTCGGCAGTGGCGCGGCCAATGGTGTGGCCGTAAACCCAGCGACGAACAAGATTTATGTGGCCAGCGAAAGCAACAACGTTACCGTGATCGACGGCGCTACCAACAGCACGACGACCGTAATGGCGGGATCGTTCCCCATTGCTGTCGCAGTCAACCCGGTCACCAACAAAATTTACGTGGCCAATTTTGTTAGCAATAACGTTACCGTGATTGACGGCATTACCAACAGCACAACCACCATTGCCACGGGAACCGCTCCCCAGTCAATCGCGGTGAACCCCGTGACAAACAAAATCTACGTTTGTGGCGGCGGGGCGGTGGTGATCGACGGAGCCACCAACAGCGTCACCGTACTCCCGGTGGGGTTTGGAAATAATTTTGCGGTGGCGGTGAACTCAGTGACGAACAAGATCTACATCCCAGATTACGATGCCAACGTCGTGATCGTGATCGACGGCGTCACCAATTCCGCCTCAACTGTGGCCGTAGGGGACGGTCCCGATGGGATCGATGTGAACCCGATTACGAACAAGATCTACACTGCCAACTATAAGGGCAACAGCGCGACCGTAATCGACGGCGTCACCAACGACACCACGACGCTACCGGCAACGGGCCCCTTTGGAGTCGCGGTGAACCCGGTAACGAACAAAATTTACGTCACCAACAATTACGACAGCAATATAGTGACGGTGATCGATGGTGTCACCAACACCACCTCAACCGTGACCGCAGGTACGGATCCCGGTGCACTGGCGGTGAACCCAGTCACGAACAAGATCTATGTTGTCAATGGTGGCGTCGACGCCGTAACGGTGATTGATGAAGAGCAAGTGCATTCCGCTCCGCTCACAACTGACATCACACCACTGACCAATAACGAAACGACCCTAACCACGCCCACCTTCACCTTCGCAGCTGCAAGCACCTCTGCTACCATTCCCGACGCAGTCTACTTCCAGGTGGACACCTGGCAGAACGCCTGGACCACAGCCACTGGGAACAATCCAACCTGGACCGCCGCAGTGGGGCCGTTACAGCCAGGATTCCATCTGCTGTATGCGTTCACCGGCGATAGCCGCGAGGCCACGACCTCCGGTTCCCCCGCCGACACAAGTACCACAACACTCATCGGCTCCATCCAGGCATATGGCTTCCTGGTGGTGCCCCTCCCACCTGCGGCGAACATCACCGCCAACGCCAGCGCCACGCCCCAAAACACCAACGTCGGCACACCATTTCCGAACGCCCTGGCAGTCACCGTCAAGGACGGCAGCGGCAACCCGGTACCCAGCGTTACTGTTACCTTCACCGCGCCAACTACCGGAGCTTCCGCCATCCTCAGCGCTCCCACTGCAAGTACTAACGCCTCCGGTATCGCCCAGATTACCGCTGCGGCCAATGCCAACGGTGGATCTTACTCCGTCACGGCGGCCATCAGTCCTTCTCTGAGCACCTACTTCTCGCTGACGAATAACTTCCTCACTCAAACCATCCAGAACTTCGGCACGATTCCCACCCAAACCGTGGGCACTCCGCTGACTCTGACGGCCACCGCAACCTCCAATTTGCCGGTTAGCTATCAATCCAACAGCACTTCAGTCTGCACTGTGTCGGGCAGCACCGCCTCGTTTCTGACGCCCGGCCAGTGCTCCATCACTGCCTCGCAGATCGGCAACAACTCCTATGCGGCCGCCTCATCGGTTACCCAGACGTTCACCGTCAAAGCGGCGAACGCGGCCGGTTATAGCGGCGTCAATACCACCGCGAAGGGAACTTGGACCGGCAACTACGGCGCCGACGGTTACATCATCGCCAACGACGCCAACCTCCCGCCCTCTTACGTCAAGGTCAGCCTGACCAACGACTCCATTTGGACCTGGGCGTTGCCCACCACCGATCCCCGCGCCCTGCAAACCGCGCCCGGCGCAACCACCCGCATCGCCTCAACTTTCTATTCCACCAGCACCGTCTTCAATATCAACGTCAATATCACTGATAACAACGCCCACCGCATTTCGCTGTACCTCCTCGATTGGGACACCACGGCACGCGCCCAAACCATCACCATCATGGATGCCACCACGCAAGCCGTGCTGGACACCGAAACCTTCGCCAGCTTTCAGAATGGCGAGTACGCCTCGTGGACCGTCAGCGGCAACATCATCTTCCAAGTGACCCGGACAGCCGGCTATAACTCAGTCGTGGCCGGCATCTTCTTCGATCCGTCCGCCACTTCTCCCACTCCTCCACCCCCGCCGCCTCCGCCGACAACCGGCGCTACCGCTGCCTATGCAGGACCGGATGCCGTCACCCAGGGCGTTTGGACGCCGACCTACGGTGCCGATGGCGACTACATTGCCAACTATGCGGCGAACAACCCAAGCTATGGGACCGTCAGCTTCTCTGGCCAAAGTCTCTGGACTTGGGCCAATCCCACCACCGACCCGCGCGCCTTGCACACGACTGGCAGCCAAGGCATTGCGTCCACTTACTACGGATCAACCTTCTCGATCAACGTGAACCTCACCGACGGCAATAAGCACCGCGTGGCGCTATATCTGCTCGATTGGGATACCACGGCCCGCGCAGAGACGATTCAGATTCTGGATGCCGCGTCGAACACCGTTCTCGATACCGAAAAGTTCTCGAACTTCCACAACGGCGTCTACGCGGTTTGGGACATCAAGGGCGACGTGATCATCCAGGTGACCGGGACAGCCGGCTATAACGGTGTCGTCGCTGGTATCTTCTTCGGCCCGGCGAGCGCGCCAGTGACGTCCCTCAATACGGCCACCTACACTGGTTCGGACGCGACAACCGAGGGAACCTGGACCGGCCACTATGGTTCCAATGGCGCCCTGATTGTGAACGGCGCAAACACGCTGCCAGCCTATGCCAAGACGAGTCTAACCGGCAATGCCACTTGGACCTTTGCGTCCTCAACCTCCGATCCGCGCGCCTTACAAATTGCCAGCGGCTCCGCCACCCAAACGGCGGCCGTCTATTACTCAACCGCCAGCAGCTTCAACATCAACCTGAACCTGTCCGACGCCAAAGCGCACAAAGTCTCGCTGTATCTGCTCGATTGGGATACCACGACGCGCGCCGAAACCATAACCATTCTGGATGCCGCCTCGAACACCGTGCTGAACACCCAATCGTTCTCCGCCTTCCACAACGGCGAATACGCTTCCTGGACCATCACCGGCAACGTGATCATCCAGGTCAACAAAACCGCCGGCATCAACGCCGTCATATCCGGCATCTTCATCGACTGACGCTTGTAGGGCGGCGTCATGCGCGGCCATCTCGGTCCTTCGGCTGCTGGTTTACAGGAGCGCCGTCAACTCTCGGCGCTCCCGCGATTCACTACGTCTTCTGCGAAACCGCCCGCGACATTCCTCGCGGATCGTTCGGCTCAAAGAAATCTCGTTCCGAAGTCGTCACCGGCGTCGCAAACCTGAACTCACCCGGCGTGATCCCATGCCAGCGCGCCGTATGATAAGCCGCCATCTGCAGCGGAATCACATCTGCCACCGGCATATACAAGTCCGGAAAATTCTCGCTCGGCCATTCGCACAACGAATCGATCAAATGCGACTTAGGCTTCGGCCCTATCCAACGAACCTTCCCGCCCATCGCCAGAATCTTATCGCCCAAAGTATCTTCTAAGTCTTCCGTGGACCGCTGCGTGCCGAAAATAATCACCCGGAATTGGTCATGGATCACTTCCACTGGCCCATGCCGGAACTGTGGCGCCGACAGCGGAACCGCCGGCACTTTCGCCACTTCCTGCAGCAGCAGTGCGCCCGTTTGCAGCGACGCAATCGTTGGCCCGCGCCCCAGCAGATACATCGGCACGTTATTCGCAAAGAAGCCCGGCCAGCTTCCACTGAAGCGATACCACTCCGGCACACAGCGCGTCAGAACTTCAATCGTCCGTTCCAGATCCGATCTAGGCGAGGCATCCAATTGTTGGTCGTAAGCAGCGCCCAACAGCAGCAGCGTTACTACTGTCCCGGTATACGTCTGAATGGCCACCAGTTGGTCCGGCAAACTGTTCACCAGAATCGCGCGCGTGGCTTGCCGCGCGACCGAACTCCCGGGCACATTAATGACCCCAACCACTTTGCAGTTGCGCTGAACTTTCTTCAGCAGTTCCGTGGCCTCAATACTCTCGCCCGAACGCGACACCAGAACCAGCGTCGTTTCCGAAGTGAGAACGTTCGACTGAAAATGCAGAAGCTCTGAAGTTTCAATCACCGAACAGGCCACGCCCCGCGTCGCCAAGTAGTTCTGCAGTGGAATGCAAGCGTGCAGCGAAGCGCCCATCCCGCTGAGCACAATGTAGCGGCTCGACCTGAGCAGACCAGCTGCTTCTTCTAAGGCGGGTCGTCCTTCTCCATATTGGTGAGCCATTACCGCCCGCAGCGATCTGGCTTGCGACAGTATGTTTTCTACCATTGGTGGATTCATGCGGAGTCTCTCTTCCACTTGTCCATCCGGGGAACCGCCTGCGTTTGTTTGATTTGTGTATTCGGCATTCCGGTATCTTGCATCATAATCTAATTGCTACTTAAGAGGTTACCTCCGCCGCCCTCGCGCCACACCACAACGTCTTCTTGGTGTCGTCCGCGCACCGCAAATCTGCTCGCAAAGCTGCGTTTTTGGAGAGTCGCAAAGGTGGGAAACACCCTTGTAAATGTCAACAAACAGGAGTATCATTCCGCCAAAGGAGTATATTTGGCTGCGTACGATTGCGCGGTCAACCTTAGGAAACGTCTCACGAAAGGATCTTGGTAGGTTATGAATTTCACGTACAACATTGTGGCCCTGTTTGTCCTCATTGCTGCCGTCGTCGGCTTGTATTTGTACCGGCGCTGGCTGGAAAACCACGACGATCACTATATCCATCTGCACAACGACGCCCACGATACTGGTATTATTAACACCCAGACCAGTATGGCGAAGCGCCTTGACATGGTCGACAAACTGAAGAACGCTGGCTTGGTCGCGGTTGTTCTCTACGTCCTGGCGATCGCCGCCATGGCCGCTTACACCGCCTGGACGACCAATCCCCAAGGCTAACGTCTCGCTTTCTTTTCTCACGCAAACTATCCTATAGGAAGATGTGGGTGATCCGCCTCTTCTCGCTCTTATTTTTATTAAGTTCAATCACGCTCGCCCAGACATCGGGCGTCTGGCGTTTTGCCGTGTCGGGAGACTCTCGTAACTGCGGCGATATAGTCATGCCTGCCATCGCGCAGCATGTACAAGCGGATAACGTTTTATTTTACTGGCATTTGGGCGACTTTCGTGCAATCTATATGATTGATCAGGATTACGCCCAAGTTCATCAAGCCACTAGTTCGGGCACCGTTCCCACCATGAACGACTATTTGGCCGGTGCCTGGACCGATTTTATCGATAGCCAGTTAGTCTCCTTTGGCGATACTCCTGTCTTCCTCGCCCTTGGCAATCACGAAAATATTCCTCCCAAAGATCACAATCAGGTGATCGCTCAATTTGCCGATTGGCTGAATTCGCTTCCTATTCGCACTCAGCGGCTCGCCGATGACGCCACCGATCATGTTGTCAAGGGTTACTACCACTGGCGCGTGGGCGGCATCGATTTCATCACGCTCGATAATTCCCAGAACACCTTCGACCCCGAACAACTGAATTGGCTCCACGCTCTGCTGGCGCGCGACGCCCAGGATTTTTCCGTCCGCGCGCTGATTGTCGGCATGCACGAAGCGCTGCCTGACAGCATTTCCGCCGACCACAGCATGAACCAATCCCCCGCCGGCACTCTGAGCGGCCGCCAGGCTTCCGATTGGCTCGTCGATTTCAAAGTCCGCACGAAAAAGCCTGTTTATGTTTTGGCCAGCCATTCGCACTTTTATATGCAGGGCATCTTCAATACTCCGGAGTGGCTCAAACGTCCCGCGCCCTTACCGGGTTGGATCGTCGGTACCGCTGGCGCCGTCCGCTACGCGCTGCCACCCCATTCGGGCGACGCTCTGGCAGCCAAGACAGCCGTTTACGGATATCTCCTCGCCACCGTCGACTCTTCAAAAGAAGATCTCGTCCAGTTTGACTTTCATGAGCTCTCCGAGAACGACGTCCCGCCCGACGTAGTCAATACTTATTCGCCAAAACTTGTTCACGACTGCTGGGTTAATAACATCCAACCGTAAAATACCAATCCGAGCGGCAATCTTTGCAACGCAGTTCACCGCCAAAGCTGTCCATCGGGTGTAAGCTCAGATAAAGTGATGATTAGTTGCTGAATAAAGAAGACTCAACGCCTCACACCGGGTCGGAGTGTGAGGAACAAAGGGATCAGTCCCCGGGTAGACCTATTACGGTTGTCGGCATCGGCGCTTCTGCAGGCGGTCTCGATGCTTTTTCACAGCTCCTCAACTCTCTCTCCGTTTCCACTGGTATGGCCTTCGTGCTGGTTCAGCACTTAGACCCACTCCACGAGAGCCAGTTATCCGAAATCTTGGGGCGTACCACCACCATGCCCGTTCGCCAAATCACGGATGGTATGAAAATCGAGCCAAATTCGGTTTACGTCATTCCGCCTAACAGCAACATCACACTTTCCGCTAACGTCCTGCACCTTACGCCGCGCATAACCCGCACCTTAAATTTGCCTATCGATTGCCTTTTCAAATCGCTGGCCCTTGAACAAGGAAAAAATTCAGTAGGAATTGTTTTATCCGGCTCCGGAAGCGATGGCACAGAAGGACTCAAAGCAATCAAAAAGGAAGGCGGCACTACATTTGTACAAACCGAGAGCGGCGCTCAGTCCGAAGCCATGCCCCACAACGCCATCGCCAGCGGGGCCGCCGATTTTGTGCTTTCCCCAAAAGAAATCGCCCACGCGCTTGCCACGATCCCCCAGCATCCCCATAATTCAATGGCTCGGGAAGAGCTAGGATCTGAGCCGCCACCGGATGAACAGTTACTCCTCGCCAAGATTTGCCAGCTCGTCCTCAGTTCCACCGCGGTAGACTTCAGCCACTACAAACAACCCACCGTCTTGCGGCGCATCGGCCGGCGCATGATCGTCACCCGATCGCAGCACATCGGCGAGTATCTCGCCTATTTAGAAGCGCACTCTGAGGAGATACGGGCGCTCTACCGCGATCTCCTCATTTCAGTTACCCATTTCTTTCGCGATCCGGACTCGTTTGTCGCACTTACAAAATGTCTGGGCGACCTGCTGAAAAAGAAACCGCCTAAGAGCTCGTTTCGCGTCTGGGTTGCGGGCTGTGCCACCGGAGAAGAAGTCTATTCGCTAGCCATCTGTCTGGATGAACTTTTTCGTCAAGAAGGCGTTCATCCAACCTTGCAAATCTTTGGAACCGACCTGAGTAACTCGGCCCTGGCGATGGCGCGAGCTGGCAGCTATCCGGACACCATCGCCCAAGAAGTTTCAGCGGAGCGGCTGCTGCGCTATTTCCATAAGACCGACGACGGCCGTTACCAAATCAATAAACCGGTTCGCGAGCTCTGCGTTTTTGCGAAACAAGACCTAACACGCGATCCGCCCTTCTCGCGCGTCGATCTGATCAGTTGCCGCAATACCCTGGTTTATCTCGACGAGCTTCTGCAGAAGAAATTGCTGTCCACCTTCCATTACAGCCTGCTCGAAGGAGGCTTGATCTTTCTTGGCCCTAGCGAAACGACGGGCGAATCGTTTTCATTGTTTCAACCGGTCGATGCCAAAAACAAGATCTTTGTCCGGAACTCAGACACACCTGCTACCTCCACTTTGTATACCGTTCGACCCGCCCAGTCCACCCATCCGCCAAACTCCCAAGTGCCGGTACCCGTGACGCAGGATTGGCGCAAGCAAGCCGACCAATTGGTCCAAGACCGCTATACACCCGCCGGCGTCATCATCAACCAGGAACTGACCATTTTTCAGGTGCGGGGTCGAACCAGCTACTACCTGCAGTCGCCGGCCATCGCAGCCACTAAGAATCTGCTGCTGCTGGCACACGACGACCTGGAACAGCCGCTCCGCGAAGCGGCACTCAGCGCCATTGCGCAAAACATTCCGGTGCAACGAAAAGGATTGCATCTGACATGCCACGGAGAAGCGCGCGAAATCACCCTTGAAATCATTCCTCTGTCGCCTTCTTCGGCCAAAGAACGCTTTTACTTTGTCTTATTTAAACACGCGAACGCTGCTTCCTTTGAGGCTAATGAAGAGGCGTCGCTCATTCCGCCACCGCCGGATACGCCTGAACAGGCGCTTTTCCACTTGGCACAACAAAATGCCGAACTGACCGATCTTTTGCAAACTCTGAAGAAGCAATATGAAGACTCGTTAGAGGCGCAGAAGGCCGCGAGTGAGGAAATCAGCAGCGCCAACGAAGAGTTGCAAAGCACCAACGAGGAATTATCCACTGCCAAGGAGGAACTGCAATCGGGTAACGAAGAACTCGCTACCATCAATCTGGAGCTCCAAAATCGCAATCACGAACTCAGTGGCCTGACTAATGATCTGACCAACTTACTAGCTGCCGCCGATGCACCCATCCTGATGCTGGACAATGACTTGCTTTTGCGTCGCTTTACGCCCGCTGCTCAACAGCACTTCCACGTCGGCACGGCAGATATCGGTCATAGTATCGGTGAAATCGCGCAGTGGAAACATGTTTCTGCGCTGCCCAGGATGGTGGCTGACGTTATTGCCAACCTTGCTGTCTCAACCAACGAGTTACAAGATGATCAAGGTAGCTGGTGGTCCGCCATCATTCGGCCATACCGCACCGTGAGTAACCACATCGAAGGCGCTGTGCTGACCTTCACCAATATTGATTCTTTGAAGCGCAGCCTGGACATATCGGAAGCCGCCCGCAAGTACGCCGTGCAAATTGTAGATACCGTCCGCGAGCCTCTACTGGTGCTCGACGGCGAATTGCACGTCATTACGGCCAGCCGGGCCTTCTATCAAACTTTCTTTATGTCGCCTGACGAAACTTTGGGGAAATTTATTTACGATCTGGGCGATGGTCAATGGAATATCCCCGCGTTACGCACCCTCTTGGAAGATATAGTGCGACAAAGGAAAAGTTTTGAAGATTTCGAAGTGAGCCACGACTTTCCCACCTTGGGACCCCGTGTCCTGCTCCTGAACGCCCGCCGGCTCCGTACCGACAAAGGTCAATCGGATTTTGTTTTGCTCTCGCTTGACGACGTGACCGAGCGTAAACGTTTGCAAAAGGATTTGGAAGCTTCCAACGAGGATTTGCAACGTTTTGCCTACGCCGCCGCGCACGATCTACGTTCCCCGCTAAATTCGTCTCTCCGGGTCTCTCAGTTATTAGCTGAGAGCTTAGCGGGCAAACTCGACGAATTCGAATCGCGCATGTTGACGCTGTTTGTTGAGAGTCTCGAGCGCTTGCGCAAGTTAATGGAAGACATCCTTACATATTCCGGCATGGGCCATACGCCGCAAAATCTGGAAGTCCTGCTCTTAGACGAGCCCCTCCAAATCGCGCTCGCCAATTTGCACCACAACATCGAGAGCAGCCATGCGCAAATTACTGTGGGCGGCCTGCCCAAACTCCCCGTCGATTCCTCCCGGATCGCCATGGTGTTTCAGAACCTCATCGATAATGCGCTGAAATATCGCCGCGAAGAAACGCCGCGCATCGACATTGCCGCGGTTCGACAAGGTACCCAATGGCGAATTTCTGTTAAGGACAACGGGCAAGGTTTTAAAGGCGAATATGCCAGTAAAGTTTTCGAACCGTTCAAACGCCTCAGCGAATCTGATGTTGCGGGCAGCGGCATCGGCCTGGCCACCTGTAAGCGCATTGTTGAAAGATTAGGCGGTCGAATCTGGGCTGAGTCCACTCCCGGCACCGGCGCTACCTTCTTTTTCACTTTGCCTGCTGAGACGGCCATCGCTGCGACCGCTAAATGAGCTCGGGGCTTTCTTCCCAAACGAGTGCTTTGAAATCTGGTCCCTCTCCGGCGTTGACGGCGACGCTGTCATCACTGTATCCGCCGCATAGAATTTTTCAAGAAAGGCTCGCATATAAGAACTTAAGAAAGCGCCTTCCGCCAAGCGGCTAATTCGATTTCGGCTGCCATCGCCGCATCTTGGCACATCTCACAAAAGAGCAGATGCTGTTCGGCCTTCTCAACCAAAGCCTTGCCTCGATTCATAAAGAGTTCCTCCAATTCGTCCGAGGTCAGGTGGTCCGCGGTTGTGAAACTATTGCGAATGGCGCTTCCCATCGGAACCAGCCCGTCGTTATGAGGATTGCTTTGATAACAGAGTTTTAAGACAAACTGGCAGTCAACGTGATTACTTTGCACGTATTCTCCATCGGCTATTCCACTGCCAGAGAATAGCGCTCGGGTGATCAATCAGAGCAATCTGACACGCCAACTCGGGAAACTCAGTTTTTCATCCCCTACCTGCGGCGAAAGGAAACCGTCCGCGATTAGTCACACGCCTCGCCGAAATATTTTCAACTCCATCCCCAATCCCTTCAATCACTTGCCCAGTCCGCTCCCTAATCCGCGTTTGTTCTCCCCTTTTGCTTGCTACATTTCAGGCGAACCCGCCCCGCGCTCCATCCTCGCCGCGGGCGTGTAAGGAGACAAACAGAATGTCGGCTCGATCCACCCGCCGCGCCGCCGAGCGCGCCGCCCTCAAAACCAACCTCAACAACTCACAAGCGCCCACCAACGCAACCGCTGCGTCCGAGACAACGGTTCCTCCATCATCAGAAGAAACTCCCGAAATCTCCGCTGCCCGTCTCGCTGCCAACCGCGCCAATGCCCAGCATTCTAGCGGTCCCAAAAGCCCCGCTGGCAAAGCCGCCGTCCGCCTCAATGCCATCAAAACCGGACTGACCGGCGTCACCGTTCTACTCCCCCAAGAAGACGCCGCCCAATACCAATCGCATATCCTCGCTTACGAGCAAAAGTTAAAACCCGTTGGCCCCGAAGAGCGCGCCCTCGTCCAATCCATCGCTGACCTCCGCTGGCGTCTCAACCGCATCCCCGCGCTCGAAATCGCCATGATCACAGTATTCAGCCGCGAATGCGCTAACCCCGACCCCCAACTCGCCGACCAACCCGAAATCAACATCGTTCTCGAAGCCGAAATCCGCTACAAACATGAAAAGGAGTTTCGCAATTTGCATCTCCAGGAAGCCCGCCTCGCCCGCCGCCGCGAACGCGAGATCAAAGAACTCTTCGCCCTCCAAGAGCAGCGCCGCGTCCAGGATGGCGAAGACCTCCAACAAGCCACCATCGCCTTCCTCCTCGCCAAACAGCACAAACAACGCTTTAATCTCGCCGCCCTTGGCTTTGAATTTTCAAAAGAGTGGTTCGCTCGGCACCTCGCCATCCTTGATCCCCCCCACCAGTTTCAGGAGGACTTCACCGAAACAGCCGAATCCACGCAACCCACCGAACCTGCCATGAAAACCGCCGCTTAACCACCTGCATATGTTCAAATAAAGTGATCGGCACACCGATCTCCGCAACCCCTGCGGCTAAACGAAAAATTTAGGAGCCTATCGGTTGGAGCAAGCAGTCCTCGCCCTGGAAGACGGCAGTATCTTTGAAGGTGTCAGCTTCGGCGCACCCACCCAGCGCCTGGGCGAAGTCGTTTTCAATACCGCTATCACCGGCTATCAGGAAATCTTCACAGATCCCTCGTACACTGGGCAAATCGTTGTCCTCACCAACCCGCAAATCGGCAACTATGGCGCTAACCAAGCCGATTCCGAATCCGGCGGCCCTTATATCGAAGGGCTCGTCGTGCGCGAAATTTCACCCGTTGTCAGCAACTGGCGCGCCGATCAAAAAGCCGAAAACTTCCTCGCCCAAAGCGCTATCCCCGTCATCGCCGAAGTCGATACCCGCCGTCTCGTCCGCCATCTCCGCGATCACGGCGCCAAACGCGGCATCATCGCTGTCGGTCCACAAGATCACACTCTTCTCATCAATAAGGCCAAAGCCGCTCCATCCATGGCCGGCCAAAATCTCGTCTCTCGCGTCACCGCCCCCAACAGTTATGAATGGACCCACGGCATCGACGCCGTCTCCGTCTCCGACAAACGCCCCGCCCCTCCAGAACAGCGTTTCCACGTCGTCGCCTACGACTACGGCATCAAGCGCAACATCCTCCGCCATCTTGTCGAAATCGGTTCCCGCGTAACCGTTGTCCCTGCCGATACCACCGCCGAAGACGTCCTCGCCCTCAGTCCCACCGGCGTCTTTCTTTCCAATGGCCCTGGCGATCCTGAACCGCTTGAGCACCAAGCCACTCAAGTCCGAAACCTCATCGGCAAGGTGCCCATCTTCGGCATCTGCCTCGGTCATCAAATCCTCGGCCTTGCCTTCGGCGGCAAAACCTACAAGCTGAAATTCGGCCACCACGGCGCCAACCATCCCGTCCTGAACTACCGCACGAACAAGGTCGAGATCACTTCCCAGAACCACGGCTTCTGCGTCGACCCGCACTCCCTCCCAGACTCCGCCGTCGCCGTTACTCATCTCAATCTCAACGACAACACTGTCGAAGGAATGCGCCACCGCAATCACCCCGTCTTCTGCGTCCAATACCACCCCGAAGCCGCCCCCGGCCCGCACGACTCACACTACTTGTTTAACGATTTTGCCGACGCCATGAAAAGCCCAAAAGGCTGACCAACCTGGCTGAGACCTCTCCTACTTCACCTCTTGCCCGTATTCTCAAGCGGATCTTTCAAACATCGCCAGCATAACCTCTTCCTTTGGCGGCGTTAAAATATGGCCTTCCGCAAAATCCCCAGCTTGCGGATACCTTGTTTCCCGAACCCGTGCCGCTGCCTTTTCCAAATCGTAATTCGTCTTCCGCATTGCTGCGCCGTCTGGTCCAACTAAGAGCCAGTAGGCGCCCGGTTCTCCAAACGGCATGCCGACGCTTCCCGCATTCATAACCCGCACTCTGCCAATCATTCGGTCAAACTGCGTATGCGTGTGCCCACACACCACCACCTCCGCGCCGCTTCCCTCGAACATTGGTAGCAGCCTTTCTTCCGGCGTCAATTTCGTAAAGTTCTCCGAGTCGCTGCGTGGTGTGGCGTGACAGAACAACACCCGGCCCAACCCGTCAATCTCATAGCGAACCGTCATCGGCCAACTCGCCAATACCGCTTCGTGTTCATCCCCAAGCTCGCGCGCGTTCCAGTCAATCGCTTCGCGTGCCTGCGCCGGCAAACGGCTCGCCGGTTCCCCTCTCATCCGTGCCAGTACTTCTCGATCCCCATTTCCCCGTATGTATTCGATCGGCAAATCAAAATCCGCCAGACAAGCCATCGTCTCCCTTGGCATCGGACCCGGCAGCACATCGCCTCCCACCAAAATCCGCTCCACCCCCAGTCTCCGCACCTCTTCCAGCACCGCCTCCAATGCCGGCAAGTTCGCGTGGATATCGTAGAGCGCCGCCAGCAACATCAAATTTAGTTCCGCTTCACCACCGTCACCGTGATCTGCGATGGATATTGCCGCGAGTGGTGTACCGCATTATGCGCCACCACGCCCGTCGCCTCATCGTAATTATTCCCGCCGGTATTCAAGTTCCGGTCGAACCTCGGGAAGTTGCTGCTCGAAACTTCAATCCTCAAGCGATGCCCCGCCGGGAAGAAGTTACTTGTCGTCATCGGCTGCAAAGCGAGCTTGTAAACCTTGTCCTTCTCCATCCAAACCTCCGGCTTGTCATACCCCTCTCGATAACGGCAGCGCTGAATCGTCTCGTCCAAGTTGTAAGCCTTGCCGTCCGGATAGACGTCAATCACCTTCACCGTAAAATCCGTGTCCTTCACATCCGACGAAACATACAGCGTCGCTTCCATCGGCCCGCTTACCTCCATCCCTTCTTTCAGCGGCTCCGTTGTATAAACCAGAATGTCTGCCCGCGCTTCCATCTTGCGTTGATCGAATGCCCCTCCCGTCACCGCATTGCCCGTGCAACAAACATTGCCTCCATAGGAAGGCACCGGATTCATCGGATCGTAGGTGAAGCTATCCGCTGCATCTGCCGCGCCGGCTTGCGCCGTCAGCACCCCGTCGCCGTTAAGACTGTTTGCCTTCCCGCCGCTCCCCAGAAAGAACGTTAAAGGCTGCGCACCCTCCGGCGGCCACGTGTTCGCCGTCTGCCACTTGTTCATGCCCATCGTGAAGTATTTGACCTTCGGCGTCTTCTGCAGGAAATCAGTCTTCTCACCTTTCAGAAATGTATCGAACCAGCCGTAAGTTAACTCGTCATAGTTCAGCCGCGCATCGCCCATGCTTCTCTCGCCCACAATCGTGTCCTCTGTCGCGCGCTTATATGAACAGTGCAGTGTCGGCGCAATCACTGCATACTGTTCGTTCGCAATTTCCGGCCGCGCCGTCTTCCGCACATAGTTATAAGCCGCCAGATTCGGCCCGATCGACACGTCATACCAGGACATGAACCAAAACCCGGGCACATTGATCGGTTTGCTGTCATCCCACAATCCGCCGCGGTACCAGGCCGGATCGTTTGGCGTCCGCTTGATCATCGCCCCGCCAGTCGACACTTCTTCCCGATCCGCGAAAATCCCATGCGGTCCATCTAGCGCTTTGATGATGTCTTTCTCGGGCAAATAGGTCAGCGCTTTCGACCAGTCAACCGGCGGCAGTTGCTGCGCCAGATCGAACGCTTTTGATGCCCGAATCAAATCCTCCTGTGAAGTATTCGCCGGAAACATCGGCCGCACCTGATTCTGCTCGCCATAAATCCAAGCAATAAACAGCATCTGCACCGCTCCGCCGCGATACCAATTACCTTGCTCGTAGTAAGGACCCACCCGTCCCACACCCGCGCCAAAACCTTGCGGGATCATCGCCGCAAACGCTGGATGATTCAACGCCGCAACGCCAAGCTGCCATTCGGCCGTCGAAGAACAGCCAATCGTCCCCACTTTCCCGGCCGACCAAGGCTGGCTCGACATCCATGTCAGCTCATCCTCCCCATCCGAAAGCGGCGCGCCCAAAATGTCGTATGTCCCCTCCGAAAAAAAGTGACCTCTCTCATTCATCTCCACATACGCATAGCCGCGTTTCACCGCTTCCAACTCCGCCGACATATCCCGCGGCGCTCCTAACTTCACATCCCAAAAGTTGAAGTTGTACGGTGTGCGCACAAAAATGTTCGGATACTTCTTCGACGTGTCTTTCGGCCGGTAAACGTCAGCCGCCATGCGCTTCCCATCGCGCATCGGAATCATAAGCTTGCGATCGATGACCGCAACCGCTTCCAGTTCTTTCTCAATGGCATTTCGTCGCGCCATCAACTGCCCGTCGGCAGGAGCTTGTTGCGCCCAACCACTAACGGTAAACATGAAGGTAAAGAGAGCCAAGATGCAACGAGTCATTTCAATATCCTACCTGTCGGCTGTAGCGTTACCGATGTATAGTAATGAGCGACGCAATTGCTATGGCTCAACTCCCCATCGTCCTCGCTCACGGTTACCTCGGCTTCGGCACCTTAGGGCCGTTCAATTACTTCAAGGACGTCGCCGCCGTTCTGGCGCAGATGGGAGCCAAAGAAGTTTACGCCACCGACGTTCCTCCCAAGGGCAGCTTGGCCGACCGTTCCGCTCATTTAGCCATTCAAATTAGACAATTCGTTCCTTCCGGCAAGGTTCATCTGATCGCCCATAGCATGGGCGGTCTTGATTCTCGCTTCCTGATCGGCAAAGCCAACGGTCGCGAACTAATTGCCTCTCTCACCACCTTGGGCTCCCCTTTTCGCGGAACCGTTGCCGCCGACGTGGCGGCCAATCCCGCTAAGCTGAGAGACTTGGGCGTCGCCAATTTACTCGCAGCAATAGCGCGCTTTCAACTTCGCGCCGTTACTTTATGGCCCTTTGCCGCACCCGCGCAAATTCACTTCGCCTTAGGCGCCTTTCAGCAGGCCGTCAGTCGAATTTCCGCCAGCGACTATTCCAACGCCGCCAAATATTTCCAAGGGTTGTTTTCGTTGAATGATCCGGCACTCCGCGAATTGACCACCGATAATTGCCTGCGCCTTTTCCCGCCCGACGAAAGCGATCTGCAGGATGTGCCCTCGTTCAGCTACGCAGGTTTGGTCGAATCAGCCGCTGCTTCGCCCTTCCTCAGCTCGCCCGCCATTTTGCTCGATGCCGCCGGCCAGCCCAACGACGGCCTCGTTTCCGTCGTCTCGGCGACTTTGAAGAACCATCGCAAAACTCTGCCAGTCGACCACCTCGGGCTCGTCGGTTGGGGAACCACTGATGTTTCAGACTGCTTCCGCGAAATATACGCCGGCCTTCCCAACTGATGCACAACTCAAGCCAGCGGTATAGTGGTGGTGAAATTAGCTGCCATGTATAAACCTAATCGCCGTGCGTTCGGCAAAACTCTGGTTGCGGCTCCTTTGGCTGCCTCCGCCATCCCGTCCCTTTCGTCCGCTCAATCCCCTTCACCGTCTCCTCTGAAATTCCCGCAGGACTTCAAGTGGGGCTGTGCCACCGCTGCCTATCAGATTGAAGGCGGCGCGAACGAGGGCGGCCGCGGACCATCCGTTTGGGACAAGTTCTCCCATACTCCTGGCAAGACATTTCACGGCGAGACCGGCGACGTGGCCGATGATTCTTACCACCTGTATAAAGAAGACGTCCAACTCCTCAAGAACCTCGGCGCCAAGGTCTATCGAATGTCCATTTCCTGGTCGCGTGTTTTTCCCGATGGCACCGGCAAATCCAACGCGCAGGGCCTCGATTACTACAAGCGTGTTTTAGACGAGCTTCGCAACCATGGAATCGATCCGTACGTAACGCTGTTTCACTGGGATCTGCCCGCCTCATTCCCGCACGGTTGGCAGTCGCGCGAAACTTCGCAAGCCTTTGGCGACTACGCCGCTTTAATCGCGCGTGAACTCTCCGACCGCGTTCATCACTTCTTCACAACCAACGAGTTTGTCTGTTTCACCGATCTCAGTTATAAGGTCGGTCAGTTTGCCCCAGGACTCAAACTCGACGATGCCCAAGTAAACCAAGTCCGTCACCACGGCATCCTCGCTCATGGCTTGGCGGTCCAGGCCATCCGCGCCCATGCGAAACCCGGCACGCTGGTCGGTCTGGCCGAAAACGCTACCGTCTTTGTGCCCGTCATCGCAGAGAAGCCGCACCTGGAAGCTGCGTTGCGCGCCACCCGCGAAGGCAACGCGCCGTTTCTGACCGCCGTGCTGGAAGGTAAGTATCTGGATTCCTACCTGGCGAAACAAGGAGCCAACGCTCCCAAAGTTGAAGCCGGAGATATGAAGATCATCGGCAGCCCCCTCGATTTTGTCGGTCTCAACGTGTACACACCCGAATACGTTCGTGCCGCTGATTCACCCGCCGGCTACACCGTTCTGCCGCGTCCGACCTCTTTCCCCCACATGCCGTCTCCCTGGCTTTTCGTTGGTCCCGAAGTCATTTATTGGGCTGTGCGCAACGTCAGCACTCTATGGAAGCCGCAAGAACTTTACATCACCGAGAACGGTTGCTCCGCAGACGACGCCCTTACGCCCGACGGCCACATTAACGACACAGACCGACTCATGTACCTCCGCAACCACTTAACCCACCTGCAACGTGCTGCCGCTGAAGGCTACCCCATCAAAGGTTATTTTCTGTGGAGTCTGCTCGACAATTACGAATGGGCCGACGGCTATAGCAAACGTTTCGGCATCCACTATGTCGATTTCAAAACGCAGAAGCGTACTCCGAAGCTCAGTGCCGAATGGTACAAGGCCACCATTGCGGCTAACGCGGTAGTCTAACATCCTTGACAGACCAATAAACGCGGCGATTAGATATAACCCTCAAAGCGCGCTAGATTAGACGTAGGTCGAACATGTACCACTATCAGCCTTCCGCGGCTTTGGAAGAATTGCAAGAAGAAGCGCTTCTGCCCAATCCCGTTCACATCCGCGACATGATTATTCGCGCCCGGCTCTCGCCCGAAAACGCGCTCGAACTCAACCACAAATTTCAGAAGTACCTCTACGCCTTCGGCGAAATGCAAGATCTTGCCAAAGACTTGCTTTTACAACTCGCCGACCAACCGCGTAAGGGCGTTCTCTAAAGTTACTTGTCCGGATTGCGGTTACGGCTGTAAAGGGTTAGCCGAAATTACGGTTTCTGACAGCGCAGCTTGGCGCCGAACTGCTTTCCAGGATCTGTCGTGTGCTTGTTATTCGAATAGGGATTTCATCGGCCATATGCTAGTAGACATGGGATCACGGCGGCGATTTGCAAAGTTCGTCTTGCTTGGGCTGGCGCTGCCGGCGTTGGCATTTTCGCAAACGCCCAAGGCGGCGCTCAACTATGACCGCGACGTACGGCCAATTCTTTCAGAGAATTGCTTTCAATGCCATGGCCAGGACGCCAAAAAGCGTATGGCTGGACTGCGCCTGGATGCTTTCGATACTGCCACCGCGGATCGCCACGGCCGCGCGGCTTTAGTTCCCGGTAGGCCGGAAGAAAGTCTTATCTATCAGCGCATCACGGCAGAGCCAAGATCGCGGCGCATGCCTCCGCTGTCCGCAAACAAGAACCTCACCCCTGAACAAGTGGCTGTTTTGAAACGCTGGATCGAAGAAGGTGGCCAATACGCGAAGCACTGGGCCTTTGTGCCGCCAGTCCGGGCCGCTGTGCCCGACGCCACTGATCCCTGGGTGCGCCAACCGATTGATGGCTTTGTTCTCCAACGGCTTCGGGCGGAAGGTCTTCGTCCCAGCCCGGATACAACCCCCGCCGCCTGGCTGCGCCGCGTCTCGCTCGATCTCATCGGTCTGCCGCCTTCGCCCAGTGAGGCGGTCGCCTTCGCTGAGCAAGTCAGCAAGCGGGGGGAAGCTGCTTATGTTGCCGCAGTCGATCGCCTGCTGGCTTCTCCCGCTTACGGTGAGCGCATGGCAATGGATTGGTTGGACGTCGCACGCTATGCCGACACGCACGGTTTCAACAACGACGCCGAACGGTCGATGTGGCGCTGGCGCGATTGGGTCATTCAGAGCTTCAACGACAACATGCCGTACGATCGCTTTCTGACCGAACAACTGGCGGGCGACTTGCTTCCGAACGCAACGCTCGACCAACGGATTGCCACGGGTTTTGGACGCAACCATGTCATCAATTCCGAAGGCGGCATTATCGAGGAAGAGTACCGCGTACAGTACGTAACCGATCGCGTGCGAACGCTCGGTATGGCTTGGCTGGGATTGACGTTGGAATGCGCGCACTGCCACGATCACAAGTTCGATCCCATCACCCAACGCGACCACTATAGGTTCTTCGCATTCTTCAATAATGTTCCAGAGCTCGGCGAAGATGGCCGGGTGTCGAATGCTGTGCCGGTGATCTCCGCGCCCACCACCGAACAGCAAGAGAAAATGCATGCTCTCGAGACCGCAATCGGCGCCCTTTCAAAGCGCATTGAGGCCCGCGAGAAGAGGAAATGGCGTGACGACGATGTGGCGCGGTTGGCTGCTCGTGAGAACGCCCCGGACGTCGACGCGTTTCTAACGATTCCTTGTCCTGGCGCTAGTGAGTTTGACAAAGGTCCCGCTGGCCGCGCCTGCGCTCCCGCCAGCACCGAGCCGAAACCAGAGAGCAGCGCGAAGCTGCCAGTATCGAAGCACAACCCGCTGACATTCAGCCTATGGCTAAAACCCGGAGCTTCCGATAGCGATGTCGCCCTCCTTTCCGCCGTCGATTATACGCACAATATGGCCTCGGTCGATTACGGCAACGGCATCGAGTTGCGCCTGGTGGGCGGTGAGCTGGAATTCCGTTTTAGCCAGCGCTTTCCAAACTACTCGCTCCGAGTGCAGTCCGAGGGCGCAGATCTCAAGCCCGGGCAGTGGCGTCACCTGACGCTTGTTTACGCGGGCGCGGACAAGGCTTCAATGCGCGTGAAGGCATCTTGGGTGCGAGTCTTTGCGGATGGGCGCGAAGTGTCAACCAAGGTTTGGAACGACGGGCTTCCGCTGCCTGATGGGAAAGATGACAAGCCCCAGCCCACCTCATTCCGCGTCGGCTGGGACGATGGCGCCAAAAGTCAAAGATACACAGGACTTCTAGACGAAATCAAGGTTTGGAACAAGGCCCTAACCGACAAAGAGATTGGCGGTTTGTTTGAGAGTCGAGCCCTGCCGTATGCGGCAGGATTGCACCCCGACCAGCGGACGTCTATCGAATCGGCTTGGCTCAGGCTGGCATCTCTGCGGGCGAGAGATGCGCGCTTCGCAAAGGATCTAGCCGCGTTGGAAAAAGCGCAAAGCGAGTTGCTAGCTCTAAAGCGCGAAGCACCCACCGTGATGGTAATGCAGGAAATGGCGGTGCCGCGTGAAACCCATGTTTTGGTGCGTGGCTCCTATGACGCGCCCGGTGAGAAGGTCAACGCCGGCGTTCCGGAAGAATTGCTTGGCCCGTGGCCGGCGGGTGCACCCCACAACCGCCTTGGCTTGGCGCAGTGGCTCACCAAACCCGATCATCCCCTTACCTCGCGGGTGGTCGTGAATCGCTTCTGGCAACAGTTGTTTGGGCTCGGCTTGGTGAAGACCAGCGACAACTTTGGACTCCAAGGCGAGTGGCCCAGTCATCCGGAACTGCTCGACTGGCTGGCGTGCCGGTTTATCGATTCAGGTTGGAACGTGAAGGCTTTGATGAAGATGATGGTTTTGAGTTCCACTTACCGGCAGAGTTCCGACGCTGCGCCTGAACTCGTGGCGCGCGATCCGGAAAATCGACTGCTCGCGCGAGGACCACGTTTTCGCCTTCCCGCCGAGGTGATTCGCGATCAGGCGCTACAGATCGCCGGCTTGCTCAAGCAGTCGGTGGGTGGACCAAGCGTTTATCCCTACCAACCGGCCGACCTTTACAAAGGAATTGTAGTCGCGGCTGACTATCCAGGCACAAAATATGTCGAGAGCACTGGCGACGGACTTTATCGGCGCAGTCTTTATACCTTCTGGAAGCGCACCGTGCCGCACCCGACTCTCAACGTGTTAGACGCGCCAGACCGCGAAGTCTGCATCGTGCGGCGTGCGACCACGAATACGCCGCTCCAAGCGCTGACCTTACTCAACGATCCCATCTTTGTGGAAGCGGCTCGCAAGCTCGCTGAGCGGGTGTTAACGGAAGGCGGCAGCTCGCCCGATGCAAGACTCACTCTCGCTTTCACGCTCGCTACCGGACACTCTCCCAACGAACGCGAGCTTAACATTCTGCGCGCTGCTCTCGCCAACATGCGCCTCGCTTTTCAAAAAGACGACGTCGGCGCACGCCGCTTGATTCAGGTGGGTGCCGCGAAGTCGGATAGCTCGATTCCAGCCGCTGAACTGGCAGCCTGGACCGCAGTGGCGAACATCATCCTGAATATGGATGAAACGATTACGAAAGGTTGAGACAGACAATGGAATGCTGCAACTTCAGTCGCGTAACGTCCCGCCGGGACTTGCTGGCCCGAGCCGGCTACGGCCTGGGCGCTGCTGCGCTACATGCCCTTTTGGGTGGGGCGAAAGCGCTCGCCGAGCCGACAGAGGCGCGCGCCACGTTCCCCAATTTCACACCCAAAGCAAAGCGCGTCATCTTTCTCTTCCAGGCGGGCGGCCCGAGCCATCTGGATCTGCTCGATTACAAGCCGCAGATGAAGGACCGTTTCAACCAGGACATCCCCGCTTCTGTTTTCGGCACCCAGCGAATCACCGGCATGGTGGCCCAGCAGGATCGCTTCCCTGTCGTGCCGACGATGTGGGGCTTCCGCCAGTATGGCGAATGCGGCCAGTGGCTGAGTGAACTGTTGCCTCACACGGGAAAAGCCGCCGATGAACTCTGTGTGCTGCGCGGCATGTACACGGAGGCCATCAATCACGATCCAGCCATAACGTTTATTCAGACCGGCAGCCAATTACCTGGACGCCCTAGCATGGGCTCGTGGATTGATTATGGCCTTGGCAGCGAGAATGAGAATCTGCCGGCATTCGTAGTGCTGAATTCGCTACCCAGCAACGGCCAGCCGGATCAGGGTTTGCTTTCGCGGCTCTGGGGTGCGGGCTTTCTGCCGGGCCAGTATCAGGGAGTGCAGTTTCGCGGTGGCGGAGATCCGGTGCTGCATCTTTCCAACCCCCCTGGGATCACCCGCGAAATGCGGCGCAGTCAGCTCGATGCGCTGGGCGCGCTGAACCAGGAGTTGCATAACCGCGCCGGCGATCCCGAGATCGAAACTCGCATCGCGCAATATGAAATGGCGTTCCGTATGCAAACGAGTGTGCCCGAACTGGCGAACACTTCACAAGAACCGGAGCACACCTATGCGCTCTATGGGGACGATGCGCGCAAGCCTGGTACCTTCGCCGCGAACTGTCTGCTGGCGCGCCGCCTTGCCGAACGAGGCGTGCGCTTTATTCAGCTTTACCATCGCGGCTGGGATCATCACGGCGGTCTGACGGAGAAATTGCCCGTGCTGGCGCGCGATACGGATCAAGCTTCAGCCGGTCTGCTTGTCGACCTGAAACAGCGCGGTTTACTGGATGACACGCTGGTCATCTGGGGCGGCGAATTCGGACGCACGCCCTATGCCCAAGGTGCTGTCAAACCCGACAGCTACGGGCGCGATCATCATGGGCGCGTCTTCTCCCTGTGGATGGCTGGGGGCGGCGTCAAACGCGCTTACTCGCACGGCCAATCCGACGATTACGGATTTAATGTGGCCGAGGGTGGGGTACACATCCACGACCTACAGGCAACCGTTTTACATTTGCTGGGCATCGACCACACAAAACTTACATATCTGTTTCAGGGGCGACAGTTCCGACTGACCGATGTCGCCGGGAATGTTGTGAAAGAGATCCTCGCCTAACGCTCGAAGTGGCTGTCGACAAACTCTTCTCGCCGATGTCTTGTAACGCTCCTGGCTCCCGCGTCACTATTTCCTATTGGAGAAATGATGAAACTGCGCTGCCGCAAAATGATCGCCACCTGGGCTCTCATGATCCTGGTGATCACCGTAACCACTCAACTCGCTCGCGCCGCCGACGACAATGAAAATACCGCACCCACCGCCTGGTGGCTCTACACCGGCCAAAGCTATAACGACATCGTTCAAAAAGTTCAGGCTCTAAACGCCCGTATCACCGATATCTCCCCCGATAACCCGTCCGGCAATTCATTCACCGTCACCTATGTACGCGAAGCGGGCGCATTCGCCAAACAATGGTGGTGGTACGTGGGCATCGACGTTCCCACCCTGCAAAAAAACCTCACCGCCAACAAAGCCCGCCTCATCTCGCTCAAAGCATACGATACGGGCGGCGGCAACATTCGCTTCGCCGTTGCCATGATCGCCAACTCCGGTGCCGACAACAAAGCTTGGTGGTACTACTACGGCAAATCAACCGCCGATATCGCCAACCTCGCTAAAGCCAACCATGCCCGCCTCACCGCGCTTCAGTCCTATACTTCTAACGGCCAAACTCTCTACACCTGCATCATGATCGCGAATACCGGCGCCGACAACAAAGGTTGGTGGTGGTACTTCAACGAAACCCCGCAGACCATCAGCGGTTCCGTCTCCACCAACAAAGCCCGCGTGATCGATCTCACTCCATCCGACACAAGCGGACGTTTCAACGCCGTCCTGGAAGGTTGCGCAGGCGGCTGTCCCGGCTGGTGGTGGTACTACGGACTCGACGCTGCCGACACTCTTTCCAAGGCCGAAGATAACGGTGCACGCGTCATGACTGCCGCCAGATATCAAGGTTGTGGCGCCAGCGAGTGCCTCGTCACCAGCATGATCTCCAACACGCCTGCTGACGCCACCGCGTGCGACTCCCAAGGCTGCATCTCCGAAGCCAAACTCGCCACTAACATCTGCACCACACTCGCCGGCCACGTCGTCGGCTATAACTGCCGTGTCGGCGCCATGCGCCCCATTTACGGCGGCCAGGCCCGTACGAACGCTGACGCGCCCAGCCTTCCTATGGCCCCCGACCTCGTCACCAACATTGCCAGCGTCACTAAAACCATGACTGCCACCGCAGTCATACAATTGCTAGCCAAAAAAGGACTCACTCCCGATATCAAAATCGGGCCTTACTTATATACCGACTGGCGCCAAGGCCCCAACATCAATCAACTGACATTCCGTGAATTGCTCACACACACCTCGGGCTTCGGGCAATTGCCCGTCTGCGGCAATAACTCCAAGCTCGACTATGCAGACTTGAAAGCTCTCGTCGCCGGCGGCGTGACGGCCTCCAACATCGGCAAGCCCAGCTACGGCAACTGCAATTTCGCTCTCATGCGCGAGATCATGCCCGCCCTCTCAGGTCAGCCACTCTCCGGCGTGCCCGATGGTCCGCCACGCGCGCAGCAAAGTATCAATCAATACCTCTCCTACATGAACGCACATGTTTACCAACCGGTCGGAGTGCCTACTCGCTCCTGCACGCCGCCCGGCGGCACAAACGAAATGCTGTCTTATCCCAATCCCGCCGGCAATGCGCACGGCACCGACTGGGGCGATTGGACCGCTATTTGTGGTGGTGGCGGCTGGGTCTTGAGCACCAACGACATCTTCCACGTGATCAACGACCTCGCTACCGGCAACACGCTCCTCAGCCCAACGCTGCGCAAGCAGATGATCAGCGGTTCCCTGGGTTGGGACTCTGCCGTTCGCAACGATTGCCCGAACCCAAATGTTTGTAAGAATGGCGATCTCAACAATGGCCCCGGCGCCCCGGCGGTCTGGACCTACGCCGGCATCCTGAAGTGCAACGTTCCTGTCGTCGTGGTCGTCAACTCTCCGCTCCCACCGCCCTATCAAGGCGGCGAAGACATCATCGGCCTTGTCAAAGACGCGCTGGCCAAATCCTCCGTTCCAGGTACACCCAAAGCCTGCCCATAGGAACGAACGTACCTAAGGAGCAAGCTCCTGTGACTGCTAGGGGATCACTTCAATGCCGCTGGACAGCGGATTGCCTGCTGACCCGTAGGTGTAAGCGATTGAAATTTTTCCAGTGGCATCGGGCATGATCGAAAACTGCTGTATGTTTGCCTTGTAGGCGGCGCCGGCGGTCTTGAAGATATCGAAATTTGCTAGCACCGTGGTGCCGTTGATCGCCACGTTGAAAACACGCCCCCCGACTTGGTTCGTCGCGCTTTCCACAAAGTGGAGCCGCACTGTGTAAGCGTGCCCTGGCGTCAAGTTTGGAATCGTGTAGGTGAATCCCTGTCCGCTGCCATTGCCAGTGCGCTTCGATTGATAGACCGCCAAGGGTGCGGGGTTCGTAACAGCACTTGTGTTGATCGCGTTCGTGAATGTGTTGGGATGCCCTCCTACGAAGTCGGTGTCAGCCATGAATGCGCCCGCGGCGGCGCCACCGGAGTCTATCGAAATCCCAGCTTTGATCGGAATAATTTCAAGGCCGCTGGCCAGCGGATCGCCCGCCGTACCGTATGTGTAAGCGATCACAACGTTGCCACTGCTATTGGCGGTAGTCATAAACTGCTGAACAACTGCTTTGAATTCCGCACCGGCGGTTTTAAAGATATCGAAATTAGGCAGCACCGTGGTGCCGTTAATCGCCACGTTGAACACTCGGCTGCCCGCCGAAGTTGCGCTAGGTTCGGCAAAATGGAGCCGAACCAAATAATTGCCGCCCGCTGAGAGATTCGGAATAGTGTAGGTGAATCCGACCTTGTTGCTGCCCGCACGATACGACTGATAAACCGTTTCGGGAGCGGCGTTCTGAACGCCAGTGAGGTCGACCGTGTTCGTGAAGCTGTTCGCCTGTCCCTGGCTGAAGTCCATGTCGGCCGAAAACGTTCCAACAGCCGCACCGCCAGCATTGATGGCTACTTCATTGTTGTTGATGTTCTGCGGCACGATACCGAAAGCCTGGATACGATCGGTCCCTACAAACACCGTGCCTCGGGCAAACGCCGGAATCATATACTTGCCGCCCGCATTCAATTGCGTTTGCGTGCTGTTCCAAAGAATATTCAGGTTCTGATCAAGCGCATACAAAATAGGATGCGCCACATTAGGATCGAGTAGGTTCACGCTCCGCGGCACATTGCCCACCAGCACCCAGACAATGGCATTGGCCGAACCACTGCTCGTTACCATTGGCGAACCGGGTGAGAGCATCGTGATCGAATTCTGACTTTGATCGAGCGCCAAATACGCTGGAGTGCCCGGACTCGTGACGATCTTCAAGCGAGCCACACAGGGTGGAACCGTCACTTGCGAACTGACTGTTTGCTTGGTAGACCCCGTGGCGAAAAGGTAATTCGTTCCATCCGCGCCTTTGAAATAGGCCGGCGTAGCGCGGCTCTTGGCGTAGTCGGTGTTTGTATAGTTCTCAGAGTAAGGACCGAAGATGTTGATCGGTCCAGGCGCACCATTGAATTGCGGCTGGCCCCCAGGCGGAAGCAGTGAAAGATCGGTCGCTGAATTGGTACTGCATCCCAAGCGCACCGTGAGCGATCCCGGCATGTGATCGCGATCGAGCAGATACATGTTGCCTTGCTTGCCGCCGAAAGCGAGTAGATGCGGCGTGCTGGTGTTCGCCGATCCCAAATCGGGCACCACAATGGGGGCTCCCCCGGCCAGATCCGTATCGTTTTGGTCCATTGCGCAATAGTTAAAGGGCGTGTACGTGCCGAGCAACTTCAGCGGACTTCCCGCACTCCACTGCAGAACCGACTGTGACCAGTAGTTCGGGGTTGTCTCGTTAGCAGTTGTGCCATTGCCAGTCGTCGCATAGACAATTCCGTTCGCATCCACTGCCGGTCCCGCCGAAGCCCACATGCCGCCATTCGCAAACGCCACCGAGGAAGGCGCACCGGCGAACGCGCTGGCCAGCGCTGGCGATACCGTGTCAACGGCCACCATCCAGCCTGCGCCGCCATCGCCATACGCGCCGAAAGGCACATAAAGTAAGCGCCCGTCCGGGCTTAGATTCAAGGCGCCACGCTGGCTCATGGCCGAAGACGGCTGGAAGGTGGTGGGGCCGTTTCGATTTATGGGAGAGAGGGTTGTGTTGTTGATGTTCAGCGGCCAGCCGCGAAGAATGCTTCCCGACGTCAGATCCAACGCGAACACTTGCCAACCGGCAGCCGCATCGTCGGATGCTACATAAATTCTCGCCGGAGAAGTTGTCACGTCTATCACAGGCGCTCCCATAACTCCCAGAGGAACGCCCCCATCGAGACCGCCGACCTTCTCCGGGTTTGTCAGTTTCGTTTTCCAGAGGATTGCGCCAGCTGGTACGGCACTGGAACCCGTAGTCGTGAAAGCGTTGACGGCATAAATGTAGCCGTTACTCGTGGCGGCGATGACGGTGCTGAAGCTTTGCCCGGCATACGTGCCTGCGCTCATCGTAACGCTATCGACATACAGCGGAGTTGCGTACATCTTCGGCGCGTAAGTAGTCCCGCTAATAGTGATTTCGTCGAATTGCGGCGAGTTCCACACCGACCCGAACTGCCCTCCGCTGACGTTTGCTGGTGTCAGGATCGTTTCATTTGAAATCCATCCCGTCCGCTGTGGGTTGCCATGAAATGTTAAATAGTTTTTGGTTGGATCGCCCTGCGCACTGGCATCTGTTACACAAGTGACACCGACCGTACAAAACAGCAGGGTCGTGAAGATGGATCGCATAAGTTGAGGTCTCCGCCGAACCATTCTGCTTCATTGAATCTCGAAAGTAAAGGGCGTTTTGCTGACCACTGTCCGTCCCGCAAATCCCTCGACCCGGCGGCTGAATCGAGCTGTCCTTGTCGATCGCTCTGGGCTTCAAGGCGCGTGAGAGTTGCTTCCATGCGGGCGCTCGCCGCCGTTGATAGTCGTGGCAAGTCCTATTGGCTATGGCCGTTCGCTTGTAGGAAATCGTCGAAGACAGCCGCGTAGAGACCTCGCTGGCTGGCCAGCCGATCGGTGCGGCTCCGGAGAAACTCAAAACGAAAAGGGGAACGTGGCTCCGCCTCTATCAAGAAAGCCGACGAGAAGAACCCGTGAGAATCGGCAATCGCACGCAAGATTAACGATTGCCAGCTCATCTTAAGCAGTTGCTTTAAGGTCGGAGTGCCGCCGCGTAACTGATCCATTCGCTGTCCCACTTTTTGAGCAAATCGAAAAAGTTGTAGAGTGACTTCGTCCAAGGGCTTGCCAGAAGCAGCGGCCTGTGTAAACAATGTCTGCGATCCCCGGCGCCGATCGTCGTGCAAATCCTGGAGATCGTCGCCAAGCTGCAGTAACACGCCCCATTCAAAAGCGAATCGGCTTTCCTCCGTTGTAAGCGATCCTCTCACAAGACAGGCGTCAGCCAGCACCGAAGTGCCACCCTTCGCACAACTGAGGTGCAAGAGCGCTTCCGAATCCCACACAGGCCCAGCGGTCAATTGCTCAATGCTCTGCTCTTGTGCCCGGTGTATGTGCAACAACGATTCAAAGACTCGCGGAAACAGTTCCCGGGGATACTGTCCTTCGATCAGCGAAATCAAATTCCACAGAGATCGTTCACGAGTTGTTTCCGCCGCCACCAGTTCTCCGCAAAGACGCCGACGAAAGCGCTGACTGAAGAGCTGCTTGTCGAACCCATCGATAGTCTGGTCATCGAGGTGGTTGTCGCTGTACGGATAGATCATGCTGTAACCGAAAATGGCCGGCGTTAGCTCGACCCTTTCTCCCAGCAAGGGCTGAAGTCCGCAAGCAGTCCAGGCGTTGCGCGCAGCCTGAATGATCTCGCCGCTGCTCAACGTTGCATCAAACCGGCGCGCCCGTTGTCCGAGCTCGACGCCGACTGGAAGAAAATCGTGCGTCAACAAATCAATGGCGTCTTTGGGCAAATCCATCGCCTCAGCCGCGAACCGGCTGAACAAAAGGATCGTTTGTTCGACTCGGCCATCCTTGCCCCCCGCCGTGTTCGGCGACATCTCATAGCGCCGTTCTACCGCCTCAAGGGCGCTGTCATACGCCCGCTCCCGCTCACCCTGCTCCGTTCGGCTATACCGGCGACCTTGCTGAAGCGCTCCGCTCGAACAGCACTCCCAAATTGCGGAAGTCTCGGCGATTTGCTCTTCTACCCAGGCGGGAGTGAGAACATCCATATCACGAAGAACGGAATCCAAAGACGATTCGTTCACGGCAAAAACGGCTCTACTCTACGGCTAAAACAGGTATTCGTTGTTTCGACTGCCTGCTGTTGGGAGGCTACAGGTCGCTAGCGGTCCAGAACCTTAACGTTCGTTTTCCATGCAGCCGAAGCTAGTCTTCTTTCAGGCAGCGTTTGTTGATCACCCAAAATAAGATCAATGCGCTGAAACTGCCTAACAAGAAAAGCCCGGAAGGAGGTTCAGGTGCAGAAGAGGGCACTACCGCAATTCCCGCATTGGGGTCCAATCCCACCGAGAACTGGCTCAGCAAGACGCCCGAAGTCGAGAAGTCATAAGCCTGACCGGTTTGAGAATCAGCCACCCAAAGGCTACTGTTCGACGAGTCAAATGAAACTCCCGTCAAGCCGGAACCAAGCTTGGTGTCAATGAAGCCAAGCAAAGAACCGGCAGAGGAATACTTATAGATCCGGCCTGAAGCGTAATCTGCTAGGTAAAGCGTCGTACCGTCAGAAGTGATTCCGTTCCAATCAGCGCCGGCCGGAATGGACGCCAACGTGATCGTTTGGAGAAGTGCACCTCCCGTTGAAAAAACGCTTATAGTGCTTGGAAACGCTACTTCCAAGGCCAGCAAATTCCCATTGTAGTTTCCGAGCGAGTTAAGCCCGAACGACGCGGTGCCGAAATAAGAGGCTACATTGCCCGTGGAAAGATCGATTGCATTAACTCTGCCTGCACCGTCGCCAACGTAGAGCTGCCCATTGAGCACGGTCATGCTTTCGGGAATGTCGCCAAAACCTGCGGTGGCCAACGTTCCGACCGAGGTTCCCGAAGTAGTGAATTGCGCGAGTGTTCCCGCCGGCGGAAATGCTAATTGCTGAACAAAAATTGAGCCAGGAGTGAGCAAAAGTGAACCGGCCTGGATGAAGCCGGTGAATACTGCCAGTAGGGAGAGAGGTTTGAGCACACGCATAGAGTGGTTCCTTTCGAATCGATGACTGCAAAGCAACTATGTATGCTTTAGCAGCATTACGTTGCAGCGTCAAGAAGATTTAAGGCTTTCACCGCACAACAGTAAGAAACATTACACTCGCAGGCCTCACCAGCAATCAGGCCCTGCGCTAGACCAAACTGTTCACACCACGCGATCAAAAACCCCAACCAACTCCTTCGCTTCCCTGACCACCACATCCGGCGCAAACTCCGCGAAACTCTCCGGCTGGAACCCCCATGTCACCCCACAAACTCGTACCCCCGCATTCCTCCCCGTCTGCACATCGACGCTCGAATCGCCCACCATCCATGTTTCCTTCGGCGCAAACCCAGTCTCCTGCATCAAAGTCTCAATCCCAATCGGGTCCGGCTTTTTCTTCTGCTCAAAACTATTCCCGCCATACACATGCTTAAACAGTGAAGCCAACCCCAGCCCGGCAATAATATCCGCACTAATTCGCACCGGCTTGTTCGTCAAGACCGCCAGCGTGTGCCCTTTACTCGCCAACACCTTCACTGCCGCCTCAATCCCCGGATACAAGCGCGTATGTGCCAGAGCATGCGCCCGGTAATACTTGATGAAAAAGTCCAACCCCTCCTCGACCACCGCCTCGCTTGGATCAGGCCCGAGCGCCCGCCTGACCAGCATCGCCGCCCCATTCCCTACATACGAATGCACCACCTTCGCGTCCAGCGGCTCCAACCCAAAACGCGCCCGCGTATAGTTGGTTGCTATCGCCAGATCCTCCGCCGAATCAATCAGCGTTCCGTCCAAATCGAAAATCAGCAGCATAGACGGCTTAACCCGCCCGCCGCTCGTGTTCCGCCCAAATCTGTTTCAGGTTTTGCATCTGTTGTGAAAACGAATCCTTCAATTGATGCGGCGCGAACTCCGCCAAAATCGACGCTACCCCGTTTGCATATGGCAGCACTCGCGAATCACGCAAATACCCAGGCACCGGCGACGGCGCAAACGCCACTAACACATTCGCCAGCACCGCCACAATCAACGCACCGCGCGCAAACCCCGCCACGCCACCCAACAGATAGTTGAACCACGAAAGACCAACCCATTTCAACAACCGCCCCAGGAGCGCCGCCAGCAAAGACCCAAGCAAAGCCACCCCAAAGAAAATCAAAAAGAACCCAACCGTATTCGCCACCGCCGGCCGCGTGATCCACGGATGCAACTGCATACCCACCAACCGGTAACACCAAAACCCTGCGATCAATCCCACCACCGTTGCCAGCAGTCCGATCACCACCCGTGTAAAGCCTGCCCGCAACCCGGCAATCGCCGAGCTAATGATAATAATCGCCAAAACTATGTCCAACCAATTAAGACTCGTTAACGTATCCATACTGAACCCTCAGCCGGCAGATTCCGGGAAATCCTTCCCGGTCAACATTGTGTACGCTTCAATATACTTGGCGCTCGTCTTCTGGATCACTTCATCTGGAAGAGACGGCGCCGGTGCCTTCTTGTTCCATTGCAGCGTCTCCAAATAGTCCCGCACGTACTGTTTATCGTAAGAAATTTGCACCCCGCCCGGCATGTACTTGTCCGCCGGCCAAAATCTCGACGAATCGGGCGTCAGCACTTCGTCTGCTAACACCAATTGGCTATCCACAAACCCGAACTCCAGCTTGGTGTCCGCCACGATAATCCCACGTTGCAGCGCGTAATTGGCGGCCCGATAGTAAACCTCCAACGTCAGGTCTCGCAGTTGTCCCGCCAACTCAACCCCAAGCAAGTTCGCAATATAGCGGAACGGCACATTCACGTCATGCCCAGTAATCGCCTTTGTCGCCGGCGTGAAAATCGGCTCTGGCAACTGATCGCCATCTTTCATACCGGGAGGCAGCGGAATCCCGCACACCTTCCCCTGCAGACAATATTCGCGAAAAGCCGAGCCTGCTAGATAGCCGCGCGCGACGCACTCCACCCGCACCATGTCCGCCTTCTTCACCTGCATCGAACGGCCGCGCATCGCCTTTCGGCGCGCACTCATCTTCGGATACCGTTTGATATCCGCCGTGATCACATGCGACGGCACTACGTCGCGCAGAAACTCAAACCAAAACAGCGACATTTGGTTCAGCACTCTGCCTTTGCAGGGAATACCGCTTCCTAAAATACAGTCGAACGCCGAAATCCGGTCCGTGGCGACAAACAGCAAGCTATCGCCAAAATCATACATGTCTCGTACTTTGCCGCGACCCACCAACGGCAGCGATAACTTCGATTCCAACAGGATTTCATCCCCACACATAGTAACTTTGAGTATCCCAGAGGCGAACTTCTAGCTGTTTGCCAGAAAGCGGGACGGTGGGACAAAGTCCTTCAAGGAATTTCGATCTAGCAAGACCGATAGGTCTGCCAACACTACGATCTGGCCCAATGCAAGGGCTGTGCGCACATTATAAGCGTGTCCGCCTTAGCAAGTGTCACTCTCCGATAGATGCGTTTTGCAGCCCCACTCGCAACACCCGATTGCCAGCTAACTGCCGAGGTCGTTTATCTGAACCACTTTCTGCATAAGTAGGCTAACCGCGGAATTGCAAGGTTTCTTTCAAACGCTAAAATAAAAATCGTGCCTTCCGACTACCGCTTCGCCACTTGCAACGAACTGTTTCAAAAGATGCCCCTGGCTGAGCAGTGCCGGCTAGTCAGGCAACTCGGCTACGACGGTTTTGAAATGGCGCCCTTTACTTTGGGCGACGATCCCGCTGCGATCTCGCCCCGGCAGCGCTCCGAAGTGCGCCAAACCATCGCCGGCAATGGACTTGAGTTCGTCGGACTGCATTGGTTGTTGATGGCGCCCCCAGGTTTGCAGATTGTCACCAACGACGCCGCCCTTCGTCAAAACAGTTGGAACTACGTTCGTCGTCTGATTGATCTGTGCTCAGACTTGGTCGGCCCCAACGCGCGCCAACGCCCCGTCGTAGTCTTTGGCTCTCCCAAACAGCGCTCCAGCGTGCCCGGTTCTTCCGCTGCCGAGGCAACTAAGAATTTTGTGGAAGGTATGGCATCCGTCGCGCCGCATGCTGAATCCAGTGAAGTGACTCTATTAGTGGAGGCTTTGTCTCCCAGTCAAACCGATGTTGTGACCAGCCTGGCCGAAGCCGTTGCCATCGTGATGCAAATCGGCAGCCCCGCCGTTCAGACGATGTTCGATGTGCATAATGCCATCGATGAAACCGAACCGCATACCCAGCTCATCGAACGCTATCTTCCTTACATCCGCCACGTCCACGTCAATGAAATGGACGGTCGCGAGCCAGGCATGGGTGACTATAACTTCCTAATCCTTCTTAAGAAACTGGCCGATGTAGGCTATAACGGCTGGGTTTCTTTGGAAGCGTTCGATTTTAGTCGTGACGCGCGCGATGTCGCTGAACGTGCTATCAAAACATTGAAGGCGGCAGAATCCGCAACTTTGCAGACAAATACTATATGAATCGCTATATTGTTACGGGCGGCGCGGGGTTTATAGGTTCCGCTCTCGTCCGAGGGCTCCTCGCCGAAGGTCGCGACGTGCATGTCATCGATAATCTGTCGTCCGGCCATCTCGCTAATTTAAAGGATGTCACCGACCGCATCACCTTCCATAATCTTGATATCTGCCAATACGATCAGATTGCTCCGGTGATCGCCGGTGCCCAGCGCGTTTTCCATTTGGCGGCTATTCCTTCGGTGCCTAAGTCGATTGATCAGCCGGTTGCAAGTCACGAAGTCAACATCAACGGTACGTTCAATGTTTTTCGAGCCGCCGCCGAAGGTAAAGCCGGACGGGTCATCTATGCCGCCTCATCCTCTGCTTACGGCGATACCGCGGTCCTGCCTAAAGTCGAAAGCATGAATCCGCAGCCCAAGTCCCCCTATGCGCTGCAAAAATTGGTAGGCGAGTATTATGCCTCCGTCTTTTCCGATTGTTTCCATCTGCAGACCGTCAGCCTGCGCTTTTTCAATGTCTTCGGTCCGCGCCAAGATCCGTTTAGCCCTTATTCCGGCGTTTTGTCCGTCTTCATGACTTGCCTGTTGGAGGGTCGCAGTCCTACTATCCATGGCGATGGCGAACAATCGCGCGACTTTACCTATGTTGAAGATGTAGTGGGCTTGCTGCTCAAAGCCGCCGAAGTGGTGGGAGTCTCCGGCCGTACTTTCAACGCGGGCAACGGCGGCCGCATCACGCTGAATGAAACCTGGAAGCATCTTCAGCAAATCGCCGGTGTGAATCTTCCGGCCAAATACGGGCCAGCCCGCGTGGGTGACGTGCGCGATTCGCAAGCCGATACTGCCGCGGCGGTCTGCGAACTTGGTCATGTGCCGCGCTTCACTTTCGAACAAGGCCTGCGCCTGACCCTTGAGTGGTATCGCGCACATCAACTTGCCGCCAAGTGAGCATTTTGTGAACGGTGCTTCCTTTCATCTCGGCGCCGACGGCATTTACCGTTGCGGCGAGTTTCAACATTTTCTCTGGCAGAGCCACGGCTTCGGAACGCGCAAGGCAAATCCCGAAGTAGACGTGACCCTTCGCCAAATACATTCAGCAATGGTTTGGAACGCCCATCCTTTGATGGACCGTCAGCACGAAGGCGACGCTTTAATCACCGATGATGTGCATCGTCGCATCGGCGTCCGCACCGCCGATTGCGTCCCCATTCTTTTACTCGATGCCGGGAATCATGCCGTAGCAGCGGTTCACGCCGGTTGGCGAGGAACCGCCGCTGGCATAGTGGTTCGCGCTATTGAAAAAATGCACAGCGATTTTGGTACGCAGTCCAGCGATATTCACGCCGCCATCGGTCCCTGTATCCGCGCATGCTGTTACCAGGTCGGACCTGAAGTCGCCGCGCAATTTAGCCCCATGTTCCCCGAATGGCCGCCGGTCACTGGCAAGCAAAACTTAGATTTAGTCGAAGCCAACCGCCGCTATCTCGCCGCCGCTGGCATAGAAGCTGGCCGAGTCTTCGATTCGGGCCTCTGCACCGTCTGCCTCCAGGAACACTTCTTCTCCTACCGCCGCGAACCCCAAAACCACGGCCGCATGCTTAGCGTCATCTGCCGCCTTGATTAACTTACCGTAACTGCTAACGCATCATATTTACTCTTTCAAAAGATCCCCTTCTGAGGCAAGATTGATTTTGATGCGGCTCCTCTTTGCATTGATTATTGTGACCAGCTCCGCAGCTTTCTCACAAGATTACGTCGACCAGGCCGACCTCAAAATCCTCCGCCTTCCTCCGTCTGAATTCCCTCAACTGCCGCGCGCGATCCGCCAGGAACTCGCACACCGCGGCTGTACTATTCCCCAAATCCCAGGCGAAAAAAATCCGCATAACGTCATCAAAGGCCGCTTCGTACGGCGCCGCGAAATCGACTGGGCTGTTCTTTGTTCCATCCACCGCACTTCGTCCATTCTTGTATTCAGCGCCGCTGCAAAAGAGGTCCTGGAGCTAGCGGTTGAACCAGATGCCGGAAGACTGCAAACAGACGAAACCGCACAACTCGTCTATTCCCGCGAAATTTTTCCCGCCAGCGGCCAAACCATCATCCAATATCAATCCCGGTCCGGTGAAAAATCGTCAGCTCTTCCCATCAGTCACCTAGGAATAGCGGACTCCTTCGTCGGTAAAGCCTCAACAATTTGGTACTTCTATCGAGGGAAATGGCTCATTGTCGGCGGGGCAGACTGAAGCGCATGTGCTACCGATTGGTTGACGCCAAATCCGTAGCTCGGAACTGGGGGGCGCTTACACTGTGCATGAGGGTTCTCAATGATTGCGATTCTCTTGTTGCTAGCCACGGTAGCGTCACCAGCCAACAGCGCAAGCCCGCGCGAACAAGCGTGGACGATCCTTGCGGACGCTGTCGCGGACAAAAGTGGCGCTAAGCGGGCGAAAGCGATTCATTCGCTTGGATTGATTCAAGACCAACGGGCACAAAGGCTGGCCGAGAAAGCACTAAGCGATGCGGATAAAGATGTGCGGTCGGAAGCGGCCACTTCGCTGGGCGCGATGAAGGCGGTGGGCGCGCGACCTCTGCTACACGCCTGTCTGGACGATAAGGAACTGCAAGTCGTGCTCGCCTGCACGAATTCTTTGTACTTACTCAAGGATCCAGTGGCTTACGACGTGTATTACGCGCTGCTGACCAAAGAGCGAAAGAGTTCGAAGGGACTGCTGCAATCGCAACTTGATACGCTGCGCGATCCGAAGCAAGTGGAAAAATTAGCGTTTGAAACGGGGATTGGCTTTGTGCCTTATGGTGGAATGGGCTGGCAAGCGATCAAAGCCATTACACAAGATGACGCTTCGCCGGTGCGTGCGCTGGCCGCGGTACGCTTGGCGAGCGATCCAGATCCGAGAAGTGCCCAGGCCCTCATCGATCACTTGACGGAAAAGAAGAGCCAGGTGCGGGAGGCCGTTGTAGAGGCACTTGCCAAGCGCGGCGACCCGGCCTTTTTGAAAGCGGTGATCGAATTGCTCGACGATGAAAGCGATAGTGTCCGTTATGATGCCGCGGCTACGGTTGTGACGTTGTCTGAAAGACAGGCGGCGCGGCGCGGGAAGAGTCTTCGTTCAGCACACTGAACTAATCCCAAACCACCGCCGATAGAAACGGTATGCCGGTTCTGGTATTCGCGGCGGCGGCGGCGTTCTTCGGCTGGTTTATCGGCAACCGCATTGAGTTCAATCTCGATGAAGCCGGTTACCTGGAGGGAGCCGTTCGGGTACTTCACGGCGCCATTCCTTACCGCGATTTCTTTGTCCTTACCGGACCGGCGACGTTTTGGAACGTAGCCTTTTTCTTTACCTTGTTCGGGGTCAAACTTAGTTCGGCTCGACTCTTGCTGGTATTAGATCTGTCGATTTTAACGGCGTGCGTCTATTGGTTGGGCACCAAAGTGATGTCGATAGGGAGAGCTTTGGGGCTGACTGTGGCTTTTGTAGCGGTCCTGATCCTGTATCCAGGCAATCTCATCGTAAATCATCGCTGGGATAGCGCGGCGTTGTCTCTTGCCGGAATTAGTTGCTTTTATATGGCGCTCGCTTCGTCTAAGAAGCGTTTGCTTTTTTGCGCTGCGGGCCTGTTCGCGGCCTATGCCGCTTGGGCCACGCCTTCCATGCTGCTGGTCTTGGCCGGCATGTTTATCTGGCTCGTCGTCGGCAAGGATTACAGAAGCGCGGGCTTTTGTGCGTCCGGCGCTCTCTCGATCTGCTTGCCCATCGCGTTATTTCTCGCGACAATGGGATCCTTGCAACCAATGTTTGCTCATCTTCTCTGGACAGCCGCTAATTACTCAAACCCGAGCCGGATCTTTTATGGCGGGATCTTCGCAGGCTACCGAGCTTTGTTCCACCACGCGTATGGGCTTAAGCTCTTTGTTTTGATTCTGTTCACGGGCCTACTGACGCTGCCCGCTGCTGCGCCCGTCGTTGCGGCTCTTGGGTTTTTTAAGAACTATCGCATCATTCCGATGCCAGAAAGGTTTCTCTTTCTGAGCGGTTTAATGGTTGTCTTGAGCTGCTATCCCAGGATGGACATTGCTCACTTGGCGGTAGCCACTCCGCTTTCGTTTCTTCTCGCCGCTGCAAGTCTGCCCAGCTTGATTTCCCCGCGTTTCCGATTCTGTTCGGGGGTGGTTCTCAGCTTTACCATCTGCTTCTTCGCCTCAGCCCTTCTGATGGAACGTGCGCAGTTGCAGACGAGCGACTCGCGCGTAGGTCAAATTGCCGGAGATCGTCAAGAGCTTTCGTTTGTTCACTCGCTCGAACTTGCCGTACATCCGGGCGAAAGCCTTTTCGTCTTCCCTTACATGCCAATCGCTTACTTTATTACGGGCGGCAAGAATCCGACGCGCTACGCATTCTTACATCCGGGCTTGATGACCGATCAAGATGAGAGGCAGGCGCTCTCAGATCTTGAAAAGCACCCTCCTGCGAAGGTCCTTTACGCGCCTCTCAGTGCGCGCGACCTCCTGCGCATGTTCCCGGGAAGCGACGTTTCGAGGCTTAGAATGGCGCGGATCGAAGCATGGCTGGCTGCTCATTATCAGGCAGATACGAACCAGGCGCTCGGCAAGCCCGGTGTAACGATTTTGCTGAAAAGACTCTGACGCGATCTGTTAAAGCACCAGACGATCGGTGCGAATGATATCGATTGAAGAAAGGCTTCGAAGGGTTTCGCTACTTCCACGTCGATTTTAGCTTCCAGAGACTTCCCGAGACGACGCCTGGCTTTCCGCCGTTGGCATAGAACTCGAGCCGGTCGGCGTCGGTTGGGGCAAAGACGAGATTCGTCATTGCGACGCGACCGTCGTCAGCAAACACTTCGACGGAATCGCGATCCACTATTACATTCAAACGCAAGCTATTGCCGTTTAGTTTGAGGGGCGCCTCCGTCCTGGTAGGAAAATCCTTGCTAAAGGAAACGTCGCCGGAATGCGTTCGGTCGACGAATAACATTCCTTTTGCTTTGTCGTAACCAATGATGGTGAAGGTTCCATCCTTGGCGAGTAGTTTCCACCCGACCTCTTGCGCGGTTCCGAGGGGCACGAGCGAGCTGAACTGGAATTGATGGCCAGTTCCTTCCAGGGTTTCGTGAACCGGAATGCGAGTCTCCCGCAGCGATGCCAAACTGTCGACCGGCTGCTGGAACAGTCTTATACCCTCGGGCGTGGTGTGCAGAGAGAGTTTGCGCGGGAGCGTCATCTGCCCGCGAAAGGGAGCGGTGGGTGTGTCGCGGGCGTATTGCCAGTTGCTCATCCAGCCGAGCATGGTGGGGGCGCTGGTTTTCGGCAGATTGTTGAAGGTCAAGGCGCAATAGCAGTCCTTTCCGTAATCGGTCCAGAGCGTGGTTGTGGGGGGATTCTCATTTTGAAAGTGTTCGCCATCGAAGTGGCCGATGAAATATTGCTCACCCGAACCACCGCTGACGGCGCCGGGGTTGATGCCAACCTTAAGGACCCAGCGCGTATGTGCGTTGCCATCCACTTGGAGTTCAAACAACTCGGGGCACTCCCATTGGCCACCGGTCGATCCCGCAGGGCCGAATTCGCTCAAGCGTTTCCACTGCTTCAAATCAGGGGAACCGTAAATCAGGATCTTGTGATCGTTGGGGAGCGAGACGGCCATCAGCCAGCGTTTTGCTTGAGGTGACCAGAACACTTTGGGATCGCGAAAATCGGTTAGGTTCAGATTGAGAACGGGATTGCCCCGGTATTTGGTCCAGGTTCTGCCGCGATCGTTACTGTACGCGATATTTTGCGTTTGCAAATCGGGCTTGGCGGCTGTTTTGGCGGTAAATCCTGTCCAGATGGCGACCAGGCAGGGCTTGCCGCCGGTGCAGAATCCGCTGGTGTTTGTCTGGTCCACAACCACGCTTCCGGTGAAGATCATGACGCCGTTTTCTTCCGGCAAAGCCACCGGCAGCTCTTGCCAATGCAATAAGTCGAGGCTGACGGCGTGACCCCAACTCATGTGACCCCAGGTGTCGCCAAAGGGATTGTATTGGAAGAATAAGTGATACTCGCCTTCGAAAAACACCAAGCCGTTAGGATCGTTGGTCCAATGCTGGCGCGGGGAGAAATGAAACTGCGGCCGGAAAGGCTGATCATATCCACTCCCGCCGCCATCGCCCTGGCCGAAAAGCATCGGCATAAAGAAAAGAAAGATCAGGTTTCGCACACTTCCTCCGCTTGACAATACGCTTACGTCGTATAGCATACTAAGCTAAGCGTCTGCCCCCCGCCAAAACGCCAAATTCTCTGCATGCCGTCTCTCCCTAAAAACTTACCGCGGGTCTGCGTGGCGCTGGGCTTGGGGACCGCCATCGAGTTGCAGCGCACGGCCGAAAGCGAGTATAAAGACGGCAGCACGTTTCTGGAATTTCGCTTAGACTATCTGCCTGATCCGGCGGGTGGGATCGAGGTGCTTCGCAAATTTCGCAAGACCTATCCCGATTCCTACATCCTAGCCACGTGCCGTCACGCGGATGCCGCTGGACATTTTAAGGGCTCGGTGGATCAGCAGGTGAAGTTGCTGGAAGAGGCGCTACAGGCTGGCGCCACGTTTGTTGACCTGGAAGTGGAATCGGCGGAGAAAGCGAAACGCGCGGTGACTGAGCTGCGCGAAGTGGGTCCGGTTTGCGTTTCTTATCACGATTTCGAGAAGACGCCAGCGCTGGCGCCGGTTTTGCGCAGATTGCGAAAGCATGACGCGGATGTATATAAGATCGCGATCACGGCGCGGAAGCCAACGGACAATCTGCGGCTGATCGAGTTTGTGCGGGAAGAGCATGATTGTCGATTGATTGCGCTCGCGATGTCGGAGATCGGCGTTGCTTCGCGGATTTTGGCGGCGCCGATCGGCAGCTTGTTTACCTATGCATCGCGTATGGGAGATAGTGGGACGGCACCGGGGCAGATTCCTGCGAAACTGATGCGCGGACTTTACCGCTCAGAAAAACTGAACAGCCATACGCGGATTTATGGTGTAGTGGCAAGTCCTGTGGCGCATTCCAAATCGCCGCTCATTCACAACCGCGCCTTTCATGCACGCCGGCTGGACGCGGTTTATCTGCCATTCCTTGTCCCTCCCTTGCAACTGGCGGATTGGATGAAGTTTGCGACGGCGATGCCCGTGCAAGGTTTCAGCGTTACGATTCCGCACAAGCAAAGCATTCTTCGGCACCTTGATATTGTTGCGCCGTTGGCAAAGCGGATCGGAGCAGTGAATACGGTTTGGCGGAAGGCAGGGAAGTGGCGTGGCACGAATACGGATGCGGACGGCGTGCTGAAGCCTTTGGCGCGGCATCTGCGGCTGGCACATTCGTCCATTCTGGTTGCAGGTTATGGAGGGGCGGCGCGGGCAGCGGCTATTGCGCTGCATGATGCGTCGGCTGAGATTACGATCACCGGGCGCAACATGAAGAAGGCGCAAGCGCTGGCGGCGACAGTAAAGGGAGAAGCTGTTACGGTGCGTGAGGCAGCGACGCGGCACTTCGACGCGCTGGTGCATGCGACGCCGTTGGGCATGACGCCGAATAGCGACACTTGTTTGTTCGACGATGCGATTCCGGCGAACGTAGTTTTCGATATGGTGTATAACCCGCGCGAAACGATGTTGCTGAAACGCGCTGCGGAACAGGGCCTGACGGTGATTCCCGGAATAGAGATGCTGTTGGAACAGGCGGCGCAGCAGTTTGAGATTTGGACGGGTGAGAATGCGCCGAGGGCGGTTATGAGAGAGGCGCTAGGGACTTGACGGGGTGAGGGGAGATGTGGCATAATTATGGCATATGAGGACGACGGTGGAGTTGCCGGATGAACTGTTAGATGCGGCTAAGTCCCATGCGGCTGCTGCAGGGGTCTCTATCCGTCAATTCTTTATTGAAGCTGTGCAACAAAAGCTTAGCCCGGGACGTACGAAGATCCGTACAGAGCCACCTGTTTTGGGCCAACCCGGTGAGGGGACTATTCCTGTCCTGAGCGGTGAGGAACTTGATGAAGCCATGTCTGGCTGATATCAATGTGATGGTGGCGCTGCTGGCCGGCAATCACGTCCATCACACACTCGCTCGTAAGTGGTTTTCCGGCTGTGTGAAAGGCGAAGTTGGTATCTGCCGTTACGTGCAACTGGGCGTTATTCGATTACTTGGTAATCCGAGTGTCATGCGTAGTAGCGCAATTTCGAGTTTCGCGGCATTCCGTATTATCCATGACCTGATTGAGTTGGATGAACGGGTGGATTTTGTGGCCGATCATCCTGCAATTGATTCATTCCTGCCGCAGTGTTTTTCGCATCCCGTGCCAGCCAGCAAGGCAGTCAACGATGCTTATCTGGCGGCGTTTGCGCTCGCTGCCAAGCGCCGGCTGGTGACTTTCGATGGCGGATTTACGAATTATAAGAATCTGGACTTGGCGCTGCTTGAAGGGTAGCTAAGTCGGTCATTTCATAAATACAGTCTCATATAAATTGGTTGAAATTCAAGGGCTTTATGTGGCATGGTTAGACAGGCGCCACTTCATGCCCAGAACCAGTCCCTATGTAATTCGCTTGTCGCCGGCAGAGCACGTCGAACTGCAGCGCCGAGCCGGCAAATATACGTTACCGTATTTTCAGGTCCAGCGCGCCAAAATGATTCTGTGGGCCGCCAACGGATTGAACAACGACGAAATTGCGGAGCGGCTCGACAGCCGCCGTGAAGTCGTCAGTCGTTGGCGGAAACGGTTCTTTGTGGAACGTCTTAACGGATTGGAAGAGCAAGCGCGTCCGGGTCGCCCGGACTTTTTCCCCAAGGCGTCGTCGTTCAAGTTAAAGCGTGGGCTTGCGAACTGCCGGCGACTCACGACCTTCCACTGTCTCGTTGGAGTTGCGACGATCTGGCGCATGAGGTCTGTCGCACAGGGCTGGCCGCATGCTAGATCTGTGTGTGCCCGTGAGTGGGAAGGCAAGCCCCTGAAGGTGCTTGCGGCGCCGCGCCTGGACGCTGGTCTTCTCATCCGCGGAGATGACGAGATCTACTTCTCCATCGTCCAGCGAAAAGTTCTTTCGCCGAACGACTTCCCGAGCCTTGACGCGCTGGCCGAGCGGCTGCTCGACTTTCAGTATTACTGGGAATCAGCGGCCCAGCCGTTCGAATGGAAGTTCACTCGCCAAGACTTGGCGAAGCTCCTCGCAAAACTCGGAAATCAAGCCCCCCAATAGCATTCGAAGAATACGAGACCGTATTTATGAAACGGTGTACTAAGTTAGGCGCGGTTCATCATGGCGGTGGCAGTGGAATCGAGGAACGTTGTTAAGACCTGGGCGGCGGGTTCGGGGAGTTTTGTTTCGTCAAGGGCTTTTTTCATGAGCGTCATCCAGCGATCGCGGGCGACCTGATCAATGACGAAGGGTACGTGCCGCATGCGCAGGCGCGGATGGCCGCGTTCTTCGATGTAATGCTGGGGGCCGCCGAAGCGATAGATAAGAAAATCGCGGAGCCTCTTTTCGGCCGCCGCCATGTCGCGCCCTTTATACATGGGGCCCAGAATGTCATCGCCGGGAATTTGCTTATAAAACGCCGCAATCAGACGCGTGAAGCCATCATTGCCGATTGCCTCAAAAACTTCGTATTCTTCCACCAGAACGATGCTAGCAACTACCCGGAAACTGGCGTGGCTCCGAATTCGCGCCAAGGCTTATCTTGCGATTCGGCTACCGCTAAACAGGTGATATCGCCGTCGAAGGTGTTCAGTCCGCTGGTGATGGCCAGGCTTTCTTTGCAGGCGCGCTCCAAGCCTTTATCCGCGAGCGCTAATAAATAAGGCACGGTGGCATTCGTTAAGCCAAAGGTAGATGTATGCGGTACGGCGGCGGGCATGTTCGACACGCAGTAGTGCAATACGCCATCTACGTAATAAACGGGGTCCGTATGGGTGGTCGCATGCGCGGTTTCGACGCAGCCGCCTTGATCGATGGCGACGTCGACGATTACCGATCCGGGTTTCATGGTCTTGATCATGTCGCGACGGACCACTCGCGGTGCGGCGGCGCCCGGAATCAGCACCGCTCCGATCACCAGATCGGCGACGCGGACATTTTCGCGAACGGTGTAGGTATTAGAGGCGAGAGTGCAAATCGAATTGGAGTAGATATCGTCGAGTTCGCGGAGACGGTCGAGGTTGCGGTCAATCACGGTTACATTAGCGCCGAGGCCGCAGGCGATTTTGGCAGCGTTATGTCCGACAACACCGCCGCCGATCACCAAAACGTTGGCTGGCGCTACACCCGGTATGCCCCCTAGCAGAATGCCGCGTCCGCCGTTGGGGCGTTCCAGATATTGAGCGCCTACCTGCACGGCCATACGTCCGGCTACTTCACTCATGGGGGTTAGCAGGGGCAGCGAGCCGTCGCGCTCACGAATGGTCTCATACGCGACTGCACTGACGCGTCCATTCAGCAGCGCTTCGGTTAGTTCGGGCAGCGGGGCTAAGTGCAGGTAAGTAAAAAGAATCAAACCGGGCCGGAAAAATGGATATTCGGATGGCTGCGGTTCTTTTACCTTCACAATGAGGTCCGACTTTTTCCAGACGTCGGCCGCGCTCGCTAAGACCGTTGCGCCGGCTTCGACATATTCGGCGTCTGGTATGGAACTACCCACGCCCGCTTGCGACTCTACTAACACTTGGTGCCCGTGTTCGTGCAGCGCTGTGACCATACTGGGCACGCACCCAACGCGGGTTTCATGATCCTTGATTTCTTTTGGAACGCCGATGATCACCTCTGTGACCTCCGCTCTTATTGTGGACTGATTTGCTGAGTCTTGTCACTCGACAGCGTGGCGACGTTGCCCTCGTGCTTTGGCCCGAGACCTAAGCCAATCAACGACAAGGCACTGATTTTGCCATCGGGCGATAAGTTCTTTTCGGTCTGAAATTGCTTCAGGGCAGCGACCGAATCGGCATTCCAGACGCCGTTGACATCGCCTTTGAAGTAGCCTTTGTCAGCCAGCGCTTTTTGAATTTCGCGAAGGCGATCCGGATCTGGATGAGGTGGAACAACAGGCACGGTTTTGGCGCGCACGATGCGTGAAACTTGGACCCAATGGCCATGCACCATGCGCCTGGCAACGACACGCCGCACGTTAGCTTTGCCGCTGCGACTAGTTTGCGCAAGTTCCTTGGCTTCGCTGCGGTTCGCGGGACGCCGAGGACCAGTAGAAACTGATGTCTTAGCCTTAACGATGCCCGGCCGATGTCGCACCGGAGCCGCGAATACTGAAAACAGCATCGTGAGCAGCAGCCCTAGTACTAACATGAGTCGCATTGCAATTACATCCAAATCTTAACATCGGGCGGAGACGCAAGAAGCTATTCACTTCTCCAAATAAAAGCTTCCCACGAACAACGCGTCAATGCCCGATGAATAAAAACTCCTCACGGCGTCGCGCGGCGTGCAAACCAAGGGATCGCCGAAAAGATTGAAACTGGTGTTGTAAAGCACGGGAAGCCCATTTTTCTTTCCAGCGGCGGTTAATAGCGAGTGAAAAAGAGGATTCTCCATTCGATCAACCAGATGTACACGAATTAAATCCCTCCCTAAAAGTGCGGCTGAAAACATTTCGCGATGCTGAGGCTTAACTTTGGCCACTGTTGCGAGATAGCGAGCATTAGTTCCGACTTCGAAATACTCGGACGCGTGCTCCTGCGGAACCGACGCCGCAAATTTGCGATAGCTCTCGCGGTGTTTGATATAGACATTTAGGTTTTCGGTTGAATATCTGTTAAGCGGCGAGGCGAGAATACTGCGGTTTCCCAACGCGCGCGGGCCAAACTCCATGCGCCCTTGCATCCAGGCAACAATTTTGTTATCTTCGAGTGCTGCGACAGCACGCCCAATCAACTCTCCTTCGGTGAGTAAGTACTGGAAGCGCAGTTTGCAATTTTCGAGTACTGACTTAATTTGGGCCGCCGTATAGCTGGGCCCGAGGCAGAGCGTGTCAAAAGGCACACGAGTCGTTTGAGCGTAGAAATTATGCCAGGTATGAAGCGCTGCGCCTAAGGCAGTGCCGGCATTGCCCGCCGCCGGCTGGACGAAGACCTTGGCGAATTTCGTTTCCAGGGCCCGGATCAATAGCGCGTTTAACGCAAGACCACCCGCGACGCAAACATTTTGCGCCGGCTCCAGCATGGCACACACAGCTTCTTCCACTGAATTTTGTAAACTGCTGGCCAGATCGGCTTTGGTGGATTGGCTCAAAGGCTGATCTGCATCTATGCTGGTTTCGGCGTAGAACTTGCGGCTGAAACCGCCGGCTGTTAGATGATCGGAATCGAAATAGGAGCGGTCCAAACGCGGCCAATGAGCCGATCCGCTATGCAGAATCTTGCGGAACACTCCTACAAAAGCTGGATTTCCAGATGCCGACAACCACTGCACTTTGTGCTCGTCGGCACGCGGCTCATAGCCGAGCATCTCGGTGACGCGGTTGAACAGATCGCCCAAGGAATCGGGAAAGTACATCTCGCGCACTGACAACAAGTGGTTTTGTTGGCCTTGAAACAAGGCGCCAGAACGAAAATCGCCGGCACGATCAATACTCAAAACCGTGGCATCTTCCATACCAGATGCGTAAAATGCCGACGCAGCATGCGCGAGATGATGTTCCACGACGAGTATTTCGCTGCGTGGGAAGCGCGTGCGCAAGTCCACTTGAGTGGCGCCTTCAGCGCCCAGCGCAAACGGTCGAGCGAGTGCAACGCCTGTGATGTCTTCCGGCTTCACAGCGGCGGCCTCCAGCGCCAAGGCGAACGCTTCAGCGGGGAACGAACCGGGGCGGTCTTGCCGCGAAACTTTAGCTTGTTCCACGGCGGCGGCCAGTTGACCTTCTTTGATGACGCAACAAGCGGGATCGCTTAGCAGGCCACCGAGCCCCACGAGCACTTTGGGCATGCTCAAACTTTTCGCAGCCTCGCAATTACTCTGTCGCGGCCGATGCATTGAAAAACGGCGAAGGCACTCGGGCCTACGGGTTGACCTGTTAACGCCCCGCGACTGGCGTTAATCAATACGCCGGCTTTCACACCGCGTTCTCCGGCTAACTTGCGCAATTCAGCCTCAACACTTGCTTCCGAGAATTCGCCCTGCGCCTCAATGCGGTTCGCCAACTCGTGCAGCATATCGCGGGCACCGGGAACGTTAAGTTTATCGAGCGCGCCCGGTTCTATTTCGAAATCGTCGCTGAAGTAAGCGCGCCCTTTGCTGGCAAAATCGAGCAAGGTTGAAAAGCGCGAGCGAATGGTATCGACTACGTGTTGAAAGAAAGCTTCATCGCCGTAGGGCTGTAAACCGCGAGCGGCGAGAGCAGTCTTCACCAGGGGCGCAAGCGCGTCCACCGGCATGGTACGCAGGTGTTGCGAATTGAGCCACAACGCTTTGGGATCGATAGGGTCGGCATCGCTGAAATTGACGACCGCGTTGCTACGATTTACGCCATCGAAATTGAAGGCGTTCTGCAATTCCCAGAGCGTCATCTGTTCGCGATTGTCCTTGGGGGACCATCCTAATAAGCAGAGAAAATTGATATAGGCGCTGGCGAGGAAGCCGTTGTCGCGATAGGTGGTGACACTGACGACGGGTCCGTGTTTGCGCTTGGAGAGTTTCGAGCCGTCGGGCGCAATAAGCAACGGGAGATGTGCAAAACGAGGCAGCGGTGCGCCGGCGCCTTGAAAAATCAAAATGTGTTTGAAGGTGTTCGATAAGTGATCTTGCCCGCGAATTACATGAGAAATCTTCAGATCGATGTCGTCGGCGCATGACGCTAAGTGATAGGTGGGCATGCCGTTGCTGCGGAGTAAAGCGAAATCTTCGATATCGGCGGTAAGCTTGCTCTGGGCGCCGTAGACCTCGTCGTGGAATTCCACTTCATGCGCAGGATCGCGCTGGACCTTGAAGCGGATGACGAATGGTTCACCTGAAGCGGCGCGGGCGGCGCTTTGCTCTTTGGTCATCGCACGCATTTCTGGATTGCACAACCAGGGCCCTTCGCCGTGTGACTTCTCTTTCGGATCGACGTCGGCGGCAGCCGCCGGTACAAAATCGCGATAGGCGAACCCGCGAGCCAGCAGATCGTTAGCAACCTTCCGATGCAGATCCAGCCGTTCCGATTGCCGGTAAAGTTCATCCCAACCGAGGGCTAACCAATTCAGCCCATCGTAAATCGAATCTAACGATGCCTGCGTGTTGCGATCGACATCGGTGTCGTCAATGCGCAGCACCACCGTGCCCTTTTGTTTTCGCGCGAATAGCCAGTTAAAAATGAACGTGCGCGCGCTGCCAATATGCAAGTAACCCGTTGGCGACGGGGCAAATCGGACCCTTATCATGAAATATTAGTGTACGAAAACATTCGGCATAGAAGCGTGACTGATCCGCTGGTGTTGGAAGCGAAGATCAGGACCAACTCAAGACGACCAAGACGAGTCTCGGCACGGCAGACACGAGTGTCCGCGCCAGAATGCTCTATAGGCTGGCAAGAATGGGCCGGTTAGTCGATAAAAATGCCGGAGATCACGGCGTTGATTCCCGCAGTCTTAGTCACCTGGATCGCGACGTTGCCAGTGATGGTCCACGAAGCGTATTCGCCGTTGTGGAAACCGGAGAACGATTGGGTATTGAGCACGGTATTCGAAGCCGCATCTAGAATGGTGACGGTCTCGGTCCGGCCAGTCGTGTCCCAATCCAGCAGGTACAAAGAAACCTTGTGCGCTTTCCCATCGGACAGATTCAGGTTTATGGTGAAACTGCTGGCGGTTGAGTAGTACACCGCGGCTATGCGATTGGCCGAACCGCTGGCGATTTGCAGAGCGCGCGGATCGGAGGTTGACGAAGCGAAGGTCCAGGTTGCATTGCCGGTCAGACTCGTCTTGGCATACGCCGGCAGACTGTTCGTTCCGCCGACGATCAACGCGCCGTTGGAACCATAGTGGCCTGTCCAAGCTCCTTCCGTTGTCGCGTCTGAACCAGTGTAGGTGGCCGTGTTAACGGACGTTATGGGCGCACTCGCAGGGCCGAAGAAGATGCCGGAAACGACTGCGTTGATGCCCGCGGTTCCAGTCACTTGGAGGATCACGTTGCCCTTGATGTCCCAAACCGCGTAGGTGCCGTTGTGGAAGTTCGAGAACTTTTCGGTATCTAGCACGGCTTTGGTTGCGGCATCGAGAACCTGAATTGTCTCCGCGCGGCTGGTGGTATCCCAATCGAGAAGATATAACGCCACGCGGTGCTTGTTGCCATCGGTGAGGTTCACGTTGATCGAGAAGGTCGATCCGTAATAGGTGGAAGCAATGCCCTGGTTGGCTGATATTCGTAAGGCGCGCGGATCGGTGGTCGGATCCGCCCAAGTCCAGAGGCTCTGGCCGGTCAGGTTCACTGTGGCGTAGCTCGGCGGATTGGCGGGGTAGTTGGCAATGTAATCGCCGTCAGCACCATAGGTAGGCTTCCAATTGCCCTGGGTGACTGCATCCGGTCCCGCGTAGGCGGCGGTGGCGCCGGTTGGCGGTGGAGGCGGAGGTGGCGGCGGTGTAGGCGAAGTGGCGGACGGATCGAAGAAGATGCCGGCCACTACCGAGTTGTAACCGGCGTTGCGGGTCACTTGAATGATGAAGTTGCCGCTTACTGTCCACGAGGCGTATTCGCCGTTCTGGAAACTGGCAAACGTTTCGGTATCCAGCACTTGCTGCGTGACGGCATCGAGAAGGGATATCGTTTGTGCGCGCGAAGTGGTATCCCAATCGAGGAGATAAAGGGCAATGCGATGGGCATTGCCGTCCGTCAGATTGATGTTGATATTGAAGCTGGTGCTAGTTGAATAGAAAGTTGAGGCGATGCGGGTGGTTGCGCTTGGCGCGGTTTGCAAGGCGCGAGGATCGGTGGTGGGCAACGCCCAGGTCCAAAGGGAGTCGTTGGTCAGGCTGACTTTGGCGTAAGAGGGCGGCAGGTTGGCGTCATTGGCGATGATGTAGCCATCGGCGCCGAAGTTGCCCGTCCAGTTGCCTTTGGCAGTGGTGTTGAGGCCGTCGTAACTGACTGCGTTCAAGGCTTTGAACGATGCTGCGATTGACACTGCCGCATTCATCGTGACGGTGGTGGCGGCTGATGAAGCATTTGCGACCGGCCCAGTCCAAGTGCTAAAAGCGTACCCAGAGTTCGGAGTGGCGGAGACTGGCACGACTGTCCCGGAATTGTAGTAAGTGCCAGACGCGGGCGAGACGGTGCCCCCAGCGCCTGCCGCGATTGTTAGCTGATACTGAGTCTGCGTGATATTCAGGTTGAAGACTTTGGTGGTGCTGTGGTTTGCGCTGTCCGTCACTTGTATCTGAACCGTGCCGTTGAAGGAAACAGTGGGCTTTCCTGTAATAGAGCCGGTGGGATTCAAGGTAAGTCCCATGGGCAGCGCATTCGGAGCAGCCGTTGTTCCGGCGGGGAGGCTCCACGTGTAGCCGGTGCCGGTGCCGCCGAACGCCTGCAACGGTTGTGAATACGAAGAGCCGACCATGCCGTTGGCGAGAGCGGTGTTGGAAATCGTGAGCGAAATGGCAGGTATTCCATTGCTAGATCCGGTGTTGGCGCCATTACTAATCACCACAGGTGTAACGCCGGTGAGGGGATTGTAGTGGGCCAAGGCGAGCACGTCATTATTAGTCGTTGAATCGTAGTCACGGATGGTGATGATGGCCTGTTCACCGGGAGCGAGTGTGAACGAGTCAGCAGTGGGGTTGATAAGTGGCGCTAAGTTGAGTCCGGAAGGTGTGAGCACGAGCGACGGAGTGGTATCGTTTACGAGCGGTACATAGTGCGCTTCCACCGTCAAGGTGCAGCCATTGGCCACAGGTGTTGTGTAGATGCCGGAAACGACTAGTTGTAGCGTTACTCCTGTAGGCGGCGCAAGATTCTGCAGTAACTGGAGACTATAAGTTTCGACGGTGTTGCCTGTATTAGTGATGGTGTAACTCGCGTCGGAAACAGACGTGTTCAAAATATTCGGATTGAGAATGTTCGGATTCAGAATATTTGGGTTGAGGATATTCGGATTTAAGATGTTGGGGTTCAGAATGTTCGGATTCAGGATGTTGGGATTCAGGATGTTGGGATTGGCGATCGTGACATTCGAGATGGTAGGGTTCAAGATATTCGGGTTGAGAATATTGGGGTTCAAAATGTTCGGGTTCGCGATGGTGGGGTTCAGAATGTTCGGGTTGTAGACTTCGGCATTCAGGATGTTGGGATTCAGAATGTTAGGCGTTTGAATGGCGGGTGTGGTGGGATCGGGATTGAGAGTAATGCTGCTGCTCAATCCGGAGGTAAGAACGCCAGGAGCTCCAGGAGCGCTGATTTGCTGCGCCGTGACGACGACAGAGGCTGTGGGATTCGAAGAAGTGATGAAAATCGAACGTGCTGCACTGGACAGCGCTGCGATCGTGATATCGAGTTGCACTAACGGCTGACCCACAGGAAAGCTCTGCACAAAGGAAGCACTTCCACCCACTGGCTGCGCGCTGATGGTGAGCCGGTAGCTGAGGGCTTGCGTCGTAGGGTTCTGCACGGTCACGGAGAATTCGCGCGGGAAGGTGGTGTTGAGCGGCTTGTTATTGCCCAACGCGCCCATGATCAAGCCAGGGCTGAGGGTAGCCGTATAGATATCCTGGTTGCGCATACCTGTCTGTCCGACGGCGCACGAGTGCGCGAGCGTCTGAGTGGGATCGAAGGTGCTGGGCGTACCCGCAGTGAGACTGACGGGCGTGTAGTTTTGCCAATTGCCGTCCGCTGGAGGGACAACGTTGCGATTATCGGCCCAAACTACGTGCGTGTAATCGGGGTCGGTCCACTGATTGTTGTAGCGCCAACCGGTGACCGGGTCGTTGATGAAGGTGGGACCGGCGACATCGATGTAGTCGCCCATAAAGGGAGCATTGCCTTGTTCGAAGAGGGGAAGGTCGGGGGCATCGAACTCCAGTTGTTCGATCAAGGGAGAGGGTTGCGATCCGGCGGGAGGCGCGGGAGTGCCATAAGCATATTGGGAAACGAGCACGGACGTGGTGGTGGGTGAAGAATTGGGCTGAGCGGGGAAATAAACGCCGCCCTCGGTGAGTACGCCTTGCGCGGCGCGCACGTCTACGGTATGCCGCAGGCCCGCGCCCGACGGGTCGGCAATTTGTGAACTGAATTGCGATCCGAAGGTAAAGCTGCCATCGGGCTGAAGAGTAAAGGTATATTCGTTGGCGGGGTTGTTGGTTGAGGTGTAAACGAACTGCTGCTCATCGTCGCGGAAATCGTACCAGGCTACGGTGAGTTTGCCTGCTGAGAAAGCCATCGCCGGCATGATCTGGTGGCCGTACGACGATGACATGGGATCAATCAAGATTGAGGTGACGCCGCTGGCGCTGTCCGAAGTTATGCGCGCCTCGCAATCTGAACAAATGTAAAAACCCAGCGGTACCGTTATTAACTGAATACGGGCATCCCGATACGCATCCGTGCTGCGCTGAGCATAGGCAACATACAAATTACTGTTGTTATCGATAGCGAGGGCGGGGTAATCGTTGGTGCGAAACGAAGCGGGGGTAGTGCCTTGATCAAACGCGGCGATGGTCTGGTAGAGGACGTTCTGGGAATACTCAGGATGAACAATACCGCCGTAGCCGTAAGGGAAGAAAAGGACGCTGATGGTATCCAAGTCGCCGGAAGTCTGATTGGCGAAAACGCGCCAGCCGACGAGGACACTACCGCTGCCGGGATCGATGGCAATTTGCGCTCCCTGATTCGTAACGGGCTGCACAGAGACGTAGTTCACATTGGTAAAACTTGCTGAGATGGGAGTGGTGACGGTATTCCAGGTGACGCCGCAATCGGTGGATTGCGAAAACATGATCTGGCCCTGGTTGCTCGATTCGGGCAAGGTGAATTGGGTCCAGGCAAGGTAAACGTTAAAGGCCGGAATGGTTTGGCTGGTACCGTCGGCATTCGGGATAGTGCACGTCCCCGACCCCCTTGGCATGTCGACCGCGATGGCAGGTTTGTCGAGGAATTCATTCATTTCTGAGTTGACCGAGGCGACAACTTGGGTGTCTAGATAGCGAATCGAGCTGCCACCCTCCAAATTATTGTCATCAATGTAACGGGCCAAGAAGATGGCGCTGCTGCTCTGGTTGCGTTGGAACGCGAGGCCGCTATAAAGAAACATGCCGTTGGAGCCTGCTCTTACACCGGGATCAGCGGCGGCCTGATAGTTGTGAATGGGGGAGCAGTTACCACTGACAAGGGTATTCGACGGACAGGCAGCGCCCTTCGGCGAGGTGTCTTGGGGGAAACCAGGAACGAGAGTACTGGTCCAGGTGGAACCACCGTCATAAGACGTAAAGAAGCCCAGCCACGCGTCGCCATTCTCGTCCGCGCCCTGAACGAAAGGTAAGTCAACCGTGCGGTAATCATTGTCGCCGGCCACTACGTGCATGGGATTGCGCGAAGAGACGGCCATAGATGGTTCGTTCTGGCGCTGTAAGAAGGGATCGCCGCCGGGCCACTGAGTGCCGGAAACCATGTTCGTGCTGATGCCGGGAACTTGTGCCTGAATAGTGGCGCCAAGCAAAGAAAGACCCAGGAGGAAAAAGTATTGGGGAAATGAGACTTTCCGATTGAATTGGCGCATCAAGTGAGTATAGTCACGCCAGCTTGCCGGTCGCTGACTGAGCAGTACTGGTACCAACGGATACTGGTAGGCGTGGCTCGTGATTAACAAGGGGCTACATCGAACTGCGCGAGAAATCATCGGCCATTTCAGAACCAACTCCACCGAATGCTGCATTGATCTGTTTTGCCCGCTCGATGGCGGCTTCCACGTGTGGCAGCAGGTTCTCGCGGCCGAGATGATCCAGGAAATCGCCGCTTGTCAGCATGGCTAGCGGCTGGTCGCGCGCGCCGCACAAAAGCAGCGTGCGGCCCGACTTGCGCAAGCGAGCGGAAAGTCTTTCGAGGGCATGCAGGCCGGTGGCATCGAGCGCGGTCATGTTGCGCAGCCGCACAACTACCACTTGGCCAAATTTCTGCAAATGCACTGTTGCGTCTTCCAACTTCTCAGTGGTACCGAACAGAAAGGGTCCGTGGATGCGCAAGATGGTCACATAAGGGGGCAGTTGCTTGTCCTGCAAGATATGGGGACGGCCCTGCTCGATGTATTCGCCGGTTACGGGTAACACTGTGGTCGTTTGCGAGATGCGGTAGATGTACAGCAAGGCTGCTAGCATCATTCCAACTTCTACGGCTACGGTGAGATCGGCCAACACGGTAAGTGCGAAGGTGGCTGCCCATACCGCGATGTCCTGATTCGACAGGCGAATAATAGTATTGATTTCGCGCCACTCGCCCATGTTATACGCCACGACAAAGAGAATGGCCGCTAACGAGGCCAATGGAATGAAGCGTGCCAACGGAGCGGCGACGAGCAGAATGGCTAGCAGCGTGAGCGCGTGAACCATGCCGGCAATGGGCGTTTTTGCGCCGGAGCGGATGTTGGTGGCTGTGCGCGCGATGGCACCGGTTGCCGGAATGCCGCCGAACAAAGGGGACGCCATGTTGGCTAGGCCCTGGGCCATTAATTCTACGTTGGAGTTGTGCCGGTCGCCGCTCATGCTATCGGCCACCACGGCGGACAAGAGGCTTTCCACGGCCGCCAGCAAAGCGACTGTGAAGGCCGGCGAGATCAGCGGCAAGATATGTTCTGAATGAAACTCCGGGAGATGAAAATGCGGAAAGCCGCTCGGCACGCCGCCAAACTTCGACCCGATTGTTTCTAGAGGGAGCTTCAGTAATGTCACGGCGAGTGTGGCAACAAGCAGCGCCACGATGGAACCGGGCACGCGCTTGGTCACGCGGGGCCAAAGAATAATAATTGCCAGGGATATCGCGCCAACAGCGAGAGCGGGCCAACTCACAGTCTTGAATGCTTCGGCCAGCACTTTCATGCGCATGACAAAAACGCTGGGCACGGGGCCGGTGGTTAGGCCGAAGAAGTCTTTGATCTGGGTGGATGCGATTAAGAGCGCGATGCCATTGGTAAAGCCGATGGTGACGGGGCGGGGAATGAATTTGACGGCAGCGCCAAGTCCGGTGGCGCCCATCAGAAGCAGCATGCCGCCGGCCATGAAAGTGACCAACGCTAAGCCGGAGATGCCGAATTTGGCGACAATACCTGCCACGATAACGACAAACGCGCCGGTAGGTCCGCCGATCTGGGTGCGCGATCCACCGAACGCCGAAATCAGGAAACCGGCGACGACAGCCGTGTAAATGCCTGCTTGCGGTGTCACGCCGGAAGAGATGCCGAAGGCCATGGAAAGCGGCAGTGCTACTAAGCCGACGGTCAGCCCCGCCAGCAGGTCGGCGCCAAGATCATGCGTTGAATAATTGCGCAACGCTAGGAATGACTTAGGCAACCAGCGCTCAGCTATAGCCATGCCATGCTCGTCTTCAGTTTGGGCCACACTTTCGAAAGGAGTAATAACGATTTTAGCGCGGGTGGACAAATCGGATATGATCGTTGCTTAAATGGTTACGCTAAAAGAACGCAAACGCCGCGGCGAAGAAACTGCCAAGAAATACCGCGGTTACACTGGCAACGATTCTTATGCCGGGGCAGTGGACGCTATTGCGGATCTGCTGCTGGCTGTCGCGCAGAGCGAGCGTGAGGCTACGCAACTTCTTCACTCGGCTGAAATCGAATTCAGAAATCAGTTCGAGTCGGAGAAGATTGTGTCGGAAGGTTAGCGGCTACGTGTGATCGCGAACTTCGGTATTGATCTGCTGTAAAATCTCGTCGTGCTGCGGGCTGTCGAGTTCGCTCTCTAAGCGCCGCAAGGCATAGCCCACGATGTCGCGATGATGCAGTTTCGATCCGAGCTTCTCGTCGGCGCTCAGTTTGAGCCAGAGATCGTGAAGCTTGTCGACGTCTTCGGGCCACAAGCGCGGCGGATGTGGACCCAGATTGACGAAGGTGGAGGGCCGGTCTGGGCAAATGATTTCGAGTGAGAATGGATGACGCGGCTCGGGCAAACGTTCCCACGCTAAACCGATTTGACGCGCCAGTTCGTCCGAACTCATTTTCGGCGATACGCCCGTGATCAAGCGGGAAATTTTCAACTGGTCGGCGGTTTGCACCAGTGCGTCAAACGGATTGATGGCGGGCACCACCAACAGTTCCACGGGCTTCCCTTCTTTTTCAGCCATGCTTACGACGGCGGTAAACAAAGTCTTTTCATCGGAACCGAAGACCTGGTCGTCTTTCAGTTCGTATTCGCTGTCGGGGCCCAGCGGACGCACGGTCATTACGACGATATCGTTACGCCGCAGATTCGTCCTTTGTAGGGTACGCCGCAAATGCGACATGTTCTCCGGATTACGGACCGCCACCAGAACGCTACCTGGTCGCGCGTGCACGGATTGCGTTTCCACCTGTGGCTGATATTGCAGGTTGAACTCTTCCAGCGATGTTTCGTGGATCTGTTTGTGGCGGCGAAGATTGATTCTTTCCGAAATGGTAAAGAGAATGAAAAAGCCGATGGTAAAGGCAATACCAAACTTGGTGGCGTACTCTTTGGAAAAAAGATTGGCGACCGCGGTGGCTAAAAGAACCAGCGTGGTTGCGCCTAATCCGACGGGGATTTCCTTGCCGAAGAGATGGAAATTGATGGGAACCTTGTATTCCTGATCGTGCCGTTGAAAGCGTAAGGCCAGTACGCCCAGTGCTTTGAGGGCGAAACTCCAGACGACGCCGAACGCGTACGCTTCACCGAGCAGCACCATATCACCGCGGCTCAAAACGATGGTGAAGATCTGCATCAACGTGATGAAGTTAATGATGCGGTAGGTGGTGCCGTACTTCTTATGAGGCTTGCGAAACTCCTCCAGTAAAACGCCATCCTCAGCCACGCGGTTCATGACGCCGTTTGCGCCAATTAACGAAGTGTTTACCGCGCCCGCCAGAATCAGAACGCCCACGGCCACGACAAAGACGTGGAAACCCAGGCGCAGCAATTCGGGTCCGGCGAGATTCATGGCTAAGCCGCCTAAAAGATTGTCGGCGTATTTCAATCTGATGGCGTTAGGGATGATCATCGCCGCGAACATGGTGATTACGCCAGTTGAAACGATGGCGTAAATGCAAACGATGTTCGAGGTAATTTTCAGGTTCTTCATTTTGGGAGAAGCGATCTCCCGGTAAATCTGTGCGAGCGTTTCAAAACCGCTCATAGAGAGCAGCGAATGGCCGAAGGCGATGATGATCGCGACGAGCGCAAACCTGGGGAAAATGGTGCCTTTGAACCAACCGAGCGAATTGTCGTTGAACTGCAAATGACTGGGCGCCGGCGAAAGGGGCAACTGCCACTTGCCCTGCAAGGCGATGGTAATTAGACACCAGATCAACATGGCCACTACCATCACGGTAGTCACTTGCATGATCTTCAGAGCGGCGCCGCTCGATTCATGGATACCTCTGATGTTGCTGCGCCAAAAATAGACGGTAACGAGCACCGCAAAGAAGACCGCAAACATGTTCGGGTCGATCGTGGTGGAACGGTGCGCATACACGAAAATTTCGTTGATGAGGTTGCCAAGGTATTGTCCGGCGCTGACGGCGCTGATCGGTCCGGTAAGAATGTAGTCGAAGACGAGGGCCGAGACAGAGGCTTTTGCCACCACCGGACCCATGCTGTCTTTGACTACCACGTACACACCGCCGCGCACAAACATGCCGCAGCTTTCCATGTAGACGGACCGGACCGCGAAACTGAAAATCATCACGAATAGCACATACCAGGCGGCGGATGGTCCGATGGCAGCTTCCGCGATACCGCCGGCGTAGAACATGGACGACGCCAGATCGCTCAATACGATGGAGGCGCCGCGCCAGTAACTGATAAACGTAAGTGCAACTGTAGTAGCGACAACTACTTTGGCGGTGGTGGCGGCCTTCGAGGCCGGGTTGGGAACTTTTGTTGCTTCCATTGGGGCTGGCTGAATCTAAGTCAACGTTGGCTCGGACGACGAGGGCCTTGCGCTGTTTTAGTTGTGCAGTTCAAATTGTAACCGAAGAGCGACTGAGAAAGTGCCAGGAACGCACAGGATTATCCAGACGGTAACTGCGTGTTCGGGCCGAACGCGGGCTTAAGCTCCCGCCTTCGATTTTTTCCCAACGGCTTGGCTCGTCGCTGGTTTTCCGACAAGGAAGTAGCGACCGTCTTTTCGCGCTAATCGTTTTTGGCCTACCAAGTAACTAAGCACGTCGTAAACTGTGTTTTCCCCATGTTGTACTTTCTGGGCCAGAAATTCCTGTCTCACATCTTTAGGAGCCGCACCGCGACTTCCGCAGCTGTTGACTATGTCGAGTACAAACGCCGTTTTACTTCCGGCGAATTTCGGGCTGGTTTGTGGCACTGGCGCATTTTCTACGACAGTCTCAACGGGTGAGCTTGTATGACCGTCTTTGGCAGATTCGATCTGAAGAACAAGCTCATAGGCGGCAAGCTCTGATTGCTTGCTCTTGATAATCTCGGTGAGCTCGTGAATACGAGACGTCACCATATCGGAGAATTGTGACATACTTTACACATCATAAGCTGTATGGCTCTGGTTTTGATGTGCGAGTTGAGTATGATTGCGCTGAGAGTCTGAATTTTGGGTCTGTAAGTCTTGAGGCGGTCTAGTTAATTCTTACGAGGGTCTAGGGCTCCTAGGCATTCGAAAAGGGCGGCTGGCGTCTCACAAAGGTACCCTTGTAGGACATCTTAGCTTGTTACGATATGTACATATGGAACCCGATTTAGCACTACTCGGGAGGCTCTGGCCGAACCGCGCACACGAGTCGAATTGGTTGAAGAGTTTACTCTGTGCGGTGGGCTTCCACCCGTGGTGCACATTGAAGATTGATGGTTCAGCTTTCGATTTCTGCCGCTGGTGCCCGGAAATCAAACGGCACGCCTGATCCGAAAGTCCAGACAAGCCACGGTTAAGAGCGGAGGCGAGGGCTGGCATCTACGATGGGCGGTCTTTCCTTATATAGTGCAGGCATGTATTATCGGCTTCAGTAAAGTAGGGCTATCTTCCACTGGGCCAAGATATTGCACTGCAATTCTTATATCGAGAAAACTGTGACTGACTATCATAGGTCAAACTTGCTGGAAGGTCCGGTTGGGATCTCGTCCCCAGGCTTGCCGCATCCTTACCCTGGTACTGGTTTTAGCCGGTGCTGCGCCGATTTTCGGCGACACTATTCCCAGGGAGTGGTAACTAGAGGTTCGGCTTTCGCAGCCGGTTTGGATGGGGAAAGGCCATGTCTGCTGCGTCTTATTCGAAACTCGGGTTAACAAGAAACACCCAGCTAGGCTGACGCGAACGGAGACTCTGTGGCTAAGCTTAGAAGATGCGTTGGTTTGTTTTCTTCTTAGCGGCGTCCGCCGGGGCGCAGGTCTTTAATGCCGTTCCCGAAAAGCCTGAGCAGGGGCAAGTCATTACAGTTACGAGCGATAAGGCTGTCAGCGCTCGGCTCCTGGAACGAACGATCAAGCTTTTTCCACAAACTGAGGGGCCCGCGTTAGGTTTGATGCCCATCCCCACGCTGGAAAAACCAGGTAAGTATCAAATGGATTTTCTGGACCAAACAGGCGCAGTCTTGCACTCTACGGAAATTACTGTCGAAGATGCTTATTACCCGCGCGAAAACCTTTCCATTGCGCCTTCCCTCTCCACCTTAAAGCCGTCGCCGGGGGAGCAAGCGACGGTAGGCAAATTTCGCGACGCTGTCACACTGGAGCGGTATTGGAAAGAACCGTTTGAAGCGCCACTGCCAGGATGCGTGACTTCGCCTTTTGGATCGACGCGTTTGCATAACGGCAAGCTGACCGGTGATTTCCATGCCGGCATCGATCAGCGCGGAGCCAGCGGCACGCCGATTCATCCGATTACGCCAGGGGTTGTCAAGATTGTCCAGAAGTGGAATTTGCGCGGCGGCACGGTAGCGGTCGATCACGGACAAGGCGTGAAAACGATCTATTTGCACATGTCTGCGTTTCAAGCTAAAGAAGGGCAGTTGGTGACGCCGAGCGATGTGATTGGCTATGTTGGTTCTACCGGGCGATCGACAGGGCCACACGTTCACTGGACGATGTACGTGAATGGCGTGCCGGTGAATCCGGGTCAGTGGATGAAACTGGAGCGTTGTTCTGGCGCGGCTCCGACGGCTCACCATACGGTTCCGAAACGCCAGACCGAGCCTATAGCGCCCGCAACACCCGCTCCGCCGGCACCGCAAGGATGAAGGTAGGGCTTGATTTCGGCACTACGAATAGTTCTATTGCGCGGATTGCCGAAAACGGAAAAGTTGAACTAGCGCATTTTAGTTTGAGCGGCGTCATGACGGATTCGTTCCGTTCGTTGCTCTATTTGGAACGGCAGAAGAGTGCTGGGCGGAGCACGATCAAATCATGGGCCGGCCCGGAAGGGATTGAGCGCTATCTCGATGCCGATGACAAAGGGCGTTTGATCCAATCGCTCAAGTCTTTTCTTTCGAGCCGCAGCCTGCAAACGACGGAGATTTTCGGACGCCGCTTTCAGTTGGAAGAATTGGTGGCGAATGTCGTTCGCGATATACGAACCGCGGCGGAGAAACAGTTTGGCGCGCCGATCCGACGGGCGGTGGTGGGCCGGCCGGTGCGATTTGTGGGGGCGGAGAACGATGCCGATGACGATTTCGCAGTGAGCCGTTTGCGCTCTGCGCTGCAGAAAGCAGGCTTCGAAGAAGTCGAATTTGAGTTTGAGCCGGTGGCGGCGGCGTTCTATTACGAATCGACGCTGGATCACGACGAGCAGATTCTAATTGGCGACTTCGGCGGCGGTACGAGCGATTTTTCGGTGCTGCAGGTTGGGCCGACGGCTCGCAAGACGCGGCATGGCCAACGGGCCGTTCTTGGTAATGAAGGTTTGCCGCTGGCGGGGGATGCGTTTGACGCCAAAATTATCCGCCACTTGGTTTCGCCGGCGTTGGGTGCGGGGTCGCTGCTGAATTCGCATGGCAAAATGCTGCCGGTGCCGAACTGGGTTTACTTCAAGCTCGAGCGCTGGCATCATTTGTCGTTCCTACGTTCTAAGGAAACGTTGAATATGCTGCAAAGCGTAATGACGCAGGCGGAGGAAGGAGACAAAATCAAGGCGCTGATTTACTTGGTTAATCACGATTTAGGTTTCTATCTGCATCGTGCGGTGCAGAAGACGAAAGTGGGCTTGTCGCACGAAGAAAAAGCGCAGTTCGTGTTTCAGGATGGCGATGTGGAATTGGACTCGCAGGTCACTCGCCAACAGTTTGAAAGCTGGATTGCGGAAGAACTGGCAGGCGTCGAGCAGAAGGTCGATTCGCTGCTGCGAAAAGTCGAGATTGATGCGCAGGATATCGATCGAGTTTTTCTGACAGGCGGCTCTTCGTTTGTGCCGGCAGTGCGGCGCATCTTTGAAAGGCGCTTTGGTGCGGAGAAAATACGCGCGGGTGATGAGTTTACTTCGGTGGCGCGCGGGCTCGCCATGCGGGCAGATTCTTAACGAGTGGCTTCGGTTTTGATTTCCGAGGCGCGGATGTTACTTGCGCTCGCCACGCAGATCATCTGTATGCCGGACGGCTTAGCCTCTGTCAGTGGGCAAACCACAAAATCGGCATAGACTTCAAAGCCTTCGCCACAGGCGACATTGGAGGGCAGGGAAGTAGGGTCGGATACACCCAAGAGACGGGTGGAGCCTACTGGCCAAATGCGGCAGCGGGGAAATCCGGGATAAGCGCGCAAACGCCCGCGCACCTTGATGCACTCCCCTACTTTGTCCTTTCGGCCCGCACAGTGGCCACTTGCCGGAATATCAGCTGCATTGATCGACGAACAATACAACAAGGATAAAGCTAACGCTACCAAGAGCCGTTGCATCTTTTGATAATTCCACAAAGTGTCGCTTGATGCACGCCCTGAATATGCGAATCAGTACTGTCTGTATAATCAAGCCATCATTTCGTCTTGATTTCTGATTCTGAGGAGAATCCATGTTGCCAGATTATATTTCCAAGGCGGTTCCCAATCCCGCCTCGAATCGCGCGCCCTGGTACAAGAACACGGCACCCACGTACGCGGGGGTTTTCTTGTGGGTCGTGTTTTACAAATCGATTGCGAGCGGAACTCTGGATCGCGCCGGGGTCGGTCTCTGTCTGCTGGGTCTCGTGGTAGCGGGTATTCTCAGCTACGCGCTTTTTTACCGCGTTCCGGCGATGCTGGGTATGACGACCGGGCTCCCTCTTTATGTGGTGGGTAGTTCGACTTTTGGGACTAAGGGCGGCTATCTTATGCCGGGCCTACTTATGGGAGTTCTGCAAGTGGGCTGGATGTCGGTGAACGCCTTTGTTTCGGCCACTTTTGTGTTGAGCGCCGTTGGTTCCAAGGCTGGGCCTGGTAGTTTGCCGTTCAGCGTGATTGCTGGTCTTTGGGCACTCGCCATGGGTTACGTGGGCGAAAAAGGGATTCAGTATGTCTCCAAGTTTTCTACGTTCCTGAATTGGGTTCCGTTGCTGATGATCATTGCCGTCTTCGCCAGCACAGCGCGCGGTGTTTCGCAATATGTTCCGCCTACGCCAGCTCCCTATTTGGGCTTCGTGATGATTATTCAAGTCGTAGTGGGCTTCTTCGCCACCGCGGGCGCGGCCGGGGTGGACTTCGGCCTCAATAGCCGAGACGAGCGCGATGTGCGTTATGGGGGCTTGGTGGGTGTCGCCCTCGCCATACTTGTGGCCGGCGGACTTCCGCTCATGGCCGTTGCCGGCGCCAAAGCGCTCTACAATATCCCCGATCTTGATTTTCAAACTGTGATCGCGCAAACCGGCGGCTTCGTCGCAACGGCCATGTTCGGTCTGTTCGCACTGGCTTCAATTGCCCCGGCTTGTGTGTCGTCGTTTATTGCGGGCAACAGTTTCGCCACCATGATTCCCGGCGTGCCGCGCTTTTCTTCGAGTATGGTGGGCGCTGCCATTGCGGCCGTGCTGGCAATTACGGGGGCCGCTGCGAACCTGATCGGATTGTTTACGATCATTGGCGCTTCGTTCGGACCGATTTGCGGCGCCATGATGGCGGACTATCTGCTTTCCGGTCGCAAGTGGGCGGGTCCACGCGAAGGAATCAGCATTGCAGGTTACGGTGCTTGGGCGGTCGGCTTCTTTGTTGGCATCTTGCCATTCCTAAATCTACCGGCGAATGTGATCGGCTATCTGCAGCCAGCCGCTGTTTACAGCTTTGTGGCGGGATTTGTGGTTTATATGATCCTGGCCAAGATCGGTTTGCAGCCCAAAGTTGTTTCTGAACGAGTGAACACGGCGCAAGGAGCTTCCGTTTAGCTGTAGTGAGTGAGCCTGCTGAGGGAGCGCTAAAGGAACGGTTGATATCAAAGATCGTTCCTTGGCCCATAGCGACGAGCGTAGTCCTGTAAGAATTCCTGCACTAATAAATGCTTCTAAAAGGACCGATACGTACCTGTAGGAAATATGCGGTCCCAAGGTCCCACGTCTTTGTTGCACGATCCTCCGGCTCCGCCCGTTGCAGAAGCCGAGTTCAATAAACCCGAACTCGTTCGGCAAGGAAAATTTCGAAAATCGGAGCGGTTTGCGCCGAATCCCCCGCAAGCTTTCGCAGATCTAGGGCTCACCGCATCCTTAATAGAACAGCTCATTTTCAAATTCCTTTACTTTCGTGGCGACATGATCGCGGCGGAGCTGAGCCGCGTGATGGGGTTGAAGTTCAGTCTCATCCAGCCGATGCTCGAAACCTTTCGGATGCAGCAGTTTCTGCAGGTAAAGAGTTCGCTGGGTCTGGGGTCAATTTCGTCGTTACTGTCGCTGACTGATATGGGGCGTAAGGTGGCTCGAGATTATCTGGAAAATAATCAATACATCGGTCCGGCGCCCGTTCCTGTTGCTCAATACGCTACCGCGGTTAAGGCGCAAGAAATGCCTGCGAACTGGCTCAGACCAGAGCGTTTGGCGAAGGCGTTCTCGCACATGGTGGTTACCGAGTCGATGCTCGACCAACTGGGGCCTGCCGTTAGTTCCGGCAAATCGCTCCTTATTTATGGACAACCGGGTAACGGTAAGACGTACGCGGTCGAAGCGCTGGCTAAGATCCAGACGACCGACATCTACATACCCTACGCCCTCGAATATCAGGGCCACATTATCCAATTGTTTGATCCGACGTACCATCACGCCGTCGAAATTGCCGAACACGAAACCAGTTGTGAGTCAGATGGACGTTGGCTGCGCTGCCGGCGGCCGTTCATTATCAGTGGCGGCGAGTTGTCGATTTCGATGCTCGACCTGAGTTATAACACGGTGTCAGGAATTTATGATGCTCCGCTCCAATTGAAGGCGAATAATGGGCTTTATCTGGTTGACGACTTCGGGCGCCAAATGTCGTCGCCGACCGAGATTCTAAATCGCTGGATTGTGCCCATGGACCGGCGCGTCGATTATCTTTCGCTTGCAAGCGGTGGCAAGATGACAATACCGTTTGAAACGTTTCTGGTTTTCTCTACTAATCTCGATCCCGCTGAATTGGGCGACGAAGCATTCCTGCGGCGCATTCGTTACAAGATGCTGCTGCCGAGCCCGGACGAACATGAGTTCTATACCATTTTTCGCAGTTGCTGCGAAACTCACAATTTCCACCCGCATCCGCAGATGATTGGCAAATTTATCGACAAGTTCTACATTCGTACGGGCAAAGCTTTTCGCCGTTGTCATCCGCGCGACATCATCTCGCAGGTTGTCGATCATATCCACTTTCGGCGGCTACCTCACGAACTGACGGAAGATTTGCTAGACCGTGCTTTTCAGGGCTGTTTCCTGCAATCGGGCTCCTGAAAATCTGTTTTGGACGGCAATATGACCAGACGCGTTTCCGCGCGATGTGCGAAGCTTCATATTTACAATGAAGCTCTATCGAACAGCGGTTGCTTATTTTGTCGAAGAAGCGGGGCAGTTTTTTCGAGGTGATGACACGGCGTGGGATGTGCTCATCGCGCGCGATGATCTAGCGGACTTTCTTAAATCGTCTTTAGCTAATTTTACGCCTGTTTCAGCGCTCGCCGAGGCAGAAATCCAAGCGCCCATCGGTAGCCAGGAAGTGTGGGCCGCAGGCGTGACTTACTTCCGCAGTCGGGATGCTCGCATGGAAGAATCAAAATCGGCGGGTGGCGGAGATTTTTATGATCGGGTCTATGCGGCCGAGCGTCCTGAACTGTTCATGAAGGCCACGCCGCATCGGGTGGTCGGGCCTAACCGCAAAGTTGCCATTCGCGATGATGCAAAATGGTCGGTGCCGGAGCCTGAACTGACTTTACTGATTACGCCCAGCGGCAAGATTACGGGCTACACCATCGGCAATGACATGAGTTCGCGCGATATCGAAGGCGAGAACCCGCTTTATTTGCCGCAAGCGAAAGTTTACGATCGCAGTTGCGCGTTGGGTCCTTGCATTTTGGTTTCGCCTTCCGCTGCCGAAAACGACGGAAATCCGGCTGGATATTTTGCGTGCCGGGAAGAGCGAATTTTCAGGTGTCACGACGCTGGAATCGTTGAAGCGCGATCCCGCTGCGCTTGTTGAATATCTCTACCGCAACAATAGTTTTCCGAGCGGCTGTTTCCTCCTGACAGGGACGGGCATTGTTCCGCCCGACGCGTTTACCCTGCAAGCGGGCGATGAGATCCGTATCTCGATTCCTCCTATTGGTACGCTCGTCAACCAGGTTGGATGACGCTCAATGGGAACCGGACGAGTTGAAGCTTTTAGCGATGGGGTAATTGCGGTGATCCTGACGATCATGGTGCTTGAACTGAAAGCACCGGACACGGGCGAAGCTTCCGCGCTCTTAAAGCTGCGACTGCCGCTCCTGAATTACATTCTTAGTTTTGTGGTAATCGCAATTTTTTGGGTGAACCACCGCACCATGCTGGGATTAGTGCGGCAGGTGGATGCGGCCGTTTTATGGGCGAACAACAATGTGCTGTTCTGGCTGTCGCTCATACCGCTCGCTACCGCGTATATGGGACAAACCAAAGCGGCTGCGCTTTCTGTGGCAGTTTATGGAATGTTGCTTGCGGTCACGTCGGCTTCGTTCGGCTTGCTGCGCTTCGTGATTGCAAAACAGCATAAAGCAGACCCCATTCTTTCGAATCGCCACAAACGGCTGCACGTGAAAGATGCGTTTGTTATGGCGCTCTATGTGGTGTCGGTACCGCTGGCGTTTTTGTCTGTAATCGCGTCGTTTTGCATTTTTGTTTTAATTCCCGCACTGTACTTTCTGCCGGAGCGAACGTTCGAGTCTGTTGGGAACGAGTAGTCGTCAGCAGCAGAACGTTCAGCTTTTCGATGGTCTCAAGTATTGGAGGATCTCATCGATGTTTCGCGAGATTTCGGGGGCGTTCGTTCTGGTTGCGTTCCTTAGTTCCTCAAGAATTTGACAGTGCCGGATTAGTTCGTCAGTGGTCGGTCCCTTTTTGAGTGCTCTGCGATATGCCTCGCGAGCCTTATCAGGAAGATTGCGAAGAAGATAGAATTGCCCAAGATCGGACAGAGCCCACCACTCATCGCCGCGCCCGCCTTCGGTAGTGGCGTCTTCCAGTTCCATGATGACGCGGTCGAGATCCTCTTGAATCTCAGGTTGAAGCGGCGACATGTTTTCGAGAGTGATACCGAGGGTAACAACGTTCGACGCATTGTAAGTGCTGCGCTTGTCTACGCGTTCAAGATCGAGGCCACGCCGGTACGCTGCCAAAGCGTTCGATAATTCGCCCATACGGCGGTAAGTGCCGCCCTTCATTCCGTATGTGTCGGCGAGTTCGGTACGGATCTCTCGCGCTTTTTTTTCGTCGGCGCCCGTATTTTCCAGGAGTTCGTTTAATGCGGCGACCGCGTCGTTGAACAATCGAATCGCTTCGTCCCACTCCTCGAGATTGCGCGCCGCCGTCGCCTCTCTCTTGACCTCTCTGATATCTGCTATCGTCAACGGCTCATTCTCCTGAACTGTTTGACGCGATCCTTGATGCTATCCGGCAAGGCTTTAAACTTCGCGTCGCGAATTACCAACGCCCGGGCAATTTCACGAGCTGCCGAACTCCTGCTATCGTCGCTCAGTATTTCCTGTTCGGTGAAACGGTTGAACAGATAGAACCAACTTGCCAGCAGCCTCTCGAACTCAGCAACCTGTTCGCACTCGGTCAACTCCGCGTTTCCGGGATATAATCCGACGGGTTTTCCGCTGCCCGCAGCTTCATCTTTCGCAAACAGGTCGGCAGAATCCATCAACTCCCGGTAAACTGGGCGCGAAGCAGGCTCTGCACCGACATCGATCGCTTCCTCTATAATTTTGTGCACTGCGCCGGATGCGGGTCTTCCCGAGCCCGGTAATTCTGCGTCACGTCCGTAGGCTTTCCCATAAGCTGGTTCGTTCAGCCAAATTCTTCATTTTGTTGTATCGCCAGCTAGGTTGAACGAACCGCTCAACCAGAAAATCACATTGTGCTTTCCAAGGTTTTCTTGCTGGGTGCTCTGCGCTTTCAAACCACTTTTCGTAATCCTTTTCGATGAGGCAAGCCGTGGGATAGGGCGAAGCGGCGAGGCGCACACCTAACTCGAATAGCACGCTTGCCGACCAATTGGTTAGATCAACGACGCAAGACTTAGCGCGCCTAATTGTCTCGTAGATCGCTTGGGACACAAGCCTTGGCGACTGTAGTTCGAAGCTCCGGGAGACGCCCAGTTCAGCGATCTGATCATTTAAGCCACGCGTTATCCGCAGCGCCTTCAGTTGATCGTTTAAGGCTAGTTTCAAATTTCTCCAGTTTAGATCTGAATAAGCTTCCTCAAAAGAGCAGAGCACCAGCAACCCCTCCTCACTAGGGATCAGGCCGCGCCGGTCTGCGGGAATCCGGCGTAGCGCGTCATATGCGGGGACATCCAGATAATATGGCGATTTCGTGCCGGACATGCCTCGCTTGACCCGCTCGACCAGAAGATCGACGGAATTCGGAGTGCTCTCATCCTGCGCATCGGAATGAGCCACGATGTTGGCGTCGGACACGTTGAAGGGAACTCTGATTTGCGAGCCGAGGGCATAGCTGCCACCGACGCTCAGAATCGTTACGCCACGCCGAACGACTGAGCGAATTCCGACGAGGAGCATGATGGCAGGCTCGAACGCAGTGGCATCGAAGACAACGACCTTAGCGCGGCATAAAGCAGCGGCAGAAGCCAGAAGCTTCTCATCGGAAGCGATAACATCCTCTGCCCACTCGAAATGGGGCGGTCCGAGATCGAGATCTTCAAAATGCTTTCCCGCGGCTTTCACGACGCCTTGCAGTTTTCCTTCGTCCTCAATCCGTGACTCGGCGGTCGACAGATAGACGATGAATTTGCTCACGGTTATTTTGTCCGGCGCCCAGGTATCGGGCAGGATGGCGCGGCCGTGAACTTCCTGCCATTCGACAATCGACGCAGTTGGACAGGCGTATACCGTTCCCGCATCGGTCACGAGCTTGGGTTTCAATTGCCCGTCAATAACCTCCGTTTCCAGCACGGAACGAAGGATCCCTACCGCCTTCTCTTGCTGGAAACAAGGGGCGCCGGAAAGACCATAAAGAGCCACGCCTTTACCCTTATCGCTGAACAGATCAATTACAGGCGAATCGTCTTTGAGGAATCTGGGGTCCAGAACGGTGGCCGGAAGGGGAAATCCGTTGGGCGCTATTGCAGGATAGCCATACGCTTCCACGGTGCTGTCCTTACTCGGAAGAGATCCGAAAACGATGGGCTTGACTTGAGGCGGTTCGGTGCATTGGAGAATCACCCAATCTGCTCCGCGATCCCATGCCCGTTCGACCACAGTTGCTTCCGTCGAGTGATTCAATGACTTGAAGGAAAGCTGAATGGCTTCGGCGAAAAGAGGCTCGCGGGGACGCGTATCGGCCACGACATGCAGCGCGGTGATCGCGCGGCCGCCGCCCACATAAAACGCCGTGCCGGTGATTGGCATGTTATACCCCGGTATAGTGGAAGTCACGGTTGCTATGGCGCGTTTCTGTTCTTCGGACCAGTGCGGGACGGGTGTCACAATTCCTCTAGCGAGCCTTTATAATAGTCGCGAATAGCAGCAGATTTTACACAACCGGACTCATCCAGCTGAATGTGGGCGTAGGTTGGCTCGAAGTTGATGTACGGTGTAAAGTCTTTTAGACGAATGGCGTTAGCGAATTTTCGAAGTGTTAGCACAGCATCCTCGTCCGAACCCGACACCACTTGCTCCGGCAGCCGAATTCTGTCGGCCCAAGTTCCTGTGTTCAGATATTTACCTCCGCTTGCGAGTTCGAGATCCTTGGCGTAGTGGGTGTGTCCAAACAGTATAGTGGAAAACCCTCCTCGTGCGAGTTCGTTAGCCGCCTCGAGATACGCGGTCTCCGTCTCCTCGGTGCGACCGAAAAGTCTGACGTTTTGAATCTGCCGGAAACAAGGAAGGAGGAGCGGCAAGCGTTTCTCCCAACCATTGGTGAACAGCATGCGCGCGAAAGACAAGGCGCGCTGAAAGCCGCCAGCGGCAATCTGCTGATCCATTTGTTTCTGTTCCTGTTCGGCTTCGGCGATCAACGCTAACAACTGGGTTCGAGCAGCTGAGTCCAGACGGCGATCAATGGTCTGTTCGGCGGCTCCGGACACAGAATCGCGCAGTTGACCACCACTGCTAATGTTGCCGGGCTGGGAAGGTATGGCCGGGGCTCGCGGCGTTCCTTTGGCGGCGGCTGTTCGCAAGCGGTCAAATCTTTCAATGCGGTCCACATTGCGCGCAAGGCTTGGTTCGAACGCTAATAGGAGAGGGATCGCTGCCTCCGCTTCCGGCTTCAACAAATCGATGAAGGGGTAATCCACTTTAATTGGATTCATCACCTGTTCGACGAGGCTGCTGCCCGGGGGCGGATAGAACTCGGCGTCGGGATAGAGAGCGATGTGCCGGGAGGCGATGGAGCGGCGGCGACGGAGGGCATCGAAGTCCACTACGTTCCAACCGTCGTTGCGGTTCCCATGCTCAATCAGAACTTCGCCGAGTGCATAGGCTTCGCCATCGTGAATGAACTGAAATGGATGAGAACGCCCGATGTTTAGGTGCCGGCGAAGTTCTTGGCGAAGGAAGGGAAGGCTTAGTTCCACATCGTGATTACCTAGCAGCAAGGTGAGGCTTACACCGGATCGGACTAATTCACCGATGGCTGCAAACAGACTGGCATCGCGCTCGACGATTTTTGAAAGGACCGCGGCAGCTTCCTCTTCATCGGTGATGAAGGCATGCCATTTTTGGTCTGGACCTTTCTCGGCCAGGAAATCGACGAAATCGCCATTGATGACGAGTTCGGTCTCCGACTTTGTTTTTTGTGCGCGAAGTCTTACTTCGTCGATGAAGTCGGTCAGTTCCCGAGTATGCGTGTTGATTCGGAATCCACGATCATTGGCGGTTGGGCCGTATTCACCGCCTAAGTGCAAATCGGAGATAACAAAAAGTTCGATGGCTTCATTCTACTTGCCCTTGGGACGACTATTTTGATGCGATGGTTAATGGAACGGCGAGGGTCTGGGAAAGGCCACCGCCGGTTGCCGACAATGTCGCGTTATAAGTTCCGACTTTGGCGGTCGCCGCAACGGTGAATGTAGTGACGAGAGTGGCGTCGCCGGGTGCGGGCACGGACGCCGAGTAAGATGCCGTGACTCCTGCCGGAAGCGTCCATGAAAGACGCAAAGCAGAATTGAAAACGCCTAAGTGCGCGCTGCTCACAGTCACTTGACCGGTGGTTCCAGCCTTGATTGAAAGAGCAGCGGTCTGCGATGTCAGGGTGAAGCGGTTGGCATTTACCGTTACAGCCACGGGTAAGGTGGCAGCGAATGTGCCGCTCTTCATGAGCAGCGAAAGACTGAAGGTTGTGCTCGACATACTGGCTGCAGGAGTGACCTGAACAGTTATGTTGCTGCCGGGGGTCATGGTTGTGGCCGTCATGGTAGTCGCGACGCCGGTGGGAGCGCCGGTGAGTGTGAGTGACAACGGACCGCTGAATACGCCTAGCGGAGAATTGCAACTAACGGTCGCGCTGGCGGACGCTCCGGCGGTGACGACTAACGAAGAGGCTGAAGACGGGTAAGTGACAGCGGCAGTGCATGAAGGCGGAGGAGCAACGGTCAGTTTGACGGGGACGGATTGGGTCAAGCCACCGCCGGACGCCGCGAGGGTGGGTGTATAGGTTCCGGTAGCGGCATTGGAGGTAACGGTGAACGTTGTCGTGACGCTGCCATCGCCAGGTGCCGCGAGAGTAGATTTTGACAGCGCAGCAGTCACGCCGGAAGGAAGTCCGGACCATGACAAGGCAATAGGCGAGTTGAAGATACCTTGATGCAGGCTCGATATGCTCAGTTGTGCTGTGGTAGCTTGCGAAATGGTAAGCGCGGAAGATGCGGCCGAGATAGTGAAATTCGAAGCAGCCACGGTGACCGAAATCGGCACGGTCTGGGTGAAAGATCCACTCGTGGCGGTGAGCTTCAGGCTAAGGGTGGTAGCGCCTAAACTCAGTGGAGTGGTTACTTGAATCGCGGCGTTCGTGCCCACTGCCATGGTACTGGGTACGGTTACTGTCACTCCCGTGGGTGCGCCCGTAACCGAGAGGCTAAGAGGCGCCGCGAACGTGCCAACTGCCGACGAGCAGGCCACTTGCACCGAACCCGTTTGGCCGGCAAACAGCGACAGTTGGCTGGCAGATGGGTAGGTCACACCCAATTGGCAGCTTGGTGGAGCGACGGTCAGCGTAACGGGGACAGTCTGTGTTTGTGAAGCACCAGTTGCCGTGAGTGTGGCAGTATAGGTTCCTGGCTTGGCACTCGCGGCCACCGTGAACGCTGTGGCGACCGTTCCATCGCCAGGCGCAGAGACCGCGGATTTTGCGAGCGTCGTCGTAACACCGGCGGGAAGACCGGACCACACAAGACTAACGGGCGAATTGAAAATTCCATTGTGTTTAGTAGTGACGCTGAGCGATGCATTAGCGCCCACAGGTATGGAGAGAGCATTTTGTGCAGCCGCTAACGAAAAGCTGTTGGCAGTAACTGCCACGGTTACCCCGAAGTGAGTGGTAAACGTTCCTTGGCTGCCCACAATATTGAAGTTATAAGTGCCGGCCGCCATGTTCTGAGCGGCAGAAACGCCTACTGAAGATGTGGTTCCACCGGCCACTAATGGCTGCAAGGATTGAACAGTTAAGCCGCTAGGCACGCTGTTAAACGCGACAGAGAGGGGACCATTGAAGGTTCCTTGCGGCCAAAGACAAACGGCACTCCCGGTGTTCGATTGGCCGGCGGTCACTTGAATCGTGAAGGTGCTCATGCTGGAGTCGTAGACCCACAAGGTGCATGATGCCGTCACGCCTACTAACAGGTGTACGTAGTCGCTCACCGTGACGCCGCCACCTTTACCGTAAATCATGAACGGATAATCACCGTTGGCAACGGTTTTAGCCACGGTCAAAGTAAGGTTGGTGGCAGAAGAAGCGGCGGCGCCGTTAATGCTGGCAGGTGAGAACGCGATGGTCACTCCGCTGGGGAGATAATTGGGCGCGGACATCGCGATGGGAGCGGTAAAACCGGTCTGTGGAGTAACTGTGACAGGGATAGTAACAGAACCGCCTTCAGTGGTGAGATAGTAACTGGACGGGGAGGTGACCGTGAAGGTAGGGATAGTAAGCGCAATGATGGCGGTGACGGTGCGGTTGCCGCCTGTGCCGGTAATAGTGAGTGGATAGTTGCCTGGTGTGGCGGATGCGTTGGCAACGGTCAACGTTAAGGCTCCAGTACCGGGCGAGGCTACGGATTGGGCCGAAAGAGTGGCAGTCACTCCGCTGGGAGCGCCGGAAAGAGTGAAGGCGAGAGCAGCGCTGAAACCGGTCTGGGCAGTGGTCGTTACGGCAACTTTCGTCGACGTGCTCGCGGGAAGACTGAGCTGCGTTTTATCGGTCAGCAATAGAAACGTGGCGGAACCGACGGTCAGTGGGATACCGATTGTAGAGGTTTGACCTCCGCCGGAAGCGGTTATGGTGATCTTGTACGAGCCAGTCGCGGTAGAACTACTTGCCGCGAGACTCAGCGTCGTGGCGCCGGAGCCGGGTGCTGCCAAAGTAGCCGGGGCAAATGTTGCCGTGACGCCGGTGGGCGCACCAGATACAGAAAAGGCGACGGCGGACTTCAGAGCGGCGCTGGCGACAACAGTGAGGGGCAATCGGACGGTTTGGCCGTCCGTAACTGTCAGCGTACCAGTAGCGGCGGTTAGGTTGATGGCCGGGGCGCCGTCGGCCCAATGATTGACCAGCATGGCGGCATCGACCGAGCCTAGACCGGAAGCGAGATCATAACCGGTTGTCGCCGAAAAACCAGTGACTCCCGGGACGGAATTGTTGCCAGTGGTGATGTCGTGAAATACGGCCGCGCCGCCTGCCGCCTGCTTGGCTGCCAGCGCGTAGAGAGTCGGGTTGATGAGCCCTTGCGGCGTACCGGCTTTTTGATTAATCAAAGCGACGATACCGGCAAAGGCGGGCGCTGAGAACGAGGTGCCGCCAGCAGAAAAAATGTTCGTTTCGCTAGAGCCATACTCGTAGACCAAATAGCCGTCGTGGTTGGCGGCCGATAGGGAGACATCGGGCACGTCGCGCTTGCCGTCGGCAGGGACGCCGATACCTGTTTGCCAGGCGGGTTTCGCGAATACAATGCTGGCCCCGCCGCCACCTGCCGCTAAGCCAGAGTTAGGCACGCTGCTTTCGTTCCAAACGGTCTCGGGAATGTAGCCGGTGGCCGAGCCGTTCGAGGCACTGTTTCCTGGCAACCAGTATTGGCCTGGGTTACTGCCCTCGGCGAACTGAGTCCCACCGATGCAAGTTGAATAGGGAGAACTGCACAAGCCGTTCACGCCGGTTACAGAAGCAGAGGCGTCCGAGACAAAGTTGCAACCAGCTGCGCCGCTGTCACCGGAGGAAACAATCACGGTTTGGCCTTGCGCGGCGGCCTGCTGCCACAAAGCGCTATAGAAAGCCGATTGGCTGCTTCCCATCACGGCTTCGCATTGGCCGTAGCTGACCGTGATGATGGGCGCGGTATTGTGGTTGACGGCATAGAGTTCGGCCTCGACTACACCATCCGCAGTGTTTGTGCATTGACCGATGACCACCTTGATGGCCGCCTTGGGAGCGACCGCGCCCGCCCATTCGGTATCGAGTGTTGTTTCCACCACGTTGCCGGGTGAAAAGCCGGGATCGTTAGTAACCAGGACGATTTGCGGGTCGTTCGCTGGAAGGCCAAACATACTGCGAAACGTAGTTATGTCGGAGACTTGTATATTCGAACGCGCGATGACGGCGATGCTTTGACCGCTGCCATCAACACCACTTGCGTAGAGCGGGTTGGTGTTGTAGATGACCGAAAAATCGGGCGGCGCCAGATAGTGGCCAGTGGAGTTAGTATAGAGCGGGTTGGCAAACTGCGCCTTTGACACGGGTGTTAGTTTGGTGACTTTATGCGCCGTTTGAAAATCGTGGAGTTGCACGATGCCGGCGACTACCTCGGCCAAGGCCAGCGGTATTTGCGGATCGGTGGTATTGGCGATGTGCCGTTGACCGGCAACCGTGAAGGTGCGAATTTCCGTTTTGAAGGCGTTGGCCACTTGGCTTGCGGTTCCGCTAAAAACGATCGCTTTATTGCTGGCGGGTATTCCGTCGATCGTGAAGCCGTGGCTCTGCAGCCAAGCGGTTACTTTCGCGATGTCACTTTGTTCGACACCGAATTGAGCGCCGAATTCTTCGGGTGCGAGGTAGTGGTGATATAGAGGCGACGCTGGGTCTTTTTGCTGGGCGATCAACTGAACCAACTGCTCTTCTTGCGTGGAGTCTCCTTTCAGATGGAGGATCATGTGCTCCATGGGAGTGCCGCCATCGGCGAGATCGGATACACCGGAAGTGGCGGCCTTGGCTAAGGGGTGAACGTTGCCGTTTAGGGTTACGGTTGCGGATTCGTCCAGCGATTGAAGCATCCGAGCCCGTGGATGAGCGACCGGAAGATTCTGGCCGTTGAGTGCGGCGACGAGCCAAAGAGTTGCAGCGAGGGCTGAAAGAGAAGGTACGCGAATCTGCATAGTTCCTACTGACGAGGCCTGGGCCATGCGAACCAAGTCCCAGTCAAAAACTCTAATCGGTGATGGTGAGGATTATGTGAAGTTTTTGGGGAGCTTTCATAACCTAGTCCGTTCATGGAGGCGAATGAAGGAAGATCTAAGTGTGAGGTGGGAGTAAGTTATTTGTGAAATTGGAGGCGCAGCGCATGAAGTTCGTTGTTATTTGGTTCCATCTGGGAATGTTCTTGCTGGGCCGCTCAGGTACGGCCAAGGGCCAGGATGTCAACAATCCTTGGCCGAAAGATTCGTACGAGGCGAACAACCGCAAGCCGGATGAACGGTACAAGGCCGATTTGCTGGTTGTCGTCGCTCATCCCGATGACGAGATCATGGCTGCGGCTTTTATTGCGCGGGAGGTCGATCAGGGCAAACGCGTGGCTATCGTTTGGACTACGGTTGGCGATGGCGGCACGAACGAGGTAGGGCCGGAGCAGGCTAGGGCGATGGGCGATATTCGCGAGGTCGAAGCGATGCGGGGAGCAGCGTCGCTCGGGATCTTTAATATGTGGAACCTGGGTGGGCCGGATACGCCTAGCCAGAATCCGCTTGTGTCGTTAGAGACGTGTAATCACGCGCGGTGTCTGGACCGGTTGGTTCGTCTGGTCCGGTTGACAAGACCCGCGGTCATTCTCACATGGCTGCCGCTGGGCGTTACCGGAGAGAATCATGGCGATCATCAAGCGTCAGGCGTCCTTGCCACCGAGGCATTCGATATGGCTGGAGATCCGACTGTTTTTCCGGAGCAGGTAACTCCGGCTAGTGAGCCAAGGCAGAACCAGAACCATTTGGAAGGTTTGCGGCCTTGGCAACCGGAGAAGATCTATTACTTTTCGAACCCAACGCATATGGATTTCTTCGCGGAGCAGGGTCCACAGTATCCAGCGACCGACGTTTCGCCCAAGCGGCACATCCCTTATGGCCAGATTGCCGCCGAGGAGTTCATTTATCATCGAACGCAAGGCGGCGGACGGGTCGAGCGGGCGCTTCTCGAACATGGTGCGCAAGGACTGGAACGTCCGATACCGCTCATGAAACCGAGCCAGTTCATCTTGGGGAAATCACTGGTGAAGGCGGGCAAAACGGACGATGTGTTCGCGGGAATTGTAACTCAGGGCATTGCATATCAGCGGTCACCGGGTTTTACTCCGCCGCTTATCTGATGAGCCAGTGGTTGAGCTCGGAGGGCCTTGGAACTTCTATCGACAGTTCTGGCAAGCGCATGCACTGGATCATCTCGCGCACTTAATTCCGGCGGAAGTTACGATTCAGGTTGCAGGGACTTTAAGTATTCCGTTGATCGTTGAGAACCCAACTGATGCGTCCATTGAGGTGAGATTGCAGGTGCAGATTCCCGATGGATGGAAGCTGATGAACCCCGCGTCTTCAGCAACGATTGATGCGCATACAAAATATTTTCTGAGAATTCAGGCAGCGGCACCCGCTACTAAACAGATAGGCTGGCAACAGTTTGTGGTCTCTGCTGAATCGGGCGGCAGGAATATCGGCAGAGTGCCGCTGCGGGTAGAACTTGCGGGTTGGGCGCTCCCGCAGTAAGAGTCAGCCAACCACTTCCTCAACCTTATCGCCTTCGCCAGGCGCCAGAAACAGATTCGATTCCACGGCGTGCTGGCGCGTGTATAAATCGTAGTAACGGCCCTTAGCGGCATATAACTGCTGATGGTTGCCGCGCTCTAAAATCTGGCCGTGTTCAACAACTAAAATCTGATCGGCACGGCGGATGGTGGAAAGCCGGTGGGCGATGACGAATGTAGTGCGGCCTTGCATCAAGTGAGACAATCCTTCTTGAATCAGGGCCTCCGATTCGGAGTCCAAGCTCGAGGTAGCTTCGTCGAGAATCAAGATGCGCGGATCGGCTAGAATCGCGCGCGCAATCGACACGCGTTGGCGCTGGCCGCCGCTCAATTTGACGCCACGCTCGCCCACGATGGTGTTGAAGCCTTCGGGGAAGTTGACGGCAAATTCATCGACGCGCGCTATACGGCATGCTTCCATGATTTGCTCTTCGGTGGCGCCAGGGCGCGAGAAGGCGACGTTTTCACGAATAGAGCCGTCGAACAAGAACGATTCCTGCAGCACCACGCCTAGTTGCGACCGATAGCTGGCGAGTTGCACTTTGGACAGATCGAAATCATCTACTAGCACAAGGCCGCTGGTCGGTGAATGGAAGGCGGAGACCAATCCGATGATGGTCGATTTGCCTGAACCTGACGAACCCACCAGCGCTGTTACTGTGCCGGGATGCGCATCGAAGGAGATGCCGTGCAGCACGGGTTTGTTCTCTTCATAGGAGAAGAAAACCTTGTCGAACTGTACGTGGCCGTTGATGGGCGGCAAGACCAAGGTTCGGTTGGGGTCTTGATCTTCGGGCCGTTCGCGCAGAATCTGGCGAGTGCGTTCGAGGCCGGCGAGGGCTTCCGAGATCTGCGTGCCGATGTTGACGACTTGCACGACGGGCGCGACCATGAACGCGAGCATGGATGTGTACATAACGAAATCGCCGACCTTCATCTGACCAGCGGCGATCTGGCGAGCGCCAAGGTACATGATCACCGCACCCACCAAGCCCATCAAAACGGTCGAAGCCAAGGTCATAAGCGAAATGGTGGTGAGACTTTGGAACACGTTGTCGAGGAGACGCTGCGCGCCCTTGGCGAACACGCCAGCCTCGCGTTCTTCGGCGTGATAACCCTTAATCACGCGCACGCCGCCGAGCGTTTCGGTCAAACGCCCGGTCACTTCTGCATTTATTTTTCCGCGGGCCCGGAAGATCGGGCGAACCGTGCGAAAAGCCCGCTGCAGTACAACGCCGAAAACCAGGAGAACGACAAGCACGACGGACGTCATGGTTGCGCTGGTGCGGAAGAGCAAGACTGTGGCGATGATGGCTGTGAGCACTCCGCCCACAAGTTCCACCAGGCCTGTTCCGACTAAATTGCGAATGCCTTCCACGTCGCTCATAATGCGCGAAACGAGAGTGCCGGTTTTGTTGGCGTCGTAAAAACTCACCGGCAAGCGGCCGATATGATCCTGTATCTGTATGCGCATTTCGTAAATCAGCCGCTGGCCGGATTTGGACAGCAGTTGAGTAAGGGAGAAAGACGTTATGCCCTGGATGATGGTCGCTAGCACCACCGTGAGGACGATCGGCATCAGCAGCTTGAACTGTCCCTTAAGCATTACGTCGTTGACCAGGAACTTGGTGCTGTAAGGCAGGGCTAATCCGCACACGCGGTTGATTAGCATGAGCACGGCGCCGATGGCGAGTAATCCCCGCCGCGGCTTCATCAACGCCAGCACTTCGGGCAGCAGCGTCTTGAGAGATTCAGATCGTTTCGGCTTTTCCATTGCTAGCTTTTATCATCGCGCGCTGCTTCTCAACCTAAAGTGGTAGAAAGAATTCCATCCAATAGGCCAAGACGAAAGCTGCGAGTTCTCGTAGACTACAAGTAACCCTGAAAGCAACATGGCGCGGCGCTTCTGACCAAGGCGCCGCACCCCTCTTCCACTTCAGTTTGACCCGCTGAATTCCGTTCGTGAAATCATTGGATCTGCATTTGCGTGAATCTTTCGCGCCATTTACAGATCTATATGGCTATGGCAAATAGTAAGAAAGTTGCCCTGATCACGGGCGGTAACAAGGGCCTTGGGTATGAGATGGCCAAGCAGTTGGCGCAGAGCGGCGTGACCGTGGTACTAGCGGCGCGCGATCAGGCTAAGGGCGAGCCGGCCGCGGAGAAGCTGAAGGCGGAAGGATTGGACGTTCGATCCCTGAAATTGGACGTCACTAACAAGAATGACCACGCCGACGCAGCGGCGTTCTTAGAGAAGAACTTTGGCAAGTTGGACATTCTCATCAACAATGCTGGCATTTCTGCCGATGGTTTGTCGGGTACGAATGTAAGTGCCACCACGGAAAAGTCATTGCGCGACACGTTTGAAACTAACTTTTTCGCGCCAATTGCCTTAACGCAAACCTTGCTGCCGCTACTTAAGAAAAGCGACGCGGGCAGAATTGTCAATATGTCGAGCATTCTCGGCTCGCAGACATTGCATGCAGACCCGAACAGCCCGATTTATGACTTCAAAGCGTTGTCTTATGATGCTTCGAAGGCTGCCTTGAATTCGTTCACGATTCACCTCGCGCATGAGTTGAAAGACACAAAGATCAAGGTGAACTCAGCACATCCCGGATGGGTGAAGACCGATATGGGAACCGATGCGGCGCCGATGGAATTGCCGGACGGAGCTAAGACAGGTGTTGCGCTCGCTCTCTTGGATGACAGCGGGCCCAGTGGTGGGTTTTTCCACCTGGGAAAACCGCTTCCCTGGTAAGGACTGCCTTCGATAAACCGCTCTACGCGGCGCAGCACGCTTTTTACCTCCATAGCCATTCCCAACTGATTTATGAATGCTTGTGATACGCGTTTTGACGGAGCTTCACTATTCAAGCGAAGCCGCAAAACACGGCTATCAAAATCAGAAAGGAAACCTAAATGTCCGAACTAGAAACACAAATCATGAATCGCGTTGCCAGCAACGCAGATCTGGAAGGCGCACAAGATCTTATCGATGCGCACATTGATGCGGTAACCGGCGGCCTCATCGTCGTTCACTGGAATTACTTCGAGGTTATTGTTGGGCCCTATCCTCCCGGCGACCCGGGTCCCGTTCTCAAGCAATAGCTGTCTTGATTTCGCTGAAGGAGCACGTCTCCAGCAAAATGTGCTGGAGCGTTTGTCTCCTTCAGCGTTTTTTTGTGCGTTCTGCGGAATGCGAATCGCTTGAAACGGTTTTTGCCCAAGCGTCACTATCCCTTGAACGCGAGATAAGCGTTCTCGGCGGCAAGGCCATGCAGATAAACCACTTGAATATCGTTTTTAAGATCAGTGAACGTTGTAACCTGAAATGCGATTACTGCTACTTTTTTTTTGGCGGTGATGAAACTTGGAAAAAGCACCCACCGCTGGTTCCGCGCAAGGTAGTGGAGGATGTGGGCGCTTTCGCAGCCCGCGCCGCACGCGACCACCAACTTGAGAGTATCCACCTCATCTTTCATGGCGGCGAGCCCCTATTAATGAGCAAGCCTCGCTTCGCTCAAATGTGCGAGACGCTACGCAGTTATCAAAACGGCTTCCGATTCAATTTGGCCCTTCAGACGAATGGCGTCCTGGTGGATGATGGCTGGATCGATATTTTTGAGCGCTACCAAGTCAATCCCGGGGTCTCGCTGGACGGTCCGCCCGTCGTTAACGACCTGCACCGCCTCGACTTGAAAGGTCGTAGTTCCTATGACGGGACAGTTGCCGGACTTCGCCTGTTGCAAAAGGCGGCGGCGCAAGGAAGAATACCTCCGCCGGGTCTGCTGTCAGTGATAAATCCCTTCGTTGACGGCGCCCAAGTTTATCGCCACTTCGTAAACGATCTGGGAGTGACACACATGAATTTTCTAACTCCCGACTACACTTGGGATTCGGTGATACCTGAGGCGGTCGTGCGCGGTGTCGAGCGTTTTCTCATGTCCGCCCTCAGGGCTTGGCTCGCCGCGAAGAATCCGAAAATTCAGGTTCGGGTATTTTCGGAATTGCTCGCGGCTATGGTCGATTCGCGCGCGATGGACCTCGTCCAAACTTATCGCGACGATTACCGGAACATTGTCGGCGTGTCTTCGAACGGCGATCTGGGTCCGGAAGATACGCTGCGCACGGCGGACCCGCGCTTTGCGTCGCTGGGTTTGAATGTAGCAACCCATGATTTGCGCGATCTGCTGGAATCGAGTGTCTGGCAGGAACAGGCGGACGCCGTCGCCATAAAGCCCGACACTTGCAAGAGTTGCGACTGGTGGAAGATCTGCAAGGCCGGCCGGCCGATTCACCGCTTTTCCAAGGCCAAGGGCTTTTCTAATCACTCCTTATATTGCTCGGGTTTGAAAGATATGTACGCAGAACTGGGGGCGTTTCTGGTGCGGAATGGGATGCCTCTCTCCGACCTCGCCCTCCGTCTTGCCAGTTAGGAGAACAACATGCAGACTCCAAAAAGTAATACCGTCGTTAGGAATTATAATCACCAAACCTTTCGTCCGGAAGCAGTCGAGGCTCATACAACACGGCAAGCGGGTGAACCTTGGAATGGTAGACAGCGATTCGAAGGATTGATTATTGCTGGGTTAACTTTGGTAGCGGCCGCTGGTCTGATTTGCATGATCCTGGGGGGGCACTGACGTTATGGCGGCCGCTCCTAGAGTCCTAACTACACGTCCGCGCCGCGTGCCCGTTATCCTCCAGGGTGAGGTAAGCGAGTGTGCATTGGCGAGTCTTGCGATGGTCGCCGCCGCTTGGGGACTGAAGGCAGACCTCGCCGCCTTTAGAGAGAGAGTGGCGGTCACACCGCGCGGTGTAAATTTGCGCACGCTCATGAATCTCGCCGCAAGCATCGGCCTCGCGCCTCGCCCTGTTCGTATCGGTCTTCAGCGTATCGGAGACTTGAAGTTTCCAGCGATTCTTCATTGGAATATGGATCATTTCGTTGTCCTTGAAAAAGTAAAGGGCGACACTGCTACGATTGTGGACCCCTCGCGCGGGCGGACCAGCATGACTATCGATTCAATGTCGCCGCACTTTACGGGTATTGCCATTGAATTCACTCCAACCGACACGTTTCAGCCCGGTACAATTCGTCTTTCCCGCAAGTTCCGACGCGCTTGGTTTGACGACCGTAGCCTACGCTTGTCCGCCTTAACGATGATTTGGCTGACCATGCTGTTGCAACTTACTATCGTTGCGATGCCGTTTGCTTATCGCAGCATTATCGATCATGCTAAGGGGTCGCTCGCCGACCCGCATTTCCTTTGGATCGCTTGCGGTATCGCCCTCATGATGGTCGTGCAAGCGGGTTCGGCCTGGACTCGGGGCTTGGTCATCACGCGTTTAGGCGGGATCTTCGTCCACCGCGTTTCTACTCACATCGTCGCGCGTCTTTTTTCGCTTCCGGTAGCGTTCTTCCAGCGACAAATGCTCGGCGACGTATTGTCGCGCGTTCGCTCAGTCGATACAATTCGGCGCTTCGTAACCGATCAGGCGGCGCCGCTTGTAATTGACCTGCTGGTCGGTTCAGTCACCGCAACTTTGATGGTTGCGTTCAGCCCGCACTTGGCACTGATCGTGATAGCGGGATTGAGCATCGAGGTTAGCGTGCGCTTATTCAGCTTGCGCAAGCAACGAGAGTTATCCGAGGATTTACTGGAAGCCGAAGGAAAAGAAATGTCGCGGCTGCTGGAATCGATGCGCGCCATTCAAGCTATCAAATTAGCCGGCAGGGAGGCCCAACGCTTTGCTGTTTGGGAAAACGAATATGTCCGAGTCCTGAACGCGACCAGCCGTTTGAACCGCCAGCGCTACGGCATCGGGGCCATCATGTCGGCCACGTCTTCTCTCGAGTGGGCCGCCGTCCTGTCCGTGGGCATTCTCGGAATCGGCTTCCCACCGGTCACCACAGGAGTACTGTTTGGCTTTCTCGCTTACCGCGGCGTCTTTCGGGAAAGAGTGTCCACGGTTATGGAAAACATTTGGTCAATGCAACTGGCGGGCGTCCACGTTCGCAGACTCGACGACTTAATGTTGGCCGAAGCCGAACCACAAGGCGGCAAACTCACTCGACTCGAGGGCCCTGGTTGCCTGAAACTTGAGAACATCAGCTTTCGTTATGCGCCAACAGAACCGCCCGTACTGGACAATGTGTCGCTCGAATTTCCCGCCGGGGCCTGCGTAGCCATCGTAGGACCGTCCGGTAGCGGAAAATCAACCCTTGTTAAATTGATTCTCGGCATTGAGAAGGCGCAGCAGGGGACCATCAAATTGGACGGGGTTTCCATCGAGGAGGTGAACCGGCAAGTCTGGCGCGAGCGCTTTGGGACCGTAATGCAGGATGACACACTTTTGGCGGGTTCCATCAACGAAAATATTGCCTTCTTCGATCCTCGCATCGATGTCGAACGGGTCCGCGCGGCAGCTAGAGACGCTGCCATTCACGATGAGATCCAAGCCATGCCCATGGATTACGGAACCCTCGTCGGAGACATGGGTATTCAAGTGTCTGGTGGGCAACGCCAGCGTATCCTAATCGCCCGCGCTCTTTACCGCGAACCTAAGCTCATTCTTTTCGACGAGGGCACTGCTAATCTCGACGCGGTCTCTGAACAAAAGATCTCAGAGGTGCTGGCAAGTCTTGCGCCGACCCGCATTGTCGTCGCTCACCGTTCCCACCTGCTTACTGTCGCCGACATAGTTTATGAGGTGCGTGACGGAAAGGTATTTCGCATCCGCTAACTAGACAGGAGATAACCGTGCAATCCATCCTTCAAAATGTCCGCTCAGCTTGGCGACAGTTGCGCCGCTCACCCGAGGTCACTGTGCTTGCAGTTGTCACTCTGGCCTTGGGAATTGGAGCTAACACTGCCATGTTCACCGCCGTCGAAAACGTGCTCCTACGGCCGCTTCCCTATCGTGACTCGGATCGTCTAGTCAATATCGTCTCGGCAGGCGGCGAATCCACAGGTGCCCTGTCCTGGCTCGATTACCTCGATTTTCGTGATCAATCGCACGCCCTCACCGGTGTTGGCGGTTATTCAAACGACGTAGGTGTCGTACAGACTAACGACGGCCCGTTGAGTGTGGTTACGGCTGAAGTAACTCCCAATGTCTTCGCTCTTCTCGGTGTTCAGACTTTACAAGGCCGTACTTTCACCGACGAAGAAGGAAAAACCAATGGACCTCCAGCGGTAGTCATTTCGGAAGGACTTTGGCGGCAGATTCTTGGCGCCGATAGCCGCGTGTTAGGTAGAGTTCTTCGGGTAAATGGCAAGGATCGCACCGTTGTGGGTATCATGCCTGCTCATTTCCGCTTTCCTGAATCGGCGGGCAAAGAACTCGAAAAGGGACTGTGGCTTCCGGCGCAGCCAAACTCCGAGATGCTGCGAGATCGCGGTTACGACTTCTTGACGATTCTTGCTAAGTCGAGGCCCAATGTGTCAATTTCACAGGTGCAAGCCGAACTTCGCACGATCTCCAGACGTATTCGCGACACGGATTCACGTGCAGACCGCAAACTTGCTTTCGTTGCTCAGTCCTACTACGAAACGATAACCGGTCCCGCTCGGGGCGTCTTCTTGGCTTTGATCGCTGCCCTCGGGCTGGTGCTAATCATCGTATGCGCCAACGTAGCAAATCTCTTATTAGCGCGAGGCGTCGGCCGTCAGCACGAATTTGCGATACGCGCGGCCCTCGGGTCTGGCCAGGGTCATCTTGTCCGATTGATGATTGCCGAAGCCGGAATGTTGAGTGTGCTCGGCGCTGCCCTCGGTCTACTGATTGCTTTTTGGATCACCGCGGCATTGCATAGGCTCCCGTCAGGCATCCTTCCCCGCAGTGAAGCTATTGAAGTTCGCTGGACGGTGCTGGTGATTCTGGCGGCGGTCGCTACTCTTACGACTGTCCTATCTTCACTGCTACCGGCTTTGTCCATCGTCAAGACAGATGCACAGGCGGCACTCCGTTCAGGCTCGAGGAGTGTCGGGCAGAAGCGCTTTGAATCAAAGTTTACTGTTTGGCTTGTCGGAGGCGAAGTCGCACTGTCGGCGCTACTGCTCATTGCAGCCGGCCTGTTGTTTCGAACTCTGTGGGGTCTGGAACACGCCCGCCTTGGGTTCGATGTTACCGGTGTAACATCGTTCATTGCTATGCCTGCTGACGCCTCGGGCTTTGGCAATATGAGTGTGGCTCAGAGCGGCAGCGCACCGGCGTCGGTTGCGACTACGGTCTATCGCCCGCTGTTGGAAGGGCTTCGTCACACTCCCGGTTTTCAGGATGCTGCATTAGTTACGGCACCCCCTTTCTCGGGACTCGATTTGCAAACCAGCTTTCGGGTTGCAGGGTGGCCTCGCAAAGCGCAGCAAAGCCTTTCTACCCGACTCACTGCCTTGAGTGAGCGATACCAGGAACTGATGGGCACGCCCGTTGTTCTCGGACGGAGCATTACCGAGCAGGATGTCGCCAACGCACCTTTTGTTGCGGTAATAAACGAGGCATTCGCCAAGAAGTATTTTTCCGGTAAGACCGCCCTGGGCGAACAAATAGATCTTGGAGGGCGGTCCACGGGTATGATCAAGCCGTACACCGTCATTGGCATCATGGCCGACCAGATTGATACCAGTACCGCGCAGCCGCCGTCGCCTCTATTAATGTTGTCTTATCAACAAATTCCGCCAACTTCGCTCTTTTATCCAGCCCTGCTCAAGACATCCGTACACTTCATGGTTAAGACCAGAGGCAGCGTCCCCGTAGCGTCGGTCGCGCATAAAGTCTTTCGCCGCACAGCGCCAGACTTGGCACTTGATCATTTTCAAACGATGCAAGAGTTGGTTGATCAGAGTAACAACAGTTCTCGTTTGGGCCTCTATCTCATCGGCGCGTTCGCTGGGCTGGCCATTCTCATGGTGGTTGCCGGTTTGTATGGCGTCTTATCGCAAGTCGTTAGTCAGCGCTATCGCGAATTCGGTTTGCGCATGGCCTTGGGCGCAACCCGTTCAAGCATAGCTCGATTGGTATTGCTGCGCGGATCGCTCATCGTGGCGGCTGGACTCGCAATAGGACTTGCGCTCTCGGTCTCTCTTGGCCGGATTATCAGGACCTTCCTGTTTGGAGTGACGCCTCTCGATCCAGCCACCTATGCCTTCGCAACCATCGCCCTCTTCATCGTTTGCGCCAGCGCAGCGTTCATTCCTGCGTGGCGAGCCGCTTCGTTCGAGCCGGTAAAAGCTCTACGAGATGAGTAGATAGTGTGACGTGCCGACCGCGAGTCGCGAAGGTAGATCTAATCCAATAATAATGCGGGAAAAAAGTTTTGTTCGCTCCGCTGCAACCGCGTACCGACACACCTTGTCTTAAAGGTTGAGGTGAGACAAAATGAGCAACACAATTGGCGACGGCATGGTTGCGCTCGCGTTAGCTGGGGGTATTGTCGGTTGGCTTTACGTGACGCATCGAAGCCGGCAGAAGCGGATGGAGATCATTCATCAGGAACGAATGGCAGCGATGGAAAAGGGAATACCATTGCCGGAGTTTCCGCTGGAGCCGGCGCGGGAGCGTCGTCAGCCCGATCCGAACGTCCTGCCGATTCTGGGAACGGTTCTTTTGAGTCTTTCGGTTGGAACCATGATTGTGCTTTTGAATCTTCGGGCGGAATCCCATGGCGATTGGGTAGCTCCTCTGCCGTTCGCCTTTTTGGGTGTGGGACTGATTGCTTTCCATTTCTTGCAAGCCAAGCCAGGGCGTTGACGCGGGGTGGAGAGCGATTCGCAGCTCGTGGCCCGCGCGCAGAATGGCGACCAGCAAGCCTTTGCGGAACTGGTTCGCCGGCATAGCGCTCTGGTGTTTCGCCTCGCGCTTTCAATTTTGGGCCGGGAGTTCATTCCAGAAGCAGAAGACGTGGCGCAAGAAGTATTTCTCAAGGTTCACCACGCGCTTGAGTTATTTCGTGGCGAGGCCGAGTTTGGCTCCTGGATCTACCGAATCACGTTCAACCAAGCGGTGAATCTGAAAGCGCGGGTCCGCTTCCGAAAGCCGCACACAAACGAGACGGTTCTATATCGAACAGTGACTCCAGAGCCTGGACCGCACCGGCAAGCTGAATTGGCGCAGCGCGATCAAGTCCTGGCAGAGTGCATTCGAACCCTCCCGGATGTCTACCAATCGGCTTTGCGACTTTACTACTGGCTGGGCGCGGGAGTTGCCGAAGTAGCTGTATTGCTGGCCGTTCCCGAGAACACTGCCAAGTCTTATCTGCATCGTGCGCGCCAGCTTCTGCATGGAATGCTGACAGAGAGAGGGTATTCTTGTGAGTGAGATGGAACCTCGCGAAGCTGAAATCGACGATTTGCTGAGGCGTTCTATGGCCGCGCCTGTTCCGAGCCTGCCGCCTGATTTTGATCGGCGGTTGATGGGAGAGGTGCGCCGCAGCACGCAGCCGCTCGACCGATACCGCCGGATTCTGCTCACTGGCTATGCTCTCTTGTCGGTCATGGCGTGCGCGGTGATCATGCATGGGCAAGGGCTGGACTGGGGGATGATATCGGTGCTGACACTTGGGCCACTCGCCTTGCTTGCGGCCGCAGGATGGGCGCGGCGTGCAACTTATATAACAGTCGGGCACGGTGTCAAGTAGATCTTCGTCTTCGTTCGAATCTGCCATCATGTCCTTAATCCAATAGGAACATGCTTCGCCGACACTTCTTACGCTCGGTCACGACGGGAATTATTGGAGCCCTGCCAACCCCTGCCGATTTCACTTTGCGCATCCAAACCGTTACCGTCGAACTCTCACCCAAACACCGCGTTAAAACTATCGGCTACAACGGAACCGCTCCCGGCCCAATTCTTAGAGTGGCCGAAGGGAAAACCGTTTCCATCGATATCTTCAATGACACAAACGATGAAGAAATCATTCACTGGCACGGTCTTCACATCCCCTCCCTATCCGATGGCGCTATGGAAGAGGGCTCGCCCATGGTTCCTGCGCACGGTTCCGTTCGCTATAGTTTCACTGCTTCTCCGAGCGGCACGCGTTGGTATCACACCCACGTGTCGGCTGGACGCAACCTGAATCGCGCCATGTACAGCGGCCAATTTGGGTTCTTCTACATAGAGCCACGACACGACCCAGGCGGATACGACGCCGAATTCTTCCTCGCTTTAAAAGAATGGGACCCCTACTGGACGACGCAACTGGCTAATAGCGATTCGCTCGATGTTGGCTATCAGCACTTTTCCATAAATGACCGTTCGCTCGGCTTCGGCGACCCACTGCGTGTGAAGGAGGGGCAGCGGATCATGCTGCGAATCTTGAATGCCAGCGCCACCCGTTTACGCCGCATCGCATTCGCCGGCCACCGTTTTCGCGTTCTCGCGCTCGATGGCAACCCAGTACCCTCGCCGCAGGATGTGGATGTCCTCGAACTCGGCCCGGCGGAACGCGTGGATGCGCTGGTCACGATGAACGCTCCGGGCGTCTGGATCTTCGGTGCGACTGACGATGACGATCGCAAGGCGGGTATGGGCATAGTAGTGGAGTACGCCGGAAAGACAGGTCCAGCTGTGTGGACGACACCCAGCAGCGCACCCTGGAGCTACACGGCGTTTGGAACTCCGGGAACCGATTCCGAGACAGGCACGCGCATTCCTCTTATCTTCCGGCAAAAATTCGTCAGCTCCCACTGGCAGGACAAATGGACTATCAATGGAAAACAATTTCCCCAAACCGATCCGATCATGGTCACCGCCGGCGGCCTGTACCGTCTTATCTTTGATAACAAGAGTGCAGAAGCCCATCCCATCCACCTGCATCGCCATACGTTTGAGCTGGTCAACATCGCTGGTATCAACACTCGCGGCGTAAAGAAGGACGTCGTAATGGTAGGCGCCAAATCCCAGGTACACGTAGAACTGATCGCGAATCACCCCGGACCTACGCTTTTCCATTGCCACAATCAAATGCATATGGACTTCGGTTTCATGGCAATGCTGCAGTACGCCTAGTTCAGCTGACCTAAGAACCTTTGCCGCAGAGGGAATCGCGTCTTGCGTAGGGCGCTACCAATCGACAACCGAATCATCATCGGAGTCGTACGATTCCGGATTGCGCCAATCGTGGCCGATCTTATCCGCCATCGCGTTTTCGTCCAGTTCGATGCCAAGCCCCGGACCTTTGGGCAAGTCCAGGTAGCCGTCTCTTACTTTGAATGGCTCTTTGATGTAACCTTCGCCCAGCGAAACTTGCTCCTGGCAAAGGAAATTGGGAATGCTAGCGGACAGTTGTACGCCCGCCGCCAACGAGATAGGTCCCAGCGGATTGTGGGGCGCGATATCGGCATAGTAGGCTTCGGCCATTCCGGCGATGAGCCGCACTTCGGTGATGCCGCCGGCGTGGCATAAATCGGGTTGGAGGATCACCGCCGCTTTCTTTTGCAAGACATCGAGAAATCCCCACTTAGTGAAGACTCGTTCACCGGTTGCGATGGGTAGAACCGTCCCGCGCGCGATTTCCGCCATGACATCGTGGTTCTGTGCTTGTACAGGCTCTTCAATGAACATAGGCTGATAAGGCTCATAAGCTCGAATCAGCAGTTTGGCGGTAGCGGGGCTGATGGCGCCGTGAAAATCGATTGCAATATCGACCTCGTTGCCCATGGCTTTGCGCAGTTCCGCAAAGGTCTCGGCGGCATATTGAATTTCGGCGGGATTGTCAATATAGTGCGCCGGCTTGCGTTTGGCTACGCCGGTTTTGAACGCACTGAACCCTTGGGCCTGCAGTTGTTTCATCTGCTCGGTCTTGCCGGCGTGCGCGTAAACACGTACGCGGTCGCGAGTGGGGCCACCCAGCAGTTCATAAACAGGGACGCCTAATGCTTTACCCTTGATATCCCACAATGCCTGATCGATACCACTCAGCGCGCTAGTCAGAATCGGGCCTCCGCGGTAAAAGGCGTGCCTGTAAATCGCCTGCCAATGCTTGGCGACAGGTCGCGGATCTTTGCCGACCAAATAAGGTTCGATTTCCTTCACCGCCTCGGCGCAGGTGAGCGCCCGTCCTTCGGTTATAGGCTCGCCTAGGCCTGTAATTCCCGCGTTAGTATGGATTTTTAGAAACAGCCAGCGCGGCTTCACCAGGAAGGTTTCCACTTTGGTGATTTTGAGATTATCTTTCGGCGGGATAGGAGCATTACGCTCCAGCTTTTCGCGAGCTTCGGCCTCGGCGCCCGTTAACGAACTCAAACCGACAGCGGCAAAGGCCGAGGCGATCAGATCGCGGCGTGAACGTGCTCTTTCAAGAGTTGTCAGCATGGATTTGTCAAACCAACTGGGGCAATCATATACCAAAAGAAAAGATCTACCCGAAAATTTAACTTAACGATCAGCCAGTACTCGTCTACTTTATTCCCTGCGCGACAGCGTCAGCGATTCTACGGCTGAGACTGCGCATGTGTTCCCGCACTTCTACGGCGTCTACCGTTCTGATTTTTCGGTTCTCCATTATGACTCGACCTTGAATGATAGTGGTGTTGACATCGTGAGCGCTGGCGGAATACACCAAAGTCGAGTAGACGTCATAAAACGGCGTCATCGTGGTGGAATCATGATCGAGCGCGATCATGTCCGCGAATTTGCCTGGCTCCAGGGAACCGATCCGATCTTCCATGTGCAGCGCCCGTGCGCCTCCCATGGTGGCCATTTCTACCACGTCAAGGGCTGGCATGATGTTGCGATCGTGATTGGCAAGTTTCTGCACCTTCGCAACGTAACCAAGCTGCCCAATAATGTCGAGGGTATTGCCGCTCATAGGACCGTCGGTGCCGAGGCCCACGCGAACTCCATCGTTGAACATCTTCCAAGCAGGTGCAACGCCTTTCGCGGACTTAATGTTGGCCACCATATTGTGCGCTACACCAACCCCGCGTGTTTTTAGCAGCGCCATATCGGTATCGGTGACAAAGATGCAATGGGCGGCCACTAGCCGCTCACTGAGTAGCCCAATGCTATCGAGATATTCGACCGGCGTTTTATTGAAGTTTTTTTTGTTGTTCGTTACCTCGTCAGGCATCTCGGCAACATGCATCAAGATGGGTACATCCTGAGCGTCGGCCTCTTTTTGAATGATCTGCAGGTGCTCCGCATCGACGGTGTACGGTGCATGGGGCGCGAACGCTGGTGTGATGAGCGGGTCGCCTCGGAACTGTTGGATGAAATTCTTCGCGTAGGCAATTCCGCCATAGGGCTCTTTTGAATCCGGCGCGGGAGCATTAAGGACAGTCTCGCCCAGGACGCCACGCATGCCGATTTTCCGCGCGCCGCGGGCCACTTCATCTTCGAAATAGTACATGTCGGCCATCGTGGTGACACCTCCTTGAATCATTTCCACCATTCCGTGGAGGGCTCCCCAATAGACAATTTCACGGTCGACCAGCTTGTGCTCGAGAGGAAATATGAAACGTTGAAGCCGATCAGGCACGTCGTCGCCCAAGCCGCGAAACGCCGTCATCGAGGCGTGCGTATGCGTGTTGACCATTCCCGGCAGTACAATGTCGCCGGCAGCGTCGATGGTCTTGGTTGCAAGATAGCCGGTTGTGATGGTGGCTGGACCCACAGCAATGATACGGCCTCCTTTTATGATCACGGCACCGTTTTCGTAAATATCCTTCGCGCCGTTCATCGTTACAACGTACGCATGAGTCACAATGAGATCCGCTGGTTGTTTGGCTACCAAACCTCTGGAATTCAAAGGAGGAGCTAAAATTGTTGGGGCACCCAGCAGCATGTACACCATTGTTTGCATCAAGCTCGCACGCGTTTCCCCCAGTCGACGGCCTTTTTGATTTAAGCAAGGATGCTTAAGTTGCATTCTCTAAGGGTAGAGGACGCACATCGTCAGCGTGGATCACGCTCGGTGGAATAGCTAAACCGGTTGGCATCCGCGAACCAAGTCGGCATAGGTTGATGCCCCAAGGTCGCTCTACTTATTTCGATTAGCTTTTGCAGAGGCTCGCGAGGCGGTGGTTGTTCGGGGCATTGTAGTTTCGATGAAAGCGCTCCTTCAAAAACCACTTCACCGCTCAGGCGTTTGCCGAGCGCAATGATCGATTTCGAAAAAATGTACTCCACCAAGACCGTCTATCGCCGCGGCTCATCGCCTTTCCAGAGCATGCCCGAAAGAGTGCTCAGGAGGAATTCCTGCGAGCGCTTTTGCGAATAGATGAATCGAGAATGACCGGACAAAGACTATTAAAAAGTCGTATTGCCTATTGCTCAGTATGAGCCTCGCACTTTGTTTTCGCCGCTGGAAAGGATTTGTTCCTCCGTAGCTCGTTTCATTAGGTCCACGCAAGGCGGGGAGGCTAGGATTTTCGACGCGATGATCTCGCGGCACACTAATTGGCCTTTGAGCTGCGTGCCGCCATCAGGTTGGTCAATCCGCAGGTCGCGGGGAGCATGAGCGACCTCACCTAAGTCCACCTCATCGCCATAAATCCACTCGTCGTTTCGCTCTTCAACGCGCGTGAGCCTCACCCGCCTGACCGCGGACTCTGGCGCAACGGGTACTAAATCGTCGGTTGCTCTTTTTTCGTCTTACGATGCTTGCAGCCATGGGTCAGTACCTCATTTTTCTTTCGTTGGCCCCCACTTTAAAGCGCGGTAGCGGTAATTCGAGACAGTCCCAGAAGCAATTCCGGGACTGCCTAACTCACTTAAGGGCTCGAAAGCTTTACTGAATCATCAAAGAGAAAATTCCAGTGTTTCGTTGGCCGAAAGACTGACTCCTTTTCCCTTTTCGAAAATCTTGCCAGCGCTGCCGGCTTTAAGGTCGTAAGCTTGGCTCTTTAATGGGTACGTTCCCCATGCACAACTACTTCGACAAGCTGCAGTTTGATCTCCGACGATCCGCGGAAGCGGCCTGGCTTCCTCACTGATGCAACCTCTAACGTCTCTTCGCCCCTGCTCCTCCTAAAACACCTCGACATCCCTCCGCCACTTAGTAAGCAAGGTCTGTAACTCATCCACGACCCCCGGATTCTCGCGCCGCAAATTTCGCATTTCCCCAACATCGGCCTCCAAATCCGAAAGGAGCACGCCATCCTCTCCCGTCAACGGCTTCTCTCCTTCGGGTGTCCCATCATGTACTACGCCATTCAGCACCAGCTTCCACTTCCCTTTTCGAATCGCCGATTGTCCGCCACTCGTCCAAGCCACAAACTCATGCGGCGACTGCGCCCCTTGGGTCAAGACCGGCCAGATATTGCGCCCATCCATCGTCCTGTCACTCGGCACCGCCGTCCCCGTCAGTCCGCACACCGTCGGCAAGATATCCGCTGTCATCACAATCTCCGTATTCTGTTTCCTCGCCGGCAAACGGCCCGGCCAATTTACTAATGCCGGCACATGCATCCCGCCATCAAAGGTACTGAACTTGTATCCCCGAAACGGTTTGTTTCGTCCAGCGGTCGCGGCCTTTTGATTCAAACCTGCCCGCTTCTCGGTCGTTGCCCCGTTATCGCCCAAGACAAAAATCAGTGTGTTTTCCCGCTGGCCTGTCCGCTCCAACGCACTCAGCACCTCACCGATCGCATCGTCCGCTGCTGCCAGCATCGCCGCATACATCCGTCTCTCCGGCTCCAAATGCGCAAAGCGTTCCACATATCTTCGCGGCGAATGCATCGGATAGTGCACAGCATTGAACGCCGTATAAAGAAACCAAGGAGCCTGCCGCCTGCGCCCGATAAAGCCCACCGCCTCCTCGCCAATCCGCTCCGTTAAATACTGTCCATCCTCAAAAATTTCTTCCCTGTTCCGCCACAAATCATGAAAGTTCGCCCGCGCCGGCTCACCCCAGTAATAGCGATGCGAGTAGTAGTCTACACAGCCCTCATGAAACCCATAAAAATAATCGAACCCATGCGCATTCGGCACCGTCTCCGGCGTACTCCCCAAATGCCACTTCCCCAATAGCCCTGTCTCATATCCATCCGCCTTCAAGAGCGTCGCCAAACTCTTCTCCCCCGGTTGGAGCGGCTGCCCATTATTCGCCACGCCCGCTCGGATCGGACACCGCCCGGTCATCAACGCTGCCCGCGCTGGCGCACACACCGGCGCATTCGAATACCAATTCCTACACAACGTCCCACCTGCTGCCAACTCATCGATATTCGGCGTCTTCAAATCCCCCGCGCCCAAATACCCCAAATCCTGCACGCCCAAATCGTCAAACAAAATTATCAACACATTCGGCTTTGCCGTTCGCTGACTCCGCAATTGCGTCGCCGCCAACGCACTGCCCAACACCGTTCGCCTTGAAATGTCTGCCATATTCGCGTTCTATATCCTTGTAGAAATGCTTCGATATTCCATATTCTGTCTTCTGTATTCCTTTGCTCTACTCGCTTCCGCCCAAGACATGGACCCCGACTTCGCCAAGTCCGTCAAGGAGTGGACCACCAAACCCGAATTCATCAGCCCCTTGGTGGATCATCTACCCAAATCGACCACCGTACCCTCGCCGAAAGACATTCTTGGCCACCACATCGGCGTTCCCAAAAAACTCACATATTACGAAGACATCCTCTCTTACTACAAAGCCCTCGCCGCCAAATCTCCACGCGTCCACATCGTCGGCATCGGCAAAACCGACGAAGGCCGCGAATCCATTGTCGTCTTCATCGCCAACGAAGACACCATCAAGAGTCTGGAGACCTACCGCCAATACCTTGCCCAACTCGCCGATCCCCGCCAACTCACCGAGCCGCAAGCCCGCGACCTTATCTCGAAAGCCAAGCCTATCTATCACCTCATGGCCGGCCTTCACAGCGGCGAAACCGGTCCGTCCGAAATGTTGATGGAACTGGCCTACCGTCTCGTTACCGAAGACTCTCCCATCGTGAAGAGCATCCGCGATCACCTCATCGTCTCCATCACTCCTGCTGCGGACCCCGACGGTCGCGACCGCTATGTGGATTGGTACTTCAAATACAAAGTCAACGAGACCTCCGAAGACGACAGCATGGGCGGCCCACCCTACTGGGGCAAATATATCTTCCACGACGACAATCGCGACATCAACTACTCCCAACTCCCCATGCGCAATCTCCTGCGTTGGTATCTCGATTGGCATCCCCCCATCATGCACGATCTGCATGAATCCGTGCCCTTTCTCTATACCTTCAGCGGCCAAGCGCCGCAAGAACCCGGTCTTGATCCCATCCTGTACGGCGAACTCCCCTGGTTCGCCAACTTCGAAATGTCGCAACTTACTAAGTACGGCATGCCTGGAGTCTGGACCCATGGCTATGTCGATATGTGGTCGCCTGGATATCTCGGCTTCATGTCCTCAAATCATAACGGCCTCTTGCGCATGTATGAGACCTTCGGGAACGGCGGCGCCAATACCATGCACCGCCATATAGTGAGTCCTGACGCACCCGCGGGCCCCGGCCCCAAAGCCGATTCGCGCGAGTGGTACCGCCCCTCGCCGCCCTATGCCGAAGTCGATTGGTCCATCCGCAACAACACTAATTACATGGAAACCGGCGTACTCACTGGCTTGCAACTGGCGGCCTCATTCCCTGATACGGTCCTCGAAAACTTCTACCGCAAGAGCCTGCACTCCATAGAATCCGGCAAGCACGACGCGCCCTATGGCTACATCATTCCATCCGAGCAAGCCGACGAAACACGCGTCGCCTTCGTCGTCAACATCCTGCGTCTGCAAGGCATTGAAGTCGGCCGCGCCACTGCAGAGATCAAGCTCAAAGAAGGCATCTTCCCAAAGGACTCTCTTGTCATAAAGCGCAATCAACCCTATGGCCGGCTAGCCAAGATCCTTTTGGAAAAACAAAACTATCCCGACCCCAATCTCCGTACCTACGACGATTCCGGATGGACCATGGGACTTATGACTCACACCAAGATTGTCGAATCCTCCGATGCGGCTGTTCTCGATCTCCCCGTCGAAAAAGTTGATCAGTTCGAATGCAAAGGCAGAGTCACTACGTCGCCGGCCGCAGTCGCCTACGCTGTTCTCGATAATGGCTCAGTCAATCTCGCCACCTTGCGCTTCCGCTTGAAGGACACCTCAGTCCACGTCGCCGAACAATCTTTTCAGTCGAGAGGTGTCACCATTCCTGCCGGCTCATTCATTCTCGCGAAACTCACTCCCGAGATTGAGTCGCTGGGGCTTAATGCCGTCGCCCTCACATCTCAACCCGCCGTTCCCATGCACGACGCCGACCTGCCGCGTCTCGCCGTATTCAGCACCTGGGGCAACACACAAGATGTAGGTTGGGTTCGCTACGCCTTCGATCATTACGAAACTCCATATGACCTCATCTATAAAGAACGCGTCAAGCAGGGCAATCTCCGCGGGGCCTATGATGTGATCGTCATCCCGAGTCAAGGACGCGGCGCCAAAAGCTTGGTATTCGATCTAACGCCGAAAACAAAGCCTCTCGCTTACACCAAGAGTGCTGAATTCAAGTATTTGGGCGACTACGGATCATCGGAAGATATCTCTGGCGGCATGGGTCTCGAAGGCGCACTCGAACTTCGTAAGTTCGTGGAACAAGGCGGCCTACTCATTACACTGGGCGAAGCCAGCGCATTTCCGCCCGAGTTCGGCATCGCTCGCACAGTCGAATCCGGCCGCCCCTCAGCGCAGTTCTATGCGCCCGGACCCATTGTGAATGCGCAAATCCTGCAACCTACGCATCCCATCTTCTACGGCTACACCGAAAAGACCATGCCGGTTCGTTGGGCCAACGGTCCTTTCCTCACGGTCTTGCGCACCGATCGCAAACAAATTCTAATGCAATTCCCAGGCGGTGACGAAAACGTCCTCAGCGGCCTCATGAAAGGCGCTAACGAAATCAAAAATAAACCAGCCATCGTTGATGTCCCCGTGGGCCAGGGCCGTGTCCTCCTCTTTGCCACTAACCCCTGTTACCGCTGGCAAAATCTTGGCGAGTTTCGCATGCTCTTCAACGCCATCATGAACTACAAGAAACTATAAACCAGCATGATGCTGGCCCTTCGGATGTGCCTTTCCTTAATCTAGTCCTCTTGTCTTAATGCTTTGGCAGCAGTGAGGCCCGTGAATTGGTATGTTTCCCCGGCGTCTTTTGTACCGGCCGGCATCGTCATTAAAGTGTATGGAGACTTTCAAAGATGCAAAATAAATTCCATTGGTTCATGATCACTTCTCTGTCAGTAGCGGGACTTGCAGCGTTGATGACGGCTTCAGCCACATCGGCCAAAGCAGACGCTTGGGACAAGATGACCTATGTTACTTTCCACGAAAAGATGATCGCAGGCAACAAAGTTCTTCAGCCTGGCACTTACGTTTGGAAGTTGCTTGATTCAGAATCGGACCGGCACGTGGTTCAGATTTTCGACAAAGACCAGCAACATCTGGAGGAAACGATTCTAGCCATTCCAAATTACCGTCTTGAGCCGACCGGCAACACCCGGTTTGCGTTTTGGGAAACGCCGCCCGGAGTTCCTAAGGCGATCCGCGCATGGTTTTATCCCGGTGATAACTTCGGTCAAGAATTCACATATCCAAAGAAGCTGATTGCGAAACTTGCTTCAGCGGCACCGGTGGCAGTTTCCGAATCCTATAAAGAGCCTGTGGAAAACGCGCCGTCGGCAGCGGCGACCCCCGCGCCTGCTCCGGAACCTGCACCACAGCCAGAGGCTGCTGAACCTGCTCCCGCACCACAGCCCCAACAGACTCCGGAGACGACCAACCCTCCCCAAGCAGAGCAAACGCCAACTGCGTTGCCGCACACAGCGAGCAACATTCCCCTGATTGGCTTTCTTGGCTTAGCTTGTTTTGGTTTAGCGGGCGCGGTCTCACTGGCAGCGAAACGGACTTAAGTCTGCTCAACTGGAAAGATGAAACTTGCTTGGTATCTAGTTCTTTTCGCTCTCGTCGATCAAAGCGATTTCACAATCTCCGACAACGTGAATCTCGTTTTGCTCGACGTGAGCGTTAAGAACTCGCATGGCGGCTATGTTGAGGGCCTGCAGAAATCGGACTTCCGTGTCTTCGAAGATGGTAAGCAAAGAACCATTTCTCAATTCAGCAGCGTCGATGCGCCGGTAACAGTGGGCCTCGTCGTCGATAGTAGTGGCAGTATGCATTCGAAAAGAGCTGAGGTCTTGGAGGCGGGCTTGGCTTTCGCTCGCGAGAGTAACCCGCAAGACGAATTCTTCGTAGTGAATTTCAACAACACGGTTTTGCCCGGCCTCGCGCCAGAAACCCCTTTCACTGACAACATTCAAACCTTGCATAAGGCGCTATACTACGGCATTCCGCGCGGCCAAACAGCGCTTTATGATGCAATCTCGTACGCCTTGCGACATCTCGAATTGGCGCACCACGAACAAAGAACGCTGGTAGTAGTAAGCGACGGAGGTGATAACGTCAGCAAGATTTCTTTAGCTGCTCTGCTGACGCAAATTGAAGAGTCGCGCGCAACGATTTACACAATCGGCTTGGTCGATCCGGAGAACAAAGATTTGAATCCGGGAGTACTTCGCAAAATCGCTGCGATCAGCGGTGGCGCTTATTCCGAGCCAAAACAGTTGCAAGATGTGCCGCTTGTCTTTCAGCGGATCTCGAAAGACCTTCGCCACCGTTACACCATAGGTTTTGTGCCCGACGAGCAACACGACAAAAGAAACGTGCGTAGCGTGAAAGTACTGGCAGAACGGCCTGGAGAACACTTGGTTTGCAGGAGTCGTTCCACTTTCCGAATATCTGCCGCAGCAGGACGAGTATGAGAACCGTCCTGTTATGGCTTGGTTTGGGCTGCCTTAGCTATTGCGCTTATATGACAGGAATGGAGCGCCTGAATCAGTCGTACGACAACTGGGTCTTCGAACAACATATCCGCGGTATTACTGACCCAGGAGTCGCCGATTATCTTCGCCAAGAAACTCCGCTTGGCTTCTTAGTAAGAGACACTCCGCCTTCGCCGCCAGTAAGCTGGTCTGAACCCATGACGATTGTCCGTGACACGCTACTCGGGAAACTGGAAATCGAACGTTTGAATCTTTCAGCCATGGTTCGAGAAGGTGTGGATGCCGGAACACTCAGCACCTCTGTGGGCCACGTTCCGTCCAGTGCGTTGCCCGGTCACTCCGGAAACTTCGCACTGGCAGCGCACCGCGACACACTCTTCAGGGCACTAAAAGATATTCGACCCGACGATGTCATTACATTCCAATCGCCCCAACAAACGTTCACTTACCGCGTGCGCGACACGCGTGTAGTGAAACCAACCGATGTCAGTGTCTTACACTCAGATGGTCACGAAGCCCTCACACTTATTACCTGCTATCCGTTCTATTACGTGGGCTCGGCGCCGAAGCGTTTCATTGTGCAGGCGAGTTTGGTCTCGGAGACCCGACCGTCCGATTCTATTTCTCGTAGCGTCGATTGATCAGTTGGTCAGCCCTGGTGTTTTTTGCGGGCGATAGAAGTGGCGAAACGGTCATTAGCAGTTATGCCAGGGCGCGCCGTCGGCGATGGGTCCAGAACCGCGTTTGTATCTAGGAGGTTGTCAGTCCCGCAGCGGCCTCGGTTTGCTTTTCGACCTTCCCGGGGGACTGTATCTTTAGATCAAGAACTTCCGCCAGCCGCTGGACCGCAATTGGCCGATCCCACAATTGACGAAATGTTTTCAGTGCGGCCTCGCCCGAACGGCGAACTTGGGATCGATCATCCGCCAGGCGCGTTAGTAGAGAACTGAGCATTTTCGAACGGCCAACCGGCACGACCCAGCCGCACTGAAATTCGTCGATCAATCTGGCGGGCGTGGCATGTCCGGCACCGATGTAGAGAACTGGAAGAGCAACGGCGGCGAGCGAATAGAATTTACTGGGAACGATGGAACCAACACAGTCTGGATTTTGAGTGACAAGACCGATGTCGACGGTTTCCATGACTTCATTAAGCCGCTCGCGCGTAACGTACGGCTTAAACGTTACGTTCTCCAGGTGATTGTGTTCACAAAAAGCCTGCAGCTCTTTCATTCGTTCCCCCCCGCCCACAAACAAGAAGCGAATTCGCCTGTCGGAACGAACATCGAGTAACGCCTGGAAGAGAGTGTCGACGTCGTGTCCCATGCCCAGGTTCCCGGTATAGGCGATCGTTAGTTGTTCGGAGTAAGCGGGCTTTTCGACGGGCTTAAACATTTCGCCATCCGCCCAATTTCCTGCGATTCTGATTTTTCCCTCGGGAACTCCACGGGAAACAAGGCGACTTTTCATACACTCGCCCAGCGCTATGACGAGATCGGCATTACGTCGGCCCCAATCTGCCAGCTGTCCAACCACGAAAGCGAAAGGCGAACGCGGGGACACCATACCCAAGTCAACCGCAACATCCGGATACATGTCCATTTCCCAGACGTGATGCTTGATGCCGCTAAACTTCTTCAAACATGCGCCAATCAGCGAAGTGAGTGGGGGTGTTGTCATTGTGATGATGACATCCGGCCGTCTAGCCAGAATCACCTTGACAAACGCTGCACCGAGGAACGAGAGGTAGGAGAATGTTCGGCCTGTTCTGCTGCGCCCGAATTTAAGCGCTGGTACCGTAATGATCTCTACGTCAGGACGTGGCGTTACTTCTGCCCCTGCATACTTTGTCGCTCCGCAAACTACAGTTACTTCGTAACCCTGTGCGCTGAGAAATCGAACGAAATCCGTCAGCAAAACGCTAGTCGCAGCAAGTTCGGGCCAGAAGAATTGGTTGATCAGTAGGATTCGCATCGTTGTGCAGGATGCGGTATTTAGTTTTCCGCAATGTCACCTACCAACAAGTACGCCTGTGCACTCTATATTCTCCAGAATGGAATTCATCGAATTCGAGCCACCGTAAAATCTGGTCTTTGCGCGCTAAGAATGTGAGGAGAGTTTGGCCATCACGGCTTGACTACTGTTCTTGCGAAAACCGACTATTTTCCTATTAGCGGATCTCTTATGAAGACCCTCGCTGTGATGCCCCGCGGTGGGCTCGGAGATGTGCTTTACCACGCTTTATTCGCTAGATATGTGCACAAGAGATTCCCGGACTTTGACCCAGTAATTTTGGCGCCTAAGTACGCTGCATTTCTGACGGCGCTTCTTCACGTGCGGCACGTGCCAGTATGCAGTGCACTCACGGACGCCTCTGCAGGCCTGCACCTCGGTGCTGAGGCAGCGTTCTGGGCAGCGTTCTACAAACTTCGTGGAAGTTGTTTGGCGTCTTTCACCAATGATGTTGTAGACCACGGAGTGGCACGTCTGTTTCAAATGTCACTGTTTGACGGCGGAATTTTGGGTAATTCGATGACCGCCGTTGAAGATTCGGCCGGGCGCTTTTCGCGCAGTGGTTTGAACCGCCTGTTAGCGGCACCCCGAAGCGGCCGTGTGAACCCAAAGCACATCGTCGACCGTCAGCAATACGCAATTGCTCATTTCGCGGCTGAAAGGTCGCCGTCGCGCATAGGGCTACCCGAAGCGTATCGCGAGATCTGGTCGAGTGTGATGTCCGACATGGGAGGGGTGGAAGTTGATAAGCGGTTGGTTCTGCTCTTTCCAGAAACGGCCAGAACCGAGAAAAACCTGAGCTTCGGACAAATTGAGTCCGTGGTTCGTCAGATAGATTCCGAATACAGCATCAGAATCTTCACGCGAACCCCGGAACTCTACAAGTCATTGGACGTGGACACCGTTGGATTCGCGGATAAGTTGGAGCCTCTCCGGCAGATCCGGCAGGCCGCGGCAGTCATCTCAGCCGATACGTTTTCCGCGCATCTCGCAGGGCTTTGCTGTGTTCCTACATACGTGATTTACAACTTCGCCTACCGCCGCGCGTGGTGTGAGTACTGGGGCTCGCCGTTTCAGAACGTGTTTAATTTTGAGAGGGGAGCTTGTTATCAGTTGGATGAGTATTTCCAGGCATCTCAATCCAGCCAAGATAGCTTGCTGTTTAACGCAGTTTTGAAAGCGAGCGGGGGAACACTTGCTGCTAGGCGGCACGAGGAACTCGTGGATGCCGGCATTCTCACCGGTAGCGGAGCACGTTCCTAACTATACAAGGAAAGTCGTCTTAGTGGTGGACGTCAGATGAATTAACATCTTGAGGTGTCCGCAAAGTTTTACCGACTTCCATTTGCGAGAACTCAGACGTAGATTTGGTTGATCCGTCTAGCAGATGGCTATTGTCCAAGGTGGCACTACGTCTAAATGGGTCTTATTTCAGAGAGTGACGGTTCTTCTGGCTGTTTCTCGAGATATCACCGAACTGCTGCTTGTCGGCTACTCCACGTCAGCCAAAACGATGCCATACATATGGCGGCGGGAAGCAAAATGGAAAACTCCAAAATGTCTTTTATGATCGATACCGAAAAGGGATCCCGAAAAAGGGCAAATGCCGACCAGCCGCTGATCATGACGTAGGCAGGAAGACTCCAACTGCCAGACCGTCGCCGTAATCGCCTCATCCCAAACCCGAAAAAGAACATAAACGACACTGTGCCAATTACACCGAAATTGCTACTGAATGAGACATACGAGTTAAGTGCGCCCTGTGGAGAGTAAATGTCGGGAATAGCCCGTATGAACTGCTCTTTATCGGGAAGGACAACGCTGGGAACCAAGTTGATAAGATCGGAGGCTAAATAAGTCGGGAAGTTTAGGGTCTGAGGCCCACCCTGCTCAAGGAACGACAACAATGAGAAACTCGTATAAATTGGTTCCGCTAAAATATTTGAAAGAAGATTACCGCCGCCCATCCGAGCAATGCCGACTACTCCAGCCAGCAGAATACTGGTAGCAAGGAGGCCGACAAGGGCACGTACCCTGATGGCCCTTACATAAACCGTCCAGTATACCAGCAGCATTAACAGAAAGGAAATGAAGTAGAGCCTTGTTCCACTGAGCAGAACCACCAGGCCAAAAGGCCAGAAGCACATGAGAAGAGGGCTAGTCAGCATTTGTCGGACCTGTTTTGGGCGGGTCTGAATGATGTACATCAAGGCAAGGACGAAAAGAACGATGCACGAAGAGGCTACCCCGCCGCGAGTTTGCTCTGAGTTCGTGTCGAGTGCGTAATGGCCCTGTAGCAGCAGATCTCTGGCTCGATAGGCCATTCCGGCAGCAACAATCAAGCCAACGCCAGAGAGAAGTGAAAGAACCTTGAGGCTAAGTGCTTTATGAGGAGGAGGTGGCTTAACATTGGTATGCTGTCCGAGCCAGTCGCCCGAGGCGAACGCCACGTAGACGATTGAGATGATAATCAGGTATTCGTTAAAGTGCCCGGAACTCAGGAAAGTGTCGGTCCAGCTGGTTCCGATTAACCCCTCGAGCCAATCTTTAAATAACACCCCTAACGCTATGGGCGAAACCCAATAAGCGACGAACCCGATCGAGAAGAGAGTTACGTGATTTACTTCTATTCTTCCTCCCCGAAATGATGTTCGCAAAGCGTAGGCGATCGGAAGAATGTAGAGAATGATAATGAGGAGTGGAGTCACGATATGTTAGTTTCAGTCTCTTCCATCCACGCAACTACGATGAGCGAAGAGCGTTGTTCAGCATGGTCAGCTGCGCAGCGGACTCGGGCGATTTGGACATGTTGTCAATTGCTTTGGCAACAAGGACCCACGCACACGCAAACATAAATACGGCGGACGCCCCAATAAAGGTATAGAGCGTACGAGGTGGCCAGCTTTTATGGTCAGGCGTTATGGCTCGGTCTATCACCTGAATCTCTGGACTCTCTTTTGCTTCGTCGATCCGCGCGGCCTCGTATTGCCGGGCTAACAAGTCGTAAAGCGTTTCGTGGTATTTTACATCTCGCGCCTTGCGTAGGTGGTCTAGAGCTAACAGCGGCATTCGCCCCGCAGACATCTCCATATCCGGTTTCGTTCCCGCTTTGGTCTGCAACTTGCCAAGTTGTGTCTCAAGGGCCGCGATTTCAGTGTTGAGTACCTGAATCTGTGGGTTCTCGTCGGTCGCATATGACCGCATTGCTTGCAATTGAACTTGCCGGCTCCCTATTTCGGCTCGGAGTTGAGCGTCCGAGTGAAGGAGAATTTCGGCCTGTCCAGCGGGCGCCAGCAGCCCTGTCTTTTGCTCGATGTTCTTGAAATCGGTTTCGGCGTCGGCGAGGGCGTCCTTCTCTTTCGCGAGCTGTTGTTCAAAGAACAATCTGCGTTGTCCAGCGTCCGTCATCGCCAGCCTGGAGGTCTGGTGATAAAGCTCGTCGACGAACGCATTTGCCAGGTCGGCGGCGCGCTGTGGGTCTCGATCCTCCGCTGTGATCTTGATAATTGAGTCTTTCCCGCTTGTGAACGAGACTCGTTTGCCCAAAACCGTGCGGGTTTGAGATGCAAGCTCAGTCTTGTAAACCTGGGAGAGGCTGAACTTTTTGATGATCTCGTCTGCAATACTCCGGCTGCCAAGCATCCCAATATACAGATCGCCTGGATTCTTCAGGCCTAGCTGCGAAGCCACACTCGCTCCTGCTATACCGCCGACAGATCCAGCTAGTGAAGCCAACGAAGACTGTTGTTGTTGCGGAGGCAGGATGCTAGCTTCTGCTTTGAATGACACGGGCAGGAGGGATGCTATAACGGCGGTAACGACTCCGGCCACCAATGTGGCAAGGCAAATGATTCGCTTTCTTTCGAGCAACACAGTGAGCAACTCAACGAGAGAAACTTCCATCGGAGCGTTCGACGGCGCAGATTCCGTGATTATCGGTAGCGAAGTTTTTTCCGGTATATCTTTTGAGAGCATTTTGTTATAAAAGGTGGAATGTCGACTCTTCTTAAGATTTCACTGGCAGTCTGACTAAAGTTGTCTCTAGGGGAGTGCCCGGAAGCGCGAGAACATCTCGCTATCCTACTGTGAAAAGGGTTCCTACGAGGCGTCGCCGACTCGACACACCTTGGGTGATGACTCGTCCGAAACACCACGCGGCATCTTAAAAGCAGCCAACATTGCCTTCAGTTGAATCTTTAGAGTTGAACCTCTCTTTAAACGCAACAGCCATTGGATTAGATAGACCATGCTTAAAGAAGCGGTATAAAAAAACACCGAGAGGCATGCCAATGTGCTTCAGCCAGTAGTAGACCCTGTTCCTCGCCAGTAAGTGCACCATGAAGGGAGAGTCGAAGCCCTTGATCAGAGAACTAACTTTGTGATACAAAATCGTCGCTGGCTCATAAAATAGGACGAGGCCCGCTCTATGCGCTCTCAGCATGAAATCCGTATCGTCGGAGTATACAAAATACTTTGCGTCCATGATGCCAATTCGCATGAACACTTCACGCTTGACGAGTAAACAGCAGGTTGGTGCGTACTCCGCAGACGTTGGAGTACTAGACTGACCGGCGTCCACTTGATCTAGTCCCCGATGCACGGCTCGGTAGCCAAGGGCTCTTTGAAAGCGTCCTCCGGCCCACCAAATAGTGTTGCGCGGCTCAAAATACATCATCTTCGGTGACACCATATCGCTCTTGTTTACCTGCAACGAGTCGATCAGCGTTGCGATCAGATCAGGAGGAAAAACGACGTCGTTATTTAGCAGAGCACGGCATCGCACCCGTCTTGCAATGCCATCCTGATCCCGATGTTGTTTTCCTTCGGCAACGCCTAAGTTGGAAGTAACCGCTTCGATTCTTAACCGGCTGTTGGTTTCCGCACGGAGTTGTTCGAGCGTTGTGTCCTTTGAGGCGTTATCGACTGCGTATAAGACAAAGTTGGTGTGTGTTTGGCTCCACGTAGAGCGGAAGAAGTCTGGCAAGACGACTCCGCTGTTATAGGTAACCGTAACAATGCCGATCTTCTGGCAGCCTGCCTTATCCATGGAGGAGTCCGCGTTCCTTCATCTCGGTCAGGGAACTTTCATAAAGATTCGGTCCGGCTTGTTCCGCCTCGGACCAACTCGGAAAACTTCAAGTCCCTCTTTGAAAGTCCGCTTCGGTGATAACCTAAGGACCTCGGAAAGCCGACAAAGGTCTGCGGAGTTGTGCCGGATTCCCCTTCCCTAAACGCGCCATTTATAGTTACTTCGGATCTGCTGTTAAAGTGCTCTACAATCTGCTGAACGACTTCTAGCACAGTGACGGACTTGCCCGATCCTACGTTCAGGGCGACTCGGCATTGAGGAGGCGCATCGATGCAGCGGATTATCGCTTCCACCACATCGTCGATATACACGAAGTCGCGGCTTTCTTTTTAGTCCTCAAAAACGTAAATCGGCTGATTCGCGCGAGCTTGATTGGAGAAGATCGCAAGAATGCCGGTATAAGGATTCTTCAGCGATTGGCCTGGTCCATAGACGTTCTGGTAGCGTAGCGCAAAGCCATTGATCTTCAGAGTGCGTGCGTACATCAGGACCATCTGCTCTTGGACCTGCTTGGTAAGCCCATAAAGCGAGGTTGGGTTGAAGGGGGCGCTTTCGGGCGTAGGCGTCATGTAGCAGGGCAGCAAACGAACCGGGCACTTCGGTTCAAACTCGCCGCTCTCCATATTCTCGACAGACCGGCTACCGGGATAGACCAGGCCATGTTCAACGCATCGATAGGCGCCTTCTCCATAGATGCGCGAGAAGATGCAACAATAAGACTGCTGACAGCGTATTGACCGCTCAGAAGCAGCTCGATGAGACATGAGGTGCCAGAAATATTCACATCGGTGTAGTGACGCACCTGATACATCGATTGACCGGTACCAGTTTCGGCTGCCAGATGGACCACCACGTCATTTCCCAGTAAGGCCTGTTTCCAATCCTGTTCCGAACGTACGTCGCCGTGAACGACTCGAATTCGCCCGCGCAGATCGGTCGCGATTTCCGTCTTGTCCCCATGAATTTGAGGGCTAAAATTGTCCAGAACGGTCAGCTGGTACCCAAGATGAAGAAGCCGCCGGCTTAAATGCGTGCCAATAAAGCCCGCTCCTCCGGTAATTAAATCCCGCTCCCGCATTTAGCCTCCGAGTTGTGCACATGCCCGCGCGCGGTTCGGAGCCGAGCTTTGTCTCCCGGCAGTAGACTTTGATCACCTCCGCGGGACAACCGGCAATCATCGAATACGGCGGAAACGAGCGAGTCACAACCGAATTCGTGCCCACAACACAGTGCTCCCCCAATGTCACGCCCGGCATGATGGACGCCCGAAAACCAATAAAACAGCCCCGACCAATGTTGACCGGTCCTTTGCTCTCCGAGGGCTCTTCATAACTGGCACACTACCCGGCGAGAAACCATGTAAAAAGTCGGTTATGTAAACGTACTGGCTGAGCACACAACGGTCGCCAATAGTCAGGGAATTGCACGTGGTTTGACCAAACATGTGGCCCGATATACACGTCTTCCCCTATTTTTAGTTTCGGGTTATATGTCACTCCCTCATATTCGCCGAGTGCATAGATCTGAGAACCAGTATGTATGGCCGTGCGATTTCCGAGCCCAAACGAAATTTGCACGGAAATCTTGCGCGGCCGTAGAATGACAGAACCTTCGCCCAGTTCCTTTAGCCCACGCGGTCTGTAAAGTAGTTGTCTCTTGATCGTCCTTAAGCGATGTCTTACCAATGTCCACATTTAACAACTTAGTTCCCGTTGTTGACAGGTTGTCTCAAATAAAGAACTCAATCAAGGAATAATTTGACCTTTATAAACTCTCAATCCGCCTGAGAACTCCAGCAATTGATTGCGGACAAGTGCATAAGGTCTTACTATTTGTACCCGGTGATTTTCTATAGCGATGACTAAATCTCGTAGGAATGCCATCGTCCCTGTAGCCTTTTATACGCTTGCCTGGTGCTTGCTTTCATAAAGCTGGAATTCGCAGCGCGCGGCGCTTAAGCTTATTGAAGACTTCTATTTCAGGTATATTCAGACCATGTTTGCCTTCATACGACTTCATAGCCAACAGACATTCGTAATACATCATCTCAACCACCAGCGCCCACCCAGCGAATCCAGCCTTATACGCACTTCGAACGAAGTAGTTGCCCACGAGAGTTTTTTATCAGCTTGATCCCGAGCGCAAGGCCGCCAAACGAGCCCCTATAACTCATTGATTGGATCTCTGTGTACCGATCCATTGACTGCAGCCAGCTCTTCGCGTTCACTGCCATAAAATGACGGACGAAATATCGCTTTGGATTTAGGTAGCAGATTTCACTGTCCAGGACGATTGCGTTGCCAAAGTGGTGGATCGTATTATTCGAAAAGTCGATCGCGCTCTTCTCAAATATTCGGTTCATACGATGAGCATACGCGTTGTGACAGAACTTTCCGTAATAGTAGTTACTTTTACAGGATAATATTTACGATCTGAAATTTTCCCGACCGAGCTGCTTTTAAGATCGCCGCAAGAGTCGATTCGTCTACCATTTCATCAGCAAACGCCCAATAGATCCAGGCCGTTTTGACCGCAGCCTTCACTTTTGTAACGGTTTCGTTATCCTCGACCCAGCCGCGGTTCTTATGGAGCAACACCTCGCAACCGTAAGACTTGGCGATCTCCACTGTCCGATCTTCGCTGAAGTTATCTACGACCAAGACGGGCCCCCAGCCCGAGAAATTCTTGATTACCCATTCGATTCTTTGCTCTTCGTTATAAGTGAAAACTACGAAAGTGATGGGGCTATTATATTTTTGATCGATTTGTTCCATAAGATGATCCGCGACTGCAGGACGAGAAAGACAATTACAATAACTTGAGCCACAACCAGTGGGATGCCGATGGTGAACACGTTTAGATTATTCGCTATGTGAAAGAGCCCGAAGAGCAGCGGCACCGACAGTGCCGAATAGATATTGGCTCTGACTTGCGCCGCGGCGTTGTTATCGATCCATAACTGGACCACCAGGGCGCCGATAATAAAATTACCCGCTTCAATCAATATCCCGAAACCAATGAGCCAATCGAATCCAACAAAGCTAGCGTTTGTGAGCAATCTGACGATGGGCACTCGTAGCACCAAACCAACAATGAACACGAAGGAGACCACCGCCGCCGCTCCTTTGAGATAGGTCCGTAGATAGCCGCCCGCGGTTTGATAAATGCGTGGAAGATAGATCTGTTGATAAACAGTAGCGGCGCCATTCATTCCGGCATTTCCAATCGCCGAGGTAGTTGCAAAGAAGCCTACTGCTTCTGCGTAACCGAGCGGGACAAGGACAAGGCGATAACCCTGAAGTTGGAGCCAATTCAACACCGCGCTGCAGGAAATTGGAACTGCGAACTTGAGTATTGTCTGTAGTTCAACAGGTTTTTCAATTCCTAGGAAGCGTTTTAGATGGGATCGTAGTCGAGGTAACGCGCAAAGTCCCACTACCAACAGCGCCGCCGCCGTACTGACAATAGGGCTCAATGGCCCAGCCAATCCTAGTTTCGCGATTCCTGTAAAAGCGATGATCCTAATCGGGATCTCGGCGATCAGCATCATAACCACAAAAACCTGTTCCTCTTGATTGTTCAGGAATGTTTTTACAGCTGTCGAGAGATAAAGCAGAATTGAATAGACGACGGTTGTGCAAAACGCGCTCAAAAGAGCCCCGTTTAGCAGAGCTAAAACGACAATCCCAAGGAGAAAGATACATCCGACGGCTGAGAGTAACTTCGCATTGAGATCCAGGAGGCCACCGAGGCTGTTGCCACTCTCTTTTAGCTTAAACACTTCCTTCTGCTGGAAGTAGTCCATCGGAACGAAAAGAAGAGCGTTGAGTGAATATGAAACGGTAAGAGCGAAAAAATATTTGCCCAATTGTGCGGGCAAAAGATAGTGCGTGTAAAGCTTTACGACACCCATCTGCCCGATAATTGAGGCAGCACGCATAGCCGCCAGAAATGCTTTTTTTTCCATTCAATCTCAGTGAAGCCGAGTATTAAAGCGCCGGCTCTAACGCTAGGGGCGGGCACGGAAATGAAGCTCCCATCATCTGAATCGCCCGACTACAGATTTCCGAGACTCCCAATCCATGCCGTTCCCGAAGGTATTCGTGGCTACCGGCGACTCTCACCGGTTCGCTGGCTAAGCGCAACGGGAAGAAACGCGTCTTCAGTCCATCGCACGCGATAACTTCCGCAACTTGCGTGCCAAGACCGCCCCAACCGTGTTCCTCCACTGTGATAATCCGACCCGTATCGTTTGCGGCCTTGCGAATAGCTTCTCGGTCTATCGGATGAACAGTGGGCATACTGACGATGCGAATCGATATTCCATCTACAGCGAGCCGCTTAGCAGCGTGAATAACAGACTGCAGCATACCGCCGGTACTGATGAGAGTAAGATCCGCACCTTCCTGGACGTGAATTGCTTTGCCGATTTCAAACGTGATCGGCGAAGAATGCAGGACAGGCTCACCTGCTTTACCCAAACGCAAATACGCGGGGCCAACCCCCCCGGACAACGCGCCTACGGCAGCCTTGGCTTCCACCGGATCGCCAGGAGCAATAACTTTCATATTAGGGAGGGCTGACATGACAGCAAGGTCCTCCACTGCTTGGTGAGTATACCCATGGCTTCCATATGCCAGACCGCCCCCAACTGAAACAATGATGACGTTCAAATTGTGGTAACAGACGTCGGTCCGAATTTGCTCAAGACATCGAAAGACGGGGAAGTTAGCAATCGAGTAGGTGAAGACGATCTTCCCACTGAGCGCCAAGCCAGCGGCAACTCCTGTCATGTTCTGTTCAGCCACCCCGGCGTTCAGAAATCGATTCGGAAAGCGGCCCGAAAACGCTTCGAGGACCGAATATCCCAGATCGCCGCAGACCAGCCATACGCGTTGATCCAGCTCTGCTGCCGCGCAAAGTGTTTCTATAAATGAACTTCTCAAGCTCGAATTCCTAGTTCTATCAATGCGGCAGCGGTCTGGTCGACCGTTGGGCTTTTGTAATGCCACGCCAACTGGTCTTCCATAAAGCTGACGCCTCGTCCCTTGGTCGTATGCGCAATCACTGCGCTTGGCTTTCCCTTGCTCTTGGCGCCGAGCGTATCGGCCAGTTGCTGGGTGTCGTGTCCATCAACTTCGCGAACGCCCCAACCGAAGGCCTTGAATTTATCCGCCAGCGGCTCCAAATTCAACACCTCATCCACCAGTCCGAAACTCTGGATCTTGTTGTAGTCGACAATGACCTGCAGATTGTCCAATCGGTGGTGAGGGGCGAACAAAATTGCTTCCCAGTTTGAACCTTCGTCCAGTTCGCCATCGCTCAACAGCACGAAAACCCGGTGCCCTCGCCCGTCCCGCTTAGCGGCTAGGGCGATGCCGCATCCTACGGGAAGTCCGTGGCCCAACGATCCGGTGGAAAGCTCGACGCCTGGCACACCGCTGGTTGCATGTCCCGTCAATCGGGAACCATCCTGGCAATAGGATTTGAGCTCATTCACCGAAATGAATCCCCGTTCAGCCAGTGCCGCGTATAATAGGGCGGCCGCATGTCCTTTGCTGAGAATGAAACGATCGCGCTCTCCCCAATCTGGTTGCTGTGGGTTGATCGCCAAAGTGCGCCAATACAGGCAAGCGATAATCTCCGCCATTGAGAGACAACTGCCGATGTGCGAAGCCTTAGCTTGGTGCACCATCTGAATCGAATGCGCACGTAGTCGGTTTGCAATTCGTGAAATTTCGATTGGGTCGGTCATCGCCTAGTTCCTTGTCCGGTAATAATCCACGGTCTGTCGGATGCCTTCCTGCAAGTCAGTGCGAGGCCGCCAGCCTACCGCAGGGCCCATCTCGAGATATCCGCTTCCAGGTGCATCACCTGATCGGATCGATAAGCGAACGTGCCAAAGCCAATGGGCGTTCGCTGATCGACGCAATCGCGAATGCTCTTACTACCATCTGAATGAATGAGGCATCGTTCCACCGCCTAGATTGAAAATTCCCTCAGCCTGGCGGTTAAAGCCGAGTCCGATAATGCGTCCGCCATGTCATCGATATAGAGGTAATCCCACCGTTGTTCGCCGGCGTGACGGCTCGGTCGCTCTGCCCGTTGAGCAGCTGACGTAATCAGAGATGGGACCATTCTCTGTGGATCGTCTCATCGGGGCCATACGCCCAGAAAACAGCCGTACCAAACAAAAACGCATGGCCCATTTGTCCGACAGAGTTGCCGTGTCAGGGCCATAGTCGTGCTCAGTTGGCCGATCCGTAAGGATGACGGCCATTGGGTCCGTTTCTTCGACCGATAGCAGCCGTTGACGGTCCATATTCTGACCTGCGAACCCAGTCAACAAACGCCTTGCATCCAGCCTTCTATGCGGTTTCCGATCATGCGAAGCTACCTGGAACGTTCCGATGAACTTGTTCGGCCGGTTGCGGTGCTTCGCCCGTCCCGCCATCCCATGCGAGGTGAATCGTTACCATCGTCTGGATTGCAACGCCAATGCTTCTTGCAAAGTGCAAAGTTTCGCGAAGTCGCCCTGCACGAGTCGAACTGCGGCATCTCGTCTCGCATTAAAGTCAATCTTTAAAGATCGCTTGACTTACGCACTAAAACCGTCACTTCGCTCCCGCCGAGCAGCAACTTAGGGACGAGCATGTCGACCAATAAATCCCGACGCTCCAGTCACTAGGCAACGCATGAAAAAGCAGCCGCCTCCTGCAAGGTTTGTGACAGGTAATTCAGCATTTCTTCCGATAGCCCTGGGTAAACGGCGACCCAAAACACATTGTTCATTACATAATCCGTATTCGCTAAGTTGCCAATCACTCGGTGCTTAATTTCCCGGTAGGCGGGTTGTCGTAAGAGGTTGCCCGCAAACAAGAGCCGCGTTCCGATGTTCCTCTTGTTCAAGAACTTCACCACTTCATCGCGCGCGATGCCAGATTCAGGACGCACCCCAATGGGGAATCCGAACCAGCTCGGGTTGCTGTTCTCCGTGGCAGTAGGTAGCAAAAAACAATCTTGCAAAGGCTCCAATGCCTTACGAAGGGTGGCAAAGTTCTCACGTCGCTTGGCAATGAACCCGTCCACTTTCTTCAACTGCTCCACGCCCACGGCCGCCTGCATGTCGGTCACCTTCAGGTTGTAGCCAATGTGCGAGTACGTGTACTTATGGTCATAGCCAAACGGCAGATCGCCCAGTTGCGAATTGAAACGCTTGCCGCAGGTGTTGTCTTTGCCCGGAGCGCACCAGCAATCGCGGCCCCAATCACGAAAACTCTCGATGATCTTGGCCATCATTGGCGATTGTGTAATCACGCAGCCGCCTTCACCCATTGTGATATGGTGTGCCGGATAGAAACTGAACGAAGCCGAATCGCCGAAGGTGCCCACGTTGCGATCGGAATACGTTGACCCGAGAGCATCGCAGCAGTCTTCTACCAGCCACAATTGATGTTTACGTGCAAAATGGGAAACGACCGCCAAATTGAATGGGTTGCCAAGCGTATGCGCTAGCACGATGGCGCGAGTCCGTGCACTAAGTGCCGCGTCTAGCTGGGTAACATCCACATTATAAGTCCCTAATTCCACGTCTACAAACACGGGCACTAGTTGATTCTGAATGATCGGATTGACCGTGGTGGGAAATCCTGCCGCCACCGTGATCACTTCGTCGCCGGGCAGCAGGCGTCGATCTTTCAGCGCGGGTGAGGTAAGTGCGGTAATGGCCACGAGATTGGCGGACGATCCGGAATTGACCAAGCGAGCTTCACGGACGCCCACCTTACGCGCAAACTGGCGCTCAAACTGATCGGAAAATCGCCCAGCCGTGAGCCAGAAGTCGAGCGACGAATCCACCAGGCTCTGTATATCGTTGCCGTCGAAGACCCGCCCAGAGACGGGGACTGCCGATTCACCCTTCCGAAACTCTTTCGGCGGAAAAGCGGCTTCATAGTATTCACCGGTGAGCCGTAAAATCTCGGCGCGGATCTCCTCTGCTTTCGTCATCTTCTGCTCCATCCTCCGTTAGTGGGCTGCTAGAGCGGGAGTGAAGAAACCCGTTAGCGTGCTATATTCTTCTAGTTGTTCACTCATAAGGCGGGCCGCCGACTCACCCGCAGTCCATCGCCGGTACCAATCCACTGTAAATTCAATCGTTCGTTCGAGCGACAAGGCAGGTTCCCAGTTGAGTTCGCTAGCTGCCTTGGACCAATCCAGCTTCAACAACTGCGCTTCATGCGGATGGATACCAGGGTTAAAGTTGAAAGCCGCGTCTGGTCCCCAAAGGCAAGCCATCTTGCGGACCATCCATTCCACCGGTTTGGCATCGCTGTAGTGGGGTCCAAAATTCCAACCACCGCTGTACTGCACGTCCGACTCGTATAGCTTTTCGGCAAGCACAAGATAGCCACGCAAAGGCTCGAGTACATGTTGCCAAGGTCGAATCGCCTGAGGGTTCCGGATATTCACAACTTCGCCGGCAGAGAAACCGCGAATGATGTCTGGAATGAGCCGGTCCATGGCCCAGTCGCCGCCACCGATCACGTTTCCAGCGCGTGCCGTCGCAATAGCGACTCCGTGCTCACTGTGACGTTCAACCGGAAAGAAAGAATTTCGAAACGAACTAACCACCAGTTCCGCACATGCCTTGCTATTGCTATAAGGGTCGTAGCCTCCGAGTCGATCGTCTTCGCGATATGGCCAGATCCACTCCTGGTTCTCGTAACATTTATCGCTTGTGATGACCACCACTGCGCGTACCGACTTACATGTACGAACGGCATCCATAAGGTTGGCAGTTCCCATTACATTCGTAAGATAGGTACTCAAAGGGTCCTGATAAGAGAGACGAACAATCGGCTGCGCTGCCATGTGAATCACAATTTCAGCGCCACTCGAGTGGAGTGCTTGGCGCAGGGCTGCGGCGTCGCACACGTCGCCGTTCAAGGAATGGATTTCGTTGGCCAACTGCGCCTCTTCGAAGAGGCTCGGGCTGGTGGGTCGTCCCAGAGAGAATCCCGTGACCGAGGCGCCGATCTGCGATAGCCACAGCGAAAGCCAACTTCCTTTAAAACCGGTGTGTCCGCTCAAGAACACCCGTTTCCCGTTCCAAAACATCTCCCTACCAAACCTTCCAAGGCGCTGATCCAGATGCCCAGAGTCCTTCTAACAACTTCTTGTCATGCAAAGTATCCATCGGCTGCCAGAAACCGGAGTGTTTGAATGCCTGAACTTCGCCATCCAGAGAAAGCTCTTCCAATGGTTCACGCTCCCAAATCGTGGAATCGTTCTGGATGTAATCGCCAACTTTAGGCGAGAGCACGAAAAATCCGCCATTCACCCAAGATCCATCGCCTCTCGGCTTTTCGGCAAAGCGCCGCACCGACGTGTCTTGCATCCGCAGCGCCCCAAATTTACCGCTGGGCTGTGTCGCTGTTAACGTAACGAGCTTCCCGTGTTGCTTATGAAATTCGATAGACTGGCCAATGTCAACGTTAGCCACGCCGTCTCCGTAAGTTAGGCAGAAAGCTTCGTCATTGCCAATATAAGGAAGCACACGTTTCAAACGTCCGCCGGTCATGGTCTCAGCACCGGTATCCACCAACGTGACACGCCACTTTTCACAACCGTTCCGGTGGTACTCCATCTTGTTCTCAGCTAGGTCCACGGTCAAGTCGGCTGAATAAAGAAAGTAATTCGCGAAATACTCCTTGATCAAGTAGCCCTTGTAACCAAGGCAAATGATGAAGTCTTTAATGCCGTGCGCTGAGTAAATCTTTAAAATGTGCCATAAAATCGGCCGGGCCCCGATTTCCACCATGGGCTTTGGCTTGGTTGTAGTCTCTTCACTCAGCCTGCTGCCCAAACCGCCCGCAAGAATTACCGCTTTCATATACCTCTAGTGCTCGGGAAGATTTCCGATTCTCATGCGAACATCGGCATGCCGGTCGAAGTTACTTGAGAACATTCACGGCCGCCGCCGCAATACCGAAACCGCTCAAAACCTGCGACCAATCAAGCAACTCTCGCACTTTTGAGACCTTGGTAAAATTTGTCGGCACAATCACAGCATCGCCGGGTTGCACTCGGATCGATTCGAACTTAGCGTCCGTTGCCCTGGTCACAACCGATCCGTCCGCCCGAATCACAAACATGTGGCTTGGGTCTGCATACTTCGTCGGCCCACCCGACAATTTCAAGTAGTTGCGGATGCTTGTGTCCGCGGTATACAGAAAAGTCGATTGATTGTACACAGTGCCCATCACGCTCACGGTCGCCGGTGCTTCCGGCACGACTAACCGGTCGCCATTCTCCAGCGGTATGTCGGGTAAGGCATTAATTCCGTGGCTCTCTGGAGTCAACGCCAAAACAACGCGGCCCGTCGACTCCGTATTTCGCAGACGCTCCAACCCGGCGTACAGACTCTGCAGACCCGCTCGCGTGGAAGACTCTTGCTGCGCCGAGATCGTGCGCGCCGCCAACGTGGAAGAATTCTGATCCAACTCTTTTTCTGATTGATCGAGATAATCGTTTAGCCGTTTTTGCTGCGCTCTCTTTGTGGACTCGCGCGTAAATTCAGCGGCGTACAAGTAAGCCTTATCTGTAAATCCACCCGCGCGCTCCACTAATGCGCGTAGCGTTTCGCCTGGTCGAACGGAATAGAGTCCGGCTATTTTCACTTCACCTTCTAAACGAACAACGCGTGTCTGCTCGGCAGTCGGTGTGGTGAAGTCGGCGCTTGAAAAGATATTTACAATGTCACCTGGCTTGAGGGAGAGATCGGAAGCTTCGTCGTGCTCCAATACGGCTTTGCCGAGATTGAAGGGGATCAGTCTGGTTGTTAACGTCTGCGGGTCCAGGCGTTCGATTGCAGCATAAGTCCAATTAATGTCCGGCGCAGGCTGCTGATAATCGTTCTTCTTGTTGAATTTGCGCTGTGTAATGACGCTGCGGTCGCCCAAGATTGCACCTGCCAGAGACGTACCCGTGCTCGCGTTGTGTATTTCTTCCGTAAAGCCCGCCGTCCCCGCGGAGAGACGATTGTGTTCCGTCCAATAATCTCGAGTAAGAAGCGCTTGTTTCTCTGGAATCAGGTCGCTCACACGCATGCCTTCATACCACGGCATTCGCACGGGATCGGCCACGTTTCCTTTTAAAGAAACCGTTCTGGAGAATCGCGGAACCACATTTAGCAGGCGTACAATGTCGCCGTCCTGTACGACCGTTTCCAATCCAGGCCCAACCAGTTGAATATTCTCCGAAACAAGGGTTGCGCGATTATCGATGCGTTCCAAGATCGCGTGCTGCCCGGCGGCTACTGGAGAGAGGCCACCGGCGTCTCCCAAGATATCGGCTAGCGAACAGTGCTTCTCAATTTCATAGATCGCCGGGTTTTCGATGCTTCCAGCCACGGCCACCCGCGCACCTACTTGTGGAATAAAGATGACATCGCCCGGCTTTAACGGAGCGTCTTTCGTTTTGTCACCGCGCAGCAGTAAGTCATATAAGTCGAAACGCGTCACCAGTTGGCCGTCACGTTTCAACTCTATGTTTCGCATGGAGCCTTGCGGAGACGGCCCACCCGAGACAAACAAGGCGTTCACCAGTGTGCTCAGTGCGCTGACCGTGTAGGTCCCTGGCCGGCGAGCATGTCCCATGACGAATACTTGAATCGACCGCAACTGGCCCATGCTTACACTCACTTCAAAGTTGCGAAAGACGCGGCCAATGCTGGTTTTGACGGCCTCCGGCAACTCGCTGAAATGCAGGCCTGCCACGCTAATGCGTCCGACTTGCGGAATGAAGATGTCCCCGGTTCTTTCAATCGTTACTTTTTGCTCGGAATTGATTTGTCCCCACAGGCGAATGTCCAACTCGTCGCCCGGTCCCACTACATAACTCGGCGAGACCGCAACTCGGTCAACCGGTGCATAGGTAGAGGGCACTTGATCGAACAGCGAGGCACCGTAAATAGGTAGCTTTTGACCCACGGAATTCTCAATAAAGTTTTGAAATTCGGTTGGAGGCTCGACCACCTTTCGATATTGTGAGTCTTCCAGGTCAGACCTTCGCGAAAATTGCTCGGCTGAATTGCTGCGGGGCAGGTCGTTCACTCTTGGTGAACCTGTTCCGCTGTTTGCGGGAAGTGGCCCCATTCCCGAGGTGTCGCATACACCCGACTGCAGATCGGTGGGACCGCAGCCAGTATCTGGGGTGTCGTCTTGCGAACCCGTGGAACTCTTCTGGAAGATGCTCAGGCTTGAATTCTGTTGGCCAAATGACGGTAGAGCGAAGCAGCACAGACCCGCGAACAGTACAGTTGTTCGAAAAGAGAGAGGTGTAAGCCGAAGTCGCAGGGGATAGTTCATTCTCAGTTGCTTCTGAGAAGGAGTGCTGGGGTAAAAGAAAGAATCTCAAATGGCAAGCTGCATTTGCAAAGGTGGCGGCGAAACGATTTGGCAAATCTAAATCTTTTGAGAACATTCCTGGATTACGCCACCGCTCTGTCTTGCATCGCGAGCGCATCCCGTTTGAAACTAAGCCGCATACACCGCATTGCCAAAAAAGCTCAAACGATGCGTAACGGTAACGAGATGCAGGTAAAAAAGCGTTGTTAACAATACGGTAAGCCCATAGCCAACAGGAAACAGTCCTAGCCAAAAAGCAGAAAAACCCGCCAAAACATTGGCGTATTGGCCACGCGCAGACGTATAACTACGGCTTGACAGTCTGAACATTCTGAAGCAAAATCCAATTAACAGCACCTCGGTTGTGTTGTTCCTCCTAGCCAAACACTTTCTTAAACTTTTGCTGTTCACATAGCGGTAGCTATGTCCCTTTTTGATTGCAGCGCGACGTTCGCCGCCATACTTGCGTGGAAACCAAGAACCACGAAAACGCTGTCATAATGTTGACGTTTTGCAGTCAAGTCATACTGAGCGGAACCATTGGAGGAAATTGATGCCGACTTTAGAGCCTGATAACTGTGACGCCAATCTACTTCTCGATTGGTTTGCATTTCGAGTGCGCCCGCGACACGAAAAGAGTGTAGCTCTTCAACTACGAGATAAAAACGAGGAATGTTTTGTTCCGCTCATTACTCGCAACAGGAGATGGGCTAAGCGCTTGGTTCGTCTCGAGCTCCCACTCATCTCCGGTTACGTATTTTGCCGTTCGCATCGATTTAGAATGCTGCCTATCCTTAAGACGCCAGGCGTCATTGACGTGATCAGATTCGGCAATTCTCCAATGCCTATTCCGAATCGCGAAATCTCAGTTCTTGAACGCGCGATTCAGGCGTCTGTCCCCATTGAACCTTGGCCGTTTGTTGAAGTAGGTCAAAGGGTGACCATCATGAGCGGGCCCCTAGCCGGTGTAATTGGAATTGTGAGCGACCGCAGAAAGCCTGACCATTTGATCTTATCGGTGTCGCTGCTTCGTCGCTCCGTACTCGTGCAGGTTGAACTGGCACACCTCTCTGTCGCAGACCTTCCTTCGAATGTGAGTCGATTGCAGGCGAGCCAGTCGTTAAATTGCGCGTGACATTTCTGATGGCGTTACCAAGTTGAAGGAATCGATGCCCATCGGCAACAGAAGTCACGCCATTACATTCAGGCTGGGTGCTCGTGAATATGAGGAGCTCGTAAAAGTGGTAGCCAACACGGGTGCTCGGAGCCTCTCGGATTTTACACGGATGGCCGTGTTGAATCAGATCGTCGCTCAGAACTTAGAGTCGTTCTTGAAGGAGCAAATTGATCCGCTTATGAATTCATTAGAAACGTTCGACGCTAAGGTTCGTGATCTTAGGCGACAGATTCGCCAACTCAACGCCAAAGCCGAATCGCACAACTAAGTTAATATTCGTCGGTATCTATAGAAATGAAGATGTATCTTACTCCATCAATAGTGTCCCGCATAATATTCGGGATATTTGTCTTCTCCATGAACGCTGCCGCGCTACTTGCGCAGGCGGTTAGTCCAGTAGCCGCAGATTCAAGTTCCCGGCAAGATAGTTCTCGGAGTGATGCCGCGGCCCCGTTATCCTCCGCCAAAACAAAAACACCCGAACGTATCGCAGACTATATCCTCGGACCGGACGATCAGATTATCGTGCATGCGTTCAAGGTTGATGAGCTCTCTGAAAAGCCAATATCGATTGCCGGGGACGGCTTCATCAATTTGCCGCTACTGGGGCGCGTCAAGGCGGCCGGCTTGACGGTTAGCGGTCTTGAAAATGACTTAACCGAACGTCTGAAATTCTACGTACGGGAACCTCAAGTGTCGGTCTCGGTAGCGGATTATAGAAGTCAACCCGTCTCCGTTGTCGGTGACGTCAACAACCCTGGCGTTCAGCAGCTCAAAGGGCGAAAGACTCTAGTGGAAGTAATAGCACTTGCGGGCGGGTTAAAACCCGACGCCGGAAATACTGCCACTATCACCCGTGAACTTAGTAGAGGTCGGCTCCCTCTACCAGGAGCTACTGATGATCCTAATGGCCAATTCAACATAGCCCACGTAAACTTGCACGATGTCATGGAAGGGCGAAATCCAAACGACAACATACTGATCGAGACAAATGACGTTGTGATGATTCCCAAAGCCCGCCTGCTGTATGTTGTTGGCGAAGTCCAGAAGCCTGGAGCTTATGTTATGAGTGAGAAGGATTCCGTTACTGTGCTGCAGGCCGTAGCTTTAGCTGGGGGACTGACATCAATGGCTGCGCCTAAGAACGCCAAAATCCTGTATCAAAAAACCGGGGAAGGCAATCGTACAGAGGTGGCTACCAATGTGAGGAAGATCCTCGACGGGCAAGCGCCTGATATTGCTTTACACGCAGACGACATCCTGTTTGTACCCAGCAACCTGCCAAAGTCGGTGGGTGGGAAAGCGCTGCAGACAGCAATCAATATGGCGGGTGTGGCAGTTTGGCGATTCTAGTGTTTCGTCTTCCGGGAGATTGCAGATCATGATGAAGGGATACTCGATCGGGGATTCGGGAGGGACTTTGGTTTCAAACGTTTCGAATACATTTCCCGCTCCAGGCCAGTTGCCGGGTGCTTTCCGAATTGAGCCAGAAGTTCGTTACCGATTGCTCCTCCGCCGGCACAGCCGCGCTATTGTTGCCATCTGCTTCGTTTGTCTGCTCGCTAGCGGCTTGATCAACTGCTTTATGACTCCTTCTTATAAGGCCAAAGCAGTGGTGGAAGTGTTGCCGGTCAATGGAGATTTCCTGAATACAAAAGACATTAACCCAAACATGGCGAGTTCTACGATGGACACTTACCTCGATACGCAGACGAGATTATTGAAAAGTGATTCGGTAGCGGATCGTGTTGTGGCAAGTCTATTGGCGACCGAAGGCGCGGCATATCGGCGCAATTCCGCCAGTGTGTTTAGCCGTCTTCGGAAGCACATTGGCCTACAAAGTCCTTCAAAGAACGCCCTTGAATCAGAGATTAGGGCAATGCTATCTAATCTTCAAGTGAAACCAGAGGGGCAATCGAGCCTAATCTCCATCTCAGTTACTGGTCCTTCGTCGCAATTAGCTGCAGATACAGCGAATGCGGTTGCTAACCAGCATATTGCTGCGCTTCAGGATGCGCGTGGCGAAATGGCGACCCAGACTACAGAGTTCCTAACCGGCCAATTGAGTTCCCTCCGCGCTAAATTGAAACAGTCTGAGGATGAATTACAGGCGTATGCTAGACGTTCGGGATTGGTCTTCACTTCTGAGCTCGATCACGAGAGTGTGGGTGCGGAAAAGTTAAAGGAGGTTCAAGCCGACCTCGAGAGAGCGGAAGCAGATAGGGCGGATAAGCAATCGCAAATGGAGCTGATCAACTCCGGTCCGGCCGATTCTCTGCCTAAAGTGTTGGATGACGGAACAATCAAGGAAGCGGAAAGTAAACTGGCTGACTTGAAGCGTCAACTGGCAACCCTCAATGATCTGTACACGCCGAACCACTACAAAGTTCGCGAGGCTAAGGCCGAAATAGATGCGGTAGAGGGACAAATTAAGGCCCAGAGAGCTCTAGTCGTATCCAGAATCAAGAACGATTATCGCGCCGCCGTGCGTCGTGAAGCCTTGCAGAAGGACAACTACAACCACCAGGTTTCGATTGTTTCGGACCAATCTGCAAAGCAAGTTGGCTACAACATCTTAAAACGGGAAGTCGATGCTAATCGCGATCTGTATCAATCGATGCTGCAACGGATTCGCGAAGCCAACGTCGTCGCAGCGCTGCGCGCCAGCAACATTCGGATTGTTGATCGTGCGAAGCGGCCAGCCTTCCCGACTCAACCCAATGTGCCGGTTAATACAACTCTTGGACTATTAGCTGGCTGCCTGCTTTCGGCACTTTACGTTCTCTTGCGCGAGCGGTCCGATGGCAGCATACGCGCAGCTGGACACACCGTGAGAGTTTTGCAGTCCCGGGAGCTGGCAATTATTCCTTCTGCAAGACATGACATCCGAACGCAGATTGCTTCGAATTCTCAGGACGGAAGAGCGGCTCTGGCCCGATTCTTTACGAAGAAGCAGTCCAACTCGTCAGCGGATCTCTCCAAGGATTTGTTCAGCAGTTGGCGAACAACCCAATCAATTGTGGCAGAATCCTTTCGTTCCGCCGTCGCATCCATCCTGGTCTGGGGACGAGAGCAATCAGAAGCGCCCCATAAAGTTCTTGTTGTGACGAGTGCGCACTCTGCTGCCGGTAAGACCACATCGGTCCTGAACCTCGGCCTCGGCCTAGTTGAGAGCGGCCGCCGCGTTCTTCTGATTGATGCCGACTTGAGAATTCCGCGTCTTGGAAATATATTTGGTCTCAAATCCTCGGTTGGATTAACCGACATACTTGATAAGAAATTAATTCCAGGCATTGCAGTCGAGCTTATCCATTACACCGGCATGGATAGGCTCCACATTCTCCCAAGTGGGACTCGCTATGCGAATGTCACTGAGCTGCTCCATTCGAATACATTGAAGGAGTTGCTGGAATACCTCCGTTTGCAATACGATTTCATCATTATCGATACACCGCCCACTCTTGCTTTGACCGATTCACGCCTGCTGGCGCAAAATGCGGATGGCGTTATCTTAGTGGTTAGAGCGGGAGTGACCACCATTGAGCAAACGGCAACCGTTCAGGAATGTTTTCGGCAGGATGGGACTGAAATCTTCGGTTCAATCCTAAATGACTGGGATGCACGCACAGAAGATCCCACGTACGTAAACTCCTATTTCAAGTATGCGACTCCCAGAGAGAAAGGTTTGTCTCCTGGACTGATTTCGAGAAGCCATGCGACGGGATCCCGCAGTCTTCCCAAGAAGTCTTTGAGGTTACTCGCATCGTTAGGCTTTTCTGCCTCAGAAGGTCGCAAAGCGGAGTAAAGATGTTTACGCAGCAGAAAAGAATCAATCACCTACTGCAACTTGTAATGGATGCTGCTTGTTTGCAGCCAATTTGGCTCTGCACTATAGCCGCGAGAATTCTCTTTAATCCGTGGCTGCATGAGCATGTAACGGTTGAGAGGTCCAGATTGTGGGTTCCGTCATTGGCTTTAATATTGCCGTTGTGGATGGTTTTATCGATCCGTTTCCGTCTCTATCGGCTTCCCGCAACTGCGTTCTTCTGGGCTGTTCAAATCTCAGCGTTGGAAAACACCTTGATCTTGGCCACCGTGACCGCTGCGACCATCCTATTTTCTAGGCAGTTTGGTGAATCGCTGTCACGAATGTTTGTGCCTGTCATGGTTCCCATAGCTTTCGTCGCTTTCTGCTTGATGCGAGTGTTGGTGAGCGCAATCCTACCCTTCATTCATAAGTGTCGACAAAAGCATCTGCGCTTTGCGTTGATTGCCGACTGCGAGAGTGCGCAGCGCTTTGTTCAAAAACTTCGCGATGGCCAAGCTGAAATGTTCAAGGGCTTAATCCTTCCGGAAGAATGCCAGTCTACTCCAGTTGGGCATGAGCTGCCGATACTCGGGACAACTCACCAACTTGGTGAACTTATAAATAAGGAGCGCCTAAATCGAGTCTTTGTTCTAAACACATCATTGCGAAGTGGTGAATTGGATCGCTGTGCTCGAATCTTTGACCGCATGGATGTACCCGTCAGTTGCGCACTGGAAATGTCACCCGACCCCATCGAGTTAAATGTTAGCAGCAGCAACGGCATACCGTTCATCGAAGTAATGCCAATCCGCTTTACGCGGCGTCAGGAAATTGTCAAGCGTGGTTTTGATCTCATCGTTGCAGCAGTGTTCTTCATAGTTCTAATTCCCCTACTACTCATGATAGCGGCATCGATCAAGCTTACTTCTAAGGGGCCAGTCCTCTATAAAGCTCCCAGAATCGGTAAAGGTGGAAGACGATTCACTTTTTACAAGTTTCGCTCCATGTATCTCGCTAGCTGTCGCAAGACTGTAGCCGTAGCAAACGAAAAGAGGGGGCACATATTCAAAATGAAGAACGATCCGAGGGTAACACCCATTGGCCGGTTAATGCGACGCTATAGCCTTGACGAACTGCCACAGCTGCTCAATATCCTTTCTGGTGAGATGAGTTTTGTTGGGCCTCGCCCGCTCCCCGCTAGCGATTTGGATTTAGACGGCATGAGCAAAGAATATGTTGACTGGTCGGAAGGTCGCTCTACTGTGCCGCCCGGCCTTACGGGTTTATGGCAAGTAAGTGGGCGCAGTGACTTGTCTTTTGAAGAGATGGTTCGACTCGATCTGGCCTACATACAAAACTGGTCGTTGGCTCTCGATTTGAAGATCATTCTTGACACTCCGCTGCTCGTCTTGCGGGGAGTTGGTGCTTACTAAGTCCGCTTCTGTTAAATGTGAACAAAGGCAAAAGAAGTAATTTCTTATGACCTCTTCTCCCCTCCTAAGTATCGGTCTGTTTGTATATAACGGCGAGCCGTTCCTGCGGCAAACGCTCGAATCTTTGTTGGCACAGACATTTAGGCATTTTGACCTGATTATCTCAGATAATGCTTCATCCGACGGCACCCGCGAAATATGCGAGATGTTCGCTGCGTCCGACCCCCGGGTCAAGTACTATCGAAATGAAATAAACATGGGGGCAGGCTGGAATATCCGCCGGGTCTTTTCTCTTTCGACAGGAAAGTATTTCAAATGGGCAGCATGCGACGACCTGTACGAACCAACCTTCCTTGAGGAGTGCGTAACAGCCCTTGAGTCCGACACGAGTTTTGTACTTGCGCATTCGAGAACTCGCATCATTGATGAGGAGGGCACGTTTCTTGAGTTCTACAAATGGCCCATGCGTTCGGAATCACAGGACGTTGTGACGCGTTTTCGTGAGATGCTGCTGAACGATCACATGTGTTATCAGATTTTCGGTGTAATCTGTCGCGAAGCGCTGTTGCTCATCCCACCTCAGGGCAGTTATGTGAATTCGGATGGCGTGCTGTTAGCGCAGTTATCTTTGTTGGGGCGATTTTACGAAGTACCTGAGCCCTTATTTATAAGTCGGAGGCACGAACGACAATCCTCAAAGACTTTGCCCGTTCGTCTAAAGAAGAGGCGATTTCGCTTGACCAATCGCTATGGCACTTTACCTTGTCCGGAATGGTGGGATCCCCACAAAACAAAAAGTCTCGAATTTCCTGAATGGCATCAGCTGCGGGAGTATTTTGCATCAGTGATGCGGCCGCCCATGATCGCTTCTTGTCGTATGAGATGTCTGCTTCTCCTCGTTCCCTGGATTGCGAAACATTTTCGGAGGATGATGAAAGACTTGTTAATAGCCGCCGATCAGGTTCTCTACAACATGCAAATGTCGCGAGTAAAGGATCTAGAGTTCAATTGAAATGAGGAAGACCGCATGAAAGTCGCAATTTTGGCTGGTGGCGTGGGCTCAAGGTTATCTGAAGAGACTGAGGTCAAGCCAAAGCCGATGGTTGAAATCGGCGGTAAACCGATCCTGTGGCACATCATGATGTATTACTCGCAGTTCGGTTTCAACGACTTTGTGATCGCTCTTGGGTATAAAGGCGAAGTGATCAAGAAGTACATGGTTGATTATTGTTCGCTCAATAGTAACATCTCCGTGTGTTTCAAGACCGGCACCATTAGCAGCACACAACGGCAAGCTTGTGAGTGGAATGTGGAGCTTGTAGAAACGGGCAACACAACTCAGACAGGGGGCAGGATAAAACGTCTTCGACAATTCCTAGGCGATGAGACATTTATGCTTACCTGGGGAGATGGCGTTTCAGCCGTGGACTTGCATGGACTGCTGGCATTCCACAGAAGACATGGAAAACTTGCTACGTTGACTGCGGTTCGACCCACAGCGCGATTTGGTCATCTCGATACTGAAGGTGACCGGGTTGTTGAGTTTTCCGAGAAGCCCCAGACACGGGAAGGTTGGATCAACGGTGCTTTCTTTGTGTTGGAGCCAGGTATATTCGACTACATCCCAGGCGACCAAACCCACTGGGAAAAGGAGCCAATGGAGAAGCTTGCCAGAGATAAAGAACTGATGGCATATAAACACACGGGATTCTGGCAGTGCATGGATACCCTTCGCGAGAAAAAGCTTCTTGAGTCGATGTGGGAGACGGGTAATGCGCCTTGGAGAATTTGGCGGGAGGAAGAACAATATGAAAGTGTTGATAACGGGTCACAAAGGCTACATTGGGACCGTGTTGGTTCCCATATTAATGGCGGCAAAGCACGAGTTAATGGGGCTTGACAGTGGACTCTTCGAGAGCTGCACGTTCGTAGACGGAGTTAGGGATATTCCCTCTCTTCAGAAGGATGTTCGAGACGTCGTCTTAGACGATCTGAAAGGTTTCGATGCAGTTATCCATTTAGCGGGCTTGTCGAATGATCCCCTGGGCGATCTCAATCCTTCCCTGACCTATGAGATTAACCATGTAGCTTCGGTACAGCTCGTCGAGTTAGCGAAAGAGGCAGGCGTAAGACGCTTTATTTTCTCGTCTTCCTGCAGCAACTACGGAGCAGGTGGAGAAGACCTCTTAGATGAGGCATCTCCGCTCAATCCCGTCACTCCTTACGGTGAATCAAAAGTACTTGTCGAAAGAGACGTGACGAAATTAGCAGACTCCAGGTTCTGTCCTGTGTTTCTGCGCAACGCGACAGCTTTTGGGGTTTCGCCGAGACTCCGTTTCGATCTGGTGCTCAATAACCTGATGGCGTGGGCCTGCTCAACCGGGAAGATTCTCATTAAAAGTGACGGCTCTCCCTGGCGCCCGATCGTTCATATTGAAGACATTTCACGAGCCTTCCTCGCAGTTCTCGAAGCGCCTAGAAGTGCTGTATACAATCAAGCTTTCAACGTGGGGCGCAATGAAGACAATTATCGCGTGCGAGAGCTTGCCGAGATAGTTAAAGAGATTGCTCCGGGAACGGAAATCGAATACGCCGCCGGTGCGGGGCCCGACAAACGTTGTTACCGTGTTGATTGCTCGAAGATTCGGCGTATTCTACCTAAATTTCAGCCACGTTGGAACGCTAGGCTCGGCGCGGTCGAACTATTTGACGAGTACCGGCGTGTCGGTGTTCAGTTGGATGACTTTGAGGGAATTCGATTCAAACGGATTTCTCACATAAAGTCTCTTATCTCGCATGGTCTGCTCGATAGCTCGTTGCGTTGGAAACATCGGCATGGCGAGCGCGCTGGACTCGATGCTTTGGCAGGAGCGGCGTAATGAAGGTGGGTGCTTTTCAGTGCCGCGCTTGTCAATCAAGGGGCGTAGAAGAAATCTTGTCCTTTGGCACTACCCCGCTTGCGGACGCGTTATTAACCCAAGAACAATTGGAAGCGGCAGAAATTACCGCTCCTCTACATCTTGTTTTTTGCCCCAATTGCTCGCTCGTGCAGATTACGGAGACTGTACCTCCCGAAATTCTGTTCTGCCGCGACTATCCGTATTTCTCTTCCGTGTCAAAAGCGCTTCTTGCTCATTTTGCGGCTAGCGCGGCCGACATCATACATTCTCAGAAATTGACTGCCGATAGTTTAGTGATCGAAGCTGCCTCTAATGACGGCTACATGTTAAGAAACTTCGTAGAAAAGGGCATCCCTGCGCTGGGAATCGACCCTGCGGAAAATCCGGTCAAACAAGCGCGATCCATTGGCGTAAACAGCATATGCGATTTTTTCAGTAAAGATCTCGCGGCGCGCTTACAAAAGGAAGGAAAAACGGCAGACGTCTTTCTCGCCAACAATGTCTTGGCGCATGTTGCCGACCTGAATGGATTCGTTGAGGGTGTCAAAACAATCTTAAAGCCCAGCGGTGTTGCCGTTTTTGAATGTCCATACTTGGTGGATCTAGTCGAAAAGTGTGAATTCGATACAATCTATCACCAACATTTGTGTTATTTCTCGATGATTTCTCTTGATCACCTCTTTAGGAGTCATGATCTTTATATAAACGACGTTATTCGGACTCCTATTCACGGCGGATCGCTACGGCTGTTCGTGGGCAAAACTGCCGCCCCAACGCGGAGAGTGAGTGAACTATTAGCCCAGGAGCATGCGATCGGCGTAGATACTCTTGCGTACTTTAAGATGTTTGCTACGCGAGTGCATGAAATACGGACAAGTCTGCAGAACTTGTTGCGCGACCTGAAGCGGCGAGGCAAGACGATAGCTGGTTACGCCGCAGCCGCTAAAGCAACTACTTTGCTATCGTTTTGTGGGATAGACAGAGGCCTGCTCGACTATGTGGTTGACCTGAATGAGTTCAAGCAAGGTCGGTTTATGCCCGGCAATCATCTGCCGATTTATGGGCCTCAAACCCTGGTGGAGAAGAAACCGGATTACGTTCTGATTCTCGCCTGGAACTTTGCCGAAGAAATCATGAACCAACAGCGAGCCTACAGCGACCTCGGCGGCCAATTTATTATTCCGATACCCGATCCGACCATTGTGAGTAGAATAGCTGCCTAGTTTCTGGCAACAGGGAAATTAAGAATGCATACGATTTACACCGATTCATTGCTCAATGATAATACTCGACGAGGGTTGCTCTATGAAGGGCAGATCTTCAGTTACTCAAATCGAGCCAGTATCCGAACCCTAGCAGAGTTTGCAGGGGATATGTTGAGGGAGGCGTTTCAGCCTCTTGACCCAGTGGTCGCTCAGTTTGAGATGCCCGTGGAGCGATTTGTTGAGATCTTTGCACCACTTAAGCCGAAATTCATTCACCATCCCAGGACCAAAGAAATCATCCGGGATATTTTAGAAGATTTTAACTGCGCCATGGACATAACCTTTCAGGATGTTCCGCGACTTCGTGCCGTTACTTCCGATGCCTACCTGACCTCAGGGGTTGGGTACGCCCATCATCTTCACCGAGACACTTGGTATTCAGCTCCCATGCAACAAATCAACTGGTGGCTGCCGGTTTTTGAGATTGCTTCTGAAAGTTCGATGGCCTTCCATCCGCGTTACTGGAGTGAGCCTGTAAAGAATGGTTCTGCGGGATTTAATTATTACGAGTGGAATCAAACTGGACGAGCCTCTGCTTCGCAACATATTAAGAGCGACACGCGGAAGCAGCCTAAGGCTGAACAGCCCATGGAACTCGATCCACAACTACGCATCGTCCCCGAGCCGGGCGGCGTCTTCCTTTTTTCAGCCGCTCAGATGCACTCCACCGTCCCCAATACCTCTGGAAAGACTCGCTTTAGTGTCGATTTCCGCACCGTCAATGTACGCGACATTAAAGATGGCAAAGGTGCACCCAATATTGATTCGGCTTGCATTGGAACGTCTCTCAGGGATTTTGTCCGAGCTAGTGACCTTAGCGCAATGCCCGATGAGTTTGTGGCGGTTCTTGAGCCCGAACCGGTTGGTGGAGGCGTGCTTGTATTCAAGCCTTAGCAACAACAATTTATGTCAGACAGAGTAACATGCCCAAATTGCCTCGTCGGCTTGTTGTCTACGTTTCACGCGGTACAAAACGTCCCCGTGCACAGCGTCTTACTGATGCCGTCTCAACAAGTAGCCATGAACTATCCGAAAGGTGATATTACACTGGGCTACTGTGCCAACTGCGGCTTTGTATCTAACACTGCGTTCAATACTGCTGTCCACGAATATTCGACGCAGTACGAAGAGACTCAGGGATTTTCTGCAACTTTTCGTAAGTTTCATGAGCGCTTGGCGGCAAGCCTGATTGAAAAATACGACTTGCATCGGAAAAAAATTGTCGAGATCGGATGTGGAAAAGGTGAGTTTTTGACCCTTCTTTGCCAGATGGGAAAAAACCGCGGCCTCGGCTTTGACCCCGCGTTTGTAAAAGAACGTAATCCGGCTCCGAAAGATCTGGGTGTCGAGTTCATTCAAGACTTTTACTCGGAGAAGTATTCTGACATCCAGGCAGATTTCTTTTGCTGCAAAATGACTCTCGAGCATATTCATGAGACGGCGCGATTTGTCCGAACTATTCGGCAGACCATTGGCGCTAATTCGCAGGCCGTCGTGTTCTTCCAGGTGCCCGATCTGGTCCGGGTCTTAAAGGATTTGGCCTTCTGGGATATCTATTACGAGCACTGTTCCTATTTCTGCGCGGGATCGCTCTCCAGGGTATTTCGCGAAGCTGGCTTTAAGATTCTACAAACTTGGACCGATTACGATGACCAGTATTTAATGATCGCCGCGGAACCCGCAACCGAGATTGCGGCCGCAAGTCTTCTAGAGCTAGAGAGTCCGGCGCTCGTCCGATCGCTAATCGACGGCTTTGTTCTTCAGCAAAACAAATTAGTGAACGATTGGAAACAGCGCATTGCTGAGCTCGGGACAGCAGGGAAACGAACGGTCGTTTGGGGCTCCGGCTCAAAAGGCGTCGCCTTTTTGACAATGCTAAACCTGAACAGCGCGATCAAATACGTGGTTGATATCAATCCCTACCGGCAGGGCAAGTTCATGGCTGGAACGGGGCAGCAAATAGTGGCGCCTGAATTCTTGCGCGAATATAAACCGGATGTCGCAATTGCCATGAATCCAGTTTATCAGGGAGAAATTCAACAGCGTCTCGCTGAAATGGGCCTGGCGACCTCTGTTTTATCTGTTTAATTGGAACCGTTTTGAGGATAGCGATCTTCGATTATAGAGTTGTGCCAACCAATCCGATTGGTGGATGTCACTTGAGAATGTTGCGCGCACTGGCCGACGAACACGAGTTTACGGTTTTCTCCATTGAGTTTGAAAATCCTCGACCGGACAGGATTCGTTGGGTCCACGTGCCTGCTCCATTGAGGCCCTTGCCTTTGCTTTTCGTTATCTATCATTTCGTTGCGCCAATGGTTTACTGGCTGCACAGATTCTTGACAAAGCAATCCTTCGATTTTGTGCAGACTGTAGAGAGCAAACTTTCCTTCGGCAAGATCGCTTATTCGCATTTTTGTCATCGCTCATATTTGAAGAACCATTGGCGAACATCCAACGCTCAAGGTTTCCGCGGGTTGTCGCGATATCTCGATCATAAGCTGCACGCAGCTCTCGAGGCCTACATCTATGAAAACGTCGATCACGTTGTTGTTCCATCGCGGGGGCTTGCAAAAGAGCTGATATTGCAGTTTCCGACAACGGAAAACAAAGTCAGCGTATTGCCTAATGCTGTCGATCTGGATGCCTTTGTTAAGCCCTCATCTTTCCATAGGAGCACTCTTCTAAAAGACGTCGGTATCAATTCGTCGGATGTGGTGTTTCTGTTTGTAGCACTAGGTCATTTTGAACGGAAGGGTTTGCCCCTCATTCTTGAGGCGCTCTGCACTGAGGGGCTGGAATCAGCAAAACTCCTCATTGTGGGCGGTACGGATGATCTTGTCAAGGATTATGTAAGGCAGTGTAAGCAACGCGGACTTCAGGATCGAATTACTTTTATTGGCATGCAAAACGATGTGAGGCCATTTATGTGGGCGTCTGATGCTTTCACTCTCGCATCTACATATGAAACTTTCTCGCTTGTCGCATTCGAGTCGGCTGCCGCATCCCTGCCGATGATTACGCCTTCACTCCATGGGATAGAAGAGATCGTAAAAGATGGCGTGACCGGTTACGTTGTGCAACGAACTGTGGAGGATTTCGCGGCAGCCATGAAGCGTTTCATTGATCTGGAACCGAGGCAAAGGGCGGAAATGGGCGCTAACGCTCGTTCGGCAGTATCCGCTTACGGCGAAGAAAGGTTTGTGAGGCGCTGGCGCGAGTATTACCTCTACTTGGCCAATCTTGGTTCAAAAACAAATCAAGTAACCGCCGCACAGCGCCCCCAACCCGAAGTGTGACTATGCGACCAACCACTGCGATTAACAATTCCTGGGATGTTGAGCCACAGAGTCACAAAGTTGCTAGCAATGGCTCCGTTGCCATTCTGATTCCGTGCTACAACGAAAGTCAAACGATCTACGATGTTGTAACACGGTTCAAAGCCGTTCTACCGGGTGCGATCGCTTATGTGTTTGATAACAATTCAAGCGATTCCACCATTGCCGAAGCACTGCGGGCGCAAGCAGAAGTTCAATGCGAATCCCGACAAGGTAAGGGTTGGGTGGTGCGCCGAATGTTTGCCAATATCGATGCAGATTATTATGTCTTGGTCGATGGCGACGGCACTTACGATCCGACTACCGCGCCAAAAATGATCTCTCTGATGGCTCGCCATAAGCTTTCCATGGTCGTCGGACGCCGCATACAGCAATCGCCAAACGCCTATAGGCCTGGGCATGTCCTTGGCAATAAACTATTTACCAATGTAGTTGCCGCCTTGTTTGGCGACAGTCTTACCGACATTCTCTCTGGTTACCGCGTATTCTCTAGACCTTTTGCTAAGTCGTTTCCGGTTTTCTCGGATGGCTTTGAAATTGAAACAGAATTAACAGTTCATGCTCTTACCTTGGGCCTTCCGGTCGCCGAAGTGCCCACTGTCTACAGCGAACGACCTGTCGGATCGAGCAGTAAGCTTAACACTTACAAAGACGGTATTCGAATCTTGTGGATGGTTGTCAAACTTTTCAAGAACGAGAAGCCCCTGCCATTTTTTGCAGCCCTGGGATTGTTGTTCCTGCTGATTTCGTGCGTGTTAGGGTATCCGGTCGTCATTACGTTTATAAACACGGGCATGGTTCCCCGCTTTCCCACGGCAATTCTTGCTACGGGCCTTGCCATTTATGCGTTGATTCTCTTGGGTTGTGGGCTAATTTTAGATACGGTTACTAAGGGTCGGCGTGAGGCTAAAATCCTAGCCTATCTTAATGTTAGAGCTAACACCTCGAACAGTTTCTGAAACTATAACTTATGCCAAAGCTCAAAGAGGCATTACTCTCGGCGGCGTTAGCGATGACCTTAATATGGCCCGCTCTTTACAATCGGCAACCGCTAATGTTTGCCGATACGACTGCGTATATTCGTGGCGCAGCAGTCGGCTTTGCTCGATTCCTCCATATCGAGACAATCTGGTCTCCGAATAACCTCAACGTTCAAGACACTGGTGTGGTGGCGGACGGAAGACCGATAATATCCAATCGATCGGTCTTGGCTGGTCGCTCGGTCTATTATGGTGCTCTTCTCTATTTGTCCCAGCTTAGCGGGGGCAAATTCTGGCTCGCCGTTATTCTCCAAGGTCTAGCTGTAACTGCTTCAATCCTTCTGACTCTCAAAGCTTTCGGCCTGTTCACGCCGGGGATCTTGGCGGTCTTTTGCATTACTCTTACGGCATTCACTTCACTGCCTTTCTTTGTGTCCTATCTGATGCCTGATATCTTCTCATCCATTGCGATTCTCGCGGTCGCGAATCTCATCGTTGCAGGACACAGGATGTCAAGAGTGGTTTTCGTGAGTTGGTGGTGTTTGCTCACTTCTGCGACGCTCTTTCACATGTCGAACGTCTTGATCTCACTTATGCTCCTCTGCGGAGTCATGGTTTACTTTTTGATCGCACGGCGTTCGATTCCTTGGAACGCTCTCTGCGCATCTACTGCTGCCTTGCTCGTGGCGGTCTTTTCGGAGGCGGCATTTAGCGCGGTCACTAAGAAAGCGATTGGCGTTGCCCCTTTACGTCCACCATTTTTGACAGCCAGATTGATTGCGGATGGACCCGGCCGGCGGTATCTCTCGCGTTCCTGTCCGGGATCAGGCTTTGAACTGTGCAAGTACCTGCCCCGTATCGCCGCGCTCACAACCGCCAAGGTGAGTAGGCCGATTAGCGACGAGTTCCTTTGGAACGTTGACCCGGCTATAGGCGTTTTCAGTGCGGTTGATACTCAAATGCAAAGGCAGCTTGCTACTGAACAGCTCAGATTTTTATGGGCAACGCTTAGTTTTGATCCCGCAGGCGTGCTCTGGTCCGAGACTGGCAATGCACTTCGTCAGATCGGCCTGTTCGGGTTGAAAGATTTTGATTTGGACGCAGGTGGGCGGAGCTTCTTAAGCGCTCACCTGCCTGGGCCATATCTTAAATCGCTCGAAAATAGCCGAATGTGGACCAACAGCATGCCAACCAAATTATTTTCTAGTATCAACGACGCAGTAGTGCTAGGAAGTCTATTTATCATCTTTTCGTGTTATGTCCTCTGGACGCCGCTGTCGCTTTCGGCAACCGGTATTCGTACACTTTCAGTGATCATCGCGGCTGGTGTATTAGCTAATGCAATTGCGTGCGGCTGCTTATCCGGGCCTCATGATCGCTATCAGTCCCGTGTTATTTGGTTGCTACCATTTATTGCGCTGCTACTGTTCACTACATTGCTCAAAATCTTGAGGGTTCGCGCCGGCTTCGCCGTTGTGCCTCGGCGGATCGCCAATGCGAACGCGCATGAGTCGCTTACAGTATGAGCACTCTTCCGTATCAAACGAACAACGTAACCTTAATTCCAGAAGAAGTTAAGGCGTCGCAGCGGCCAATGAATTTCTGGGTCGGTCTCGCTCTCTTCATCTTCTATGGGTACTCTTTCTTAGGCAAATGGTTTGCTTTTTTTGCCATTCCTCTTTCCGCGTTACTCCTTCTAAACTCGGCCATCGTTCTCAACCCTTGGTTCAAGGCGCTCACCCGCCGCGGACCCCTTGGTGGTATCTCCTGGGCGCTACTTTTGGCACTCATGTGCGGTGTTTGCCAGTTGGTTCGTGGTCTGCTTCTCGGGTACGAAGTTTACGCCGTCTTTCAAATTTTGTTGTTTAACGTTACCCCCGTTTACCTATTTGTTGGTGTTTGGCTCGAGGCGTCGCGACCAGGTACACTGCGCCAATGGGTTCGCGTACTCGCATGGGGCGAAGTCGTCTACCTGCTCTTATATTACCTGGTTCTGAACAAAATTCAAGTTGCTCTAGGAATGCAGGAACTATTCTTCACCCCTGGTTCCGGTTCGTGGACGCTCATAGGCCTGTTCGCATTTGAATCAACTCTTCTCCGATTTTGGATTCCTATTGTTGTTGCAAGTTGTATGACCATCGCGGAACAAATTCGAGCCGACTGGCTGGGTCTTGCCATTGCACTTGTCATCTGGGGAGCAGCCACCAAGCAGCTAAAAAGAGTTTTCGGAATCGCCGGACTGCTCGTTTGCCTTCTTTTGATTGGTTTCATTGCCGACATCCGAATCCCCGCAATCGCAGGGCGCGGAGGGGAGATCTCCGCTCGCGAAACGATAGCACGAGCGGTTTCAGCCACAAATCCTGAAATTGCCGAAGAATATAGCAGCAACACCGGCTTTTACCGCGGCACAGTGACTTGGCGCGAGAATTGGTGGGCAAACATCAGAGAAGAAGTTTCAAGAGACATCTCGACTTCGCTTTTTGGTCTTGGCTATGGATATCCGATCAGGATGCTTGGCCAACGTGATATGCACAATTCAAGCCTCAGATCTCCGCACAACATCTTTTACTTTGCCCTCGCTTATTCCGGCGCCGTCGGCGTGGCGCTGTTCTTCTGGTTGCAACTCTGTGTCTGCAGGTTACTTTGGCTGACCTACAAGAGGAGTGGCCAAGTCTATGGCATCGCGATGTACTCATTGATGCTTGTCGGCGCGTTCTTCGGCAATTTTCTCGAAACGCCGGCAGGAGGCACGATGTGTTACCTGATTGTCGGTCTGGCAATTGCACCATTCATCACCCAAGTATCGGAGAATAGTCATGATCTTTCACGATCTGGGCGCGTTTTTTCTGAGCTCGAGCGGCGGACCTTTCTTTCTCCGCACCGCCCGTGATTATCGATCTCCTCACTTCGCCAAGTAACTCTTCTACAATCCCCCCTACCCGCGCTGCGAAACCTCTTTGTTCAGCAAAACTCTATTAGTTATGCCGCGCTTCTAAGCCTGATCAGCAAGTGTTCTTGTGTGCTCGCGACAAAGCTTGCTTCTCTTGGTATCGGCTACTATATGCGTCGTCGTCAACTCTATACAGCACTTCAACTCGTTATAGACGTCTTCTCGTTTATGCCTATCTGGGCTGGAGCAGCGAGTCTGCGCGTCCTGTTAAATGTCCTAACCGCTCGCAAACTCTCTCAAAGTGCGCCTGAATGGACGACGCCCATGGGATTTACCGTCTTGCTATATCTCTTCATTTCATGGAAGTTTGAGCTGTACTCAGTTCCGCGGCAAGTTCGTGTCTCAACCTTTATCTTATGGGCGTCAGAAAATGCAATAGCTGTTCTCGCAGCCAGCGTCATTGTCGATTTTGTCACGATTCAATTTGGCACCGGAGCTTCGCGGTTATTCGTCATATGTCTTGTTCCAGTAACTTTGCTCGTTTTTCTAGCCACGCGCTCTCTTGCCCTGATCGCAATTCGGTTTGCAAAGCGGAAAGCTTATTTATCGCGGGTTGCAATTATCGGCGACCAAACAAACGCCAGTCGTCTCTTGTCGCAAATGGAAGCCGAGAACAGTGCTTCCGTTTGCGGCGTAATCGTCAGCGAAAAGTCTATAGAGTCGAATGGTAACGAGAGTCTTCCAGTCCTTGGCTCTACACTTCAGATTGCCGAGTTAGTGAATAGTAATCAGCTGGATGAAGTCATTATTATCAACGACATAATTCCGGAAACTGAGTTGGTTCGCTGTAATCGGGTGCTATGGCGAATGGGCGTGCCAGTGCGGCGCGCGCTGAATCTCGCTCCCAAAAGCGTGCCCTCTGGTATTTGGCCTTCGAGCCAAACAATTGAACTGTCAACTCTGAATGGTGTTCCCATTGTCGACTTCAGAACGCCCAGTAGCCTCTCAAGGCAGCTTCGAGTCATGCGTCTATTCGATCTTGCTCTTACTTTGCCTTTTCTCCTCGCAGTCGCCCCTGTGTTTCTGCTTATTGCCTTGATTGTCAAGCTCAACTTCCAGGGATCTCTTTTTACCCAGGCATCTCTTGTAGGTAAAGGAGGTCGTCATTTTACATGTTATAAATTCCGTACTGAACACGCCAAACTGAATACTCTGGATCGGGAACCAACAGAAGATTGTAAAGCGAGAACGTTAGCTAAGTTTCTGATTCGCTATAGCCTCGACGAACTGCCTCAGCTTTATAACATTCTGCGAGGTGAAATGAGTCTGGTTGGCCCGCGCCCTCTTCCCGCGCGCAAGTTAGGCCCCGATGGCATGAGTCAAACGTTTTTTGCCTGGTCGGAAGCTCGATCTCGCGTTCGCCCCGGTTTGACGGGATTATGGCAGGTACGTGGTCGCGGCAACTTGACGTTTGGCGACATGATTAACCTGGATCTTCAATACATTCAAACCCGCTCGTTCCTCCTAGATTTGATAATCCTGCTCGAAACACCAGGCGCTCTTTGGAGAAGCTCTGAAGACCAGCTTCGCTGCGAAGATTCAGTTCCAAGCGCAGTATGAATCAAACCACTCTCCGACCCTCTACAATTGCGGCTGTCATTAAGCCGATTACATTGACAAAGTGGCCCGCGCAGCCTTTGGTCTCAGTGTTGCTCGCTAACTACAATTACGCGAAGTATCTTGAATGCTGCATTGACAGCGTATTAGCGCAATCGTATCCGCGCTGGGAACTGATCGTTTGTGACGATGGCTCGACTGATGAATCAATATCGATCGTTACTAGATACCTTGCGGCGGACCAAAAGATTACCTTGCTTCGCAAGAGCAACGGCGGACACACGTCTGCCTTAAACATGGCCTTCTCAGTGTGCCGGGGAGATGTTATTAGTCTCATCGATTCGGATGATGTCTTTGTTCCAAACAAGCTGGAGTTGTTAATTCGGGCTTATACACGGAACCCCCTCGTTGGAATGGTGGTTCACCGCGTCATTCGCGTAGACCAAAAAAGGCGGCGAGAAGGCGTTTACCCTTTGGCTACTCTTCCCGATGGCTGGTTGGGATCTGACATCTTAAATACTGGCGGGATTATTCCGTGTGCTCCGCCGACATCTGCTATCAGCTTCCGTCGGGAAGTTGGACGTGCGATGTTTCCGCTACCGTTAGCTTCCCCATTTCATATGTGCCCCGATCAAGTTATAATGCGAATCGGCCCTCTTGTTACTCCGATCCTTAGGTTGCCGGAAGCCCTCGCCGAACATCGTGTTCACAAACAAAATGCGTATTCGTCCAGTCAGGTCTCGCTGCCTTCGATTTCGAGGCAGCTTGAATTGTCCAAGGCCCTTTGGCAAGAGCAGCACCGTTTCCTTTCGAACACCAATCCAGACGTTGCGGCTCAGCTAAAAGATCACGACGAAAGTGCGTCCGCAGCGGTTCTGCAGTATATGGCTGCAAAGCTTCGATCTGACAGGAACGCAAGGTCTTACTTGCGGCGCTATCTTGCCATCCGTCAGCCTAGTGGCGGATCTAAGTGGCATATATTCTGGCATTTCTCCATATACATGCCCAACTTCATTTTTCGATGGGCGGTAAGCACCATTACCGGACAGGGCTCCGTAAAACAATTCGTCGCCCGCCTTAAGAAGCTTGTATAGGCAAGCGTAAAGGTTTATTGCATTGATAATTCTGTCTGTTCACAACTTCTATCAACAACCTGGGGGCGAAGACGAAGTGTTCCGCCAGGAAGCGCAACTTCTTGAGCAAAAGGGACACAGAGTAATTCGTTGTCAAGCGCACAACAATGATGTGGCGTCCGAAAGCCCTTTCGCGCTGCTGGCGAAGACCGTGTTCAACAGCGATGCTTACAAGAAGCTCCGCAGTCTGATGCGTTCAGATCGCCCCGATGTTGTCCATGTCCATAACACGTTCCCCCTGCTGTCGCCCGCCGTATACTATGCCGCTGCCGGCGAGGGGGTGCCTGTTGTTCAAACGCTTCACAACTACCGCTTACTGTGTCCTTCTTCCGTGCTTTACCGTGACAACACTGTCTGTCAGCGGTGTTTGGATACCCACTCGCTATGGCCCGCCGTTCAGCATAAGTGCTATCGTCAAAGCCGTTCGGCGAGTGCGGCAACCGCTGGAATGCTGATACTTCATCGCGTGGTGGAAACGTTTCGAAAGCACGTAACGACTTACATCGCACTCTCTGAATTTGCTAGAACAAAGTTTATTCAAGGCGGTTTGCCGCCGGAAAGTGTCTTGGTCAAACCTAATTTCGTTGATCCCGATCCTGGTCGTGGCAAAGGTGGGGGAAACTTCTGCATGTTTGTAGGGAGGCTCACGCATGAAAAGGGTATTCGCACCTTATTGGACGCTTGGACCCGCTACTCGCTGCCGCTGGATCTTGAGATTGCCGGGGACGGTGATCTTGCCTCTTTAGTGGCAGCTTCCGCCGCCAACAATCCACGTATTCGCTGGTTAGGGAGGATGCAGAAAACCCTTCTGCATGAGCGAATGAAAGCTGCAGCTGCTCTGGTAGTACCATCGGTTTGGTTTGAACCTTTCGGCTTGGTTGTCGCGGAAGCCTTCGCAATGGGTCTTCCTGTTATTGCAAGTAAAATCGGCGCCTTGGCTGATCTCATCGAACACGGCCGAACTGGTCTACACTTTGAACCGGCGAACGCTGAGGATCTAGCGGCTCAAGTGACTTCGTTCGAAACCTGCTCCAGACTTTCTCGAGCCATGCGGCTTGAAGCGCGCGTCGAGTTTGAGCGTCATTACACCGGAAGTCGTAATTACGCTTTGTTATTGGAGATCTACAATAGGACTATTGGCCGTTTCCATGCCGGGCCGCCAATAGCAGAGGCAGAGATGTCGGCTGAATCTGATCCGCGTGCCCTTGTGCAAATAGCAAGTTAATGATGATGGAGCAACTCGAAGACAAATACGTGCTTGGAATGAAGGTCAGCGCCACTAGCTACGCGCATGCGAGTGATCTGATCATTTCTTGGGCGCGTGGCCGTCTATCTAAGTACGTATGTGTCGCTACAGTTAACAATGTCATGGAGTCTTGGGATTCCGCCGCTTTTCAATCTGTGATGAATGGAGCAGACCTGGTAACTCCTGATGGCATGCCTGTTGTCTGGGCCTTGCGATCGCTAGGATGGAAAGAAGCCTCGCGGGTGTACGGCCCGGATCTCGCACCGATCGTGTTAGAAAAGGCGGCTGTTGAAGATATTCCGGTTGGTTTTTATGGCGGTGCCCCGGACGTGCTGGTTGCACTCGTGAAAAAAGTGCAAGATCGAACTCCTCGGATTAGAGTTGCTTATGCGTATTCCCCGCCGTTCCGACCTGTTTCGGAAGAAGAAGATCGTGAAATCGTAAAGGCTATCAACGAATCTGGCGCGAAAATTCTTTTTATTGGTTTGAATACTCCTAAACAGGATTTTTGGATGGCCACCCATCGTTCAAAAGTAGAATCCGTAATGGTGGGAGTTGGCGCGGCGTTCGACTTCATTGCAGGTTCGAAGAAGCAAGCGCCCCGTTGGATGATGAAAATCGGCCTGGAGTGGTTGTTCCGTTTGGCGACCGAGCCTCGCCGCCTTTGGAAAAGATACTTCAAACATAATCCTCGTTTCGTCGTGTTCTTTGCCCTGCAGATGCTCGGAGTGAAGCGCTATAACTTTCCGGTTCGTAAAACTTCACTAGGCTAGATTGGAAAAGGAGAGAATACAACCATGAAACGAGTGCTGGTGGGGGGCGCTGGCGGCTTTATCGGCGGTCATCTGGTAAAGCGGCTCAAAGCGGAAGGCTTCTGGGTTAGGGGAGCCGATCTGAAACAGCATGAGTACAGCCAGTCCCAGGCCGACGAGTTTTTGGTCGGAGATCTCTGCGATCAAGAGATCGCAAAGCAAGCCGTCAAAGGCATCGACGAGATCTATCAACTTGCTGCCGATATGGGCGGCGCGGGCTATATCTTTACCGGCGAGCACGATGCCGCCGTGATGCATAACTCCGCGACAATCAATTTGAACATGCTGGAATTCGGCCGACAAGCTGGTGTCAAACGCTTTTTCTATTCTTCTTCCGCTTGTATCTATCCTGAATACAACCAACTCGACCCGGACAATCCGAAGTGCGACGAAAAGTCTGCTTATCCCGCCGCGCCCGATAGCGAGTACGGTTGGGAAAAGCTGTTTAGCGAACGGCTCTATCTCTCTTACATGCGGAATTACGGCATAGACGTCCGGATTGCGCGCTTCCATAACATTTTCGGACCTGAAGGTACCTGGAACGGTGGTCGTGAGAAAGCGCCGGCAGCTATTTGTCGCAAAGTGGCGCAAACCCTGGCAGGTGGTGAAATAGAGATCTGGGGAGACGGCAAGCAAACGCGCTCCTTTCTGTATGTGGATGAGTGCATTGAAGGTGTCAGGCGGCTCATGGACTCAACGTTCCACGGTCCCGTGAACATTGGTTCAGAGGAGATGGTCACCATCAACAAACTCGCCGAGTTGGCTATGGACATTGCGCAGAAGAAGCTCTCCCTCCGGCACATTACCGGCCCACTCGGTGTCAGAGGCCGCAACTCTGATAATCGTCTGATTCGCGAGAAACTGGGATGGGCTCCGTCGGAGCCATTGCGAGCCGGATTGGAGAAGACGTATCGGTGGATCGAACAGCAGGTGGAAGCCAGCAAGCCACGAGAATTAGAAGTTGCTTGATCCCTGATGAAGCAGATTTCTTTTGAACATCGAAAGGTTCGATTACTGCTCTGGGCATTTTTATTGACCTTTGCAAGTGTTCTTACTGTGTTCTCCCTTTCTTCAGTAAGCCGTGCTACCTTCGGAATAAGATCGTCGAACCCAAGAGATCAAGGGTCAATCAGGCACAATCATCGTCTTGCTCACCTCGCGGCATTCGGTATTCTAGCGTTCCTCCTCGCTCTTCTCGGTCGGCGCGGTTTTCATCAGATTGCCGCGCTTGTTGTCGTAATCGCCCTGGGAGTTTTGATCGAAGTCTCTCAACATCGCCTTTATGATAATCCTCTCGAAACAAACGACATCAAGGATGACGCTTACGGCGCCCTCGCAGGCGTGCTTGCTGCTGCTGCTTTAATACGCTACAGCCGCCGAAATGCGTTGTGCTAGTGATAATCTCAAATCCTTCCTGCACTGCACACTAATCAATCTCTCTGATTCGATAGTTCGTACTACCAAAAATAACCCGCAATTCACAAGATGGAAGAATCGCGCACGGCGGTTGCCGCGCGCACTTGGAGAAAATATGAACAGCGTCAAATGTTGTACCTCGTCGTTAGCTTTGGCATTGCTGGTGTTAGCTGTCCCGGTAATGCAGGGTCAAACAGCAACGGTCTTATCTCATAGTGTGATATCGGCGATCCCGCCGGATATGACATCCTACGAAAAGGCCATCGGAAACTTCACCAATACCTCTTATCCGAGCTTCTTCCTCGGGACCAACGCGTACGGATATCTTTACGATGGCCAAAGCGGAGGCAGCTGCGGCATAAACGTGCCCGCAAATTATTATGAGTCGGCAAGCGCTTTCACTTATCCCGGTGATCAATACGCTGGAGTGATGGCGTCCTTGTATACAAGCACGGTCTGGCTTGAAAATCCCCTGAATTATGGAGGTACGGCATGTGACAACTGGCAGGTGCAACCGATTAACCCCGGTCAGGCCGCCCATCAGGTGCGCTTGGCCGATCTTGATGGAGACGGCTTACTCGACGTTTTGGGATCAGGCATTGATTATCCGCTACCTATATACACTGGCTTTATGTCGTTCCAAAACACCTATAACTCCTGGTCGACCGGGGCCTTTCCTCCGCCAGCCGGCGGTTCCATTGACGTCATTGCCATTAATGGTGGTGCGCGCAACAATATAGTGGCTTGTAACCCCAATAACAACGCTCTGTACTGGTATGCGAATCCAGGAGGCGCTTTGGCACGCTCTGCTGTTTGGATCCCTAATCTGATCGCCGCCACAGTGTTGGATGGGCAACCGGCCTGTACTGTTGGCTCCCAGCTATCGACTTTGAATGTTGGCAATAGAGACATCGTGATTGTCGCCAATGGTGAAGCCCCTGCGTGGTCGCCGGGACTTGGCTATTTCGACCCCAATCCCGACGGGACATGGACCTTTTATCAGCTGGATGCGACTTACGTAGACGTGCATCAAATCTCAACAGACGTCCTCAACGGCGTACCTTTCTTTGCAATCGCAGAGCAGGAACAGGCCTCTGCCGTCTGTAATAGTGCCGGTTACAACGATCATGGCAGTTTATATTCCGGTTGTCGGGTCGCCATCTTTGCCTGGAACGGAAGTGGTTTTAGCTCGCCCACCCTTGTCTCAAATTTAGGTTCGCATAATCAAACGCTCTACCAACTGAATGGAGCTGAATACATGGCGGGTGCCAACCACAGAGAATATGGCGCCACTGATCCCGCCTACAACCTGTGGCAATTTAACTTCACACCCAACACTGGCTCCGCTTTTCCGTCGTCGCCACAGCATTTTGTTCCCGTAACTCCTTGTCGAGTCGCCGACACCCGCACCACAGCGGGCCCGATTTTAGGCGGAGGTTCAACCCGAAACTTTGCCATTGCCGGAACATGTGGAGTGCCCTCGACCGCCTCCGCCTACTCGATTAATGTCACAGTGGTCCCGACAGCAGTCCTTGGTTTTCTGACCGCCTGGCCAACCGGACAGCCGCAGCCGTTAGCATCTCTGCTCAACTCCGACGGGAGAATCAAGGCCAATGCTGCGATTGTGCCCGCTGGAACCAACGGTGCGATTTCGATGTACGCCACCAACGAAACGCAAGTCGTCATTGACGTAAACGGCTATTTCGTACCATCAGGCACCGACCCGCCCGTCGAGTTAGCATTCTATCCAGTTACTCCGTGCCGCATTCTGGATACAAGAAACTCCAATGGCCCCTTGGGAGGGCCTATGCTTTCTGCCGGGTCATCAAGGGCAATACCTGTCTTGTCTGGAGGATGCTCCATTCCAGCAACAGCCCAGGCGTATTCCATGAATTTCACCGCAATACCCACAAGCGCTTTAAGCTATCTCACCACTTGGCCAACGGGCGCGGCGCAGCCTTATGTCTCAACGCTGAATGCTTCCACGGGTACCATAACGGCTAATGCAGCTATCGTCCCAGCCGGAGTCGGCGGCCAGATCTCACTGTATGTTACTGACAACACCGATTTAGCCGTCGACATTAACGGCTACTTCGCGCCCATCACCACGGGTGCGCAATCTTTTTACAACGTTTCAACTTGTCGCACCCTGGACACTCGCTCTTCAGGCAACGGCGCTCCTGTGGATGGAACGCTTACTGTCAATCTTCTGTCATCTATCTGCTTGTTCGGTGCGCAGACGGCTTCGGCAGTAGTGTTAAACGTGACCGCCGTGCCTACAGCAGACTTGAGCTTCTTAAGCGTCTTGGCTCCGGGGGGATCGCCCACCACGTCGACCCTCAATGCCGACGATGGAGCTATAACCTCAAACCTCGCGATCGCTCCCACAGTCAACGGCAGTATCCAAGTCTATACTCCTTCCCAACCTTCTCAGGTGATCCTGGACGTGTGGGGGTACTTTGCCCCTTAGTAGATAAAAATCGCCAAAGTACCCGAGGTCGCGAGAGCACCTCGGGTAGCTAGATAGTTTTCCGAGTACCAAACGGGATGACTCAAACATTATAGTTAGACTAAGCAAACAATTGTCTTACTCCTCCCAGGTTGTCTTGTGGAGTGATTGAGTTGGGTTGCAGGAGTAATTTGGAGGAACTCCTATGATGGTCCAAGGGACGCGTCAGTCCAATGGCGGGATTTCTCAAACCCCTTCCGATATCTCACCGGCAGCTTTCCCGTTGCAAGTAAATCCGGCGTCGGCATCCCGCTACTCAGGGCGTTTCACCTTCCGCTTGTTCGCCCATCTACTAGCCCACACTTGCCATGAAGTTCCAGCGTCTGCGCTTTCAAAACGTGCACTTATATTCTCCCCCCACCCCGATGACGAGTGCCTCGGTTGCGGCGGGACAATTCTAAAGAAGAAACAAGCCGGTGCCGTCGTGAAGCTTGTCCATATGACTGACGGCAGCGGATCTCATCCTCATCTGGTGTCGAAGCAGGATTTGAAAGCCATCCGTATGATTGAGGCGCGAAACGCCGCAAAGCTGCTAGGAGTCGATGACATCTTTTACCTCGATTTCCCGGATTCAGCGTTGAGTGAACATCTCGCTTCAGGCTCCACCCGTGTTGCCGAGATCCTCCACCGTGAGCAACCGGAGGAAGTATTCGTTCCCCACCGTCTCGAGCCTAACCGGCAAGCAGCAGATCACAATGCCGCCACTAACATAGTCATGTCCGCGCTCCGTTCTTATGCTCGCCCAGTGACAGTCTGGGAGTATCCCGTTTGGTTTTGGTTGCACTGGCCGTGGATCAGCCTAAACCAGAAGAATTGCGGTGCCATAAAAACTCGACATGTGGCGAGGAATTCTCTACGGTTGCTTCTTGGGTTGCGTACTTTTGCTGAGCTGCGCAGTTCCGTAAGCATTTCAGATGTTTTGCCACGCAAAGCAATGGCGCTGGCCGAACATCGCTCACAGATGACTCAACTCGTTCCCGATCCAGCATGGAGTACCCTTAGCGACGTTTCAGGAGGCCAATTCCTCAATTGCTTCCAGTTTGAGCGTGAATTCTTCCGAATATCGAAATACGCCTCTATGGTTTAATCTCTTGCGATAAAAAGTATGCTTAACTTAAGCAATTTCCCGGCAGCTTTTTCTCTGCTGAAAAATCGCCAGACCGATCGCGGCCGTGAACGCTATCGTCGCGCGGGTATAACGGCATCTACCTCGTTCCTGTCGAAAGCATTAGCACTCATCATCAGTTTCATCTCCGTGCCGCTCACTGTCCACTATCTCGGTCCCGAACGCTATGGCGTCTGGCTCACCATCAGCAGCGTCTTGATGTGGATGTCGCTAACCGATTTCGGGCTGACAGGGAATGCTTTAGTGAATCGGCTTTCTAGCGCTCACGGGCGGGAAGATCGCGAAACGGCGCGCGAGTATACAGCTTCAGCCTTCTGGGCTCTTCTCTCCTTGAGTGCTGCCATTGGCGCCATTTTCTTCGCCACCTTTCACTGGATTCCTTGGCGTTCCATTTTTCGCGCCTCCGGCGCCGTGTCCAATTCCGAGCTGAATCAAACGTGCGCGCTAACTTTGGCGATCTTTGTGATTAGCTTGCCCTTGAGTATGCTGAACTCCATCTACAACGCCTACCAGGACGGATTTATCTGGAACGTTTGGACCATCGCTGGGAATACGGTTGCCCTTCTAAGTCTCATAATTGTTACGCGATTCCATGGCGGGTTGCCTCTCTTGATCGTCGCGGTCTCGGGAACCCGATCTTCAGTCGGTATCGTCAATGCCTGCTATATGTTCTTCCGCCATTACCCTTTTTTGAAGCCTGCAATGTCGGCAGTCCGTTGGTCCTGTGTTCGCGATCTCTTCGGTCTTGGGTTCAAATATATGATCACGCAATTGGCGAGCCTTGGTATCTATCAAAGTCAGCCGATGATTATTACTCAGCTGTTGGGCCCGGCTCAGGTAACGATATTCGTGATCGCTCAAAAGATAGTAACCTTGCCAATCGACCTAGCATACATCGCCACTGCTCCTTTTATCTCTGCCTTCGGAGAGGCAAGAGTGCGTGGAGATTGGGCATGGATTCGCACTGCCTTCAGAAACTCAACGCGCTTATCACTTATCCTCAGTTTCATAGTTCAAATCGGTTTGGCCTTAGCAGCCACACGGCTCATATCTGTGTGGGCTGGTCCTGCGGCCGTTCCGAGTTTCAGTGTCGTCTGTTGGTTAAGTCTGTACGCTTTCGTAAGCGCCGCAGCCATGCCGGTAGGACAATTGCTTTGCGGTTTAGAACGGCCCGATGTGCTGGCGTTTTCCTTGTCCGTCTGTTCGGTTACCGTTGTTGTCTTGTCTATCGTTCTTGCACGTTCTTGGGCTTTAGCGGGCGTAGCTGCAGCAATAGCAGTGGCAAAACTCTCCATCGCCATTCCCATTCAAGTGCAGCAGGTTGTCCGCATTCTGCACCGCAATGATTCGTCACCGGTCGAGGAGGAGTCGTCTCATCTTGCAGCATAATCGCAAGTCATACCGCAAAACGCTAGCGCGGGTTTCCTTAAGAGCGCAAAGGGCGCGGATGCGCGCCACCAATAGAGAAGAAACACTCCGCAGCTCTTCCGCTGGGCCGCTTGACACCGCACCCGTCTTGCGCGTGTTCATTGGAACGCGGGCTTAACGCCAGAAATGGTGGCCAACCATGAAGATCGCTTTTGTGAACCAAGCCTGTGATAGAGTTCTTCCTCCGCATCAGACTTCTGTTGGATTGTGTACTTATGGCCTAACCAAATCGCTGAGCAAGCATTGTGAAGTGATTGTATATGGGCTGCAAGATCGACATCGCAGAGTGGCGGTGACAAATCTTCGAGACAATAATGTCCTGTTTTATTTTTTGCCGTCTGCTCATTGCGACCGGCTTCTTTATCAAGGTTTATCGAAGTATTCACAATTCGGCTGCCTTCGCTCTCCGGTATCGATGTCTCACTTGCTCTTTCCCGATTACGGCAGGCGTGTGGCCTTAGAACTTCAAAACCAGCGCTGCGACGTTATCCATATTCAGCAATCTTCCCAGTACGTGCCCGTCATTCGGCAGCACAATCGAAAAGCGAAAATCCTCCTTCATTTGCACGCTCCAATGTACTCGCAAATGAACAGAGATACCATTGCAGCGAGACTGCGCGACGTCGATGTTGTTACCACCGTGAGCGACTTTGTCCGTTCAGAGATCACCCAACGTTTCCCTGAGATTGCCGATCGTTGCGAGACCGTTTACAACGGGATTGATCCTTGCGATTTTAGGGCAGACCGACCGACCGGTACCAGTAGCCGCGATAAGCGTATTCTCTTCATTGGGGCCGTTTCGCCACATTCGGGTATCCACCTTCTCTTAGACGCGTTTCAGATTGTGGTCCGCCGTTTCCCGAACGTTCGTCTGGACATTATTGGCCCGCCAGGAAACTATCCGCTGGAAGAATTGTTTGATCTCGAAGATACTATGTCCTTACAGACCATCTCAGGCTTCTATAAGAAGCAATATTTCTCCCGTCTCAAGGCCAAGCTCTCTCTTTTGCCTGCCGACGCCGGTACTTATGCAGCAAGACTTAAGGCCCAGTTGTCTGGCCCAGTCGCCGAAAAAGTAAGTTTTCCCGGCCCCATCGGCGACCGGTCTGAGCTGATCAAACAGTATTGCGAGGCTGATGTTTTTGCCTTTCCGGCCGTTTGTAACCATGGTTTCGGACTTCCTCCCCTTGAGGCTATGGCGGCTGGGACGCCTGTTGTGGCCAGTCGCTCGGGGGCGGTCGTCGAAACAATGGTTGATCGGCAAACTGGTTTGCTCGTCGCAAAAAATGATGCGCTCGGCTTGGCGTTTGGATTGTTAACGCTGCTTCAGAACGACGGCCTTCGTCAGACGCTTGGTAAAGTGGCTCGCCAACGAGCATTGTCCTGCTTCACTTGGGACTTAGCTGCTGAAAAAGTATACAGTCTCTATCGAAATCTAATGAAGCGCACCGATGAACGGAAATCGCTAGCGGGTTACTTGGACGAATCGCGAGCTCTCGCCCAGCACCATTAAAGGTCAGCTTCGTCCATCAAAAAAGCGCCAAGGTTGGACCCCGGCGCTTTTTAGATTCAGTATCTCTAGTCTGGTAAAGCCGACCAAGCGGTTTGTGTTCCAGACAGCGTGACCGAGTTAGTCGAGGGAGCTGTAGTTAGATAAAGTCCGCTTGTATTCTCTTTTATCACGTAACCGCTCCCGCTCTTGGTGATCGTGAAAGTCGCCGCGGTTCCGCCAAGCGTCAGAATGCCGCTGCTGTTGTAGAGGTAATTGGATATATTTGCGGCCGATTTTAGCTGACCCGAAGCGGTTACCGTCAGCTGTTGGTCAGCGTTCGATGTAGTTACCGGGTACGTCCGAACACTGGCGCCATCGCCCCAGGACGGGTTGAGCGCCCATCCCAGATCCATTGCATTCCCGTTTGGATCTACAAAGACGTATGTCCCGGCCGGTAGATTCGCTGACACCGGCGTCCGCGGATCTCCCGCCACCGGCATCCAACTTCCGTTCGCGTGCGACCACCACCCGTACACCGTAGTGTTAGCGTAAATGCTGCCATTGAAGTAGAGCAACAAAGTAATGCTAGAGCCTTGATCGGCTCCGCCGTTTTCGTAAGAATAGCCGTTGGCAACGGTCCAAACTACCCCTTGGACATCAACGATCTGTGTTGCACCAGGGATGGTGGTGCCGCTGGCCGAGGGGGTAAGCGTACCTGATGTACGGGGGTCGCTGGCCACCGGCAGCCAACTGCCGGCACCATGTGTCCACCACCCGTATGAAGCGGTGTTTGCATAAATGCTGCCGTTAAAATAAAGCAACAGTGTAATATCGGCGCCGCCATCTTGTGAGCCGTTTTCATAGGAGTAACTATTGTTCACGGTCCAAACCACTAGATTCGCGTCGACGATTTGCGTAGCGCTCGGAATGGTCGCTCCATTTGGCGAGACGGTTGTTACAGGATTCGGACTGCCCGTTGTTCCCACCGTGAAGTTCTCAGTGTATGTTTGAGAAACTCCGCTGACGTCCGTCACCAGTGCAGTTATCGTGTGCGCTCCGCTCGAAAGCGCTCCAGTGTTCACCGTCGCATGGTATAGCCACTTTCTGTCATTCTGAAAGTTGCCGTTGGCGTCCGCAATTTCCTGCGTTGAAATAGTGGTACCGTCCACAGAGAATTGTACGTTCCGGACGGGTAGATTGCTCACCACCGCGATTGGAAACGTTCCCTGCGTAAGCGAAAATGTTGGCGTTGTTAGCTGGCCTGCGATATTCGATGCGTAAAGAGAAGAACCGCTGCCCGCTGGACAAGAAGCCGACTTATAGTTGTTTTGGTCCACTTCATTCAGGTTCGGCGCGTTGGTAATTGTTTCATTCCCGTTCGGGCCGCACATTAGGTTGTACTGATGCATCTGCGGAGCGGCAGATCCGTAGTTCACGAATCCTGCATACCATCCGGCATTGCTGGAATCGCTCGGATTGATATCGCTCGCCGAGAGATTTCCCTGTTCGATAGCCGTACCGTTCCACACATTTGTTCCACAACAACCTGTTCCCGGCGGTTCCTCGATGGCATATCCAAGGCGTGAGATCGTCTGCGTGGCATTGCCTGTGAAATCCCCAATGGCCGCATTGTTAATAATTTGAACACCCGTTCCCATCACCGGCAGCGAGTAGGCGTAGGTGTCGATGAAGCCCCAAGCCGGGCTGTGCAGATAATTTCCAGCAAATTTCGCGTCCGAGTAAACATTCGCAAACCCATTGCATGTGTTTCCTGGATTTGTGCAGTTTTGGATCTCGATCCCAATTCTATGAATGTAGGTAAAGGTGTTATACGAAACGGATACGTGGTTGGCCTGATAGCCGCCAGGAATGGCCGACAGGCCATTATTAAAGCCTTTCACTCCATCGCCGCTGATCTCGCTAAAAACATTAGACTCTATCTGCGTATTATCTAAACCGCCGAAAAACAGCACGCCAAAAAAATACATAGTCTCCTGGGTGTTGTCACAAAGCGTGCTTCCACCCAGTGAGCAAACATTCGCGGCATTGGTATTAGCAAACCCGCCGTACCACAGATTCGTAACGGTATTTCCGGTGAACTTCGAATTGCGCCAGATCGCATCAATCCACACGGCGGCCGACATTGACTGCCCCATGGGGTTCATCGTGAAATCGCGAAAAGTATTATTCGTTAAGTTGACATTGCTGCGGGCACTGGTGTTCGCGCCCGTCAGTCGGACGCCGGCTCCCACGAACGTTAAGCCATTCATTGTTACGTTGTCTGAGTTGATGAAAAATGTGAAATTAGAAGCGGACGCATTGGCCGTTATAGTCGCTGGTCCTGTAACAGTGACCGCGTTATTGATGTTCACAGACCCGTTCACTAGCGAGCAACTTCCGCTAACATTAACGTTGCCTCCGCTATTTACAGCCGTTTGGAGAAGACTCGCATCGCTCGCCGTGTTCGTGCATTTGACGGAATTCGTTGCACCCATCGCGGCAAGAGAAAAGATTAAGAACGAAGCCGCCGAAACAAGCGAGCTGCGTCCAAAGAGAGTTGAAAACAAAATATCTTACTCCTGTTGTAGTTCTTGCCGTATCAACGAAAAAGTTCCCGATTTTATCGTCACTTAAACTGCGTCAAACTGTACGGCATTTATTACTCGCCCGTTTAATGTGGAATTTACTTGGTAGAGCTGACTGAAAAGCTAGCTCTGCTGCTAGGGATTGACAGGCATCTCTTGTAAACGAGTTCAAAGAAACTGCATTTTATCTCAGTACTGACAAGTAAAACAACGGGTATTTTGTACTATTCTCAACGGCCGAAGCGTTTTGTTCGCGGCAAGGTTACCCACGGATTCCTTTGTAGTTCAGCTGAAAATGAAATCAATGGAGGAGACGCTCTGATAGTCGTTGTGTGACAAAAAAACCGTAGTTCTACGCAACTATTTTTCCCGACCACGCAGTCAGCTTGTGAGAAAACTGTCAAAAGAAAATGTGAATTTCGAGGGGGAAAGATACCGCTATGTGGGAATTTTGGTGGACGGCATGGGGTTCGAACCCACGACCCCCACGTTGCGAACGTGGTGCTCTCCCAACTGAGCTAGCCGCCCACTACTGCGTCTCTTCGCTGCTACGTTCCATTAGAATACCATTCTCCTGCTCTTAAAATTTTCAACTGCTCCCACCGTGAAACCGCCGCATCCTCGAACGCATGCTAGGATAACGGTTCGCGCCAATGGCCCGCCGTCTATGGTTCTTTCCGATGTCGACATTCGCCGTTATCTAGCATCCGGCAAAATACGCATCTCGCCCGATTTGCCGCCGGATCAATTTGGCAGTTGCTCCGTCGATTTTCGCTTGGGGTCGGAATTCAGCGTATTCGAGCACAGCCGCCACGCCTTCATCGACGTGCGGGACAAGAACGCCATTCAGGACATCATGCGCAGTGTTCATGTCAAACCAGGCGATCCTTTCGTCCTACAGCCGCGCGAATTCGCTCTGGCGATTACTGAAGAAAACCTTGAGTTGGATGACGATGTCTTAGGTCGGCTCGAAGGCCGTTCCAGCCTGGGGCGTATCGGCATCATTGTGCATGGCACTGCTGGTTTGTTTGATCCCGGCTGGCGTGGTAAAGCCACCTTGGAGTTGAGCAACTTAGGCATCATGCCTGTCGCCCTTTACCCTGGCATGCGCATCTGTTCGTTCACTTTCGAACAACTTTCAACGCCTGTTTCCGTCCCTTATTACAAGAAGGTCGGCAACAAATATGCCGGCCAAACGCAGCCTCTTGCTAGTCGCTTAACCAGCGAGACCAAGACCGGCCAGTAACTTATCGCCCCGACGAACCAAAGCCGCCCTCGCCGCGCGTCGAATCCGTCAAACCACTCTCCTCCCAACTCACCGCTTCATATCTGCTCACTACCATCTGAGCGATACGGTCGCCTTCTTTGATTTCGTAAGGCTGCTTTCCCAGATTCAGCAGAATCACTTTCAACTCTCCTCGATATCCAGGGTCAATCGTCGCCGGCGAGTTTGCCAATGTGATCGCATTCTTCAGCGCCAACCCACTGCGCGGTCGCAGCTGCATCTCGTAGCCGGCCGGAATTTCGAACGCCAAACCCGTAGCCACTGCTAACGGCACATTCGGAATCAACACCGCCGCCTCTATGCTCCTCACGTCAAGCCCCGCATCTTCCTCTGGACCGTGGGCATACTCAGGCAGTGCAGCTTTAAACGACAGTTTCTTGATCTTGATTTGCATGCGATTCCGCTATCATAACGTCTTGCCGGATACTCTTCCAAAGCGCGTACTTACCGTCGCGCCCATGCCGCCGGAAAAGCTCGCGTACGCTCTCGCCCGCTACAGTCGTTCGCCCGATTCCATTCGCGATTCCGTCGCTTGGGTCCGCACGCACGACTCCACCAAGTTCCTCGAAAGCTTTTATTTCCAATACGGCCACGCCTCCATAGCCGACCTTGGCCACGTCACGATCTGCTTCGAAGGCGTCTCCGAAATCGCCGCTACCGAAATCGAAGACGAGCAACTCTGGGATGGTCAAGCTCGCAGTTCGCGCTACCAGGATTTCTCGAAGTCCGGCGTCGTTGTTCCTCCCGAATTAACCGCCGATGAAAGAAATATCTATCACTCAGCCACTGCCGTTCTTTTGAAGTCTTATTCGGAAATCCAGGAACGCGTCGCCGCCTACTTAGAAACCCAACTGCCCAAGCCCGATGACATGAAACTCGATACCTATCGCCGCAATCTCGCCGCGCGTGCGTTCGATGTGGCACGTTATCTGCTGCCCTTCGGCATCCCTACCGGTGTTGGACAAGTCACCAGCATTCGCACGCTCGAGAAACAAATTCGCCGCCTCAAGGCGTCCGAGTTCCAGGAACTGCGCGAGATCGGCCACGAACTCGCCGCTGCCTGCGCGTCGCCGCCTGAATGTACTTGGCTTGCCGATGCCGCCTTGCAAGAACCTCTCGCACCCACCCTCGCCCGTCACGCCGAGCCCGACGAATATTCTTCACAGCTCCGCGCCAATCTCACCGAATGGGCTACGCACCACTTGCCGAAATCATTCAACTCTGACGCTCCGCCAGTCGATTTGCTCCAGCCAGCCGATCATCTCGCTGATATCTGCGCAACTCTTCTTTATCCGGTTACTGCTCGCCCTTATCGCGAACTCTACGAACTGGCGCAATCGTGGTCTGCCGCTCAGCGCAGCGAACTCCTGGCTGTGGCCCTGGGGCAGAGAACTCGCCGCGACGAACTCCCTCGCCACTTCCGTAGCGCGCCCTACGTTTTCGATTTCGTCATGGACATCGGCGCTTATCGCGATATGCACCGCCACCGCCGCTGCCAGCAATTCCGCCAGTTCTACACTAATTGTCTCGGCTACGAGCGTCCCGCCGCGTTGCATCCCTCGGGCGCCGGTCAAGTATTCGATAGCGCCTTGCGCGCGGTCGACCAAGCCATCGCCAAACTCCCGCAACCCGCCGCGCAATATCTGCTGCCCTTCGCTGCCCGTTCCCGCTTCCTCTTCAAAATGGACTTCGCGGAACTCGAATACATTTCCCGCCTCCGCAGTGGCGTCAAAGGTCACTTCTCCTACCGTCAAGTCGCCTGGGGCATGAAGCAGGCATTGGAAAAGCTCGATCCCGCATTAGGCTCACTGATTGAGGCCACTCCGCCTTGGATAGAAGATCCGCTCAAACGCTAACCCAAATACGTCTAAGCTGTATGCGTCCTCGAGAAAAGTTCTTGGTTTCGGCAATTTTCTATAGCGCTTGCTTGGCAAATGCTGCAACTTATACGTGCCGTAACAATCCCGCGGATCCCGCCCACATCCAAGCTGCACTAAACGCCGGGGGCTCGCAAGTCATCACTGGCACTTGCTCCATGGGCAACAAGCTCATCAAAATCAATCGCCCCGTCAGCATAAGCGGCGGAGCGACCTTCGTAACAACCGCCCGCGACATCATCTGGCAAATTAACTCAGACGACGTAACTTTCAAAGGTTTGACCTTCGCCGGAACCTTCATCGAAGCGCCTGGCATTCCCATCAGTCAGCGCAGCAACGTCAACTTTATCGACAACACCTTTCGTGATTACCTGAACAATGGCCAAGGGCAAGTCATTCTCATTTCACCCATCCATCGCAATTCCCGCATCACTGGCAACACTTTTTTGAACATCTGGTACGGCGGTTTTATAAACACAACCAAAGCCAACATCTGCAGTCTCGGCGGAATTGGAATGTGCAATCCAGCCGACCAGAACCTGCTCGTCCATGCCTTTGTGGAGGGCGGTGGCGTTGATAACGTTCTTATTGAGTACAACCGCTTCAATCAAATCAGCGGCAACGGAGTCAAGCTGTTCGCTAGCGGCAATACCAGCAACGCGGGTGGTTATACCGGTCAGCCGTTATCTGTCAGCTATAACACGTTTGAGAATCTGCACCGCATCGCAATCGAACTTCAGGCATCTTCGGGCAGTTGCCCCGGCGGTTGTAATTGGCCGCGGCCCACAGTCACTCGGCTGAAAATCGCCGGCAACTATTTTCTTCACCCTGCCTATCCGTGGACCGAACTCTATGCCTACAGTCTGCCGCTTTACACAGCCACGGAAGACATCATAAACAATGCTGCGATTGCCGATGACGTCAATCCAGACAACGTGCTCAACAGGCTTGGTTATGCCTTCGAAGCGAATCCAGGAACAGCGGCTGACCCGCAACCTCCCGGCGGCGGTCGCTATGTAGGAAACCTCGTCAGCGGCGATCCTCTGCCCTCATCTCCGCCCTCATGGTACGAAGCAGTAGTAACTTACAATCCGCCCGCCAAGCCAGTTCACTACCACAACAACGTCTTCTGCGGCCCCGCCAACAACACAAGCACCCGTAACTTCGCGCCTGCGAAAGCGAATCAGATTCAGGAATACAACTACATCAGTTCCGCTTGCCCCGGCGGTTTCGGTCCCGGCCTTTATACCAGCAATCTTGTTATTAACTCGCTGAAGTCCTCGGGTTCTCAAAGCGAGACCACCTTGAGATTCGCGGCCCTCAGCAATCTGCCAATTCGCTATGTGCAGTTTTTTCTTGACGGCGCAAACGTTCCCATCGCTACCCAAGAGATCGCAGACGTAAACCCGAACTTCTCCAACGACCGCAAGTGGCTCTATCACGTCGAACTTGAGATGTCCAGCTTATTGAAAGGGTCTCACACTCTGCTTGCCCGAGCGACTGACGTTTCCGGCGTCACCCAAAGTGTCACACAACCCTTCTCTTGCCCCCGGTAGGTCGGGCCTCCTGCTGCCTTGTGCCGCAGTATCACTGATCCCAACCTGGGACTTTTCGGCCTCGCACTCTCAACGTTGTTTCCATGCTCTGACCCCTCGCGCATTGTAACTTAACGGAGCGTCTGAAGCTTGGCACATATCCCATCTATCGGTCACGCTAGTTTGCTAAAACCTTCGCTCCAGTACCGTACACATAACCCATTTGGCTGACGACAGATGAACGGTTTTCCTGTTATGCTTCCCTACCGCCATGTCAAGCCGAATTCTAAGTGCCTTGAGTTGGAGCTCCAGGAGACGGCATTGAGCAGAACGGTCGCCACGGTGGCCCGTACGACGTACACTTTGACGTTTGGACTGAGGAATGAGAACGCTGGAACTCGAGGCCCCGAGTCTGTGACGATCCTGGTCAACGGAACGACCATACACTCGAAAAATTCACGGCGGCCAATTCCACTGTCCGTCTCTGAAACCGAGCACGACCCCTAACCAATCCGACGGCCTAGCCGATGTTCAACGTCTTCGCCATCGTCCCGCGCGACGCCTGAATCTTTTCTTGCAGCATCATGATCGCGTAGATCAACTGCTCCGGCCTCGGCGGGCACCCCGGCACATACACATCTACCGGGATCACCTGATTCACCGGCACCAGGGCGTAATTACTGAAAACACCTGTTGACGTAGCACAAGCCCCCATCGAAATCACCCACTTTGGCTCCGGCATCTGCCTGTAGAGTTGCCGAATCACCGGCGCCATCTTATTGGAAACGCGTCCAGCGATGATCATCAAATCCGATTGCCGTGGCGACCCGCGAAATACTTCCGCCCCAAATCGCGCCGCATCATAGCGTGACGCCATCATCGACATCATTTCAATCGCGCAGCACGCTAAGCCAAAGGTCATGGGCCACAGCGAATTCTTGCGCGCCCAATTCAGCGCACTGTCAAGCGTCGTAGTGATGATGCTGTCGCCAAATTCTTTCGCAGGATCGTCAATTCTCGCGAAGAGTCCCGGCGGTTGGCTAATTTCAAAGCGTTCGGAGTCACCCATCCATTTGATTATCCCACGCCCAAAGCACACCCTGAAATATCATCGCTTCACTTACGGCCCTCAATGAGTGTCTGCGCCTAGTGGGCGCTCCTCGTCTGGGGCCGCTAGGTCAGACGATGGATCTTCAGCATAGAGCCGCAATTATATTGATCTTTACGATGCCGCCCAAGATCGAAAACGCGAATTTGGCAATCTGAGTCCGTCCCGTTTCTCCAACCCCCCCACCACGATTTAGGACAATCAAAGCAGCAATGGCCGTACCCCAACTTACTTTTCACCGATCCACTAATTACCAAGATGCACTAGGTCGCGCCGCTGCCGAGTGCGGAATCGATCATCAATACTGGGACATTTTCGGTCACAGCCACGAAGCCTCCTCCGATGCCCTCCAGATTATCCTCAACGCACTCGGCTGGGACACCAGCAACCAAGAAGCTATCGATACCAAACGCGCTCAACTGTTCACTAACCTCTACACCGTCATCCTTCAGCAAACCATCGTCGTCAGCGATTCCGACCGTTTCGTCCCCCTCACCATTCCCGCGCACACTGGTTCCACGGTGGCATTCGAGATCACCCTCGAATCCGGCGAACGCGTAGCCGGACAGCTGGACGCAGCGCAATTACCCCTCCTGCGCGAAGTTCATTTCGAAGATAAACGCTGGTGCACCTTCCGTCTCCCCCTGGCCGCCCGTCTTCCTTTGGGTTATCACTGTCTCTCGCTGCGGCTCAGCGGCGCGCCTGCCATTACCTCGAACCTCATCCTTTGTCCTGATCAGGCTTACTTGCCCGATCACCTTGCCAATGGCGGCAAAACGGCCGGTTTCAACGTAGCGCTTTACGGCCTCCGCTCGCAACGGAACTGGGGTTGTGGCGACTTTACCGACCTTCGTGCCCTTATCGATTGGTCAATGCGCGAAGTCGGCTTCAGCTTCATCGGCCTTAATCCCCTTCACGCTCTCCACAACCGCACTCCGTACAACACCAGCCCCTACCTGCCGCTATCCGTTTACTACAAAAATCTCATCTATCTTGATATCGAAGTCATCCCCGAATTCTCCGCTTCCTCCGAAGCCCGCGCTCTTTTCCAATCCTCCGAAATACGGACTCACATCCAAAGCCTCCGCGATTCGGCTTTCGTGCAATACCATGAAGTCGCTTCCCTCAAGAAACGTTTTCTCAACTTACTCCATCAGGAATTCCGTGACTCAAACCAGCCAAATTCCGAGCGCGCCCGCGCCTTCGCCTCTTACTGCGAACGCGAAGGCGATCTGTTGCACAAATGCGCCCTCTACTGCGCTCTCGATCAAATTCTTCACGAACAAGATCAAAATCGCTGGACCTGGCACGATTGGCCCGCCGAATATCAAACGCCCGACTCCCCGGAATCGCTAGCCTTCTCGCAACAACACGCACTTACTGTTGATTTCTACAAGTACATTCAGTTCGTCATCGACGAGCAACTCTTCGCCGCCCAAAAGTATGCCAAAGACAGCGGAATGCAGATCGGCCTCTATCACGATCTTGCGGTGGCCACCGATAGCTGCGGCTCAGATTTGTGGGCTCATCGTTCGTTCTACGTCAGTGGCTGCCGTGTCGGCGCGCCCCCTGATGATTTTTCGCCCAAAGGCCAGGATTGGGGCTTCCCCCCTCCCAATGTCCTTGAACAGCGGGCCACCGGGTACCACCTCTATCGCGAAAGCATTCGCAAAATTCTTAAGCTCGGTGGTGCGCTTCGCATCGATCACGTGATGCGCCTCTTCCGTCTGTTTTGGATTCCCAAGGGGATGGAAGCCGCGCAAGGCACCTACGTTCGCGACAATGCTGTAGATCTTATGCGCATCCTCGCTCTCGAAAGCGTACGCTGCAAGAACATCATCATCGGTGAGGACCTCGGAACTGTCACCGACGAAATTCGCGAAATGCTTGCTCAGTTCCGTATTTTGAGTTATCGCCTCTTCTACTTTGAGAAACATCAGGACGGTAGTTTTAAATCGACCGCCGAGTATCCTGCGCAAGCTCTCGTTGCTTCCACCACTCACGACTTACCCACACTCGCCGGTTTCTGGCTAAACCGCGACATCGAGGCGCGCCGCGCCGCCGGACTGGCCGACGAACACGCTTATCAAAGTCAAATAGCCGATCGCCAGCGCGAAAAGCAGCGCATGCTCGATATCCTTCACTTCGAACACCTCTTGCCCGAAACTTACGAGCGCAACGCTGCCAACCTGCCCGAGCTAAACGGCGACCTGCACAATGCCGTCATTGGCTTTCTCATGAATGTGCCGTCCATGATCCTGCTTATCAATCAGGAGGACTTCACCAAAGAAACCGAGCAGCAGAATCTTCCCGGCAGCACCGGGCAGTATCCGAATTGGCAGCGAAAAATGCGCTACTCTATCGAGGATCTAACGTCTCCCGAAGCGCAAGGCTATTCGCAAATGTTCCGTCACCAACTCGCCCGCACTGCTCGCCGCTAAGTTTGGCCGTTAATCTTGCAGGATTGGCTCGCTGAACGCGTTCGTACAAAGTTGCTCGTAGCTCTTCGACATTTTTGCCGTCACCCGTTCCCAACTGAAATTCTCCAACGCGCGTCGCCGCGCGGCTCGGCCCATATTTTCTCGCTGCTCTGTGTTCCCCAAGATCTGCAAGAGCGCCTCCGCCAGCGCTCTCGCATCGTTCTTCTCCACTAGCAATCCGCTCACTCCATGTCTAATCGTCTCGACAATCGCGCCTGATCGCGTACCGATCGCTGGCGTCCCTGCGGCCATCGCCTCAACCGGCGGCAAACCAAAACCCTCCGCAAACAGGGAAGGGAACACGAACACATCGCTGCTGTAATAACGTTTTATCAATTCCTCACGCGGTACATTCCCCAGAAACGTAACTCTGTCCACCAGTTCAGTGGCCAGCCTGGCTTTCAACTGTTCAACATACTTCGGAACCACCACCTCGCCCGATCTCACCAGTTTGCGCAGCACCGACATGTCCCGCGAGTAAAATGGCGCCAACTCCGCCGCGAGTTCCTTGTCCGTCACATCGAACGTCTCTTCAAATGGATACGTGCCCGCCGGACCGCTCAAATAAAGTCTCGCGTTCGGCATTCTTTCGGCCACCATCGCAAACGCGTCCATTAAAACATGAATGCCCTTATGCGGCGAAATTCCGCCCGCAAACAAAATGTGCCGTTCGTCGCGCTCTCTCAGCGCCGTATAGTTTTTCTCCCGCGCGAACTCCGCCGGATCAATGCCGTTGTAATGCGTCACGCAAGGAGTTTTTACCATCGGCAGTAACGTTCGCACTCTCTCCGTCACATAGTCACTAACTGTTGTTAGTAAGTCCACTGCCTCTAACCGCCGCAGCAATCCCGCTCTCTTACTCTGCGAAAACCACTCTGCGTGCAGATGTAGCACGATCTTAGCTTTCGGGTTAGCCTCCCGAATCACCGGCGCATATTGCGAGCAATTTTGTATATGGATCACGTCGAACTCGCCTTTGCTCAAATCGCGCGCCAGTCTTAACCCATAGCTCGGATAATTCAACGGCGACGTCGACAATGGCTGCAAACTCACAGCCCGCGAAACCCGCGTCCTCGCCTTCCGCAGCAGTTCGTCCCCCCAATCCGATCCCACCAGGCAAAACCGCACATTCCGTATAAACGCATCCAGCCCGTGCCGTTCCGGCCGCATTCCATACACCACAACTTCGTGGTCCTTCGCCAACACCCGCGCTGAACCCCAGGTACAGGACCCCACCGAATTCTGAAACGGTGGCAGCACCACGTCAATCGGCTGACTCACAAACGCAATCTTCATTGTGTTACTCCTACTGACGCTGAAAGCCAGAGAAGAACTACACCCGTACTTCTTCCACCCGTGCCTCGGACGCTTACGCATCGCCTCGGCTAACCTCACCGGATCGTTCGGAAAATCATTCGCTCGGTCCTAGCCGCTTACTTCAATTGCAATGAACCCGTAGCCTGCATCACTTGGCAGTTCAACCGGTAGAAGATCAGAGATTGAGGCGGCAGGTCTTTCAACTCCACCTGCTGCGCGCGCTGACCTCCGCCATTCTTTACTCGTGTGTACTTGGTAGTACCCGTCTTCCAAAACTCGTTTGCTCCCCAATCGACTGGGCAACCGAACGAGTCTGGTGCCAGAAAGCGAATTATGGCGCTCGTGCTATTCACTGCCTCGGCGTGGATATCCGACACCTTTCCCTGCGCTGCCTCAAGCTTGGCCATGTCTGCCCCGGCGCCTGCCTTAAAGCGCTCCAAACTCCCCCGCCGTTCCGTGACCGATGCACCTGGCAAAAAAAACGTATCTGGCGCGCTCGGATACAAACCCTGCAGCTCTTTCCGTTGCGATGATGTAAGTTCGCTAAGCGACTTGGGATTGCTGCTGCTGTAAGTAGCCACGACCACGTTGCCGGTCCAGCGGGCGTTCACTATCTGGGCAAGCAATTTCGATCCACTTAGTCCGGACAACGAGGGCATACTCTCCACGCTCCCTCCCTGTCCTTTGGTGTCGGTGTAAATAGATCCCTTGAATCCTGAGTCAGTCGCCATCTCCAAAAGGTTGTTGGTGATGGCAAGCCCGGGCGTCAGTCCTTCAATAATGAAAAGCTCAAACGGATTTGTGCCGCCCTGACCGGTGACTGTATTATGATCGAACTGAAAATCTTGCACGGAATTCAGCTGCAGCAGCAGTCCGCTGCCAGCATAATATTGCGGCGTGTCTAAGAGCGTTTTCGGGAAATCTCCCTGCTCATATCCATTCAGCTGAAAAAACAAATTGTTGTGCGCCAAAATGTGTTTCTGGGGATAAGCTGGAGGATCTCCCGCGACACTTTGTATGAGCCCCGACCCGGTATGAAAGCAAGTGTTATTCGCAAACTCCCCTTCTGAGGAGTCCGTGTAATTCATGACGTTCGGCTTCTGGCCCGCGGAATATGCAAAAAAAATCGCGCAGCCACCGCCGGCAATGCCCGTGTAAATTGGTCCGATAATATTGCCCGCAATTTTCCAGCGGTGCATTTGCTTGATCTCAGGTCCGTTACGGAACGAATAGTAGCCGCCTGTCCAGGCAGGATTGCCCACGACCGTGATTGGATCCATTATGAAGCTGTTGCGTGTCTCGGTCAAATCGCTGGGATTGAAAGCCGCAGTGCAGTAGCGGTCGGGATACGTTTTGCCATCCTTTGTCACTCGAAAATCCCCGCAAGGAGAACCACCCGACATATCGTCTGAAGCGAAAACTCCACAAATACCCGAACACTTCATCGTGTTGTTATCGAAGATCACTGGCCCCGGACCGCCGGAAAGGTGAACTCCCAACGATCCCTCCAGGTTTTGTTCGCTCTGTGTCGCCCGATCTTCATAATTCACCATCTTGCCGTTGACAATGTCCCCGGAACCGAGCAGCAAGACACGCTTCCGCCCTGCTCCATCGACCGGCCAACTCGGATGAGCAACTGACTCCAAAGTGAACGCTGAACCCGAGGCAGAGATCCCTTTACTTACATCGGCGTGCAGCCGGCAATCGATGGGATTGATATAGCTAATGAATGAACCGGTGCCCTGAGCAAATGTTAAGGCAGACTGACTTATCTCACATACGCCTTTAGTGCCATCAAGCTTGACCCAGTCGTAACTCCCGGCCGGGAAAGTGAGCGTCTCGGGGGTCTTCGTCGCTGCTCCAATCAGCCGAGCCGGCTGCCACCAATGGTCGTTATCGATCACGCTGCTCAGCATGGCCACGTTTCGGCCGTCTAGTTGCAATACCGTCTCAATTCGATCCGGCGGAGGCGCAGGGTGAAACCAGCAGCGATCGTAGATCTGATTGAATGAAGTGATCTGCGTGGCCATCAAGACTAAATAACCGGGTGGGTCCATTTGCCACTGCATGGCTAACTTGCCTGTAGAGAAGACAATTCCCTTGAAGTAATAGTAACCACTAAGCGCGCCGGGCTGAAAGAGCGACCCTTGCGCGGGAGAGGTAAGCTTCAGTTCGGCGAGTTGCGATCCATAAGCAACAGGGTCCAATCTGACACCCCACGGCGGGAGATGTTGGGAGGTCGTGTGAATCACAATGTACTTCTCTGCGCTAACCGGCATTGGCCAACTCATGACGAATACATGTGCGAAGCCAGGATCAACGAGAGCCACCACTGTCCCGTTAAGCGAGAGTTGGAATTGATCCGCCGTCGCGTTAGCTACTTCATAGACGACTCCCCCGTTTATGGGAGATGGGAGATTGTAATCCGCACCCACCAAGACTTTTTGCCCATTCTTGAAGCCATGATCCTTTAGCTGAAAAGCCGAATGGGCGACATCTATCGACGTAATCTCTTTTGCCAAACGATTACCTGGTGTCGTAATAGGAGAAGAGAGTGGGTAAACACCCGGCGGCAAACCTATCCCATCTCCCGGTTTCGCTTTATTGAAGCAGTCCTGAACGGTTTTGCAATCCGCTCCATAAATGTAATCTTTTCCCGTAACGAATTGCTCGCTAGTGTCAAAAATCGCGGGAGGTTCCGGTGTGGTGAATTCGCGATATGCGTGCGTCGTAAGTGTCGCATCAGTCGACGAACACCACGTCCCATCCTGTGACGACTCTCCTACCACGTGATATTCAGTTTCCGGTTGTAAATTAGGCAGTATGCCCCCCGCGATGCTGGTTTGTGCATCAACGGTGAAGTTACTAAGGCCGAAGGTTTGCGGATAAGTGCCCCGCCGCGCCGCCCATTGTGCCGCCGTTGCATATCTGATTCGATGTGCGGTTGCCGGTGAATTAGCTGTGGCATCGGTGGTCCATTGTATCCGCGCGACGCCCCAATCTACTCCATCAATCCCGTTGACAACTGCCGGAAATGGCCCAAACGCCGGTCGATTCAAAGGCGTACAAACATGAGCCCTTCCCGGAGTGGCGCAAAGTAACAACAATAACCCCACGTTCGTAGCCGCTAGCGTGATAAATGTGCGCAAACCGTAGGCTACCAAAACCTGGCAACATACCGAGGCGTAATACCTGGAGCGAGAACTCCCTGGCCCACGCGGAATGGGCAACTCACTCCGTGGTCCTACTTGGATAACCTTGCGCCAAACGATTTTCGAGTAAGGCGTCTTGGGAATAAATGTCGGAGGCGAAATGGACCTCTCCGTTTTGCATGACCACAGCCGTGGCATAAACGAGCAAAACCGGGATCGGGTTCTTGAGATCGACCTGAAATGTCCTCGAACCATGCATCGCCGCACGGATTTTGGCGGGTGTCCAGGAGTCTGTTTCACGAAGGCTCCATTCCGCTAACTCCACAGGATGCTCCACGCGGACACACCCATGGCTGAAATCACGTCGCGCTTTTGAAAAGAGAGTTTGGGACGGGGTGTCGTGGAGATAGACATTGTGCTCGTTGGGAATGCCGAAGCGGATCAATCCAAGAGCGTTGTGCGGTCCGGGAATCTGCCGAATTCGATAGCGTCCGATAGTCAGGCCGCCGAGCATCGCATCGGTTAAGCCGTGGGGAGTTGGAATGACTTTCTCAGCGGCGTTGACAAGCTCATAACGATTGGTGGAAAGATAATTTCGATCGTCTTTCATCTTTTCCAACATTTCGTTTTCGAGGATGCTGCGCGGTACGTTCCAATAGGGACGAAAGGTGATGTATCCAAGATTCGCGGAAAAGACTGGGGTTTGATTCTCATAAGAGGAGCCGACGACAACTTTCATTTCGAGGTCAGTCTCATAAGAGGTATTCAACGTACGTAGCGTGAATTCCGGAATGTTCACGACAATCGGAGGGTGAAGGAAAGAATGCGGCACCCAGCGCCATCGTTCGAGCGAGAGACGGAGTTGGAGGACGCGATGGGAGAGCGGAACGTTCAGCTGTTCGATGGTGGCCTTGCCGAGTAGGCCGTCGGGATCGAGCCCATGCCGTGATTGAAAGTGTTTGACTGCTTCCACGATTTCACCCTCGTACTTTTCGGGGATTGGCTGAGTGGGAGACAGATCGCCCAGTTGCTGGAGTCGCCGACTAAGTAGCTTCAACTCGGGGTACGGAGTGCCTGGTTCGATGGTGGCGGCTACATTCGAAAGTGTTATGTCGGGAGCGCGAAGTTTGAGGAGATAGTCTGCCAATGCCTTCTGTGTGCGTTTGTATTCTTCGTAGGGAGGTTCGACTTCCCCGACGATGAGGGCATTGAGATCGGTTGCTCGCATTAGTTTTAGGCGCAGAAAGTTGGGGATGTCGAAGTCGCGGTATTGGGGATCAAGGTGAAAAAATCCAGGATTCGCCTTGCCGAAGTGAAGGTCGGCCAGATAGCGCATCAGGGAAACGGTTAAGCAGACGTCGAACTGACTGCGATCAAGGTGCGCGATTTGTTCTTCCCAAAGTCCGTCGTCGTAGTCTTCCGGTTTGAGACCTTTCCGATCCGCTGCTTTTAGCAAAGCAATCATGGAGAGTGCTTGTGAGGTCGGACCGTCGCCATTGAGCCAAACGGGTGAATAGGCGGGCGCGTAAAAAGCGATGAGGCGGCTGCGGAAATCGACGAAATCGGGAAAACGCAAGTCGCTCGCACGTCCGTGAACGACAATTCTGCACAGGGTGTTCGGACAAGATTCAGAATCAATGGACTGCGCCCAAGCAAGCGCAGCCGACAGCATGACGAGAGCCACTCGCAAAAAGCGGGCTGTTTGCATATCGCTTACTGTCAACGATACAGTATCAATTGAAAATGGAAACAGCTTCAGCAAATAAGACAGGTCTGTTCATTACGAGGGCAGGCCAAAACGTCGCCTTCACATTTTTACTTGTAACCTCGCTTTTTCTTCTTTGGGGATTCTGCAACGGGTTGATCGACGTAATGGATAAACACTTCCAGGATGAGCTTGGTCTAACGAAGTCGCAATCGGCTTGGGTACAGTTCGCCCACTACCTGGGATATTTTCTGATGTCGATACCGGCGGGTTGGCTGGCCACCAGACTTGGCTATAAAGGCGGCATCATCATGGGATTGCTGATTGTCGCCGCAGGCGGTCTTTGGTTCTTGCCGGCCACTCACATCAGTGAAATGGTACGTAGCGGTGCGGTTTCGCCCAATGGCGCATTCGTTGCTTTCCTGGCCGGAGTCTGTGTGATTGCGACCGGGTTGACGTTTCTGGAGACGATTGCGAATCCGTATACGACGGTGCTGGGCGATCCGGGCTATGCAGCGACCCGTATCAATTTGGCGCAGTCCTGCAATGGGATTGGCTGGATCTTTGGGCCCGTTGCGGGAAGCATGTTCTTTTATGCGAAGGACAGTTTGGGGCACAGTACCGGGAACCAAACACTTTATATTCCTTACGTTGGAATTGCCGTCGTGGTAATCGCACTGGCAGCGATCTTCTACTTTGCCCCGGTACCGGACATCAAGACGGAGGACAATTATCACCTGGAGGAGGCTACGCCCGGGGTCTCGCATTCCATCTGGACTCACCCGCATTTTGTAGGTGCGGTGGCGGCACAGTTTGTTTATGTGGCGGCGCAAGCCGGAATCTTTAGCTTTCTGATCAATTACCTGACGAGCGAAATTCCCCCCATACCTGCGGTTTGGAATGAGTCGCTTGGTCACATTGCGGCGAAGGCAGGTATCTTGCACGATTGGTTGTCGGGCTGGTTTGAAACGACCAAGAACGGCACGCTCGGAATGAGTAACAAGGGCGCATCGAATTTGGAGTCGGTGGGGTTTGTGTGCTTTCTGGTTGGAAGATTTACCGGGGCAGGAATCTTGCGGAGGTATTCTGCTCACAAGGTACTGGGTACATATGCCGCGCTAAATGTTATAGCCACTTTCATTGTGTTCTGCAAGTTCGGCTGGATATCGGTATTCTGCGTATTTGCAAGCTACTTCCTGATGTCGGTGATGTTCCCGACCATTTTTGCGTTGGGAATTTTTGGGCTCGGAGCACGTGCGAAGAGAGCTTCCTCCTTTATTGTGATGGCGATTATGGGAGGGGCGATTTTGCCAAAGCTGATGGGCTACGTGGCGGACAAGTTCGACATGTCGCGCGGGTTTATTGTGCCGATGTTTTGCTTCGTACTGGTAGCAGTGTATGGGTTCGCCTGGCCCAAGTTGAGCAAGGCGGAATCTCTGCGGTCGGTGCCGCTAGGAGTAGGACACTAATCTTCGGTGCGATAACACTTACTGCCGTGAGTTTGTGGTGGCCGGGGTCAGTTCGCGAACGAGCTGGTTTTTACGAGCAATGCGTTTGGCGGCCGGCGAATTCTCATAGCTGAAGCCCGTGGGCTTGCGAATGTCAGATGCAGATTTGGAGTCACGTAAGTGCTCTAGCAAAGCTGCGCGAATATTGGAAGACTCCCCGACAAAGATCCATTCGCGGGAGTTGGAAAGACCGTAAACGCCGGAGGAGTCCGGCGCATTGTTTTGAATTGAGATGGCGGTGAAAGAAGACGGAGCGCCCTGTTCAAACGGCATTTTTCATGGCCAATTCTTGTTTGGCGTGCGCTGTCTGCATCATAGTGGCGGTGCGGATCCGTTTCTGTTCACGCCACTTCATCGTCTTTTCCGCTTCTTTTTTCTCTCGTTCGACAACCATCGGCTGGAAGTCTTCTCCCACAACCTCGTAACGTCGAAACTTGTCGAGATTGGATGGACCATCTGTGGAAGCCTTGGTCAGCATCTGAAGACAAAAAGAAGGGCCGTCTTGAACGGGAATTTTGTACTGAACAAAAAGGCGCAAATCAACCTCAATGGTAAAAGCCATTGCTGGCACGTTTGCCTCGACGCTGTTAAAGAGAAAACACCGCCTGCCAGACTCGTGGGTAAAGCCCTGGTACGCAAAAACCATAAATGCCCGCTTTCATTGCGCGAATTGCGCCCGAGTCCTGGATGTCCAGCTCGGATGTAATGTCTAAGAAAGCATGATTCAGACGATTTGTCTTAGTTCAGAACGTCTGAAGAATGGGCTACAGCGCTCACCCTTCTTTACTATACAGTAAATTTGGCCGATAGTCTACTTTAGTGGTCTTGGTTGTGTTTAGGCGCGTTTTTGCTCGCTTTCGCCACTATGCGGCCTTCAGTTGGTCTGTCCATTTTTGAGAATCAGCTAATGGCTTGCCTTTCTCGGCTGAGTGAGCCGCCGTTTCTGAATGCGTCGGACAATCGATGCTGCCAATGCGAGTTTTTAGGCCGAACGGACAAATCGGATTCTCGACATACTCACAAGTACATTCCTTCATTTCCATGTAGTTGACCTTTCCATTCTGTGGCGACTCGCTGGGATTCAGCTTGAGTCGGATCTCAAGTGGAGTAATCGACGGGCGAGAGGGTTGAGATTAGGAACTTTACTGGGCTATTTCTTGACCTTTCTTCTGTGACTTCGACACATATCTGTCCTTCTTGAAAGGTGACGTACAGTACCTTCAGTGATTTGAAACGCTTAACCACCTGCGATACAATCGCGACGGGGCAGGAATACTTCTTTGACATTAAGAGCCGTTGACTACGTTAGTCTCGCCATCTACTTCGCCTTTGTTCTGGGCATTGGCTGGATGGCCAAGAAGAAAATTACCAGCAGTGCCGACTTTCTAACTTCGCGTCACTCCGTTCCGGTCTGGATAACGAGTTTAGCCTTCATAGCCGCCAACCTAGGCGCGCAGGAAATGATTGGGATGTGCGCATCGGGGGCCAAATATGGGATTATGACGGCGCATTTCTACTGGCTTGGCGCGGTGCCCGCCATGGTGTTCGTCGGTCTTTTCATGATGCCCTTTTATTACGGCAGCCGTGCCCGCAGCGTACCTGAGTACCTCAAGCTTCGATTTGACGAAAAAACGCGCGGTTTGAACGCCATCACGTTTGCCATTATGACGATTTTTTCGTCTGGCATCAGCATGTATGCGCTAGGCAATCTGTTCGTGTTAGTCCTGGGCTGGAGTTTTTTCCAATCGGTCCTGCTCTCAGCCGCTATTGTTCTAATCTACACGCTGTTGGGCGGCCTGACTAGCGCGATCTATAACGAAGTCGTGCAGTTCTTTTTGATCGTGCTTGGGTTTGCGCCGCTGTCGTACTTCGCAGTGGAAAAAGCGGGCGGCTGGAGCGGGATTTCAGCGCGTCTTGCGCCTGTGATGTCACATTCTTGGAAGTATCTTGCAAAGCCTGCTGACAATCCGATGGGCGTGGAGGCGTTCGGTTTGATCGCAGGGCTTGGCTTTGTGCTTTCGTTTGGTTATTGGTGTACTAACTTCCTAGTTGTGCAGCGCGCTATGGCAGCCGACACGATGGCCGAAGCGCGGCAAACTCCGCTGTTTGCCGCATTTCCTAAGATTTTCATGCCATTTATCGTAATTTTGCCTGGTATTGCGGCGGTGGCCCTGATGCAGCAGGGTATCGGCTATGAACTCCCTATGAAAGCAGGCGGAGGCGGTCCGAATTACGATCTGGTACTAACCACATTGATGGCGAAATTTTATCCGTCGGGCATGTTAGGCATTGGTCTGACGGCTCTGATGGCATCGTTCATGTCGGGCATGGCCGGGAATGTGACTGCCTTTAACACCGTTTTCACTTACGACATCTATCAGAGCTATATTCGACCGAAGGCGGATGACGATCACTATCTGTGGGTCGGACGTGTGACCACGGTGGTGGGCGTGATCCTCTCAATCGGTACGGCGTATCTGGCGACCCAGTTCAACGACATGATGGATTTCCTGCAACTGATTTTCGCTTTCGTGAACGCGCCGTTGTTCGCCACTTTCTTGCTGGGCATGTTTTGGAAGCGCACCACCAGCCACGCCGCCTTTACAGGTTTGCTGGCTGGAACAGGTGCGGCGGCGCTCACTTGGCTGCTCACGATTGCGGAAGGTAAAGGCGGATTGCTTGCAGTTGTTCACACGTTCAGCTCGGCGATGGCGCAAAGTTATTGGATCGCTATTATGTCCTGGAGCACCTGCTTTGTGGTGACTGTGCTGGTCAGTTTTTTGACCGCACCGAAACCGGAAAGCGAACTGAAAAATCTGGTGTATGGTTTCACGGACGTCCCGCCACCCGATAATGCTCCTTGGTACAAGCGACCCGGTCCACTGGCGGTTGTGGTTATTGCGGTTCTGGTTGTTGTCAACGTAATTTACTGGTAAACAGCATGGATGATCTGCGCCGGCCCACCGGTTTCTTATTCAGTCTTCTCGGAATGATTCTCCTGCTTTACGGATGGATAAGCCCTGGCATTCAAGCGCCGCTTGAGCCGGGAGTTCCCGTCAATCTGTATTGTGGCGCTATGCTTTTGATTTTTGGAGGTTGTCTGCTTTGGCTTTCGTTCCGGGCGAAATCATAGACGGTTTTCGGAAGCAATTTCAGTCTGCGGCAACACCGTTGTTGTACCGCGCGCCCGGTCGAGTAAATCTGATCGGCGAGCATACTGACTATAATCTCGGCTATGTGTTTCCAATAGCTTTGGAGATGGCTTGTTACATTGCGATCGCGCCGGCAGCGCATGGCAAGTTGCGCATTTACTCGCGTGATTTTCAGCAAGAGAGTTCAATTGCGGTGGCGGATATAGCAAGCGCGAAACCTCGCAAGGAATGGAGCGATTACGTTTTTGGTGTGGCACAGGAGTTAACGAAAGCTGGCTTCTCGATTGCGCCGTGCGATCTGTACATTGCTAGTGAGGTGCCTACCGGGTCGGGGCTTAGTTCGTCGGCGGCACTGGAGATTTGTACGGCGGTCGCTTTGCTGGGAGGCCGGGAGTTTCCGAAGGTGGAGCTGGCGAAGCTGGGGCAGCGGGCTGAGTCTCAGTTTGTAGGCATGCCTTGCGGCATCATGGATCAGTATGCGGCCGTCTTCGGACACGCGGGCGCAGCGTTGAAGATCGATTGCCGGAGTTTGGGACATGAATATGTCGAGTTGCCTTCTGACGTGTGCATCCTCGCGGCTAATTCGTTGGTGAAGCATGAATTGGGCACGTCGGCTTATCGAGAACGCGTGGCTGAGTGTCAGCAGGCAGTAGCGGCTTTGCGTGAACTCGATCCTAAAATCGAGAGCCTGCGCGATGTGGGGCTGGAGTTCTTTGAACGCGTGCAGGATTCGGTGCCGATGGTGCCGCGGCGGCGGGCGCGTCATATTATCTCGGATACGCAGCGGGTGGTCGATCTGGCGGCGGCAGCACGCGCTCACGACCTGACAGAGATGGGCCGCTTGTTTGTCGCCTCTCACCGCAGCATGCAGTATGACTATCAGATCAGCTGCGAAGAGATCGACTTTATGGTAGATACGGCGATCCAGATTCCCGGCGTTTACGGCTCACGCATGACTGGCGGAGGATTTGGAGGCTGCACAGTGAATTTGGTGGCGCCGGACGCCGTTGCGGCATTTCGCCAGCAGTTGAGCACTGCCTACCAAGATCGCTATCAAAAAACACCTGCTTTCTACGATTGCCGGCCGGCGGAAGGCGCTGGGCGTGTTTATGGAACCATGGAACTGAAGGGTGCGACATAGGCTTGTAGCGTAACGAAGATTCCCACTAAACACGCCAGTGCCAAACTGTGGAAGAAGACGTAGCGCAATATTTCGCCTTCGTGGCCGAACCAGTTCGTCGCCGTGGAAGCCACCACAATGGACTGCGCATCGATCATCTTGCCCATCACGCCGCCCGAACTGTTCGCCGCAGCCATCAACAGCGGGTTTAAGTGCAACTGCTGCGCCGTAATCCGCTGCAAGCTGCCAAACAAGATATTGGAAGACGTATCCGAGCCGGTCAGCGCCACGCCTAACCATCCCAACAGCGTTCCGAAGAACGGATAAAAGACGCCCGATTGCGCGAACGCCAATCCCATGGTGGCGTCCAATCCCGAATAGCGGGTGGTATACCCCAACGCCAGCATCGCCGCAATGGTCAACAACGAAAATCGCACCGTATAAAGTGTCCCCAAGTAAGTTTGCAGCGCGCGGCTAAAACTCATCCGCATGACGAACGCCGCAATCAGCGAAGCCAACAAAATGCCGGTGCCTGAAGCCGATAACCAAGACACCGCAAACACCGCCGCCTCCGGTTTCGCATGCGCCGGTGCGACGGGTGGTACGCGCTGCACCAAATTGTGCAAGCCGGCAACCTGCACCTGCGGGTTCGACAAATGATTCAACCACGCCTTCACATCGGGCAGTCCCCACACAAACGCCACAACCGCCAAAATGATCCACGGCATCCAGGCCGAAAGCACCTCGGCCCGCGTGTGCGTGTGCCGCACCATCCGCCGATCGGCCTCATCTGGGGAAACAAATTCACTATAGAGCGTCGTTCCAAGCATGATCGTCTTCGGACGCCACACCTTCAGCAAGCCCACCAGCGCCGCCATTGAAGCAAGGGAAGCCACCACATCCACCAGCGTTGGGCCGTGGAAGTTGGACACTAAATACTGTGGCACCGCAAAGCCCACACCCGCCACCAGCACGGCTGGCCAAATTTCCAACGTCCTCTTGAATCCCGTGAAAGCCCAGATCAGCCAGAACGGCACGATGACGGAGAAGAATGGCAACTGCCGGCCAATCATCATCGACAATTGATTCAAATCCAAACCGGTCACCGATTGCAAGCCGAGGATTGGCGTGCCCAGCGCACCAAACGCGACGGGTGCGGTGTTGGCGATCAACGATAACGCTGACGCGGCAAGCGGGGAAAAGCCCAAGCCGATCAGCATGGCGCCGGTAACAGCGACGGGTGTGCCGAAGCCCGACGTCCCTTCGAAAAACGCGCCAAAACAAAACGCCACTAACAACAACTGCAAGCGTCGGTCATTCGTTATCCCTGCCACACTATCCTGCAAGATTTGAAATCGCCCGGTGCTCTCGGTCAGCTTATAAAGAAAAATAACGTTGACGACAATCCAACCAATCGGCAGCAATCCATAGGCCCCGCCCAACAACGCGGTTTTCCCGGCCATGCCCGCTGGCATGTGGAACACGAAAATAGCTATGCCCAACGCAGTGGCGAGCCCCAGCAACGCCGCCAGGTGAGCCTTGATTTGCAAAAAGCCAAGCGCGCTCAACAACACAATCACCGGCAGCGCAGCCAGCAAGGTGGAGAGCACACGACTCCCCGCCGGATCGTAGACCTGTTGCCACATCGATGAGCTATCCTCCGATAGCGTACATTGGCCGTTGTGGAGCTACAAAGGATGTTCGATTGATTTCATGCCCGATCCACTTCCGCCAAACTGTAGATCTTATCGCAGTCTCAAGTTTACTGGTAGATTCGTCAGTCTGCAGAAGGGATCGCACGTCAGTCTCTTCGTTGGCAAACAAACAATAGCGCAGCTTGCCGTCCGACGTCAGGCGCAGCCGGTTGCAATTCAGGCAAAACGGTTTGCTGACAGATGCAATGAATCCGACCCGATACCCATCTTCAAAGCGATATTCGGTGGCCGGGGCGCGCGGGTCGGCGTCGGGCACGGCAGTGAGCGGTCCGAACTCGGGCTCCAACAACGCAATCATATCGTCGGCCGTAAGCACACGGTCTAAAGACCAGAGTTCCTGCCCATCGAGCGGCATGAATTCGACAAAGCGTACTTCAATTTCCTGTTCCCGGCCGAACCGCACCAGTGAAACAACATCGGGTTCGGTCAAGCCTTTGATGGCCACAGCATTGATCTTTACCACTTCAAAGCCGCTGGCTTTCGCTGCTTCGAGCCCAGCAATGACCCGATCAAAATCATCACGCCGCGTGATCTGCCGGAAACGCTCGCGGTCTAACGTGTCTAAATGGATGTTGACACGCCGCAATCCAGCATCGTGCAAGGGCCGCGCGGCCTCCGCCAAAAGTACGCCGTTCGTCGTGAGCGCCAGATCGCGCACATTATGGAACGCACTCAGTTTTGAAACCAGCTCAGGCAGTTTGGGCCGCATCAGCGGTTCGCCGCCGGTCAGTCGAATTTTGTTAATGCCCAGCGGCACGGCGGCCGCGACAAAGCGCTCAATCTCGTCAAAAGTCAACAGATCAGCAGCTTTAGCAAACTCGGCGCCCGTTTCCGGCATGCAGTAGAAACAGCGAATATTGCAACGGTCCGTTACGCTGATCCGCAGATCCGAATGCGTACGCCCAAACGTGTCCACCAGCGGCCCACTAAGCGGCAGCGGCTGTGGAAGGGTTACAGAACCTAGCTGAACGAGCTGAGTCAACCTATCGCTACTTTAGCGCAAGCATGCGATCTAGGGGTATGCGCGCCCGCTCAATAATGTCGGCTGGCAATTCAATACGCGGCTCGAGCGTCTGCAAGCAATCCCGCAGTTTTTCCAGCGTGTTCATTTTCATGTACGGGCATTCGCTGCAATTGCAATTTTCATTCGCCACAAAATAGAACTTCTTACCGGGCGATTGCTTTTCGAGCGAATACCGGACGCCGCTTTCCGTCATGATGATAAATTCATCGTTGGGCTGCCGTGCACACCAATCGATAATCGCCGACGTCGAGCCGATGAAATCAGCCTGCCGCAACACATCGCCCGGACACTCCGGATGCGCCGCCACGACAGCCTCAGGATGTTCCGACCTGGCGGTCGCTACACGACGCCCTGGGAAAGTGGCATGCACAATGCAGGCTCCTTGCCAGATCGTCATATTTTCGCGCCCTGTCTGCTTCTTTACCCAATTGCCCAAATTCACATCGGGCAAAAACAACACCGGCTTCTCCGCCGAAATGGAATTCACCACCGCCACGGCATTCCGTGACGTGCACAGGATGTCGCTTTCCGCTTTTACCTCAACTGATGTGTTGATATAGCTCACGATGACATGGTTGGGGTTGCGCTTTTTATACGCATGAACGGCAGGCGCAGGACAGCTATCCACCAAACTACAACCTGCATGGATATCTGGGAGTACTACTACCCTTGTGGGGTTCACGACTTTGGCCGTCTCGGCCATGAACTTCACACCGCAAAAGGCAATTACCTCGCCATCGAAGCGCTGTGCGACACGCGCCAATTCGAGACTATCGCCAATGGAATCAGCGATTTCCTGGATTTCAGGCTCTTGGTAATGATGAGCCAGAATAATCGCCCGCCGAGTCTTCTTAAGCTCCTCAATCTCCTCAACCACGGTGTCAGTGAAAATCATGCCCTAGTACTCATCATATCTCTTAATCACCGAGAAAGGCTTGCGTGCATTAGAGTGAAACGTTATTATCAGATGACAGTCCAATAACAAAGCATAGATAACCTCCGAGTCTATGCGGGAAACCGGGGCACGCTGGAATTTCGATCAGCATGCCCCTTTTCCTTTTGGCGTTCGCCAAGTCTTCACAAAAACAACAAGATCAAATGAAAAAAGGAGGCGTACATCGACGCCCCCTCATTATGCTTTGCCGTTGGCTTTAGAAGGTAACCTTCGCGCCCAGCGTTACGCCCCGCGGATTGCTGGAGTAGAACGCCTGAGGTTGATCAAAGTGGACGTTACTCGGCTCAAACATACCCAAACCATTCAGAGACGATTGATTTGGGGCAACATCGTTCACGTTTCCGCCAACGTATTGAGGGTGATTCAAGATGTTGAAGACGCGAATGGAGAACTCCAGTCCCGCGTGCTCCTTAAAAGAAAAGCGCTTCGCCGCAAACAGATCGATATCGTCAATGGGCGGGAAATGGCCGGTATTGCGTCCGGCGGTCGGGAATGTTCCTTCAGGGGCCACCACATAGCCGGCATTAGGATTATTAGCGACGTACGCGACTACCTGACCGGCGCTGTTGGACAATGCCGTGGCAGTTGATCCGATACTTGGATTCCCATTCGGATTGACATCGGCCCGCATAGGAGCGACATCGCCGCTCAGCAGCGAATCCTGCCCGCTTTGCACCGTAAACAAGGTGCCTGTCTGATAAGTGTAAATGGGGGCGAGTTCCCAGTTGCCCACCAGGTTCTTCATGAACCAGTTCGACGAACGCTTGTAATACGGAACGTCGTAAATGGCCGATATCGTGAGGCGATTGCGATGATCGAGTGCCGAACTCGAACGGTCGAGGTTGACGTTTTGCGAATCTTCCGGACGGCGTGGCGTGGAATTACTTGAGTGAACGTCCGCCGTTGAGTTGTCGATCGCATGACTCCAGGTATAGGATGCGATAAATTGCAACCCGTTCGAGAAGCGGCGTGTCAACTGATTCGCCCAACCATGGTAAATTGAGCTGCCATACGGCTGGTAAGAAGTGATAATCGACTGGTTGAACCCTGCTTGATAATAAGCCGGCACAAGTCCCCCCGCTGGCGAATTATAAAAATTCTCCAACGGAGCCAAGGTGTTCGTCAGCGAGTTGAGCGTTGCTTGACTTGGCATCGAGAAATATAACGGCAACGCGTTCGACGGGGTCACCACCGGCTGGATATTGAGTTGGTCCTGAACATCCAAGTCGATGCCGCGTGTGCCGACGTAACGGGTTTCAAACACGTAGTTGCCTGCGAATTCATGTTGGACGCCGAAATTCCACTGAATGGATTCTGGCCTATGAACGTTGGGAACATAGCCAGACGTGGCTGCGCGCGCTGTTGCGGTCGTGTAGGTGGGACTATTGAAAGTACCCGGAAGACCGCCATTTGCGAGCAAGTTGCTTCCGCCGTTCCCCGTCTGGTCGTATGTGACTGAAAGCTCAGGTGGCAAGCTCAGGAGACCAAGATTGTCAAACAGAACGTCGTAATTGATCCCGAAACCAGCGCGAAACGACGTTTTGCCGCTGGATCCCGGCGAGTAAGCTAGACCGATGCGAGGCATGAAATTGGTGGTCTGGGCTTTCGGTGCCGCAAAAGTAATCAAGCCGGGATCATTGGCAATAGCATTCAGCGATTGAGTCTGCTCGCCGGCGGGAACGGTATCGTATTCATAGCGGAGCCCGAGGTTGACGGTCAGATTGGGATTCACCTTCCAGGAATCGTTGGCGTAAAAACCCGTGAGCCAGCGATTGCCCCAGTAGTCCGACTTGCCCACTGAACGCTGCGCTATGTAATCCGGAGTGAAATCAAAAAGGTAGTCGCTTAAGTAATTGTATTCATAATCGCCGCGCGACCGCTGGACGAAACCTTGTGGTGAGATCAATCGCTGGCCGTCGAAGCCAAACTTCAACGAGTGCGCTCCCTTTGTCCAAGTCAGGTTGTTGGTGAGTTGATAGGTATTTTGATAACCGAATTGCGGAGCATTCGGGTCGGGTCCTAGCTGCGCTGACTGGCCCAATTCATAAAACTGCAAGTTTGGAAACGCATTAAGACCGGGAAAGCTAAAGTTGCCGGCGGGATCCTGGTTGGAATTCCTGTTGTAGCCGAAGCGAAATTCGTTAATCAAAGTCGGCGAGAAATTGTGGTATTCCGAAAAAGTGGCCAAATAGTTGTTGTTGGGAGTCGTCGTAAAGAAGACGGGCAGACTGGCGTTAGTATCGATGGAACCACTGCGGTTCAGAATAAACCGGCCGCGCATAGAATCTTTCTCTGAAAGGTTGTAGTCCACAGACGCGACGCCAGCCTCGCTGTTCGAATAGCTTGGCGTCGAAATGGAGAGTTGCCCTATTGGAATTGGTGTCCCAACGATGCCCTGCGGTGTGTTCACCTGGTTGTACTCCGGACCAGCGGCTAGCGTAGAAATAAGCGGATAATGGCCGCTCTTGCCATACGGTGTTTGCGCGATAGGGACAGCCGTCGCCGCCGCTGGCAAATACTTCTGCAGAATCGCCAGGTTTGTCTGATTAATCCCGGGAGTCGACGCGAGGGTAGCGTAGCCAGCCGCCGTGGGGGCGTAGATCAGACCCGCCGAGCCCGCTTGACCGATCGGATTATATTCGTAATCCACAAAGAAGAAAAGCTTGTTCTTGCGAATCGGGCCTCCCGCGTTGCCGCCGAAGCGATTATTGTCAAATCGCGGGTGTAGCGGAGTACCATCGACGGCGCTAAGATTGTCGGCCGCGTTGAAATTTTTGTTCTGCAGATACTCGTAAAGCATGCCGTGGAACTGGTTCGTGCCGCTCTTGACAACCGTATTGAATTGGCCGCCGGAGGAATGGCCGAAATCAGGCGAATACTGATTTTGCAAAACGCTGAATTCGGCGACGGCATCGTTAGGTACGGTCACCAGCGGACCAGTAACAGAACCGCTATTGTTATCGATGCCTTCGACGGTGAAATTATTGTTGCGCGGTCTTTGCCCGGCGACCGAAGGACCCGTACCCGCCCCTACCGATCCACTCGTCGCCACACCCGCGTTCAGCAGCGAAAGGTTCAAAACTCCCGAACCGTTGGCGGTCGATGGAAGGTCTGTTATCTCTTTAGTTTCAAATGTGCTCTGCAACTGAGCCGTAGTGGTGTCAATTGCGGCAACCGCTTCCGAAACTTCCACGGTTGTCGTGGCCTGCGTTACGTTGAGCGTCACGTTTTGAGTAATCGTGACGTTTAATCTCACGGCGACGCCTTTGAATTCAGTTCTCGAAAAACCCGGCGCCGACACGACTACGTTATAAGTACCCACTGGCAGGTTCTCAAAACGATAATCGCCGGCAGATGTCGTGCGCGTCGTTGATAATCCATTGGTATCTTGATTTGTCGCGATCACCTCGGCGTTCGCGATTACAGCACCGGAAGGATCGTAAACATTACCAACCAAGTTGCCGCTCGTTGACTGCGCCCTAAGCGGGCTCCAACTGAGAGCTACGGCTAAGATTGCCACATTCAGGAGGATGCTGAAAATTCTTAAAGTTCGGCTCGGTGGCCGACCATAGAGTGTTTTTGTTGTTTCAACCATAAGTTTAAAGAAGCCCCACACGCCGCGTTAGTCGCGCTATCGTCATTTCAAGTATTCAATTCTAACATTAATAAATGACTTGGCTAGTGACGTTCTGGTTGAGGTGCAAGTGAGGAGCCAAACCAATAACATCATGATTCTAAAGGAAATAAGAAGCTGGAATTATCGTTTATAGAAGGAAATAACAAGCGTAGATCCTGAAAACGGAAAATACCATGTTAAATGCACAATGGCGATCCGGAAATATTCGCCAGACCGCCATCGCTTTAGTGTGATTATGTTAGGCTTTTTGCTCAGAATATAAACTTGGCACCCAATTGTATGTTGCGATTCTCGTACAATTGCGGTGAGGTGTTTGGGAGAAGCCCGTAGCTGGCGGTAATATTGCCAGTTCCCCCCGATATGTAAGCGGACCCGGTATTCACGTAGAGATTGGAATGGTTCAACGAGTTGAATGCCTCCAGACGGAGTTGTAAAGACATGCGCTCGGTAAATCGCACGCTCTTGTAAATGCCCAGATCAAGATTGAACACGCCGGGTGTATGGAAATAATCGCGCGGGGTCATGTTGGCTGGAAACGGGCCAAAGTCGGAGTCTCCGGTAACCGGGTTCACGTACTCCGTGACGGGAATGTTCGCGAAGTTGTAAATGTTGAACGTATTCGCGCCGGCGTTCTGAAATTCGGTGCCGTTCACCGGTATCTTGCCATTTGCCACAACGCGGGTGTAAATGAAATTGGTGTTCGTAAGGTCATAGATGGAATAGGGAGCGCCGGTTCGCGCGGTGAAGACCGGCGCAAATTCCCAGCCGTCCAAGATCGCCTTAGCGGGGCCTCTCAGCCGGTGCGCATACGGCACTTCCCAAACCGCGCTGATCGCAATGCGGTGCCTGTTGTCGTACTGGGCGTTGCCGTAGTCGACCCTTGGATTCGTGAAATCGGTGTAACCAAGGTTGAACTGATTAAAGGAAGAACTGAAGGTATCGCTTAACTCGTCCAGGGCGTGACTCCAGGTGTAGTTGAGGCGTAGCGTAAGGCCGCTGTTTTTGATGTTGTCGATGTCATAGCGGATGTTCATCGCGTTGTAGTTGGAATAGCCGCCCGCACCGCGGCGATTAATATTGCCGTACTGGTTATTGAGTCTGGCTTGGCAGCCATCGGTCGCGCCTGGAACCAGTGTGTCGGCGGGATTGCAGGGAACTCCCAAATAATAATTGGCGTAGCCAGGGCCGTTGACGGCAGCGATGTCGTAGGCGTTTTCGCCTATCGAGCCAGAGTAATCAACCTCTAAATGTTCGCTACTGCCGAACTGATGCTCGAGCGACGCACTCATCAGTTGAGCGTACGCTTGCGGAATGTTGTTTTGGATGTAACGGAGTTCGGCTGGCGGAAGCGCGATGGAACCGTTTGCTCCGGCCAGCGGTCCAGCGTTTGAGACGGTAGCGGCAATGTTGCCGACGCCGCATGTCTGAATGCAGTCCACGACCTCAAAGTTGGGCGGATTGAAAAGCACGTTGTAGGTTACGTTGCCGAAATTACGTTCGTAGCCGATACCGTAACCGCCGCGGAAGGAGGTTTTGCCGTCGCCGAATACATCCCACGCGACACCCAAGCGGGGAGCGAAATTTTTCTTGGAAGGCTTCCAGAGTTCACCGATGGGGCTGCTGGGAGTCGGTTCGACCGAGCCGTTCGCGATGGCTAAGAATTGATTCCCCGCATTCGTCGCGGTGTAAAAATTGGAGTCAAGGCTCGCCACAACGTTATGCTGCACGCCGAAATATTCCCAGCGAAGGCCAAGGTTCAACGTCAGACGTTTGCTCAGTTTCCAGGAGTCCTGGAAATAAAGCGCACCCTCTTTGTAACGATTGCTGCGCTCAAAATCGGGAGGCCCAACTGGAAGGGTAACGGTACACGCTGCCGTCTGTACGCCGTTTACGCAAGGGTATTTGCCTTGCGGGTAAATGGATGCTTCGTACTCGTAAAGATTCCCGGCGAGAAGATTGTCGATGCCCGAACCAACCGTGTTTCCGAAAACTTCGCTGGCCTCATTGTAGGCGCCGTAGGTGCGGTTATCGCGCAGATATTCGAAAGTGCCGCCGAAACGGAACTCATGCTTGCCGGCTGTGTAGTTGAGGTCCTGATAGATCTCACCGAAGTTCTGCGGGCCGCCATACGGATAGCCGCCATTACCGGGCGAATACGGCTCATCGCCTGGGAGTGCGAGGTTATAAGGCCCGATGCTCGTTTGGGTTTCGGCACTGCCCAGGTAATAGACGGGCGTGACGCCGTTCGGCGATAGGGGCTGCAGCGTGTTGAAGCGATTGAAATCGAGTTTACTTTGCGACACGAAGCTAGGCGAGAAAGTGTGAGTGAGCGATACGATTAAGCTGTTGTTGAACAGTGTTTGGCCGATGTTGAAGCCCGCGTAAGGGCTATTGGAAACGCCGCCGGCTTGATCGATTTCGCTTTGCACCGCGTAACGCGTGTAGATGGTGGTTTTATCGCTGAGATTGTAGTCCACCCGATTCACGTTCGACCAGGCATTCTGCGGAATTCCCGCGCCGGAGTTGCCGGGTGCGGCGTAGCCCACCAAATCGAACATAGGCGCATTGGGATTGTAGGCCAGACAGCCCCCGGTGGGAGAAGCGCTCGAGCATGGATCTGAGCCGAGAGCGGTTAACTGGTTTCGGCTGAACGTCGCGAGTGTGGCGGTGGTAGCGCCGATCTTACCGTAAGTGGAGAATATCGACTGAATATTAGGAGCAGCGGCGGCGATGAGCGCGGGGTCCGGTATGATCGCGGTGATGTCGGCTACGCTGCGCACGCGTGTCCACTCAGTGCTGCTAAAGAAGAACAGTTTGTTTCTCTTGACTGGTCCGCCGAACGAATAACCGAATTGATTGCGTACGAATTCGGGTTTATCTAAGCCATTTGCGTTGTTGTTGAAGGTGTTGGAAGCCAGCGCGGAAGTGCGGTTGAATTCGTAGGCGGTTCCGTGATAGCTGTTTGTTCCAGACTTAGTTGTGACGTTGATGACGCCGGCCGAAGCGCGCCCGTATTCAGCAGTAAAGTTGTTGGTGATAATCCCAAGCTCCTGCACAGAATCGAGGGGCGTCGTCTGGCCGGTGGACGCCACAAATTCGTTATTATTAGCAACGCCGTCAAGCAAAATGTTGGTTGAGGCGGAGCGCAGACCGTTGATCGCCACGCCGGCCCCGCGGCCGCTCGGATCGTCCTCACTCACGTTCCCCGACGTGACAACCAGCGCATAAGGATTTCGAGTGATGGTGGGAAGTTCGAGAAGCTGCTTCGTACTCAGCACTGTACCAATGGTCTGGGTTTGAGTATTGACCGCGACGGATGGGGCGGTTTCCGACACCTCGACGACGGTTACGGCTTGGCCAACCGCCAACTTGACGTCCATTCCGACCTTTGCGCCAACTGCGACGGAAACCTTCGCCTTGTAAGTGTTAAAGCCGGACGATGTCACGGTCAACTCATAATCGCCGGGCGCGAGATTTGTGATTGCGTAAATGCCGCTTGAGTTGGTCTTATCAAGACGTTCGGCTCCAGTGCCCACATTTTTGATGCTTATTCCGGCGTTACTGACGACGGCCCCACTCGGATCGGTGACCACACCGGTGACTTGGCCGGTTTCCGCTTGAGCCCAGATGAGGCTGCTTAGTCCGAAGAAGACAACTACAAGTTGTACGAGTCTTAGAAGGTTCATTTTAGACGTGCCTTTCAATCCACAGCTGACATCCTATTGCGACATGGCTAAGCCGCTGAGATTCCTGGCGAGGAGCAATTCTAAGGCCACAGTCTAAATTATTGAAAAGTGATCAATAGTATCTTTCCGAATTCAGTTTCGTATAACACCACAATGCTTAATTTCCATTTACAAGAATTCCGAATGGTAATTCGTAAGCTGCATCAACTAAGGCTGAGTAACAGTACGTAATCTTAAGCGGTTAGATATTTGTGAGTCAGCGAGCAGCGGTGGGTCACTTTCCTAACTCCTGGGCGATCCGAAATTCTTTCTCTGCATCCGCCGATTTCCCTTGATTCTGGAAAATCATCCCGAGCGAATTGTGCGCCTCCGCCGAGCGAGGGTCGGCTCGCACGGCTGCCGAGATCTGCTTCTGCGCCTCATCCCAGTGTTGCTCCATCGCTGCAAACACACCCAGGTTGAAATGCGCGGTATAGCTATCGGGATCAACTGTCAGAATGTGGTTTAAGTGAGCGCGTGCCTCGCTAAAATTTTTCTCTTGAATGTAGATCTGTGCCAGAGCCTCATCTGCCCGCGTGTACCAGGGTTCGATGGCTAATGCGGCTTTGAACTGTTTCGTCGCCTCAGCGCTCTGCCGCAAACGGAAATAACTCATACCCATATCGAAATGGGCCAGCGCATTTGCAGGATCGAGGGCCAGCGCTCGCTTGAATTCAGCAATGGCCTGCGTGTCGTTCCCTTGGCGGCGCAAATTCGAACCCAAACTCATTTTGATATCCACGACGTCGGGCAACTTCTCTCGCAGTTTGGTCAGCACCTCGTCCGATTCGGCCACTTGACCAACCGAAGCCATGCCCAGAGCCTGCGTGTACTTTTCGAAATCGCCAATGCGATCTTTCGGATCAACCTTTGGCTCCATGCGGCTCGCAGCACTCGATCCACTCAAATAGCCGAGTGACCGCAAAGCAGCTACCGTTTCGGGCGAGGCTGATCTGGCCGCTGGAACAGGCGCATTGCCGCGCACCGCCATCAAGCGCTCACGCAAGGCGCTCGCTTTCAGCTTCTGGGCTTCGTAAAGATTGCGCTGTTCATTTGCATCGCTTGCCAGATCGTAAAGCTCGGGTTTCGGCGCATCGATGTAATGGTAGTTACCAGATCGCAAACTGCGCAACGAAGCACAGCCAAAATGCTTACGCGCATAAACGCTTTCCGAGTAGACATCTTCGCCGCCCCCGATCATCAGACTCCGGCCGCGCATCTCGGCTGGACGGCTCACGCCGATTGCCTCTAGAATCGTGGGCGCCACATCGAGCAGGCTCACTATGTCGTCAACCTGGTCTTTCGCAATGCGCTTCGACCCGGCTGGCCAGTGAATGATCAGCGGCACATGCAGTGTGGTCTCGTAAACGAAATAGCCATGGCTGCTTTCGCTGTGTTCCCCGAGGCCTTCGCCATGATCGGAGGTAAAGACGATGAGCGCCTTCTGCAGAATTCCCTGCTTGTCAAGGAACGAGAAGAAATCACCGAGTATTTGGTCGACATACGCCAACTCGGCCCGATACCCGGTCTCGCCGTGCCGCTGACTTGGATCGGCTGGCAGGCTGTAGGGAGCGTGCAGATCGTACAGATGCAGGAACAGGAAGAACGGCGTGTTCGATTTGCTTTCGACCCAAGACTTGGCGGCCTCTTCCACTTGATCGCCAGGTCGCTTATGCTCGACAGGGGCTGCCGTCACTTTGTTGTGGAGGTCGAGCGGCCCATCATAGACGTCAAAGCCATGGCTCAATCCAAAACGCCGATCCAGAACGTAGCTGCCGACGAACGCGCCTGTCCGATAGCCCGCTTTTTTCAAGACGGTGGCGAGGGTAGTCGCGGTGGGCTTGAGCGGAATGCCGTTATCCTGCACGCCGTTCGCAAAAGGGAAGGTTGAGGTGAAGAGGGCTACGTGGGCCGGCAGAGTGAGTGGGAAAGGCGAACTGGCCTGCGAGAACACTGTGCCGTTTTTCGCCAGCGAGTCGATGTGCGGCGTCTGCCGCCCCACATGATCCGCCCGCAGCGTGTCGACCGAGATCAAAATGACGGGAGTCGCCGCCGCGCCGGTCAGCGCGAAGCAAACAAATAAAAATAGTGATTTAAGAATCAAGCCATACCTAATTTGGGGACGTGCTGCCCCGCAACATCCCCAAATTAAACTTACCGAATTGAAGTTAGAAGGTGATGCGTCCGCCGAGTTGCAAGAGCCGCGAGGTGGCATTACCAACCAGGATCTGCGCCTTGCCGAAAGTACCGCTGTCCAGGTTACTATCGATTCCATCGAAGTTCGGATGGTTGTCTACATTGAGAGCTTCAAAACGGAATTGGAATTTGATCGCCTCCGTCACCCTGAAATTCTTAAACAAGGAAGCATCCCAACCGTTGAACCACGGTCCGCGAAAAACATTGCGGCCCAGTGTGCCAAAGCGCGGCCCAACGCCGGACGGATTGACAAACAGCGAGTTCGGCGTAGTGACGCCGTAGTTGTCATTGCAGGCTGCGATGGCAGCCGGGGACGATTTCGCACCCGCGTAGCCGCAGCCGATCAGGTTGTTGTCGGTGAAGATGCCGTTGGCCGGGCTGTTGCCAGAGTAGGCTGCACCGATACTCGACCCAACAAAATTCGGACGATCGTTAGCGACACCGTCCAGATTATAGTCTCCGCCAAGATTCTCGACGATTCCGTTGGCATCAAGCGCATCTCCCGCATAGCGGCCGCGCGAACTGTAAACATCGATCGGGTGTCCCGAGTAGCCCTGGTAGAACGAGGAAATCTGCCAACCACCCGCCACGCGCCCGAGAATTCCCTTCTGGTCTTTCAAAAACGGCAGTTCGTAAGTGAAAATTACCTTGAAATTCCTCTGGTGATCGAACGCTCCCGCCGCGCGTTCTAGTTGGGGCGCGCTGTTGCTCAAGAAGTAAAAAGGCTGGTTGTAATTGCCCGTGGTGGTCGATCCTGAAAACAGATCCGATCCTTCGTCCATCAGCTTCGACCATGTGAAGCTGAACTGCATCTGCAGACCGTGTGAAAACCGTTTCTGCACTTCCGTAACCATGGAGTTGTATTCGGAATTGATATTGTTCGCGCGATAATTGAACCCGGTGTACAAAGCATTCGGCCTGGCACCGCTGAGACCTGCGTTGTAGTACATGCCGTCATAACGGTTCAAGTTCATCAATTGCGACAAATGCCGGCCAAACGAACCCTGATAGTTCACGCGCAGAAGAAAGTCATGCCAGAACTGATGCTCCACGCCCAGGTAGTAGTTATCTACCGAGGAGTCCTTCATGTGAACATCCATGCGTGCGAACAGAAACGCGAGGGAGACCCGTAAAGGTGGAGCCAATACTGGGCGGAAAGGAGTAATACACGGAATCGCCCGCTGTGGCATCGTGATCCACCAAGCCATAAAAAGGCGGATTCCATGCGCCGTTCGACCAAATGTTATCGAACAAGCGGTCATAGGAGATGCCGTAGCCGCCGCGCAACGACGTTTTGCCGTCGCCAAAGACGTCGTAAGCGAAGCCAACACGCGGACCATAATCGTTGTTCGGCGTTTTCCACATGCTTGTCACCGGACCAACGCGAGAGGCCGCAATGGCTGCTGCGCTTACAGTGCTCAGGTTGATGAATTGCGAAATGATGTTGTGTGCTTCCGTAGGAGCGCCATATCGTTCCCAGCGGAGACCAAGATTCATCGTCAACCGGTTGGTGACCTTCCAGCTATCGTTGAAGAAATAATTAATATCCTTCATGATGTAGTGGCGATAGGCGTTAGCCGTCCCGCCAGTCTGTGGATTGACCGACAGCTCCGAATAGTAAGGAAAATCGTTCTGGAAATTGCTATCGTTCGAAATCTCGGGACCATTGTTGGGGTTGTAAATAGTGCCCCCCGGGCCGATATCGCCCATGGATGCAGGCGTTGGCCCGGTGGCGTTTGCGAACTCATATTGGCCGGGAAAGCCTAAATCCCAATTCCGATACAGGATGCCGTATTGAAAGCCGGCGCCGAATTTGATCGAGTGCCTACCTTTTGTCCAAGCCAGATTGTCTTGAAATTGCCAGCGGTCCTGCGTGAAAGAGTTCGCATCTCCTTCCGTGGCACCGTAGCCAAAGGCCGGACTGTTAGACGAGTAACCCAAGTTCGCGCCGTCAATGATGACTTCGGCGGAACCTGCGGCAGCAGTACCCTGCGTTGTATCCGAGAAGTGGCGGTTATGCGCCGCGGTAAATTCGTTCACTACACTCGCACTAAAGACATGGGTGGAGCTCAACGCGAGATTATGGTAGTTCTCTTTGTCCGTGAGGGGAACATTCAACGCGCTGGTCGCATAACCGCCACCGTACTTGTCTGTGTTGGTATAGCGTGAGAAGTTCGCCGTAAAGCTGATGCGATCTTTCTCGCTGAAATTATGGTCGACCCTGCCCGTGTAGGTGTTCTGAGTCGTGGGTTGCGGATCGAACTCCGAAATACAACCTACTAAACCGATCGCAGCGGCCGGCTCGTTGGGGCAAGGGGCGGTAGATGTCAGGGGCTTGAACTTACTAAAATACTGGTTCGCTATTGGCCCGGCATTCAACTGCATTGCGCTCAATTCCGTGGGGGTGGGTACCTGCACTTCGCCGCTGCCGCCGGCTATGCCACCCGTTTTAATGTCTAACCGGTCGAAGGCTCCAGTGAAGAACGTTTTGTTCTTGATGATCGGCCCGTCCACCTCGCCACCGAACTGGTTGCGGTTATATTGTGGCTTGGCTATACCGTCGCGGTTAGAGAAGAAATCGTTGGCGTCAAAAGCGCGGTTTCGATTGAATTCATAAGCCGCGCCGTGAAAACTGTTGGTTCCGGTCTTCTGAATCGCGCTCACCAGCGCCCCGGACGCGTGCCCGTACTCGGCGCTCATATTGTTTGTCAGCATGGTGAATTCACTCACCGATTCCAGGGGCGGTTGGATGTTGACTCCACCTTCGCTGAAATTATTGTTGTTATCGGCGCCGTTCAGCAAATAGGTTGTGCCGGATTCGCGCGAGCCGCCTGAAGCCGCTTGCAGATTCATGCCTTGGGTAACCGAGGGTGCGGCAAATGCCAAATCAAAAACGTTGCGCGTCAGCAGCGGCATGCTGGTAATGAACTTCTGGTCGACCGTTGTCGATAGGTCAGAACTAGCCGTTTGGACCAACGTCACCGCTTCGGTCACTTCGACGCTAGTCGTCGCTGTTTTGATCGATAGAGTGGCGTTCACTGGCACAGTTGTACTGGCGTCCACGGTTACGTCCTTGACCTCGCGATCCGTAAAGCCGGCCGCTCGAATCGTTACCGTATAAACACCAGGAGGAACAAGCGAAAATCGATAGGTGCCATTTGATTCCGCGTTGGTTTTTTGCTGAACTTGCGTGCCTTGGTTTAATAGCAGCACCTCAGCGTTGGGGACTCCGGCACCGGTTCCATCGGTGACGCTACCAGTTATTACGCCTTGCGCGGTTTGCGCCGCCAGGTTGAATGTCACAGCCAGAGATAGCAGCGCTGCGACGAAAATACTCTTGAACATCTAAGTACGCTCCCTTTTCCGTTGGCTCGACACAGCGCCAGCGAGCTAATAATATTACTGTACTGTAACGGGATAAGACTAGTGAAGTCAATCCCAACAATGGGAAAAATGCAGCGGATTTTAGGTATAAAAAGCGAAAAGGGCGATCTCGGTTACCCGAGTCGCCCTGTTCTTGAGTACTCTTGCTGGTTTGGTAGCCAGCCCTCAACTCTGCGATTTAGAACTTCGCCCGCAGGCTGAAGGTAAGCTGCCGTGGCGTGTTCAACTGCCCGTTCTCGTTTGAACCGAGGACGCCGAAATCCGCCGGACTGGTGAGCGATAAATTCGGATCGGCCAGTGCGACGTGATTGAACACGTTGATGAATTGGAACGACATTGTCATGAAGACACGCTCGCGGAATAGGCGGAAGTCTTTGGCAACGTTCATATCGACGTTCCAGTTAGACAAGCCGCGAATGTTGCCAAACGATCCACAACTGGTGTCATAGCCTAAAATGCAAGGCCGGAACTCCGCGAAGACCGTCGCCGGATTCGAGAACATGTTGATATTGTTACCGCCGTTAGCTGCGTTGCCATTGATCCCCGCACCTGATGCGCTGTTTGCAACGTTAATGTTGTAAATTGCGGTATTTCCGCCGGTGAACTTGCTGGCCAGCACCGCGCCATCTTGCGTGCCGCTGGTTTGCGTTTCACCGAACGATTCAGCCGCACCATTGAGATTTCCCACCGCTAGCGGCGCGCCGCTACGAACTGTGAGGATCGGAGCGATTCGCCATCCGGCAAGCAACTCGCCGACTATCCCGTGATTGTCTTTGAAGAACGGCTCCGACCACAGGAATGTTTGTGAATAGAGAAACTTGTAGTCGAAGGGTTGCGGACCGTACATAGACTGGCGCACGTTATAAGGATTCAGCGCGGTGTATTCCGACGTCGCCTGGCTTTCGCTGCCCGTACCGAGCGCGCGTCCCCAGGTGAAGTTCGATAACGTCGTTACCCCGTGCCAGTCCCTCATTGTGAGTGTGGTGTAGAGCGAGTTGTAGTTACCAGAACCGGAGCTGTCGTCCGCATTGATAGAGGACACTTGGCCCCCTGGCACGCCCGCACCAATGCTGCTTGGAATCGTACGGCCCAGCGTCCATGAGGAAGCTGAACTCAGTGCCGACCACAATTGGAAGACCTGTGTCTGCGTGATGAAGCTGTTCATATTGGCGTTCTTTACAACCGCCGCGGTACAGCTTCCGTAACCGGCGCAGAACGAAGAATTAGCTCCGCCCAAGGCCGATTCAAAGAACGGTTGTGCCGCCGGCGTGGTACCGTTTGCCAGCGCAAAGTATGTTTGGGCATACGCTGATGCGAAGCTTTGGCCGTTTAACGTCATCATCGTAGGAACGGCGTTGATGTCGCGCTGCTGGAATTCGTGAGTGATAATGCGGCCCACGTAGCCGGTTTCAAACAGCACTTTTTTGGTGATTTCGCGTTGGATGCTGAAGTTGAAATTGTACGTTGCGGCCGGCCGGAAATTCGGATCGAGCACCGAAACAGCACCGGAGGCCCCTGCCCCATTGATGCCGGGGAAGTACGGTTGTGGCAGAGTCGTGGACGGAGTCGGAATTGGGGCCGTCAGTCCATTGGTACCGATACGGAACGCCGTGGCCGGAGTCACGCCGCCAGTACCTAAGCATTGGCCGGTCGCCGAAGCACCGATACACGACACCGGTTGTCCGAGACCCACGCCAAGCAGCGGAATCAGCACCAAAGCAACGCCATTTAAGCGGCTGTAGATCTGGCCGTAACCACCACGGATCACGGTTTTGCCGTCGCCGAACATCTTGCCCATGATGCCGTCACTGAACTTCGGATTCCAGGCAACCGCCACACGCGGGCTGACGCCGCCATAGAACGGACTGTAGGGATATTTGTGGCTTGCTCCAGTAACATCGCCAATGCCCGCAAAGCCGAGGATCGGGTTGTAAACCTGGCCCTTTAGCGCATCGGCAGCTTTAGTGTTGAAATAGTCGCTGAAATTAATGGGATTGCCAGCGGTGTTCACCAACTCCACTTGCTTGCCGTTTGCTTCCACGGGCGGCATTTCAATCTGATATCCGAGTCCGTAGGTCAACGTGAGGGTTGGCTTGATATGCCAGGAATCGGTCACGTACATGTTATAGAAATTGATCGTGCTCTTGTCAAACATCGGCGTTCCCGCCGGGTTCAACGTCAGAGCGGACCCAGTCCGCGTGAATAATTGTTGTGGCTGATCGACGATACCCAGGAGCTCGGAATAATAACTGTCCCACTTACTGTCGCCGCTGGTGGGAAGGCCCACGGGCTGGTAGGCGGAACTGATTTGGACGCCCGAATTGTAGCCGATCTGGTACACCGGCGAAGTGTTAATGCCTTGGCCGTTGTCGTTGCGCAGGTGGTAATCGAAATTCCTGGTGTAGTTGCCGCCAAATTGAATGATGTGGTTGCCTGAAATCTTGGTCACGTCGTCTTTGAACTCACCGTCGTGGCCGTCCCAGAAGCGTTGACGCGTGTTCTGGTTATTCACGTTATAGGGAATTAAGGCGTTCGAGCTCTCACCGCCGATCTCCAGTGCTCCACCCAGTCCGGGCAGTTGCGGCGGCGCGGCAGACGTCGCCCATTGCCACCAAATTCTGCGGAAGCTGTAATTGAAGTCGTTTGTCATCGAAGGAGTGATGGTGGTGGACAATCCACCAACTAAGTAATCCGGCTTCTGCGGACGCGGTGCGCGTGCAGCTGGCACGCCGAACTTGTCGCCGGGCAATGCGCCGCCGATGTCGATCTGATTGGTGGTTAACTGACTCAGCGCATAGTAGCGATAGCTGCCGAAAAAGCGCCATTTCTCACCGAAGTCGTGGTCAACTCGCCCTACCAAGAACTTGGAAGTTTCCGGTAGAGATACCTGTCCCTGGAATCCTTCAATGTTGTGGCCATCACCGGTTGACAGGTTGTTCGGCTCCGGCATGTACTTGCTCCACAACTGCGACACCTGCGAGTTCAACCCGATGCCGAGGGGATCGCACGCCCCGCCTCCGCAAGCGGCTGGCGCATACGTCGTTCCATTCACTGTCACCGGAAAGGGATTGATATTGTACGGAACATAAGTCCCGCCTTGGTTAATTTGAATGATGCCCGCGCGCAGGGTGTCAGTCGGCACCTGCTTGTTGATAATCTGCGATTGTGGGAAATTGAAGCCTTCGTAGCCGAAGAAGAAGTAAGTCTTGCCACCCCAGAACCTAGGCGTCATCGGACCGCCGACGGTGCCACCATACTTGTTGTTGTGGGTAATCGCAATCGGCGTGTAGCCAAGGTTTCCACTGGGTGTGTGATTGTTGTCCCAGCTGTTGGCTCCGCCGACGTCGCTCGAGCTGTAATAGTAATAGCCAGTGCCGTGGAACAGATCGGTCCCGCGTTTTGTCACCATCTGCACCTGCGAACCAGAGGCACCGTTGAAATCCGCAGTTTGGCCCGCCGTAGAAACCTTGAATTCCTCAATCGTGTCTACTGGTGTGGGAAGTAAACCGCTCGGCGGGTTACCTGAACCGCCGTACGCGTTGTGGCCGTAGCTGCCCGTATAGACTTGCATGCTGCCGTCCATATCGTTCGAGTTGTTGCCGCCGTCCAATTGGAAAGTGTTTTGATCGGCATTCGCGCCTGCGACAGCGCCTTCCGGTGAAACGCCCGGCTGATACAGGGCTAGGCTAGATGCGTCCGAGCCGAAGATCGGAAGATATGTCAGCGACGGTCCTGATACTGTCGTGCCGACACTGGCATTGACGGTCTGCAGTTCAGCCCCCGCCGAAGCCGATACTTCAATGACATTCGTCACCGCGCCGACTTCCAGATGAACATCTAGAGATAAAACTTGTCCTACCTGCACATCTTGACGTTCCAACACCTGAGCGTTAAACCCGGTTTTGGTGAACTTGATGTCGTACGTTGTTGGAGGTACGTTCACCACAATGTACCGGCCTGAATCGTTTGTTACCGTCGTAATCGCCTGCTTCGTCGATGGATCAGTCAACTTCACCGTCACACCAGGAACGGTCGCGCCCGTTTGGTCAGTAACAAGACCCGAAACGGTGCCTGCACCCGAAGATTGAGCCAAAACGGAAATGCTGCCGGAAGACAGCATCGCGGCTAAGGCGAATAGCACAACACACCCTTGTTTCAAAAGGTTCATTCGATCTTTCCCTTTCCCACGATTTGTAAACCACTGATTTTGCAGTCTTACGCCCGATGGTTGTGGAATAGCACGTTCTGTAAACCTGCTTCCCACGAAACCGAACAGCGCTGCGAAAAGTTCACTTTGCAATTGCCCTCGTTTCGAGGGGGCTTTTATCGGAGATCTCGAACGTTGGGACCTTGGCTAAAAAGCGCCCTGCACCTGAAGTCTGTAACTAGGGATTCATACTACCAGATTAAGAGGGGAAGCGATAGTGGTTTAAGGTGATAGCAGAAGTACTGAGCGTCCTACGAGTCGATAGGTACTAACGAACCGAAAAAAGGCGGCCCAGTTTCCCGAGCCGCCTTGACGTATATTTAAAATAAGGTCAGATTTATCGCGCAGCGAGTAATGCCCGCAAATGCCGTGCCCGCTCAGGCGACCGCAATTGCCGCAAAGCCTTAGCCTCAATCTGACGAATCCGTTCACGCGTAACGTCAAATTCCTGGCCGATTTCTTCCAGGGTGTGTTCGCGCTCGCAGCCGATGCCGAACCGCAGCCGAATCACCTTCTCCTCTTTAGGCGAAAGCGTCTTTAAGATATTGGCCGTCTCATCGCGAACGTTGGAATCGATCACGGCATCTACCGGCGATCCGACCCAACGGTCTTCGATCAAGTCGCCCAAGGCGGACTCGCCATCGCGGCCTACTGGCGTTTCGAGCGACACCGGATCGCGCGAAATCGTCTTCAGCTTCTGGACTTTTTCCACTGGAATGTCCATACGCCGGCTAATTTCTTCGTTCGTTGGCACGCGCCCAAGTTCCTTTTCCAACTCACGCGTCGCCCGCAGAAATTTGTTCATGCTCTCGTTCATGTGAACGGGAATACGAATAGTCCGCGATTGATCGGCAATTGCTCGCGTGATCGCCTGCCTGATCCACCAAGTGGCGTATGTTGAAAATTTATAGCCGCGCCGGTACTCGAATTTATCCGCCGCGCGCATCAAGCCGATGTTGCCTTCCTGGATCAAATCGAGCAGATGCAAGCCGCGATTGACATACTTCTTCGCGACCGAAACGACCAGGCGCAGGTTGGCTTCCACCAAATCCTTTTTGGCCCGTTCCGCTTCTATTTCGCCGTGCCGGATCACGTGCAAACTGTGTTTCAAGTCGGGCAGCGATGCTCCGGCTTCCGTTTCCTTCTTCTTGAGATCGCGCTTCAGTTCTTTAACGCGCGCCACGGCAGCGGCCGAATTCCGCGATTCGAGCTTCTTTACTTCCGCATCCAGCACCGACATCTCGTCGGCGTTGCGCTCGATGACTCGCACGAACTCTTTCCAGCGCGCCAAATTAAATGGAATTGTGCGCAACGCCTTCGACATTTCGACCAGCGAACGTGCCACTTTCCCCGCCCATTTACGCCGCAATTTCTTATTGGCCGCCGGAACAGCCGCATATTTGTCCTGCGTCTGCTGCAGCTTCTTTACCGAAGCTTGGAACGCAAAAAACAACTCGGCCATTTCATTGCGCCGCTTAATGTCGGCCGCGCTGCCCTCTTCAATATCGGAAGGCCCGAAATCTACGTAGCTATCGACCTCTTCGGCGCCTTTGCGAATTAAATCGCAAAACTCACCCACCAGCGCTTGAATGAGCGGCGACCGGCTGATCGCCTTTTGCATACGAACTTTGCCGCGCTCCATTTTGCGCGCAAGTGTTACTTCTCCTTCGCGGGTAAGCAACGGCACCGATCCCATTTCGCGGAGGTACACGCGAACGGGATCGTCGGTATATATTGACTCTTCTTGTACCTGCGCGCCATGGAACTCGTCATCCTGTACTTCTTCTGGATGAAAAAAATTGGCTTCCTCGTCGAACGGGATGCCAAGCGGTTCCGGCCCATCCGGCAAAAATTGATCCTCGAATTGGTCCACCTTAGCTAATCACCTCTAGTTGCCGCCCCATAAATTTCTGACACAGCCTGCCCGCGAAAGTCACACTTCCGCACCCTTCACTTATTGGACGCGAAACCCAGCCTTTGAGAGCCCCCTCGGCTTAGGAACGCTTATATTATTCTTTTCGGAAGCTAGGACGAACTTCGCCAAAGAACTGCCGTTCTTTTTCGAACGACCAGTGGCTTGCACTGAGAGCCGCACGCTCCCCGCGCCCGCACGTCAACACGGGCCGAACTTCCGCTGAACTGTAATAATTACGCGACTCTATTATAGCCGGGAATTGTTCTGAAGTTAAGCCCTATTTACTCAGATGATAAGGAAAGTGATTCGTTTCACAAAAGATATACAGTGCAACGGAAGGCCTTAGCCGGTCAGCTCGCGCATGAATTCCGCCACATCTTGAAAGTCCCGATAAACTGAGGCAAATCTGACATAGGCTATTTTATCTAGTTTTTTCAGGCTGGCCATCAGTTCTTCGCCTATCTGTGTGGTGGAAATCTCCCGGTCCGTGCTCTCAAACAGCAGTGATTCTACATGGTTGACCAGATCCGCCAGCTTTCCCATGCTAACCGGGCGCTTTTCGCATGCCCGAAGTAGTCCATTTAATACTTTTTGGCGGTCGAACGTTTCCCGGCGGCCATCCTTTTTGACGACCATATAAGGCACTTCGTCACAGCGCTCATAGGTCGTGTAGCGACGTTCACAAGAGAGGCACTGCCTTCGCCGTCGGATCGAATCGCCTTCCTTGCTTTCCCGCGAGTCGATTACCTTGTCTTCGCGAAAACCACAGAAAGGACACGTCATACCGTCTGAGCGTATCACTCGCGATCCAACCAACGAAAGTGTCAGGGACGGAGGTGAACGATGGGAGCTATTGCACATCTGCCAACAAACAAATCGAGCGACCCTCCGGAGGTGACGGGTACGGAGGTGACTGGGGACGGAGGTGACGGAGAGCTATGGTGACTAGGGACGGAGGTGACGGAGGGGACGGAGAGCTATGGTGACTAATCGTAAAACGAGGCTCCATAGCCCTCCGTCACCTCCGTCCCTTTTGTGTTATGAAGAGCTTATGCCTAGAAAAAGCGAGCGACCACTCTTACGAGGAGTCGCCCGCCTCGCTGCCGGTGACTCGTTCTAACAAATTAATGCCGATCGTGTTCGCCCCGATACCTTAGGGCCAAACGCAGTTGTTTGATCGCCTCTTCCGAAGCACGCATCGCGTCCTCTTTATGCCCACCGAAATCATGCGGCGCCGCCCGCATGTAATCCATCGCATCCTCCAATTGATGAATCGCCTTGGCGATCCTGGGATGCATCATTGCTTCATTCTGTGCGTAGAGTCCACTACCTCCAACGCTCAGCATCACGCCTACAACTATTCCCGCTATAAACTTCATCGGTTCCTCTCCTAAGTAAGTTTTTGGAAATCTCCCAAGACTTCGCCAACGCCCCACGAATTGTATCAGTCTCCGCCACCAGTCCGCACCGGCGCCGCAGGCCGCGGCGGCGCCACATAATTCACTAACTCGTCCACCGGTTTCTTGCCTGCCCAGGCAATCCCGCGCAGCAGCGTCCGCTGAATCTGGTAATCCGCGAAATTGGCATACAAATGCCCCTGCATCCAAACAAAGGCGCGCGCCTCTTGCCCGCCTGGCACGGTATGCGTGTACGTCCAGATCTGCGGCACCACTTCGCCCTTGTGGTCGCCTGCACTACGAGTCGCCGGTATACTCACGCTCGCCAGTACATGGATTGCTGGATTGCTCGCCCACGTCATGTTGAAAAACGCTTCATCCAAAATGGTGATCTCCGTCATGTCCTTCATGATGGGATCCGCCATATCCAAGCCCGAATAATGAATCGGCGCGTCCAGCGTGTAATTCACTTCGCCGTGCTTTTTCCCTCCGCCCAGCAGGGTCGCCACGTACGCCGGATCGGGACCGCACAGCGAATCATGAAAATTGACCAACCCACCGCCACGCTTCACATAGGCATCGAAGGCCGCTTTGTCGCTGTCGAGCAAATAGCCCGCGTCCCCTTTGTAAATAACCACCACATCGGTATGCTCCAGATCGGCTGCGCCCGGTGGATGCAACCCGCCGTCCACCACCGCCCCATGCTCGGTCAGAATCTTGCTCCAGTCCGCCAGAAATTGCGGATAGTCATGCTGCCCCGGCTGGTGGGATTTCAAGCCCGCCCAAAGATAGATGTGCATGCCATTGGGATTCTGCCCCGGCGCGTGCGGCGGCGGAGCGGCCGTCTGCCCGCCGGAGTATGAAGCCAAAATTAAGAAAAGCGAGATAAATTGCGATGACATGGGCGTGCAACATCATATCAACGCCAATGAATTTCAGCACATCAACTTCGCTGCGCAAGCAACTGAAGCCCTGCTGGAGTAACCTTCACTACGCTCCGCCCATTCGTCTCTGAATGCACGACAAGTCCGCGATCGTTCGCGTCTTCCCAAACCGGCAGTTTTGGACACGACGTTCGCCACGCGCTCATCACTTCTTCATAACTCCGATCCCGCTTCCCCAGCCATTCAAGCAGGTCCAGAATCAAATCTTCCACCACCGGATCATTCATGGTTTGCTAGCGCCCGTCCGCTTCCAGCATTCGGTATTAGCACACTAATTCGGAGCGAGCAACATCATATCGAAATTGGCTCACTCCATCCGCAGAGCCGTCAGCGGATCAACGCCAATCGCTCGCCTCGCCGGTCCCCAGCAGGCAACGAATGCGACCGCCGCCATCAACGCCACGGCGCACACGTAAGTCAAGGGGTCGTGCACACTGACACCCCCATAGAGGATCTGCCCAAAAAATGGTCCCGCCGCAAAAGCCACGCTAAAGCCTGCAATCATGCCAATCGAAAGCAGCAACGCCGTCCGCGCCAGCACCCCTCGCGCCACTTGCCCCGGCGCCGCTCCCAGCGCCATGCGAATGCCGATCTCCCGCGTCCTTCGCGACACCGCGTACGCCATAATTCCATAAACTCCCGTCGCCGCCAACACCACCGCCAGCAATCCGAACGTGGCCAACACCACCGCGACAAGTCTCGCCGGAAATAACGCCAGTCCGAGCGCACTCGTGAGACTGCCATCGTCGAAGATCGTCAGCGTCGGGTCCAGCTCCACCACCGCTCGCCTCAACATGCGGACCGTTTCCTCTTCGGCCAATCGAGAGCGCGCCACCACCGTCTGCCCTTGGCTCCAATTTTGTGCCAGTGGTTCGAAAATCGTGGGCGACGGCAACTCACCCAGCGAACGGCACTTCCCGTCTTCCACCACTCCAATGATTTGGATCCATTTCCCGTCCTTAGAATGGCGGTAGCGCGCGCCAATCGGATCTTGTCCGGGCAGCAATTGCCGGACCAGCGCCTCATTCACCAATACCACCAGCGTGCTGCTTTGTTTGTCGCGCTCGTCAAAGTCCCGGCCCGCCACCAGTCGCGTCTTCATCGCCCGCAAATAGCCCGGTGAAATGTTGTACATATTGGCCAGCGGTACTTCGCCCGGGCGTGGCTCTGGCTGGCCCTCTACGTACACCGAGCTATTGGAAATATTCATGGTCAGCGGTAATCCGTCCACCGTTCCCGCCGCTTCTATCCCAGCCATCGAACGAACCCGTTCCAGCAGCCGTCTCTGAAACTGCCGGCCACGCTCTTCGTCGTAGCCCTGCGAAGCCAAATCAAACGACAGCACCGCCGCATGTTGCGGTTCAAATCCCAGGTTCATACTCAACGCATGCTGCAGACTGCGCACCACTAGGATGCTGCCAATCAGCAACACAACCGACAGGGCAACTTGCACCCCTACCAGAACGTCCCGCAAGTTCAGACGGCGCAGCCCTTCCGCGGGCGCATCATTCTTAATCGCCCCCGCCAAACCCGCCCGCGTCGCTTGCAGCGCTGGCACCATGCCAAACAGCACTGTCGATATCAACGAAATGGCCGCGGTAAACACCATCACGCGTACATCCAAATCCACGTGCGGAATCACGGGTACATCCACTGGCGGACGCCAGACATTCACCAACTCAATCATCCAATACGCCAGCGCAATGCCCGCCACGCCGCCCGCTGCGGAGAGCATCAGACTCTCCACAAACAGCGCCCGCAGCAACTGACCGCGGCTCGCCCCCAAAGCCAAGCGGATCGCCGTCTCCTTTCTGCGGTCCACCGCCCTCGCCAGCAGCATGCTCGCCAAATTCACGCAGGCAATCAGCAGCACCATTCCGGCCACCGACATCAACACAGCCGAAAATCCCGTAATCGCCCCACGCAGAAAGTTCCCCGCCATTCCCGGTGGTGAAAGCACAATCGAGATGCCCGCGTCCTCCTTCGGATACTCACGCGCCAGTTCGCCCGCAATTGTGTTGATGGCTCGCTCCGCACCCTTCATCGACACGCCTGGCTTCAACCGTCCAATCGCAAATGCATTCCAGTCGCCGCGATGGTCCATCCAATTGGATTGCTCAAGCTGCTGCGCCATCGCCATCGGCACAAACAGTTCCGGCGTGTAGACAAGCTCTGTCCCAATAAATGCCTGGGGCGTTACCCCAATGATCGTGTAATCGAGTCCGCCGATCTTGACATGCTGGCCTGCGATGTCTGGGTCACCGCCAAATCGTCTTTGCCAGCAGTTGTAACTGATGACGGCCAGCGGATGTCCGCCCCGTTTCACGTCGTCTTCTGGATGCAGCACTCGCCCCCTCACCCCTTTGACCCCCAGTAGATCGAAGTAATTCCCACTAACTTCGTATCCCCAAAGACGGTTATTTTTGCCTCCGCCGCGACTCATGTTGACCGCCGCCATGCGGTACAGCGCCATCCCACTCAGTACCGTGTTCCGGTCGCGATACTCTTTGTAGTTCGGATACGAAAGCATGGGAAGCTGCGCTTTTGCCGTGCGAATGTTAAACGCGACGAGCTCGTTCTGCCGCTCCACCCCAAATGGCCGAAAAACCACCGCATTCACCAGGGAGAAAATCGTCGCATTCGCGCCGATCCCCAACGCCAAAGTGAAAACCGCCGCAGCCGTGAATCCTGGACTCGAGCACAGCCTCCGAAACGCAAAAGTCAGATTTTGACGCATCATAAGGCTTTGTTACGCCGCATGTTAGTAGCCAAGCCAAAACCACGCGATCTCGGGCAAATCGTCCGTTTCGCGTGCGCGATTCTGGGACACGCCCGTTCGCACCCGGTCGTTCTGCCCGCCAAATCATTCAGTGTGCGCGCGCCCCAGGCCGCTCCACGCCATTTGATGAAACACCTCGTCTATCTCCTGCGCATCAGCCTTCATCCCTTTATCCATCCACCACCCGATCAAAGCAAACATACTCCCGGCCAACGCATACGCCTGCGCAGTCCGCCGCGCCACGTCCATCTCCACACCCGCCATCTGCATTCTCTCCTCAATCGAGCGCGCGAAGTATCCCCGACCCAGCGCCAGCACATCGTTCAATTTCTCCGACCGTACCAGCGCTTTGTAGAACCGCTCTGTCTCGCGAACATGCGTACAAAACTCCCGCACCGGCCCCAACCGCTTTATGTCCGCACCCTGCCGCTTCAGCAGCGAAGAAAAAGCACGAAAGAAATCTTCCACATCGCTCAAGAACAAGTCATCCTTATCGCGATAGTGTACATAGAACGTGGACCGGCCTACCCCCGCTCGGTCCAACACTTCCTGCACGCTGATCTCGTCGAAATCCTTCTCCAGCATGAGTTCCACCAGTGCATCGCCCACAGTATCTCGCGTCCGCAAAACACGCCGATCTTTGCCTTTCTCGGCCTTCATAAATCCACACTCCTGGACAGATCAGCCGCCTTTGTCCCGTATGGCGCTTCTTCTATCAATACACTGTTCCCAAACAAGCCATTTGCGTTTAGAGTGGCAAATATGACAGACGATCGTAAATCCGGAATCGCGCTCATCACCGGTTCCCTCGGTGGCCTGCTAACCATGGCGATTCACCCCAGCGCCACCGCTTCACTCTCTGCCGCACAAGTAGCTCACCTGTCCTTCGTCTCCGCGACCGCACATTCGATCGCGATGATCAGCGTCCTCCTGCTCTTCTTAGGTGCCTGCGGCCTCACCCGTCGTATCGCCAACCCCGACCGCCTCTCCTTCGTCGCCATCGTTACCTTTGGCTTCGCCTGTGTCGCAGTCCTCATCGCCACCGCAGTGAGCGGCTTCATCGTGCCCAGCATCATGACGCACATGCTCCGCGATGTGGCCGCCGCCGCGCCGCAATGGGGAATCGTTATCGACAGTATCTTTCAAATCAACCAGGCGTTCTCACGCATTTTTTCTATTGCCGCTTCACTCGCCATCATTCTTTGGTCCGTCTCCGCCATCCGCCACGGCGGGTTTGCGCGCAGCATTGCCATTTACGCCTGCGTCGTGGCTTCCCTGCTCATCTTCGCGACCGTTATCGGCCACTTACGGCTTGACGTTCATGGCATGACCGTTGTGGCTCTCGGTCAAACGGTTTGGTTCATCCTCGTCGGAATGCAGCTATATTCACGGCCCGCGCATTTTCGCTAACCCCCGTCCTTATAAGGGAGCCGAACGGCGCTCGGAAGATTCGAAAATACCGGATTAGCCAAGCCCAATTCCCTTTGCGGGGCGAGTCTCGTCTGAAGCGCCTACTCAGGAATCCTTCAAGATCACCACGAACCCGCAAGATTTCGCGGCACCGCGCAGCCAAATGCGAGATGATAGTAGATGCTATGGACAAACCCTTTCACCTCTTAACACCGCAGGAAAAAACGACTCTCCGTATCGCCCAGAATCGGGTGATAAACGAGAAGACCAAGGGGTTCGTTGCACCTTCTAAGCCCTCGCGCTCTTCCAAATCGTCGCGCTCGTCTGTATCTTCGACGCCTTCCGTCGCTCCCCATGACTTCGTGCGCGCCACGCCCGACGAACACATGGGCAGCCTCATCCGTAAAGTCAAAGCCTGAACGCCACTCAATTTCGTCTTCATAGGCCCATCGTTTGCGCAACGCGAGTTTCTTGCGCCAATTCGTCACACGACTGCCACATTTTTCTTACATAGTAGATTCTTCCAACTCAACAGCGCGACAACTCGCTTCTGGCGTTGACAGACCATCATCCTGGTGCCAAAGATAATCAACCATACCTCCACCACCAGGAGGCCTGCCTTTCCAACAACGGGGGCCGTATCGGAAGCAGAATCCGTTCTGCATAAAACGCCTTTTCTTCGCCGCGCTTGCCCTCTCGTCGCCAAAATCGCCCTTTCTTCGCCTCTCCTTTTCAAATCCTTCTTTCAAATCATGCAGAATGGACCTATGCCGACGCGCCTTTTTTGCCTTCTCATCCTCTCCTTCGTACTCTCCGGCGCCGACATTCCGTTAAATCTTCCGCAAGCCATCCAAGCCGCGCTCAAAAACTATCCAGCGATTCGTGTTTCTGAGGAGCAACTCAGCGCGGCAGCCGCCGGCATGCGTCTCGCCCGTACTGCCTACCTTCCCCGCGTCGATGCTCTCGCCCAATTCAATCGCGCCACGCGCAACAATGTCTTCGGTCTCCTTCTTCCCCAAAGCACCATACCGAGCATGTCCGGCCCCGTCATCGGCACAAATAATTTAGGCACCGTGTGGGGCAGCGCCGTCGGGGCGCTCGTCAGTTGGGAACCGTTTGATTTCGGCCGCCGCAGTTCACTCGCCGCGGAAGCCAACGCCGCGCGCTCACAATCCGCAGCGTCCCTAAATCGCACTCGCTTCGAAGTTGCTGTCAACACCGCCGATTCTTATCTCACACTCCTGGCAACGCAAGAAACCATCCGCGCCGCGCAGGCCGGTGTTGATCGCGCCGACACTCTGGCCAAAATCACCAATGCCCAAGTCAACGCACAACTTCGTCCTGGCGCCGATTTCTCCCGCGCCACTGCCGAACTCGCCGCCGCCCGCACCCAACTCATTCAGGCGGAACAGGCAGCCAATCTCGCCAAGGCGACTCTCTCTCAATTTGTCGGCGGTGATCCGCAACAAATTACCATCACACCAGGTGCGCTTCTGAATACCACCCAAAGGCCTAACCAGCAATCTCCCATTCTTTCCGCCAACCCTGTCATCCTTGAACAAAATGCGACTGTCGAACAGGCCCAAGCTCAATTGCGTACCCTCGAACGCAGTTACTTCCCAAAATTTGCGCTGCAAGCCGCCGCTTATGCCCGTGGCTCTGGCGCAGAGTTGAATGGGACGCGCCTTGGGGGGTTAAACGGCTTAGCGCCCAACGTGCAAGATTACGCGCTCGGCTTTACCGTCACATTTCCTCTGCTCGATCTTCCCAGCCTTCATGCTCGCGAAGACGAGCAGCGCGCTACCATTCGCGCCCAAAAAGCCAAGACAGATCAACTCCTCAATGATTTGCGTGCCGAATGGTATCGCGCCGTCGCCAACCTAAAAGCCGCGCAAGATATCGCCGCCAATACTCCCGTGCAGGTGAAAGCCGCCCGCGACGCCGTCGAACAAGCCACCGCTCGCTATAAAGCCGGTTTGGGCAACATCACCGAAGTCGCCGAAGCCCAGCGCCTCCTCACCCAATCCGAAATCGACAACTCTCTCGCTCGCCTCAACGTCTGGCGCGGCCTCCTTGCCATAGCAACAGTCGCTGGAGATATTCAACCTTTTGCCGCGGAGGCCACCCAGTAACATGCGCCTCGTCTTAGCGGCGTTATCGCGTCCACTTACTGTCGTTGTCGCTCTCGTCGCACTAGCCCTCTGCGCTTTCCTGGCCGTCCAGCGCATGCCCATCGACATCTTCCCGCAAGTAGGCGACCCCGCCATTTACGTCGCTCAACCTTACAGCGGCATGGACCCGGCGCAAATGGAAGGCTATCTCACTTACTATTACGAGTATCACTTCCTCTATATAACAGGCATCGACCACGTCGAAAGCAAAAGCATCCAAGGCGCAGCCCTCATGAAGCTTGTCTTTCACGAAGGCACCAATATGAGTCAAGCGATGGCGGAGACGGTCGGTTACGTCAACCGCGCTCGTGCATTCATGCCACCTGGCGCAGTCCCTCCCTTCATCACGCGCTTCGACGCGGGCAGCGTTGCCGTGGGCCAATTGATTTTCAGCAGCCCCAACCACACCCAAGGCGAACTGCAAGACTACGCCCTCAACCGCGTCCGCCCACTATTCGCCACTCTTCCCGGCGTCTCCGCGCCTCCTCCTTTCGGGGGCAATCAGCGCACCATTGTCATCACTCTCAATCCCGACAAGCTGAAGCAATACCAAATCTCCCCTGATGATGCCGTCCTCGCAGTAAGTAAGTCGTCCCTCGTCATGCCCTCGGGAAACATATGGACCGGCAAAGTCGAACGCATCGCGCGCACTAATGCGGCATTGGGAGGCAATCTCGCCGAGTTACTCAACACTCCCATTCATCCCACGGCTGGCACGTCCGTCTATCTTCGCGACATCGGCACCATCGAAAACGGAACTGACATCATCACCGCATACGCCCACGTCAACGGCAAACGCACTGTTTATATCCCCGTCACCAAACGTGCCGACGCTTCCACAGTCGCCGTCATCGACGCTGTCAAGGCCGCCATTCCCGATTTCAAGAAAGCCGTCCCCGACGATGTCGATGTGCGTCTCGAATTCGACCAGTCGCCTTATGTCACTAATTCCATCCGCGGCTTAGTCACGGAAGGCGTCCTGGGCGCGTTACTCACGGGCTTGATGGTTCTCATCTTCCTGCGCGATTGGCGCAGCGCCATCATCGTTGTTCTCAACATTCCCTTCGCGCTGCTAGCAGCCGTCGTCTTGTTATGGGCGACAGGTCAAACCATCAACATCATGACTCTCGGCGGCCTAGCCCTCGCTGTCGGCGTTCTTGTCGATGAGGCCACTGTCGAAGTTGAAAACATCCACACGCAAATGCTTCCCGGCGTCTCGCGCGCCCGCGCCATCGTTGAAGCGTGCAGCCGCACCGCCGTCCCGCGCCTGCTGTCCATGCTCTGCATCCTCGCCGTTTTTGTACCGTCCTTTTTCATGGTCGGCGTCGGCCGTCAACTTTTCGTCCCGCTCTCCCTCGCCGTCGCGTTTTCCATGATTGCGTCTTATCTCCTCTCCAGCAGTCTCGTTCCCGTCTTCGCGGCTTGGTTGATGAAAGAAGCCCATCGCGGTGAAGAACACGAAGGCATCTTCGGCCGCCTGCGTTCTACCTATGAACGCTATCTCATATTCACACTTACCCTCCGCTGGCCTCTCGTGATCGGCTATCTCATCGCCGCCATCGCCTTGATCCTCCTGCTCCTCCCACGCATGGGCAGTGAAATCTTCCCCGATTCCAACGCGCCCCTATTGCGCATCCGTTTACGCGCCCCCACCGGAACCCGCATCGAAGAAACGGAGCGCATCGTTCTCCACGCCCTCGATATCATCAACCAGGAAGCCGGTGCCGCAAACGTCGAGATAACCAGCGATTTCGTCGGCGTCGTCCCTTCTAGCTATCCCGTCAATCTGATTCACCTCTTCACCAGCGGTCCGCAAGAAGCCATTATTCAAGTCGCGCTCAAGCTGGACGCGCCGCGCGGCGAAACCTTGCGCGAAAAGCTCCGCGCGCATCTCACTGCCGACCTCCCTGGCACCCAGCTCTCCTTCGAAGCCGCCGACATCGTCACCCAAGTCATGAGCTTCGGCTCTCCCACTCCCATCGAAGTTGCCGTGCAAGGCATAAGTTTGCAAGACGATTATGCCTTCTCCCAAAAAGTCCAAACTCAACTCGCCAAGCTTTCCTTCTTGCGCGACCTGCAAACACCGCAGGCCTCTGACTTTCCCACTCTCGACATAAACATTGATCGCGAACGCGCTGGCCAGTTCGGTCTCACCATGGCTGACGTCGTCCGCTCTGTTGTCCCTGCAACCGGCTCCTCGCGCTTCACCAGCCCCAATTACTGGCGCGACCCCAACACTGGTAATGCCTTCCAGATCCAACTACAACTCCCACAAAACCGCATGCAGAGCGTCGCTGACGTGAGCGACATCCCACTCACCGCCGACGGCAAAACCCAGCCGCGCCTTGACGATGTCGCCGCCTTTATTATGGGTAAAATGCCCGGCCTGATCGAACGTTACAACGGCCAGCACGTCGTCAGCCTGACTGCCAACCTGCACGGCATTACTCTTGGCGAAGCAGCGACTCAAATCAATAAAGCCATCGCTGCCGCCGGAACTCCTCCCAAAGGGTTGACTGTTAGACTACGCGGCGAAATCCCCGCCCTCCAGCAAACCCTCATCGGCTTGCGCAGCGGGTTGCTCCTTGCGGTCCTCGTTATCTTTCTTTTGCTCGCCGCCAACTTCCAATCCATCCGTCTTTCACTCGCCATCGTGCTCACTCTTCCGGCCGTCGTCTGCGGCGTAATCATGATGCTCCTTATCACCGGAACCACGCTGAACATTCAATCCTTCATGGGAGCGATCATGGCCCTCGGCATCGCCGTCGCCAACTCAATCTTGTTAGTCACCTTCTCTGAACGCGCCCGCCTTGATGGACACGAACCTCTGGCTGCCGCCCAGGAAGGTGCAGCCAGCCGTCTTCGTGCAGTCTTAATGACTGCCGCCGCCATGATCTTCGGCATGCTGCCCATGGCTATCGGCTTTGGCGAAGCGGGCAGCCAATCCGCCCCGCTTGGCCGCGCCGTTATCGGTGGATTGATCCTATCGACATTCACTACGCTCACGATTCTGCCCTCGATCTACGCTATTCTTCAGCAAAAAGCATCTAAAACTTCTCCTTCGCTCAACCCGATGGACCCTGCGAGCAGATACTATGAAGCGCACTAAGCACCTCATCCTCACTTACTTCTTATTCACGCTCGGAATGGCGTGCTGTCAGACGCTCGTTGCTGTCGTTGCCAAACCACCATCGCGTACAGTAGATCTTCCTGGCGAGTTCCAACCCTTCCTGAGCGTCGCCCTTCACGCCAAAGTGCGCGGCTATGTTGATCGTGTCTTAGTCGATCGCGGCAGTATCGTCAAAAAAGGTCAACTCCTCGCCCAACTCTCCGCCCCTGAAATGAAAGCGCAAATCGCTGAGGCTCAATCGAAAGTCCAGGCCGCCGAATCAGAACGCATCCAAGCCGAAGCGCAATTATCCGCCGCTGAAAGCACTGCGGATCTTACCGCCAAGGCCGCCGAAACACCTGGCGCCGTGGCAGGCAACGAACTGATCCAGGCCCAAAAACAAGTCGAAGCCGCCAAGGCTCTCGTCGAAGCCAAACGTCAAGCCAGCCAGGCCGCCCAAGCGTTGCTGAATGCACAAAAAGATCTCGAGTCTTACCTGTTCATTACCGCCCCGTTCGACGGCGTCGTCACCGACCGTCTTGTTCACCCCGGCGCACTCGTCGGTCCCGGCGAAGATCCCGCTTTGCTGATAGTCCAACAGATCTCCCATCTGCGCTTAGTCGTCGCTGTTCCCGAAGAAGATGTGGGCGGAATCGTCAACGCCGCTCAAGTAGACTTCCGCGTACCCGCCTATCCCGGCCGCACTTACACAGGAAAAGTGGCTCGCCTCTCTCACTCGCTCGATGAAAAAACACGTACAATGGCCGTTGAGCTTGATGTCGCCAACCGAGACAGCTCGCTCTCGCCCGGTATGTATCCATCCGTCAAGTGGCCTGTGTCTCGCGGCAAGCCAGCTCTGTTCGTCCCCAAAACAAGCGTCGTCACCACCACCGAACGCACTTTCGTCATCCGCAGCAAAAACGGAATCGCCGAATGGGTCAACGTCGGCAAAGGCGCCGGCGATGGCGAGTTACAAGAGGTTCGCGGTGACTTGCAACCCGGTGACATGGTTGTTCGCCGTGCGACAGACGAGATACGCGAAGGTTCGCCGATCAGGTAGTTCTCGCTGCTTCATTCCTGTAACCCAAATCCTGCATCCCGCCTCTAAGCTGCAGAATCAAAGTTGTTGCATATGAGCAGTACCTCGTCTGTACCGGCGCTCACGGACACTGCGCCTTTTCTCAACACGCTCTTTCGCCGTTATTCGCGTCTGGTTCTGAGCGTTGCGCAGCGCATTCTCGGCAACAAATGCGAGGCGGAAGAAGTTCTGCAAGAAGTTTTCCTTTATGCTCACCTGAAAGCCGGCTTCTTCAATCCTGCTAAAGGAAGTGAGAAGACTTGGATTATGCAGATTGCAATGTCGCGCGCACTAGACCGCAAACTGTATCTGTCCAAGCGCGGCTTCTACAGAGGCGACGACAATCGTCTCATTCCCACGTTGTGGGCCAAAACAGACCTCGAACGCGAAACAGCCGCCAAGTTAAATCGCCGCTATCTTGAGCAAGCCTTTGCGGATTTAACCCCGCAACAGAGCCGCACCATCCGGTGTTTTTACTTCGAGGGCCTCGAACTGAAAGAGATCAGCCAAAGGTTTAGTGAGCCTCTTGCCAACGTTCGCCATCATTTTTACCGCGGATTAAAAAGGTTGCGGCAAAGTTCGTGCCTCGTGTCTTTACGGTAAGCGGCAAAGGGTACAAATCGCACACTCCTTTCGTATTAGTTGGCATAGCGCACAAGTGCGCGCTAATTCACTGAAAGAGGTTAGAAAAGATGTTCAAGAAGTTCCTGACTCCGAGCTTACTCGGAGCTGTGGCCTTTCTCCTGGGTTCTGTTCCACTTGCATATTCGCAATCTACCTTCGGCTCCGTGGTTGGAAACGTGACAGACGCCTCAGGGGCTCCTATAGGAAGTACGGATGTCACTCTTACTAACTTAGGAACTAACGAAAAGCGCACTAGCACAACTAACAGTGAGGGTCTCTATCAATTCGTCAATGTTGTCCCTGGACAGTATAGTGTCGAAGTCCAAAAGAGTGGCTTTAAAAGGACGGTGCGTTCGCCTGTTCGAGTGGAAACCGAAAGTACTTCCAAAATCGACCTCGCCCTACAAGTTGGCGAACTTACTCAGACCGTAGAAGTAACAGCCGAAACGCCGCTTCTTCAGCCGGAGTCGTCATCCCTTGGTCAAGTGGTCGACACGAGAAAAACGGACGAGTTACCGCTCAATGGTCGCAACCCGCTCAACCTAACAGCCCTTGTTCCTTCTGTCGTGCCACAAGGCGGTTCCATGTCCAACCCCAACGGACAAAACCCGTTCGCCTGGGGAAATTATCAGATTGGCGGCGGCATGGCAAATCAAAGCATGGTTTGGCTGGACGGTTCCCCCGTCAATGGCAGTTACATCAACATCACCGCCCTCATCCCGACGCAAGATTCGTTGCAGGAATTTAAGGTTGCCACCAACAATCTCACGCCGGAGTACGGCCGCTTCGCTGGAGGAGTGGTTAATTTCACAACGAAATCAGGATCAAACGCCCTTCACGGCGAAGCTTGGGAGTTCCTCCGCAATCGCGACTTGGATGCCAATACTTTCTTCAACAACCTAAATGGCACACCTCGCGGCGCATTCACCCAAAATCAATTCGGCTTCAACCTCGGCGGCCCTGTCATCATTCCGAAGATCTTCAATGGCAAAAACAAAACCTTCTTCTTCGTAGATTACGAAGGTTTCCGTCTCCGTCAGGGCGTCTCGTACACAGAAACAGTTCCGACGGCTCAGGAACGTACGGGCGATCTAAGCGCACTGGCCGCTTCGCAAGGCGTGAACATCTATGACCCGCTCACCACCTGCGGCACCGGAGCGCCGGGAACACCTGCTTGCGCCGGAGCCTCAGCAGGTGCGCGTACCCAATTTGCGGGTAACGTGATTCCTACAACCCGCATTAACCCAACTTCGCTGATTCTTCTAAATCTTTATCCACTTCCGAACGCCCCTGGCAATGCTCAAGGCGTCGGCAATTGGATTGGAAACTCCAGTCAGGGCGGCTCTAACAACGAAACGGTTGTTCACATCGACCAGAACGTTTCCGACAAGCAGCACATTACCGCCCGCTACTCTTATTGGGGCAACCTAAATCTTCCCGAACAGCCTTTCGGCAACGGCGTTTGCCAAGACCGCTGCACTGAAACATTTAACACCAACAATTTTGTTCTGGGAGACACTTACTCCATTTCGCCCACAACAATTCTAGAGGTCCGTTTGAGTTATCAACGGTTCTCCTACAATCGCATTCCAACGACTCTCGGTTATGACCTGACTAACCTTGGTTGGCCTGCTAGCTTGAACACAGAAGCAGTTTTCCGCGACTTGCCGGTCCCCGTGATAAACGGATTTGATACCGCTGGCACCTTTGGTAGTCAAGGCGCAGGGAGCGTGATCATTGATCGAAACGATAACTACCGCGCCGCCGGAACTCTTACCAAAATTGTTGGGAATCACACGTTCAAGTTCGGCGCAGAATTTCTTCGTCTCACGCACAACTACGCCCAGACCAATACGCCGACTGGCATCTTCAACTTCAATCCCGATCTAACGGCGGCGAATGCCTACAACACAGCAGGCAGCGGCTTGGGATTAGCGACCTTCCTCTTGGGTTACCCCTCCGGCGGAAGCGCCACCAGCCCGAATCTCGTCGCCGCGCAGCAACTCTATCCCGCGGTTTTCGCCAACGACGACTGGCACTTGAACTCGAAGTTAACGCTCAACCTTGGTATCCGCTGGGAGCACTCCGGTCCGTGGACGGAACGCTTCAACAACATTTCTTTTTTCAACCCGACACAACCGAACTCCGTTCTCTCCACGGCCGGGATAACAGTTCCCGGTAACGTCGACTTAGTCGACTCATCCGCGACTTCCTTACGCAGCGGCATTCGGCCCGATTGGAAACAGTTTGCTCCGCGCATCGGTGCGGCCTATCAAATCGCCAAAAGCACCGTATTTCACGCGGGCTATGGAATCTTCTGGCTCCCGAACGACGTAGCTTGGGACACCAGTCCGAATAACGACCGCATTAACACTTACTCGACGCCGGTTCTGGAGTCGGTTTACACCGGCGTACCCGCGTGTTATCCGGCCAGTTGTACCGCTGGCTCGCCTGGTTACAACTACACAATTGCCAATCCTTTCCCCGGCGGCATCGTGCCACCTCCTGGACGGAATCCGATCTATCAATCAGTCTTGATCGGAACGGGTATTTCGGAGAATTTGTTAAGCAATCCTTACGGCTATGCTCAACAATGGAACGCCGACATTCAGCAACAACTCGGCAACGGTTTCCTTATCGACGTCGCCTACGGCGGTTCGAAAGGCACGCACCTCCCGATCGATTCACCGAATTTAGATCAATTGCCCAGTCAGTATTTGTCCCTAGGCAATGCGCTTCTACAGAGTGTTCCCAATCCGTTTTATGGAGTGATCACTACCACCGGTTCTTCCCTATCTCAGCCAACGGTGCCGCGCGAGCAACTCCTATTGCCCTATCCGCAATACACGGGCGTTTCTTTCGCTGGACAAGGAATTGGCAATTCGACTTATGAATCTCTGCAGGTCAAAGCCGAAAAGCGCTTCTCCGGCGGCAATTCAATTCTCGTCGCTTACACACACGCGAAACTGATCAGCGACACCGACACCATCACCTCTTGGCTTGAAGGAGGCGGCACTGGCGGCATCCAGAATTGGAATAACCTGAACAACGAAAAATCGCTAGCTTCGTTTGACGTTCCTGACCGGCTCGTCGTCAGTTACGTGCTCGATGTTCCCGTTGGCAAAGGACGCAAGTTCATGTCGCACGCAAACCGTTTCACCGACGCTGCTATCGGCGGTTGGGGGGTGGAAGGTGTTACTACGATTCAAGAGGGATTCCCCCTGCACTTTACAACTAACTCGAGCAACTTGAACGCCTTTAACTCCGGCAGCCAAAGGCCCGACGTTGTCCCTGGCTGCACCACGGCTAGTTTCACCAAGTCGCTAAACGAATGGTTCAATACCAGTTGCTTCACTCAACCGGCGCCGTTTACCTTTGGCGACGAAAGCAGAAATGATCCGGTCTTACGCTCTCCTGGCGAAGCCCAATGGGATTTTTCCGCTTTCAAGAATTTTGCGCTCGATCCCGAAGGCAAAGCGCACTTGCAGTTCCGCGCTGAATTCTTCAACATCTTCAATCGCGTTCAATTCGGCTACCCGGGACAATCGTTGGGCTCTTCCAATTTTGGTCAGATCACCAGCATCGCGAACTCACCGCGACTGGTACAGTTCGCCTTGAAACTCGCGTTTTAGTTCGATTTTTGCAGAGCTTTGAAAAGCTCCATTTCATGTTCCGCTTTGGACGGTTGGCCCTTTTTGCGATACAGGTTCGCTAAGTTAAAGTGAGCCTGCTGCGCAAAAGGGCCTTTTTTTTCGATGGCCACCACTTGACTCCAGGCCTTTTCAGCGGTCGCGGCGTCTCCCTCGATTGAAGCTGCTTTGCCAAGCGATAACAGCGTCTCCGGCATCTCAGGCCGCAACCTGTCCGCCAGTCGTAACTGCGCCTCGGCTTCCTTCGTCTTGCCATTTTGTAGCAGCGCAGCACCCAATCGATATGCCGTTTCAGCATCGCCCGGCTGCAGCTTCGCCTCTGCGCGAAACTCCTCTTCCGCTTTCGGCCATTCCGAGGCGACGGAATAAAGTTCCCCTAACGCAAGATGAATACCCGGCGTATCGGGTCGAATATTCAATGCTGTTTTGTATTCCGCTTCTGCTTCTGGAATTTTCCTGAGCGCGGCGTAATTTTCCGCCAAAGACTGGTGCGCCCGCGGCGAATTGGGATAAGAGGATTCAAGGGTGTCGAAAACTTCCTTCGAGAGCAATCCGCTCGCACGGCCTAGGTAATAGAGCAAGTCAGGGTCATTCGGGCGCTTAGCCAATGCGGCATTTAGATTTGCGACTGCTTCCGCCAGTTTGCCCGTCTTGACCTGCGCAATCCCCAGCGCATCTTGCGAGTTTGTTCTTTCGAGATGCGGAATTGCTTCCGCCGCGTAACCCGCCGAGAGCAACGCATAACCGAGCATCTGCTCAGCTCCAGTCAGGTTCGGGTCAAGGGTCAGAGCCTCTTGCAAAGGCGAAATGGCCGCATTATATTCTCGGTTTTCCAGCAGCGCCGCGCCCAGATTCACAAAACCCGCTGGAAAACTCGGCGCCAGCTCAGTAACTTTCTTGAATTCGGAAATAGCGGCCGCCAAGTTGCCTGCCTGCCGCGCCTCCAATCCCGCCCTGGCATGTTGAGCTGCTTCCGGAGATACGGTCTGCCAAGCCAAGCCAAAGCATAGTACGAGAGCCTTCATCATTTTTGATTTTGACGCAACAATATCCACGCTTGAATCGAGGTAACTTGGAGGTTCATGAACCGGCGCGAATTCTGCAAGCGAAGCTTGGCCGCAGCCTTTCCAGTTTTCCAGTCAAAGCTTCCGCGCGGTCTTGACTTCAAACTCCAAAACTCGCCCACTCCGCAAAAATACCTGATCGAAACCATGCCCGGCGGTGTGGCGCTTTTCGATTACAACAATGATGGGCTTCTCGACATTTTTCTCGTGAACGGGGGCCATGTTTCTGCCACTACTGCTGAGACCTTTGATCGAAGTAATCCGCGCTATTGGAATAGGCTCTACCGCCAAAACAAAGACGGAAGCTTTACCGACGTCACGGAAGCAGCAGGCCTAGCCCACGCTGGGAATGGCAATTACGGTATGGGAGTGGCCGTGGCAGATTACGATAACGACGGCTGGCCTGATCTCTTCGTGACCAGCTATGGAAAGAACACTCTTTATCACAACAATGGAGACGGAACCTTTAGCGATGTGACGCAAAAAGCCGGCGTCGCTGGCGGCGGTTGGTCTGTCTCCGCCGGCTTCTTCGATTTCGACAACGACGGTCATCTTGACCTCTTTGTTACTCGCTACATGGATTGGGACATGGCTCGGAGTAAGTCTTGCGGTGGCGCCTGGCAAACCTATTGTCCCCCAGCCGAATTCCCGGTTACCACAAATCTGCTTTACCGCAATCGAGGTGACGGCACATTCGAAGACATCAGTCAGAAATCCGGCATCGCTTCACAAAAAGGTCGTGCGCTCGGAGTTTCGTTTGCCGATTATGACGGTGACGGCTTTACCGACATCTTCGTCGCCAACGACGGCATGCAGCAATTCTTGTTTCACAACAATGGCAACGGGACGTTTAGCGAGTGTGCCCTCGATGCAGGAGCTGCGCTTTCAGTGGACGGAAAGCCGTTGTCGGGCATGGGAACGGCTTTTCAAGATTACGATAACGATGGGCTGCCAGATATCATCGTGACTGATCTGCCGCGCCAAATCTACGGTCTGTATCACAACGATGGCAAATCCACGTTTTCAAATGCCGCCCTGGAAGCTCGTCTCGGAAGATCGACCTCGGGGAGTTCCGGTTGGAGCGTTGGCCTGGAAGATTTTGACAACGATGGCTGGAAAGATTTATTGATCGCGCAGGGCCATGTGCTCGACAACATCGAAGCTATTGACCACTCACTCCACTATTTGGAGCTGCCGTTGCTCGCTATGAATGTGCAGGGTCGCTTTGTGCGCAGCGATTCCGGGATGACAACTCCAGTCGCAGGGCGCGGTTTGGCGTTTGGAGACTTAAACAACGATGGCTGGCTGGATGCCGTGATGACTGTTCTGGGAGGACCGCCTGTAGTTCTCATGAACCGCGGCGGCGGCGCTCACTGGCTGAGCATCGCATTGATTGGCAAAAAGAGTAATCGCGACGGCCTGGGTGCACGCGTAGTGGTGAACGGCCAAACGCGTTTTTCTACCACATCCGGCGGCTACATTTCAGCCAGCGATAAACGCCTTCACTTCGGGCTTGGCACTCAAACGAGCGCCACCATCGAGATCGTTTGGCCTTCTGGCGTCCGGCAAAAGCTCTCAGATGTAAAGGCAGATCAGTTCTTGGAGATCACCGAAATTACATAACGATAACAGCGGAACCATCTACCGCGTCGCTCGCTAGCACTTTCAGCGCCTCATTGACTTGATCGAGGGAAAAGGTTCGAACTTTCGGTTTTAGACCAATCTCATTCGCGATCTTCAGAAAATCGCGCGCATCCTGTCGGGTCATGTTCGCTACGCTGCGGATCTGCCGCTCACCCCACAAAAGACTGTCGTAATCGAACTGCGGAATGCGGTCCAAATGGATTGCGTTGATGGCCACGACCCCGCCCTTTCGTAAACTCGACAAGGCAGTTACCACAACGTCCCCGCTTGGCGCGAAAGTCACGGCCCGATCGAGTTCAACCGCTGGCTTATCTTTCTCACTGCCCACCCACTTGGCACCTAACGATTCAGCGAAGACACGATGCGACTCACCACGCGTAGAGACGTAGACTTCACATTTCCAAGCATGCAGCACGGCAATTGCTAAATGCGCGGAAGAGCCAAAGCCGAAAAGTCCCACCCGCTCTCCTGGCTGCACGCCTGCCACTCGCAGACTGCGAAAACCGATAATGCCGGCACACAACAAAGGCGCCGCGTGCAAATCGTCAAGCTCGTCCGGCAGAGGGAAAACGAAGTCGGCCCGGACCAAGGCGAATTCGGCATAACCGCCATTTACGGTGTATCCGGTGAACGTGGGAGAGTCACAAAGATTTTCCATGCCCCGCTTGCAGTAAGAACAACTTCCGTCCGTTCCGCCCAGCCAGGAAACACCGACACGCGTACCTGCCGGCAATTCGGCGGTGGCGCCTTCTACGACGTCTCCCACAATCTGATGTCCAGGAATCAAATTTGCGAGGCGCTGCGGGAGTTCCCCAGCAAGGATATGCAGATCGGTCCGGCACAATCCGCAAGCTCGCACCCGGAGCAAAACGTGGCCCTCCATCAGTGCCGGCTTTGGCACCTCTTGGACCGAGAGCTTCCCCGCGAAAACAGCGGCTTTCATCACTGTTGCAGAGCAGCTTCTATCGCCTTCGTGACCTCGCCCGATTCCGGTTCAACGGAAGAGTCGAAGCGAGCGACGATTTTGCCATTGCGGTCGACTAAGAATTTCGTGAAGTTCCAACCGATACCGCCGCCCGTCGTGGGATTCGCCTTCTTATCGGTGAGGTATTGGTAGAGCGGTGCCTGGTCGGAACCTTTGACCGAAATTTTGGCGAACATCGGGAAGGTCACATCATAGTTGCGCTTGCAAAACGCCTGGATCTCAGCATTCGAGCCCGGCTCTTGCCACAAGAAGTTGTTCGCTGGAAAGCCCAGAATTACTAAGCCCTTGGCTTCGTATCTCTTGTACAGCGCTTCCAAGCCCTTGTATTGCGGCGTGTAACCGCACTTGCTGGCGACGTTTACCAACATAACCACTTTGCCCTTGTATTGTGCAAGCGGCGTTGGCTGGCCCGTGATTGAGTTCAACGTGAAATCGTAAATGCTAGAAGCTGCGAACATGGAAGCTGCGGCGAAGGCAGCGCAAACGAGTAGTTTTCCGGTCATCGCTTACTTAGATAGACCAAGTGACATCTTCGATACCAAAAGTTTTGAACATAACCGTGGTGCCGCAGAGTATACCGGTCGTCGAGAGTGCGTATTGAGGAATGATTCCCGCCGTTTGCCAGCCTAAAGCTCGATAAAGCCTTTCCGCATTGTCTCCGGCGCGCATATCAAGAACAAGCAAGCCGCGCCGTTCTGCGACTGCCAACCTCTCCACGGCATCCATCAAACTTCGCCCAATCCCTTGCCTTCGAGCCGCGGGATGAACTAATAACTTGGCAACCTCGGCGCGGTGACGCCCATTCGCCGGCATTGCCAGATGGAGTTGCACCGTGCCGGCAACCTTGCCGTCGACCCGCGTGACAAGCAACTTGCTTTCGTTCGCCGCCAATGCCTTCGCGACTTTGTGCCAGTAAGCGCGCGCTTCGTCCAACGAAAAAGGCCGTATGAACCCGACACTCGCCCCGTCCGCGACACAAGCGTGGAGGATCCCAGCGAGAGCTTCAATTTCTCCGATCAGTTGGTGCGCATCAAGGCCTTCGATAGTTGCAGCGTTCGGCAACTTTTCATAATACGATTCGCCTAAGGTTTACCAGAGGTAGCCGCAGCGGCGGAACGCTTTTGCGCCTTGAAGGTCGATATTCGAGATGAGACAGGAGCAGGCGCTTCGCTCCAAAGCCAGCGGTAAAACCGGTGGGAACAGGAACGGCACCGCATGGGCTTGGCCCAAAGAATCATTAACAGCAAATCAAACGGTTGGCGGTGCGAGCGGCGAACTTTCGTCGAATGGCATAGCGGACACATCGAACACAACCTCTAGCAAGATATGTGTCTTCATGCGCCCGAAGTTCACCGTCAGGATTTTCCCAGGTCTTGTACGGTATTGAAGATGAAAACGGCGGTCAGACAAATCATGATCACTGCCGTCGACCAGGCAATCCAGTTTTGCCACGGCTTGTTCTTGAATGCGCCCATCAAGCGGGGCCGGTTCACCAGCAATAGCATGTAAACCACAACAAACGGCAGGAGAATCCCGTTCGCCAGCTGTGAATAGAGGATCAGCTTCAACAGAGGCAGTCCCGGAATGAGTACAACCGCCGCACCGCCAAACACCAGGAGCGTGTAAAGCCAGTAGAAGATCGGCGCTTCACCGAAGCGCTTATCAATGCCAGACTCAAACCCTAACCCTTCGCAGATGTTGTACGAAGTGGCGAGCGGCAGAATGGCCGCCGAAAGCAACGAGGCGTTGATGAGCCCGACAGCAAAGAGCAAGGATGCGAATTTACCAGCGAACGGCGCGAGGGCGACAGCGGCTTGCGCGACGTCGGTGATCTCGGGATGATTGGTGTGAAAAATAGTTGCGGCGCAAGCAACAACGATAAAAAAGGCTATGACGTCCGTCACAACGCAGCCCACAATTACATCGAGCCGGCACAACCCATAATGCCGCGTGTCCACGCCCTTTTCTACCACCGCAGCTTGCAAATAAAACTGCATCCACGGTGTGATGGTTGTGCCAATCAGCCCGATAATCATCGTCAAATATTCAGGATTACTGCTTAACGTCGGCATTACCGTCTGCTTCAACGCCAAGTCCCAATCCGGTTTGGCAAGAAAGGCCGAAACCGGGTAGGCAAAATAAATAAGCGAGGCCACGATAAGAAGACGCTCTACCGGTTTGTAACGTCCGCGCACAATCAGCGTCCACACTAGAGCGGCGCCAATGGGAACCACGATATACTTAGTAAATCCGAAGATTCCCATACCGGATGCCAATCCCGCGAATTCGGATGCGATATTGAAAAAGTCCGCGATGCCGAGTACCAGCATCGTGAAAAAGGTCGCGCGGAGGCCGAACTCTTCGCGAATCAAATCGGACAAGCCTTTGCCCGTGACGGCACCCATGCGGGCCGCCATTTCCTGCACCACGATGAGTGCAACGGTTGTAGGTATTAGCGTCCATAGGAGCTGGTATCCAAACTTAGCGCCCGCTTGCGAATATGTAAGAATGCCGCCAGGATCGTTGTCGACATTGGCGGTGATGAAGCCAGGGCCGAGGACAGCGAGGAATGACATCAGGCGAACGCCCACTAATCCCAGCGGCGATCTTCGGCGGACAGAGGTTTGGCTCATGGCATCAAACAGTCAATCTTTCATTGTTAACCAGTCCAGTTTCGAGTGAGTGAACAAAACAAAAATGGCGCGAATCAAACTTTGTTTTCTATGGCACATGCATCAGCCGTTCTATCGGGATTTGGTGAGCGGTGAACACCGCTTACCGTGGGTCAGGATGCACGCCCTAAAAGACTACTACGGCATGGTGAACATTTTGCAAGAGTTCCCCACCATCAGGCAAACGTTTAATTTAGTGCCGTCGCTGTTAGTACAGTTGTCGGACTATGCCACTGGCAAGGTGACAAGCCCCTACTTAGACGTTGTGCTGAAAGCGGCCGAACAGCTAACCTCTGCGGAGAAAGAGTTCCTGCTGAGCTTCTGCTTTCAAGCAAACGAAGAGCGCGTGATCAACCGCTATCCTCGTTATGCGGAGTTACTTGAGCGCATGCGGCAGAACGGGCAGATCCCCGGCCGTGAGGTGAGCGCTTTCACAAATCAGATGATTCGCGATCTGCAGGTCCTTTCACAACTGGCTTGGTTCGACGAAGACTATTTAACGAACGATTCCGGCATTCGAGCCCTTAAAGAAAAGGGCGGCGACTTCACGCTTGAAGATCAGCACTTGCTAGGAAGCAAACAGAAGGAACTCCTTGGGAAGGTGCTGCCAGCTTACCGGCAAGCGCTGGATCGCAGGCAAATCGAAGTCTCCACATCGCCGTTCTTCCATCCGATCCTTCCGCTGCTCTGCGATTCGAACATCGCCGATATTTCACATCCCTACGTAGCTTTGCCAGCGCAATTCAAATATCCAAACGATGCGTCTTCACAGATCACAGAAGCCAAAAGCTATTTGGAAAGCGCACTTGGCTCTGCCCTGAGCGGCCTTTGGCCGCCGGAGGGTGGCGTCTCGGATGAAGTTTTGGCGCGAATTGCGGATGCAGGGTTTCTGTGGAGTGCGACCGATGAGGGCGTTCTGCAGCGGACCCTCGGGCGCGATTTGACTCCAGAGGACAAATACCAGCCGTACTTGTGGCAGCGCGAAGAGCGTAAAATGCTGGTGTTGTTCCGCGACCAGCGTCTCTGCGAGTTGATCGGTGTGGTGTATGCGCGGATGAATCCGGAAGAAGCCGCGGCGCATTTCCTTGGCGAACTTCACAAAGTCTGCGACGGTATGCTGCAAGCGGGCCACGATGCCACCGTTCCGATTATTCTCGATGGCGAAAATGCCTGGGAGCATTATGTGGAGAACGGGCGGCCGTTTCTGCGTGCCTTGTACCGGCGCATTTCGGAAGACCTCAGTGTAGAAGCCGTGACTATATCGGAGGCGCTTGCGGACGCAGTGCCTGGACAGCTCTCGCATATCTTCCCGGGCTCGTGGATTGATGGCAACTTCGATATTTGGATCGGCTCGGACGAAGATAATAAGGCATGGGAGATGTTGCTGCGGGCACGGCGCAGATTCGATGAGGCCAGCGACGTGACTGGCGAGAACCGCCGCACCGCCCGGGAAGAGCTGATGATTGCCGAAGGTAGTGATTGGTGCTGGTGGTACGGGCCGGAACACTCGGCGGAGAGCCGCGGTGAGTTCGACAAACTCTATCGCGAGCATCTGGCGAATGTCTATCGCTCGCTTGGCGACCCCGTGCCGGCGGAATTAACGCAGACGCTGTTAAAGCCTTATCAGCCGGATCATCGAGCGCCCGCCGGAACGATTCAGCCGGTGATCGACGGCAAACAGACTTCGCATTCCGAATGGGCCAATGCCGGACGTTACCGTGCAGCACATACTTCGGGCCCAATGCACAGCCAGCGGCCGCCGATTCGAGAACTCATGTACGGTAGCGACGGACAGAATCTATATCTGTGGCTCGGACAAGGTGAATCGAAACAAAGATTCGAGGGGATGGATCTGAGCATACGAATCCGCAACAGCTCGGCTGAACAGTTTTCATTTGAGGTTTGCAGTAGCGTTGACGGTGTTGTGATCCGCTCTAGCCTTGCCGACGGCGCTCTTCAGGCGGCTCTGCAGGATGTCTACGAAATCCGCGTTTCGCTGGCCGCATTGCGTGCGAAGCCAGGAAACCAACTCTTCCTGAGAGTTGACGTCTTTAACGAGGGGCTGCCGATGGGTTCGCTGCCAAGCTATGGCGAATTGGAACTGAAGCAGACGGCCATGGCCGCCTATACGTTTTGACCCTCTTCATTCTAGAATCGTGCCATACGCCGTCGTACCCACGGTAAAGATATCGTTAGGGAAAAAAGGTATTTTAGGCGTGTATTGAATGGCGACCTTGATGCTCACAGTGCTTCCGGGGGAGTTGTTGGGGGACCAGTTTGTCGAGATTGTGGTGCCCCCGCTGGGTGCGCTCCAGAGCAGCGGCGCGATAATGCCCGAGATGTCGGAGGTAGTGCAAGTATAGGTTGCGGTGGAACCGTGAATGATGGCATAGCGGACCGCAACGCGGCTGGCATAGGTTGCGTTGTTAAAGCCGAACAACATCAAGCAGAACTGCAAGAATCCGTAGATCAGAATGAAATAAACTGAGAGTACTAGCGCATACTCGATCATTGCGGCGCCTTTCTGCTTCTCTTGTCGCAGTTGAGAAACAGGAATCATTGTACTCGCAGGACGCAAACTCCGCGTAGCGGCACAGTTAGCGGAATGCCCGTAAATTTGAAAAGCAACGAGGGCGTCGCCGTCGTGATCACCTGTACATACTGCGCCGGTGTGCCGTAGGTTGTACAGGTCGAAGAACAAGGCACGGATGAACCTCCCGGAGAACAGGAGCACCACACAGACGCGGCGGCGGTGAAGCCAGAAACCCCCGTCGCGGATTGCGTCGCGATCGTCTGCATGGCGGATAAATTGGCAGAGTTTCCCGAAACCGCGCCATATTCAGCCCCGGCATAAGCCGCCTCACTGACAACCATCGCCTCCTGCGTAACGAGCGCAAAATCGATGACACCCAGCATTAGCATCATCAACATCGTAAAGATAAGACTCAGTTCAATCAGCGCGCTGCCCCGCTCATGCTTTCGGCGCCTCATTGCACCACGCTTCCATATTTACTGCCTTGGAATGGCGATCCGCCTGTAAGCGTGGCGTAGTCAGGAGTCGGGATAGTGAAAGTAGCAGCCGAACTCTTAATATTGTCGACCACTAGCCCAAGATAGCTTGTGCCTTTAAGAGTCGACACAAAGTTGTATATGCCTGTGTTGAGGGCGTACCAGATACCGTTCGTCACCACATAAGACGATTGAATCTGAATTCCCTGATTCCCCTGATTCGACCAGTTGCGATCGACAAAAACCACGACGCCAATCATTCCTCCGCTGCCAGTGGTGGTGGGAGCGGACAGGGTTACCGTTGAATTCAATATATTAAAGTTCGCGTATGTGGAACCGCCGCCGGTTGTGAGATAGAACGTTACACCTGTTCCAGTTACGGTTGATCCGTTTTCCCACGTCATCCCACCCGTAACAATGTACAGCCCAGGGTTAAAAGTTACAGTGGCGGCATTAATCGTAATTCCCCCGCAGTAAGTGCCCGGGTTAAGAGTGGTTGTGGTCGTGACAACTTTACCTGTGGTCGTGCAGGAAGCGAAGGTGGGCGCACTTTCGTAGGCGAGTGGATCCGTCTGGCTCAGCGAACCGAAGCTAGGGGCCGGAGACGTATATCCTAATAAACTATTGCCCACGGAGGACGACCCTCGCACTTTGATGGAGTTGCCTGCAGAGGCCAACAGCGTACTGTTGGTGTTATTCAATATCGTATACGCCTTCGAATTAACATAGATGTTGCAGCCCGAGAAGAACCCACTATTACTATCTACGTCGAGAGTGTAATAAGACGTCCCAGGACCCATCATGTAAACACAGTCAGGATAATATGAGCTCATTGCTACCGAAAATGTCCAGGGTGTGACTGTTCCGGAACCGCTAACCAGCCCCATAAATGAAGCGTTGTAGCTCTGACTGACTCTCGCTTGAGTCGCGTTGGTGTTGCCGGAATAATTGCCAGCAGTCGGTGGACTAACAATGGAAATCGTCACGCCGGCCACTCCATCGGTAAAGCCATTGAGAGCCGCATCTGCCTTGCCCGCAGCCACCCAACCGGTGTTGCCGCGCGCCTTCTCATAACTCGCGCCCAGCGCAGCAGCATCCACCGCGTGTTGCAGTTGTAGTCTGCGGAGTTGCAACATACCCGCATCCAAGGCTAAGCCACAGAACAGGAATAACAGCGACGATAAAAGAAGGAAGTTAACGAGCATGCTGGCCCAGGTGTCTCTTCGATTTACCCTAAAAGGTAGTATCGGCACGAAAGGAGAAGATCATTAGGCTTAAGGTTGCCTAGGCGTATCTAGCACATAGGCTGCTCGGTAGTATCAAAACGCGACAGTCTATCCCTTATTTCTTTTCGGACGAATCATCGGAAATCTTCATCAGTCTTAGAAGAACTCGCGCGAACTGCAAGCTATCCACGGGTTCTTGCTTCTGTTCGGCGCCAACGCCCGCACCCGCCATCATCCAAACGGAGTGCGTCGATATTCGCAGAAAGCTGCCATGGTTGCCGCCCGGATTCGGAAAGCGCACGTTGAAGTTCCAATGGTCGGCAGCAAACAGATGAATGTCCGCTTGTACTAACTCGCGGCGTCTGCGTTCATACCGCAAAAGAACCGGATCGATTCCTGCCCATCCCGGCACGTTGTCCGCCACCGGCGACAATTCTTCGATGACGCCGATCACGCCATTGGAGTAGCGCGTTTTGTGGATGGCTGCGAACCACTCTTGTTCTGTATGCCACTGGCTCAACCAATCTTCTCTGCGCACGCCAGCCGAAATATGCAGCTCAGCATCTTCAAACAAAGCGAGAGGCAGACCGTTCCGCCAAACTCCGGCCACGGGCTTTACGGCGATACGCCCCGCGGGATCAGTCGAAATCTCAAGCTGGTTCTGTTCGTCGCCATAGAGCCAGTAAGCATGCTCACCCGGCGCGGGGTCTTTAATCCGCATAGCGGCAAAGTCAATGGGCTTCTTCGCCAGTTCAGTTTGTGGAAGATTCGCAGCGCGCTGCTCAGAAAAGAGCTTCGGATAATCCACATAGCGAAACGAACGCTCTTGATCCAGCGTTCCATCGCTAGCCAGTTGCAGGCCCTCGGTCGAAAGACCTGTAACATAGTGGCGCAATTGTTCTTGGGTGTTCGCGTCGCCTAAACTCATCTCGGGAATCAAGTCGTCGATCTTTCCCTGAAAGGGATTGGCCGGATCGGGCTCGAAAGCCAGCAATCGTTTAAGCCTTTGGAGATACGAGGCGTAGGAATCATGTTCTTCCTGCCAGTCTTCCAAGTCCTGCCGCAAACGCCACGCGGCGCGGTGTTCGCCTCTGGCAAACTGCTCGCGAGTCCATTTGTGCGGTTGCTGCCTAACAACGATTTTTCGAGCGTCAATCTTTCCGCTAAGAACGTTCAATTCTTCCTGAAGTTGCGAAGCCGTGATAGCCCAATCGCCGCGGTGTACGTCGATGATCCTAGCCAATGCAAAAGCAATGGCTTTTCGTGTGCCGGGAGGCATTTCGTTGCGTGTGAGTTCTTTCAAAAGAATATGGATTTTGTTGAGATCGCTGTTCCGCAGATGCAGCGCCGCTCGCTCATTACCATCAATATCGAGCCACGCCGTCGGATAGTGATCCGCTTCACCACGCAGATAAAACGACGCATCACTGGGATTGATCACCCTGTGCAAGAGCGGATACAAACTCTTGAACTTAAAATCGCTGAGTTGTTCGCGATTCGTAACAACGTGATGCGCGCCGCCGGCGGGACTATTCAGCAGATCGGTGAGACTGTAGGTCTGGCTGATGATACCCGGCACGTTATTCATACCATGGTCGGAGACCATAACAAAAAGAGTGCTTTCGGCCAAGCGACTCTTTTTGATCGATGTCCAGAGCTGCCCAACGAGTGTGTCCAAGTGGCGAAATTCCCTTAGCATTGCGGCCGGATCGCTCGTGGCGTGGCCTTGGTGGTCGATATCGCCTGTGAACAAGTCGAGATACAGAAGTTGGGGTTTTTGCAAACCGTCTTCCAACTCCTCTTGGGTTTGTTCCTCAAGAAGTGAGTCATAGGAAGGCGTTGCTCCTTCAAGCATCGAGAAAATTGACTTCGAAGAAAACCGCCGCTTCAAGACTTCTTGCAGTGTCAACCAGCGAACACCACGTTGGAAGAGCTGAAAGCTTTGGAAAACCTCCTGGTATTGAAAGCGGTCGATGAGCAAAGGAATACCGGCGCGGTCGAGTACTTCAACGCCGGGCATATCCACTTGTTTTTGCCGGGCGTATCCAATGTAGAGCGGGAAGAAATTCAAATAGTCGTAAACCTCGCCGGTGAAGCGATCGTATTCGACATTGCCGCGGATAATAGTATGACGTCCCGTGTCTAGCATGGACCAGGAAGGCGCAGAGAGACTGATGCCGCGAGTATAAAAATTCTGGTAGATCGTTCCCTGCTCGGCAAACACGCGGCTTAACCAGGGCAGCTGCGATTTTCCACTGGCGCGATCGCGCGTTTCCATCGCCTTCACGAGTTGGTCGTACCCCATTCCGTCGACTTTTAAGATTACTAAACGGCGTGGAGTTTGCGCCGGGTCCGCGCTGGAGCTGCGAACACTGCTAATAGAAATAATCGCTACCAGGAGAATGCGAAAATCTGGCAATCTCACCTTAACGTTTCGGGGCTGCCAGACCCTTCCGCAACGCTGCTGGGGACCACACCGCCTCCAAAGACTGGTGCGCGTCCGTTAATCGAATCGAGCGCCGCAGTACACTCTGCTTTGAGTTCTTGATCGCCGGAGAGCGTCTGCAGATTTTCAATCGTACGTTGTGCGTGCTGTTGAGTACTTAAAGACTTAATCTCAGGAAGCAGTGACATCAGCTCGCTAACGGCGCTTTGGATGCGACGGCTGTCGTAAGCAACTTCAGGCATGGTTCCCGCGGCCGTCAAACCATCCAGAAAGTTGAGATAGTAATCCACTTGGCGGTACAAACGCAACTCGTAGCGAAAGTCATCGCCCTTGGCGCGTCGCGTGTATAGACCTAAGGTGGAGTAATGAAAAATGCCGGCGCGAATTTCCTGACCCTTAGTTTCTTCAAAGGAGGCCAGTTCGCGGCGCCTATCGTTCTCAAGCCGGTGGGCTACTGGGCTGTCCTCGTAGGCGGCGGCAGAGCTCAGTAAATCATAACGCTGCAGAGCCGCCCGCAATTCGCTCTGCGGAGATGTCTCAAGCGGATTCACGGAAAACGAATTCACGCGCTTTTGCATAGCGGCTCGAAAGTTAACGTCAACTGTTTGATCGAGCGCCAATGCCACGCGAAATTTGGAGTAACAGTTCAAACGCTCTTGCTGGTTCGTAGCGGTACCTTTGCGCGAAACGTAAAAATCGTAGATATCCGCGCCGACGAAATAATACCAATTGGTAAGTCTTGAAATACCAATGACACCACTCGTAATCTCGTTGATGGTTCGTTGCGTTAGCTCATGCCGCCTGACGTGAGTAGGGTCAAGGAAATCGATCAATAACAGAGGCATTTTCGGATACGTTAGGCTGTAAACGCCAAGCGGAACGAATTGCGCCGTTTTGCCATCAAACGTGCGCTGATAATGTGTCTCTTCCAGAAGACGCTCGCGCTGCGAATACGGATCTTTTAAGTTCAGCAGCTTCCAGACCGGCGCCAGTTGCGTTCCGGATGGCGGAGCAGAACGGGGCGAATACCACAGGACAGCGTATTGATCTTTGGCACCCGCCAAGTCGATCGATTCGAAGAGCAGACCTGTTTTATCGGCGCACTGCCGCAAAAGCTCCCAGTTCCGCGCGCGCGTGCTCTCCTGTTCAATGTTCGCGTCTTCACCAAACTGGACTGCTCGCCTTCCGTTGACAAAATCGCCGAGCATGCTTTTGCGGAGTTCCAACCGCGCAATGACGGTATCCAATTCTTTGGCATTCAACCCTGCGGCACCCTCGCTGATTGGCGCAGACTGCAGATAGCTTTCGGCCTCTTCCAAATGCAATCGCTCGTGATCGAGCCGGTTGTTTTGATACGCACGGCTGCTGGAGCGCACGGGCATGGATAGTGGATCTAAGATGGTCCACTGTATTACATTTCTGGCGGTGGATGAAACCACCGAACGCTGGGGCAGACTTAAATTCATGAGCGGTTTCAAATCGTTTTTGCGAACCTGATTTGAACCGTCGCCAATTTTCCAATAAAAGAAGGGGATCGCAGATAGTACGCGCTTTTCCCAACTGGGACTGGAGTAGGTGAGGAGCCACACGTAAGAGATGCGGTCGTTTTGGGCACGTACGTCGCCAAGTGTGTCACGCAACACGGCGACGAGTGGGATATCGCGGCCAGACTGATCGGCGTTCTCACAAGCCTTACAAAACAGTGTGAGAAGTTGCGCAGAGTGTCCAGCCGGAGTAGAACGCCAATAGTATTGAGCCTCTCCGAACCTACGTTCCCCGGTAGCAAACGCGCTACAGCTTACGACGGCAAGCAACAAAAATAGTGCGTGATTGCGAGCGGTCCTTAATTTTAATCCCTCCAGAAAGCCACCTCTCTGAAGAGACGCAGAACAGGGCTAGATGGATGCGGGGGCAGATGTTCGTTCTTTTACGAGTTGCTTGGATAGCCGCTCGTGCTACGTTCCAGGCCAGGTAGTCTGAGCGATAGCATCGAAAACACCAGTTTCTACTACTTTTCCATGTCTCATCTGTACAAAAATGCGATAACGACCGGGCGAAGGAAAACCGTAGGGGAAATTAACGACGTTGCTAATTGTTTCCGGCATCTGCATGTCACCGGGCATGCCTTCGGCTAGCATAAGAGCGGCCATCGAAACTGATCCGTTGGGGTGGATGTGGGCAAAAACTGTGCCGTCAGTTTTGACAAAGGCGGCATGGCCCACCATGCCCATGTAGAGGGCCATATCTTCGGGTGCAGCGCCGTCAGGTTTGGTGAGACGAAACGCAAAAGACATGGCTTGATCCGCACGCAGGGGTTTGTTTCCGCGCAGCCATGCCATTTTGTAACCGTCCGGCAGGGTAAAAACATTATTGGTCGTGGATGCTTTCTGCCAGGGTTCGGTGGAGGCGGAGGCGTCGTCTCCGGCGAGGGGTCGGGCGGTCAGCGCGGGCAAATCGATTTCGGTCACCATGGTTTCAGGAAAACCGTTGGAGTGAACGATGTCGGCGTAAAGTTTATAGTGTCCAGCGGTCATGGTCGGCAAGGGCAACGTGAAAGAACCGTCAGGCAGTTGATCGGGATGAAGATGGTAGACGACGTCGAGACCCGGTTGGCGGATGGCGTACAGGTGCATGATGTGGCCGTGGTCGGGAACGAGATCGTCCATCTTACGAACGAAAACGCGGAAGGCGATTTGCTGGAGTGTGCGAGCTTGCATCCAACCGGGCTCACTCATATGCAAGGAAAGGTCGCTGCCGTTGAGAGAAGCAGACATTTGCAGCGGTTTGTAGATTCGCTGGTTGTAATCGTCGGCTTCATAGTTCCACCAATAGTTGCCGCCGATCACTAGAGCAACGACAATAACCGATCCGAAGACGGTGGCTTTGCGGCCGCGTTGAAGATCGGCGGTGGAGGGCGCTTGGCCGGGATCGAGTTTGGCTTCACTGCTGGCAGCGCCGATGATGGCGACTAAACCACTTACTAGAAAAATGCCGATGATCGAAAGCGTGATGCCGAGCCCCCACTGCATTTTTCGAGAAGCTCGGGCAAAGGCAGGTACAGGAATTGCGAGTGTGCCGTTGCCTTGAGCGCCATCGACAGTGAGACGCGCTTGCCATGAGCCTGAAGTCATTAACCAAAGAGCGCCGGTGAAGAATTGCGGATCGCGCGGGGCAACTTTCAGTAAGTCGGGAATGGGTGCAAACTTCGAACCGGCGCCGTTGATGGCAAGCGGAACAGCTTTAATGCCGCGGACGCCAGGAGTTTCACAACGGACTTCGATTTCGGCGACACCGGGGATGGTGAGAGGCGGACGGACAGTTACGAAGAGAGGATAGGGGCCGGCTTTGCCTTGGAGAAAGATATCGGGACTGCCGACGTGCGCCTGCGCCAGTGCGGTTAAGCACAGCAGAGGTGTGACGAAACGTAGAAGCTTCACCGCTTGATCTTTCCGAGCCACTCACCACGAGTGAGGCCCCAACGGAAAGAGAGAGTGCCGATCAGCACTGAGGCCAAAAGGGCCAGCGAGAATTCGGCGGGCGAACCGGTGGGATAGAAGACGTTCCGGGCCATAAATGAATTCGGCGGGAGGGCATAGAAGAAGTAGTTGGTGCCGAAGAACCAGTTGCGTGAGGCCGGCGTCATGAGGAAGGATGCGAATGGCCATTCAACGGCAAGGAAAACCGCGACCCAGATGATGCTGCTGACGGCGGCGAGTTTCCAGGCATTCCAGGTCTTAGTACGCAGCCAGAAAAGATCAAGCACCAAGGCAGGCACGATGAAGAGAAGCGGAAAATCGGGCGGGATGAAATGAGTGACTTGCTGGTAGACAGGGCCGAGTTTCGGTTCGGCGGGAAAGAGTGGCAGGAGCAAGATGAGACCGATGCGGAAGAGCATGTAAAAGGCGGTGACCATGGTGGCGGCGAAGCGATAGCCGGTGAGTCGCGACGAGAGAGCGAGCACGATGGGAGGAATGGCGGAGACAGCGAGGTAGGCGCGCGGAGAATGCAGATAGGGGCGTTGGGTGGCTTCCATCAAAAGGATCATGATCTGAACAAGCATGATGCCGTTGATATAGAGGATAAGGCGCTGCTCGGAGGTGTGAGATGCGGAGCGCGTGCGATTCATGTGTCCGGCGAGCAGAACGAGACTGCCGATGACGACACCATAGACGCCGATGATGAGAAGGATGTGCGGCGGACTGACGATTTTGACGTCGATGCCGTAAGCGTCGTGCCACCAGTTATCGAAGGGTGCGGAGGTGAGCATGGCGATACCGCCCCAAGAGGCGATGAAGGCACCTATCGGCGCGCGGAAACCGAAGATATGAACCGAGGCTGGGGCGAGCGCGGAGTTTCTAGAGAAAGTGGTGTGGAGGATGAGGTAGCCGAAGGCGATGCCGGCGAGGACGCCGCAGAGTTGGATGGCCATGTGGGCGGGCGTCCAGAAGGTGTCGCGGCCGATGGATTCGTGCCAGGAGATGTCCCAATAGCCGCCAACGGTGGCCGAGGTGACCGCGATAGTGGCGCACCAGATGTACCACGGGATGGCGGCGGTTTTCTCGGCGGCGAGGGTGCGGGATTCGGGAAGCGGGAAGTTGGTCGGTTGTGCGGGAATGGTGGCCACAGATGACTCCAGGTTTTTATTATCGCGCTGTTAGTTTTTACCGTCTATAAGGGCGGGGCAGGACAAAAAAAATTAACCACGGATGAAGGCGGATCAGGTTACGCAGCAGCCGATTCGGATAATCGAAATGCCGGTGAATCGGCAGATACGGCCTTGGAAGTGGTCGGTGCCCCCGACCAAGAGACGCGAGTAGCTGCGGAATGGTGGTATTTGCGATACAGATTTGGAGCAATTGGACGCCCGGAGAGACGGCGGCGAGCGTAGATTTGGAAGAGTTTGGGAGGCAATCTTTCACCCGGCTGAAACGATGACCGGCTCTTCTGATAAGGCGCACGCGACAATTTCCGCCTGCAGCTTACAGGAGGCGGCCGACGGATTGGTGACCGGCAAGGGGGCGGAGGGGGAAGGCTTGAGCGACGAAGTAGCCGAGGGCGTCGGAGGAGTGGGTGCGGGCGGGGTCGGATTTGTCGAGTTGGTTGGAGGGAAGGCCGGTGGAGTCAAGGGCCCAGATCACTTGTTCGAGGTCGCGAATGAGTTCGGTGCAGCGTGGATCGATGAAGAGGTGGGACTCGGAGAGGGCATTATTGAGTCTGGCGTTGACGCAATTGACACGGTCGCGCACCAGCGGATTGCTGGTATTAGCGTGGATGGAGGGGTTGACTTGGCCTTTGTATTGAGCTAAGAAGTGACGAATGATGGCCCAGTCGGTATCGGTACCGGAGGTGCGGCGCTGGTTGCCGCTGGCGTCGCCATAGATTTCGAGATGGAGGGGACGCTGGTGGGCGGGGACTTTGTTGAGTAAGTGAGTTAGGCGATCAAAGAAAGCAACGCAGGCTTTGGGGGTGTTGCTGTCGCGGAGAATTATTTCGTCGAGGACATAGACGATGTCGCCGACGCGCTGGATGATGAGCATGCACATGGGATTGACATTGAAGTCGAGAGACCAGGCGAGGGGATAGAGGTTGTGGAAAGTCACGGGTTCTAAGTGGACGGCGCGATCGAAAGCGTAGTAAACACGGTTGGCGCCGAGGCCGGCAAATTCGGCTTCGAACTCTTGTCGAAAACAATCGGGGTCGAGCTGGCGGGCAGCGGCGCGGAGCTCTTCGGCGTCGACGATACCGCCCTCGGCAGTGGTAAAGCGGAAGGACTCCCAGTCGGGATCGGTTTTGGCATATTCGAAATGGTCGCGCAGATGATTGCAGCCTTTGGGGGTACCGATGAAGAGAGCGCGGCCTTTGCGGTCGGCGAGAGCGGGACGTAAGACTTCGGTCCAAGCTTCGGGGCGCATGGAAGCAAATTCGTCGAGGACAACAAAATCGAGGGAGTTGCCGCGGAGGGAGTCAGGACGGTCGGCGCCGCGCAGGGCAATGGTGGAGCCGAAGATGGTTTCGATGGAGAGTTCCGTTTCGGAGGGAGTCTTGGCCCAATAATCGCGAGTGAATTGTTTGATGCGCTTCCAAGCGATGGCTTTGGCTTGGCGGTAACTGGGCGCCACGTACCAGATGATGCGACCCTTATGCTGAGCGGCGCAGACCATTTCGGTGAGGGCGAGGTGGGTTTTGCCAAAGCGGCGGCCGGCCACGACAACGCGGAAACGAGCTTCTGAATGAAAGACTTTGAGTTGATTGGGGCGCAATCCCAAGATTTTTTCGCGGGAGTTCTTGCGCATGGTTTGCCATAGGTCGCGATGGATTGAAGCCGAGGGAACGGCTTACTCTTCGATCAAGGGTGACCCTTCGTTATTGAGAACCACGAACGTGCTCGGAGGAGAGGGCGGTTTCGGTTCTGGAGATTTTTTCGCTTTGGCGGGAGTGGAGGTGGTGAAACGGTTGCGGGTTTTGGCCCAGAAGATGGTGGCGGAGAGGTGCTTGCCAGAGGTGGCGAGTTGGAAGAGGGTTTGGGCGACTTGGAAATTAGCTTCGACGGCGGCGGTGGTGAGTTCCTCGCGAAAGTGCTTGCGGAGGGTCTTAGGCGACATTTTGAAGATGAGACCGATTTGTTCCTGGGGGATACCCATGGCAGACATGCGTGAGACTTTGTCGCGGTCCGCCGGCGAGGGAATGAAGGGGGGACGGCCCATCCTGTTTGCTTTTGATTGATCCATTACGAGGCCAGGATAGATGGGGCGGGGATGGGGTTAAGGGAAAGTAACTCGGTAAGTTATTGAGGGTATGGAGGAAGATTTTTCTTGAAGGGTTGTGAATGGCCGGAGGATGAACGGTTTTCGATTTCTTCAGATGTAATTCGCTTCAATGAGGCCGCGGCTCATGGGTCGCGGAAATCTGCCCGACCTGCCTGAAGATCTTTCACGGTGATGAGCTTCAATGAGGCCGCGACTCATGGGTCGCGGAAATAATCGGCGCGCGAGAACCTCAGCAGATCGAGGACTTGCTTCAATGAGGCCGCGATTCACGAGTCGCGGAAATCGAATGCGGCCGGCTGAGCCCCCGGGATAGTAGCTCGAGCTTCAATGAAGCCGCGATTCATGAATCGCGGAAATCGCCGCCGCTTTCACGGCGAGACGAAGAGCTAAGTCGCTTCAATGAGGCCGCGATTCATGAGTCGCGGAAATCACGACAAACGAGTGCGGAGTGTAGCTGCACTCATGGCTTCAATGAGGCCGCGATTCATGAGTCGCGGAAATGACGAACGGTAAAGTCATGGAGCATGAAGCGTTTATGCTTCAATGAGGCCGCGATTCATGAGTCGCGGAAATATGCCGGTCCAGTCAATCGAGACCAAAGCGTTGTTGGCTTCAATGAGGCCGCGATTCATGAGTCGCGGAAATTAGCGAATCGGTGCCAGCGGCCCCTTGTCTTCAATGGCTTCAATGAGGCCGCGATTCATGAGTCGCGGAAATGAAAGGAAATGTGGCGACACTGCCCTGGCACTGATTGCTTCAATGAGGCCGCGATTCATGAGTCGCGGAAATAAGTTGGAACTGGGTAGATACTCCGTCGCCCGTACCGCTTCAATGAGGCCGCGATTCATGAGTCGCGGAAATAATGCTCCGAACTGGTAGGCGAAGCCAATATCGCGTTGCTTCAATGAGGCCGCGATTCATGAGTCGCGGAAATTCGAGATTTGTCAAGGTGGTGGCTCCGAAAGTTGAAAGCTTCAATGAGGCCGCGATTCATGAGTCGCGGAAATGTGGAGGTAGGGTGGAGGTAGGGCTAGGGTATGGTAGGGCTTCAATGAGGCCGCGATTCATGAGTCGCGGAAATGGATCGAGTGATCGAACGATTCCGCGATAAGCACCAGCTTCAATGAGGCCGCGATTCATGAGTCGCGGAAATATAGGTTCGGGATTGTATACCAGAGTGCTCGTGCCGAGCTTCAATGAGGCCGCGATTCATGAGTCGCGGAAATCATGAGCATGATCCGCGGCAAGGGCTGTTGGGTCGCAGCTTCAATGAGGCCGCGATTCATGAGTCGCGGAAATAGCTAACACAGAAAGTATTCTGATTTCAATGATCTGGCATGGCGTTTGCGAGCGGTTTGGGAAAGCAGTGACGTCAAAGCGGATGATATCAGGGTTGGATTGAAGGATGGTGAATCTTTTCATCAGTTTGCGGGTTTGCGAGTGGGTAGCGGATAATCGCCGCCACCAAGCCGCTCGCGACGGCACGGCGGGGAGAAAAGTTGGCTAGAAAGATGGTAGGCTAAACGGCGGGTTGGCACAAGAGGAAGATCATCTGGTCACGAAGACCGGGTATTCGGGGATGCTGCCTTCGATATATTTCGCGAGAAGACGCGTTTGGACATCGAGCATGCGGCGGTAGGAGAGCCGATAATCGAAGAGCGGGTGAGAGATCAGCGTATCCATGCGGGCTTCGTAGGCTTGATAGAACGCTTTGCGGCCGTCCGGAGTGAGAGCGACCGCGTTACCCGCTTGGATGAAATTGCGCGGGGTGACCATGCGGGTGTTGATGGCTTGGAGAACGGCCGATTCGGCGATCAGTGGACGGAAAGGTTCCATCAGGTCGAGCGCGAGCGCGGGGCGGCCGAAGCGGGGCTGGTGATAGAAGCCCAACATGGGATCGAAGCCGGCGGCATAGCAGGCAAGAGTCAGGTCTTTGGACAACATACTGTAAGCCAGGGACAAAAGTGCGTTGACCGGATCGCGGGGAGGGCGGCGATTGCGCGATTGAAAGTCGAAGGAAAAGCCTTTATCGGATTCGGTGGGGTCGTCGGCTTTGAGCATGTTGTTGAACTCGCCGAAGTAGAGACGCGCTCCATTACCTTCGAGACCAAGGAGTTCTTCAAGGGAGACGGCTTCTTCGGCACGAGCGATCATGGCTTTCATCTGATCGAGAACGAGGATGGGCGGTTCATCGTGATTGCGCATGAGCATAGTGCGGTGATTGCGAATCTTGCCGGCGACGAGTTTGCGGGCCAGGCGGAGGCAGAACCAATCCTCATCGGCAAGCTTGAATTGCGCTTTACGGAGGAAGACGTTTTTCGTAGAGAGACCTTGGGTGATGCCATAGAACCAACCGCCTTGGGAGAAGTAGCAGATGGGCACCTCGGCTTGTGCGAGGGATTGCACAGCCTGGGTAGAGATTTGAATGTTGCCCATGAGATTGAGCTGGTTGATCTCGTTTAGGCGGATCTCTTGACGGAGAGTGTCTTTCTCTTTCACTTGGAGGACATCGCCCGATTTGCCGACGCGGAGGCCCTGGGTGTCGAGGTAGGCGGCCCGCAGTTCATCCCGCGGAGTGACGAGGCGGCGGATGTCCGAGCGAGGAGGCTTTTTGGGAAGGCCGGATAGATCGAAGAGAGTCAATTGGCCGTCGGGAGTGGCGGCTTCATAGTTCAGCAGGGCGTTGGTTTCTTCCGGGAGACAGATGGGTGCGAGAGAGCAGCCAGGGCACTTGGGAGAGTCTTGGAGCGGCGGAGGGATGACGCCGTTTTGCGCGCTGGTCCAAGCGGCATTGACAGCGGCAATTGTGTCAGCGACGACAGCGGCGTCAATGATGAGGCGAACGCGTTGTTTGGTGGCGGCGTAGTAGACGATGGCTTCGTCGCAGGTGTAGCCATTTTCGCGGAGGAGCATGGCTTGAAGGGCGAGTTGGACCCGATCGGAGGGCCACATTTCGAGACCGGTTTCGGTTTCGCGAGGTCGGCCGTGTTTGTAATCGACGGGGACGGCGACACCGGCGGTGACTTGGATGAGATCGACCTTGGCGATGACACGCAGGGATTCGGAGGAGAGAGTGATGGCGCGGGTTTTGAGGTCGTCCGGGAGTTCGCCGGGTGGTGGAAGGGCGACGCCTTCTTTATCGACGCGCTTGTGTTGATGGCCGCCTTCGACGGTGTCGACGCTTTCGCGGAAGATGCCTTCGACGAATTCGTAGAAGAAAAGGCGCGGGCAGTAGACGAATTCGTTGACCATGCGGGCCGGGAGGTAATCGGGAAGAGTGGAGGGGAGGATTTTGGGGAGTGGGGAAGTCATGAATTTAGCCACGGATCAACCTGGATGAAGACGGACAAGAACGGCGGTGGTTTAGACGACGATACATGGGGAGTCGACGCGGGTGTAAGGGCGACCGAGGGCGGTGATGACGCGGTCGCCGCGGCCTTCGGCGGGGCCGAGATTGACGAAGAGGACCTGGTCTTGGTCATGATGGATGATGCGGCCGAGTTCGATGCGGAGGTTGGTGACGTCCATGGGGGTGAGCTGGCATTCGAAGATGGAGAACTGGAGGTGGTCGCCGGAGCCGCGCATGGTTTGGAAGACTTGGCGGAGGCGCTTGTCGTTGGAGATGTCGTAGGCGACGAGGTAGGAGGTGCGCATACAGGCTGGAACTATTGGAACAGAAGAAGGGTTAGGGGGCAAGATCGGAAAGGGCTTGGGGGGAGGTTAGGAGATGAGCTTGAGCCGCTTGAGATCACTTTCGGTCCAGCAGGCTTGCTCTTCAATTATGCTGCGGAGGGTTTTCGGTACGAAGGTTGTGTTCGATCCGTGAAACGGGACGGTGACGCGGCGACCATCGGGATGTTGGTAACGACGATGGCTGCCGTGCTTGCTTTTTCGTAATGCGAAGCCGTCGGAGAGAAGAGCGCGAATGATTTCTGCAGCTGTAAGCGCTCGAATTTTCGAGAAGTCGATCGGCATTAGCGGCCGGTTTGCTTATACTGTAACGGCGACCCGAGTGCCGTCGAAAACTTCGACGTCGCTGTTGCCGGATGCGGTCGGAAGGGGAATGCCGTCTTCCTGTAGTTCAGCCATGACCATTCGAACGACTTCGTCAATGTTCTTGAGCGCTTCTTCCGGAGTGGCACCCTGGGTGACCGCACCGTAGCGGCGCAATGCGGGGCAATAGGCGTGGAAACCGCCTTCGTCAGGCTCAACAACGACTTTGAAAGTGTATGTCTTCATACGGACTGCTCAGGAACTGCCACTGTGACTAGATTAGCGCGTGGCGGCGGAAGTTTGAATTTGGCTGTGGGGCGGTGAGCAAAGAATCGATTTGAGCTAGTTCGGCGAGGTCGCTTTTGATGGCGCGGATTTCTTCGGGAGATTTTTGCTGGGCTTTGAGGATGTCGGCGACGGTGATGGGAAACGCGCTGCCCAAAGGGTCGTGCCATTCGGGAAGGGTGTGGGCGAAGTCGCGGATTTGCCAGCGGGTGAGGTGGCCGTATGGCGAAGATTTCGGCGAAGATTTCATCGAGAAGGGCGTCCTCGGCTTCGGAGAGAAGATCGCCAGGGAAGTCGAATTGTTTGAGGGAGACTTGGTAGTGGTCAGGCTCGGAGATGTAATGCGACCAGGTCGATTCTGCAGCGGAGGGCTCGGGTTGTTCGTTGATGAGGTCCAGGACTTGGCTGAGGACGGGCCGTGGGGCATGGCGACGTAGGAAGCGGTGGTGATGGAGCGGCCCCAGCGGGCGAGAGCTTCGCGGTCGGCGAGGTAGAGGAGTTTGATGAGGTTCATGCAGCTCATGCGAAGGCCCCGGGATTTGAGGAGACGGGCGGCGGCTTGGGTGGCCTTGGGTTGGTTGAAGGGCGTGGCTACGGTTTTATGGTAGCGCTGATGGGGTTAAACGGGCGTTTCGAAGGACTTTGCTAATCTCTGGCCGGCACGAACAGACCGAGGCCAAAATGATTGGAGTGGCCGAAGGCGGGTATCGGGAGGGCGACTTCGCTGTCGAACCTGATTTCCATAAAGAAACCGATTCGTTGCTGGTTCGTTCGAGGGTTGATGTCGCTACTGTTAGTATGCGTTGCTGAGGTGACTGCATTGGCAAAAGGCGATTCTTCGTCAACCGGCGCACGGACGATTTCCCAAAGAGGCAAAGGTGGGATCGACGTTAGCGGTTCCCGCTGGGCCCCGGAGAGCGCCAAACGATGCACTTTGCCGGGGGCGGTGATTCCTGCCTGGAGCAGACAGGCAATTAATTGTTGCTCTGGTGATTCTTGTTCCCTTATCTTTTGCTTGGAACGGTTAGCGCGGTAGAAGTGACGCGGCGGAACAAACGGCGTCTCGCTCCGCCAGACGCGGCTCTTTAATTTGCCTGTGGCCAGCGGGAGATCGGCGGGAGGCTCAAGGCTCACGGCGGTTAGTACCGGACGGACCGGGTAGCGACCGTCTTTCCAGGTAAGCCGTTGGATGCGAAGAAGGATTTGGGTTTCCGCGCGGGTAAGGCCGTACGGACACCAGATGTGCAACTCGGCGATCATGCCGGGTTGGTCGCGATTTCCGTGATCGGTGAAGCTGCGCGTGGGGAGGAAAAACGCTTGTTGATGCTCTGCCATGGCGTCCTTCGGGCGATCTTCCGGATGGCCGAACAGGGCAAAGCTTGTTTGTCCGTCCCGAAATTCCTTGAAGAATTGACTGCACGCCGCTCTTCGGAATTGCTCGGCAAGTGGCACTGTGAACTTGGGTTGTACGGGCACCCGGCATTGTAGAGAAAACCGCAGGTAGTGTGCGATTCGCGGTCCAGAGTTGACGGGTTTGGACTCGCGATGTGTCGCGAGCACGGTGCGGACCATACGTTTAATTGGCCAGTCGTCGGGCATCTTGTACGAAAACCATTGTGCCCCATCGGGCTTCATGTCGCTGGAGAGAAGCGCATCGACGAGGTGCTTCGGGGCATCTGGGGAATCTACCGTTGGCTTGTCGTTTCGGCGGGCCCACAGGTCGGTTACGCAAAAGTCCGCTGGATTTGGACAGAAAACGTCGCGGCAGTGCGAAGAGATTCTGCGACCCTCTGTCGGGAGGCACCAGCCAATACCCGGAATCGCCCCAGCAGCTTGCGCCGTGATTAGTTCTGCCTGGCAGATCGATTCTGATCTGCCGAAATACGACAGGTCTGCCAATAAATTTGCGAGAAGAGTCTGCTGCGTCTCGGGAAGACTGACGCTGGGCCAACGGAAGATCACTGGCCCGTCTACGGCGGCGAAGTGGTTCTCGTGGCGGGTATTTTTGTAGCGGGCATCCTGTTTTTCAGCCGCGCCCGCCGCGCCATAGTTGGGTTGGTAGTGAACTGTCAGGCCGAAGGAGACTTTTCCAATACCAATCTCAGGCAGAGCTTGCCCGAGACTCTGAATTAGTGGTACGGCGTCGCCAGTTAGAGTCTTGCCGGGATTGGCGCGAAACCGCGAAGACGCCAGTGCGCGGAGCAGCCGCCACGGACTGGGTGGCCATTCAGGTTCGCGGAGGCGAACCGGATTAAGACCCCATGGATGTGCATAGTAGCGGCCCCATCGGAACATAATTTGAATGGCCGTCATCATTGGAATTGTAGGGTGAGAGGGGATCGGCCCTGTGGGAGGTTTGCGCTTGAGATTAACTCAGCGAATTCTTCTTTGGCGATTGACGCAAAAGGAAAAGTAACGGCTTTCTCGAGAAGCCGCCCACCCTCGCACTTTGCTTCTGGCGCGACCACATCGCCATTATCACCACTCTTTAGACGGAGCTTGCACTCTGTGCGGAGGCTTAACTCCACGCTTAGGAGGTCGAGGAAAGATGCGACCTTCCAAAGTGCAATCGCCAGTAACAATTTGAGCCGGGCGTTTTGACACTCGCCCACTGCGCCCCTTTCGCCTAGCGTATCGAGACGAAGCGACGATAAAAGGCCCGCGTCAATGGAAAACCGGGCTTGGACGCTTCTTGCAGTTATCCGCTGTTTCTGAAAGATAGCCTGGCCCGACTCGCTTTCGACTTGGCCGACGTTAAACTTGACACCTGGCACAGTGACACGCTGACAATTGAGGCCAACTACGGAGGCCGTCAAAGCGCGTGGCAGCCGCAAGCCGACAAAAGATATCTGGGCGTTGGAGATCTGGAACCCGTGGATTAAAGACATGGTGTCTAGTCCCATAACCAAGGGGAAGGCGTCTGGAACGCGTGCGATTGGCATAGTCTTGCCGTCCGCGGTCATCCCCAAACTTGTCTTGACGTGCTCGGCCAGGGTTGTCGCCGTTGCATCGGGTGCGAAAGCCGCCGTTCCTTTGGCAAGGAAGTCAGATGCAAAGCGGTGGCCATCTAATGTGGAGGCGGTTTTGAAGGTGGGATTTGCGTCCGTCCCTGTTTGCACTCTGAGGTAGGGGACCCCAGCAAGTGCAGACTTGAGGGTACCTTCATACTTATTGTCTAGGCACACTTCTTCGAGCCGGTTTGCCATCGAAGCTTCGGACTCGATGAGGCAGATGAGGCCGTCTTTTCCCGAAGGGTCGGCGTACAGAACGGGCCCGACGTCCGGGAATCCCGTTGGCTGGATGCGAGGGTCGCCGTTGGAAGGTTCAAGTTCCGCAGTGATAAGATGCGTCGGCAGCCCGCAGGAATTGTAAATCCGCCGAACTTGAGGAGTGCGGGTTCAGTAGTTGTTGTCATTGTCATTATGTACCTTGGTGATAGGTCTTTGCATGGTGTTGTGGAAGATCATTAGGTGCCGGGTGGAAGCGTTACGGCGCGATCGAGTTGCCAGCGGTCTTGCCACCGCAGCGGGATACAGACCGCAGCGGCTAGTCGGCTTACAAGTTGTGCATCGCAATCGGCGTAGGATATCTCGTCTTGATCCAGACGGACGCCGTAGCGGCCCCGATAATCGGCTTCTCCGCGCGGGCGACGGCTCCCCAGGGATTGCGGACACCCCAAATGTGATCCAGCGAAAAGCTTCACTCACTGCCAGCGGAAGTGAGGAAGGGAACGCTCGCACAGCGAGACAAAGGGCTGTTGGCTACGCCGCTTTTTCCATTGGCTGCGATCTTTCCCTTGCCACTCACATTCAACTTCCAACAACGTCCGTAGGGCGGCATAGGCGGGTTCCATGCCTTTAAATTCAATTTCAGGCGGGTTCCTGTCCTCTTCGGCAGTCGCCTCCTCCCTGGTTCTCTTGATTGGCGGGTTCCGAGCCATTCTCGTCATCGGATTGGCTTTCAAAATGCCAGCCGATTAGACTCATTGCCTCGGTCCAGCGGGCGATGAGTTGGTCATCGAGTTCTCCGCGCAAGAAATTTTGCACGTCGCCCAGTTCGGCGTCCGGGACGGCGCGCAGGCGGGCGGTTCGTCGTTTTGCGAGTCCATATAGCGGCGGCGTAGTATCGCGGTGAGGTCGTAAGCGAGGTCGTCACCGGTCCAGACGACCTGGTGTGTCTGGTGTTTCTTTTCCGGCAGAATCCAGCGCGAGCGCTCGCAGGCGAGCGGGAGGAGGGAGCCAAGCATGGGTTGCACAGAATAGCCCCCGGGATCGCCCGTCTCAGACCTGTGATGGAGGCGAGTGAGCGGGCGATACGAAACTCTGGGTTGGACTCCAGGGGAGTCAGGAGGCGGTCCCATTGTTCCATGGGAAGGGGGGCGAAGAATGAAGCCTTCTCGCCGGGTAGTTTTTCTCGAAAAGATTTTGATAGGCACATCTGCCGACAGGCACTGAAAATGGACTCCAGCAGGGCGAGGCAATGATGAGGGGTTGGCTCAAGGGTAGCCGTTTCCATTGCCGCGTTGATCGCGGCTCGAACAGGATGAGGGCTCCGAGAATCCGCTTTACTGCCCTTCCAAAAGATCTCGAACTGATCTAGAAAGCGGCTCTCATCCAGCGGTGCCAAGCCGCGGTTTAGGAGTGAGACATAAGATCGAGAGCCATCGTGTCCGTTCTCTTGAGCGGATGAAGCCCCCACGTAGCGTCCCGTGGTGATCCAAGGAACGCGGCTACCCTTCATTTTGAAGCGAAACTCTTGCCAGCCCAAAACCCAGCATCGACTCCTCGACATTTAGCGCACGCACAAACTCGGCTGAGAACCTCGCATCCTTTCCGGGGAGTCGCGCCTGCGCATCTGTGATAAATCCAGCGAGTTCAGCGAAGGTGGTGCCGCGTTCCCAGAGCGGCAACCAAAGTACTGTCGCAGTTGCTCTTACCTCGTTTCCGTCGTCCACCATATCTTCTCCCGAATCGAAAACGAACGGGAAGGCTGCAAAACGATTGGAGCTTGCGCCAATGGTGCGGGCTACTGAGCCGCGAAAGGCGAGGGATTCCTCAGTGGCCAAGAGGTAATCTAATGGGGGAAAAGGATATTCTTCCTCGACCCACCCTGAGCCAATGTTGTAGGACTTGATGGCGTCAGGAAAAAATGGGGATCCTTTGGCTTTCGGCATGGTAGTACTTTCTTAGACGAGACCTTCCAAAGACGCTAGAGTGTTAGTTTCGCGCCGCAGTACGGAGTTGCCGAAAAAATACCCAGAACGACCGGAACATTTCGGCTGCGCCAGCATCGCCTCTGTTCAAGAATATCGGGTTGTCTTGAGGTCTCGCTGACGCCCGCGTCGTAAAGATCGCATCGAAGGCTTCCGCTGCTGAGGATGGGACCTGTTCACGGTATCTCTAATAGGATTCTGTTGTCGGCGTTGACTGCCTGGAAGCTTTCGAAAAACTTCCGCCCAGGTCCAGAGCAGCCAGTGCCTCAAGGTTATTCGAAAGTTCTTGTTTCGCTAGGAGGGCCATCACGGCCTTCTTTCCACTCTCCTTGGTGCGAATCTCCAATTGGACCCCCGGCATCGGGCCGAGGTCTGTAAGGACGCGTTCGTCCTTAACGTCGAAGACGAACTCCGAAGCGCCCGGTATAAATCTCTTGATGACTGGCTTCGTGAAGTCGATGCCGTCCTCCAGGTGAGAGCGGCTTAAATCCATCTGAGTGAAGAGGTTTTGGCGGGCTGCGCCCGACCAGGCGATCTGAATTCTTGGCCTTGGTTTCTTACCTTTTCCGGCTACGAACGTTATCGCGATGTTTCAGTTGCCGACAGTGTGCATTCGGCGCACTTGAGATCAACGCTTTGTCTGGAATCTCGGGCTCCGTTCCGTTTGCCGGAAGCGGGAACCCGTGGGCGACGAGAGAGTCTCGATTCAGGGCCCAGTAATCATTCCATGGCTTTGGGTCGATTTTGAATATGGCTTCTTGCTTCTCGTCCATGCCACCTCCCGTATTCCACGCGGAAAATACGGGCGTCGGCCGATAATGCTTTTCAAAAAACTCAACGAGTCTCTCAATTGTCGGATACTTCTGTGACCGAAGGCAGAACCAGGCGTTCTCCATATCCCACCAGCCTTCAGCATCGGGGTCTCGCTGCTCTGTGTCAGCGCATTTGGAGAGAGCTCGCAACAAGCCGATGGCTTTTAGGTAGTGGCCGAGGATGTCGTGGCGGCAGCCCTTGAGATGGAGCGGTTGCATACTCATTGGGCTTGAGTGCTCCGCCTCGATTTTGAGGTGCGGATTGATGCGCGAATATCGGCGGCTCGGAATAGAGTCTCGAGGAAGGCGAGCCTGAAGGGGCCATAGTGCGCTAGGAGTCGAAGGACGCCGCGGGTGTAGCTTTCGTTCCCGTCTTTGTCTCGACCCATGCGGCGGCAATCGATAGAGAGTGAAGGGCACTGGAGTTCCTTGCCGGCGATGGTGACCGGCGGCAACGCGTCTCCATTAGAAATGCCGCGTACGGTTTCGGTGTCCTTTTCATCTTTCGGATAACGTGGAATCTCGTCGCGCAGAACCTTCCGCACGCGGCCGTGATGGCTCATGATGAGGTATTCGGCAAGTAGGCTCTCGGTAGGACGCCCGGCTCCAAGTGCAGCTTGTTCAGACCGGCGGAAGGCAAGGGCGGACGCAACCTCATGGGCAAGGCTTGGCTTGAAGGATTGGCGGAGTGCCCTGAGTTCCTTTTTTAGTTGAAAGCCCGTGAGCTTCGGCGTGCCATCGTCGTTCTTCTCGTGAAGGCGAGGGCTTTCAGAAAGGGAGAATTTTGCAATGGGGCACGAGTCTTTCGGAATAGAAATGCCGGCCTTCGTTAGCGCGACCTCCGCTGCAGACTGCCATGCGGAGTGGTTTTTCCCGATGTCATGCCAGTGGGTGCCGGTGAGCGCGGCTGATTGTTCTTGGGGAGATAAGAGCAGTGTCATTTCTACCGCTGCCAGTATGCATGTCCAGTTGGAAGTCACATCTTTGGTATGCTCGGCGATGCTTTGCCAGCCGTTGTCCAGGCTGGAAAGCATCTCTTCGTCTGACGGAGTACCTCCGGGCTCATAGAGCGTAGGAACCGGCATATCTTCGTCTCGCCCGGTCCAACCAGAATCTAGGCGGTACCCACCAGCCGCAGCCGGCAAGAGGATGGTCATACCTGGAGCAACATCAAGACTTTTCACGCTCGCCCAGCCAGCGTCCTTGCCTCGCCAAATCCATCCTTTTGAGAGGATTGAGCCAGCGTCCCTAGCCTTTCCAATTGAGACTGGGCATAACTCCTGGCGCTGGAAATCGGCGGAAAACTTTGGACGCTCGCCCTTGTCTGAGCCCGGCCAGTCGCGCCACGCGACGTAGAAGTCGGTATCCGGGTCTATGCCACGCACAAAGGGTGACACGTCAGTGAATCCTAGCGAGAGATTTGCATCAGTGTCAAAAAAGTCTAGAAGCTCGTGTTGCTGGAGGGAATAGGGGCACTGACCGATCGAGGCGCTGACTGCTTCATTGATCATTGCCAGCGAAGCTGGTGAGGCATCGCACTCTAGTCCCTTCAGGGCTTTCCAAGCGTCGTCACACTTCGCCTTCGCGTAGGGCAGGTGCTTCTTTTCGGCATCCTTCTTTGCTTTTTCCCTCGCATCTTTCGTTTTGAAGGCGGTTGACTCCGGATTGGGTGATTCAATCCCGACAACAAGTGCCTGAGGGGTGAAGCCGAAGCGGACTGCTTTATCGAAGCCAAATTCCGCGCCGCGGTTCAATCGCCCAAGCCTTTGCACGAGGCTTGCGAGGGGGGCGATTTCCATCCAAAGGATGGCACTGGAAAGGTCAACGCCTGCTTCAACCACTTGGGTTGCGACAATAATTTGCCCGCCATGGTGTTTTTCGATATCGGGATTTCGCAGCCGCGCCGATTGCATCTCTCGTTCCCTCGGGCGGAAGCGGGAGTGCATCAGCATGAGGTCAGTTTCCCCGCTGCCCGTCAATTTCGTCTTGATGGCATCGTGCACCGCCACTGCACGATTAACGGTGTTGCAAATGACCAATGTTCGGCGGGGCAGTTGTGAGGGGGCGGAGGCGAGAGCGGACGTCATTTGCCTGTGCCTGTCGATAATGGCTTCAGGCAGCTTCTGCTTGTCACCAAAATTCCAGTCTGCCTGGATTTCCAACCGTTTTGTGGCCAGCCGCCGCTCCGCTACAGTTCCAGTGTTCGCTTGCTGTTCTTCGTCGGATAGTCCGAAAGAAAAGGTATCCGGCCTTGAGTTTTCCCGCCAGTCGCGGGTGATGAGATGGCTCGGATCGGCTGTGGCGGATGCGTACCAGGTAACGGAGTGGCCTTCGGGATAGGAGTTAAATCTGGCCGCCGATGCCGGGCCTACTTTAAGACGGAACGCTTCCAGTTGACACGCTGTGGCAAGCCCTGGCCCCATCAACTGGGTTTCGTCCAACACCCACAAGCAGTCGTTGTTCAGCAGGCCGAAGTGCATCGGCCAGCGGTAGCGGCTCATTCCGTAGCCGCGATTGAGTGCCCGGCTTAGAAGCATGTCTTGGGTACCGATGAGGATTGCTTGCCGCTCGGGATTAATGTCCCAGGCGTCGATTTCTTCCCCACCGTCGGCTTCTTCACCACCCATGAGGATATGTAATCTGACTTGCTTGGACGACTCGGATTGTTCTAGCCACTTACGGGCGTTTTCCGCGGTTTGTTCGACCAATGTCCGCATGGGCAGGCAATAGACGAGGCGACGGGGCCAGTCTGCTTTTTGAAGTTGAACTCGATTCCACAGCCAAGCGAGAACGATAGCTGCGGTTTTACCGAGCCCCGTAGGGATGTTTATGAGGTGCGACTGACAGGTTGTGCCAGAGTCTCCGCCGGCAAGCCGACGTTGGTAGTCAAACGGCTTGTGGCCGGTGGTGTTGACGAAGAATCTGTCGAAGTTCGGTGCGTTCAATGCTGACCGCCTTCTTTAGGGCCGTTCTCGATCTTTCTGAACTTGAACCGCATTAACTCACTTACTCTGTCAATTTAGCCGCTAAGCCGCATCTAAGCAGAGGTAACCAACGATTATAGTTAATCTGTTCCGAGGAGCGTGGCGGAGACCACATCGGAGGCATTGGCGAATTCGGCGAATCAAGGCAGTTGAGCCGATTGGAAGTAGTGGGCGAGCGGTTGAGTTACTTGGTGTGAAGTGGTTGGGACCGAAGTTCACGAACAAATATGCTCGCGAGGAGTGTCTGATCGAGCCGGGGGATGGGCGGGTGACGCCGTTTTATACGAGATCCGCGCGGGTTTGGCGAAGTGTAACGCCGATCATTCTACATGGCTTCAACGCGACGCGCGGAGTTGTGTCGGTTGGCAAGACGGAGCGACTGCTACTGCGGGCGTTTGAGATGGCGGGACGGAGCAAAGAACAGATTGAGTCGCTGGCGTTTCAAGCGGCGCCGCTATGGGTAGGGGCGGAAACGGCGAAGAGTATACGGGTGCCGAAGCATCTGGATGGTTATCCGCGGTATCACGTCGAAGTGAAGTTTCGGGAGGCAGTGGAAGGGCCAGTGTTGGCGGGAATTGGCCGGCATTATGGCATTGGCGTGTTGGCGTCAAGGGAGTAAGTACGGGACTCGAGTCATTCGGATTAGAAACGCGAATGGGTTCGAGCTGTAGGCCGGCCGACCGGCTGTGCCAGCGGCAATTATAGTACAATACTGGGCCTAGTTGGCGAAGGGTCGTGGTCGTGCACCAATAGGAGTCGCCGGATCGACCTTACGGGCTTTCGATTCGGCGTACGCTTGTTGCACGGGTTCGGGGAAACCAGCGAGGAGTCTTTCGATGCGGCCTTGGATTTCAGCTACGATTTCCGGATGGGCGGGCGCGACGTCGTAACTCTCTTCGGGATCGAGCTTTAGGTTGTACAACTCCGGACGAGGCAATACGAAGTTACGGCGTCCTCCTGCGGGAGCGGCGCTATAGGTGCTGGAGTTGTGCCTCGCGACGTGGAGTTTCCACTCTTTCCAGCGAGCGCATTGGAGATCCCAGTTGTCGAAGTAGAGAAGGGCTTCACGTTCGAGAGATTTTTGGGTGCAGGTGAGGAGCGGCCAGATGTCGATGCCGTCGAGAGGCTTGGGAGGAAGCGTTCCTCCGATGAGCTTAGTGACGGTAGGAAAGATATCGAGCATGGAGGTAACCGCGTCGGAGGTTTGGCCCGGAGGAATTTTGCCGGGCCAGTGGGCGATGAAGGGTTCGCGTACGCCGCCTTCATAGGTAGTCGTTTTGCGGCCGCGCAATTTGCCGGGGCTGCCTTGGTACCAAGGGCCGTTGTCGCTGGTGAACATGACAAGGGTGTCGCGCTCGACGCCGGCGCGCTTCAATTCGCGCAGGACTTCCCCGACGCTCCAGTCCAATTCCTCAACAACATCTCCGTAGAGACCTTGGGACGATTTGCCACGGAAACGCTCGGACACGCCGAGCGGAATGTGCGGGAAGGTGTGTGGAAGATAGAGGAAGAAGGGTGAACCGGCCGACTCACGAATGAACTGGACGGCGTGTTCCGTGTAGCGTTGCGTGAGAGTTTCGAGAGTGGCTGTTTCCTCAACAACTTTGGTGTCTTCGATGAGGGGCCGCGGATTCATGTCGTTGCTGTAGGGAATCCCAAAGTAGTGATCGAAGCCGCGGCTGGTGGGCAGGTAACGGTCGGGACGGCCGAGGTGCCATTTGCCAATGCATGTCGTTTTATAACCTTGTGCTTTGGCAATGTTAGCGAGGGTGACTTCATCGAGATTGAGTCCTTCTTGGTCTTGCGGGAATAAAACGCGCGGGACACCGACGCGCGTGGGATAGCGGCCAGTAAGAAGAGCGGCGCGGGAGGGAGAGCAGACGGGGTCGGCGGAATCGAAGTTAGTGAAGCGGATTCCCTCGGCGGCGAGGCGATTGAGATTGGGAGTGGCGATGGACGAACCGTAGCAGCCGAGGTCGCCGTAGCCGAGATCGTCGCAAAGGATAAAGACGATATTGGGCTTCTTCGTTGGGGCGGCGGAAGAAAGGCGCGTGCTGGCAGCGGCGGCGGTGGCTGCGAGAAAACTCCGTCGAGTGAGCATAGGCGAAACAGTAGGATATCATCTAAACCATACTTTGTCGATGGACTTTAATGAGTTAGGATAATTTATGCTTTCACGGCGTGAGTTTTTGGCAGCAAGCAGTGCGGCGGTGTTGCAGGGAGCGGTTCCTCAAGGGCGACCGCGACCTAACATTATTTTGTTTGTGAGTGACGATCAGGGTTTTGGCGATTGCTCGCTGCATGGAAACCCGGCGCTGCGAACGCCGAATCTGGATCGGATTGGGCAGGAAGGGGCAGAGTTTAGGCAGTTCCATGTGAACCCGGTTTGTTCGCCGACGCGCGCGAGTTTGCTGACGGGTCGTTACTACTACCGCACTGGCGTGGTGGACACGTACCTGGGCCGGTCGATGATGTTCAACGACGAAGTAACGATTGCGGAAGTATTGCAGAAGGCGGGTTACCAGACGGGAATTTTTGGTAAGTGGCATTTGGGCGATCACTATCCGCTGCGGCCGATGGAACAGGGGTTCGGCGAAGTGCTGGTGCATGAGGGAGGCGGGATTGGACAGCCCTCCGATCCGCCGGATGGCAACAGCTATTTCGATCCGAAGCTTAGGCATAATGGGCGGCTGGAGCAGCGGAAAGGGTATTGCACCGATGTCTTCTTTAATGCGGCAATGGAGTTTATCTCGCAAAACAAAGAGCGGCCGTTCTTCACTTATCTCGCTACGAATGCGCCGCATGTGCCGCTGCAAGTGGCTGAGAAATACGTCACCCCGTTTCGCGAAAAAGGGCTGGATGAGACAACAGCTAAGACCTATGGGATGTTGGCGAATTTAGATGAGAACGCGGGACGGTTACTGGCGCATTTGCGCAAAGAGGGCTTGGAAGAGAATACGATCTTGATTTTTATGAGTGACAACGGGCCCACGCCGGCGCGGTTTAACTGTGGGATGCGCGGGTTGAAGGGGACTGTCTATGAGGGTGGATTGCGGGTGCCTTTCTTTGTGAGATGGCCGAGGGTGGTTCGGGCTGGGGCAAAGGTGGACTGGTTGGCGGCACATATTGATTTGTTTCCGACCCTGTTGGAGGCCTGCGGAATTTCGGGCGCATCAGAGGTGAAGACTGATGGGCGCAGCTTGTATCCACTGTGGCAGAATCCGGATGCCCCTTGGACGGATCGAACGGTTTATTTTCAGTGGCATCGTGGGGAGCGCGGAGAGTTGTACAACAATTGCGCGGCGCGGACCCAGCAGTACAAATTGGTGAATGGGAAAGAGCTTTATGATTTGCGCGAAGATCCAGCAGAGTCGCATGATCTGGCGGCGGGGCAGGCTGAGCGGGTGGCGGAGATGCGCGCGGGTTATGAAGCTTGGTTTCGGGATGTAGCGGGGACGCGGAACTTCGCAGTGCCACGGATTTATTTAGGGACCAAGTTTGAGAATCCGGTGATGTTGACGCGGCAGGATTGGCGGGGACCGCGTGCCACCTGGGAGGTTGGCGGGCAGGGGTATTGGGAGGTGGATGTACGGGAAAGTGGCGCGTATGAGTGCACTTTGTTATTTCCGGAGATCGCGAGCGAAGGTGTGGGCTGGGTGAGTGTAGGAGGCGTTAGGGCGCAAGCAAACTTATTGAGTGGAGCAAAATCCGCGACTCTCCAGTTGAACGGAGTGGTGAAAGGCCCGAGCCGCGTGGAAGCGGGAATTGCGCTGAAGGGCAAGCCGGAATTCGGGCCTCACTATGTGGAGATCAATGCTACTAGCCAACAGGTTCGTTGAAGCTACCCCGGGTGATCTCCCAACCGGAGGCGATGTAGCGCTCAAGTTTGGCTTGTAGATCTTTGACGACTGTTGGATTCTGGTCTGCCACGTCGTGGAGTTCGTGCGGGTCCGTGGTCGTGTGGTAGAGCTGCGGTTGGTAGGCGCCTTTGTACTTTTCTTTGTTCCAGACAGCGGAGTAGTTCCATTCAAGCGTGCGCACCGAGGCGATGTAGCCGAAGGCGGAGACAACATGGTCGCGGTTAGGAGTTCGTGTCTCCGAGATATAGGGCCAAAGATCTTCGCCGGTGACGCGTGGCGCCGGCTTGAGATCGAGACGGCCGAGTAGAGTGGGAACGAGATCGGGGATTTGTGCAAATCCACTCACTCGTTTGCCGGCCAGTTCTCCGGCTGGGAGGCGAATGAGGAGAGGGATGTGAGTAACCTGCGTGCGCAGTTTCTCAGGGCCTTTGGTCCACTGACCTTGCTCATTAAGCAGGGTGCCGTGATCGGACAGAAACACCACGATGGTGTTGTCATTGAGCCCTAATTCGGAGATAGTATCGATGACTTTGCCGTACCAATAATCGACGTTTGACGCTTCGCCGGCGTAGTTAGCACGCAGTCGTTTGACACCTTCTTCGGGAACGATGAGGTCGCCGTAAGGAGGCTCGGGCCAGGAGTGTTTGGTCGGCTCCTTGAGATACTTTTCGAGGAAATGCGCCGGCGGATCCCAAGGCTCATGAGGATCGAAGACTTCCACTTGCAAATAGAATGGCCCTTGCTCGTGGTTCTCTCGCAACCAAGCAATGGCGTTCTTGGCGGTTTGTTCGGCAATGGATTCGCCGTGTTTGAGCCAGCGCCGGCGATTCGCGGTGTATTGATTGAGAAAGCCGCTTTTCACTAGGCCGGAACGCTCCAGGTAGTCGGCTGGAAAGAGATCGCTGTAGTCGGGCTGTTTGCGCGGCGCTTGCCCGTAGTAATCCACTTCCTGTCCGCGCACCCATTCGTAATAGCCGAAGCCGCGATGAAAGTTGCGGCCGGGGCGCTGCAAATGCGGTACATCGGCGACTAAAGCCGTGAGGTAGCCAGCTTCTTGCAACGTCTCCGAGAGAGTCACATCTTCGTTATAGAGGTGATGCCAGCCGGGAAGCTGCACAGGCTCGGGCTGAAAGTAGTAATAGGTAGGAACGATGCGACGGCCGGTGTAGAGAGTGCGGCGCGTGGGAATCGTCGGCATCCCTTCCGGGTAAGCATCCGTGAACAGGATGGACTGTTGTGCGAATTTGTTCAGGTTGGGAGTTTCAACCCATTCGCTGCCATAAGCGGCCAAGTTGTCAGCGCGAAAAGTATCGGAGACAAGGACGATTACGTTGAGATTGTTGCCTTGCTGTTTGGCAGGCCGCTGCCAATGAGCGCCGCTCTCAGAAGATGTCGGCGCGGCGACTGACTGGGTATTGGAGCCGGTGGCTACGGCTCCTCCCACAATGGCTGCACCCCTCAGCAGATTGCGTCTTGATGTTTTCTTGTCCATAACGATCTCCTATCAGAAAGCGACTCGCAGGGCGAATTGCAATTCACGCTGCGGATTGACGGTGGTGGTGATTACGCCGACGGTGGACGTCCCTAAAGTTGCGTTGGGAAGGCCAAACTGCGGTGTATTAAAGAGATTGAAAGCCTCCGCGCGGAATTCGATGTTCAGGCGCTCGCGAATGGGAATCACGCGTGAGAGACCGAGGTCGGTATTTGTCAAACCTGGACCTCGCAAAATATTTCGACCGGAATTGCCGAAAGTGAATGCTGCCGGCGCGCTGAAGGCGGAGACATCGAACCAATTGTTGATGCTCCGACCACTGGCCAAGATGCCGCTGCCAATGCGGTTCGGCCTTTCTGTCGTGCCGGTATTGCTGGCGTCGACGGCTTCCACAGGAGTGAACGGCAGACCCGTCTGTTTAGTGAAGATGCCGGATAGCTGCCAGCCGCCCGCCAGAATATTGCCGATACGCGAATCGTGCAGGAAAGGCTTCCCTTTCCCGAAGGGCAGTTCATAGACCGAACTCAGCACAAAACGCTGACGGATGTCGAAACTGGAGCTGGAAAACTCGGCAGCTAAGTCGTATGCGTACTCGCGTGAGCCGTTGTCATCATCGAGTCCGTGCGCCCACGTGTAAGAGGTTAAGAGTGTGAGCCCTTGCTTGAAGCGGCGCTCTACTTGCGCTTGCAGTGAATCATAATGCGCACTGACCCATGGATCGTAAGCGTTGATCGCCGAGTAAGCAGGCAGAGGGCGGCGTGCTTGAATGGCGCCCGCGGCAGGCAACGGCTGGTCTACGTTGTTTTGCAAGTAGAGATCATGTGAACTCGAACCTACATACGAAGTCTGAAGGCTGAACCCAGCGCCCAAGTCTTGTTGCAGCGATAGGTTCCATTGCTGCACATAGGGAGTGGGCGCAAACTTCGGATACGAGTTGACTGTGGGAGTCGACTGTGAGCCGGGTGTGAGTGCGTTAGCAGGAAAGCCCTGCGAGAGGATGATGTTGGGATCGATTTGATCCGAGGTGTAGGTGGTAGTGACGAAGTATGGCGGGTTGTTAGTAGGCCGTCCAGCGACGCCGAGATTTTCGTCGCGTCCATAAAACACGCCAGCGGCGGCGCGAATCACTGTTTTAGGAGTAATTTTGTACGCGAGACCGAGGCGCGGCGCAAAATTGTGATAGTTCGGATTCGAGAACGAATTCCGATAACCATTGGCCGCAGCATTGTCTGCCTGCAAAAGAGTACCGTAAAGCGCACCCGGTTCGAGAATCAAATCCGCGTAGTGATTGTTTAATTCATAGAAGGGAAGAGGCAGTTCGTAGCGCAAGCCAGCGTTTATAGTCAAGCGGTTGGTTAACTGCCAGTCGTCTTGCACATAGCCTTGATAGATATGCTGGCGGCTGTTGCTAATAGAGCGCGTGCTTTCCGTCGCGGCAGACGTATCGCCTAAAAGGAAATCGGCGAAGGCGGCACCGGTATTCGAACGGCTCTGCGGATTTTGTGTATAAACGCCCGAAAAACTGTAAGCCGGGCGGGCATTCAAGGTGACATTTGCGTAGAGCGTGACTTGTTGAAAATCAAAACCAAACTTCACCGTGTGGCGCCCGTGCACCCATGAGAGATTGCCGCTCGATTGAATCACCCGGCCTTCTTTATCGATCGGTAAGTTGCCGGAACCGGTAGCAGCCGTTTGCAGAGTGCCAGGGCCAGTAGTTCCGATGGTCGATAAACCCGAAACCGCGAAGGTAGGGAGGCCAAGTACCTGCGGATAATCTGGAACGCCCACGATCCCGTACTGGCTGAACTCGCGGGGCGCGTTGATCTGCTGCAGTTCCTGAGTTTCCTGATAACCTCCGCGCAATTCGCTGATGAGTGTGGGTGTGAAGATGTGCGTTTCGCTGGCAACTATGGAATGCGCCGCTGGATGGACAATGCTGGGGTTGCTGGCAGGCAACGGCAGCTGCGCCGGCAGATCGTTGGTGGTAGCCTCAGTTGAGTAGCGTCCAAAGATGCTGTCTTTGTCGCTAAAGCGGTGGTCCAGACGTCCAACGAACTGATCCTGCGCGATGGTCTCCTTCTGATTAGAAAAGAAATTACTCTTTCCGGCCAAATTCGGGGCAGGGTAGAGCGAGAGCAATCCGGCGGAGACAGAATCGAAGCGCGTTGACGGAATTCTGTTGCCCGGGAAGGGAGAACGGAGGTAGCCGCTGGCGTTGGGATTTTTCGCCGTGGTGGCAGGATCAAAGATCGATGCGGTGAATATGCCGTTTAGCTGAGCCAAGGTTGGAACCACTCCGAGTTGCGGCGCTGCATCGTCGGTGCGCGTGCCCTGCCAGCCAAAGAAGAAGAACGTGCGGTCTTTGAGGATGCGTCCGCCCGCAGTCGTGCCGTATTGATTCTGAATGAATTGCGGCTTGGCAGTGCCGGCGGGTTGGAAATACGGGTCGGCGTCAAAGAAGGAATTGCGCAAATATTCAAAAGCGCTGGCATGTAACTGGTTTGTACCCGACTTCGTGGTGACATTTACTACCGCGCCCGCAGCTTGACCGAATTCGGCGGAGAAGGTGCTGGTTTGCACTTTGAATTCCTGTACTGAGTCGATGACCGGTTCGATGGATTGCGCGGCGGAACTGTCGAAGCCGACAATTTTGTTTTTATTGTCGATGCCGTTGAGCAGGTAACTGTTCTGAATTTCGCGAACGCCATTAGCGGTGAAGCTGTTGCGTTCAGAAGCATTGTAAGCCGGCGATGTGCCCGCGCCTAACGTAGCGAGTTGAATATAGTTGCGGCCATTCAGCGGTATGTTCTTGATCTGCGCGTCGTCGACCACTTGACCAAGCGAAGAGGTCTCTGTCTGCAGAGCCGACACTTGCGATTCGACTAACACGGAGATGGAAGACTGACCGACCTTTAGATCGAAATCAAGTGCAACGCGGTCTTGCACGCGCAAAGCGATACCGGTTTTGGTAATTGTTTCGAAACCCTGTGCGGACACGGAAACCTGATAAGTGCCGGCCTTCAGGTCGGGAACAGAGTAGAGGCCCTGGCTATTCGTGGCGACGCTTTGCGAAACGCCGGTAGCCGGATTCTCGATTCTGACAGCGGCGTTTTGAACGATGCCCCCGGATTGATCTCTCACCACGCCGGACAATGTGCCGGTATCGACTTGAGCAAAGGTGTTGCGTGGCAGAAACACCAGCGACAGGGTCAAACAGATCAGTGCAAATAGACAGTGCTGACAAGCGGAAGCTTTTCGGATCAACAAGTTGCGGAAGTAATGCACGCGAATCTTGGCAGAGTAGCGGGCACCGACGATAATGTCTATCATGTCAATAGACTTTATATGTTTTGCTGGGAATTGTCAATGGATTTTTCCCATAGAAGTTCAGGAAGTCTGCGCACACCATCACTGACGCAGCTAGCTCTATCGCTGAAACTGACGCCACGCATTGTGACGGACCTATTTTGCCGTTTGCCTCGACGGCCCCATGGCGGGGCAGCGGCAACATCGCCGCCGCCCGAAGCGTGAGGTGAGATCGAAATCTATCGTCCGGCGATCGCTTTCAGGAGTGCCTGCGCGTTTGCATACTGAGGATCAGACGGTTGAAGCTTATCGAGGAGAGAGCGCGCTGCGGAGTATTTGCCCTGCTGCGCGAGCGCATAGGCCAGAAAATATTGCGCTGGAGTGCGCGGGTTTAAGTTCAGGCTGGTGGAGAGCGATTGCTCTGCCCGGGCCGGATCGCCGCTCAACAGGAAGAAACGTCCTGCCGCAAACTGGTTCGCGGCGTCGTCCGAGTTAAGATCGGCGCGCTTGGCATAGAGCGCCAGTGCCTCCGTGAAGAACTTGCCTGCCGCGGGCGGCACCTCTTTCACACCCAATCCAACCAGCGATACCGCCGCGCCCAACCGCACGGTCGCCAGCGGGTCTTGCAACGCACGCGTCAGATCCGCGATGGCTGTCTGCCGCATGGCCGGAGAGACCGGCATCCGCAAGGCCGCCACGATACGCGGCAGTGGATGCGAATCCGCCAGGGCCCCTTCAAACACTGGAAAGACGCGTGGATCGGAACCAAAACGGCTCAGGTAACCGAGCGCATTGGCACGCGCGAACGGCCCTTCGCCGGAATCGGTGGCGATCTGAAGCAGCTTGGGAATCGCGCCCTGATCGCCGGCGCGGGCCTCCGTAAACGCCTCGGCTCGCCTGATCTGCTGACGGCGTGAGGCATCTCCCCACCACTCGTCCATCCGTTGCGCCGCCCAGCCGGCATCATGATCCTGATGACATTCATTGCAAGCGTTGGGAATCTGGTACCGCGTGGTATTTTCCGGCACAGGCACACTCATCGAGTGGTCGCGAATCCGCGCTTTGATGCTCAGAACCGTGCGCGGCATATGGCACTCCACACAGGAACTGCCCGCGCTTTTTTCGGCATGGTGGGTATGGGCGGTAAGCGATTTGCCAATGGCCGCGTGGCATTGCGTGCAGATGGCCGCGTACGTCGGTTGTAGCAGCGGGTTCTTCTCGATCGCTGTGTCGTGCGGGTCCACGTGGCACTTCACGCAGGTCAAGCCGCCCTTCAAATAGCACTGGCTTTGCCACAGCCCAAAAGCGTCGGTCGAAAAACGCCGCGTGCGCCCGTCGGACCAGTAGGCGGGATCTTTGCCGCCAGGCTGGTCGTATTCGAGAATCGGCACAAAGTGGTCATAGTAGTCGTCACCCGCTTTGAAACCTGCAACGAAGATGTCGCGGAAGGAGTGGCACTGGGCGCAAACCATGGTGTTGTGAGCAGGGTCGAGACGCGTCTGAAGAACGATGTCTTTTGAGGGCGGCTCTCGCATCTGCGCTGGGTTCGCTTTTGCTGAATAGCGCGCGATGTGATTGCTCCCTGGACCGTGGCAGCGCTCGCAGTTGACCCCGAAGTCGAGCCAAGTTGTTTTGTATGCGATCTTCTTCGGATCGAAATTCTTTTCTTCCTGGCTGACGTGGCACGAATAACAGTGCTTGTTCCACAGTTGGACCTCGACCTCGCCCGACTCGTCCGGGTCGCCGATATCGAAGTTGTGGAACCACTGCTTGCGCAAAATATCCCAACTCGGCGGCAGCACGAAAATGCGTCCGTCGGGAAGGGTGGTCAGGTAGTGCTGGATACGGCGGTTACCGAGGGTGTAATCGACGCGGTGCTCGAGCGGTTTACCGACGAGGTAAGACTCTGTGATGTACCACTCGCCATTGCGGTTGGTGAGCCGGTAGGTTTCGCCGCGCAGCGTAATCTCGCCCAGTGTGAAGTCGCCGCGGACGCTGAGTTTCGTCGCGGGCTGCACCATCATGCTGTGCCGCGAACCGGCCCAGCGCTTTTGAATGTCGGCGTGACAGCGGGCGCAGGATGCCGCGCCCGTGTAAGTGGCATCGGCTGCCCAGCACAAGGCGGTGGAGAAAAGCAGGAGCGCCAAAACCCGCATGCCGCAAGATAACATGGTCACCCAAATACATGACCAAACAAATGCTATCGGGGACAACATGGGTGAATGGGACCAGCTTGTTTGTCAACGTTTCACGTGGGAGGCATTCCGACGTCAGAAGATGGCGGAAGGAACTCAATCTAGAAAGTGCTCCAATGGAAAAGTTGAGCAAGAGCTCTCGATGTCCAGAATGTGAGTCAACAGGAAATTTATGAGTCGAACAACATCGCGGAAGAAACCCTTTCTTCCAGTTGCCGCCTATGTGTGCCTTCTAAGTACTTTGAGCTTCGCCGCAACGGAGCCACGCCATTGTTTGACTCGCCACCTGCGAGCGGTCGTTCGTAATCATAGAGCCAAACGGATGGGTAAAATGCCCGGCAATCAAGTCATGACCCTCAACATAGTTCTGCCATTAAGAGACCAATCAGGGCTAGATAGATTTCTCAAAGCACTGTACGATCCGGCGAGCCCAACCTACCGGCAATTCGTCACCGTGCCGCAGTTTACCGAACGCTTCGGACCGAGCCAAAAAGATTATGAGGACGTCGTCAAATTTGCCAACAAACATAAGTTCTCGATCATCGGCGGCAGCCGCGATGGCATGAACGTAGTGGTCAGAGGCTCTGTCTCGACCGTCGAGAAAGCCTTTCACCTCAAAATCGACAGCTACCGGCACAGCACAGAGAACCGCACCTTCTACGCGCCAGACCGTGAGCCCACCGTCGACTTGCCCTTCTCCCTCTGGCACATTTCTGGTTTAGACAACTACTCGATCCCGCAGCCTAGACTGATTACGAAGACCGCCTTCGCGAAAGCCCATGGACTGAAGCCGGACGCAGTGTTGACGCATGCCACGACCGGCTCCGGTCCGTCGGCGTCCTTCTTGGGAAGCGATATGCGGGCGGCCTACTATGGCGGAACGGCTCTCAACGGCGCCGGCCAGAACCTCGGGTTGCTTGAATACGCCGGCACCGATCTCGACGATTTGGCCACTTACTACAAGAACGTCGGTCAAACAAACAACGTGCCGGTCACCCTGCTGTCTACCGACAGCACCAGCACAGCTTGCCTGCAAAGCGAGGGGTGTGACGACTCCGAACAAACTATCGATATGACCCAGGCTCTCGGCATGGCGCCCGGCCTGGCAAGTCTCGTTCTCTACATTGGCGCCACCGATACCGCCATCATCAGCGCCATGACCACGCATAACCCACTCCCTACCAGCATTGGTTGCTCGTGGGGCTGGACGCCTGCCGATCCCAATACGCTCGACCCATATTTCAAAAAAATGGCGGCACAAGGCCAAACCTTCTTTGCCGCATCGGGCGATAATTCGACCTGGTCGTCGTCAAACGAGGCATGGCCGGCCGACGATGCCAATGTGGTTTCGGTAGGCGGCACCGACCTGATCACCGCCGGTGCGGCTGGCCGTTGGCAATCAGAAACGGCGTGGGTAAATAGCGGTGGCGGCATCTCGCCGGATTCCATTCCCATTCCGTCCTGGCAACAGATCGCGGGGGTGATTAATGCGAGCAACCAAGGGTCCACGACCTTCCGGAACGGCCCGGATGTGGCGGCAAACGCGAACTTCACGTTTTATGTGTGCGCCGACCAAACCGCCTGCGCGTCTAACCAACTGGGCGGCACCAGCTTCGCCGCTCCCATGTGGGCTGGCTACCTGGCCCTCGTCAATCAACAGGCAGCGGCCAATGGGGCACCGCCGGTCGGCTTCATCAACCCGACAATCTATGCGCGGAATGTAACGTCCAGCTATGCCGGCGATTTTCACGATGTCGTCAGCGGCACGTCGGGCAGCTTTTCGGCGACGCCTGGTTATGATCTGGTGACGGGCTGGGGTTCTCCGAACGGAAGCGGATTGATCGCCGCATTGACGACAACTACAAATGCTCCGGGCTTCAGCCTTTCCGCATCGTCACCAGCGGAAATTCTGACTCTCGGGAAAACCAGTTCTGTTGTCGTGACGGTGGGCGTTTCAGCCGGCTTTTCCTCGTCCATCGCATTGTCCGCGGTTGGCGCGCCCGGCGGTGTTCAAATTAGCTTCAGCCCAAGCTTCATCAACGCGCCCGGTCGAGGCTCATCCCAAATGATCTTGTCTGTATCCCGCCATGTCATCACCGGTACGTACCCGATCACGATCACCGCCATGGGCGCGGGAATTGCTCATACTCTCACTCTCAATTTCACGGTGCGGCGCTGAGAATTCTTTTGGAAAAGGTTGGCCATTGTTTTGACCTTGCGCCCTGTCGCAGCTCTGCCAGGCTTGTCGCCATTCTGCTCCTCATCGTATCTACGTCTGGACACGCCCAGACATCCAACAGAGCGGCGCAACCAGCGCGAAGCCAGTTCAGTGTGCCCGACGGCTTCACCTTTGCCGCGGGCGGTGATCTGATCGGTCCGTATACCGGCTTTAGCGTGGAGACTACTCCAGGAATGCGCCGCATCGCCGAACTCTTTCGCCAAGCTGATCTGGGCTTTGCAAATCAGGAAGGCGCGATCTTCGATGCAGCCACCTTCCGCGGCTCGCCGGCGGCGGAGAACGGCGGTGGCACACCCATCTACTCCCCTGAGGTCGCAAAGGATCTGAAGGACATGGGCGTAACCATCGTCTCGAAGGCCAACAACCATGCGACCGATTGGGGCATCCAAGGTCTGGAAGCAACCCTTGCCACTTTGAAGGCGGCAAACATTGTTCAAGCCGGCAGCGGCCTCAGTCTGGCTGAAGCGCGAGCGCCCGGCTACGTTGAAACCCGCCTTGGCAAGGCGGCGCTGGTCGATGTGGCCTCCACGTTTCCTCCTATGTCGGCAGCCAGCGATGCGTTTACCTACCGTGGTCTGACCATGCAGCCCCGCCCCGGCATCAGCGCGCTGCGCGTTCGCCTCGTTAGGCTCATTTCTGCCGGGAACCTCTCCGCATTGCGGCAAGCGGCGGGCGGATCAGCTTATCCAACCAAGGGACGTAACGACGAGGTTCGCATCGGCGACGTTCTCTTTCGTTCTTCGACCTCGCCTGGTCTTACCTGGGAAATGGAGCCTTCCGATGAAGCGGTTGTGCTCGCCTCGGTGCGTGAGGCGCGCCGCCAAGCTGTCTTTGTGCTCTTCTCCATCCACGCGCACGAAACTGCGGGAGACGCCGATTCGGGGCCGGCCGACTTCCAACCAGTCAGCCTCCACTTTGCGAACGAGGCCGCCGCTCCCAACGACCCACGCCCCGCAGACTTCGAGGCGCTGCTCTTCCACGCTGCCATCGACGCCGGCGCCGATGCAGTTGTGCGCACGGGCCCGCATGTCTTGGGCGGCATCGAGATCTACCAAGGCAAGCCGATCTTCTACAGCCTTGGCAGCCTCTTCTTTCCGTTTGGAAACCGCCGCACCTTCGTCACCGCCGCTGGCGAGACTTTGTCCATCCCCGACGAGTCCTTTGAATCTGTCGTCCCCGTTACCAGTTACAGGAACGGAAAGGTTAGCGAGATTCGCCTCTACCCCATTGCCATTGAAAGGACCGCCGGTCCCACTCTGGGCTTTCCGCATCTCGCGCCAGCCGATCAGGCAATACGCATCCTGAAACGGCTACAAACCCTCTCCACCCCATTCGGCACGACAATCGAAATCGAGGGAGCTAGCGGAGTTATCCGCGCGCCGAGGAGTTGAAAACCGCAACGGCTAGAGTCGTCAGACCGGTCGAACGAGTCGGCGCGCGAACACTATGCCGATTAGCAAGATCGAGACCAGGTGGTTGAAGCTGGGCTCGGGAACCGCAGTGACAACCGGAGAGATTGTGTAAGTCGAAGTAAAAAGCGCCGGGCTACGGTCTTGAAATCCTCCGGAAGCGGTACACGGAAAGGACGCGCAGCGAGCAAAGCCGAACCCGGTCAGATCGACGTCCTTCGTGTCTAAAGGTGTCGTGGTGCCGCTGAGGTTGGTGAACATAAGTGCTGAGAATAAGACGGCGTAACCAGTTGGCGTGCCGCCGATAATTGAAATCGTTGCCGGCAGTGAAATAGGGCTATAGTCAGCTGGATCGCTGAACGCCAAGATGACAGGCGCTGTATCGCCGATGGCCGGCGTGTTGGGAAGCGTGAAGGTACCCGACAGGGTTGAGCCGGCATGCAGCGCCGACAGATTAAAGCTGATTGTTTCGGTAATGCTTGCCTGCATCAATCCTGCACTCGCGATTAATAAGGCGCACGGAAGAAATATTCTCATTTTCGTTCAACAACTCCTCTCTAAGAAGGTCAGTCAACAGGGTTTCTCTCTGTGTCCGCTAAGGCTTCAAGCAGTATATCTCGAACAGGGACGCGAACCCAGGTGCGATGTTAGCAGCGCAACCTCAATAGATTTTCTAAGCCGCCCACCTATGCATGACGGGGCCATGAAGCCATCGGCCGAGGGGCAAAAAACGACGCTAAACTCAATAGCGGAGGTGCTGGATATGAAGATCAAATGGGTGCCGACGATGGTGACGGCGAGCGCGGTAGTCTTCGCCGTTGTGAGCGGCTGGGCCATTTCCGCGCAGGACAAGTACACGCTGAAAGTGCCGAATGGGCTCGCGTTCTCTGAATTCAGAGGATACGAGGCCTGGCAAGTTGTATCCATCAGTCAGGACGGGAACCTTGTTGCTGCGATTCTCGCGAATCCTGTGATGATTGAGGCTTACTCGGCTGGCGTTCCCGCCAACGGCAAGCCTTTCCCTGACGGCGCCAGGATGGCGAAGATTCATTGGAACCCGAAAAAACTGGAAACGTTCAGTGCCGCAACGGTGCCAGGCACGCAGCACGATGTCGACTTCATGGTGAAGGACAGCAAGCGGTTCGCGGACAGCGGAGGGTGGGGTTACGCGGTGTTCGAGTATGACGCCGCAACGGATACTTTCAGGCCCGGCACGTTGGCTGACAAGCCGCCGCAGGGGAACGACGCCAAGTGCGGGTTCGCGTGTCACACCAGCGTGAAGACAAGAGATTATGTTTTTACCAGTTACGGGCACAGGTGAAGCTCTGTCAGCAGCAAACCGCTGAGCAATGAACAAATCGGATCGCGACCGGCGTGATGTTGGATAAGTCGAAGGCGTTGGCCGAAAAACCGAATTGAGCTCCGCCAGCGGCACAATTTCGATTAGATCTCAAACGAGCTTGCGTTTCCTCCATTGGCTGTCATTTTAGAGTAAAGTACGGATATGTTCGAGCGCTACACCGAAAAGGCCCGACGAACCATCTTCTTTGGCCGCTACGAGGCAAGCCAGTTCGGCAGTCCTTATATCGATACCGAACATTTGCTGCTGGGGCTGCTGAGGGAGGACAAAGTACTGGCAAACCGCTTCGTTCTGCCGCACACTTCCTTCGATTCGATCCGCAAAAAAATCGAGGGGCATAACGTGCCGCGGGAGAAAGTATCGACCTCGGTGGATCTGCCGCTGAGCCATGGCTGCAAACGTGTGCTGACGTATGGGGCTGAAGAGGCCGAGAGGCTCAACCACCAGCACATCGGCACAGAGCACTTGCTGCTGGGCCTGTTGCGTGAGGAGGAGTGCTTCGCTGCTCAACTGTTAGGAGAACAAGGACTCACCCTGGACTCGCTAAGGAAACAGTTGCAGCAGTCGCAACCCCCGCCTGCTCAGGCAAAGTCCGCCTCGTTCGGCCGCCTTGAGCAATGGCTTGCCGATTGTGAAGCAGGTGGCGATTTCTGCTTCGTAACAGAAAAGCGCGGCCCGAACAGAACGTCTCATTTCGCCATTTACGCGGTCCATCAAGAGAGAGAAAACGAAAAAGGCCAGGACAGGCTGGTTGTCGCAAAGCTAGCGCAAATTCAAAATCAGATCGATTTCGCCATCGAAAGAATGGAACACGCCATCGCCCATCATGAATTCGACAAAGCGCGCTTCTATTCGGACGAAGAACGGAAAGGACGCGAGAACCTGAGATTGCTGCGGGAGCAGTTCAACCTGGAGGAATCGTCGCCGGAAGTCCCGCTCCTCTGCGTTGGGATTATCGGTGACGAGCCTTTCTCCGAGATTCAACAACACTGCGATACGCGCATCGCTAAAGGTGTTGCCCAGATCTGGCTGTTGGACCCCGCTTTAAAGCGCGCCTATACCTTCACTCAGGTTGAAGGGCTCCGTGAGTTCAAAGGCCGAATTCTCCAGATTGCAAACCCGCCGCTGGAAATGAACCTGCAGTCGATCTTTGATTAAGATCGCATCGGTCCGTATGGCGGCGCTCGATTTAACGCGCCTGCGAACGGCGGGGTCTATGACCTCGATAGCGTGTGATTTAAATAAAGAGAGACGGATTCTATGCGCGCGGATATTGTGCCTGGGGTGATATTTCCCGATTACGAACTGAGCGATCACACCGGTGCGCATCGCAAGCTGTCAGATTTGCAGGGGCCCGATCCTCTGATCCTCGTGCTAAGCCGTGGCGGTTTCTGTCCGAAAGATCGGCGCCAGGCTGAAGGGCTGGTCCAACTGCATCGTGAGATGGAAGTTGGTTATTGCCGGCTGGTCACCATTAGCACAGACAATTTGCTGGAGACTAACGAATATCGCAGCGGAGTAGGAGCGCATTGGACGTTTTTGTCAGATGCAGGTCGCAAGGTCCAGCAGGACCTCGAGATCGCCGAATACACGGACCCGACCCACAATCCGATGATCCCCCACACGATCGTTCTCGAACCGGGCCTGATCGTTTTCAAGGTCTACGACGGCTATTGGTTCTTTGGCCGTCCGACGATGGAAGAGCTCAGACAAGACCTGCGGGCTGTATTGAAGAAATGCCGGCCTGACTGGGACATCACTACTTCCGCCATGAAATCGGCTTGGGAACGCGGCGAGAGAGCGGCGTTTTATCCTTATGGCAAAAGCTACGCCAAAGTCTTCAAAGAGCAGGAGTAATCAGACCCATGGCCGAACACACTCTTGAATCCATTGCTTTTCCCGCTCTCACTTCGGAACAGATCGCGCAGATTGCGACTTGCACAACGGCCTCACCAAGGCGCTGCCAGGAAGGAGAAACGCTAGTCGCCACGGGCAACCGCTCTTTCCACTTTTTCATCGTGAAGTCGGGCGAGATCGAGATTCTGGATTATTCCGGCGAGAAGCCGAAGACGATTACCACCCATCGCAAGGGCCAATTCACAGGCGATGTGGCCCACTTAACGGGAGCGCCCGCGGTTTTCACGGCGATCGCCCGTGGCGAGTGTGAAGTCTTTGAGATAACCGGTGAGGCCCTGCGGCATGTGCTGAACCAATGCCCGGGCCTCAGCGATATTATTCTCCAGGCGTTCATTGCGCGCCGCCAATTGCTCCGCGAATCTCCAAACTTCATTGGCCTGCGGGTGATCGGGTCGCGCTACTCCACGGACACTTTTCGGGTGCGAGATTTTCTGACAAAAAACCGCGTCCTTTTCACCTGGACGGATCTGGAAACGGATCCCCAGGTAGACCGGCTCCTCAAAGAATTCGGCGTGACCGCGGCCGACACGCCCGTTGTCGCCTGCGCACATATGTTGCTTTTGCGCAATCCTACGAACCAAACACTGGCCGATGAAATTGGCATTCATCAGCCGTTGGAGCGAACCGTCTTTGATCTGCTGGTTGTGGGGGCCGGGCCCGCTGGACTCGCGGCGGCGGTCTACGGCGCGTCCGAAGGCCTCAAGACAGCGGTTTTGGATTGCTCGTCTCCCGGCGGCCAGGCAGGCAGCAGCATGCGAATCGAAAACTATTTGGGGTTTCCCACCGGCTTAACGGGCGCCGAACTCACCGACCGCGCGACCCTGCAGGCCAATAAGTTCGGAGCACATCTCTCGATTCCCACCGCCGCTGTTCGCTTATCGTTCGAGAACGGATACGCGGTTGTGAAGGCGGACGGAGCGGAAGCGGTTGATGCGAAGTGCCTTCTCATCGCCAGTGGCGCTCAGTACCGCAGGCTGCCGGTGGAGGGTTGCGAACAATTTGAAGGCAGAGGTGTGTACTATGCCGCCACACCCGCCGAGGCGTTGTTCTGCCACGGTTGTACGGCGGTAGTGGTCGGAGGCGGTAATTCGGCGGGGCAGGCGGCGGTTTTTTTAGCTGGACACGCCACCCGGGTGTTGCTGCTCATTCGCGGTGATGATCTCAACAAGAATATGTCGAGCTATCTGGTGAACCGGATTGAACAGACCGCGAACATTGAACTGCTTTGTAACACCACGATCCGGAAAATGGTGGGCGATGGTCACCTAAGCGCGATCGAGATTGTCAGCGGCGCGGGCGAGCGCCAGCGGACCATCGAAACTCCTGCAGTGTTTAGTTTCATTGGCGCAACTCCGCGAACCGATTGGTTGCCAGCCGAGGTGGAGAGGGACGCCAAGGGATTTGTGCTCACCGGAGGGGCGGTAGCGCATTCACAGCGCTGGGACGCGGCGCGGGCGCCCTTTCTGCTTGAGACCAGCCATCGTGGCGTGTTTGCCGCCGGCGACGTGCGTTCCGGGTCCGTCAAGCGGGTCGCATCCGCTGTTGGCGAAGGCGCGATGGCGGTCCAGTTTGTCCACGAATACCTCAAGGAGATGTGAGTGCTACGAGCACGTAATGTTGAAGTGGCGCGTGGGAGGCATCACGCGGTCCGCTGAACCCATTGGCTTCGCCAGGCTGGAGCCTCGAACGGGTCCGCGAAATACTGTGTCTCGTGCACGACCCTACCGTTGCGGAACTCCATGATGCTAACTGTGTACGCCGGTTTCCCCTGGTAGGTGATCGTGTATTCCGTGATCCACAGATCACCTTTTCCGAGAATTCGCTTGACGTCGAAACCCGCTGGTTTGCCTGGATGATGACTTCGCAAAGCCTGCAAATTGCTTCGCCCGATGATTCGTTCACCTGACTGAGGATAATCACAAATGACATCGTCAGCGTAAATGTCGTGTTCCGCGTTTGTATCGCCGGCAGCCGACGCCAGCCAGTGTTTATTCAGAGCTTCATATATCTGTTCGTCTTGCACGATGATCTCCCTTGCGGAATGAAACCTGGGCTGCCGGTTTCCACTACTTCATTGAACCTTCGTGTAGTTTAAAATTCCACTGTTTTTCGTCAAGCGGGTCTTGCGGAAGAGCGGAGATGTTGAAATTCTGCCGCGCGCCGCCCTGAAAAGTCCGTGAACTAAAATCAAAAGCCCGTCCGGTTTTTCCCTGGGACGGGCTAGTGAACTATTCAATTTCGCGGGGGCGCTTCTTGCGGTTGCGCTTCCGGGCGAGAGCTTCTTTCGTGCGGCGCTTTTCCCCTGGTTTCAGGTAGAAAGAATGCCGCTTGATCTCTTTAACGATATCCTCTTGTTGTACTTTCCGTTTGAACCGTCGCAGAGCGCTTTCGAGCGTCTCGCCATCTTGCAGATGGACTTCTGCCAATTAAGAATTCACCACCTTCCAGAAGTTTTAGTATAGCGTGGTACGACTTCTCTGGATCTTCGTTTCTCCCTACCACCCGTTTCGTGGCAGGGGATTGTCGTTATTCCAATTCCCAGTTATCCTCAGTTTGAAGGATCTGACAGGTGGACTCCGGCCAGACCCTTCGTTCAAGAGCTAAAGATCGATTTCGCTGTTAACTTTTGCTCCACGTAGTCCGATAATAAGTATCAGCGCGATAAAGAAAACTGAAAGAATCATAGACCGATCCTCCTTCTACTCCGCGATTGGCAAGCCCCGCTCTCATCAGCGGGGTTTTGCATTTTAGGCGGAGTCCGGATGCCTCCCAAAATACAAACCGCCTTCTGTGCCAAACGTTTCATAGAAGCGTATGAGGGTGGTGGCAACGAATAGCTGGATCTCTCCGATTTCACCCGTCCCAGCCTGCTAAAGTTAGAAGTTCGCAGAACGCGACGGAGACCAGATTGCGCATTGCTCGACTGCTCTGGGTCCCGCCAAATAAATCCCTGAGGACATCAAAACCAGCATGGAAATCGTAAAAGCAGTTGGCCGAGAAATTCTAGATTCACGAGGCAATCCCACGGTAGAAGCAGACGTCCATCTCGCGGATGGCACCATTGGACGCGCCGCTGTCCCCTCCGGCGCATCTACCGGTGAACACGAAGCCGTTGAACTACGTGACAACGACAAATCGCGCTATCTTGGCAAAGGCACGAAGAAAGCCGTCGAGAACATCGCTAAGTCGATCTCCCCGGCCTTGGTGGGGCTTGACGCAGCCGATCAGACCCTGGTCGATCAGACGATGCTCAAGCTAGATGGCACTCCCAACAAGGGTAAGCTCGGCGCCAACGCCATCCTCGCGGTTTCGATGGCCACTGCCCGCGCCTCCGCCGAATCGGAAATGACTCCGCTCTATCGCTACCTCGGCGGTGTTAACGCGCGTGTTCTACCAACACCGATGATGAACGTGATCAACGGCGGTGCTCACGCCGATAGCTCCGTCGACTTCCAGGAATTCATGGTTGCACCAGTCGGTGCGAAATCTTTCGCCGAAGCGCTGCGGATGGGTGTGGAAACCTTCCACAATCTCAAAACCGTTTTGAAGAAGCGCGGCTATTCTACTGCCGTCGGCGACGAAGGCGGTTTCGCGCCCAGCCTCAAATCCAACGAAGAAGCGCTCGAAGTTCTGATCGAAGCCATTCAGTTAGCAGGCTATAAAGCGGGTGAACAAATCGCAATCTGTCTCGATCCCGCCTCGAGCGAGTTCTACGACAAAGACAAAAAGAAGTATGTCTTCAAGAAGTCCGATAAGAGTGAGAAAACTTCCGCCCAAATGGTCGAGTTCTACGCCAAATGGGTCGCCCAATACCCGATCATTTCCATCGAAGACGGTATGGCCGAAGACGATTGGGACGGTTGGAAAGCCATGAGCGAGGCCCTTGGCAAGAAAATCCAATTAGTCGGCGACGATCTTTTCGTGACAAACACCGAACGCTTGCAGAAGGGCATCGACATGGGCGTCTGCAATTCCATTCTCGTCAAGGTCAATCAGATCGGCACACTTACCGAGACTCTCGACACCATGCGCCTGGCGGCCAGCGCCAACTATTCTGCTGTCGTCTCACATCGCTCCGGCGAAACGGAAGACGCTTTTATTGCCGACCTGTCTGTCGCTACCAATGCCGGCCAAATCAAAACCGGTTCGGCCAGTCGCACCGACCGCATCGCCAAATACAACCAACTGCTTCGCATTGAAGAAGAAATCGGTTCGGGCGCAGTTTATATGGGCAAGAAAGCGTTTCGTCAATAACCTCCAATGGCGAAATTAAAACCTCTTGTACTGACAATTCTGGATGGCTGGGGCTATCGCGCTGCCACTGAGGGTAACGCAATCGCTCTCGCGAATAAACCCACGTATGACCATTTGCTAGCCAGCTATCCGCATACGCTGATCCATACGTCGGGACCCTACGTTGGGTTGCCCGAAGGACAAATGGGCAACAGCGAAGTGGGCCACATGAACATGGGTGCGGGCCGGGTCGTCTACATGGACGTTACTCGCATCGATCTGATGATCAACTCGGGCCAATTCGATTTGAATCCCGCCTTATTAAACGCAATGGAAAAAGCGAAAGGCCATCGTCTCCAGCTGATCGGCCTTTGCAGCGACGGCGGCGTGCACGCACAATTGACGCACCTTTACGCCTTGCTCGCCATGGCGAAGAAGCACGGCCTCACAGACGTTTTTGTCCACTGTTTCATGGATGGCCGCGACACCCCTCCGGAAAGCGGCGCTGGCTTCATTGAACAAGTCGAAAAGAAGATGCGGGAGCTAGGGGTCGGCAAAATCGCATCCGTTTCAGGCCGCTATTACGCCATGGATCGCGACAAACGTTGGGAGCGCATCGAACGGGCTTTTGGCGCTATGGTTTTAGGGAATGGCACGAAATTCACGAGCGCAACCGCGGCGGTGAAGGCGTCTTACGAGCACGGTATTACCGACGAATTCATCGAACCCGCCACGATTGTCAATGAGCGCAACGAACCGGTCGGCTCTGTGCGCGACGACGATAGCATCATCATGTATAACTACCGGGCGGACCGCGCGCGCGAAATCACCGTAGCGTTTACCGATCCGCTGCTCGAAAAACCTTCCCGCGCCCTCGTTCCCAAGAACTTGACATACACGATGATGACCCAGTACGACAAGAGCTTCAAACTCCCCTTTGTACTACCTCCCGAGCATCCCGATAACATCCTCGCCGACGTGATGGAGCGCGCCCGTTGGAAGAATTTGCGCGTCGCCGAAACAGAAAAGTACGCCCACGTGACTTACTTTTTCAATGGCGGCAACGAGAAGCCTTATGGCGGCGAAGAGCGCGAAATGGTGGCTTCGCCGAAGGTTGCAACGTACGACCTAAAACCGGAAATGAGCGCCGCCGGCGTCACGGAGAAAGTCGTGCATGCCATCGAACACGGCAGCTTCGACGTGATCGTAATGAACTATGCCAATGCCGATATGGTGGGCCACTCCGGCAAATTGCTGCCCACCATCAAAGCCGTTGAAACGGTTGATGCCGGTTTAGGAGAGATCTATAAAACGCTCAAGCGTTGTGGCGGATCGTGGCTCGTTACCGCGGACCACGGAAACGCCGAAACTATGATCGATCCTGTCACGAAAGGACCGCACACTTACCACACCACCAACCCTGTGCCGTTCCTATTTATGACTAACGATAAACTCGACCTGCAAGCAAACGGCGCATTGCGCGATGTCGCACCCACGTTGCTGGGCATCTTGAATCTCGATCAACCCAGCCAAATGAAGGGTGAAGATCTTCGCATCAAACGCACTTAGCCAGCGAATCTATGGCGCGGTATTGGCCAGCGGCTTCAGATAATGCACAATACCGCGCGAATCTCTCATCCAGTTTCGCGCGATCAATTCCACTTTCATATCCGGACTTGCATGCACTTCTACGCGTCCGGTAGTTTTTTCTTCCGGCGTGAGCATGACTGGCGTACTATCGTCCACTCTAACTGCTGCATACACCGCGCTGCGCGTCTGCTCCGGCGGCCACGTCACAATCACGTTCTCGCCCATACCCTTGACCGTTAGCGGAATAATCGGCGAAGGCACTTGCAAGTAAGCGACATAACCAACCAGGCATCCCAATAGCGCAGCGAGCGGCAGAACCATTACCAGACGCGCCGTGGTACTCACCGGCCTTTTTTGGTTCAGCATTTCCATCTGCTGATAGGCATCCGGCGTCGCATCCATCTCTTCCAAGTCGTGCGACCGATTTAGCGCCAGCGCACTTTCCGAGGACGACGCGGCTACTCCGCCTCGCCTTAGGGGCGCAAGATCCCTGCCTCGCCTAATTAACGGTGGACCAGTTGGCACCTCATGCGTTTCCACCCCTTCGGCCGAGCTAACAGTTTCTTTCTCTTCTTCCTTTTGACGCACCTGATCGATGTTAAGTCTTCGCTGACGGCGGATACCACGATTCTGGAGGGGTGTCGCTGGGGGTGTCGCCGCCACAATTGGCTTGGTCTCCCCTGCCGTCGTCGGTGGAATCAACGCGGCAGGTTCTTCAAGCGGCGCTTCTGTTTCGTCACCTAGCTCTGCTTCAGAGGCCAATCGTGCGGCTGCCGCAGGCAAAGCTGGAGCCGGAATAGACGCTATCGGTCCACCCGTTGCCTTGGCACTTCTACCGGGGAGAGGCAAAATAATGGCGTTCTTTGAAACATCGTGCGGCAAGGTGCCATCTGCTGCGCGCACCAGAAACACGAAACGTGTGGGTTGAAAACGTTCCGGTTTCACCAAAACCGTCACCATGCCGGGATGTGAAAAGTAGTGATCGCAAAGGTCGGCTTCCCGATCAGTGAGTACAAGCGGTCCACGCGTATGTGCCAGGAACCAGCCGACCAATTCCAGACCCTGCAAATCAGCGTCCGATGCCGCAGCCGCAATCTGCGCACTCAGTTGGTCCAAATCATGATCCGACAGCAAGAACGAAGGACCTGATGCATGCTCACACACAATCGGGCGAAACGCCTCAATCCGCGTGCCCTTGTCATCGATCGTTCCGAATAGCAACCCGCCTTCTTCAATGCCACCGTGCGGAATTTTACGAAACCCCTCATTTACCGCGAAGTCGATCTCATGAAACAGCGGCAAAGAATAGGTAACAGCTGCATTAGAGCCTGGAATCGCCCAAAATGCGTAATCGTTTGCTTTATCAGTTACACCATTTGGTTTATTTTCGCGAGTCATTTATGAATAGGAGCCCATCGTTGGCATATCAGGATAATAAAGCGTTACGGTACCCGACGGCTCGTCGGATTCCACAGACTCTTCCTCCAGCGTGTAGTAATAGGTTACAACGCCCATCCCGATCATGAGTAACACGATCAGCGCCAACCAGCCACCCGCCCGCGCCGTCAGCATCTTTTCCGCCGAGACGATGGCCGTGGTATACCCGACAACTCCGGCCGCCAGCGCAAAACCGAATCCCAGCTTCCAGCCCCAATGCATAAGATCGAGCGCTGCTTGTCCACCAACCTCGGACCAGGCAGTGAAAATGGCCAGCACCGCCAGTAAGAACTCGCACACATAAGCGAACCGTATGAGTTTTTGGGTCATTCCCGCGCACTCTCATTCTACGATGGGATGTAGGCAAGACAGCCTACCTCGTTGACGAGCGTTAGCCTCCGTCAATCTGTCCTTGGTTTTGGAGATATTGCTTTTCTGATGAAAGTTGCTCTGGAAGGTATTGAACTGCATCTGGCCCATCCGGATGATTTGAATGTGACCTGGGTCGGTCAGGAAGAAGCCATGCGCCAGTTGATGGCTGCCTGGATGATCTTGAACGATCGAGACGTACCCATGAATCCCCGTCTGCTTGGCAAGCCCGGCGTCGGCAAAACCACCATGGCCTACGCGGCTGGCAAGCGTCTCGGTCGCGAAGTCTACATCATTCAAGCCACGGTCGATACGCGTCCTGAAGATTTGCTGATCACTCCCGTTGTGGAAGGCTCGGCACGTTTGAAGTACGTTGCCTCTCCGCTCGTAACGGCGATGATCCGCGGCGGGGTCGCTATTCTAGACGAGGGCAATCGCATGAGCGAAAAGAGTTGGGCCAGCCTCGCTCCTCTGCTGGATAATCGCCGCTATGTCGAATCCATCGTGGCCGGTCTGAAGGTGAAAGCCCATCGCGATTTCCGCCTCGTTGCCACCATGAACGACGATTCTTCGACTTTCGATCTGCCCGAATACATCCACTCGCGCCTACAACCGCAGATCCTCATCGATTTCCCGGAGCGCGAAGAAGAACTCGCCATCCTGCGCGAGAATCTGCCATTCTCTCCCGAAGACGTTCTTCAGTACGTCACCGATTTTCTCCAGCAGGCCCATGCCGCCGACGAAAGCTACACCGTTCGTGATGGCGTAAACATTGCTCGCTATGCTCTCAAGCTCAGTAGCGAAAGCGGCCAACCGGCGAAGCTCCTACTTACCGTCGCTATCCAAGCCATTCTAGGGGAGGAGGCCTTGCGCTATCAGCAGCGCCGCTAGCGACTCTATGGCGGACGATCAAATCGCGGACAACGTCTTTACACGCGGCAACATTGCTTACTTTCCCGTCATCCCCGGCCGACTCGAATTCTCCTGGCGGCTACGCAGGTTCTTGCTTGAACGCAAACCCCCAGTGATCGCAGTCGAACTGCCGTCTTCGCTTGAAACCCTGTACCGCAAAGCACTCGCGCGCTTGCCGCAAATGTCGGTTATCCTCATTCCTGAGGACAATCTCGATGACGATCGCGAAGAAGGACGTGCTACCTACATTCCCGTTGAACCGGGCGATCCCTTTGTCGAAGCGATGCGCACAGCCACCGAACTCGGTTCTGAAATCGTCTTTCTCGAACCGCCTACCCATGACAAACCCCACCTCAACGATTCTTATCCGGAACCCTACGCTATCGAAATTGTCGGGTCGCGGGCTTATCTTGAGGCCTACCGCGTCCATCCGCAACCCCGCACTCCTCAACTCGAAGCACACGCTGCCGCCATGGCGTGGAAAATCCAAGGCGCCGATCCTCTCGCATCGATTTGTGTCGTCGTCTCGCTAAACCTTTTGGACCCTTTGCTCGATGCGATGGAACTCCCACAAGAGGCACCCCCGGCGCCGCGCGCGCGCCTCTTCCAACGCGCCGAACTTGGTAACCTTCATCCGGACTGCTTAGCCGAAGTCACAAGTGAACCTCCCTATTATCAAGACCTCTACGAAGGCATCCGCATCGAAGCAGATCTCAGCACCTTCCACCTTGATCGCCCGCGCTGGCAACTTCAACTCCTTCGCGAAGCCGAAAAAGAATACGCCCTTAACACTGGCGAAAAAATGCAATCCTGGCAGCGCATCACGCTCGCTAAATTCTCCCGCAACTTAGCCACCCTCGACGGCCACCTCATCCCCAGCATCTACGACCTCACACTCGCCGCCCGCTCCATCATCGACGACAATTACGCGTACGAAGTCTGGCAAATGGCCAACCGTTTTAGTGAACAACAAACTTCCGTCCCTGGGATGGAAACTCTCAATCTCTCTGGTGACGAGGTCTTCCTCCGCACCCGTAAGCTCCGCATTCGCCGTCGCCTGCCGCGTATGAAACAGCGCCTCAAACCTAGCGGACTGAAAGCCCGGAAACGCGAAAAGTTCAAGGGTGAGTGGGCGCAACAAACCAGCGGACAAAGCATCTGCTCTTATCCACCGGAAGATTTGGTTATCGAAAACTACGGTAGGTTCTTAAAGAAATATGCCAAGTCAAAGCTGTCCGAAGAACGTGCACGCGTGGAGCCGTTCCTCTCCTCCACCCTCGACGGTATCGACCTTCGCGAAACCATTCGCAACTGGCACGACGGCAAACTCTATGTCCGCGAGTTGGGCAAGTTCGCAGGCGAAGTCGGCGCGCTCGTTGTCATCTTTGATGAAGATCGCCAAGACCGCTACCAATACCTCACCACCTGGCTGGGTGAACACCAAAACGAATCGGACATGTCTTTTTATTCCACCCAACCGTTCGAACATTTGATCGGTCCCGGCATTGGTCGCGCCGAATACGGCGGGTTGCTGATGACTCTCCCACCCCGCCGACTCTACGATGTTTGGAGCGATCCTGACTACGACACTGCCGAAACAAAGGCCGAACGCCTCCTCATGGCCGGGCTTGATTATTCGATCGAACGGAACGTCGTTTATATCGCGGCCAAGCCACCGCGCAGTGGCTTCCGTCACTTAGCCGCGAAAGTGAATCGGAAGATTATTTACATCCCTTTGGGCCAACTTTCACCCGCCAAGCTCAAAAAGATCCGCGTTGTCCACGTGCTCGACAGTTACGCCCGCCGCGCGGATGCAAAACAATACCTGTGGTAAATTTTTCTAGCTAGAACTTGGTTTTTTCTCTTCGGCTACTCTGAAATTCCCAAGCGATAGCTCTAGCATCCGAATCTCGCCACGACGACAATCCCCTCGATTCCTTAAAGCACATTGAATAAAAGTTTGAAGCCGAAATCCATATGCAGCTGCTGGTGGCAATGAAAGAGGCTTAAGCCCGCGATGGTTGGTGCAACATCCACTTCTACTTTGCCAAATCCATTTACCAAGACTACGTCTTTCTGAATGCCGCCCGTCGCTTTCCCATTGACAGACACCAATTCGAAACTGGAGCGGTGCAGATGCACGGGATGGGCGTCGTCGGTTCGATTATCGAAGATAAGGCGGTAGTGACGGTCGCGATGGAGGACGTGCGGGGGGTCTTTTTCCTCGAAGCTCTTGCCGTTGACAGTCCAGAAATTGAAGTTGCCCGTGCCACCGTTAATTTTTCCGAACACGAGAGGGATGGTTTCGTCGGCAGTTTCGGGGGGGCGACTATCGCCGAACAGAGTGTAATCCCAGATAGTTTTGGGAGGCGCAGCCCAAACGGGAGGCCCACTCTTGTTGGCGTACTCGACAACGATGCCGAGGCCGTTGGTGCGGTCGTCATTGTTTGGAGTTCCTAAGATCCACACGCCGGGATTGTTCATCTCTACAACGGCATCGATGCGCTCGGCAGTACCGAGTGAGAGGACGTCGAGGAGTTGCGCTTTCGGGACGGGATTACCGTCGAGACCAGTTACCAGAAAGCGGTGGCCTGGTAAGGCGAGCTTGATATTCTCGGTAGCGCTGCCATTTAGTATGTGAAACAGCACGCGCTGGCCTTGTTTTACCCGGATGGGATCGCCGTGGCCGAGACACTTGCCATTGATCGTGAACTTTTGATAGCCGATTTCCCAGCCGTTGGGTGTGTCGCTCTTTTTGTAATTGGGAGGAGGGTTGGGAGTGGGCTCGTCGGGATCTTCCATCTCTTCGGTGGTAAAAAACGGTTCCCATTCTTTGGTGGCGAGAAATACCTCCTGATCGAAGCGGCCAGGGTTCATGCGCGGTTCTATGTAGACGAAGGCGAACTGACCGCTGTAAGTGCCCCGGCTTAGGTCAGTCATCGGCATGGTGTGGGTGTGGACGAAGCGGGAACCAGCAGGAGCGGGAGTTAGGCGATAGCGAATGGCACTGTGAGGAGGAACGACGACACTGTTTTCCTCTTCAGCGCCGTCGACTTCGGGTGGAACGACGAAACCGTGCCAGTGGACGAATTCGGGGGTATTTGTTTCGTTGATAAGCTCGACTGCCACGGGCTTGCCCTCCTGAAGTCGGATGAGAGGGCCGGGAGAGGAGCCGTTGTAAGCGATGGTGCTGATGGCATGATCCTTGGCGATTTCGGCGACGATGGGGCCGATGCGAAGGGTGACGTCGGGCTTGGAGGTGGTGCGTTCGGCTGCGTCCGGAGCAGTTGGTGGCGCTGAATTTTGAGACAACTTACTTTGCAGTTTACGCACGCTGTCGCAGCCTGTAAGAAGGATGCCAGTGCCGGCGGCGATTTTAGCGACAAAGTTCCTACGTGTTGCTAACACCTCAGGAAGGTCGGCCAAGGGTCACCTCTAACTTAGTTATCGAAATTGAACGGGGTATCGAACCTATTATGGCAGTCAGATGGGTCGGAATGGCTACAGGTTGGGTGGTAAGCTATGCGCGTGAAGAGCTTGCTGGATGCGTTGCGGGACGACCGGTCTACCGTGAGTCTTGACATTGCCGCACTTGAGTTGGCGAGTATCGAATTTCCGGGGTTGGACCATGCGGCGTTCACGTTTCGGCTGGATCATTTGGCTGAGCAGATTGACGCGCAGCTGCCGCCGGGCGCGAGAGGGCTCGACTTCATTAAAGCGACTAATGAACTGTTGTTTGAGGTGATGCAGTTTCGCGGGAATGCGGAAGAGTATTACGATCCGCGGAATAGCTGCTTGAACGCGGTGCTGATGCGGAGGTTGGGTATCCCAATTTCGTTGTCTTTGGTCTATATGGAAGTGGCGCGGCGGTTGGGGAGAAACGTTTATGGTGTCGGACTGCCGGGGCACTTCATTGTGGCTTATGAAGACGCAGAATCGCGCTATTGGCTTGATCCGTTCCACGGCGGGCAGATTTTGTCGTTCAGTGATTTGTGTGCGCTGGCGAAAGATGCGGCGAATGTGGATCTGCGCCTGAATCCGGGGTTGTTGGGCCCAGTCACGAAGAGGCAGATTTTGGTGCGGATGTTGAGTAACTTGAAGGCGATTTACATGCGCGGGGAAGCGTTTGATAAGGCGCGGCAGGTGCTGGATTTGTTGATTGAGGCGATGCCGGAATACGCGGAAGAGTACCGGCATAGAGGTGTGGTGCATTTGCGGCAGTTGAATCATAGGGCGGCGAAGGCGGATTTGGAGACGTACCTGCGGTTGGAGCCGGATTCGCCCGAGAGGGAGGCGGTGGAGAAGCAGTTGGTGTTGATTGAGCGGTGGAAGGCAGGATTAAATTGAGGAGCCACTTCTGCAACGCGCGATTGTGGCGTGCGTGCTTGCGACTGAGGAAAAGGTTGGCGAACGAGTAAATTTATGTCGCATATTGTCGTGTATGTGGCGGTGGTTGATTTTGCGAGAACGCGGTCTCTGTCAATGGGTCACTTCTTCTAGATGCGCCGCGACCGATTCCGGCAGGTTGCCATGGGCATCGAACGACAAATCAAATGGTTCGGAGACGGCTTTAACGTTGGGATAGACCGTCGGCAAAAGGTTCTCGCTCACTTGCAGTTCCACGAGTTCCATAGTGTTCACGATGCGGCAGTAGGTGACATCCAACGGGTTGTGTTTACCCACTGTGGGAGCGATGGCTTCCAGCGCTTCGCGATCAGTCGGGTAGTGAATGGGGGTTCTGATGGCCGCAGGGGTGGATGCTGTTAGAGAGTTTATGTAGGTAGGTTTCCAATCGACGTCGTTGACGAGGCGGTTGTGAACAACGTCGGCGAGACCGAGGCCGACAGCGCTGTGATACGTGAGCGCGCTCAGGCCGCGTGCATAGATGCGGTGAATAGCGGGGGTATCGGGCCAAGGATTGTATTGGCCTTGCACGCCGCGGTTGATGACTTTCGTATCCATGCCGGCGCCGGAGATGTTTTTGCCGATTTCGTCAACAATCAGGATGTCGATTTCGGGGGCGGGGAGTTTAGCCATCCAAGATTTTACTTTTTTGAGGATGGCTTCTTCTTGCGCCACCATGGAGGCGAGACCTTGGGCTGTGCTGACGGCGGTGAGGCCCGCTGTTTCATGAAAGGCACCTTCCTGAATGGCGAGGCCGCCGAGGATTTTGCCGCTTGAAAAGATGCTGGCGCCCACGCTGCGGATCATTTGTTCGAGGCCCATGCGGTAAGCAAACGTGTGATATTTCTGGGCACCGGCGAATTTGCCTAGACCGATGGCCATCATTTTGAAAAGGCCGCTTTCAATGGAGCCCATGAAGTCGGTGTGCCACTTGACTCGGGCGAGCAAGAAGACGCCGTCAGACTCGAACGCGGCTTTGTCCATGAACGTTTCGATGCCTTCGGGCGTTTTGCCGATAGGTACGACGTCGAGGGAACTGACGACTGGCACGCCCATGGTGGCTTCGTGAATACCGTAGTGTGCAAGGACGTCAGACTGGCCTTCGGCGGTGGCCGCGCCGTGGCTACCCATAGCGGGAATGATGAAGGGATGCGCGCCTTGTTCTTTCCAGAAGGTGACGACGGCTTTGGTGATGCGGGCAATGTTGGCGATGCCGCGGCTGCCTACGCCTAGCGCGATGCGAGCGCCTCTGGGGACGTGCATTGTGATATCGGACGCGCCTAATTCTTGGCGGATATGATCTTCAATGTTGGCGATGGCGCGGTTGGGGAACGATTGTTCGGCGTGGACGAACCTGGGGAAGTTCATGTAAATAGCATACTGCGCGATGAGTGGCAGTATCACGATCACACATGCCGGCCCCTACGTTGTTTTGGAGTCGCCGGTGTTCCAGCTTTGTTCGAGCATCATGGCGTATTCGCCAGATGCGTAGAGATCGAACATGTATTCTTCGGGTTTAGGACGATCAAAGACCCAGTCGCGGAGGCGCTGTTCGTACCATTGATCGAGGTAGCGATGATAGCGGCGCAGGAATTCTGGCGAAAAGTCGTCAGCTTTGGGGATTTCCTGGAAAATCGCGTGCAAGCCGATGGAGCGACGGAACAGAGCGCAGAAGTCTAGAACGCCCCAGCCTTCGAGCTTGAGCCGAACATGCGCGGGAATATGTTGAACCAGCAATACGGCGAAGGTTTCAGGCCGGATGTTCCGTCCCTCAAACTGCGAGGACGAGAGAACGGTTTCGGCGCACTGTTCAGTCCAGCGGGAAACATCTTTGCCGATGTAATAGAGCATACGGAGTTCGGCATAACGCCCCCGAAGCAATTGCTTGTCCAGATCTTGCGAAGGTGTTTCGTCACGCGGCAGAAAACCTTGCAGTGCCAGGCTAGCGCGTGAACTTTCCATCAAAACGGACGTGTCTTCGGGACTAGAGAAAGGATGGAGGATCAGGGGTGGAAGGCGGAACGCTTTGGCGGAGTTGTTCATTAGTTTTGCTCGCGACTGGCTACAAACACTCTATCGGCAAGTATGGCTTAAATGCTAGGGTTTGCGCCATGTTGTAAGTGCGTAAGAAAATTCCGTCCCCTTATTTACCCCCGACTTTGGGTATATCCACTTCGCAACATTTTTCAGGGGTCGCAAATTCCTTGGGGCGGTTCAACTCAAAATCGATCAGGGCGGAGAGCCTGTCCCAAGCCAGCGCCCCTGTTTCGGGCCGGCCATTGACAAAGAAGGTGGGTGTTTGGCCGACCTGAAGAAGGTGGCCGAGTTGAATGTTTTTGTCAATCCGGGCGGCGGGGGCGTGGGTGTCGAGGCAAGCAGCGACTTTGCTTTCGTCAAGGGACTGTTGTTTGGCGATATCCATCGTCTTTTCGCGGAGGTTGGCGGCGGTGACGTCTTTTTGATGGTCGAAAATCCAATCATGAAACGTCCAGAAGGCGGCGGGTTTTTGGTCGGCGAGGCAGTGAGCGCTCTCGGCAGCGGCGCGAGCCCAGGGATGAATGGGTAAAGGAAAGTCTTTGAATAAAACGTGGACTTTGTCGCCATACTTCTTCTGCAGGTCCTCGCGCATGGTTTTGGCGAGCTGGCTACAGAAAGGGCACTCGAAATCGCTGAAGACAACAATGTTGACGGGGGCGTTGGCGGGTCCGAAGGAATCGCCCTCAGTTGGCAGGAGCTTTAGGTTTTCGGCAAAGGGACCTTGATTGAGGTTCCACAGTGTGCCGGTGGCAATGCTCTGACCGTCGGCGGTGACGTAGTAGTGGCGGTCGAGTTTGTTTTCCCCACTCGATAAATGAACGGTGACTTCATAGAAGCCGGGGAAGGAACTGGGCTTAGGATCGTCGATCACAAACTTCACAGCGGGGACGTACCCCTCGGCGTAGCGTAGGAATGACTCCCATTTCGCGCGGTCAATCTTGGGCAAACTGGGTTCTGCGGCCGGCAAGACAACCACGATGGCGAGCAACAGCGCGAGGCGGGCGAGACGAAATTTCAGCATGTTCCCAGATCCAAGTTTACATGTTTAGCGGGAAGTCGATTCTCTTTCCGTCGTGGTTCCGAAACGGCGGCTACGTACTCCTATACTGGTTTTTGTCTTCCTCCCGCCGCTATTTGCCTTAGTCACATCGGCGATCGCAATTGCCGCGTTCTACCTTTACAACTTGAACGGGGTCGGGATGCTGAGTACCGATGAGCCGCGCTATGCGGCGATCAGTCAGACGATGGCGCGCACGGGCGATCTGGTAACGCCCTATTTGTGGGGTTCGCCGTGGTTTGAGAAGCCTCCGTTGTTGTACTGGATGAGCGCTGCTTTCTTTGCGATCGGCGACCAGTCGGAGACTGCGGCGCGCTTGCCGGTGACTTTGTTGAGCCTGGCGTTTCTGCTGTTGGCTTGGTGGTTGGTGGCGCGCGAGTTTGGCGAATCGTCCGCAGCCGTTTCGATGGGCTTGCTGGCGACGAGTGCGGGTTGGGTGGCGTACAGCAATTTTGGTTTAACAGATTTGCCGATGGCCGTGTTCTTCTCGCTGGCGTTGCTGTTAGCTTTGCCGTTGCTGCGCGAAGAGGCCGAGAGGCGGCAGATATTTTGGCGGTTCGCCGGAGTGGGCGCCTGTTTGGGATTAGCGGTGCTGGCGAAAGGGTTGGTGCCGCTGGTACTGACGCTGCCGCTGGCTTGGTTTTTGCGGCGCTGGTGGCGCGTGTGGGGTTGGGGTGCGGCGGCATTTCTGCTGGTGGCTGCGCCCTGGTACGTCGCGATCTATTTGCGACAAGGCATGCCGTTCATCAATGAATTCTTTTTCAAACACCATTTCGAGCGGTTCTACTCGAACTCGTTGCAACATGTGCAGCCTTGGTATTACTATGCGCCGGTTCTGTTAGCGGCTGTTTTTCCCTGGACTCCTTTGCTTTGTTTATTCGTGCGCCGGCAAGCGGCTTGGGATCAGCGGCGAAGGCTGTTGTTGGCAACGGTGGTATTTGGGTTGGTATTTTTTAGTGCGTCACTCAACAAACTCCCTGGCTATCTACTCCCGTTGCTGCCCGCCTTGTTCATTTTGTTAGGAGCTGAGTTCGAGGGTCGGAGGTTTGCAGAAATCGGCAGAAAATGGCTGATTGCTCCTGCGCTGTTGATCGCGCTGATTCCACTGATAGCGAAAGCGTTGCCTGAGGCACTCGCTGCCGGCAAGATCACGGCGGTTCATTTAGGTCACTTAGATCCGGCTGAACTGTTTTATATAGCAGCTCCGCTGGCGGCCGTTTGGCTGGGACGGCGTTCGTGGCTGGGCGTCTTGTTGGTGCTGTGTGTGGTGGCTGGTGGGATTCTGCTGAAAGCGACGGCTTATCGGGTGTTGGACGAGCGAGTGTCGGCGAGGGGTCTGTGGCGAGAGGTACAACGGAGGAACTTGACGATTTGCGATGCGGGAATTAACAGGGAGTGGGAGTACGGCCTGAGTTTCTACAGAGGGAGTGAGTTGCCGCGCTGCGGAAGCGGTGCGAGCTACGACGTGCAGCTGCATGCCAAGGGTCGGGAGAGACCGGCTTTGAATGTCACCCAAAAGTGATGGAGCCGGGGGACGATCCTTGCGGACCGTTCCGGCTCCACGGAAACTCGGTTTGTGTTCAGCGGGGAGAGTTTAGTTCTTGCGGAACTTGCGGGCTAGACCGGCGGTCATGAGACCGGCACCGAGAAGCGCGTAAGAAGAGGGTTCTGGCGTAGCGCTGCTGGGGGTCGGTTTGCATTGCGTGGGAGATGTTGGAACCTTGGTGCCTTCGATGACGGGCGTTACCGGGGTCGGGCAGACGATTGGTACGGGTGTGCACTTCGAGACGATCGGGGCTGGCGTGGGGGTGATCGTTGGCAAATCGCATTTAATGACGGAGGTGGTGGGAAGCGTCAGTGTGGGAGGAGCGCATTGAACCGGAGCGGGCGGAGTTACAATGCTTACCGGATTGCAAAGAATGTTTGGTGTGAGGGCTGCGTTGCCCAGGCTCAGCTTGAAGCAGGTGTCGGCGGAAAGGATGGTTGTCGCAATCAGAAAAGAAAGAATAAATTTCATAGTATTGGTCTCCGTGGGGGTGGTTGCTGCGGTCGCTTTTGTTGTCGGCGTTCCGTCTTGCATGATCTGAGATTACGCGGAAAAAGGAATTGTTGAAATTGCTCTTGGCGGCTTAAGGTGTTTGGCGTTTGGTGGATTTCGAAGGGGATTTGCTAACGTAGTGCCGAAACCCTTGGCACGTGATAGGTCGCGTAGGGCTCGCCAAAAAAACAGCGTGTAAGGTGAATTAAGGTAGAGCGCGGTGCGTCCGTCCGGTTTTGGCGGAAACTCAATAACTACAGGAAGTTACTAAGATCCAAATGGCAGAATTAAAGAAACTGGGAAACAGCGATTTGCATATTACCCCGTTGGGGATTGGTGCGTGGGCGATGGGAGGGGCGGGTTGGAAGTTTTCCTGGGGAGATCAGGACGATAGCGATTCGGTCGGGGCGATTCGCGCGGCGATTAACGCTGGATTTAATTGGGTTGATACAGCTGCGGTTTATGGCTTGGGGCATTCGGAAGAAGTAGTAGGCGAGGCGGTGAAGGGGCTGAGCAAGAAGCCGCTTATCTTTACGAAGTGCGAACGGAATTGGGATGAGAACCGGCAGATTTACCCGTGTCTGAAAGCCGAAGCGATTCGCAAAGAGTGTGAGAACAGCTTGCGGCGTTTGGGCGTAGATGTAATCGACCTTTATCAGATTCACTGGCCGGAGCCGGATGCGGATCTTGAAGAAGGCTGGACGGAAATGGCCAAGCTCAAAGAGGAAGGGAAGGTGCGCTGGATTGGCGTATCGAATTTCAATGTGGAGCAGATGAAAAGGGCGATGAAGATTGCGCCGATCACGTCTGTTCAGCCACCCTACTCGCTGTTAGCGCGCAAGAGTGACGCGGAGATTTTGCCGTTCGCCAAGGCAAATGGGATCGGGGTGCTTTGTTATTCGCCAATGCGGGCAGGTTTGTTGACCGGGAAGATGACTCGGGAACGGGCTCTGAAGCTGCCGGAGGGTGACTGGAGAAGCAGAGACGCCGATTTTCAGGAACCGAAGCTCACTAAGAATTTGCAGTTGGTGGATTTGTTGCGCAGGATTGGTGTCGCGCACGACAAAGAGCCGGGGGAAGTAGCGCTGGCTTGGGTTTTGAATAATCCTGCGGTGACGGCGGCGATTGTGGGGCTAAGGAAGGCGGATCAGGTGCATGGGACGTCGGGGGCGATGAATTTCAGACTGACGGTGAACGAAGTGGCGCAGTTGGAAGGGTTTGCGAAGTCGATCTAAGTTCAAGGATCTAGGATTGGGTTCGTTCCGAAATTCCTTCTTCCGAAAGGGAGAGCCTACAGTGCTCACTTCAGGCAGTCCCCTTCGCGGAAGATTTCATTAGATAGTAGATTGGCAAGCCACAGAGGACGATGACAAGGCCGGGCCAGGTGGTCGATGCGCGATAGGCGAAGAGGCAGTAGAGAATGGCAATGCCGCTGACGATGTAGAGCAGCGGGACGATTGGATAGCCGGGCGTTTTGAAGGGCCGTGGCGCGTCTGGACGCGTGATTCGGAGGCGAATGACGCCAGCGATAGCCAACACATAGAAAAGCAGTGCCGCCGAGATGACCCAATCGAGAAGATTGCTGTAAAGGTTGCCGTAGGTGCCGTCTGGCTGGACTGTGCGCGGCAGCACTAAGACCGCAGACCAGACGCCTTGGATCCATAAAGACCATGCGGGCACGTGGGCTTTGTTCAAGATTCCTGCCACTTTAGGGAACATGCCGTCTTGCGCCATCGAGTAACTGACACGAGGACCGGCGAGGACCAGGCCGTTGATACAGCCGAAGGTCGATACCATGATAGCCAGCGCCATAATCGCCGCGCCGAATCCAGGGAAGATCACCTGCAGCATCGCGGTGGCGACACGATCGGACGGTGCGTGCTGGATTGCGGTAAGCGGAAGGACGCATAGATAAGCGACGTTCGCCAAGAAGAACAAGCCTGTAACGCAGATGGTGCCGAGAGCGAGGGCGCGCGGCATGGTAGTGTGCGGGTCTTTCACTTCGCCGGCGGCAAAGGTAATATCATGCCAGGAATCGGCTGCGAAGAGCGAGCCAGATTGTGAAACGCAGATGGCCGCGAACAGACCGAAGCTTGTCATCGCGTTGAGAGTGGCAGTGATAGGAGATACATCGTGCGGGGTCCAGAGATTGCCAAAGTTAGCGGCGAGTGCGTTGTGATTCGCGAAGATAAGGCCGAGTAGGATCAGACCCGCCAGTGAAGCGATTTTGGCGGACGTAAAAAGATTTTGCAGAATTTTGCCGTAGCGGACGCCGAGGCTGTTGGTCCAGGTGAGAAGAGCGATGACAAGAATGGCGACGAGTTGCCCGGTGGACAGTGAGATGGCATAACCGCTGGAAAGATGAATGGGCGGAATGAGGTAGCGATTTTCGGCAATGCCGGGGACGAGGACGCCGGTATAGCGAGCGAACGCCACGGCAACGGCGGCTATCGTGCCCGTTTGGATGACGGTGAAGAGGGTCCAGCCATAGAGGAAGCCGACGATGGGAGAAAAGGCCTCGCGTAAGTAGACGTACATACCGCCAGCTTGCGGCATCATGGCGGAGAGTTCGCCGTAGGAAAGGGCGGCTGCTACTGTGAGGACCGCGGTGAGGAGCCATGCACCCAGAAGCCAGCCTGAACTGCCGATGTTACGAGCCATATCGGCAGGGACAATAAATATGCCGGAGCCTATCATGACGCCGACGACGATCATGACCGAATCGAAGAGGCCCAGTTCGCGGATGAAGCCGGAATCGCGGTCGGTAGTGGCAGGTTGGTTTTGGGTTGGCATGTTTTTTATGAATTAGGTATGCCCCAGCAGAAGTCGTCGCGGTCATCGAACCAGAGTTCCGATTGCGCCGTGACGTAGGCTGAGCCCTTCACGAATGGGATGATTTGGTCGCCGTGCAATTCGATATGGCCTTCGAAGAGGCTGCCAGTGATACTTTCTTGACGCCAGGTGTCGCCAGGACGGAGAAGGGAATCGGCATAAAGGCAGGCCATCTTGGCGCTGGTGCCCGTGCCGCAAGGAGACCGATCATAGCTCTTACCCGGGCAGAGAACGAAGTTTCGGCTGTGGGCCGCGGGGTTGTGCGGCTTGGAGAAGACTTCAATATGGTCGATTTCGCCGCCGTCTTGGCCGGTGACGTTTTCCCGCACGAGCGCTTGACGAATGCGCCAAGTCAGGCTGGTGAGGTCTTCGAGATTACTTAGAGAAAGCTCGATAGGGCTCTCGCCCTTGGTGAGATAAAACCAGTTGCCGCCCCAAGCGACGTCGCCCGTGATTGGTCCGTAGCCTTCGACGTTTACCGTTACGTCTTTAGCGTGACGATAGGCGGGGATATTTCTGATTGTTGCAAAGCCATTGCCGTGCGATTCGGCGCTGACGATACCAACCGGCGTTTCGATCCTAAGAATGCCGGGCCGAATTTTGCCAAGGTGCGCGAGAGTGGCGACTAGGCCGATCGTGCCGTGGCCGCACATGCCGAGAAAGCCAACGTTGTTGAAATAGATAACCCCGGTTTGGCAAGTGGGATCGGCGGGTTCACAAAGAAATGCGCCGACGATGGCGTCGTTGCCGCGCGGTTCGTTGACGACGCCAGAACGGAAGCGGTCGTGCGATTCGCGAAAGCGCGCCAAACGGTCGCGCACACTGCCACCGCCGAGATCCGGTCCGCCGGAAACGACCAGTCGCGTGGGCTCGCCGCCGGTATGAGAATCCACTACCTGAACGCGCATGTTTGCTATCTGCTCATCATGGCATGAACGGCTATGAAAACAACAGTTTTACATCGAGATCGGCAAGCGATTCCAGGAAAATGTCAGGCGCGAAGGTTCGCAGTTCGTGGGCGGGCATCGGGCCGCTGGCGACGGCGACGGAACGAATGCCATTGGCTTTAGCCGCTTCGATGTCGTTGCGGTGATCGCCAATTAAGGAGATGACGCAATCCGGTGTCGCGTGTCGCTGACGTGCGCGCTCGGCCGCCAGCTTCGCAAGTTGGGCGCGAGTGGACCCGTCTTCGGAGAAGGCTCCGCAGTGGAAAAAGTGTCTCAGTCCGGCGAGTTCCATTTTGCGCCAGCCAATGGCGCTGAGGTTTCCTGTGACCAGCGCCAACGCTGCGCCAAGCTGGGTGAGCTGTTCGATCAACTCCCGTGCGCCGCGCAAAACGAAAGGCCGCAAATCGTGAGTACAGTTCGTCGTATAGGCGAGTTGGCTTTCGCGGGCGATTTCCTTTAGCAATTCCGCTGTGTGCGGGATTGTCCCGAGAAGCGCAGCGATGAGATCCATGTCGAGCTTGCCAGCCGTGTCGATGCCCTCAAAACTTGCTTGGTGGCCGGTGACGCGACGAACGCCCTCAAGCAGCGCTTCTTTGTGATGAACGCCTGCGCCGCGCATGAGTGTGCCGTCGATGTCGAACAGTACGAGGGTAGGACTCACAGATTGTTCAGCCTCGGCAGCAGCGCGCTGAGCAGTTTGAAAAATGTGCCGGAAACCTGCCGGCCTATTTCGAGAACTTCGTCTTGATCGAGTTTTTCGCCGCTCAAGCCGGCCGCCAAATTAGTTACGCAGGAGATGCCGAGCACTTCCATCTTCATGTGATGCGCAGCGATGGCTTCGGCAACCGTGGACATGCCGACGAGATCGGCGCCAATGGTTTTGAGAAAGCGAATTTCGGCGGGAGTCTCATAGCAAGGGCCGAGGAGACCGACGTAAACGCCCTCGCGGAGTTTGATGCCAAGCTCGGCGCCGGTGGACGCCGCAAGGGCACGGAGGCGCAGCGAATAGGCCTCGGTCATATCCGGAAAGCGGGGGCCGAGAGCGCTGTCGTTGGGACCGGTAAGTGGGTTGACTCCTTGGAGGTTGATATGGTCGCTGATCAAAACGAGCGCCCCGCGGCCGTAGCTGACGTCAATTCCACCAGCAGCGTTAGTGAGGATGAGGCGATTGATGCCCATGGTCTTGAAAAGACGGATGCCCGCCACGACTTGCTGCGGTGTGTAGCCTTCATAGAGATGAAAGCGGCCCGACATAACGGCGAGGTCGACGGCTTGGCCGTTGGTTCCAAGAGAGCCGATGACAAGTTCGCCTGCATGGCCGATGGCCGTGGAAGTGGGCAGTCCGGGAATTTCGCGGTAAGGAATTCGGACGGGGCGTTCAAGGGAATTGGCGAACGCGCCGAGGCCACTGCCGAGGACGAGGCCGATTTTGGGGCGAAGCGGGCTGCGGGCTTGGATGAGTTTGACGGCGTCTTGCATAAATCTAGTTTCGCTGATAAGGAAAATTGGGGTTATGAAGGATTTACCTTAACCGTTTGTATCGACTGTTGTGTTTTTCGACGACAAAAGAAGCTTAGAATGGAACTGTCTTAATTCTTGCCGGGACAAAAAACCATGAAGTTTGCCATTTCGATTGCATTGCTCTTGGGTATTGCGAGTGTCGGCCTGAGCCGAGCTAACAGGCCGCCGGCTGACGAGATTCGGTTTTCTGCATTCAACATAAGCAAGGAAGGACATCTAACAACCCTACGCGGACAGGTTCTTATTGAGACGACCTCTGTGACTATTCGGGCGGACGAAGCCGTGGTGGATACTCAAACTATGGAAGTACAGCCCAGCGGAAACGTGCACCTCACGCTTAAGAAGTGATCTTCACCTTTCTTCGGCGGCAAACCTGACGAGCATCCTTTCGGTGTTACAGAAAACGGCAGATTTGCGATTTAGGCTTTTGCTGGATTGAAATTTCAGCCGCTAGACAACCTGCGAAATCTTAGGAGAACCGCCCGCAGCGAATTTCAGTTTCGGTTCTATGTCCGCTTCTGCAATGAGACAATCCATCATACGTTCGTCGATATGGCCGGGATGTTCGTTGAGAGAAACGGGATAGCGGATAGTGAGTTCGAGTCCATTTTCACTCAACTGGGCGTAGCTTGTGGGAGAAGGCGGAGTGGCCGCCACATGAGTGGTCTGCTCAAAGGCTTTGTGTTGTTGATCGATGGCCACGCGGTATTCCTCATAGACGGCTGAAACGGCCTTGGTTAATCGAGTGCGCGTTTGTTGATAGTCTTTGCGGTCCTCGACTGTCATGGTTACGGCGTGCCAGGCATAGTCCATGCCCGGTGCTTGCTTCATCAGCGCCGCTGGCTGGAAAATGACGGAATTCGCGAATACGGCGAGGCGGCCGGTAGGATGCAAATCCGTTCCCGTCCCGACTAACTCCATCAGGAACAAGCGAATGAGGCCGACCTCAATCACTTCGCCGGTGACGCCTTGCACCGTCACGCGATCGCCAACGCGCAAGCCATAGCGGCCAATGAGAAAGAAGTAAGCGACTGCCGAGAGTATGACGTTTTGCAGCGCCAGGGCGAGTCCAGCCGTGACGAAGCCGAGAAGCGTGGCAACCGACCCGAGACTCGACAAAAATCCCAGCGTTAGAAGGATGGCCAGCGCTACACCGACGACCACTCTCTGAATGAGTAGCAATTGGCGGCGACGCCGCGGCTCAGTGACATAGCGGAAAATAGCGCGCTGCCATATAGCGGAGGCCAAAAGAATAAAGAGGACGCCTCCGAGAAGAATAGCGAGTCGAATCGCGAGATAGCGAACGGTCGAGTTATAGGAGCTATCGAGTTGTTTGTGCCATTCGTCTAGCGCGCCGTGTACCGACTGCAACGACATGGCGGTTTCGCCCAGTGGAATGGCCACCGAAGCTAGTTGCTTGAAACGAACGCTTAATCCGGAGATTTGCTTGCTCGTGTTGAGCCACTCGGAAGGTTGTGCGGCGTTGTCTTCGCTAGCGGAAATGGTATCGCTTTCGGCAACAATGGCGCGTACGGCTCCGCGCAGTGGACCGCGCAGCGTGTTGACTTTGTCGAGTAAGTTTTCTGTCTCTCCGCGCACGGCATCAATCCGACTGCGGACGCCGTTGAGGTTAATCGCCCTTGCCGCCAATACGACTATACCGGCACTTTCGGGGTGAAAGACCGTTGATTCCCTGGGGGCGCGCACGGTGGGCGCTTTGTCCTTTTCAGTCGCCACGTCGCTCACGGGATTCAGCGCTTCCCACTTGGCAATCTCATCGAGCAGGCCCTTCTTGCCGCCGGTCCTCGGCGCGGTAAAGGAGGTCATCGTTTTGACCGCCGTCTCCACTTGTTTTGCCAGTGCAAGATCTGCGGCAATCGCAGCGCGCTCGTCGACAAGAGCCTCACGTTGCGGGCCGTTCGCGCGCTCAATACGTGAATCGAGCCCCTGGAGCCGCTCCTCTAAATGAGAGACCCGAGTTGACGCCTTATTGAGCGACTGTTGCAGCGTTGAGATCGCCGGATTATTAGGATCAGCCGATGCTTCAGCTGTATTGCTGAGAACGGCGGCTTGCGCGCGAGCAAAGGCGAACGATGACTGCATGGCGCGTTTGGCAAATTCGCGAGCGTTGTCACGAGGCAGCAGATTTTCCGCGGTCGCCGAGCCTTCGTCGAGAGCCATCAGGTGCTGATACCAGAACGCGGAGCTTTCCAGCTGCGAGATCACTTGGCTGCGGCTAATGGCAACGGGTTCCTGTGCCAGCAGCGGAACAACGATTGCGATTACGGCCAGAGCTGCCTTACAATCCATGCGAACCTCTTAAAGCAGTATGCCAGCGATGCAAGCCGACATGAAATTTGCGAGCGTGCCGACGATCATGGCTTTCAAGCCTAAGCGAGCCAGGTCAGATTTTCGGCTCGGAGCGAGCGCCCCGATGCCACCAATTTGAATCGCAATCGAACTCAGATTAGCAAAGCCGCAGAGTGCAAATGTGGCGATGACGAAGGAGCGGTTCTGAAGCGTAGTTCGGACCGTTCCCAGATCTACGAAGGCGACGAATTCGTTGAGAACCATGCGCGTGCCCAGCAAATTGCCCACCGTCGCGCAATCGTTCCAGCTCACGCCTAAACACCAGGCGATAGGCGCGAACAGCAGCGCGAGAATTCTTTGCAGGCTTTCAGGAATAAAGGCAACGTGCCCATGAACCCAACCCAGTCCCGCGTTAACCAATGCGATGAGCGACAAGAAAGCGATAAGCATTCCCGCGATGTTCAGCGCCAGTTGAAGTCCGTCGCCCGCGCCGCGCGCTGCCGCATCAATCAAATTGACGCCCGGTTTCTCAACCTCCACTTTGACGTCGCCAAGCGTTAAGGGTTCGCCGGTCTCAGGCACAAACATTTTGGCGAGCATGATGGTGGCGGGTGCGGTCATGATCACGGCGGTGAGCAGGTGGGTAATAGAGACGTGAGCGATGGCCACATAAGCGCCCATAACGGCTCCAGAAACGTGCGCCATGCCACTGGTCATGATCGTGAACAGTTCCGATTCCGTCATGCTTTCCAAAAAAGGTCGAACGGTGACAGGTGCTTCGGTCTGCCCCATGACAATGCTGGCGGCCACGCAAGTCGATTCTGCGCCGCTCGTTCCCATGAATCGCTGCATCACGATCGCCATACCTTTTACGCAGATCTGCATTATTCCGAAGTAATACAGAATGGCGAATAGCGAACAGATAAAAATGACAATCGGCAAAACCTGGAACGCGATGAGCGTGCCGAATCCGCCGTTGGGTAAGCCAAGTTTGTCGCCAAACACGAACGAAGCGCCCGCTTGCGAGCAGTTCAACAGCGCGTTTACAAATTGGCTGAAAACCTGAAATACGATTCCGAACGGCGTTTTCAGAACGATGAAGGCGAAGGATAATTGGAGCACCAAACCCCAGAAAATCACTCGCCGCTGAATGGCGGACCGGTTGGTGGAAAAGAGATAAGCGGATAAAACGATTGCGATCAGGCCTATGAGACCACTGAATTTCGCCATCGTTTCCTGATTAACTCACTACTTCGAGAATCAAATCGCGTTCCTCAACCGCTTGGTTGGCAATTTTGAAGGCGTCTTCCAGCAATTCAGATGCCTCGGAAAGATGTTCGTCATTAGTGTGGTAGATACGGCAGAGAATACCGCCCGCATCGATCTTCTGGCCGACTTTGACTTCGAGAATTACGCCGACAGCGGGGTCGATTGAATCTTCTTTCGTGTTTCGCCCGGCGCCGATCAGCGAAGAAGCTTGGCCGATGAATTCTGCGTCGATAGCGCTCACATAACCGGCGCGTTGCGTAGTAATTTCCTGCGCTCCGGTAGCGTTGGGAAGCAGTTCAAAATTATCGAGAACCTTGGGGTTGCCGCCTTGCGCCGCGATAACTTCTTTGAACTTGCGATAGCCGGAACCATCGAGCAACCTGGATTGCGCCATTTCGCGAGCCTCGTCCAGCGTCTTCGTAATCTTGCCGAGGAAAATCATGCGCGCGGCGAGTTCGAGCGAGATGCGTGTCAAGTCGGCCGGGCCGGCGTTCTGAAGCGTCTGCGACACTTCCATGATTTCGAGCGCATTGCCAACGGCGTAACCGAGCGGCTGGCTCATATCGGTAATCAAAGCTTGTACGCGCTTGTCGAGCCGGCGTCCGATGCCCACCATCATTTGTGCGAGTCGGCGCGCTTCGACTTGTTTCTTCATGAACGCGCCAGAACCGACTTTGACGTCCAATACCAAAGCGTCCAAGCCCACGGCGAGCTTCTTCGACATGATCGAAGTGGCGATGAGCGGAATCGATTCGACCGTGGCAGTGGAATCGCGCAACGAGTACAGCTTGCCGTCGGCTGGGGCGATTTCGGCCGTTTGGCCAATGAACGCTAACTGGTGTTGCGCCAGTTGCGTCTTGAATTCTTCGATGGTAAGGTCGGTGCGAAATCCGGGAATCGATTCCAGCTTGTCGAGAGTACCGCCCGTATGACCGAGCGCCCGGCCAGAAATCATGGGCACCACCACACCGGCAGCAGCGGCGAGGGGCGCGGCGATAAGGCTCGTCTTGTCGCCTACTCCGCCAGTGGAATGTTTGTCAACTTTTACCCCGGGAATGGCAGAAAGATCGACTTTGGCGCCGGAATTCACCATCGAATCGGTCATCGCGCTAACTTCCCGGTCTGACATTCCGGAAAAGTAAACAGCCATCAAGAAAGCGGACATCTGGTAGTCAGGGATGTCGTTGCGAGTGTATCCATCTATGAGAAACTGGATCTCATCGGCGGCCAGTTCTTGGCCATCTCGCTTACGGTGAATTAAGTCGACAGTACGCATTTACGAATAATAAGCGTACCATTCTCAACAATTTCAAAGTATTAACGAGCGGGATAGTCCGCGCATTTCCAGTGCGGGTAAAGAGGCACATTTTCACGGCAGTTCACCGTTCAAAACCTGCCGCAAATCCTTGGCGTGGACGCGTAATCCAACGTAGAAAGAACCAAAAAGAGCGTAAACCGCGCTAACTTCGTCAAAGCGCATCTCGTAGATGAGCTTCTTAAAGACTAACGGATCATCAGCAAACAAATCAACAGCCCATTCCCAGTCATCGAAGCCGATGGAGCCGGAAATAATCTGCTTCACGGAATCTGCATAACGGCGACCAATCAGACCGTGTTCATGCATCATACGCTGACGTTCGGCCATTGGCAACTGGTACCAGTTTTTGGATTCGCCGCGCTGGCGGTCCATCGGATAAAAGCAGATGTATTTGGAGTGGGGAATTTCGGGATGCAGGCGCGGAGCCATGGCGCTCGATTGACGCGCCAGCACTTCGGCAATGCCGGCGTCCCATTCGGGCGTGAAGGGTACAATGCCCTTTTCGGTCAAGGCGGCGTATGTTTTGGCAGTCGATTCATACAGCCCCAACTCGACCACTGACAGATAGGAGTGCGTAGGCTCGAGGAAATCGGTCAGCTCCATTTGTTCGACGGCTAGTTCGGCGCGATGCAGATCGTCGAGCGAATCGCGGAAATGCACGAACATGAGATCGCCTTTGTGGCCGATCATGGAGTAGATCGCGGTAGGCTTTGGATTGCCGCCTTTGGTGCCGGCTTCCATGGCGGCGAGTGCCTCCGAGGCGCGCAGCACAATGCGATCGCAATGGAACACTTCCTGCTGACGCCATTCCGAGCGCGCGAAGCGAAAGATCTGGTGGAGGACATAGGAACCCTCCATTGTTAACGGAACTGGCGGTGTTTCAGCCATGCTGAACCTCCCATTCGGCGGCGGGTAGACCTGGCATTTCGTGCCGGTATTCACCTTTGAAAATCTCCGCGAACAATTCAACGATCTCCGCGTGGATCAAGCCGTTATCCGCCAATAAATATTTGCCATGCAGATCAAGCGTTTCATTGCGCATGCCTGACACCTTGCCGCCCGCTTCTTCCACCAACAGTGTGCCTGCCGCCATATCCCAGGGGTTCAGACCGAACTCCCAAAAGGCTTCAATGCGCCCACAAGCAGTGTAAGCCAAATCGATGGCTGCCGATCCGCTGCGCCGTACGCCGTGACTTACCATGGCGAGTTGATAATAGAAATGAATATTAACATTTTGATGCCGTCGGCGGCTGGGAAACCCGGTGGAGACCAGCGATTCATTCAGATCGAGCGCTTTGCTGACATGCATAGGAGCCCCATTGAGGCGCGCCCCCGCGCCGCGTTCAGCGGCGAATAACTCGCGATTGAGCGGATCGTAAACCACCCCGGCGATCACTTCCTCATTTTTTGCCAGAGCGAGAGTGATGTTCCATTGCGGATAACCGTGTGCGTAGTTGGTGGTCCCGTCGAGCGGATCGATGTACCAGCGCAAGGGAGCTTGTAGCGAGGCGCGGCCGCCCTCTTCGGCGAAGATACCGTGATCGGGGAAACGCTCTTGCAGGCGTTTAATGACGAGTCGCTCGCTCGCCCGATCGGCGGCAGTTACTAAATCGTGCTCGCCTTTAAGCTCGAAAGCCACGCCACGATGCGCCATCAGCACCTGACCGGCCTCGCGCGCGATCTCAATCGCGGCGTCCAGATAATTTGGCATATGCTTTCAGTTCAACACATGACAGATTACTTATAGAAGCAAAGGGCGCCGCTGCGGGCCGTCAAAGAGAAACAAACGCACCAGCTCTCCCGGCAGTGCGCTTGACACCGCGACCGTCCTGCGCATATTTGTTGTTGATGAATTGCGACCGGATTGCTCGCTGGTATCAGTTTCTTGAATATCTGGCTTTTGGCCGTGCGCTGCAACGACGGCGCGTGGAATATCTTGAGTTAGTGGGCGACGCGCGCAGCATATTGATTCTGGGGGATGGCGATGGGCGCTTTACAGCGGAGTATGTGACGCGAAATCCAGCAGCGCTGGTGGAATCCGTAGATCTCAGTAAGCGCATGTTGGAGTTGGCGGCGGCACGCGTTGCGCATTACAAGGTCCGATTTCGATTGGGAGATGCACGGACCATCGAGTTGGAAGGGAAGTACGACTTAGTGGTGACGCATTTCTTCCTGGATTGCTTTACGGAGGAGGAATTGGGAGATTTGATGGCGCGCGTTTCTAATTGTTGCGTTCCCGATGCCCGCTGGTTGGTCTCCGAATTCAGACTGCCAGATAACGGTTTTCGGAGACTTGCGGCGCGGGCACTCATTCGAGTCATGTACTTTTTCTTTTGGGCAATCACCGGGCTGGAGGTTACGAGATTGCCGGATTATTCGCCGTTGCTCACTCTGAATGGGTTCCGAATTGCCAGCAGGCACGTAGCGACGGGAGGTCTGTTGGTTTCGGAACTGTGGAGCTATTCGGAGCGCAACGCAACCACGGGATCGACTCGCGAGGCCCGCTGAGCCGGAAACCAAGCGGCCAGGAACGCCGCAGCGCAAATGAGGGCCGCTGCGACCGTGACGGTGAGTGGATCGAAGGCAGCGACTCCGTACAGGCTGCTCGCCGTGAGTTTGCCGACGGCAAAGGCACATACACCACCGACGGTAAGTCCGACAGCGGCAATGGCAAAGGCTTCACGAAATACCAGCCCTACAATGCTGCTGCGGGTAGCGCCGAGCGCCATGCGAACTCCCACTTCGGCGGTGCGTCTTGCAGTTAAATACGACATCACGCCATACAGACCAATGCTCGCAAGAACCAGTGCAAGCAAGCTGAAGAAGCTCGATAGTTTGGCGATGAGGCGTTCTTGTTCGAGGTCGCCTTCGATCAGTGTTTGAACCCAATCCAGCGACGGGTCAAGCAGCGAGCGGTCCACTTTCTGAGCGGCTTGCCGGACTGCGGTTTGGATCGTTGCTGGATTGGCGGGAGTCCGTATTTCAAAGCGCAGTCCACCGAGTTCGTCGTCCGAACCGCTCTGCAGGTAGGGCGTATATAATCGGCGCGCTGCCGGTTCACGCAGGTCGCGGCTTTTTGCCATTCCGACGATTCCTATGATCGTCATAGGGTTTTTCCCATCGGCGCTACTGATGTGACGTCCAATGGCTTCGCGATTTTTAAAATAGTAACGCGCCATGGCTTCGTTTATAACCACCACATGGGCGCTATTGGCATTGTCTTGTGGACCGATCTCCCTGCCTGCGAGTATCGGTACGCCAATTGTCGAGAAATATTGCGGTCCGACTCGGTCCGAACGATTTTGGTTCTCTTCGGGCGAAGAAGCGGTGAAGCCTTCGATTGAGTTGTTAGATGCCGACTCCGTTCCGCTGAATAGGCCGTTCTCGGAGAAACTCACGGCCGTTACTCCCGGAATATTTTTTAAAGCACTCGCGAGGTTGTTTGCGAGTGGAATGATTTGCGCGTCCTTGTAGCCCGAAGCCCACGGGTCAAACTGCGCGATGAGTAAATTTTCCCTGCGGTAACCAACGTCGCTCTGCTCCAGGTTCTGTAGCGTTCGGATGAACAGACCAGAGCCGTACAGCAACACAAGGGATAGCACGATTTGCAGCGCGACGAGCCCTTTTTCAAAACGCTGAGCACTGCCTTTCGATCTTCCGGTCTTCGTTTCTTTCAAGTGTGCCGCGACGTCGCCCTTGGTAGCGAGGAAAGCCGGCGCCAGTCCGAAAAGCAGGATCGCGACAACGGAGATAGCTGCCGTAAACACGAGTGCCGTTCCGCTGAGATGCGGTTCAAGCGGCAAGCGATGACCACGTGCGCTGATTTGCAGAAGAAGACGGCTCATCCAGTAGCCGACGAACAGCGCCGCCAAACCGCCAGCCGCAGCCAGCACTAAACTCTCCGTTAGGAGTTGACGAACAAGACGCCCACGGCCTGCGCCGATTGCTAAGCGCAAACCCATTTCTCGGCCACGGCTGATCGCCCGCGCCATCTGCAGGTTAGCGACGTTCGCGCAACAGATCAACAGCACCAGCGACACCAACGCCAGCAGGATTTTTAGCATCGGCCCAAAGCTGTGGCGAATTCTGGAGAAGCCCGCTGCCCCGGATTGCACTGCGATTCTTTTCAAGCCAATTCGTTTAACTTCTTCGGGGAGCGAAACGCGGGCCGCTTGTTCTTTGATGACGGCGATGCCTACTGTGTTGGCGACGGTTGAGACTTGCGCCAACGACACGCCGGGTTTGAGTCGTCCCATCAACTGAAGCCAGAACGCGCTGGCATCGTTACGAAAATCGTGGCCAGGATTGACCTCGGGCTGTACTTCGATCGGAAACCAGAGATCGGTTTCATAACCTACAATGTCGCCATTAAAATCTGGAGGCGCCACACCGATGATCGTGAAATCGCGCTGGTTGATGTTTAGCTTGCGGCCAATCACATCCGCCGCTTTATCAAAATGGCGCTGCCGGAAACCATCACTGACGATAACCGTTTCACGATCGTCCGGGAGGAACGCACGACCGACGGCTGGATTGACGCCGAGAACCGCGAAATAATTATTACTCACGAAGCGGCCATGGGGATGCTCCGCTTCATTTCGCAGATCGATCTTGCTGCAACGGCCGGAAGCGTATAGACCTGAAAACACGCCGTTCTCATCGCGGAAGCGGAGGTAGAACGGATAGGAAAAGATGTCGACGTTACCCCCGGAGCCCTGTGAGAGAGACTGAACGGCGGTAGGATCGCCGAGCGAGACCAGTTCTTGCGGGTTTTTTACCGGCAGTGATTGCAGCATGATGCTGTCGATCAAGCTGAAGATGGCAGTGTTCGCGCCGATGCCGAGGGCAAGCGAGAGGACCGCTGTCAGCGTGTAGCCAGGATTCTTTCGCAGAACGCGCAGCGAATAGCGGACGTCGTGCCACAAGCGTTCCCAGGATGCCCAACCCCACATCTCGCGCGTGACTTCTTTTACGAGGCCCACGTTGCCGAACTCACGACGCGCGCTGTCTTTGCCCGATTCGCGTTCGGCCATGCGCAGATGGCTGGCGATTTCTTCTTCCAGGTCCTGTTCTTTGCGTTTACGATCGAAAAACATGGCATCATCCTTCGTTGCCAACAGCGTTCAGCACGCCCGCGATAGCCGTAACCATTTGCGACCAGCGGTCACGTTCCGCCAGCAGGCGTTTTTTGCCAGCCGCAGTAAGCGTGTAGAACTTTGCGCGCTGATTGGCCTCAGTTTGCCGCCATTCCGATGTCACCCATCGTTGTTTTTCCAGGCGGTGCAGGGCAGGGTAGAGCGAGCCGGTTTCAACTTGCAGCAGATCTTGGGAGTTGGCGCGAATAGCGTTACTGATTGCAAACCCATGTTGTGAACCCCATTGCAGAGTTTGGAGGATCAGCAAATCGAGGGTGCCTTGCAGAAGTTCGATGCGGTTCTGATAGCCGACCTTAGATGGCATGTAGACAGTCTACACCCAAAGCTGTAGGCTGTCTACATCCAGGGATGGAGGGGAAGGGGACGGAGGGGACGGAGGGCTATGGCGACTCCTCGTCAAGCGAGGTTCCATAGCTCTCCGTCCCCTCCGTCCCCTCCGTCCCCTCCGTCCCTATTACGGTTCGTAATAGCCGCTCCGCGCGACGGTTCGCATCCCTGGAGGCCGCACCGTGACAGACACCGGATGAAATCGCCGCGGTTCTTCTTTCACATCCTTCGGATAAAAACCAATCAGATACTGCGTTCGCAACTCGCGGATGATATCGGCGAAGGCTTGGTCAAGTTCGTCGAAACCGGACGGGTTAAAAATTCTTCCGCCGGTCGAAGCGGCCAGAGTCGCCAGTGCATGCTCGCCACCCAGATTGCGGCCCGCATCTCCAGCAATGGGCACCACGACAATCGGATACATCACCGCATCGGCCACCTGTGCCGCGCGCAGTGCGTCGCCATATTTCTTATAACTCGTAGTGTCGCCGCCATCCGTCACAACCACAATCACGTGGCGCCCTTCCCGGCTTTGCAGTGTGTCGCCGGCAAGATAGATGGCGTCATAAAGAGACGTACCCCCCTCGCCCTGCGCGCCGTTCAAAGCTTTTGCTGCGCGTCCCTTGTTGCGCGAATAATCCACCTGCAGATCAGTGTGCCAGTTAAACGTAAAGAGTGCGAATGTGTCGTCGGGATTGCCAGCATCAAGAAGCGCAGATATGAAGCGCAATACCGAACCGGTTTCATAATGCAGATCCACCTTAGTGCTCGCGCTGGTGTCCATGAGAATCGCGACCGAAAGCGGCATCGAGGTATTGCGCTCAAAGACAGCGATTTGCTGCTCGACGCCGCTATCCACAATGTGAAAATCTTCTTTGTTCAAGTTCGTGATAATCGAGCCTTGCTTGTCGCGCACCGAAACCAGCAAGCGCGCCAAATTTACTTTGGCCGAGAAAATCGGACCTTCCGCCTGGACAGAGGGTAAAGGAGGATTGACAGGTTTAAACTGCGCCGTCAATGGGAGTGCGGCGCCAAGGCTCAGCAGAACGACCCAGTGCAGACGTTGACTAATTCCCATGTTTGGACGAACCCGCCAGCAGCCGGTCATCCCACTCCCCATCTACCCATACCGCCCCATCGGCAAAGAACTCTTTCTTCCAGATTGGCACTTCGCGTTTGAGACGGTTGATGCCTTCCAGCGCCGCTTCGAACGCAGGTCCACGGTGCGGCGCCGTTGCGACGATCACCACACTTGCCTCGCCAATGTCTAAACGACCCAGCCGGTGAATCATGCCGATGCGGCCGATGGCAAACTGCCCCGCAATCTCGCGGCCGATGCGCGCCATCTGCTCTTTAGCCATTCCTTCGTAGCATTCGTACTCCAAGTGGGTGGTCGAGCGCCCTTTGGTGTTGTTCCTTACTACGCCCTCAAACACTACGACTGCACCATCTTCCGGCCGCTGCAACCTCCCCACAAGCTCACGGGAATCGATGCTCTCGCGTACGATTTCGAAAATATGCCCATCACCACTGGACCCACCGCTGACCGGAGGAAGAAACGCGACCTCGTCGTTATCGCTGAGCACTGTATCGGCCGTAGCGAATTCCTGATTCCTTGCAAATAGAATCGACGGACGCCTGGCATTCAGGGTTTCGTAGCGTTGAGAATAACGTGCAAACAGGCCACCCAGGGTAGTACCCGGCGGCAGATCGAGCGACTCCTCGGCTTTACCCACCAAGTCTTTCAGAACGCCGAAAAACAGTACTTTGACGAGCATCATTCAAATGCTAACAAGCGCCGGGCAGATGGCCGGGTATAGTCGATTCTTTATGGCTGCTGATTCGATATGGCCGCTTCGGGCCACGGACTTTGAGGCTTGGCTTCCGTTGTGGAAGAGTTACCAGACTTTTTACAAGGCTCTACTTCCCGATGAAGTGACGGGCGAGAGTTTCCGGCGAATGCTTGATCCCGCGGAACCGACCTTTGGCGCTTTGGCGTTCCAAGATGAGAAGCCGGTGGGAATGGTTCACTGGATTTTCCACCGTTCGAATTGGAGCATCGGCGATTATTGCTATCTGCAAGATCTTTACGTGGATGAGCGCAGCCGCGGGCTGGGCTTGGGTCGCAAGTTGATTCAGCATGTCTACGTCGAAGCAGAAAAAGCGCAGTGCTCGCGCGTTTATTGGCTGACACACGAGACGAACACGACTGCTATGTTGTTGTAGGACCGCGTCGCCGAGCGCTCAGGCTTTGTGCAATACAAAAAGACCTTATGAGCTATCAGACCCGCTTGCGTGTGCGTTATGCCGAGACTGATCAAATGGGCGTGGTTTATTACGCGAACTATTTGGTTTGGATGGAAGTGGGCCGCGTCGAATTAGTGCGCTCTTTGGGTTTCCAATATAAGGATCTGGAGCAGAACGAAGGCCTGTATCTATCGGTGATTGACGCGCACTGCCGGTACATTTATCCGGCGCGCTATGACCAGGAGATCACGGTCGATACATCCATCATCAAAGCCACCTCGCGAACGGTGGAGTTCGGATATCGCATTAGTTTGGTCGACCCTGGACGATTGCTAGCAGTAGGTTCAACTCGCCACATTTGGTTGAACCGCGAATGGCGGCCGGCGACTTTGCCGGAGAAATACCGCAGCGCCCTCAATGTTCAGAGATCGAGTTCCCAAGTCTGACCATTCAGATCTTGGCCG